>NZ_JAINRE010000001.1 GCF_020400595.1 Streptomyces naphthomycinicus | reverse complement strand
CCCCCCCCCCCCCCCCCCCCCCCCCCCCCGCCGCGGGGGATGGCGCTCAGTTGTTGCCGGTGCCGTTGCCGGACAGGGCGGAGATGTCGTCCAGGATGTGCGACAGCGGCTCGTCGCCCTTGGCCTGGGTGGAGTTCTCCGTGCACTGCTGGTTCTGCGGTGCCGACAGGACCGGCACGTCCTGCGCGATGCCGAGGGCGACGAGCCCGAGCAGACCCTGGCCGTTCGCCTTCACCGGCAGACCGACGCACGGCTTGTTCAGCGAGCCCTGGACCAGCGAGAGCTGCGGGCTCTGGTCGCCCAGCGTGGCGGAGTTGCCGAACGACGAGCTGGCCTCGTTGCCGCTGAGCGACGTGGTGCCGTGGTCGTTGCCGATGGCGAGGGCCTGCGGGGCCGCCACCCCGGCGAGGCCGGCGACGGAGGCGGCGACAGCGGCGGTTGCCCACAGCTTCTTCATGTTCGTTCCCTTTCGAAAGGCGGACTCCGTGGAGGAGCTGTGTGATCGCCAACGGGCCATACCCCGCCTGTGTCGCGGTGTTTGACTCGTATGGACCAGTTCAGTCATATGAGTCCATGATTGCTCCCCTCGGCTGAGGGGTGGCAGCGGGCAGCGGCCGAGAGCGGCGAACGGGTCGCCGAGTGCGTCGGCGGCCCGTCGTGGGTCCGTCACGGACCGGGCGGAACTCAGCGGTTGCCGGTGCCGTTGCCGGACAGGGCGGAGATGTCGTCCAGGATGTGCGACAGCGGCTCGTCGCCCTTGGCCTGGGTCGAGTTCTCCACGCACTGCTGGTTCTGCGGTGCCGACAGGACCGGCACGTCCTGGAGCACACCGACGGCACCGGCGCCGACCAGGCCCTGGAGGTTCAGCTTCGCCGGCAGACCGACGCACGGCTTGTTGAAGGAACCCTGGACGAGCGCCAGCTGCGGGCTCATGTTGCCGAACGTGGCGGAGTTGCCGAACGCCTGCGTGGCGTCGTTGCCGCTGAAGGACGTCGTGCCGGTGTCGTTGCCGATGGCCAGGGCCGGCGACGCGACAGCGGCGGAGGCGCCGACGGCGGAGACGGCAACCGCGGCGGCGGCCAGAACCTTCTTGATCACTTGGTCATTCCCTTCTGGAGAAACCCCGTCCACCGGAGCGTCCTGGATCAACTGCCGGCCGCAGGAACGGTTCCTGGGGTTCACTCCGATGGCCCACACGCAACGGAGAACCGGGTGACGCCCCGCAACCAATCGGCGCGGGCCCGGTTGATGCCGGGGCAGGAACGTGCGTCTTGGCGAAGAGCCAGGAAAGGAAAGCGAAAATGCTGAAGAAGGCAATGGCCACGGCGGCGGTCGCCGCGTCCGTAGTCGGTGTCGCGGCCGCGGCAGCCCCCCAGGCGCTTGCCATCGGCAACGACCACGGCACCACGTCGCTCAGCGGCAACGAGGCCAAGGAGGCGTTCGGCAACCAGGTGACCAAGGGCAAGCTGAGCCCGCAGGCCACCCTGGTGCAGGGCTCGCTCAACAAGCTCTGCGTCGGTCTGCCGGTGAAGGGGAACGCCCAGGGCATCCTCGGCCTCATCGCCGCCGTTGGTGTCGCGCAGGACGTGCCGGTCCTGTCCGCGCCGCAGAACCAGCAGTGCACCGAGAACTCCACCCAGGCCAAGGGTGACGAGCCGGCGTCGCACATTCTGGACGACATCTCGGCCCTGTCCGGCAACGGCGCGGGCAATCGCTGACCGCGACCGGAACGAATGCCGCCCGGGCGGTGTGCGGATTTTCCGCACACCGCCCGGGCGTCTTTTGTAGGCCATTTGAAGAAGCGTTTCCCCCTGTGTCGGCCAAGGTGTCAATTCTGTGCGGGCGTTCGAGTGAATTAGGCGGCAGCGCGCGTTCCATAGTTTCTTCGGCTGTCTATCCCTCGTTTTACAACCTGCCGGTCATGGTGCGAGCCGTTCCAGCTGTGCTCGCTCGGCCTCGGCCGTCAACAGGGCATGACCGCAGAGAAGGGAAAGTCCATGAAGAAGAGCGCTGCTGTCGTCGTCGGCGTCCTCCTGGCCCTGGGCGGGGCGGGCACCGCGTTCGCCGACTCCGGAGCCACGGGCGGCGCCACGAACTCCCCCGGTGCCGTGTCCGGCAACGTCGCTCAGGTCCCCGTGCACGTGCCGGTCACCGCCTGCGGCAACACGGTCGACGTCATCGCCCTGCTGAACCCGGCGTTCGGCAACGTCTGCGCCAACGTCTGACGTTCGGTCGTTCAACCCACCAGCCCCACCGGCTGCGTACAGGCCGGCCCCGGATCGTCGATTTCTCGTTCCGGGGCCGGCTTTCCCGTTTCTTCGAGCAGGAAGACCACGAGATTGCGACACACTTTCAGCAAGGGCCTGGCCGTAGCCGCCGTCGCGACCGGCGTGCTGTCCCTGTACGGCGGCTCCGCGCTCGCCGACTCCCACGCGCACGGTGACGCCGGGCGTTCCGCCGGCGTGGTGGCCGGGAACGACGGTACGAAGGGGCAGGGCGACAAACTGCACCTCGACGACTCCGCGGACTCGGCCGACTCCGCGGACTCCGACGTCCCGGGTGACTCCGCCGAGCACTCCACGCCGTCTTCCCCCGACGCCGGCAGCGAGGCCACGCCCGCCGCCGACACCGCCGCCGAGGCGGGCGCCCCGTCGGCGACCTCGGCCTCGTCCAACGAGGAGGAGAGCGCCCCGTCGGCGACCTCGGCCTCGTCCGGCGAGGAGGAGAGCGCCCCGTCGGCGACCTCGGCCTCATCCAACGAGGAGGAGAGCGCCTCGTTCGGTGCTCCGTCTCCGTCCGGCAAGGAGGAGGGCGCTCCGTCGGCGACCTCGGCCTCGTACGGCGAGGAGGAAAGCACCCCGCCCACTTCGGCGCCTCCCTACGGAGGTGAGGAGACCAAGACCCCGCCCACCTCTTCGCCTCCCTACGGTGGCGAGGAGACCAAGACCCCGCCCACTTCGGCGCCTCCCTACGGTGGCGAGGAGACCAAGACCCCGCCCACCTCTTCGCCTCCCTACGGTGGTGAGGAGACCAAGACCCCGCCCACCTCTTCGCCTCCCTACGGTGGTGAGGAGACCAAGACCCCGCCCACCTCTTCGCCTCCCTACGGCGGCGAGGAGACCACGTCCCCTCCGTACGGCGGTGAAGAGACCACCCCGCCCCCCTATGGCGGCGAGGAGACCACGCCTCCTCCCTACGGCGGTGAAGAGACCACCCCGCCCCCCTATGGCGGCGAGGAGACCACGCCTCCTCCCTACGGCGGCGAGGAGACCACTCCGCCGGGTGGGGAGCACACGACACCGCCCGGCGGCAGTGAGCACCACCCCGGGAAGCCCGAGCTGCCGCACACCGGTGGCGAGTCCCGCGCCATGATCGCGACCTCGGCCGCCGGCGCCGTGCTGATCGCGGCCGGAACGATGCTGTACCGGCGAGGCAGGGCGGCCTCCCGTCGATAGCGTGCCGGGTGCCGGACCTCGTGCCCGGCACCCCGCCGCACGATCGACCCACGGAACCACCCGGGAACCCCGGACGTCCGGCAGTGACACGGACTTTTCTCCTCCCCTCCCTTCAGTTCACCCGTGCGGGGGTCGGTGAGACCCGAAAGCGGCAACCGCACTGGCGCTGTTCATATCGATATGACTGGGATTGATATGACCGGGCGTCAGTGAGTCGGCGCCTGCGGGGACATCGAATGGCGAGTGGAGAGGGGCGCGGGCATGGCTACACGGCAGCGCAGGGCCCGGCCCGGGAGGCTGGCCGTCATCACGGCGTCGGCGGTCGTGTCGGGCGCCCTGGCGATCGCCCCCGGCTTCGCGGCGGGCCCGGGAGCGGTACGGGCGGGCGACCCGCCGGCTCCCGCCTCGACACCCCCGGCCCCACCGTCGCCCCCGGCCGTGCCCCCGGCCCCCGTGCCGGTCGCGGCCACGACTCCCGCGCCCGCGCCCGCGACGCCCACGGCACCGCTCCCCGCGACCCCGTCGCGGACGCCGGTGACTCCCGTACCCGCCCGGGCCGTCCCGCCCTTCGGGGCGTTTCTCGACTCCGGCCCCCTCGGGGTCGCGCGCATGGCTCAGCTGAGCCACTGGCTCGGCGGGACCGAGCTGAAGGTCGCCCACACCTATCTCCCCGGCGGTCGCTGGCAGGACATCGAGGGCGCGCCCGGTTTCCTGGACGTATGGGCGCACTGGCGGCGCGAGAAGGCCGACCGGATGCTCGTCCTCAATGTGCCGATGCAGGAACGCAACGAGGAGAACGTCTCGGACGCCCAGGTGCGGGGGCTGCTGCGGCAGGGCGCGGCGGGCGCGTTCGACGGTCACTTCAAGGCTCTGGCCCAGCGGCTGGTGCGGCTGAAGGCGCCGGACACGGTGATCGTGCTCGGCTGGGAGATGAACGGCATCACCTACACCCACCGCTGCGGACCGGACCCCCAGGCGTGGAAGACGTACTGGAAGCGAATCGTCTCCACGATGCGCTCGGTGCCGGGCCAGAAATTCCGGTTCGACTTCACGCCGAGCCGCGGCCGGGACGCCGTGCCCTGGACCGAGTGCTATCCCGGGGACGACACCGTCGACGTCATCGGCATGGATTCCTACGACCAGCCGAGCGGGCTGTCGTTCGACGAGCAGGTGAAGGAGCCCTACGGTCTCCAGCAGCACGTGGATTTCGCGAAGTCCCACGGCAAGCCCATCTCCTATCCGGAGTGGGGACTCTTCCGCAACGGTGACAACGCCGAGTACATGCGGCGCATGCTCGCCTGGATCGACGAGCACAGGCCGCTCTACCACACGCTGACCGACTACTGCCCGCACGGCGTGTGGCAGTGCTCGGCCAACCCCCGCTCGTCGCGGCTGTACCGGGCCGCCCTCTCCGGCCGTACCGAGCAGCCGCTCCCGGTGCCCACGCCGACCCCGGCATCCACGCCGACGCCGACGCCGACTCCCACCCCGACCCCGACGCCCACGCAGAGCCCGGCATCCACGCCGACACCTACGCCGACGCCCACGCCCACGCCGACGCAGACCCCGGCGCTCTCACCGAAACCGGCGCCCGCCTTCGAGCCGCCGGCCACCTGCTCGCCCCTGGATCTGGGCGCCTGGGTCGAGTACTGGCTCGGCGGCAAGCTCTGCGTCCGCTTCGACTGGTGGTCGCGCACCCGCTAGTCCTGGCCGCGTTCCCGCCACCGGTGCAGCACGGTCCTGCCCCGCTGCCGGGCGGTCGCGTCGCACAACGCGGCCGTCAGCAGCGGGGCGGTGCGCCGCCGGGCCAGCAGCAGCCGCCGGTTGTCGACCCGTTCGGGCCGCCAGTGGTGCTTGTACGGCTCGTCGCCGCGCAGCAGGCTCAGCGTGCCGCGCTCGCCGCCGACGTATTCGGTGCAGGCGTCCAGCAGCATCACCGCCACGTCCGCCTTCCGCTCCCTGAGACACGGATGGGCGCCGTACAGATAGCCCCCGGCCAGGCCGCGCGAGAGCAGGGTCAGGTCGACGGCCACCACCTCGTCGGCGATCAGGAACTCGGTGACCACCGCGTTCCCCGCCCGCACCATCGGGCCCACCGCGCGCACCAGGTGCTCGCGGAACCGGGGCTGGAGATGCTCGGACGTCACCTTCCGCTCCTGCCACTGCAACCGGTGCAGCGCCAGCAGCCGGCCGAGCGCCGCGTCCACGTCCTCGGGCCGCACCGTCCGCCGCCACACACCCAGCGCGTCCACCTTGCGCAGCTTGGCCCGCACCCGCTGGGCCGACTTCGCCGGCAGCCGGGCCGTCAGCCCCTCCATGGGCACGCCGGGCAGCTCCAGGCAGAGCGAGTCACGGACCATGTGGCGCGGCCCGCTCCAGCGCTCGTAGACCCGTTCCACCGCACCGCCCGGACGGACCTCGCCGAAGTCGACCAGGGCCGTGCGGGCCGCACCGGCCAGCGCCTCGGTGAGCGCGTCGGCCGCCCGGGCGTCGGTGTCGTCCAGCAGCACGTCCGCGTAGTCGGAGATCGCCCCGCCCAGCGGCACCAGCGCGGGCAGCGGCCGTTGGACCAGCATCAGCGGAGCGGCGGCGAGCAGTTCCCCACCGGCCCGCACCACCAGCACCCTGAGCCGCCCGGGGCGGCCGTACGACAGCCACCACGAGTACAGCCAGGCGTGGCTCTGGAACGGGGTCGCGGCGGCGCACCGCCCGTACAGCCGCCCCCAGGCCGGGGCCAGCCCGGCGAAGCGGACCTCGTCGGTGACCAGTTCGGTGATGAGGGCGGGCCGCGGGGCGCGCGCCGTGGCGAGGGCGGTCACAGCTGGCCGTGTACGTCGGCGGCGACGGCCGGTCCGGGCACCGAGGCCGGGCGCGCGGCCTCCTCCTCGGGGCGGCGTCTCGGTCGCACCAGCAGCGCGAGAGCGCCCAGCAGCCCGCCCGCGCTGGCACCGACCAGCCCGGTCACGACGGGGGGCGCCGTCGCCGGCTCGGCCGGCTTCACCGCACGCGAGAACTGCACGAGTTCGACGTGCGTGTCGGCCTTGGCCGCGTTGGCGTGCAGGGTGAGCGCGCGGGCGACCGCGTTGGCCATGTCGGCGGCCCGGGACGGGCGGGTCGAGGTGGCGGAGACGGAGACCATGGGGGCGTCCGGCGAGGTGGCCGTGCGCACGCTGCTCCGCAGGGTGGCCGCCGGCACTCCCGCCCACACCTGGGCGTCGCCAAGCACCGCCACCTGGGTGGCGATCCGGCCGTAGGCCTGCGCGAAGCCGAGCGCGGTGGCGGTGTCGGACCGATCGGTGGGGACGGCGACGACATAGCTGGTCGCCGTGTACTCGGGGGTCTTCAGCACGCCGTACCCGCCGCCCAGCAGCCCGCCCGCGAGGACGCCGGCCGTCACCAGCGACCAGGGCGGCAGCGCGCCGAGACGGGAGGGGCGGGAGGTGCGGTGGTGCCGGCTGTGATTGTCGGTCATGACGGGCTGACTCCCTGGGGGGATCGAGGCTGGGGGACCGGGTGGGCGAGCGCCGCCGCGTAGACGTCCATGAGCCGGGCGGCGCTGCGGCTGATGCAGTAGTGGCGGGCCGCCTCGGGGGCGGTGCGCGGGGCGGGCCCGGCGGCACGGACGGCGGCGAGCGCGCGGGTGTAGGCACCGGCGTCGCACGGGACCCGTACCGCGTCCGGAGCGGCCCCGGGCGGCAGGTCCTCCAGCGCCGGGCAGGAGGTGTAGCGCACCGGCAGCCCGGCCGCGAGCCCCTCCACGACCGCCAGCCCGAACGCCTCCTCGGTCGAGGGGGCGGCCAGCACGTCCATCGCCGAGGCCAGCGCGGGCAGGTCGGGGCCGGACGAGCCGTCGGGCAGGTACGGCCGCTCCCCGGCGAACAGCACCCGCCGGCCGATCCCCGCCCGCCGCGCGGCCTGTCGCAGCGCGGGCTCCTCCGGGCCGCCGCCCACCAGCAGCAGCCGGCAGTCGGCGGGCAGTCCGGCGAGGGCGCGGATCAGCACGTCGAAGCGTTTGCCGGGGGCGAGCCGGCCGACGCCGCCGACGACGAACGCGTCCTCGGGCAGCCCCAGCAGGGCCCGGGTGCGCCGGCGGGCGTCCGGGTCGAACGCGAACCGGTCCAGGTCGATGCCGTTGGGGACGACCGCGATGCGCGGCCCGGGCACCCCCCAGCGGGTGAGCCGGGCGGCGACCGTCGGCGAGACGGCGACCGTGGACCGGCCCAGCCGCTCGCCCAGCAGATACAGCGCGCGGACCCCGGCGGTGAGCGGCCGGCCCTCCGTCTGCGAGTCGCCGAGGGAGTGCTCGGTGGCGACGACCGCCCGCACCCCGGCCAGCCGGGCGGCGATCCGGCCGTACAGACAGGCCCGGTAGAGGTGGGTGTGCACGAGGTCGTACCGGCCCTGCCGGATCAGCCGGACCAGCCGGGGCAGCGCCGCCAGGTCGCGGTTGCCGGCCATGCCGAGGTGGGTCACCCGTACCCCGTCGGCCGCCAGCCCGTCGGCCACCGGCCCGGGGTTGGTCAGCGTCACCACCTCGCACTCGACCGGCAGATGCCGCAGCAGCAGCCGCAGTTGCTGCTCGGCGCCGCCCACCCCGAGCCCGGTGATGACGTGCAGGGCCCTCACCGCAGTCCCGCCACGGGCCGTCGGCGCAGCCGGTGCAGCCGGTGCTTCAGGAACAGGCGTACGGCGGTGTCGCGCTGCCCCACGTAGACGCGCGGCAGGACGTGCGGGCCGTTCAGCTCACCGGGGTCGATGGCGCAGGCGTAGCCGTACCCGGCCGCCCGCACGGCCTCCACGGCGCGCCGGTCGACCGTGCCGTACGGATAGCAGAAGCCGGTCACCGGGGCGTCGAGCAGTTCCTCCAGCGCGGCCCGGCTGCCGGCGGTCTCGGCCTTCAGCAGGGCGTCGTCGGCCCGGGTGAGGTCGACATGGGTGAGGCCGTGCGAGCCGATCTCCACGCCCGCGGCGGCGGCCCGCCGGATGCCGTCGGCGCTCAGCAGCGGCCTGCGCGGGCCCAGCGGGTCCCAGGCGTTGTCGCCGCCGAGCCGGCCGGGCAGCACGAACAGGGTGGCCGTGCACCCCCAGCGGGTGAGCACGGCAAGGGCGTGGTCGACGAAGTCGGCGTACCCGTCGTCGAAGGTGAGACCCACCAGGTCCCGGCCCTCGCCCCGCGCCCGGGCGGCGAGCAGTTCACCCACCGCCACCCCGCGCAGGCCCCGCCGGTGCAGCCAGCGCAGCTGCCGGTCCAGCCGGTCCGGGGCGACCGTGATGCGGTACGGGTCGTCGGTGGGGTCGCCGACCGAGTGGTACATGGCGATCCAGGGGAGCGTGCCGGAGGCGAGGGTCCGGGCGGGGGCCGGGGACTCAACGGAGGACGGCATGGGCGAGCCTTCGGGTGAGAGTGCGTACGGAACGGAGGGCGGGGGCGAAGCCCTGGGCGCCCAGGGCCCAGGCGAGCAGGACGAACACGACGGTCACCGTGGCGCCGCCGGCGGCGAGTCCGGCGAGCGGGGCCGACGGCAGGCTCGCCACCACACCGCCGGCCACGGCCGCCGGGACGGCCGCCCGCAGCGGCCGGCTCAGCTCGCGCAGCACCGGCCCGGTCCGGATCGGCACGCTGCGGGAGCCCATGCCGGCGAGCAGCAGCACGGCGGTCAGGGTGATACCGGTGGCGTTGGCGGCGGCGATCCCGGTGACCCCCCAGGCGCCGACCGTCCCGGCGCCGATCCAGGAGGTGGCGATGATCCCCGCGGTCATCGCGGCCACCGGGTACCAGGTGGCGCGGCCCGCCGAGAAGTAGGAGCGGACGAGGACGCCGGTCAGGGTCTGGCCGAGCAGGCCGAGCGCGTAGACCCGCATCACCTCGGCGGTCGCCGCGGTGTCCTGGGCGGTGAACGCGCCCCGCTGGAACAGCAGCCCGATCAGCTGAGGGGCGCAGGCCACGACCGCGGCCGTGCCGAGCAGCACCAGGCAGGCGGCCAGCGCGAGATCCCGCTCGACCCGGTCCCGGGCCCGCTCGGTGTCGCCGTCGGCCAGCGCCCGCGCCACCACCGGGAAGGTGACCGTGCACAGCATCATCGACAGCGTCATCGGGATCTGCGCGACCTTCTGCGCGTAGTTCAGGTGCGAGATGGCCCCGGAGGGCAGCACGGAGGCGAGGAACCGCTCGACCAGCACCTGGGACTGCCGGCACAGCGCGAACAGCAGCACGGTGGCCAGCAGCGGCACGTCCAGCGGCTGCGCCGCGGCGACGGGCTCCGCGTCCGCCCGGCCGGTACGGCGGCGGCACACCTCCCGGATCAGCGACGGCAGCTGGACCGCCACCATCAGACAGCCGCCCGCCGCGACCCCGGCCGCGGCCGACCGTACGCCCCACCGGCCGCCGAGCGTGAACATCGCCGTGATGATGCCGGCGTTGTAGACCACGTAGATCGCGGCCGGTGCCAGGAAGCGGCGGTGGGCCCGCAGGGCCGCGCTGCAGTACCCGGCGAGGCCGAAGCTCAGCACGCAGGTCGCGGTGAGCCGGGTGCAGTCCACGGCGAGGGACGGGTCGGGCAGACCCGGCGCGATCGCCTCGACGAACTGCGGCGCGGCCAGCGCGAGCAGCGTCCCGACGGCCGTGAACGCCAGTGCCAGCCGGGGCAGGGTGCCGGCGACCAGCGAGCGCACGGGATCCCCGGGGGAGCCCTGCGCGCGGCGGGCCAGGGCCATGCTGAACGCCGGGATCAGCGCGAAGGCCAGCCCGTCCTCGATGAGCAGCGTGGCCGCGAACTCCGGCACGGTCCAGGCGACCAGGAAGGAGTCCGTGTCCTGCCCGGCGCCGAACAGCCGGGCCAGCGACTGGTCCCGCACCAGCCCGAGCAACGCCGCCGCGACCGAGAGGGAGGCGGTGACGAGAGTGGCCCGCGCGAGAAACCGCCGGGAGGGCGGCGCGTGCTCGGGCAGCGGGGGCTGTGCGGGAGCGGGAGCCGGGGGGTGTGCTCGGCCGGCGAGCCGCGGCTGCGCCTGATCGGCGGCCGAGGGCTGTGCGGGGTCGGGGAGCAGGAGCTGGGTGTACGCGGCTCCCGGCCCCTGGGGCTGTTCGGGGGCCGGGGGCCGCGCGTCGTCGGCGGCCGGGGGCTGTTGTACGCCGTCGGAGGTCGGGGGTGAGGCGAGGCCGGGGAGCGGCAGCTGAGCGAACGCGGCTGCCGACGGCACGGCTCTCGCCTCCGACGCGGGTCCGGGGGCGGGGTGGGATGTGGGTTCGGGGGCGGGTCCGGGGACCGGCCGTGCTGAGGGACCGGGAGTCGGCTGGGCTGTGGGCCCGGGGGCCGGTTGGGGTGCGGGGTCGGGTGTCGGCTGGGCTGTGGGTCCGGGGGCCGGCTGGGGTGCGGGGCCGGGGGGCGGTTGGGGTGCGGGGTCGGGTGTCGGCTGGGCTGTGGGTCCGGGGGCCGGCTGGGGCGCGGGGCCGGGGATCGGCCGTGGTGCGGGACCGGGAGTGGCCGGTGCGGCGTGGTCGGGATGCGGTGGCGGGGTGATGGCGGGAAGCGGGGGGTGCACGTCTTCGGATGGCCCGGACTGTAGGTGGTCGGATGCCGGGGGCGGCGCGGGTTCGGGAGGCGGAGAGAGCACGGGCGGGCGGCTGGGACTCTCGGCGTCGGAGAGTCCGTCGGGGAGTCCGCAGGGGAGTCCGCCGGGCAGGGCGGCGCGTGCCACCGGCAGGACGACCCCGCGCGCGTCGGCCGTCCGCCCCGCCCCCGGTTCCGCCGCGGGCTGCCGGGCCGGGCCGGCCTCCGGTCCCGGCGCCCCATCGGCCGTACGACTCGTCATCCCGCCCGCCTCATCGCAGGGCCGCCTCTCCCGCGGGCGCTTCCCGCCCGGCGGGTACGGCGGTGCGTTCGCCGGTGCCGGACCGGTCGCCGCCCACCAGCGCCCACCAGGCGATCAGCCCGAAGCACACCGCCGTCAGCACGGTCGACGGGCCGCCGATGTCGGCGTACGCGAAGTCCACGAGCTGCCACACCAGCAGCCCGCAGGCGACCAGCGCGCAGTCCAGGCCCCGGCCGCCGGCCGCGCGGGTCCGCCACAGGCCGCGCAGCGCGCACACCAGCAGGGCGAGCCAGCCGCCCGCGAGGCAGAGCAGCCCGATCAGGCCCTGTTCGCAGAGGATCAGCAGATACATGTTGTGCGGGGAGAGCAGCGGCTGCCGCCGGTACGCGGCCCCAGCGCCCTCCGTGTCGCTGCCCGACGACAGCGCGAGCGAGGCGTGCCCGTCGCGGTACTCGGGAAAGCCCTTCAGACCCACCCCGGTCAGCGGGTGCTCGCGCCACATGTCGGTGGCCGCGGCCCACATCGTGTACCGGTCGGTGACCGACTGGTCGGGCGCGTCGGCGACCCGGGAGATGCTGTCGATCCGCTCCTGGAGCATCGCCGTACCCACCCCCAGCCCGCCCACCAGCACCACGCCCGCCGCCACCACGGCCGCCCCGATCCGCACCGCCCGGCGCACCCCGGCCAGAACCAGCTGGACGGTGAGGGTGACCGCGGTGGCGATCCAGGCGCCCCGGCTGAAGGACAGGGCGAGGGGTACCGACAGGGCGAACGCACAGCAGGCGGCGCTCACCCGCTCCCGGGTGCCGGACCGGCCGAGCGCCAGGCCCACCGCGCACACCAGCCCGAAGGCCACCACCGTCGCCATGCCCATCACGTCGGTCGCCCCGAAGGTGCCGACCGCCCGGATGTCCTCGCCCTGGTAGGAGGCCCCGGTGCGGGTGACGTACTGCTGCACGCCGACCGCCCCCTGCCATCCCGCGAGGGCCACGAGCGACCAGGCCAGCACCCGGAAGTCGGCACGGCCGCGGACGAGGAGCACGACGGCGGCCGGTACCAGGACGAAGACCTGGAGGTAGCGGCCGAACCCGGTGATCCCGGCGCCCGGCGAGACCGCGTGCAGCGCGGCCAGTGCCAGGCCGGCCACCGGCAGGCCGAGGACCAGCGCGGCGGCCGGGCCGAGCGGGCGGCGGCGCGCGCGCAGCAGCCGTACCGCGCAGAAGACCACGACCAGCCCGGACAGCGCGTCGGCGGGACCCGCGCCGCCGTCGCCGCCGGGGGCGACCGGCAGCGCGAGCAGTGCCATCACGGCCACCACCGGCAGCACCGGGGACAGCCACGCGGAGCGGGGGAGCGGCAGGGCGAGGGCCATCGGTCAGCTCCCCGTGGACCGCACGAGCGCGGCGGCGGTGCGCAGCAGGATGCAGACGTCCTGCCAGAGCGACCAGTTGTCGATGTAGGCGTTGTCGAAGCGGGCCCGGTCCTCGATGGACGTGTCGCCGCGCAGCCCGTGGATCTGGGCGAGCCCGGTGATGCCGGTCTGCATGCGGTGGCGGGCCGCGTAGCCCGGGTGGCTCTGGCTGAACTGGGCGACGAAGTACGGCCGCTCGGGGCGCGGGCCGACCAGGCTCATGTCACCCCACAGGACGTTCCACAGCTGGAGCAGCTCGTCCAGCGAGGTCTGCCGCAGGAACCGGCAGAAGGGGCTCATCCGCCGTTCCCCGGCCACGCTCCACCGGGTGGCCGCCTCGTGCTCGTCGGCCGGGCGGTGGGTGCGGAACTTCAGCAGCGTGAAGGGGCGGCCGTCCTTGCCGATGCGCTCCTGCCGGAACACCACCCCGGGTCCGTCGGTGGCCCGCAGCACCGCCGCGCAGACCAGCAGCACCGGGCTGGCCAGCACCAGCAGGGTCCCGGACACCACCACGTCCAGCAGCCGTTTGCCTGTGCTGCCGCGATGCCGTGTGCCCAGGTCCAGGCCGCGTACGGCGAACCCGGCGAGCTGGTCGCGCATCACGTACGCGGGGCGGTCCGCGTCCAGCTCCCACAGCCCGCAGCCCGACTCGGCGAGTGCCCGCAGCAGCGGCCCCCGCTGGGTGCGCACGGCCGGATCGACGGTGAGGACGACCCGCACCCCGTTCTGGATGAGCGCCCGCTCCACCTCCTCGCCGGTGGTGAGCACCGGCAGACCGCCGGTGCCCTCCGGGTGTTCGGCGACCACGCCCACCGGCCGCACCCCGCAGCGCGGGTGCCGCAGCAGCGCGGCGGCCACCCGCTGCGCGGTCGCGGCGGACCCCACCACCAGGGCGGTACGCGGGCGGCGCAGCAGCGCGAGGCGGCGCCGCCAGTACACCGCGCCCCGCCCCGCGGCGGCGGCCGCCGTGTGCAGCGCGACGCCGAGCAGCAGGGTCCGGGCGGTGAGGGCGTGCCCGGGGTCGTACGCGGCGAGCAGGGCGGCGAGGGCCAGCCAGACCATGGCGATCCGCCCGCACAGCGCGGGCAGTTCGTCGAGTACGCCGGGCACCGGCCGGGTGGAGCGCGGGCGCAGCAGCAGGGCGCCGGACACCAGCGCGACGACCGGCAGCGGCCGGTGGGCGGTCTCGTTCAGGGCCATCGCGCCCGCCAGGGCGGCGAGCAGGTCGGCAGCGAGCAGGGGCAGCGGCGAGGCGGGCCGTGCCGGTGGGCGCCGCAGCGGGAACCGGAAGCCGCCGAAGGCTCGGGGCGGCAGGACCGAGACGGGCGAGAATCCGTGGTCCCATGGCTGCGCGCCGGGGGAGGGGACGGTACTTTCCGCAGTCACGAGAGGATGGACTCCCTGCACTCGGAGGGCACGAGCTGGGCTGTTCCTCTGTTCGCCGCCGGGGCACCGCCGAGGAGTTCGCGGTAGACGGCCGCGACCTGTGCGGCGGTGTGCCGTACGTCGTGCCGGGACAGGACGTGCCGGCGTCCCTGGTCGCCGAGCGCCGCGCGCAGCCGTGGGTCGGACAGCAGCCCGGTGACCGCGCCGGCCAGCGCCACCGGGTCCTCCGGCGGTACCAGACAGCGGGCGGCGAGCGCGGGCGGCAGGCTTTCGCGGGCGCCGTCGACGTCGGTGACCACGACGGGCCGTCCGCAGCCCAGCGCCTCCAGCGGGGCGAGCGCCATGCCCTCCCAACGCGAGGGCAGCACCACCAGGTCGGCGGCCCGGTACCAGGGGACGACATCGGTGACCGCGCCGGCGAACCGCACGGAGGGGTGCGCGCGTTGCCGTAACACCTCGTGGTCCGGGCCGTCGCCGACCAGTACGAGCCGGGCCCGGGGCAGCACGCCGAGGACGTCCTGCCAGGCACGCAGCAGTACGTCCTGGCCCTTCTGCCGGCACAGGCGGCCCACGCAGACGACGAGGGGGGCCTCGGCCGCCGCTCCGGTCACGGGGGGCGCCTCGGTCACGGGGGGCGTCTCGGTCACGGGGGTCGCCTCGGCCACGGCTTCGGGCGCCCGGTCCGGGCCAGGGGCGGGGCCGGCGGGCGGGGCAGGCGCGAAGCGGGTCGTGTCGATGCCGTTCGGTACGACCGTGTACGCGGCGCGCACTCCGGCACGCAGCCCTGTCGTGCGCTCGGCTTCGCTGACACACACCACCCGGTGCGCCCAGCGCGCTCCCCACCGCTCCCAGCGCAGGGCGAGCGCCGCGGTGGGTCCGCCGACCGCTTCGAAGGACCAGGCGTGCGGCTGGAAGACGGTCGGGACGCGTCCGCGCACGGCGAGCCGCGCGGCCAGGCCGGCCTTCGCACTGTGGGCGTGCAGCAGTTCGGGCCGTACCTCGTCGATCAGACGTGCGAGCCGTCGTACCTCGCCCGGCAGTCCGGGTCCGGGGGACCGGCCCGCATGCCAGTGCCGGACGTCGGCGCCCGACGTGCGCAGGCTCGCGGAGAGCGCGCCGCCGGGGCAGGCCACGGTGACCCGCAGGCCCGCGGCGAGCTGGGCGCGTGCCAGGTCGAGCACGACCCGGGCGACGCCGCCGTCGACGGGTTGCGCGAGGTGCAGGACCCGGGGTCGGAGGGCGGGTGCTGACTGGTGCATTCGCGGGATACCTCGCTCACGGGGGCGCTCGGGACTGCGGTCGTGAACGCGCCGTCAGATCCGGGCGTCCACGGCGAGGAGGAGCGTGCCGGCCCGTGCCGCGTCCGCGTGGGGAACGAGCCGCAAGCCCGGCTGGTCACCGCCCCGCCGCAGAGCCGGACCGAGATCGGACACGTCGGAGCAGTGGGCGGGCGTATCGGCGTAGGCCGTTACCCGCCAGACCGGTACATCGCCCGGGTCACTGATCGTGGAGAGCGGTACGTCGTCCGGTGGAGTGACCGAGCCGCTCGGTACGCCGGGCGTACGCCGGGGACCGGGGATGAGTGTGCGCCGGTCGTCCGCGCCGCCCCGGTCACCGCCGTGCGCCACCGGGGCGCCGCGCGCCAGCGGGATGCTGCGCGTTTCCGGGTGAGTGCGCGTCACCGGGGTGTCGTGCCACGGCCCGTGGGGGGCGCAAGGCCGGGACGCGGTCCCGTGGCGGGGCGGCGTGCCGGACCGGGCGCCGGTACGGGGGGAGAGGGTGGCGAAGGCGAGGGTGCCCGCCGACGTACGCGGCAGCGGACCCAGGAACTTGCGCATGACCGGCGGTGCCCTTTCGCACAGGCTGGGGAGGTCCGCAACTCTAGTCGCTTTCCGTATTAATCCGGAGAAACCGGTCAAGTGTGTCTGAATCGTGAAGGCACCCGTTTCGTACATCACCCCATTGGCGGCACAACCCGAAAGAGGGCCACGCGTTGACACAGCGCCGGGTGTCCGCCCGGATGTTGTGTCGATTCCCAAGGAGCACCTCCCCATGTCGCGTATCGCCAAGGGCCTGGTCCTGACCTCCGCCGCCGTTGCGGCCGTCGCCGGCGGTGCCGGCGTGGCCGCCGCCGACTCCAGCTCCAACGCCGTTGCCGCCGGCTCGCCGGGCGTGATCTCGGGCAACACCATCGCGGTCCCGGTCCACCTGCCGATCAACCTCTGCGGCAACACCATCGACGTCGTCGGTCTGCTGAACCCCGCCTTCGGCAACACCTGCCTCAGCGACTGAGGCCGGCGCCGCGGTCTTCCGGCCGGCCGTCCGCCCCGCGCTTCTGCCGCGGGGTGGGCGGCCGGTTTTTGTGTTCGCTCGTACGGATCACACTGCGTGGGTGAGCGGTTGCGGCGTGCGACCGGTGAACACACGGTGGGCTCAGGTCCCACCGTTCGCCGAAAGGAACCCCCATGCGTGATCTGCCCGCCCGGCGTCTCGCGTCCACCGTCCTCTGCGCCGCCGTCCTGATCGGTATCACCGGTCCGGCCGCCGTCGCCGCCGACGCGGCCCGCGAGCACGGGCGTACCGCTTCCCGGGCGCCCGTCCCGGCGGCCGAGAAGGAGAGGCTGCTCGCCCAGGTCAGGGCCCTGGACGGCACGAGTTCCGTGCTCGATCCGGTCATCGACCTGCTCGACCGGTCGCTGGAGAACGGCCGGCTCCCCGCCGACCAGGCCAGAAAGCTGGGCGAGGCGGCGAAGAAGGCCGTCGTCGAGGCTGCCGCCGCCCCGAAGCCGGCCGCCCCGACGGCGGCCGCTACGCCGACGACGCCGGCCGCTCCGGCGACGGCCGCCACGCCGACGACGCCGGCCGCTCCGACGACGGCCGCCACGCCGACGACGCCGGCCGCTCCGACGACGGCCGCCACCCCCACGGCCCCCGCCGCCCCGGCCAAGCCGTCCGCACCGGCGGGTTCCGCCGCCCCGGTGGCTCTCACCGGACCGGCCGCCGCCCGGCACGCGACCGTGGGCATGCCCGCCTCCCGTGACCTCCTCGACGACGCGCTCGACGCCCTGGAGACCGCGATCGACAACCTGGTCAAGGCGGTCACCGACGGCCTCGACCAGGTCCTGTCGTCCGCCTCCGACCTGGTGTCCGACCTGGTCGACCTGCTGACGTCGACCCTCCTCGGCGACGGGCTGTCCGCGCCCAGCCTGACCGACCTGCCCTCGGTCGCCTCGCCGACCGCGGAGCCGAACCTGACCGCGACCGGCTGACGCCCGAGCGCCCCCGGTTCCCTCGGGGATCTCATATGTCTTCTCCGCTGACTTCTCCGTGCGGGGTTTCCGGCCCGGCGGGAAGTCGTTAGGCACGGCGTCAGAATTGCCTGGGGCGACGTGAGTTGCCGAAGGAAGGAACATGATGAAGTCCCTGAAGGCTGCCGCCGTCATTGCCGGCTCCGTGGCCCTCGCCGGCGTCACCGCGCCCGCGTTCGCCCAGAACACCGACAACGCGATGCCCACCAGCCTCAACGGCGCCGTCAACCGGATCGCCCAGGGTCCCTTGACTCTCAAGGACGCGATGCCGTTGAAGCACCAGTCGAACGCGCTCGACACCGAGAGCAAGGGCTCCGTGCTCCACACGGCCAAGGGCGCCACCAAGGCGCTGAACCAGCACAACCCGCTCCTCGGCGGTCTGCCCCTGCAGAGCTGACGCCCCGTCCCGTTCCCGGAGGCGGGAGCGGCCCGGGAGTCCCGCCGGACGTACGCCCGCACCTCCGCCGGAGCTACGGAGAACAGGGGGCCGGTACCGCATCCGCGGCACCGGCCTCCGGCACGTTCGAGGCCGCTTCCCTCATTCGTGTGGAGCACTCCCGGGCACTGGTCCGGAAGGGTGAGAAGCCGTCCGGCGGCGCGCGGCGGCGTCGGTATGGTCGCGCGGTGACCTCAACCCCAACCGAAGTCCGTCCGGCCGAGCTGGGCACTCTGGTCGTGCTCGCCTGGAGCGGCGAGGCCCCCGACGGCTCCGACATGCCCTACCTGCTGGCCTACTCCCTGGGCGACACCGCGAGCGGCCCCGAGGGCACCGCCGCCGCGGTCGAACAGCTGCTGGCGAGCAGCGGGCTGCCGGTCGGCGGTGAGCTGGTCGACGGCACGGGACGGCCCGGCCTCCCGGTCAGCCTCCTGGTCGAGGCCGGCCAGGCGGTCCTCCGGATGCCGCGGCTGGTCGCCCAGGCGGACGCGCCACCGCAGTGGCTGGCCGCCGTCCGCGAACGCGGCTACGCCTACCTCGTCTTCACCACCCGTGCCTGGCCCGAGGGGGAGCCCGGCAAGGTCGTCGAGCCCGCCGCGCTGGCCGCGTTCGCCGGTGCCGAGGAGACCCTGTACGCCGCCGCGCATGTCGTCCTGCCGGCCACCCGCCTGCGCGGCTGATGCCGGGAACCCTGGCCGGCGGCAAGGGGTTCGGCCTGCTGCTGGTGCTCGCCGGGGCGGCCGGACTCCTCGCCTCCTGGGTCATCACCCTGGACGAGTTCAAGCTGCTGGAAAACCCGGGCTTCGTGCCGGGGTGCAGCCTCAACCCCGTGGTGTCCTGCGGCAGCGTGATGAAGAGCGAGCAGGCCCGGGTCTTCGGGTTCCCCAATCCCATGCTGGGACTGGTGGCCTACGGCATCGTGGTCTGCGTCGGGATGAGTCTGCTGGCCGGCGCCCGCTTCCCCCGCTGGTACTGGCTGCTGTTCGAGGCCGGATGCCTGTTCGGCGTGGGGTTCGTGTCCTGGCTGCAATTCGAGTCCCTGTACCGGATCAACGCGCTGTGCCTGTGGTGCTGTCTGGCCTGGATCGCCACGATCCTGATGTTCTGGTACGCCACCGCACTGATCGTCCGCGCGGAGTTCCTGCCGGCTCCCGGCCCGCTGAAGACCTTTCTCGCCGAATTCGGCTGGGTGCTCCCGGTCCTGCACATCGCAGTGATCGGAATGCTCGTCCTGACCCGCTGGTGGGATTTCTGGACGGCCTGAGGTACGGGCTGGACGGCGGCCTGATATACGGGCTCAACGACGGCCTGAGGTACGGGCCGAACGGCAGGCTGAGGTACGGGCTGAACGACGAGCTGATCAATGACCAGCCCACTATTACGGCAGCCGGGGGAAATGTGCGCTGTTGGCGTTTTCCGGCTCGTTACGCGGTACGGACGTCGCATCCCCGCCTCCTGAAAGGGACCGTACCTGACATGAAGCCGACCACCCGAGGAACCCTCGCCGCCGTCGTCACGGGCGTCACGGCCGCCATGGTGGCCGCTGCCACCCCCGCCGCAGCGAACCCCGCGGTCCCGGTCCCCGTGCCCCTGGACGGCGTGTCCGAGTCCCTGGGCGTGGCGGTGCCGAGGGCCGGCCTGGAGCTTCCGCTGCTGATCCCGGGCGTGCCCGAAGGACCGCGCTTCGTCACCGGACGGCTGCTGCCCGACCGTGTCCTGCCCCAGGTGCCGCTCCGGGGCACCCTGCCCGGCGCGTACCTGCGGGGGCCTCTGCCGCACCTCGTCGGCGAGGGGTTCGACCACATCGGCATCGACGCCCCCGCCTCCGGCCTGCGCACCCTCGGCCCCGGCCTGGTCCTGGACGCACCGCTGACCCCGCCCGCCCCGGACAACTACGGCGTGCCGGGCCTCAAGATGCCCCAGGCCGCCGTCCTCGCCCCCGTCGTGCAGACCGTGGCCGACGCCGACCTGGGCGCGGGCCCCGGCCTGTAGCCGCATCCGCCGTACCCGCCGCACCGGCCGCACCGGCCGTGTCCGCCGCACGCGCCGTACCCGCCGCACCGGCCCTACCGGCGGCACCGGCCGTGTCCGCCGCACGCGCCGTACTCGCCCCACCGGCCGCACTGGCCGTGTCCGCCGTACGCGCCCCACCGGCCGCACCGCCGTGTCCGCCGTACCCGCCGTATGGCTCTACGGCGGTGACCCCGCACCCCCTCGGCCGGTTAGCCGGTACGAACATCTGGACCCGAGCGAGGAGCGAGCATGGTCGTCGGTGTCGGCGGAGTGCCGGTCGGTGCGGAGCAACAGAAGGGGGCGGGGGCGGCCAGACCGTCCCGCAGAGAGGTGGCGCGGGGGCTGCTGGCCTCCGCCGCCGCGGTGTCGCTGGCCCCCGTCGTCGCCGCCTCCCGGCCCGCGCCCCCGGTCGAGGCGGCCGACGGCAGCTCCTTCGACGAGACCTACCGGGGCCGTCGTATCCAGGGCGTCCTGGTGGCCGACGCCGCGCGCCAGGCCGCCGACGCCGCATGGCGGATCACCATCGACGGCCGGCCGCTGCACCTGATGCGCCGGGCCGACGGCTCCTGGCTGAGCATGATCGACCACTACACCTCGTACCCGACGCCGCTGGCGGCCACCCGGGCGGCCGTGGACGGGCTCGGCCCCGGCCAGCGGCTGCGCGACCTGGCCCCGGGACCGATGGGCGGCGAGCACCCGGCGCATCGGACGGAGGGACACGATGGCGTACGTGCGTAGGGACGTCAGCACCCTCACGGCGAACGAGCGGCGGCGTTTCGTCAACGCGCTGCTGGCACTCAAACGGCGCGGTGAGTACGACGAGTTCGTCCGCATGCACATCGACTTCTACACCTCCGACGGCGAGAACGGCCTGCGCAGCGCTCACATGACGCCGTCCTTCCTGCCCTGGCACCGCCGGTTCCTGCTGGAACTGGAGCGGGCACTGCGCCGGATCGACTCCTCGGTGACGGTGCCGTACTGGGACTGGACGCGGGACCGCACGAAGACCTCCGTGCCGTGGACGAAGGATCTGCTCGGCGGGAACGGGCGGCGCGCCGACCGGCAGGTGACGACCGGCCCGTTCGCCTACGCGTCGGGCCACTGGACCCTCAAGGAGGGTGTCACGGACGGCAAGTTCCTCACCCGGGACCTGGGCCGCGCCGCCGCTCCCATCCAGCTGCCCACCCGCAGCGATCTGAAGTGGGCGCTCGACGACCCCGTCTACGACGTGTGGCCCTGGAACTCGACCGTCACCAAGGGCTTCCGCAACAAGCTGGAGGGCTGGGGGCCCGGCAGCGGCAGCACGTCCTGGCGCAACCACAACCGGGTGCACCGCTGGGTCGGCGGCGCGATGCTCGGCGGTGCCTCCGTCAACGACCCGGTGTTCTGGCTGCACCACGCCTTCGTCGACCTCCAGTGGTACCGCTGGCAGCGGGCCCACCGGAACCACCGCTACCTGCCGGCGCAGCCGCCCGGCGCCGGCGACGCCCAGCACCGGCGGGTCGTGGCCCGGCACGAGAAGCTGCCGCCCTGGGACGAGACACCGGACCAGCTGGAGGACATGAGCCGGACCTACCGGTACGGGTGACCCCACGGTCGTGGCACCCCGTGACCGCGTCCCCGGACATGGGAAGAGCCCCGGCGCTCGGAGTGCCGGGGCTCTCGGCCCGTGGGGGCCGGACGGCTCAGTTGCCGTAGGCGTCGCCGGGCTCGCCGTGCTCACTGTCGGCGTTGAGGCAGACGTTGCCGAAGGCCGGGTTGAGCAGGGCGATCACGTCGACCGTGTTCCCGCACAGGTTGACCGGGACGTGGAGGGGAATCTGGGCCGCGTTGCCGGACAGCGCGCCGGGCGAATCGACGGCCCCGCCCTGGGCGCCCGCGTCGGCCAGGGCCAGCCCGGCCCCGCCGATCAGCACGGAACCGGTGCCGAGGGCGACGGCGGCTGCCTTCGCGATGCGAGACATCACGTTCTCCTTCTGTAGCCGGGGAAGCGCAGCGGCAGACCAGCCGCCGCACTTTACGTTCAACGGCGCCGACCGGGGCGGGTCACGGTGATCAGCCGCGGATCACCCTTTCAACGGCAGGGCCACCGGCGCGCGCCCGATCAACGACGGACTTCCCCGGCAGGCGACCGATCCCCGAAGGGCTCTCCCCCCGGCGGGCGGCCGAACACCGAGAGGCGCTCCCCCTTGGCGGGCGGCCGATCACCGAGGGGCTCTCCGCCCTGACGGGCCCCCTGACGGGGCCCCCTGACGGGACCCCTGACGGGACCCCCCTGGCGGTTCCCCCTTGGCGAGCGGCCGATCGGCAACGGGACCCTCCGGCCCGCGGCCGAGGCGATATTCACGGGCGTCCGGCGGGAACGCTCGCCTACCCTCCGGCCATGGATACCGACAACGTTCCCGAAGCCCGCGAGCGGTCCCGGCGCCTGATCGGTCTGCTGGCCGACGAGGGCCGGCTGCGGGTCTTCGCCGCGGTGGCGCTGGGCGCGCGCGGCCCCGCACAGGTCGCCGAGGCGGCCGGTCTCCCGCCGAAGGACACGGCCCTCGCGCTGCTCAGACTGCGCGAGCAGGGCGCCGTGACCGGCGGGAACGACGACGGGCTCGCCGTCTCCTACGACCTCCTGCGCGAACTGGCCCGCCCGGAGGGGCCGGCGCGGCCGGCCGGGGGCGGCGTGCTGGACGTCTTCGTACGGGACGGCCGGCTGGTCCGGCTGCCGGCCCAGTGGACCCGCAAGCAGGAAGTGCTGCGGCACATCGCGGAGCAGACCTTCGAACCAGGGGTCGCCTACCCGGAACGGGTCGTGAACGAGCGGCTGCGCGCCTGGTGCGAGGGCTCCGACCGGATCGACCATGTGACGCTCCGGCGCTACCTCGTGGACCTGCACGAGCTGCGCCGGAGCGAGGGGCTCTACGTACGCGTGGCGGCCGCCTGACCGGAGGCTGCGGAAGCCGCCCGTCCGGAGGCCACGGCGGCCGTCGGTCTGGAGGTCAGGGACGCCGTCCGTCCGGAGGTCATGGCAGGCGTCGTACCGGGGTGCCCGCGAGGTAGGCCCGGATGTTCTCCACGGCCTGGCCGTAGTACGTCGCGTAGTTGCCGCGCGAGACGTAACCGAGGTGCGGCGTGGCCAGGAGCCGGGGCGCGCCGCGCATCGGGTGATCGGCGGGCAGCGGCTCTACGTCGAAGACGTCGACACCCGCGCCGGCGATGCGGCCCTCCCGCAGCGCGGCCAGCAGCGCGTCCTGGTCGACGATCGCGGCGCGGGAGGTGTTGATCAGGAAGGCGGTCGGCTTCATCAGGGCGAGTTCGGCTGCCCCGACGAGGTCGCGGGTGCGGTCGCCGAGGGCCAGATGAACGGACACGAAGTCGCTGCCGCTCAGCAACTCCTCCTTGCTTCCCGCCAGTTCCACGCCCACTTCCTCGGCGCGCTCCTTGGTGAGGTTCTGGCTCCAGGCGCTGACCCGCATCCCGAAGGCGAGCCCCACCTGCGCCACCCGTCCGCCGATCTTCCCCAGCCCGAGCAGGCCCAGCCGGCGTCCGTGCAGATCCGCGCCGACGGTCGACTGCCAGGGCCCGTTGCCACGCAGCGCGTCGCTCTCCTGGACGATCCCCCGGGCCAGACCGAGCAGCAGCGCCCAGGTCAGCTCGACCGGAGGGGTGCTCGAACTCGCCGTGCCGCACACGGTGACGCCGTGCGCCTCGGCGGCGGCGTAGTCGATGACGCTGTTGCGCATGCCGGAGGCGATGAGCAGCTTCAGCCGGGGGAGCCGGGCGATCAGGGAACCGGGGAAGGGGACGCGCTCGCGCAGGGTCACGACGATGTCGTAGTCGGCGAGAGCCGCGGCCAGGGCGTCCTCACCGTCGAGGTGTTCGCGCAGCGCGACGACGTCCACCCGGTCCCGGACCACCGACCAGTCGGCCGACTCGATGCCCACACCCTGGAAGTCGTCCAGCACCACACAGCGAAGTCGCACATCGTCTCCCGTCCCGGTGTCCCTTACCGACGGCGACTGTATCGACCACCCCCAGCCCCACCCCGCCCGAGGCACACCAAAACCCCGCCCCCCGACCAACAAACGGCACCCCCCACCCCCTTACCCCCACCCCTTAACCCCCCTACACCCCTCACTTCCCGCGCCTGCCCCTGATCCACGCCCACCGTGCGACCCCGCCCACACCGAGGGCCACGAGAACGGCTCCCCAGTCGATGACATGAGGGAGACCGGGGAAGAAGGCGAAGAACACCAACGTCCCCACGACCCCACCGACGAACACGACACCACCACCCCGCCGCCGCACCTCCGCCGCCCGTCCCCGCCTTGGTCCCTGCTGCTCGGTCATGTCCGACTCACTTGGTGACGTGATGACAGTTGCCCGATGAGCACCGGAGCAACTGGGTTCCGGCCCGACCCGTTGCGGGGGAGTGGGCTGTCTCACCGAAGTGAGTGATCGCGAAAACGCCGTGCTGACCAGCGGAAACGTTCCGCGGCTCGGTCGTTGGACGCGGCGACTTCCTGTCGCGGGCATCGCGCTGATCGCCTGGATCGCCTGGATCGCCTGGATCTCCTGGATCTCCTGGGGTTCCATCGTCGATTCACGCCATTGGTACGGCTGATCTTGGCGGCGTATGTCTGGACGCTTCCGGCAGCCGGAAGGGTGGTCCGTGAGGCCGGAAGGGTGGTCCGTGAGGGCGAAGGGGGGTGCCGGTGGTCCGGGTCCCCGTTCCGCTTGCCGAACCATTCGCGTCGTGTCTCGTTGATCAAGCCATGGACAAGATGATCTCGACGGCGGTCATCGCCGTGGCCGCCGGCATGATGCTGCTCGCGTCTCCCGCTCATGCGGCGACACCCAGGAACGATGCGCCGGCGAGCGAGTCGGACACGGACGACAGCCTGATCGGGGACCTCCTCGACACGGGTCCCCTTCCGCTCACGACGGCCCTCTCCCCGCTTTTCCCGGCCGAGTGAGCGCAGGAGCGGTGATCTCCGACCCGAAGACGACCGCCCGCCTGCTCCGGTGTCTCAGGTCGGGACAGGCCCGAGGCTCATCCCGGTCATGCCGCCGCCCGTGAGGTTGGGTGCGAGCTGGGGCACCCAGAACACGGCGGCCGCCAGCGTGAGCGAGGCGAGCCCCACGCCGCGGGCGAGGAGACGACCCCGCGGCAGCCGTTTCTCGGCGGTGACGGTGGCGGCCAGACCCACCATGGCCCACAGGTTCATCACACCGAACGCGGTGAGCAGCAGCATCAAGGACCAGCAGCAGCCCAGGCAGAACGCCCCGTGCCGGGCCCCGGCCCGCACGTGACGCGAGGGCCCGCGGTACGACACGTAACGCAGCAGCGAACCGATCGGCGAGCGGCACTTGGCGAGGCAGAAGTCCTTGAGCGCGGTGAGCTGATAGATCCCGTTGACGGCGAAGACGGCGGCCGCCACCGCCGTCCCCGCCGCGGGATACACGGTGGCGACGTGCGAAGCGCCGACGGCCAGCCCGTACGCCGGCAGCCCGGCCGCCGCCCACACCAGCAGGTAGCCGACGGTGAACGCGATCATGCGCGGTGCCCGGTGCGCGGGTGCCGTCCGTGCGTACAGCGAGGCGACCGGCGCCGTGGCCGGCAGCATCATCGCGGCCATCATCACGGTCCACGTGCCCAGGAAGGCGGGCAGAGCCCCGGCGGTGGTCAGGGACCCCATGTCGCCCCGGCGCAGCGCCGTCCAAGTCCAGGCCAGCGCCGCCGTGAGCAGCACCAGCCCGGTGGGGACCGCCGGGCGGCGGACCGTGATCGCCGTCCGGGTCACGCCGACCACGAGAAGGGTGCCGAGTGTGCGTTGTGGCCGGTGAAGTCCCAGGAACGGCCCTGTACGCCGTGCCCGGTGGCCCGGGTCGACCGGGCGACCGTCAGCGTGCTGTTCGCGGGGTGGAACATGCCGGTCAGTCTCATCACGGGACCGTCCTCGCCGAACTGCGGGGCCACCTGGTCCTCGATCTCGATGTCGATGGCGTCCGCCACCCGTACGGCGTGGCGACGGCCTTCGTCGTGGAAGTCGATGGGGACGCGTTCGACACCGAGGATCTCACCGACGAGGGGGACGAGGGCCGCCATGGGTCCGCCCGCCTGCCCGGAGAAGACCTTGCCCAGCGCGTCCGCCTGGCGGTCGTCGGCGGAGGCGTCGATGTACAGCGCCACCTGCCAGCCGCCGTCGGCCATCACGCGCGGCGTGTCGGCGAAGACGACGACACTGTGGTCCGACACGTCCACGCCGTCGACCTCGCCCTGTGCGACATGGAACGCGAACGTCACCTGGCAGCGCTCGTTGTCGGCGGGCGCGGTAAGCCCCGAGGTGGTGCACGGGCACACGGTGTCGCAGTTGCAGCTTTCGAAATAGGTACCGTTCACATTCCAAGCCATGTCCGTACTCCTGCCTGGCTCCCTCGCCTGTCGGCGGTGCGAAGCGGTGCCCGGCCGGCAGAGCGCGGGGCCCGACGCGGGCGCCGTCCTGATACGACGCCTCGGCCTCAGGGTGGAAATTCGGGGTGGAGATTCGGGGGTGGAGATCCGGGTTGGAATTTCGGGGTGGGATTTCGGGGCCGCGGTCGATGCCGCACGTCCGCCGGCCACACGATCCGCATAGGGGCGGCTCGGGGCCCGAAACGGCCGCCGCCCGAGTACCTCCCAGGCTATCCCCGCCCCCGCACACCACGCCTGTCACACTCGCCCCGCCCCGCGAACCCCCTGCCGGCTCCCAGCCATGCGGCCGCGAGCAGGCTGCGGGGGTGGGCGGCGTCGACCCTCGGGGCGCGGACGCCCCGTCCGGTCACATCGTGCGCGAAGCCCCTCGTACAACCTTTGCGCCCGGTCACGGGTCTCCTGATCGCTCCACCGCCGCGTACCGCCGGGACGAGGTCACCTCCGGCCGGTAGGGACGGCTCCTCCCTCCTCGATGTATGCACCAAGCAGGAAGACTCAGCGTGTCCCAGCACCTCCGCAGAAGCCTGGCCATCGCCGCCGTAGCGGCCCTTACGGGCGGCCTGCTCACCGTCACGGCCGGCTCCGCCACCGCCGCCGGGTCCAACGTGCCCGGCGACTTCAACGGCGACGGCTACCGCGACATCGCGGTCTCCGCCCCCGGCGCGTACGTGGCCGGCAAGTCCGCCGCCGGGCAGGTCGTCATCCTGTGGGGCGGCACCACCGATCCCAGCAACACCCGGCGTACCCTCATCAGCCAGGACAGCCCCGGCGTCCCGGGCGGAGCCGAGGCCGGTGACCGTTTCGGCGACGCCGTCGTGGCGCAGGACTTCAACGCTGACGGTTACGCCGACCTCGCCGTCGGAGCCCCCGGCGAGGACGTCGGCACCGACGTCGACGGCGGCACGGTCGCCATCCTGTGGGGCTCCGCCACGGGCCTGACCAGTGGGGTGACGGTCGCCGACCCGGCGCCCGCCTCCCACGACAAGTTCGGCCGGGTCCTCGCCGCCCTGGCCGACAGCGACCAGAAGCCGGACCTGGCCATCGGCTCGAACAACCCGACGATCGACGTCTACCGCGGCGGCTTCACCAAGACGGGCGGCAACGGCGGCGGCTACCGCTTCGTACCGCCGGCCTCGGTCACGGGCGCCCCGACGGCCATCGCCTCGGGCAACTTCGGCGGCGAGGACCTGATCGCCGACATCGTCGTCACCGGCAGCAGCACGTACTACGCGCTCGGCTCCGCCACCGGCCTGCGCCCCGCCAGCACCGTCAACCTGCCCGCCAGCACCTCAGTGGCGATCGGCGACTTCGACAACAACTACTACGAGGACATCGCGCTCGGCGCCCCGAACGAGGGCGGCGGTGTCGTCCGCGTCTTCAACGGCGACGCGAAGGGCCCGTCCGCCACCGTCTCGTACACCGTCACCCAGGACTCCCCCAACATTCCCGACACGAGTGAGCCCGGCGACCGCTTCGGCGCCTCCCTGGAGGTCGCGGCGTCCCACGGGTACGGCTCCCACCTCCTCGCCATCGGCGCCCCCGGCGAGAGCCTGGGCAGCGCCGGCGGCACCGGCGCGGTCACCGTCGTCTTCGGCGGTGAGAAGGGCTTCGACGCCATCGGGGCCGACAGCACCACGTCCGCCAGGTTCTTCGCCCAGAGCACCCCCAACGTCCCGGGCAGCGACGAGACGGGCGACCACTTCGGCAGCTCCCTCCACCTGGCCGACACCCACAACGACACGCAGTGGGACCTGCTCGTCGGCGTTCCCGACGAGAACGCCGGGGACGGGGCGGCGGTCTTCTTCCGCGGCAACAACGATCCCAGCGCCACCGGCACGCCCGCTGTCAGCGCGTCCGGCACCGGTGTCTCCACCTCCGGCTCCCCGCTGTTCGGCGTGCACCTCGCCGGCTGACACCGAGCGACCGAGGATCCGGCAGAGCCCGGGAACAGCCCTGCCCGCCGTGTCCCGTCCGACGGGGGACGGCGGCGGGCACAGTTCCGGCATGCCGTCGGGCCGACGAGGCGTCAGCCGGCCGCGGTCGTGTACCCCTCGATGATGCGGGCCGCCTCCGCGAACGGCATGTGGAAGAACTCGCGGTCCCTGCGGACGCGGTAGCCGGCGAGAAGGGTGTGGACGTCCGCCTCGACCCGCTGGGCGTGGGCGACGGTCCAGGCGCCGCGGACCCCCCACGGGATGATCACGCCGGTGGCCGAGTTGATCTCTTTGGCCCGGGTCAGGGGATCGCGGTTGGTGTAGCCGATCTTCAGCATCTCGGGGGCTTCGCGGGTGGAGAGCACGTAGACGAAGCCGCGGCCGGCCAGGGGAGCCGGCGTGCCGGTGGCGAAGTCCCGCAGCCGGTCGGGGGTTCCCATGCTCTCCAGGGTCGCGGCGGCCTGCGTCGCCTCCTGCCAGTTCGCGTCCCGGATGCACTGGCGCAGGTGGTGGAGCGTGCCGGACGTCTGACGTGCCTCCTTGAGGGAGGGGTAGCCCAGCTGGGCGGACACCGTGAACCAGTCCCACTGGTCCTTCTTGTACGTCCGGGTGAACAGCCCCTTCACCGTGGAGAGATCGTCGAGCCGGCCGAGTGCCGCGAGGTGCCCCTGGGCGATGGTGGCCAGGACCGTCCGCGCCGCCTCGACGCGCCCGCGCTGCACGTCCGGCTTGACCGGGGCCAGCCCGAAGCCCCACTTCTGCTCTATTCGCTTCACCTGCCGGCCGGCCTGACCACGTGATTCCATGCGGTCATCGTAGGCAGCGGAACGCGTCGGCCCGCCCGGGGCCCACGGACGGTCCGAGAACCGGACGGTCCGAGAACTGGACGGTCCGAGAACGCAGCGCGACGAATCTCCAGGGGGACGGGCATCGTCAGTGCTTGAAGGAATCCTTGGTCCTCTCCTTCGCGCCCCGCATCCTGCCCCGCGTTTCGAGGGCGGCACCCTTTGCTTCGAGGGTGTTCTTATGCACGGCGTGGGCCACCTTCCGCACGGCCCGGCCCACCACCTGCTCGGCCTTCGCCTTGGCTTTCTCTCCGGCACTCATCTCAGTACCTCCGCGCTCACCGGCACGGGTGCCCTTGAGGCAGGGGCAAAAACCTGAGCAGCCGGTGTCCGGGATCGTGCCCATGGGTCCATGGGCTTTCACCTGTTTCGCCTGCGTTCGTGGGCGGCGGGCACGGGCGGGAGCTCTGTGGCTCGACAGTCGCCGAGCTGGCCTTCCGGTCGCGCTGGACCATGTAGATGCGCGAATCGTCCCGAGCCTCGCCCCGTCATGCGGACGGAGCCGCACCCGTGGGAGTCGTGTGCGCAGGTTTCCTTGTCGCCGCTTTCTGGGGCCTTCTCGTCGAAGGGCCGTCGCGGAGGACGTCCCGGACCCCAGCCGTCCGGCCCCTCTGCACGGTCCTAGGTCTGGTGGTCACTCAATGCCGTTGAAATCTGATCGCTCCCGGCGATGTAGACACGCCCGCTTTCGTGAGCATTTCCGACCTGATGAATATTTTTCACCTGTTGCCGATCTGCTGTCACGAGGGCGTCGGAAAGGGCGTGGGCGGCAACAGGATCAGCCTGCACCAGGTCAAGGAAGTACGTCTGCCAGTGCCGGTGCAGCTCGTCTTCTGCTTGGAACCGCGAGGCTGAAGGAATCTCCAGGAGGCGCGTCCGCTGTTCTGCGAGGGTTTGTGAAACCGGCGTCGCGGCTTCAGGCCGGCACCGACGCAGCACGGCGACGATACGACTGCGTGCACCCTGCCAGGCGTCGTCCGCCATGGCGGACACGAGCGCGGTGCTGAAAGAGCCGGCTTCCATGGCTTCTCGCCTGTCAGGAGGGCGTAGGAGAAGTGCGTCGCACGGGTTGCCGCCGGCCCGCGCGACTCGGGTGGGCGCCCGGCCTCGGGCGCGGGCTACGCGCCCGCCTGCTCCAGCGGCCCGCAGACGTCCGCGCATGTCCGCCGCTGTCCGTCGGCGTTGTCACGCGGTCGGACACTCACACTTCCGTCGGCGTTGTCACGCGGTCGGACACTCACACGCCCCTTGCGGAACCGGGCATGCCGCGTTTGATGTCGTGCTGTGTCGTGGACCTAGCCAAGCCGAGATCCGACTCCTGTCTTCCCTGGGCGGTCTCCGCGTTGTTCGGAGCTGCCATGGGCTGCGTCGCCTGGTCGCTGACCGTCTGGGCACGCGCGTACTGCGACGCGGGATACGACGCCGGCGGACGCCTCGAACTCAATTTTCTGCTGCCTCTGGTCGTGGGAGCCGAGGCGCTCACCGGGCTCGTAGCGCGTGCCATCGGCCGACGCCTGGTCCTTCACGCACCGACGGCGGTACGCGTCTCACTGCCGACGCTGCTGGTGGTTGTTGCGACGGTGTGGGCGGCATGGTGGTTCTTCGCGACCCGAGGGACGCTGGACGGCTATCCCGGCGACTCCGGCCTCTGCCCCACAAGCAATGTCCCCCCACGGTGGCCTGACTGGATCCCCGCCTGATCAGCCACAACTGACCACCGGCGACCGTTGCCCGCCGCATCGACGGGCAGCCTCCTGACCTGAAACGGGGGCTGGAGGCCGCAGGCGGTCTCCCGGAGGCGGAGGCGCCGGTCATCGGCTGATCTCCCGCCCCGGACTTCGACACGTATGCGACACGGCCACCCGCGGGAACTCCGTGACGGCCGGGCAGCCCCGGATTCCGCCCTTGATCGCCAGGGGGTGCCGGGGGCTGGCGTGTGCCGAGCATCACCCGCTTCGAACAGCAAAAACGCCCTCCCGAAGGAGGGCGGAGACTGGCGCCCCCGGCAGGACTCGAACCTGCGGCCAAGCGCTTAGAAGGCGCCTGCTCTATCCACTGAGCTACGGGGGCCGGGTGGTGGCCTCGTGCCTGGTGCCCGGGTGTGGGCTGATCCGTGACGTTGCCGGGGACAAGGATAGGGCTCCCGGTTCCTTGACCCTGTCGCTTCGCCTCCGTGGCTCGATGTGGAGGTTCGGTGAAGCGGTCCTGATAATCGCAGGCAGGTACGAATCGTGCACCGCTTTTGGCGCCGGACGCACCGGGTGTTGTGTACTCGTTATGCCTGGACTGTGCCCGTGTCCCGGTCATCCCTTCCGCCCGATCTGTTCCGTCGGCACGCAGACATGTCCATATGCTTCAGAATTCCCCTAAAATTGGGCATTCTTCGCATGTGGTGACCTTGGACGTACGGCCTCAGCTGCTCGACACACTCTCCGCTCTGCGCGACCGTGTCGCCGCCGCACGCTTTCCGCTGCCCCTGGCCGGGGCCCCACGCGCGCGTGCGAACCGCGACGAACTCCTGGCGCAGCTCGACGACTATCTCGTACCCCGGTTGCAACACCCCGAGGCGCCGCTGCTCGCCGTGGTCGGCGGCTCCACCGGCGCGGGCAAGTCGACGCTCGTCAATTCCCTCGTCGGCAGACGCGTGAGCGAGGCGGGCGTGCTCCGGCCGACCACCCGGACTCCTGTCCTCGTCTGCCATCCGGAGGATCATCACTGGTTCAGCGGCATGCGGGTGCTCCCCGAACTGACCCGCGTATGGGTGCCCCAGCAGGACCCCGTCGACGAGATGCTGTTCTCCGAGGGGGACCCCGCGCGCGTGCTGCGTGTCGAGACAGCCGACACGCTCCCGCGCGGGCTCGCCCTCCTCGACGCCCCCGATGTCGACTCCCTGGTCGCCGACAACCGTGTCCTCGCCGCGGAACTGATCTGCGCCGCCGACATCTGGATCATGGTCACCACGGCCGCCCGCTACGCCGACGCCGTCCCCTGGCACCTGCTCCGTACCGCCAAGGAGTACAACGCGACCCTCATCACCGTCCTGGACCGGGTCCCCCACCAGGTCGTCTCCGAGGTCTCCCGGCAGTACGGCGCCCTGCTCACCAAGGCCGGGCTCGGGGACGTGCCCCGCTTCACCGTGCCCGAGCTGCCCGAGTCGGCGTGGGGCGCCGGTCTGCTGCCCGGTACCGCCGTCGCCGCCCTGCGCACCTGGCTCGTCCACCACGTCCAGGACTCCTCAGCCCGGCAGCAGGTGATGAACCGTACGGTGCACGGCGTCCTCAATTCGCTCAAGCCCCGCATGTCCGAGCTGGCCGGCGCCGCCGCCGCCCAGTACGCGGCCGCCCTCCGGCTCACCTCCGCCGTGGAGGCCGCCTACGACAACGAGCACGCCCGCGTGCGGGGCCGTCTCCAGGCCGGCTCCGTACTCGCCGGGGACGCCCTCAAACGGTGGCGCGCCTTCCCCCTGGACTGCACCGCCGGGGAACTCCTCGACGCCCTCGTGGAGAGCCTGGCCGCGCTGCTGCTCTGCTCCGTCACCGCCGCCGACGAGCGCATCGACGACGCCTGGCGGCGCGAGCCCGCGGCCGGCGCCCCGGAACTCGCCGGCCGCGACGCCTCCCTGGAGAGCGCCGAGCACCGCATCGGTCTCGCGGCCCGGCGCTGGCGGCGAGAGCTGGAGGAGTACGCCGAGGACGAGGTACGGGTGCTGGAGCGCAACGGCGGACCCGACGCGGAGGTCGTCGCCGCCCTCGTCGCCACGGCGGTGCTGGGCGGACGCCGGGCGCGTACCGCAGGCGAGGGGCTCGCCGAGCGGCTCGGCGCGCACGGCGTGCTGCGGCTGCGCGACCGGGCCGGGCGGCTGCTCGTCGAGCACGTGGACCGGGTCATGCATGCCGAACGCGAACGGCGCCTCGCTCCACTCGACGCCCTGGACGTCCAGCCCGACCCCCAGGCCGAACTCATCGCCGCGCTGTCCGCACTGCAGAAGGAGAGGTGACCGGTGACCGCCGTCACTGACCAGGACCACACGGATCACACCGACCACATGAGGCGCATCGACCACGGCAGCGACAGCGGCGACAGAGGATCCGTGGAACACAGCGGTCACGCCGGCTCCGGCGCCATGGACGGCGTCGAGCGCGCGGGCGGCCTCCCGGAGATGCGCATGAGCCTTGCGAAGGCCGACCGCGGCGACGAGGAGACCCCCGCCGACCCTCCTGCCGACCTCCGCCCGGCCGTCATCAGCCAGTCCACGACAGAGGCCCAGGCCGGCTCTGGGCCGGGGCCTGTGACTGGTACGGGGATCGAGGGTGCGGGCACGGGTGCGGGCAGGAGCCAGGACGGAGGTGCGGCCGGGGACATGGGCAGCGGCGGGAGTGGGGGCGGAGACACTGACGCGGGTCGGGAGGAAGCGGTCGGCATGGGCGTCGTCGTCGGCGGCCGACACGCGCGCGTGAAAGCCGAGAGCGGCGGAAGCGGCGTAGGCGGCGGTGGCGGGAACAGCGGAGGCGGAGGCAACGGAGGGAGCGGCGAGACCGGCGAGAGCGGAACGAACGGCAAGATCCGCCAGAGCGGTGAGAGCAGTGAGAGCAGTGAGAGCAGTGAGAGCGGTGCCAGCGGTGAGCTGGGCGGGGGAACCGGGGACGGTGAGCACACCGACCGGAAGCGCCTCGCGCGCGTGCCGGACGAGAGCGCCGAAGGCGACCGTCACACCGATCGGGACCGCGGCGCCGAGCAGCCTGCCCGTTCCACCGATCGTGATCGCGGCGCCGAGCCTGCCCGTTCCACCCATCGTGATCGTGGTGCCGAGCCCGCCCGCTCCGCCGACCGCGACCGCAGCGCCGATCACGTCCGCTCGGCCGATCACGTCCGCTCGGCCGATCGCGACCGCGCCGCTGATCACGTCCGCTCGGCTGATCGCGACCGTGCCGCCGATCGTGACCGTGTCGCGCGTGGGCACGGTCCCGAGGAAGGCGCCTCGGTTCCGAGGCCGCTCCTCCCCTCCTCGAAGACCCGCCCCGTGGCGACCGCCATTCCCTCGAAGGCCACCACCGACGCGGCCACCGGCAGGGGCACGGGCCGGCGCCCGGGCTCCGGCTCCACCGTCGGCTCGGGCTCCGGCACCGGCACCGGACCCAATCCCGGCACCGGACCCCATCCCGGCACCGGATCCACCCCCAACACCGCCGCACGCACCGGCGGCGGCGCCACCTCGGACGCCGAGCCCGACTCCGAGGAAGTCTGGGACGACGGGCTCATCGCGCGCCGCGTCACCGAGGCGAACGCCGCCGCCCTCGCCGCCGAACGCGCGTCCGCCGTCGAGCCCGCGCACCGCGGACCGGGCCACCAGGCCCAGTCCCCGCTGGCGTACGACGGCCCGCTGCGCTCCCGCCTGGACGCGCTGCGCGAACTCGTCGGCCTCTCCCGCACCCGCCTGGACAACGCCACCCTCGCCGAGGCGGGCCGGGTCCTGGACGAGGCCGCCTCCCGCCGGAAGCTGTCCGGCCGGCACACCGTCGTGGCCCTCGCCGGTGCCACCGGCAGCGGCAAGTCGCAGCTGTTCAACGCGCTCGCCGGAGTGGCCATCTCGGAGACCGGCGTACGCCGTCCGACCACGGCCGCACCCATCGCGTGCAGCTGGAGCGACGGCGCGGCCGGCCTCATCGACCGGCTGGGCATCCCGGGCCGGCTGCGTCGCCGGCCGCTGAACGGCCCGGACTCCGATGGACCGTTGCGCGGACTGGTCCTGATCGACCTGCCCGACCACGACTCCGCCGCCGTACAGCACCGCGAACAGGTCGACCGGATCCTGAAGCTGGTCGACGCGGTCATCTGGGTGGTCGACCCGGAGAAGTACGCCGACGCCGTCCTCCACGAGCGCTACCTCCGCCCGATGGCCGGCCACGCGGAGGTCATGTTCATCGTCCTCAACCAGGTGGACCGGCTGCCCGGCGACGCCGCCGACCAGGTCCTGGACGACCTGCGGCGCCTGCTGGACGAGGACGGCATCGCGCTCGGCGAGTACGGCGAACCGGGCGCCACCGTGCTCGCGCTGTCCGCGCTCACCGGCGAGGGCGTCGGCGACCTGCGCGAGGCCCTCGGCGAGTTCGTGGCGGAGCGCGGCGCCGCGGCCCGCCGGGTGTCGGCCGACGTGGACGCCGCCGCGAGCGAGCTGCGGCCCGTCTACGCCACCGGACGCCGGTCCGGCCTCAGCGAGGAGGCGCGTGAGGAGTTCGCCGCGCGGCTCGCGGACGCGGTGGGCGCCACCGCGGCGGGCGAGGCCGCCGAGCGTGCCTGGCTGCGCAACGCCAATCGCGCCTGCGGCACGCCCTGGCTGCGGCTGTGGCGCTGGTACCAGGGCCGTGGCGAGTCCACGACGGGCCGTATCCAGGTGCGCGCCCAGGCGGACGAGGAGGCGACGGCCCGCCAGCGGGTGGAACAGGCGGTGCGTACGGTCGCGGACCGGGCGTCGGCCGGGCTGCCCACGCCGTGGGCCCAGGCGGTGCGCGAGTCGGCGGTCCGCGGCTCCCAGGGGTTGTCCGAGGCACTGGACGACCTGGCGGCGCGGGCCGGGCTGCCGCCGGGCCGTCCGCCGCGGCCGGGCTGGTGGCCGGTGGCCGTGCTGGTGCAGGCGTCGATGACGCTGCTGCAGATCGTGGGCGGTGCGTGGCTGGCGGGGCAGATCGCCGGGGTGATGGCACCCAACCTGGGCGTCCCGGTGCTGTTGATGGTGTGCGGGATCGTCGGCGGGCCGCTGGTGGAGTGGGCCTGCCGGATGGCGGCACGAGGGCCCGCACGGCGCTACGGCCAGGAAGCGGAACGGCGGCTGCGGGAGGCGGCGGCCAGCTGCGGCCGGGCGCGGGTGCTCGATCCGGTGGCGTCGGAACTGCTGCGCTACCGGGAGGTGCGGGAGCAGTACGGCAAGGTCGTGCGGAGTGGGTCGGGAGCCGGCGCGGGGGTGGGGTGAAGGCCGGCCGCTGAGGGCTGCCGGGGATTGCCCGGCGTCCGCGAGACCGCCGCCGGCGGCTCCGGCGGCTCCGGCGACTCCGGCGACTCCGGCGGCTCCGGCGGAGGGCGGGGCGAGGGGAGGAGGGGGCTGGCGTCACTCGTGCGGGTGGCGGAGTTCTCCACAGGCGGGTGGCCGTCCACAGCGCTCAGCGGGCCCGGCCCGGCGGAGGCAGTCTGAGGTCACGGCGATCGCACGACAGGTCCGGCCGGAGGTACGGCGGGCGGGTGCGGGCGGTCGGCGGATGTACGGGCGCGTACGCAAGTCGAGGGCGCCCGTACGGCAGACGCGACCGTACGGGACGGGCCCGTGCGCGTGCACGCCCGGCCGGAAGGGGTGCGGGCGGGGAGGGGAGCGAGGACGTGAACGAGACCATCGTCTGTGTGGTGGGCAATGTGGCGACCCAGCCGGTGTACCGCGAGGTGGCGGCGGGGCCGTCGGCCCGGTTCCGGCTGGCGGTGACCGCGCGCTACTGGGACCGGGAGAAGAGCGCCTGGACGGACGGGCACACCAACTTCTTCACGGTGTGGGCCAACCGCCAGCTCGCGGTCAACGTGGCCGCCTGCGTGGAGGTGGGCCAGCCGGTCGTCGTCCAGGGCCGGCTGAAGGTGCGCACGGAAGCGCGGGAGGGCCAGCAGCAGTGGGCCTCCGCGGACATCGACGCCGTGGCGATCGGCCACGACCTGTCGCGCGGTACGGCGCTCTTCCAGCGCCCGGCCAAATCGGAGGCGGTGACGGTGACCCGCCCCGAGCCGAACTGGGAGACACCTCCCGCCGACCCGCAGGACGGCGGAGTGCCCCAACAGGACCGGGAACCAGCCTCAGTGACATAACGTCAGACACCGATCCACTTCAGTGCCGATGCCGATGCCGATGCCGATGCCGATGCCGATGCCGGTACCCCCGTTGGTGCCCGTGCCCGTGCCCGTGCCCGTGCCCGTGCCCGTGCCCGTGCCCGTGCCCCCGTCGGCGTCGGCGGGGCGCGGGCACCCGCAGCCGGCCGCCGATCGGCTCGCCGAGTCCTGCGTGCACCGCGTGAACACACCGCACGAACCGGTGGATTTGTCGATAACGCCAGCTCATGGAAGGTCTCGGCGATAACGATTACGGATCGGATCGGCCATCGGATGATCCGACCGGCGGGTGACGCTCCGGCTGATCCATAGGATGCCGGGCATGCCCCTAGGGGCTGCCGATTCTGCTGGTGGGACCGTCCCCCACGTCCAACGGGTCCTGCTCGAAGGGGAATTCTGTGCTTGCTGCGCTTGCTGGGTTCTGCCGGTCCACCGGGACGGCCCGTGTGGCCGCCGCCACCGCGGTGTCGGGCCTCGTGGCGGCCGGTGTGCTGTCCGGTGCCGGTACGGCCGTGGCCGAGGAGATACCGCAGACCCAGGGCGGGGCGACGGCCACGATCAACGGTCTCAAGACCTACGGCGAGGCCGTCATCCACGAGGACGGCGGCGACCAGCAGGTGGAGGCGGGCCTGTTCGAGATGTCCGTGGACGGCGGCGGCACCCTGCAGACCTACTGCGTGGACCTCCACAACCCCACCCAGCGCGACGCCCACTACCAGGAGACCGCATGGAGCGGCACCTCACTGGCCGTCAACAAGGACGCCGGCCGCATCCGCTGGATCCTGCAGAACTCCTACCCCCAGGTCAACGACCTCGCCGCGCTGGCCCGCGAGGCGGGCGTGAGCGGGCTGACCGAGCAGGACGCGGCGGCCGGCACCCAGGTGGCCATCTGGCGCTACTCCGACGACGCGAAGGTCGATGCCGTCGACCCGCGGGCCGAGAAGCTCGCCGACTACCTGGAGAAGAGCGCCCGAGGCGTCGGCGAGCCACAGGCATCGCTCACCCTGGACCCGCCCGCGGTCTCCGGCCGGCCGGGTGATCTGCTCGGGCCGGTGACGGTGCACACCAACGCGGCTGCCGTCACGGTGAGTCCGCCGGAGGAAGCGGTCGCCGCCGGGGTGCGGATCATCGACAAGACCGGCAAGGTGATGACTTCGGCGAAGGACGGCACCCAGCTGTACTTCGACATCCCCGAGGACGCCGCGGACGGCACGGCCCGACTGACCGTGCAGGCGTCGACGACCGTGCCGGTGGGCCGCGTCTTCGCCGCCGACAGCCGCAGCCAGACCCAGATCCTGGCCGGGTCCAGCGAGTCCACGGTCTCCGCGAACGCGACGGCCGGCTGGGCGGCCGAGGGCGCCGTACCGGCGGTCTCGGCACGCGAGAACTGCGCCAAGGGCGGTGTGGACGTCACCGCGGTCAACAAGGGCGACAAGCCGTTCACCTTCCGGCTTTCGGGTGCCGAGCACACGATCCCCGCGGGAGCCTCCCGCACGGTGACGGTGCCGCTCCAGGAGGACCAGCCGTACGACTTCACGATCACCGGCCCGAACGGCTTCAGTCACCGCTTCACCGGCGTTCTCGACTGCAAGACCCAGGGCGCCCTCACCACCAAGTCCGTCCAGACCCTCGGCGAGCCCACCCCCGTCTCGATCGGCGAGAACACCATGCCGCCGGACACCGACCTCGCCGCCACGGGCGGCTCCGCGATCACCCCGATGATCGCCGGGCTGGCCATCGGGCTGGTGGTGATCGGCGGCGCGGTGCTGGTGGTGCTCCGCCGCAAGGAGACGTCCACCGGGGACTGACCGCCCGGCGGCGGCAACCGGGCGCGGCCACCGGGGCGTAAGCGGCCACCGGGGCGTACGCGGCCCCCGGAGCGGCGGCCGCACCGGATGAGCGGTGACGGCCCCGGCGGCGTACGGCCGGGGCGCGCTGCTCACAGGTCTCGCGCGGCGGTGGCGATCACAGCGGACACGATCAAGGTCGCGACGAGGCTGCCCAGCATGACCAGGCCCACGCCGATCGCGAAGAGGCCGCTGGAGTCGTCCGACCAGTCGCAGTAGGCGGCGACGGTGAGCCCGGCCGTGGTGCCGAGCACGGCACCCACCACATGGTGCCGGTACGCCGCCCAGCACACCGGCACCAGCAGCGTCACCACCAGCCCGATCACCTGCCACGCCTCGTACGGGCCGGTCGTCGTGCCGTCGGGGTGCACGTCCCGCTGCTGGTCCCAGCCCAGCCAGGCAGCCCACAGACCCGCCGACACCCCGGCGGACAGCAAGATCGACAACAACTGCACCACGGATTTGCGTAGTCCTTCAGGCATGCCCACAGCGTCTCCGCTCCCCGCGGCGCCGAACAGAGCACGGCTACTCACCTCCACCCGAGTACATCGCAGGGGTCCGGCGCCCCCGCAAGGCCGCCGCCGTCGACCTGACCGCCGTCCTGAAGAGCACCGGCGACGAGCATCCGCGCGAGGCGGTACGGGCACTCACCGACGCGGTACACCACGCGTGCGGCGACTCACTGCCCGACGACGCCACCGCCATCGTGCTGGACTGGCACGGCAGCCGTTCCGGGCTCCGCCACACCGAAGCGGGCTCGGACACCTGAGATCCGGGCCCGGTGCTTTCTCATTTGCGGCTGTCCCCCGTTTCCGTCCCATTCAACACCGGCCGCGGCAGTTCATACGAGGAGCGCCGCGGTCGCGTTGCGTATGCATGGTGCATGGTGCGGCGGTAGGCTTGTGAACCGCTGTTGAGGCATTCGCAGTTGGCGGTGACTCGTGACTGGCGATGAGCGACACTCTTCCGCGAATCAGGAAGCGCAGGGCCCTGCTCCGCGCCGTTCGCTGGACTACCGGTTGACTCTGGAGATTGTGGCTGCCGTTCTAGGGCTGGCCACGCTCGTGTTTCTCGCCCTCCAGACCGTGAGCGCCCGGGAACAGGCGTGGGAGTCCGCACATCAAACGACAGCGGCAAGACTGGACGGCCTCTACCAACAGCTGCTCGCCTACGACCAGTGGCGAGGGCAGAACGAGAACAAGCACATCAATATGCTCCTCAATCAGGTTGACAACCTGGACGACATCAAGGACCCGGAAGAACGCGATCAGTTCTATTCGGTCGAGGTGTGGTTCGTCGACTACTTCGACTATGTGTACTCGACCCTTCCAGATCTCCTGCGTTGCGTCCCGGACGATGGTCACCTGGTCCTTCGAGGATCTCGCGAAGAAAGCCGGACGTGTGATGAATGGGTCGCCTGGAGTGAGACCATTCATCGAGCCTTCCAGGATCCCGTGACATGCCAAGTCCTCCACGATGACGAGCCCTTGTACGAGAAGAAGTTCGTCACTGCGATTCGTGAATCCAAGGCATGCCCGGCTCAAGGGGGCCGGCCACGCCCGTGAGACCGCCCGCGCCGAGGGCGGTCAGGCATGTCCGTCACGGCCGTGCCAGAAGGGACGGACCGCCGGCCCTCGTACGTCCGTCACGGGTGAGGTCCGCCGGCACGCCCACCACCGTCGGGTGAGGGTCCGCCTCGATGAGGGGCAGGCGGATGGCGGCGATGACGACCGCGCCTGGGCCCCCGCCCCTGACCAGCAATAGCCGGCCCAGTTCACCCAGATCCCCGGCAAGACCCAGGGCAAGAGGAATCCGGGGCCGGAACAGTAATCGGCTGGCCAGGACGTCTCAGTGCTCCCACGATGGGCGCATGGACAGGTTGCAGCACAGCGCTTGGCAGTATGTGGCGGAAGTACTCCCGCCCGAGGAGCTCCCGATGCTCGCTGCTCATGCACTCGTCGACGGGCGTGATTCCCCCGCCCTGCGGGAACTGGCCGGCCTGCCACGCAGGAGCGACAACGCCGAGATCCGTGACCTGTACGTCCAAGCCCTGCACGAACTCGGCATACCCCTTCCCGACGAGGAGGCGGCCGGCCGCTGTCTCCTCGTAGACCTCGCGTTCGGTCTCGCGAAAGGCGAACTGAGCCCCAAGGACGTGGCCGACCGGCTGCTGATGACGGTCGCAGCCCGCACTCCGGAGGAGACACGTTTCCTCTCCGTCGCAGCGGACTACAGCGAATGGATCAGCTTCGACGAACTCCCCGGATGGGAGAACGATCTCAGGACCGCGGCCCACTCGTTGACCGCCGCAACCGACCTCGGATCCCAGCTTCGCGACACGACCGACTGACCGCCCTCACCGCGCCCCGTGCCGGACCCGTGCCAGATACTGCGGGGAACCCCGGGGAACAGCGGTCACCCACCAAGGGAACTCTCAGGTCATGACGCCGCTCAGCAGCAGGCCAACGGACTCCCCCCCCGCAGAACCCAAGCTTCCCAAGCTGAGGGCTCGCGGGCGATCGAGTCCGGCTCGTCCCCGCGGGTCGGCCGGCGTGGCTCCTCCCGGCGGCCGAGGTTCATGCGGCCCGTTCGATGGGGGCCGCCGTCGGCCGACGACCGGTTCCTGGTGATCAGCTCTGGGCCGTCCCTGGGCCGTGCGAGGACGCCAGGGGCCGATCGGTGGTGACCGACAGTGACAGGTGAGCCGCAGTCCGCAGTGGTGAAGCCCAGGTCGGGGCGCTCGGAGCGTACGCGTTTCCACCTAGGGGTGGCCGTACGGCAAGATGGGGTGTATCTGCCCACTGCCAGATTTCAAGCTGCCGGACGGTTTCTCTTGGCTGAGTTCATTTACACCATGCGCAAGGCGCGCAAGGCGCACGGCGACAAGGTGATTCTCGACGACGTCACCCTGAACTTCCTGCCGGGTGCCAAGATCGGCGTCGTCGGTCCGAACGGTGCCGGTAAGTCGACCGTGCTGAAGATCATGGCGGGGCTGGAGCAGCCGTCCAACGGCGACGCGTTCCTGTCTCCCGGCTACAGCGTCGGCATCCTGCTCCAGGAGCCCCCGCTGAACGAGGAGAAGACCGTCCTGGAGAACGTCCAGGACGGTGTCGCCGAGATCAAGGGCAAGCTCGACCGGTTCAACGAGATCGCCGAGCTGATGGCGACCGACTACTCCGACGCGCTGCTCGACGAGATGGGCAAGCTCCAGGAGGAGCTGGACCACGCCAACGCATGGGACCTCGACGCCCAGCTGGAGCAGGCCATGGACGCGCTGGGCTGCCCGCCCGGCGACTGGCCCGTCACCAACCTCTCCGGTGGTGAGAAGCGCCGCGTCGCGCTCTGCAAGCTGCTGCTGGAGCAGCCCGACCTGCTGCTCCTCGACGAGCCCACCAACCACCTCGACGCCGAGTCCGTGAACTGGCTGGAGCAGCACCTGGCCAAGTACCCGGGCACCGTCGTGGCCGTCACCCACGACCGGTACTTCCTGGACAACGTCGCCGGCTGGATCTGTGAGGTCGACCGCGGCCGCCTGCACGGCTACGAGGGCAACTACTCCAAGTACCTGGAGACCAAGGCCACCCGTCTCAAGGTCGAGGGCCAGAAGGACGCCAAGCGGCAGAAGCGGCTCAAGGAAGAGCTGGAGTGGGTGCGGTCGAACGCCAAGGGGCGTCAGGCCAAGTCCAAGGCCCGTCTCGCTCGCTACGAGGAGATGGCCGCCGAGGCCGACAAGATGCGGAAGCTGGACTTCGAGGAGATCCAGATCCCGCCGGGCCCGCGCCTGGGCAGCATCGTCGTCGAGGTCGACAAGCTCAACAAGTCCTTCGGCGAGAAGGTCCTCGTCGACGGCCTCAGCTTCACGCTGCCGCGCAACGGCATCGTGGGCGTCATCGGCCCGAACGGCGCCGGCAAGACCACCCTGTTCAAGATGATCCAGGGGCTGGAGACGCCGGACTCCGGTGACATCAAGGTCGGCGAGACCGTCAAGATCTCCTACGTCGACCAGAGCCGCGAGAACCTCGACCCGAAGAAGACGCTGTGGGAGGTCGTGTCCGACGGGCTCGACTACATCAACGTCGGACAGGTCGAGATGCCGAGCCGGGCGTACGTGTCGGCATTCGGCTTCAAGGGTCCCGACCAGCAGAAGCCGACCGGCGTGCTGTCCGGCGGTGAGCGCAACCGGCTCAACCTGGCGCTGACCCTGAAGCAGGGCGGCAACCTGCTGCTCCTCGACGAGCCCACCAACGACCTCGACGTCGAGACGCTCTCCAGTCTGGAGAACGCCCTGCTGGACTTCCCCGGCTGCGCCGTCGTCGTCTCCCACGACCGGTGGTTCCTGGACCGCGTCGCGACGCACATCCTCGCCTACGAGGGTGAGTCGAAGTGGTTCTGGTTCGAGGGCAACTTCGAGTCGTACGAGAAGAACAAGATCGAGCGGCTCGGTCCGGACGCCGCGCGTCCGCACCGTGCCACCTACAAGAAGCTGACCCGGGGCTGATCGACCTTGCGGCATCTCTACCGCTGCCCGCTGCGCTGGTCGGACATGGACGCCTACGGCCATGTCAACAACGCGGTCTTCGTCCGCTACCTGGAGGAGGCCCGCATCGACTTCCTGTTCCGCCCGGACAAGGAGTTCAAGCAGGGGTCCGTGGTGGCACGCCATGAGATCGACTACAAGCGGCAGCTCGCCCACCGGCACCACCCGGTGGACATCGAGCTGTGGATCACGGAGATCCGGGCCGCGTCCTTCACCGTCGCCTACGAGGTGAAGGACGACGACCTGGTCTACGTGAGGGCCTCGACCGTCGTCGTGCCGTTCGACTTCGAGACCGAACGGCCGCGCCGGATCACCGCGGAGGAACGCGAGTTCCTCCAGGAGTACCGGGACGAGCCCGACGGCGAGGAGGCCGTCGCCGCATGACGGTGCTGCACCTGGCCGACGAGAGGGAGGCGGCCGACCTCGCCGCCTTCCTGTCCCGGCTGCTCCGCTACGACCGTGGGGCCGCGGTGCGACTTCAGGCGGCCGGCACCGCCCTCGCCGTCTTCGGCCGGCCGCCCTCCTTCGAGGTGCTGGCCGTCCGCGCGGTGCGGCTGGCCAAGCCGTACGAGGACGGACTCGACGTCACCCTGGACGTGACCGTGTCCGCGGGCGAGTTGCTGGAGTCCGTGGACGAGCGGGCCGCCACCGCCGCCGTCCCCGGCGCGGTCACGGGACCGCCCTGGGCCGGGGTGCTGCCGCCGCGCACCGGCTGGCAGGCCGAGACCGGGCTGCCCGCGCCGGACGCGCTGCGCGCCACGGTCGCCGCCGCGGTGGCCGAATTTCGCTCCCGCACCGAGGAGCTGGGTCCCGACGGCCGTACCCGCGCGGAGCTGGACCGGATCGGGCGGGACATCTGGTCCCGGCAGATCGACGGCACACGGCTGCCGGTGCGGGCCGTGCACGCTGCCCAGTCCCTGGGCTTCCTGCGGCCGGGAACGGGACCGGAGGACACCGGGCTGTTCTCCTCGGGGGCGTGGCTGCGGCTGCGTACCCCCTACGGCTCGGTGGCCGTGCGGCCGGCGGGGCTCGGGTCCTTCGGACTCAGCGTGCGCTGAGCGGCGCGCGCCTTCCCGGCACGTCTCACCGCGTGCCGTCCGGCCATACGCCGATGTGGTCGGCCTCCAGTTCCAGGGCCACGCGGTCACGCATGTCCAGAGCGCGGAGGTAGTCGGCGGGCAGCTGGAGGCGGCCCGCCCGGTCGAGCATGGCGTACTCGCGGGCGACGACCGTCTCGTGGCCGGTCGCCGCGTCGATCTCGCTGCGGCGCAGCACCTCGGTGGAGGTGCGGCCGTCCCGGATCGCCACCGTACGGCGGACCTCGCCCGCCACCGCCTGGTCGTGGGTGACGATGACGATCGTCGTGCCGAGGGTCTCGTTGGCGCTGCGGAACGCGTCGAAGATCTGCGCCGCGGTGTGGGAGTCGAGTTCGCCGGTGGGCTCGTCGGCGAGCAGTACGGCGGGGCCGTTCGCGAGGGCCACGGCGATCGCGACGCGCTGCTGCTGACCGCCGGACATCTGCTGCGGGCGGCGGTCGCGGCAGTCGGCCACCTGGAGCAGCTCCAGCAGTTCCAGGACGCGTTCCGTGCGCGCCCGGCGGCCCTTGCGGGTGCCGGAGAGCTGGAGGGGGAGGGCCACGTTCTGGGCCGCGGTGAGGTAGGGGAGCAGGTTGCGGGCGGTCTGCTGCCAGACGAAGCCGACGACCTCACGGCGGTAGGCGAGGCGGTCGGCGGCCGTCATGGTGAGCAGGTCGCGGCCGGCGACGCGGGCCGCGCCCGCGGTGGGGGTGTCCAGTCCGGCGAGGATGTTCATGAGCGTGGACTTGCCGCTGCCGGACGCGCCGACCAGGGCCATCAGCTCCCCCTCGCGGACGAGGAGGTCCAGGCCCTGGAGGGCTTGCACCTCCACGCCGTCCGTGGTGAAGACACGGACCAGGCGGTCGCAGGTGATGAGGGCGTCGTGGCCGTAGGCCGGCGTGCCGTCGGCCTCGGCGACGCGGTGTGCCAGCTCGGTGAAGCTCGGGTTCGCTGTCATGGGGTCTCCTGCGCGGGTGCCGGGTGCCGGGTGCCGGGTGCCGGGTGCGGGGTGCGGGGTGCGGGGGTGCTGGGCGCCAAGTGGCGGACGCGGGGGCCAGGTGCCGGTACGGGGCGCCGGCCGGGGGAGGAGCCGCTCGCCGGGTGCCGCCGTGCCCGCCCGTATCCGCCGCCCGTATCCGCCCGTGTCTGCTCGTGCGCCGCCCGGGTCTGTCGGCGCGCTGCCCGTGCCCGCCCGTGGATCACGGAGATCCGGGCCGCGCCGCCCGGGGCTCCGGGGACCCGGCCGGCGCCGAGTCGGGCACGGCCGCGCCCGGCCGCGGCGGCTCGCGTTCATCGGCCGTCCCCCGCCCGGAGCTCCGTCACCGACCCCCGCCGCCCCGTCCACCAGGCCTGGAGTGCCGCGACGCCCACCGCCACCGTCAGGACCACGAGTGCCGGGACGGCGAGGGACCAGGCGTCGGGCCGCAGCTCGGCCCCGGCCGAGGAGACCTGCCCGGACGGGAGGGCGATCGTGGTCAGGTCGATGCCGGGGGAGAGCAGACGGATCGCGGACCAGCCGGTCAGGACGCCGCCGAGCGCGGCCAGCAGGGCCTGCGGGAGGGACTCCAGGATCAGCAGACGGCGGCCCTCGGCACGGGTGAGGCCCATCGTGCGGAGGCGGGCGAGGAGCGCGGCCCGCTCGGGGGCCGCACGGATCAGGGCGAGCAGCAGGGCGAGGACGGCGAAGCCGGCGCCCGCGACGACCGCCGCCGTGTAGACGTGCTCCGCGCCGGACTGAAGGGGCGAGTCGGCGTACCGGGCGCGCTCGCCGGCCCGGATCCGGACGGCGGCCGAGCCGCCCACGGCGTGCCGCAGCGCGCCTGCGTCCAGGTGGGCGCCCGTCACCAGCAGGGTCGTGGGCCGGCCGGCCGCGCGCGGGAGGCCCGCCCGGTCCACCACGAGGAAGTCGGCGCCCAGGACGGCCGGGGTGCGGTCGCGGACCAGGACGATGCGCACGGTGACCGTGCCGCCGTCCGCCAGCCGGACCGGGAAGGGCCGCCGGGTGCCGTACGCGGCGGCGACGGAGGGCGAGGCGACGGCGGGGAGCGTGCCGGTGCGGCCCGTCAGACGGCCGGCCGGGAAGGCACCCAGCCCGGTGCGGGTGGTCAGCTCGCCGTAGCCGCGCGGGTCCACGCCGACGAGCGGTACCTCGTCCTGGCCGTCCGCCGGTCTCGCCTCGTAGGAGATGCTCGCCGGTGCCACGGCGCGCACCCCCGGGACCGCCCGGACCCGGCCGGGGAGGGCCGCCGGCAGCGGGGCGGCGGAGTCCGCGCGGGCGTCGGCACCGACGGCGAGCAGGGCCGCCCGGTCCCGGGCCTCGGCCACACCCGCGAGCACCGAGCCGCCGAACGCCGCCGTGGTCAGCGCGGTCAGCAGGGCGAGGAGCGGCAGGACCGCGGAGGCCCGGGTGCGGCCGGCACGGGCCAGGGAGAGGTGGCCGACCGCGCCGCGCAGACGTGCGGCCGGACCGGACAGGCGGCGCAGCAGCAGCGGATGGAGGCGGAGCAGCAGCAGTGCGGCGACGACGCCCACCAGGACCGGGGCCACCGCCACCAGCTGGTCGCCGGTGGTGCCGCGGCGGCGCAGGGTGGCCACCGCGCCGGCGGCCAGCACCAGCAGGGTCAGCTCGGCGACGGTTCGGCGCCGGGAGGGCCGGGGTGAGGCGATGTCCTCGCGGGGGACCGTCAGCCGTACCGCGCGGTGGGCGAGGGCCGCGCGCAGGGGGAGCGCGGCGCAGGCGATGAGGGTGGTGGCCAGGGCGGCGGCGACGGCGGGGCCGGTCCGGCCGGCGGGCACGGCGAGCAGGGCCAGGGCCAGACCGAGGGCGCCGGCCGGTACGGCGACCACGGCGTTCTCGGCGAGCAGCCGCCCGGCGAGTCCGGGCAGCCAGGCGCCGCGGGCCCGCAGCAGGGCGAGTTCGGTGCGGCGCCGGTCGGCGGCCAGGCCGCCCGTCATGAGCAGGACGACGGCGACGACCGTGGCGGTGCCCGCGGCGGCGACGGAGACCAGCGGGGAGACGCCGGAGCGCAGCCGGGAGAAGGCGGCGAGGGTGTCGTCCAGATCGGTGCCGGTCTCGGCGTTGCCGTCGGTGAGGGCACGGGCGCGTTGCAGGGCGGGGCCGGACTCCAGGGAGGCGACGGCCGCCTTCAGCCGGTCCAGGTCGTGGGCGTGCAGGCCACGCAGGTCGGGCACGAGATGCCAGTAGCGGGCCGGGTTGGTGCCGGTGCCGAGCAGGGCGGGACCGGCTTCCGGAGGGAGCAGCAGCGCGCCGAGCCAGTACTTGTCCGGGTCGGGGCCGGGGGTGGGCAGGGTCACCAGGTTCGGGGTGCGCAGCAGCGGGACGGTGGACCAGTAGGCGCCGTCGGGGTCGCGCGGGACGAGGATGCCGGTGACGCGGACGGCGAGCGGGGCGCGGCCGGGCGCCGGTACGTGGACGACCGAACCGACCTGGATGCGCAGGCCCTTGGCGGTGGCGGCGGTCACCGCGGCCTCCACCTCGGCGGTGGTCGCGTCGACCGGGCCGGTGGCGCGCGGCAGCCGCCCGGTGCGCACGCGCGCGTGGTCGGCGAGGCCGCTCTGCGCGGCCAGCGAGACACGGGCGGGCAGCCCGGTCGGCCGGGGCAGCCAGGGGTCGGGCACCGGGGGGCTGACGGTGCTGCCGACGCCGTACGCGGACTGGGCGCGGTCGACGGTCAGCGGGCCGCCGGCCGTGCCGAGCACCTTCGCGTACTGCCGTTTCAGCACGGCGGGGCGGAACGCCGCGGCGCGCTGCCCGGCGGAAAGGCCGAGGTCGGGCTGGGGCGCCGACACACGGACGGTGGTGTGCTCCGGACGGGCCTGCCGGAGCGCCTGCCGAAGGCCCGCGTCCTCGTACCGGTCCACCGCCCGCGGGAAGGCACCCGCCAGGCACGCCGTCAGCGCGACGAGCAGCGCGAGCGCCGCGGCGGCCCCGGGAGCGGCCCGCAGCCGGGTCCGTACCCAGGGGGCGATCGTGTGCGTCACCGGGCGGCGGTTCATGTCACTCGCCTCCCTGTGCGCGCAGGGTTTGTGCGGGGTTTGTGGGGCGTGGGGTCGGGGCGGTGGTGATCGTGGGGGGTGTCGTGGTGGGGGCCGCGGGGGGCAGGGGGGTCCGGTCGGGTGGCCGTGGGGCGGGCGGGTGTGGTGCCGGGTGGCGGTTCATGTCACTCGCCTCCCTGTGCGCGCAGGGCTCGTGCCGGGTCCGTGCGGCGTAGGGTCGGGGCGGCGGCGATCGTGAGGGGTGTCACGGCGACGGCCGCGAGGAGCAGGGCCACCCGGCCGGGTGGCAGATGGACCAGCAGGTCCGGTACGGGGCGGGTCGCCTCGCCGGTCAGCACGATCAGCGGCAGGACGGCACGGGCCAGTACGGTGCCCAGGCCGAGCCCCACGCCGAGGGCCAGGCCCACCAGGACGGCCTGTTCGGCGGCGACCGTCCGGGCCAGCTGGCGGCGCGGCACCCCGAGCGCGCGCAGTACCGCGAACTCGGCGCCGCGAGCCCGCTGTGCGCCGGCGGCGCCGACGGCGAAGCCGACCGCGGCGAGCGCCGCCGCCACCACGGCCGCGGCCGTGAACGCGGCTTCGGGGCCGGTCCCGAACGGGTCGTCGCGCAGCTCGGCGGCGATCTCGTCGCGCACCACGACCTCGCCCGGCCCGACGTCCGGCAGCGCCCGCACGGCTGCGGCGGCGCGCGCGGAGCCGCCGGGCGCGGTGGCGAGCCACCACTCGGTGGGGGTCGCGCTCTCGCCGTACCGGGCCTGGAGCACCTGGTTCAGGGCGCGCAGGTCGAGCAGGACGGCACCGCCGTCGCGGTCGCCGGTGCGTCCGGGGTCGGCGGTGGCGGGCAGGGCGCGTACCGCGCGGACGATCCGCACCGGCACGGTCCGGTCGCCGATCGTGAGGCCGACGCGCTGTCCGGGGCGGGCGCCGGCCGCGGCCAGATAGCGGTCGGTCGCGACGGCGGGCACCTCGGCGGGCGCGGCCTGGGTCACCTGGAGCCGGAGGGTGAGGGAGGCGACCGTCCAGATGCCGGCGTCCGGGAGGTAGCCGGTGCTGTAGGCGAAGGTCAGCGGGCGGGTGCCGGTGACCTCGGGGCGGGTGGGGCTGGTGGCGGCGCTCGGCACGGCGGCGCCGCCGGCCTCCGCGGTGGTGGTCCACCGGGCGGGCAGCGCCAGCCGGTGCGGCGTCCCGTCCGCCGCGGACGCGGTCAACGCGTCGACGACGAGCCGGTGCCGCTCGGCGCGCCCGGCGGGCTGGGTCAGGTCCAGGCGCAGACCGGTGAGGGTCGCGGGACCGGAGGGGGCTTCGAGGCCGAGGGTCAGGGTGTGGGGGCGTCCGTCGGCGGGGAGCTGCCCGAGCGGCAGCTGGTACGGCACCCCGTACCGGTCCGCCAGCGTCACCGTCACCGCGGTCGTGGTCCCCGGCCCGGTGGAGGAGCGCAGGCGCGCCGTCAGCCGCAGCCGGGTGGTGTCCGCCGGCACCCGCGTCCCGGCCGGCGCGCCCCGCGGCGCGAGCCGGGCCAGCAGCGGCCGTACCGGTTCGTCGGCCAGGTCGGGCCGCATGAGGACCGCGTCCGCCGCGTGCGCGGTGTCCAGGGCGAGGACGGTCGCCGTACGGTCGCCGGACAGCGGCTGGTCGCCGCGCACGGCCGGGGCGGCGGCACGCACCCGTGGCAGACCCGCGTACAGGTCCGTCCGGCCGAACCCGCCCTCCCCGGCGGCCGTCACCCGCACCTCGGTCCCGGCCCGGAAATCGGCCTGGTCGTCCTGCGAGCGGTCCCAGGAGGCGGCCTGCCCGATCGCGAGCATGCCCAGCGCGACGGCGAGGACGAGCAGCAGCACCGGGCCCGCGCCGCGCGCGGTGCGGCGGCTGAACTGCCAGCCGGCCAGCGCCACCGGCAGCCCCCGCCCGCCGGCCGCCCACCGCTCGGCGAACCGTGCCACGGGCGGCAGCAGCCGCAGTGTCAGCACAGTCCCGGCGAGCAGGGCCAGCGCGGGCGCGGCCACCAGCAGCGGATCGACGCCGAGGGTGCCCGACCGGTCGGCGGCCACGCCGCCGGATCCCTGTCGGCCCAGCTGCCAGTAGGCCACCCCGGCGATCGCGAGCAGCCCGAGGTCGGCGCCGGCCCGCAGGGGCGCGGGGACGGTCCGGGAGCCGCTCGGCCGGCCCGCCCGCCGACGCGGCACCAGGGACAGCAGGGGCAGTGACCGGGCACGCCCGGTACGGGGCCGGCGCGCCCGGTCCCGTACCTCCGCCCCGGCCCCCGTCACCGCCGGCACCGTCACGGCCAGCGCGCAGCCCAGGGCCACCCCGGCCGCCACCAGCCAGACGGCGGGCCGGCCGGCCGCCGGGAGGTCCAGGTGCAGCTGGAGCCGGGCCAGCGGACCGTGTCCGGCGAGCAGGGCGGTGAGCGGACCGGCGAGCAGGGGCGCGGACGCGGCGGCGGGCAGTGCGAGCAGCAGGGCCTCGGTCGCGGCGAGGGCGGCGATCCGGGTTCGGGAGGCGCCGCGGGCTCTCAGCAGCCGGGTCTCGTCCGCGCGTTCGGTGCTGAGCAGCCGGGCCACCAGCAGCAGCGCGTAGCCGGCGAGCAGCGCCAGCTGGAGCGCGATGATCAGCAGCGTGGAGCGGGCCACGAGCAGCGAACGGTCCACCCGGTCCAGCACGTCCGGCAGCGCGGTCTGCGACACGGTCGTCCCGCTCGGCGCGGCGGGTCCGCGCAGGGCAGCGCTGCCGTCCCGGGCCGCCGTGCGCAGTTTTCCGATCCGTCCCGTCGGCACGGACGCGAAGTCCGCCGACGCCAGCCAGCCGGTCGCCCCGGCGCTGACCCGGCCGCCGGTGAGCACGGCGGGGTCGGCGAGCAGCGGACCGTACGTCGTGAAGCCGGACTTCTTCACGCCGCGTCCGAGCAGGTCGTCCAGCCGCCAGTACGGCGCCGTCACCGAGACGGGGCGGTACACCCCGACGACCCGGACCCGGACCGCGGGACCGTTCAGCCGGTTCGCCAGGGTGAGCCGGTCGCCGGGGCGCAGCCCCAGCGCCCGGGCGGCGGTCTGCGGGAGGGCCACCTCGACGTCGCCGGTGCCGCGGCGCGGGAGACGGCCGGCGGTGGTCCGTAACCGGGTGGGGTCCAGCGCCGCGAAGTACGTCAGGTCCGGGTCGCCCGACCTGCTCGTGGGCGGCCGCAGCGAGCGGGGCAGCGCGTACGGCCCCGAGCGGCGCAGGGTGCGTACGGTCACGGGTAAGCCGGCGAAGGTCCTTCGGGCGCCGGCACGTACGGCGGCGTCGGCGGCGGCACGCTCGGCCGGGGGCACGTCGGCCTTGACGATCAGCGCGGTGTCGGCGGCGGTGCGCGGGTCGGCGAGCACATGGCGCAGGGCCGCGTCGCCGATGGCGCCCGAGTACGCGGTCAGTGTCGCCAGCACCGCGGTGGTCAGCACGACCGTCAGCAGCGCGGCACCGAGCAGCAGACGGTGCGCACGCGCACGTGAGAAGACGAACCCCGTCACCCGGCCCCCCGTGTGTCCGCCGCTTCCTGGCCTTCGGGCGATGCTGGCAGAGGGGCCGGGCACGGGGTAAGCGGTTGTCGGCCGGTCTATACCGGATTGTGATCGGAATTCGGCGTCGGGTGACCGGAATCCGACCTTCAGTGACGAGGCGTCAGTCCAGGACGCCCGTCTCGTGGGTCCCACACGACCGGTGCGACCGGTGCGGCCGGTGCGGCCGGTGCGGTCTTCGGGGTCTGCGGGGTCGGTACGGCCTGTGTGGCCGGACGCGGTGGGGCCGGTCGGGCCGGTCGGGGCGGCGCGGTCAGTCCGGGGTGTTCACCATCGAGGCGGCGGCGTACGTCAGGTAGTTCCACAGCGTCCGCTCGTGCTCCTCCGACAGCCCCAGCTCGTCGACGGCCACCCGCATGTGCCGCAGCCAGGCGTCGTGCGCCGCCCGGTTCACGGTGAACGGGGCGTGCCGCATCCGCAGCCGGGGATGGCCGCGGTTGTCGCTGTAGGTGGTGGGGCCGCCCCAGTACTGCATCAGGAACAGGGCCAGCCGCTCCTCGGCCGGGCCCAGGTCCTCCTCCGGGTACATCGCCCGCAGCTCGGGGTCCTCGGCGACTCCCTCGTAGAAACGGTGGACGAGCCGGCGGAAGGTCTCCTCCCCGCCGACCTGCTCGTAGAAGGTCTGCTCCTGAAGCGTGCCGCGCCGAATCTCATTCACCTGTCCATCGTCTCAGACCGGGCGGCCCAGGACTCAAGCCCTAGGACCCGGCCCGCTCGCCCCTACTGTGGACGTATGGGCGCCTACGACACGGAGATCGAGGGGCGGGCCGCCGCGGCGCGGGCCGCGCTGGTGCGGCAGATCGACGCCGAGGGAGCCTGGGCCGAGGACCCGGTGTGGCGGGAGGCGTTCGCGGCGGTGCCCCGGCACCTGTTCGTGCCCTACTACTACGTCCCCGGGCCGGGCGGCTACGAGCGCCGCTGGGGCGAGAGCCCCGACCCCGAGGTCCGGGAACGCTGGGTGTGCGGCGCCTACACCGACGTACCGCTGGCCACCCGGCTGCGCGACGGCGAGCTGCTCTCGTCCAGCAGCCAGCCCTCCCTGATGGCCCGGATGCTGACCGCCCTGCGGGTCGAGGACGGCAACCGGGTCCTGGAGGTGGGCGCCGGCACCGGCTACAACGCGGCCCTGCTGTCCCACCGGCTCGGCGCCGACGATCTGGTCACCACCGTCGACCTGGAACCGGAGATCACCGAGTCGGCCCGGCAGCACCTGACCGCGGCCGGCTACCGCCCGGCCGTCGTCACCGGCGACGGCGCGCGCGGGGTCCCCGAACGCGCCCCCTTCGACCGGATCATCGCCACCTGCGAGCTGCCCACGGTGCCGCGCCCCTGGCTCGCCCAGTGCCGGCCCGGGGCGCGTGTCCTCACTCCGCTCGCCACCGGTCTGCTCGCGCTGACCGTACGGGACGCGGAGCACGCCGAAGGCCGGTTCCTGCCCCGGGCCGCCTTCTTCGTGCCGCTGCGCGGAGAGCGCAGGGCCGAGCCCGAGGGCGTCTGCCTGGCCGGGCTGCCGGGCCGGGCCCGCGAGCAGGAGCCCTTCCGCTTCCTGCTCGCGCTGACCCGGGGCACCCTCGACCCCGTGGAGGCGTACTCCCTGTGGGAGCGCGAGGGCGAACCGGGCCGCGGACGCTACGGCGTCACGGTCGACGCCGAGCACACCTGGGCGTGGCTGGACGACCCGCGGGGGCCGTACGCCTGGCCCCTGCCCTGAACGTGCTCAGCCCCGGCGGACCGTGATCGTCGTCCAGGCGCCCACGTGCACCCGGTCGCCGTCCTGCAACGGGACCGGCACGAACGGCTGGATCGGTTCCTCGGACATGTTGACCGTGGTGCCGTTCGTCGAGTTCTGGTCGACGACCGCCCAGCTGCCGTCCGGCTGCTGCACCAGCACCGCGTGCTGGTGCGAGACGCCCGGGTCCTCCGGCGGTACCGCCAGGTCGATGTCGGGGGTGTCGCCGGTGGAGTGCCGGCGGCGGCCGATGGTGACCTGGTTGCCGGTGAGCGCGCGCTGCTGCTCGGGCGAGTACGCGGGCAGGTTCAGGCCCGCGGCCTCGGGGCCGGAGCGCTGCATCATCGCCATGAAGTACTCGCGGTCCGGGCCGATGGTCGCCGTCCAGGTGGTCCGCTGCGGCGCCTGCGGGAAGCCGCCCGGTCCGGGCGGGGCCTGGGTGGCACCGGGCTGCGGGTAGCCGTACCCGCCGCCGGGCCCCTGGGCCTGACCCGGTACCTGGCCGGGGCCGGCCGGGCCGGGGGACGACGGCGGGGAGATCACCCAGTCGTCGTCACCGCCGCCGAAGGAGGGGCCGCCGCCGGCCGGACCGGTCTGCCGGGGGAACGCGGGCGGAGCCGACGCGCCGGACTGCTGGAACGCCTGCGGGGCACCGCCGGGACCGGCGGGCGGCGTCGGCCCGGGCGGCGGCGGTACCGCACGAGAGGGGTCACCGCCGAAGCCGGAGGGGCCGCCGGGACCGCCGGAGCCGGGACCCTGGCCGGGAACGCTGCCGAAGCCGGACGGACCGCCGGGACCGCCGGGCCCCTGGCCGGGACCACCGCCGAAGCCGGACGGACCGCCGGGGCCGCCGGGACCCTGCCCCGGGCCGCCGCCGAAGCCGCCGGGACCGCCGGAGCCGGAGCCGGGGCCGCCGGGACGCTGCCCCGGACCGCCGCCGAAGCCGGACGGGCCGCCGGGACCACCGGAGCCGGGACCGCCGGGACCCTGCCCCGGACCACCGCCGAAGCCGGACGGACCGCCGGGGCCGCCGGGACCCTGGCCGGGGCCGCCGCCGAAGCCGGACGGGCCGCCGGGGCCTTGGCCCTGTGCCGCACCCGGGCCCTGCCCGGGACCCTGGCCCTGCCCGGGACCCTGGCCGAAGCCCTGCGGGGGCCCCGGCGGGCGCTGGTTGCCCGCGCCGAAGGCGGGCGCGCCCGAGGGGCCGGGGGAGGTGGGCGGCGGGCCGGACGGACCGCGGTCGCCGCCGAACGGAGTCGGCCCCGACGGCTCGCCGCCGAAGGACGGGATGGGCTCGGCGGGCCGGTTCACCTGCGAGGGCCGCGAGCCCTGGTACTCGTACCCGTCACCGCCGCCGTACGTCGTGCTCGGCGGCTGGAACCGCGGCTGCGGCGAGCGCGGGGCGGCCGGGGTGTACGAGGTCGCGGTGTTGGTCAGGAAGTTCCACCGGCACTCCTCGCAGAAGGGCGCGCCGCCCTCACGGGGCGTACGGCACTGCGGGCACAGCTCCGGCTCGGGCGCGGGACCGGCGGCCGGATGCGGGCGTCCCCCGCCGGCCTGTCCGCCCGGACCGCCGGGTCCGGCGGGCGGCGGGAAGCCGTAGCCGCCGCCGGCCGGGGGCGGCGGCGGAGGGGGCGGAGGTACGGCACCGGCCATGCGGTGACCGCAGACCTCGCACCAGTCGTCGGAACCCGACTGGTGTCCGTTCGGGCAGGTCGGCATGTCGGTGCTTCCCCTTCTCATGAGGGTCCGTCTGGTGTCCGCCGGCTTGTGGCAGCGTCACTTCTTTACACGAACAGTCTTTGTGGACCGGGTCTCCAGAGTCATCTCATCCGCCTCCGCGACCCTTGTCTTCAACCGCACAGTACCTGTCGCGGCGTCGACCACGTCCACCACCTTCGCAAGCAGTTTCGCAGTGTCCGCGTTCCCCGAGCCGTTGGCGAGCTGAACCGCGCGCCCCAGTTTGGCCGTTGCTCCATCGAAATCGCCCGCTTTGCGCAGATCGAGACCTTGCTGGATGGCTTGGGCCAGTTCGGCCTGCCCGGTGTAGTGGGCGACTTGGGGGCTGATCGAGGTGGAGGCGGCCATGTCGTCGGTCCACACGGCGCGTACGAGCCCCTGGGCGCCGAGGTTGTGCGCCGTCGCTCCCCCGCGTTCCGCCTCGCTCCCGCCGCCGGGACCCCCGGCATGCGGTACCACCAGGGAGATCCGCGCGGCGAGCATCTCCCGGCCGAGCCCGGCCGGCGGGACCGCCAGGCACAGGTGGTAGTCGCGGGACTCGTCGCCCCAGGACCCGGTGGGATAGTCCCCGGCGCGCGGCCCGGCCTCGCTGCGGCGGTCGGTCAAGTCCGCAACACTGGGCGCGACTTGCTTGACGAAGCGGATGGTCGTGCCGACCGGCGTCCACACCCGCAGGGAGACGTCGGCGACCTCCTTGCCCATCGCCGTCTCCATCATCCCCGTGAAGTCCGCGGACAGGCCGGCCGGGTCGGCGACGATGTCGGCGGTGCCGAGCAGCGCCGAGGCGATCCCTGTGACTTCTTTCACTTCCCAGTCGGTGCCCACGCCCCGCGCGTCGCAGGTGAACCGTCCCGCGCAGGCGTCCAGCGTCGCCCGCAGGTCGTCCGGCGACTCGTGCTCGTTGCGGCCGTCGGTGAGCAGGATGCCGTGCCGGATGGTGACGTCCGCCGAGGACAGCAGCCGGTCGGCGAGCCGCAGCCAGGTGCCGATCGCCGTACCGCCGCCCGCGCTCAGCCGGCGCAGCGCCCGCTTGGCCTGCTCCCGGGTGGTGGCGTCGGCGACCGCGAGCCGTCCGCCGCCGGGGTAGACCTCCGTGGCCACGTGCGTGCCGCCGATCACCGCGAAGGCGGTGCCGTCGCGCAGGGTGTCGATCGCGGCGGCCGTGGCGTCCCGGGCGTTGCGCATCTTGGTCGGCGGGTAGTCCATGGAACCCGAGCAGTCGACCATGACCGCCACCGCGGCCGAGGGCCGCCCCGGCGGGTACACGGGCGCGGAGACCGCGCTGCCGATGGTGCCGCCGCCGGTCGCGGTCACCGTGACGATGGCGTTGACCTCGCTGCCGCCCTCGGGCAGGTACTCGTTCTGGTAGACGTCCACCGAGAACTGCGGCACGTTCGACTTCGCGAAATTGGCCATGCTTGATCGCATCCCCCTCGGACACCCCGCGCACGCGAGGCGATGACTCTGAGCGGACCGGTCCCCTCCGGTCCGCCGCGGCTTCCCCGTGCCGTATCCCCGTGCCGTACGGCCCTCAGGCCGATCCTGCCCCCTGCGGCGGCACCGGGAACGGCACGAGCGCCACTGTTACGTTGTCGTGGCCCCCGCCGTCCAGGGCGTGTCCCACCAGTACCCGGGCGGCGTGCAGCGGGCGGGAGGCCGCGTCCGGGGGGACGACCTCGCACATCTCCCCGGCCGTCTCGGCGTAGTTCCACAGTCCGTCGGTGCACACCACCACGGCACCGGGCCGGTCCGGCTTGAAGCAGGCGGTGTGCGGCTCCAGTTCGTAGGCGTCCGCGCCGAGCCAGCCGGTGATCGCGTGGGCGCGTTCGTCGGCGTACGCCTCGGCCTCGCTCATCAGACCGGCGGCCACCATCTGCGCGGCCCAGGAGTCGTCCTCGGTCAGCCGGGCGGGCGGCGCGCCGCGGTCGGTGGGCACCCAGTAGACACGGCTGTCGCCGACCCAGCCGACGACCAGCAGCCCGGAGGTGACCACCGCGCCGACGATCGTGCAGGCCGGCGCGTTCTGGTGCGGGGCGTGCTCGCGGGCCGTCTCGGGCTCCTCGGCGAGGGCGTTGACGGCCTGCGCGGCGGCGACGATCGCCTCGTGCATCGCCGCTTGCGGATGGGTGCCGCGCGGCAGCGCGGCCAGCAGGGAGTCGCCGGCCGCCTGGGAGGCGGCCAGGGAGGCGTCGTCGGGGCGGGTCGCGGAGGACACGCCGTCGCAGACGATCGCCACCAGCGCCGGGGTGCCGTCGGGCAGCGCGGTGTGGCCGACGGCGAAGGCGTCCTCGTTGCGGTGGTGGCGCAGACCGCGGTCGCTGACGGCGGCGACCGGGCCCGACTCCCGCTCCACGTGGTCGCGTTCGCGCGGCTGGGCGTGCCCGCAGTTCTCGCAGTAGCCGTCGCTGTCCACCCGGCCCGCCCGGCAGGCCACACAGACCTGCGCCGGCTGGGCCGGGTCCGCCGGATCGGCCGGATCGGCCGGATCGGCCGGGTCCGCGGAGGCGGCGACGCCGGGGGCCAGCCGCGGGTCCGGGGCCTGGAGCGGGTACTCGTCGGGCTCCGCGGGCCGGTCGAAGCGCACCCCGGAAGCGGCGGACCGGTCGGGGTCGGGGTCGGGCTCGGGCTCGTGTCCGGGCAGCGGATTGCCGCCCGAGTCGGTGCCGGGCAGGTCCGCCGGCACGTGCGCCGCGGGCGGCCCGCCGGAGCCGGCCGGCTCGGGAGCGGGCCAGGGGGCCTCGTCCCCGGGCGCGGCGGAACCCGTCATGGTGAGCGTCGGACGGTCCTGCGGCGGTGCGGGCACCACCGAAAGGTCGTATCCGCACGCTCCACAGAACAGGTCGCCCGACTCCACGGGCTCCGCGCAGCTCGGGCACTTGGACAGTGCGGCCTGCTGGGGCATCTGCGACATCGACTACACCCACGTCCGGGGGCGGTAACGGTTGGCCCGTTCCACCAGCTCGATCCTCTCATCGCCGCCGGGCGCCAGCCGGGCCAGCGTGCGATAGGCGCGCTCCAGACCGAAGCGCAGCCCGCGCTCGTCCAGACCGCTGCCCAGCAGCACCCGGCCTCCGGCGGCGGGCCCGGTGCCCTGACCCCCGGAGAGTATCCAGTCCAGCGCGCAGCCGAGCACTTCCGCCGACAGCAGCTCGCGCCGCGCCGGGTCCAGGCCGTACGCCTGGAGTGCCTCGACCTGACCGGCGGCGGCCGTCAGGTCGTCCAGGAACGGTACGTCACCGGCGCTCGCCGTGCGCTGTCTGAGCCGGGCCCGGACGGCGGCGACCCGGGCGGCCGTGTAGTGGATGGAGGACTCCGGCACCGACTCCAGCGTCCGTACGGCACCCGTCCGGTCCCCGGCCGCGAGCCGCACCCGGGCCAGTCCGAACGCGGCGCTCACGAAGCTCGGGTCGGTCGTCCACACCAGGCGGTAGTACTCGGCCGCGTTGTCCAGCTGGCCGAGCACCTCGGCGCACAGGCCGAGCGCCAGCTTGGGCGCGGCCTCGCCGGGGAAGGCGTCGTAGATCGCGTCGAAGGAGAGCGCGGCGCCCTCGTGGTCACCGGTGACCAGGGCGGCCACGCCCCGGTACCAGACCACCCGCCAGTCGTCGGGGCGTTCCTCGTCCAGCTTGGCCAGGCTCATCAGGGCGGCCTGGTGGTCGCCGCTCTCCAGACGGGCGCGGATCTGCCGCAGCCGGCTCTCCACGGTCTGCGCGGGCGCCGCGGTCAGGGCGCTCATCAGCTCGGCCGGCGCGGACGCCAGCAGGCCCGCCAGGAACCCGGCGTTGGGGTCGTTCGGGTCGACCAGCGGGACCGGCAGCGCGAGCGCGGCGGAGGCCGTGTCGACCGTCCTGACCAGGGCGGAGGGGGCCGGGGCCAGGGAGGCGGGGGCCGCCCGGCCGGAGACCGGAGCGGGCGCCGCTCCCGGCCGCTTCCGGACGCGTGCCTGCCGCGCGCCCAGCCGGGACACGTCCCCGTCCAGGCGCGGGAACAGCTCGGTGTCGGTGACCCTCACCTCGGGCCCGAACAGCGTCGACAGCGCCGGCCGCGCCTGCCCGGTCTGGAGGGAGACCACCTCCCGCAGCACACCGGTCAGCTGCTCGGACATCTCCTGCGCGGAGGCGAACCTGCGGGCCGGGTCGGGGTCGGTGGCGCGCACCAGGAGCCGGTAGAAGGACTCGTAGCGGCGGAAGACCTCGATGGTGTCGGGGTCGGGCAGGGAGTCGGCGTAGACGGTGGTGTAGCCCTGGAAGTCGAAGGTGAGCACCGCGAGGGTGCGGCCCACCGTGTAGAGGTCGCTGGCCACCGACGGGCCGACCTCGGCGACCTCCGGCGCCTGGTAGCCGACCGTGCCGTAGATGGCCGACTCGTCGTCGTCCATCCGGCGGACGGCGCCCATGTCGATCAGCTTGAGCTGGTCCTCGGTCTGGATGGCGTTGTCGACCTTGAAGTCGCAGTACAGCAGGTTGCGGCTGTGCAGATGGCCGAGCGCCTCCAGGGCCTCGATGCCGTACGCGCAGCCCTGCTCCACCGGCAGCGGGTCGCGCCGGCCGTCGGGTGCGCGGCGGGCGTTGGCGATCTCCTTCAGGGACTTGCCGCCGACGTACTCCATGACGATGTAGCCGTCGAGGGAGCCGGTGCGCTGGTCCAGGTGCTCGACGAAGTTGTAGATCCGCACGATGTTGGCGTGCTCGATCTCCGCGAGGAAGCGCCGCTCGGAGATCGCCGCCGCCATCGCGTCCTGGTCACCGGTGTCCAGCAGGCCCTTGAGCACCACCCAGCGGTCGGAGACGGCCCGGTCCACGGCGAGGTAGATCCAGCCCAGACCGCCGTGCGCGAGGCAGCCCGCGACCTCGTACTGGCCGTGCACGATGTCCCCGGCCCGGAGCTTGGGCACGAAGGAGTACGGGTGCCCGCACTTGGTGCAGAAGCCCTCCGTGCGGCCCGGCCGCTCGCCCCGGGCCCGGCCCACCGGCGCCCCGCAGTCCGACCGCGAGCAGAACCGCTTGCGCTCGGGCACCTCCGGGTTCTCCAGCACCATCGCGCGCGGGTCGGGCCGCGGCACCTGCGGCACGGAGACCAGCCCGGCGCCCAGCCGCCCGCGCGTGGAGGTGCCGGACGAGGAACCCGAGCTGCGCACCGACACCGAGCGGCCCGTGGACTTCCCCGACACCGACCGGGAGAGCCGCCCGGACACCGAGCGGCGTGACCGCGACGACTGCGAGGAGGTGCGGGAGCTGCCGCTGTCCGCCGAGCCGCCGGTGACCCCCGTCGGGGACGAGCCGATCATTCCCGCCCCGGAGGGGGAACCCCCGACCGAGACGACCGGCGCCAGACCGCAGGTGTCGCAGTACAGCTCGCCGCCGCCGACGTCCTCGTACGTTCCTTCGCAGCCCGGCCGCTGGCAGGCCTGCCCCGGCTGACTCATGACGGATCCCCCTCACGGTCCTGCGGCGCGCTCGCGCTGCCCAGTGCCTCGGCCGCCGCCTGCTGGTAGCGCAGCACGGCCTGTTCGGCCACCCGCAGGTCGCAGGGCGCGCTCCACAGCATGCGGCGGGCCGCGTCGTACCGCTCGATGAGCAGCGGGTCCTCGGCGAGACCGTGCCGGGCGACCTTCGCCCGGTAGGCGTCGAGCCGGCCGCGCAGCTCGGCGCGGACCGCGAGCGGAGCGGTGACGGCGGTCAACGACTCACGGGCGCGCAGCAGTTCGTCCTCCGCCTTCTGCTCCAGGGACTCCAGCAGCGGGGAGAGCCGGTGCCACTGCGCCTGCCTGCGGTACTCGGCGGCGGCCGCCAGCTGCTCCTGGAGCGCGGTGGGCGGCCCGCTCACCACCGGCACCTCGGTGGCGGCGATCTTCGCCAGCACCTCGCCGCGCGCGGTGCGGGCCTCGGCGAGGGTGCGGTCCGCGCGCGAGAGGACGTCCCGCAGCCGGATCAGCCGCGCCTCGGCGTCCTGGCGCACCGTCAGTACGGCGTCGATCTCCCGCCGTACGTCCTCCAGGGCGCGCGCCTCACGGTCGTACACCGTCGTGTCCGGGCGCCCGCCGCCGGGTGCCGAACTGCCTTCGGCCGGCACCCAGAAGGCGAGCGGGTCGGCGACGACGTCCTCGCGCAGCCTGGTCAGGGTGCGGGTGATCCGTTCCAGGTCGTCGCCGGCCGGATGTTCGCCGGGGCGCACCCCGACGGAGTGCGCGAGGCCACGGGTGCGCTGGAGCTCCGCGGCGAGTAAATCGATCCGCGCGGGCAGCGCCGACCAGACCGCGTCGGCGGCGACGATCAGGTCCAGGCTCGTCGCGTACAGCTCGTTCATCCGGTCCACCAGGGCGGACAGCGAGAACGTCTCGCTCAGTCTGCCGGTCGCGCCGCCGGGGACGGTCACGGACTCGCCGCGCAGCAGCTCGGTCAGCTCCGCGAGGTCCTCGCGGCTGGACCAGCGGCGGCGGGCACGGATCTCGCGGGCGCCGCGCAGCGCGGCCGTGTAGGCGTCGAAGTACCCCCACAGCAGGGTGATCCGTGCCTCCGCGGCCTGCCAGCGCTCCCGGGTGACGCCGGCCAGCTCGGCGCCTTCGAGGAGTCTGCGGCCCGCGTGGTCCTGGAGGGCCAGCAGCGAGGTCTCGATCGCCTCGTGCTCCTGGCCGAGCCGCGCCAGCGCACGGTCCGCCTCGTCCCGGTCCATCACCGGCCCGGCGGGGTCCGTGACGCCCATCGATCACCTCTCGCTTGCTGTCTGTTCCGGTCGGGTGGGGCTCAACTGCCGGCCAGGTACCGCGGTACGGGCGGCTTCGACGCCGCCGCGTCCTTCCCCAGTGTGGCCGACAGCCAGGTGTCGTACGAGGTCTGCCAGCCGTGTGCGCGATAGTCCACCAGAACGCGGTTGACCCGGCGTACCAGATCGGTGGCGTCCTTCTTCATCGCCACGCCGTAGTACTCGGTCGTGAACGCCTTGCCCTTGAGTTCGACGGTGGGATCCTGGGCGGCCTGGCTCGCGGCGAGGGCGCCGTCGGTCACCACCGCGTCCACCTCGCCGAGTTGCAGCCGGACCAGGCAGTCGAGCTGGTTCGGGACGGTGGTGGAGATGTCGGCGGAGGCGGCCGGCCGGCCCTGCTTCCGGTCGGCGTCCAGCTTGGCGTACGCGGTCGAACCGGCCGCCGTGCACACCTTCTTGTGGGCCAGGGAGTCGTCGTAGCCGGTGATCGGCGACGACTTGGGCGCGAGGACCTGCTGCCCCGTCTTGAAGTAGGGCGCGGAGAACGCGACCTGCCGCAGCCGGTCGCAGGTGATCGTCATGGTCCGGACGACCATGTCGACGCGCCCGTCCTGGATGGCCGGGATGCGCTGGCTGGTCGGTATCGCCTTGAACTGCACCGCGTCCGGATCGCCGAGGATGTCCTCCGCGATCCGGTGCACCAGGTCGATGTCGAAGCCCTCCAGCTCCGCGCCCTCGGTGTTGGGGTTGCGGTAGCCCCAGCGGTAGCTGTTCTGGTCGACGCCGACGATCAGTTTGCGCTTGGCGCCCGTACGGGCCTTGATGGCGTCGATCGTCGGCCCGTCGGCGCCGGAGGGGGCGAGCGTCCGCTGGTGCGCGTCGGCGTCGGCGCAGCCGTCGGCGTCGGCCTGGGTGCCGGTGGTGACCCGCTGGCCGGCCCGGTCCGGCGCCTGCTGCTGGGTGCGCGGCAGCAGCAGGACGAACGCCAGCGCGAGCGCGCACAGCACCGCCATCGCGGCGACCCCGCCCCAGCCCCGCAGGGAGGCCCGTGCACGGTCTGCGTACATCGCCCTGCCCCCTGTCACCGGTACTCCGAAAGTCTGCGGCCTATGCCGGCGACGGCGCCGGCGGCGCCCAGCACCGCGAGGACGGCCACACCGACCGGCAGCCCCGTCATGGCGTCCCGCCCGTCCGTGGCGGCCTGCCGGAACTCGGACTGCTCGTGGTCGATGGCTTGGGCGAGATTGCGGTCGACGCTGTCGAAGCACTCGCCGGTGGCGCCCTTCGCGCCGATCACCTTGTCCAGCGCCTGCTGGTAGTTGCCGTTCTCGTCCTCGGCGCGGGCCGCGGCGTGGCGTTGCTTCCACACCGCCATGTTGCCCTGGGCCGCCTCGACCGGGGCGGTGCCCCCCTGGTCGTCGGCGAGCCGGGCGGCCGCGGTCAGCCCCTTGCCGAGCACGGCGATGTCCTTGTCGAAGTCGTAGTAGTAGGCGTCGTACGGCTTGCCGTCGACCGTGACGGTCTCCGCGCCGCGCGCCACCAGGCTCAGGTTCTCGTTCCCGCGGGCCTTCAGGGAGGCGATCCGGGCGTCGTGCAGCACGCTGAGCGAGCGCACGCCGTGGTCGTAGGAGCCGTCGAGCCCGGACCGGGCGACCGCGTGGCCCACGACCAGCCACAGCAGGGCGACGGCGGTGGCGGCGGAGGCGCCGGCCAGGCCGTGGTTGAGGACGCGGTTGGTGCGCCGGTACATCCGCCGCTGGGCCCAGCCGAGCGCGGCGAGAGCGAACAGGCCGAGCGCGATCGCCGCCCACGGGTACGGCCTGGCCTGCCCGTAGTCGGTGTCGAGCCGGCGGTTCTCCGTGGTGTACAGCGTCTCCGCCGCCGGGAGCATCTGCTTCTGCATCTTCTCGTTGGCGTACCGCAGATAGGCGCCGCCCACCGGGTAGCCCTGCCGGTTGTAGGTCCGGGCCCGCTCGATGAGGCCCTTGTACTCGGGCAGCAGCCGGTTCAGCCGGGCGATGGTCGCCTCGGAGGCCGAGCCGGGGTCGGCGTTGGCGGCGGCGGTGACGAGCCCGGCGGCGGCGGTCCGGATGTCCTTCTCGTACCGGTCGCGGGAGCCGGCGTTCTCCTGGCCGCCCGCCAGGAAGCCGCTGGACGCGGCGGTGTTGGCGTCGGCCAGCGAGCGGTAGATGCCGGCCGCGCCGGAGCTGAGCGGCTGGCTGCGGTGCAGCACGTCGTCGGCGGCGGCCGAGCGTTCGCCGGTCTGCCAGGCCGTGACCGCCCCGAACGCGACCACCAGCAGCGCCAGTACGGCGCCGATGATCCGCAGCCGTCCCGGTTCGGTCGTCGCGGCGGTCCGCAGCCGCTCGACACCCTCGGCGAAGGCGGTCCGGCGCGGGGCCGGCACGGCCGGAGCGACACCCGGGGGCCGCCCGGCCTGAGCGGGGACGCCCGGGACACCCACCGGGCCGGCGGGTGGCGCCGCGCTGCTCTTCGGCGGGTGTGTCACTCGACCTCCCCCATGGTCATCCGTTCGCCGCCCAGTATCACCGCCCGCCCGGACATCCGCACCGGCCTTCGCTGGATCTTGATGGGATCGCAGCAAGCCGGGGGGCGCGTACCGGCGGGCGCACCACCCCCTGTGAAGGAACACGCTGGTGACGGGGGATCGGTTCCCTCGGCGGGCGCCGCGTCCGCCGCGCCCGCCGGCGCGCGGCCCGACGCCCGCCGTCCTCAGGGCTCGCGGTGCTCGCGGGCGGCCTGCTCCAGTTCCGCCGCCTCCGCCTCGGCCAGGCGGGTCTCGGCCGCCACGTCGACGGAACGGGTCAGCCACCAGTACAGCAGGGCGGACACGGGGAGCCCGACGAACAGCGAGATGTCGGCTCCGCCGAGCGCCTTCGCGGCGGGGCCGACGTACAGGGTGCCGACGGAGAAGAAGGGGATCATGACGACGAAGCCGACCAGGTAGGCGATGATGCCGTGCCGGCCCCAGCGGCCGTAGATGCCGTGCGGGTTGAAGATCTCGGCGATGGCGTAGTGCCCGCGGCGCACGACGTAGTAGTCCATGAGGTTCACCGCGGTCCACGGGATGAACAGGTAGAGCACCAGCAGCAGGAAGTCGTTGAAGTTCTGGAGGAAGTTCGAGGTCGCGGCCAGCGCGCCGACCAGCGAGAGCGCCGCGGTGAGGGCGAGGGTGAGCAGGCGCACGGCCAGGGTCGGCCGGACCCGTCGGAAGGAGTCGATGGCGCTGATGAGGGTCAGCGAACCGCCGTACATGTTCAGCGCGGTGACGGAGATCAGGCCGAGCGCGGCGAACAGCAGCACGATCGCGCCGAAGCCGACGAACACCTTGTCGCCGGCCGCGTCGATCGACGTGATGGTGTCGAAGTGCTCGCCCGCCCAGGCCGCCAGCAGCGTCCCGAGGGCCATCAGCCAGATCCCGCCGAGCGCCGAGCCGAAGTACGTCCAGTAGAACGTCTTGCGGACGGTGACGTCCGGCGGGAGGTAGCGGGAGTAGTCCGAGACGTAGATGGCCCAGCTGATCTGGTAGCCCGCGACCACGCCGAACTGCGCGAGGAACGGCGTCCACCGGAAGCCGCCGAGGTCGAAGGAGCCGGGCGGGTAGTGCAGGGTGGCCAGGACGCCCACGGTGAACACCCCGAAGATCACCAGGAAGGCGTAGGTCAGGAACCGCTCGGCCTTGTGGATGACGTCGTAGCCCACCAGCGCGACGGCCATCGCGACCACGGTGACCACCACGACCCACAGTCTGACGCCGCCGTGCAGCGTGGTGTGCAGGGCGTCGGCGGCGAGGACGCTGTTGAAGACGTTGAACCCCGCGTACTGCACATAGGCGAAGACCCACACCAGCAGCGCGCCCACGTAACCGAACTGGGGCCGCGACTGGATCATCTGCGGCAGCCCCAGCTGGGGTCCCTGGGCCGAGTGGAAGGCCATGAAGAAGGTGCCGATGACGGTGCCGGTGACGATGGCCAGCAGCGACCAGAGGAGGTTGCCGCCCTCGGTGATGCTGATCAGCCCCACCGCGAGCGTGGCGATCTGGGCGTTCGACATGAACCACAGCGGGCCGAGATGCCAGAGCTTGCCGTGCCGCTCGTTCAGCGGGACGTAGTCGATGGACCGGATCTCCAGGCCGGAGACCCGCGGCTCGGCCGGTGTGCTCATGGCGCCTCCCGAGGGCAGCCCCGCCCCTTGGCACACATTGTTCCCCGGCTCCGTCCCCGGGGCGCGCCGGACGCCCCCGGGACCGGGGGCCGGGGGCCGGGGGAACGTCACCGGCCGCCGCCGGCCCGGCTCACCTCCCAGTACTCCCGGGCCCGCGCCTGCGCGCCCGCACCGGCGGCCAGCCGGTCCAGGCCCAGCAGGGCCGCGCCCAGGACCGGGCTCGCCGTCACCACGCGCACGTCGGCCTCCGGGGCGCGGCCGGCCAGGAGGGCGCGGACGGTGTCGTTCAGCTGGGGGTGACCGGCGGTGAGGACGCTGCCGCCGAGGAGCACCGGGGTCTTCTCGGCGAGGAGGTCCAGGCGGGTCAGGGCGACCGTGGCCATCACCGTGACCTCCTCCGCGAGCCGGGTGACGAGCGAGCGGGCCACCGGGTCGCCGTCCGCGGCCGTGGCGAACAGGACCGGGGTCAGTTCGTGCCGGCGGTCGTGGTCGACGTGCTCCAGGTGCAGGGCCTCGATGAGCGCGTACATGGTCGGCAGGCCGAAGTGCGCGGGCAGGGTGCGGGAGAGGGCGGTCGGCTCGCCGCGGCCGTCCTCCGCGCGCGCGGCGTGCCACAGCGCCTCCTCCGCCAGACCCCAGCCGCCGCCCCAGTCACCGGAGATGCGGCCGATGGCCGGGAACCGGGCGGTACGGCCGTCGGGGCGCATGCCCACGCAGTTGATGCCGGCGCCGCACACCACCGCCACCCCGCGCGGCTCGGCGACGCCCGCGCGCAGGATCGCGAAGGTGTCGTTGCGGACCTCCACCGAGGCGCCCCACGCGCGCGCGTGCAGCGCGGTCGCCAGCTGCTCCTCCTCCACCGGCAGGTCGGCGTTGGCCAGACAGGCCGAGACGTGGGTGACGGCACCGACCCCGGCGTCGGCGAACGCCCGGGCCACCGGTTCCGCCAGCGCGTCCAGCGCCGCGGCCACGCCCACCGCGGGCGGGCGGAAGCCGCCGCCGCGGGCCGTGGCCAGGACCTCGCCGGCGGCGGTGACCACGGCCACGTCGGTCTTGCTGTTGCCCGCGTCGATGGCGAGGACCGTGGGGGAGTCGGGTGCGGTCAGGCCCACGCGAGGTGCTCCCGGTTGTGTGCGACCAACTGGTCGGTGAGGGCGTCGGCGTAGGCGTACTGGCCGATCAGGGGGTGTGCCAGCAGCGCGCGGAAGACGCGGTCCCGGCCGCCGCGCAGGGCCGCCTCCAGGGCCAGCTCCTCGTACGCCGTCACGTTCGCGATCAGGCCCGCGAAGAGGGGGTCCAGGTCCGGGACCGGCAGCGGGACGGGGCCCGTGGCGCCGACCGCCGCCTGCACCTCGATCACCGCGTCGTCGGGGAGGAACGGCAGCGTGCCCTTGTTGAGCGTGTTCACCACCTGGTAGGGGCTGCCCCCGCCGCCCAGCAGTGCCGCCGCCAGGTCCACGGCCGCCTCCGAATAGAAGGCGCCGCCCCGCTTCGCCAGCAGCGCCGGCTTCTCGTCCAGGGCCGGGTCGCCGTACATCGCCAGCAGTTCCCGCTCCATGGCGGCCACCTCGGACGCCCGGGAGGGCTTGGTGCGCAGCTCCCGGACGACCTCGTCGTGCGCGTAGTAGTAGCGCAGGTAGTAGGAGGGGACGACACCGAGGCGGTCCAGCAGGGGGCGGGGCAGACGCAGGTCGTCGGCGATCGCCTCGCCGTGCTCGGCCAGCAGCTTCGGCAGCACGTTCGCGCCTTCCGGACCGCCCAGGCGCACACCCGTTTCCCAGGTGAGGTGGTTCAGGCCCACATGGGCCAGATGCACATCCGCCGGGGCCGCGCCCAGCAGGGCCGCGAACTTCCGCTGGAGGCCGATCGCCACGTTGCACAGGCCGACCGCCCGGTGCCCGGCCTGGAGCAGGGCGCGGGTGACGATGCCGACCGGGTTGGTGAAGTCGATGATCCAGGCGCGCGGGTTGGCACGGCGGACCCGTTCGGCGATGTCCAGGACGACCGGCACCGTGCGCAGGGCCTTGGCCAGACCGCCGGCACCGGTGGTCTCCTGGCCGACGCAGCCGCACTCCAGCGGCCACGTCTCGTCCTGCTCCCGGGCCGCCTGGCCGCCGACGCGCAGCTGGAGCAGGACGGCGTCGGCGCCCTCGACCCCCGCGTCCAGATCGGCGGTGGTGACGATGCGTCCCCCGTGGCCCTGCCGGGCGAAGATCCTGCGGGCCAGGCCGCCGACCAGTTCCAGGCGGTCCGCGGCCGGGTCCACCAGCACCAGTTCCTCGATGGGCAGGGTGTCGCGCAGGCGGGCGAAACCGTCGATGAGTTCGGGGGTGTAGGTCGAGCCTCCGCCGACCACGGTGAGTTTCATGTGTGGTTTAACCCTTCACTCCGGTGAGCGTGACGCCTTCGACGAACGCCTTCTGGGCGAAGAAGAACACGAGGATCACGGGGGCCATGACCAGCACGGTCGCGGCCATGGTGAGGTTCCAGTCGGTGTGGTGGACGCCCTTGAAGGACTCCAGGCCGTAGGAGAGGGTCCAGGCGCCGGGGCTCTCGGACGCGTAGATCTGCGGGCCGAAGTAGTCGTTCCAGGCGTAGAAGAACTGGAACAGGGCCACGGCGGCGATGCCGGGCTTCGCCATGGGCAGGACCACCCGCAGCAGGGTCCTGAGGTCGCCGCAGCCGTCGACCCTCGCCGCGTCCAGGTACTCGTTCGGGATCGTCAGCAGGAACTGGCGCAACAGGAAGATGGAGAACGCGTCCCCGAACGCCATGGGGACGATCAGCGGCCACAGCGTGCCGGACAGGTCCAGCTGCTTCGCCCAGAACAGGTACATCGGGATGACGACCACCTGCGGGGGCAGCATCATCATCGAGATCACCAGCATCAGCGACAGACTGCGCCCCCGGAAGCGGAACTTGGCGAGGGCGTACGCCACCGGGATCGACGACACCACGGTCAGGGCGGTGCCCAGGCCGGCGTAGAGGAGTGTGTTCCGCCACCAGGTGAGGAAGCCGGGCGTGTCGAAGACCTTCCGGTAGTTGCCCCACTCCCAGGTGTGCGGGATCAGGTCCCGGCTGAGCGCCTGGGTGTCGCTCATCAGCGAGGTCAGGAACACGAACACGAACGGCAGGGTGAAGAACAGCGCGGCGGCGACGCCGAGCGCGTGGACCGCGATCCACTCCAGCACCGCCTTGCGGCGCGCGGTGCGTTCGGCGCCGGAGACGAGCGGCGTCCGCCGCACCGGCGGATCCAGTACCTGGGTCATGATCAGTCACCTGCCTTCAGGAGGCCGCCCCGGCGCCGCATCAGCAGCGCGGTGAACGCCATCGACAGGGCGAACAGCACCAGCGCCACCACGCAGGCCGAGCCGTAGTCGAAGCGCTGGAAGCCGAGGTTGTAGACGAGCTGGGGGAGGGTGAGCGTGGACTTGTCCGGGTAGCCGGGCTCGAACTGGGTGCCCGCGCCCTGGATCACCCCGGAGGCGACCTTCCCGGCGATCAGCGGCTGGGTGTAGTACTGCATGGTCTGGATCACGCCGGTGACGACGGCGAACATCACGATGGGCGAGATGTTCGGCAGGGTCACGTACCGGAAGCGCTGCCAGGCCGAGGCGCCGTCCAGCTCCGCCGCCTCGTACTGCTCCGCCGGCACGTCGAGCAGCGCGGCCATGAAGATGACCATCAGGTCGCCCACGCCCCACAGGGCCAGCAGGGTCAGCGCCGGCTTGGACCAGGCGGGGTCGTTGAACCAGCTCGGAGCCGGCAGGCCGGTCTTCTCCAGCAGGGAGTTGACCGGTCCGGTGCCGGGGTTGAGCAGGAACGCGAAGGCCATGGTGGCCGCGACCGGAGGGGCCAGGTACGGCAGGTAGAACAGGGTGCGGAAGACGCCCGTGCCGGTCTTGATCTTGGTGATGAGCAGGCCGACGCCCAGCCCGAAGACGACCCGGAGGGTCACCATCACCAGCACCAGCCACAGGGTGTTGCGCAGGGCGGGCCAGAACAGCGGGTAGTGCTCGAAGACGTACGCCCAGTTCTTCCCGCCGCTCCACGTCGGCGGCCGGAAGCCGTCGTAGTGCATGAAGGAGAAGTAGACCGTGGAGATCAGCGGATAGGCGAAGAAGACGGCGAAGCCGATGAGCCACGGCGACAGGAAGGCGAGCGTGCGCAGGGCCGAGCGCCGGCGTTTCGACGCGAGGGTGACGGTGCTCATCCCCGCGCCTGCGCGACGTCCGTGTCGATCTGCGCGGCCGTCTTCTTCAGTCCGGCCTTGAGATCGGTGGCCTTGCCGCTCTCGTAGTCGTAGCCGAACTGCTGGATCGTCACCAGGTACACACCGTTGACCGAGGCGGGCGAGGTGGTGGAGTCCGGGTTCGCGGCGATGTCCAGGAAGGTCTTGAACCGGGGGTCGTACTTCAGGTCGGGAGACTTCAGCGCGGCGAGCGTGGAGGGCACGTTGTGGATGGCGTTGGCGAAGCCGACCACCGCGGCCGTGTCCGTCGTCATGTACTTCACCAGCTCCCAGGCCGCGTTCTGCTTGTGGCTGGTGGCGGCGATGCCCGCGATGGTGCCGGTGATGTAGCCCTTGCCGTACCGGTCGGCCTCGTCGTCGGGGACGGGCAGCGGGGCCACCCCGATCTCGAAGCCGGGCTTGGCCGCCTCGGCCATGCCGAGGCGCCACTCGCCGTCGAGCTGCATGGCGACCTGGCCGGTGTGGAAGGGGTGCTTGGGGCCCCACTCGTCGCCGAGCGTGGCCCGGAACTTCTCCAGCCTGCCGAATCCGCCGAGTTCGTCCACGAGCTTCTTCTGGAGGGTGAAGCCCTTCTCGAAGGCGGGGTCCTTGGCGAGGTTCGACTTGCCGTCCTTGTCGAAGTACGTCGGCGAGAACTGACCGAAGTAGTGCTCGGTGGTGGACTCCCAGCCGTGGTAGTTCGGCATGAAGCCGAGCTGCCGGTAGCCGTCGCCCTGGCGGATGGTCAGCTTCTTGGCGTCCGCGGTGAACTCGGACCAGGTCTTCGGCGGGCTCTTGATGCCGGCCTTCTCGAACGCCGTCTTGTTGTAGTAGAGCCCGTAGGCGTCGCCGAGCAGCGGGACCGTGCAGCGGTCGCCGTCGAACTGGGTGTACTCGTTCATCGCCTTCGGGAACGTCGTCTCCGGGTCGATGTCCGCCTTCTCGAAGAAGGGGTTCAGGTCGACCAGGGCGCCCGAGGAGCAGAACTTGCCCACGTTGTTGGTGGTGAAGGAGGAGATCACGTCCGGGGCCTTCTCGCCGCCGGCGCGCAGCGCCTGGTTGATCTTGTCGTCGGTCATGTTGCCGACGATGTTCACGTGGATGTTGGGGTGCGCCCGCTCGAAACCGGCGACCAGGGACTTGACCGCCTTCACCTCGTTCGGCGCGCTCCAGGCGTGCCAGAAGTTGATCGTCGTGTCCTTGGACGGGTCGTCCGAGGCGCCCGGGTCGGACTGGCCGGTACAGGCGGTGGTGAGCAGGGCCAGCGACGCGGTCAGGGCAAAAGCCGTCTTTCGGGCAAGCGAAGGTATGACTTCGGGCATGGCGAGGTCTCCCAGGGACGGGTGGACGGAAAGGGGCGTGCTGCCGGGGTGCTGCGGGGGGTGCTGCGGGGGGTGCTGCGGGGCTCAGCGCGAGGTGTCGAAGACCTCGTCGCGGGTGGCGGCGAGCGCGGACTCCAGCGCGCCGCGCAGAACGGGGTGTTCGTGGACGTCGCCGACGACCAGCCGGGGCCGGGCCGCGGCCAGTTCCTCCAGCTCGGCCTGGACGAGGGCGCGCAGCACCTCGCCGCCGGCCGTCAGGGCGGAGCCGCTGAGGACGACGAGTTCGGGGTCGAGCACGGAGACGAGCGAGGCGAGACCGGTGGCCAGCCGGGTGGCGTACGTCTGGAGCAGCTCCCGGTGCGGCCCGCCGGCGTGGTCGGCGGCGCGGGCCACGAGCGTGGTGGCGGCTTCGGTGTACGGCCCCGAGGGCACCGCGATGCCGAGTTCACGGGCCAGCTTGGGTATGGCCTGGGAGCCGGCCAGCTCCTGGTAGCCGCCGCTGTTGGCCTTGGTGACCTGCCGCACCAGCGGGGTGCCCGGCACCGGCAGGAAGCCGACCTCGCCGGCGCCGCCGGTCCAGCCGCGGTGCAGCCGGCCGCCGAGGACCAGGGCGGCGCCGAGGCCCTCCTGGTTCCACAGCAGCACGAAGTCCGCGTGGCCGCGGGCCGCGCCGAGCCGCTGCTCGGCGATGGCGGCGAGGTTGACGTCGTTCTCGTACTCGACCGGCATCGGGAGCGCCGCCGCGAGGTCGTCGAGCAGCGTGGGGGAGTGCCAGCCGGGCAGATGGGAGGCGTAGCGCAGGCGTCCGGTGTTCGGGTCGAAGGCGCCGGGGGTGCCGATGACCAGCCGGTGCACATCGGACCGGGCCAGTCCGGCGGCCTTGACCGCGCCGTCGAGGGCGTCGGTGACCTGCTGGACGACGGGTGCGGGGGCCGCCGCCTGCCTGGCCGGGGCCGCGGACCGGGCGGCGGTGCGCCGGCCGGGGGTGGGCAGCTCGTACGCGCCGACCGTGCGGCCGGTGACGTCGGCGACCGCGGCCCGGATGCGGTGCGGGGTGACGTCGAGTCCGGCGGCGTACGCGGCGCCCGGATCGACCGCGTAGAGCTGGGCGTTGGGACCCGGCCGGCCCTCGCTGGTGCCGGTGACCCGGACCAGTCCGGCCGCCTCCAGGCGGGCCAGCAGCTGGGAGGCGGTGGGCTTGGACAGGCCGGTGAGCTTGCCGATCCGGGTGCGTGACAGCGGCCCGTGCTCCAGCAGCAGGTCCAGGGCGGCGCGGTCGTTCATGGCGCGCAGCACGCGCGGGGTGCCCGGCGTACCGGTGGTTCCTGCCATGGGGTCGACACCTGCCTTTCCAGCCGCTCAGCTTCTCAGTGACCCGGGCGGGACGTCCAGTCTTGATCAACGGCCGCCCGGAAGATCACTGTTAGGAAACTTTCCTATTCGGGTGGGAGGAACGTATGCCCAGGACGAAGGGGGCGTCAATAGACAACGCCCCCGAGGCAACAGAGTCGTTACCTCGGGGGCGTGCCCGTGCGGGGGGTGCCGGTGGCTACTTGACCGTCACGTGGTCACCGGCGGAGGTCTTGGCCGCGGTGGTGGCCGTACCCGTGAAGACGAAGCGGTAGTTTCCGCTCCTGGTCGCCTTCACCGTGGTGGACAGGGCGCCCCTGGTGCCGGAGGTGATCGCCTTGACGTTCCGGTACGAGCCGCCGTCCGCCTTGAACTGGAGCAGGACGGTCTGGCCCTGGTAGCCGCTGTACCGGCCGGTCTCCCAGTTCGCCCGGGTCAGCTGGCCCTTGACGGTGAGCGTCCGGCCCTTGACCGCGGGTTCCGGGGCGGCGTTCACGGTCACCCGCGCGGCGCGCCGCACCTGCACCGAGGCGAGGTTGCCCCACGCGGTGACGTCGTTCTCGCTGTGCAGGTAGTCGTCCGAGACGCTGCCGTCGCTGTGCGCGTAGAGTCCCGCGGCCTTCCAGGTGGTGGCGTCGGCGGCCTCGTAGAACGCCTCCTCCGGGGCGACCGTGATCTTCTCGGTGCAGCTCTCGGTGACCGTCGTGTCGGTCGTGGCGGTCGTCTCGCAGACCGGCGGCGCGCTCGGGTCCAGGTCGTTGTCGACCGACTTCAGCGTGCCCCGGTACAGGATCACGGCCTGCACGGTCTTGTTCTGGTCGATGACCAGGTCCTTCGGCCGGGTCAGGGTGTACGACACCGGCACGGTCAGGGCCTTCTCGGTGCCGGCCACGATCGGCTTGCCGTGGTTCACGGTCACGCCGGAGAACTTGAGGTCCGGCGTACCGGCCGCCGAAGCGGCGGGCACGGCGAGGCCGGTCAGGGCCAGGGCGCCGGACAGCGTGGCGCCTATGGCGAGCTTGCGCATGTTTCCCCACATTCGAGACGGGCCCCCGGGCGGCGTCGCGCTCCAGAACAAGGGTCCGTTGTGCAGGTGACCCTAGAGGATCACCGAATGCGGAGGGAACGCGGGGTTCCGGTGAAGGCGATCTCCATCCGGGCGGGACCGAGGAGGCACGTCACGAGTGCGTCACGGGTGTGGTTTTCGCTGGTCACGGCGCTTAGTTTCGCTCCGATGGAGTGGCGCTGGACGGGGGAGGCCGAGTGAGGACGCGTCAGATGGCCGCGGTGGCCGTGCTGCTGCTGGGGGCGGCGGCCTGTACGGCGCAGCAGCCCCGGCAGGCCCGGGCGGTGCCCCCCGCGCGCCCGTCCGCGTCGCCGTCGTCGCCCTCCTGCGAGGCGGGCGCGCTCCGCTGGGGCACGGTCCGGCAGGAGACGCGGCTGACCGCGCTGTCCCCGGTGGTGACGGTCGGCGGGCACGACGGCTGGACCACCTTCCGGAACATCCCGCTGCGTACGGTCACCGCCTCCCTGCACACCGACGGCGTGCGGGTCCCGCAGCGGCGGGTGATGGCCTCCCTCACACGGCATCTGGGCTACGACACCGGCGACCTGATGTCCCCGGGCGAGAACACGGCTCACCATCCGAGGCCCCCGGAGCGGATCGGCTCCCAGGACGCCGGACGCCTCGCCACCGCCGAGGCGGTGCGGGTGGTCGACGCGAGCTTCGCCGTCGAGTGCCCCGGCGGAACGCACTACGGCAGCGTCACCACCTGGCTCGGGGCCACCCGGGGCGACACCCTGGCCTGCGGCGCCGACCCGGGCGGGGAGGCGTGGCTCCGCGAGGCCTACCGGCTGGCCTGCGGGCCGCTCAGCCGGTGAGGAACGCGGCCGTGTCGAGGACCGGGTACGGCGCCGGCAGGGGCAGGGGAGCGCCGAGATCGACCTTGGTGTCGTCGGCGTAGTACGCCTCGGTGGGGTCGTCGCCGGGGAGGACCGGGTTGGTGTAGCAGTGAGCCGTCCGGGAGTGACGGTCGACGAGAACGTAGACGGGGATGCCGACGGCGGCGTAGGTGCGGAACTTGGGGCCGGTGTCGGTCTCGTGGTTGGTGGAGGTGACCTCGCCGACGAGGGCGAGCATGTCGATGGGGTACCAGCCCTTGTTCGTCTTGCGGTACGACTCGTCGAGCTCGGTCGGCCTGCGGCGGCGGACGTAGAAGTCCGGAATGATCAGGGCCATGGTCCTGCCGTCCTTGTGGGCGGCTCGATAACCGTTGCCCATGCCCACGAGGCGGAATCCGGCGGACCGGAACTGGAAGCCCAATTCGAATGCGCCGTCGTTGTGGTCGTCGTTCGGTTGCGGCGGCACCATGGCGGTCCCCTCGACGTACTCCGGTCGAATCGGCATCGGTGCTGCCTCTTCGAACGCGCTCAACAGGTCGATGGGGTCCACCTGCGTCATGACCGGCTCCAGGATCGGTTCGGCGCTCATCGCTTCTCCTCGTCACGCTGCTGCCAGGCTAAGCCCGCACTGGGCGCCCCGGCAGAACGATGGGGCACCCCGTGCGCCTTCGGCGCCGGAATGCCCCATCCGTTCACTCGAACGAGTGTGCTGAATCGTTCCCGTTACTTCGTGGGCGGTGCCGGCCGCTGTGCCACGATCGGGGACGCCGCCACCGACTGAGGCGAGTCCGCGCTGGAATACACGGAGGGGGCCGCCACCGTCGCCGTGGGGTCCGGGACGTCCGCCACGTCCTCCGTCGCCGTCGCACCGCCCACGATGCGGATGCTCGCCGCGTCGAACGCCCGCTTGATCCGCCAGCGCAGCTCGCGCTCGACGGTGACGGACTTGCCCGGCATCGTCCGGGCCGAGACCCGGACCACCATGGAGTCGATCAGCACCGAGTCCAGACCCAGGACCTCGATCGGGCCCCACAGCAGCTCGTTCCAGGGCTCTTCCTTGCTCATGTGCTCGGCGACCTCGTCCAGCGTCGCCTTGAGCTTGTCCAGGTCCTCACCCGCCCGCACGGTCACGTCGACCCCGGCCGTCGCCCAGCCCTGCGAGAGGTTGCCGATCCGCTTGACCTCGCCGTTGCGGACGTACCAGATCTCGCCGTTGTCGCCGCGCAGCTTGGTCACGCGCAGCCCGACCTCGATCACCTCGCCGGTGGCCACACCCGCGTCGATCACGTCACCCACGCCGTACTGGTCCTCCAGGATCATGAACACACCGGAGAGGAAGTCCGTGACCAGGTTCCGGGCGCCGAAACCGATCGCCACGCCCGCGACACCGGCCGACGCCAGCAGCGGCGCCAGATTGATCTTGAAGGTGCCCAGCACCATCAGCGCGGCCGTGCCGAGGATGAGGAAGCTCGCCACGGACCGCAGCACCGAGCCGATCGCCGCCGACCGCTGCCGCCGCCGCTCCGCGTTGACCAGCAGCCCGCCCAGCGCACTGCCGTCCGTGGCGTGCGTGGCGCGGCCCATCCGGTCTATCAGCTTGGTGATCGCCCGCCGCACCACCGCCCGGAGCGCCACCGCCACGGTCACGATCAGCAGGATCTGGAGCCCCATCGCGAGCCACGTCGACCAGTTCTGCTCGACCCAGCTCGCCGCGTTCGTCGCGCTCTCCTGGGCGTCCTGGAGCGTCGGCACGGCCGGGGCCGACCCCGACGGGGACGGTGACGGGGAGGGCGATGCCCCGGCGGCCAGGAGGGCGGCGGGCAGGGACGACACGGCAGGTACCTCCAAGGTGCTGCGCTGTCCGTCCCGGCGGGCGGTCAAGGTCACGAAAAGGTCACCGGACGGACGGGACCACCACACTAACGGGGCATTGTGTGTGCCTCGTGCGGATCCGTACAGGAGGCGAGAAGGAGAGACACGACTCACGCGGGCTTGAACCGGCCGTGCTGCGGGGGATGAATCCGGTGTGGTCGAAAACACTCCCAGCCCGTTACCGGGACATGGTGGCGCTTCCACCAGGCATGAGGGGAGACTGACTGCAGATCGTCCCGGCGCGAGCCACGCGCCGCCGACGCCCAAGGAGGCCCCCGTGCCGCATGTCCTGGTCCTCAACGCGTCGTACGAGCCGCTCGGTGTCGTACCGCTCCGCCGCGCGCTCATCCTCGTCCTGGAGAACAAGGCAGTCTCCCTGGAGGAATCCGGCGCCTATATGCACAGCGCAACCGTCACCCTCCCCGCACCCAGCGTGGTCCGGCTCAAGCGATTCGTCCGGGTCCCCTATCGGGGGCCTGTTCCTCTGACCCGCCGAGCGCTCTTCGCGCGCGACGGAGGCCGGTGCATGTACTGCGGTGGCGTCGCAACCAGCGTCGACCACGTCATCCCGCGCAGCCGCGGGGGCAAGCACGTCTGGGACAACGTGGTGGCCTCCTGCCGCCGCTGCAACCACGTCAAGGCCGACCGCCACCTCGTCGAACTGGGCTGGCGGCTGCGCCACAAACCGGCCCCGCCGACCGGGCTGGCCTGGCGGATCATCGGCACGGGGCACCGGGACCCGCGCTGGTTGCCGTACTTGCAGCCCTACGGCGCGGATGATGCCATGGCCCGCATCGACGGCGTTTCCGCCTAGTCGAGCCGGGCCGGTCGTGTATCCGGGGCCATCGGGTTCGTCACCGGGGCCATCGGGTTCGTCACCGGGCCGTCGGGTCCGTCACCCGGGCCGTCGGGTCGGTGAACCGGGCGCAGGTGCGCGGGGGCTGGTGGCGCCTGCCCCCGCGCACCGTCGGACCGGCCGCCCCGCCCGGGCTCAGCCGCGCGGCCCCTCCGGACGGGCGCCGCGCACCGCGTACAGGGCCGCGCCCGCCGCGAACGCCGTCAGCGCCGTCACCCACGCGCCCGGCTGGGACCCCGGCTGCATCGGCCACGCCCACACCGTGGCCGCGCGGCCGTGCGCGGTGGTGGAGCCCAGGTACACCCCCGTCACATAGACGAAGGCGGGCAGCCAGCTCAGCCGGGCGCCCAGGAGGACGGCCGCCGCCGCGGTGACACCCGTACAGCCCAGCGTGTTGCGGATCACGGCGGGCGGGCCGAAGTTCTCCGTGTGGCCCAGCACCGCCGGAGTCACCAGCAGCGCCGCCAGCGCGGCCAGCCCCGCCAGCTGCGCCAGCCGGCGCGGCCACCAGGGGCGTACGGCCGTGCGGTCCAGTTCGTCCGAGGCGCTGTACAGACTCGTCCCGATCACCGCCGATGCCAGCAGCGGCGCCAGCGCGACGATGGGCACCCGGCGGTCGGGATCGAGGTAGGCGTCCAGCCGGCCGGCCGCCCACACCGCGAAGGCGGCCGTGGCGGCGAGCGCGGCCAGGGTGAGGGGGAGCGCCCGGGAGCGGGCGTAGAGCAGGGGGCCGCGGGTCGTCGTCACAGCGCGGGGACCTCCTTCGCACGGCAGTCCCCGCGAGCCGCGAAGTACGCCGACAGCCAGTCGCGGCGCTCTCGCTCGGCCATCCCGGCGAGCCGGGCCCGGGCGGCGACGCGCTCGCGCAGGGCGGTGCGCCGGGCCTTGTCCCCCCGGGCGTCGTACCCGTCGATCGCCTTCTGCACCGGGCTCGGCGCGAGGTAGTTCTCCACCGCGTCGTCCGCCGTCAGCACCCGGTCGGTCGTGCTCGTGTCGGGGCAGTCGTAGCCCTGGAGCGCGGCGACGGCCTCCCACGCGTACTGCGCCGGATCGGTCAGCCGCCCCCGCACGGTCGACCAGCCCAGCGGCGTGATGCCCGGCAGCTGGGCCTCGCCGGCCCGCGGGGCGCTCCCGCGGTCCGCCCAGCGCACCGGCAGGTTCCGCACTCCGTCCAGCTTGTCCGTGATCCCTGACAGGGCATCCCTGACCTGCGGGAGCATCCCGGCGTACCGGGCGTTCACACAGATCGCCGGGGAGACGGAGGTGTCGCACACCTGACGGCGGGCGAGGGGGTCGGTGTGCCACAGGCCGTTCCCCGTCTGCGCCAGCAGCGCGCCCGCGGCCAGCGCGGCGGCCAGCGGGACCAGCGCCGTGGCCCGGCGCCGGGCCGCGTACGCCAGCGCGGCGGCGACCGCCAGCCCGCCCGTCCACACCGCCATGGCCCACGGCTGCCACCACACCGGCAGCCCGCCGCCCGGCGACTCCGTGGTGGGACTCAGGGCGCGAAGGGCGTCCGAACCGTCGGCCGTCACGATCCCGAGCCCCACGTACCCGGCCACCGCCAGCAGCGGCGCCGCCAGCCGCGTCGGCACCACCCGGCCCACCACGTGCCCGGCCAGCGCGCCCGCCGCCATGGCGACCGTGTCCCCCGGCACCAGGACCAGGTGCGGCCGGTCGCCCTGGACGTAGGGCCAGCTGGCGAGCAGCGCCGCGGCCACCACGACCAGGTAGCCGACGGCCGCCCACAGCGCCACGGGCAGCGCCGCGACCAGCAGGCGGGTCAGCGGCGACCGCACGGTCGTCCCCCACAGCTCCTCGGTACGGCGTCGCCGCTCCCGGCCGCCCTGCCAGCAGCCCGCCGCCGCGGCCAGCGGAAGGGTGATCAGCATCGCGGTGTGCACCTGGCCGGCGGTCTCCGCCCAGTCGCCCTGCCACTGGTCGGCCTTTCCGCACAGCGGGGCGCCGAGCGTCAGCAGCACCGCGAGCCCCGCCCAGGGCGCGAACCCCCGCAGGGCCTCCGTCCGCAGCGGGTACGGCGCACGCGCCGGCGCCTTCTTCTCGGTGACGAGGGTCATCGCACCCCCTCCCGCGCACCCGGCGTGCGGTGTGCCCGCAGCGCCGCCGTGTACCCGCGCTCGATCGGGTGGTCGCCCGGCCCGTCCGACGCCTCGCCGAGCAGGGTCAGCGCCTCCGGCGTGCCCCGGTACGCGATCCGGCCCGCGTCCAGCAGGGTGACCTCCGTGCAGGCGGCGGCCACGTCCTCCACCAGGTGGGTGGAGACCACCACGGTGGCCGCGGCACCCAGCTCGCGCAGCAGCGCGCGGAACTCCACCCGCTGCTCCGGGTCGAGCCCGGCGGTCGGTTCGTCCAGCAGCAGCAGAGCGGGATCGTTGACGATGGCCTGCGCGATGCCGACCCGGCGGACCATGCCGCCGGACAGCGTCCGTACCTTGGCGTCGATCCGGTCCGCGAGGCCCACACGGGTCACCGCCCGCTCCACGGCCGCCGCCACCCGTGCGGCCGGCACCTCCTTCAGCCAGGCCACGTACGCCACGAACTCCCGCACGGTGAAGCCCGGGTAGTAACCGAACTCCTGTGGCAGATAACCCAGCCGGCGCCGCACCCCGGCCAGGCCGCGGTGCCCCGCGATGTCCTCGCCCAGCAGCTCCACCCGCCCGGCGTCCGGCCGCGCCACCGTGGCCAGCACCCGTATCAGCGAGGTCTTCCCGGCGCCGTTCGGCCCGAGCAGCCCGTGCACACCGGTGCCGAGCGCCAGGTCGAGGGAGTCGAGGGCGAGGGTCTTGCGGTGCCGGACCCGCAGGCCGGTCACACGTAGGGAACTCATGTCTCTCCAGGAGAGGACGCGGGACGGCGTAGGTCGGCGGTCCCGGGTGGGTCGGAATCGGGCGGAAGAAATCAGGAAGGGGCGGAAGAAATAGGAAGAGGGGGAAACCGGGAGGAGAAGGAAGAGAAGGAGGAGAAGGGAGAGGAGAAGAAGGGAGAGGAGGAGGGAGGGGAGAAGGGAGAGGAGGAGAAGGGAGGGGAGGTGACGAGGAGAAGGAAGGGAAAGGGGGCGTGGTGCGTCGCGGGCGGCGTGGCGGCGGGTGCCGTCAGGGCCGCAGCGGACGGTCGTACGCGGGACGGCGGGCGGTCAGCAGGACGGCGCTCAGCACGGCCGCCGCCGCCCAGGCACCCTGCGCCGCGGTGCCGTCCAGGCAGCGGGAGAGCTGCTCGGCCAGCCGCCCGGTGGCCGTACCGCCCGGCGCGACGGCCACCGGTCCGACAACGGCGCACAGCCAGCCGCCGCCCGTCAGCCCGGCCGCCGCCCGGCACCCCACGACGGAGGCCAGGGCCAGCGAGGCCAGTGCCAGCGCGAGCCCCGGTAGCAGCCAGGCCGCCGCGGCCGGGGCCCCCGAGGCGGGCAGCAGCAGCCCGGTGAGGGTCAGCAGCGGCAGGCTCACCACGAGCACGGCGACCGTACGGGTCAGCGCGAGCCGCAGCCCGCCGCCCGGCGTGGCCGCGGCGACCTCGTGCAACGGGTCCGCGTGCGGGCCGTAGGACAGGGCGACCCCGGCGACCGGCACCACGGGGGCGACGGCCAGCAGCAGCGCCCGTGTGCCCGGGAACCCGGCCCCGTACGACAGGGCCAGCGCGGCCACGGCCACGCCGAGCACGGCCGGCAGCCACGCCCCGCGCACGGCGGGCCCCGCGGCCCACAGCAGCCGGGCGAGCCGGGACAGCGCGGGCCGCCCGGCCGCCTCCCCGAGGCGCGGCGCGGCGGGCACGGACGGCTCCGTGAGGCGCGGCGCGGCGGGCATGGACGGCTTCGTGAGGCGCGGCGCGGCGGGCACGGACGGCTCCGTGAGGCGCGGCGCGGCGGGCACGGACTGCTCCGTGAGGCGCGGCGCGGCGGGCGTGGACGGCTTCGTGAGGCGCGGCGCGGCGGGCATGGACGGCTCCGTGAGGCGCGGCTGTGCCGGCTCGGCCGTCCCCCCGAGGCGCGGCTGCGCCGCTGCGGCCGTTCCGGGTACCGGAGCCGCGGCCAGCACCGCCGCCCGTACCTGCGCGAGCACCGCCCCGGCCGCCGTGCCGCGCACCGCGGCCGACACCCGGGACGCGCAGCCCGCGCAGTCCTCCACATGCTTCTCCAGGGACCACGCGTCCGACTCCGGCAGGACGCCCTCGGCATAGCGGGCGACCAGGTCGTCGGAGGCGTGCCAGAGCTGCCTTCCACGGTTCGTCATGCCGTGCCTCCCAGCGGGGACGGGTTCAACTGAGCCAGTGCGGCGCGCAGTTCGGCGCGGGCCCGGCGGGCGCGGGACTTGACCGTGCCCTCCGGTATGCCCAGCAGCCGGGCCGCCTCCCGGGTGGTCAGCCCATCGACGACCGTCGCCCGCAGCACCTCGCGCAACTCGGGGGAGATCCGGTCCAGCGCGGCGCCGACATCGCCGTACTCCAGCCCCGCCAGCACCCGGTCCTCGGCGGACGGCGCGGGCGCGGGCTCGTACCGCCCCGGCGCCTCGGGTTCCGGCAGCGGCCCCACGACCCGCGCGGACCGCTCCTGCGCCCGCCGCGCGTCGACCAGCCGGCGCGCCGCGATCGTCCACAGCCAGCCGCCGGCCTCCTGCCCGCGGTGCCCGGCCGCCGACCGCCACACCGTGACGAACGTGTCCTGCAACACCTCCCGCACCAGCTCCGGGTCGGCGCACCGCCGGGTCAGCCGTGCGTGCAGCCACCCGGCGTGCCGGTCGTACAGGGCCGTCATCGCCGCCGCGTCACCGCGCGCGACGGCCCGCAACAGGGCCGCGTCCCCGTCGGCGCCGTCGCCCTTCTCCCGCTGGCCCCCCATGGGGCGGAACAGTCTCACACCCCCTCTATCGAACGGCGGGCCCGTGCCGGATCACCCCGGTACCGGTTCGGTGCGCGTGGCTTCGGGTTCACGGGGTAGGCCTGCCGTAACCCGTCCAAAGCCGTAGCATCCGGCACGCCGACAAGGAGGCCCCCGTGGCCGTACCGGTCCGTCTCTCGATCCCGGCCCAGTTCAAACCCGTGGCGGATCCGTCCGCCGAGACCGACGAGGCGCCGCTGTGCGTCTTCAGCGCCGAGAGCGCGTGCACGCAGACCCCGCTGACCAGCGAGCCGCCGCTGCCCGAGGCCGAGCCCCTCACCAGTGAACCCCCGCTCGCCGAGGCCGCCCCGCTGACCAGCGAGTCCGACCCGGTCCCGGACTCCTTCGCGCCGGGGCTGTAGATGGCCGCGGCGCCCGACGAGCCCCCCGGCACACCCCCCGCGGACCTCGCCCGGCTCGCCGAGCTGCACGGGGTCGCCACCTCCTACGAGCCGGCCCCGGGCCACACCGTCCAGGTCCCCGCCTCCGCCGTGACCGCCGCCCTCGCCGCCCTCGGCGTCGACGCGGCCGGCCCGGACGCCGTACGCGCCGCCCTCACCGCCCGGGAACGCGCCCTGCGCGAGCGCCTGCTGCCGCCGACGGTGGTCCAGTGGGCCGGCGCGGAACCGCCCGCCGCCCTCACCGCCCTGCCCGCCGGTACCCGGCTGCGCGCCGAGACGGAGGACGGCGAGGATCACGGGGACCTGACGGACCGGGGGACGGCGGGACTCCCGCCCGGCGTCCACCGGCTCACCGCCACCGCGCCCGACGGGCGGACCGGCGAGGCGTACCTCGTCGTCGCCCCCGACCGGCTGCCCGCCCCGCCCGGCCGCTCCCACGGCCTCCTCGTCCAGCTGTACTCCCTGCTCTCCCACCGGTCCTGGGGCATGGGCGACCTCGCCGACCTCGCCGAGCTGGCCGGCTGGGCCGGACGCACCGCAGGCGCCGGCTTCGTCCAGGTCAACCCGCTGCACGCCGCCGTACCCGGCGCCCCCACCGACCCCTCCCCCTACCGCCCCTCCTCCCGCCGCTTCCCCGACCCCGTCCACCTGCGCGTCGAGGACATCCCCGAATACGGGTACGTCACGGACCGCGAACGGCTCGGCGCCCTGCTGCACCGGGCCGAACGGCTGCGCGCCGCCGTCCTCGACAAGGGCGCCCTCATCGACCGGGACGCCGTGTGGGAGCTGAAACGGGAGGCGCTGGAGCCGGTCCTCGCCGTCCCCCTGGGCCCCGGCCGGCAGGCCGCCTACGACGCCTTCCGCGCCGCCCACGGCCGCGCCCTCGACGACCACGCCACCTGGTACGCCCTCGCCGAACTCCACGGCTCCGACTGGCACCACTGGCCCGACGGGCTGCGCGACCCCCGCTCCGCCGCCACCGCCCGCGCCCGCACCGACCTCGCCGACCGCGTCGAGTTCCACGCCCGGCTCGCCTGGCTCACCGACGGCCAGCTGCGGGCCGCCCAGCGTGCCGCCCGCGAGGCCGGCATGTCCGTGGGGATCGTCCACGACCTGGCCGTCGGCGTGCACCCCGCCGGCGCCGACGCCTGGGCCCAGCAGGACGTGTACGCCGCCGGCATGTCCGTGGGCGCCCCGCCGGACGCCTTCAACGCCCGCGGCCAGGACTGGGGCCTGCCGCCCTGGCGCCCCGACCGGCTCGCCGCCTCGGGCCACGCTCCCTACCGCGACCTCCTGCGCGCCCTCTTCCGCTACGCCGGAGCCCTGCGCATCGACCACGTCATGGGCCTGTTCCGGCTCTGGTGGGTCCCCCAGGGCCGTCCGCCCACCGAGGGCACCTACGTCCGCTACGACGCCGACGCCATGCTCGCGATCCTCGCCCTGGAGGCCGACCGCGCCGGGGCCGTCGTCATCGGGGAGGACCTCGGCACCGTCGAGCCCGGGGTCCGTGAGGCCCTGCACCGGCGCGGAATGCTCGGCACCTCGGTGCTCTGGTTCGAACGGGACTGGGAGGGCGACGGCCGCCCCCTGCCGCCCGAGCGCTGGCGCGCCGACTGCCTGGCCACCGCCACCACGCACGATCTGCCGCCCACCGCCGCCCGGCTCACCGGCGACCACGTCGACCTGCGCGACCGCCTCGGCCTGCTCACCCGCCCGGTCCCGGAGGAACGCGCCGAGGCCGCCGCCGACGCCGCCGAGTGGCTCGCCCTGCTGGGCAGCCTCGGCCTGCTGGACAGCCCGGCGGCCGGCCCGCCCGGCTCCGACGAGGAGGAGGAGATCCGCGCCGTCCACCGCTTCCTGCTGCGCACCCCCGCCCGGCTGATCGGCGTCTGGCTGCCGGACGGCATCGGCGACCGCCGCCCGCAGAACCTGCCGGGCACGTGGGACGAGTACCCCAACTGGCGCCTGCCGATCGCGGACGCCGAGGGCAGGCCGGTGCCGCTGGAGGACCTGGTGGCCTCCCGCCGGCTCCGGGCGCTGCTGGAGGTGCTGAGGGCGGCCGGCGGTGACACCGCGGCCGGGTGAGGCGCCCCGCCCCCGGCGGCGGCCGGGCACCCGGGTAAGGCACCCCGGGCGCGCGGCCCCGACGGGGGTTCGCTAACTTGATTCCGTGGACAAGAAGAACGCCCTGCGCGCCGGCGCCCTGGCCGCCGGTACGACGCTGATGATGCTGCTCATGTCGTCCCCCGCGCTCGCGCTGACCCGCGACGACGGCGACGACCCCGGCAAGGGCCTGAGCGTCGTCGAGACGCTGGGGCTGTACGTCTTTGCCCCGCTGGTGCTGTTCGTGGTGATCGCCGGCCTGGTCATGCTCCTGGACAAGTCCAAGACCCGGGTCACGAAGCCCTCGTCCAACATCGACGTCAAGTCCGAGGCTCGGGCCAAGGCCTGACCGGGACACCGGTTCGTTCGCCGGGGGCGCCTGTCCTCCCGCCGGTACGCGCGTACGCCGTACCCGGGGGAGACCGGCGCCCCCGGCGTTTTTTTCCGGCTCGGGCCGGACAGGCCCGGTCAGGGTGCCGGCCGGACAGGCCCGGTCAGGGGTCTCGGCCGGACAGGCCCGGTCAGGGTTCCGGCCGGACAGGACCGGGCAGGGGTTTCGGTCGGACAGGCCCGCGTCAGGGGTTCGGCCGGGCAGGACCCGTCAGGGGTTCGGCCGGGCAGGACCCGTCAGGGGTTCGGCGCGGTCAGATAGCGCTGCACGGTCGGGCCCAGCCAGGCCACCAGCTCCTCGCGGGTGAGCTCCCGGGCCGGGGGCAGCCGCAGCACATAACGGGTGAGGGCCAGCCCGAGCAGCTGGGCGGCGCACAGCGCGGCCCGCGCGGGGCTCTGCTCGGGGTCGGGGCACACCTGGCGGGCCACCGGCAGCAGCTGGTCGCGGAAGATGCCCTGCATCCGCTCGGCCCCGGCCTGGTTGGTGGCGCCGACCCGGAGGACGGCCGTCAGCTCCTCGTTCTCCTCCCACAGGCCGAGGAAGTGGCCCACCAGCGCCCGGCCCACCTCTTCACGCGGTACCCGCGTCAGGTCCGGCAGCCGTAGATCGAGCGCGACGGCCGCGGCGAACAGTCCTTCCTTGCTGCCGAAGTACCGCATCACCATCGACGGGTCGATCCGGGCGTCCTTGGCGATGGCCCGGATGGTGGCCCGCTCGTAGCCGTCGGCGGCGAAGCGCTCGCGGGCGGCGGCGAGGATCGCGGTGCGGGTGGCGTCGGAACGGCGGGGCGGGGGCGTCGGGGAGTTCGTGCGGGTGCTGACCGTCATGTCAACGAGCGTAGGCCAACATCCGTAGGCCAACAAGCGTTGACTGCCTTGTGGAGTGCGTTCTACGCTGCCAACAAGCGTTGGTCAACATCTGTTGGCCAGCAGCCGTTGGCCAGCAGGTGTTGGTCCCACAGGTGTTGGTCCACGGCCGTTGGCCAACAGCCGTTGGTCAACAGGCGTTGGTCAACAGGCGTTGGTCCATAGGCGTCGGTATCCCTGGAGGTCACCATGAGCGGCACCACTGGAAACCACGGCACCACCGGCACCCCCACCCCCACCCCCACCCCCGCCGCCCGCATCGTCGTCGTCGGCTCCGGCCCCACCGGCCTTCTCCTCGCCGGTGATCTCGCCGCCGCCGGCCTCCCGGTCACCGTCCTCGAAAAGCGCCCCCACAAGATCAGCAACCTCTCCCGTGCCTTCGTCCTGCACGCCCGCACCCTCGAACAGCTCGACGCCCGTGATCTCGCCGAGGGCCTGGAGTCCGTCGGCCGTCCCCTCGACCGGCTCAGGCTCTTCGGCCGGCTCACGGTCGACCTCTCCGTCCTGCCCTCCCGTTTCCGCCATCTCCTGGTCCTCCCGCAGTACGAGGTGGAGAACGCGCTGGAGCGGCGGGCGGTGGCGGCGGGGGCCGAGTTCCGCTACGAGACCGAGGTGACCGGGCTCGACCAGGACGCGGACGGGGTGACCGTCGAGGTCCGCGGGCCGGAAGGCCGGACGGAGACCGTCCGCGCCGCGTACGCCGTCGGCGCGGACGGCATGCGCAGCGCCGTACGGGACGCCGTCGGCCTGCCCTTCCCCGGCCGGTCGGTGATCCGGTCCGTCGTGCTCGCCGACGTCCGGCTCGCCGAACCGCCCCCGACGCTGCTCACGGTCAACGCCGCCGGTGACGCGTTCGCCTTCCTCGCGCCCTTCGGCGACGGCTACCACCGGGTGATCGGCTGGCACCGGGGGCGCGACGTGCCGGACAGCGCGCCGCTGGACCTCGCCGAGATCAAGGAGATCACCCGCCTCGCCCTCGGCCGGGACTTCGGGATGCGCGACGCCCGCTGGATGTCCCGGTTCCACAGCGACGAGCGCCAGGCACCGGCGTACCGGGTCGGCAGGGTCTTCCTCGCCGGGGACGCCGCGCACGTGCACAGCCCGGCCGGCGGGCAGGGCATGAACACCGGGCTGCAGGACGCGGCGAACCTGAGCTGGAAGCTGGCCGCGGTGGCCGGCGGTCACGCGGGCCCCGAACTGCTCGACACCTACCACGCCGAGCGGCACCCCGTCGGCAGGGCGGTGCTGCGCAGCAGCGGCGGGATCGTCCGCCTCGCCATGGCCAAGCGCCCCTGGACGCTGGCGGCGCGGGCGGCGCTCACCGCGTTCCTCGACGCGGCCGGACCGGCGCGGCGGAAGGTCGCCGCTCAGATCACCGGCATCGGCTACCGCTACCCCGCACCCCGGGGTGCCCACCGGCTCACCGGCGCCCGGATTCCGGACGTCGCCCTCGCCGGCGGCGGACGGCTCTACGAGGCGCTGCGCGGCGGCCGGTTCGTGCTGATCACGCCGGAGCCGTACGGGGCGGGGGCCGGGCGGGAGGACCGGCTGGCCCTCGCGCGGTGGGCGGGCGAGAGCCGTACGGCCGTGCTGGTGCGCCCCGACGGCCACGTGGCCTGGGCCGCCGACGCGGCCGCCCCCGCCGAGACGGCGGCGGCCCTCACCCGCCACCTGGGCCCCGAGGGCTGACGGCGGCTCTCGCGGTGCTCGCTCCCGGGGGCCGCCTGCCGGCCCTCGTCGGTTACTCCGTCGTCGCGCTCAGCAGTTCACGCAGCAGGCCGGCCAGGTGGCCGGCCTGTCCGGCGTCCAGGGTGGACAGGGCCGCGCTCTCCTCGGCCAGGCCGGCGCCCACCGCCTCGTCGATCAGCCGCAGCCCCTCCTCCGTGAGGGTCACCTGGAGGCCGCGCCGGTCGTGCGGGTCGGGGGAGCGGCGCAGCAGTCCGGCGCGCTCCAGCTTGTCGAGCCGGCCGGTCATCCCGCCCGTGGTGAGCATGAGGGCGGCCGAGAGCTGGCGCGGCGAGAGGGTGTGGGGCTCGCCGGCGCGGCGCAGGGTGGCCAGGACGTCGAACTCGCCGCGGGAGATGCCGTAGGGCTTGTACGCCTGCTCCATCCGGTCGCCCATCGCGCGCGAGAGCCGGAAGATCCGGCCGAAGACCTCCATCGCCCGGGTGTCCAGATCGGGGCGCACCCGTGCCCACTGCTCGATGATCGCGTCGACCGCGTCCGACGGCTGTTGCTGCATGCGGAGAGTATCGGCCCCATTCAGGTCGTCCGCAAGAAAGTCACTTGACGATAAGTAGCTTAGGGCTAAGCTACTTATCAGTGACCCAGGAAGGGGCTCATCATGACCACCAGCCGTCCGGGCGGAACCACCACCACCGCCGTCGTCGCCGTCACCGCGCTCGCCCCCGTCTCCTGGGGCACCACCTACGCGGTCACCACCGAGTTCCTGCCCCCGGACCGCCCCCTGTTCACGGCCCTGATGCGGGCCCTGCCCGCCGGCCTGGCGCTGCTCGCCCTCACCCGGGTGCTGCCGCGCGGCGTCTGGTGGGCCAAGGCGGCCGTGCTCGGGACGCTGAACATCGGCGCCTTCTTCCCCCTGCTGTTCGTCGCCGCGTACCGGCTGCCCGGCGGGACGGCCGCGGTCGTCGGCTCGGCCGGACCGCTGTTCGTGGTCGGCCTCTCCGCGCTGCTGCTCGGTCAGCGGCCGGCGCCGCGCACCCTGATCGCGGGACTGGTGGCCGCGTGCGGTGTCAGCCTCGTCGTGCTGAAGGGGGCCGGCGCCCTCGACACGGTCGGGGTGCTCGCGGCCGTCGCCTCCACCGTCGCCATGGCCACCGGGACCGTCCTCACCAAGCGCTGGGGCCGCCCGGAGGGCGTCGGGCCGCTGGCCCTCACCGGCTGGCAGCTCACCGCCGGCGGACTGCTCCTCGCGCCGGTCGCGCTGCTGGCCGAGGGCGCCCCGCCCGCCCTAGACGCCCCGGCCGTCGGCGGCTACCTCTACCTCGCCCTGGCCAACACGGCGGTCGCCTACTGGCTCTGGTTCCGCGGGATCGGCCGGCTCACCGCCACCCAGGCCGGCTTCCTCGGTCCGCTGTCCCCGCTGACCGCGGCGGTGGTGGGCTGGGTGGCCCTCGGCCAGTCGCTCACCGCGGTGCAGGTGGCGGGCATGGCGCTGGCGTTCGGAGCGACGGTGGCCGGGCAGGTCGGCGGCGGCCGGCGGATGCGGCGACCGTTCAGTTCCACTGAAAAGAACGGTCGTAAGGATTCGATGGACCTGACGGTTCCGGCGCTGCGACGGTAGAGGGCACCGCATCCGCCCCCGCTCACGGAAAGGCCCCCGGTGACCGCAGCCGCGCACCCGACCGCCACCGCCCCGGCGACCCGCCCCGCCCGCCCCCGCCAGGCCGCCGCCCCCCTCCTCGGCCTCGCCTGTGCCGCGCTCGCCACGGTCGTCTGGTCCGGCAGCTTCGTCACCTCGCGCGGCCTGCACGACAGCGTCCCGCCCGTCCAGCACGCGTTCTGGCGCTGGGCGGTCGCGCTGCTCGCCGTCGCCCCGTTCGGCGCCCGGCGGGCCTGGCGGCAACGGCACCTCCTGCGGCGCCACGCCCGGTACGTCCTGCTCGCCTCGTTCCTCGGCGTGGCCGTCTACAACACCCTCGTCAACCAGGCCGGGCTGACCACCCCGGCCGCCACCATGGGCATGATCATGGCCGCGTCGCCGGTGCTCATGGCGGTGTTCGAGCGGCTGAGCGGGGTACGGCTGGGCGCGCGGCGCATCACCGGGCTGCTCCTGGCCTGCGCGGGCGTGACCCTGCTGGTGGGCGGCGGCGCGGACTTCTCGCCGGGCTCCCTGTGGATGCTCGCCGCCGCGTGCTGCTTCGCCGGCTACAGCGCGCTGCTGCGCCGCAGGCCCGCGGAGTTCGACGGCACGGCCTTCCTGTTCACCACGTTCCTCGCCGGCACCGCCCTGCTGCTGCCCGCGCAGGCCGTCAGCGTCGCCGTCCAGGGCGGTTTCCGCCCCGCCCCGGACACGGTCCTGCCGCTGCTCTACGTCGGCGTGGCCTCCTCCGCGCTCGCCTTCTTCGCCTGGAACAAGGCCGTCGCCCTGATCGGCGCCACCCGCGCCGGCATCGTCTACCACCTCCAGCCGGTCTGCGTGGCCCTGCTGTCCTGGGCACTGCTGGGCGAGCACACCGGCCGGCCGCAGCTGCTGTGCCTGGCGCTGATCCTGGCCGGGGTCGCGCTCGGCGCGGGCACCCGTCGCTGACGGCGGCAGCCGGGAGTCCCCCGGCGGCCCGGGACGGCGGGTAGCGTGCGCGCATGACCGAGTGGGACCTGAGGAAGCTGCGGATTCTGCGCACCCTGCGCGAGCGCGGCACGGTCACCGCCACGGCACGGGCCCTGCACATGACCCCGTCCGCGGTCTCCCAGCAGCTCACCAACCTCGCCGCCCAGCTCGGCGTGCCCCTGCTCCGGGCCCAGGGCCGCCGGGTCCGGCTCACCGACGCGGCCCGGCTCGTGCTGGCGCACACGGAGCCGGTGTTCGAGCAGCTGGAGCGGGCGGACGCGGCCCTCGCGGCGTACGCGCGCGGCGAGGCCGGCGAGGTCCGGGTCGGCGCCTTCCCGACCGCCGTCCCCGCCCTGGTGGTACCGGCCGTACGCGCCCTGCGCGCGACGCACCCGGGGGTGACCGTCCGCGTCCGGGAGGCGGAGGCCGCCGAGGCCTACGACCTGCTGGCCGCCGGTGACGTCGACCTCGCCCTGTCGCTGGCGGCCGAGGCCCCGAGCGCCGCCGACCCCCGCTTCACCCATGTCCCCCTGCTGGCCGACCCGTTGGACGTGGCCCTGCCCCCCGGCCACCCCCTCGCCTCGGCCCCCGGCCTGACCCTCACCGACCTCGCCGCCGAACCCTGGATCTTCGGCGGCAGCGGCCCCTGGTCGGACATCACCCGACGCGCCTGCGAGGCGGCCGGCTTCCGCCCCCACCAGGGCCACTCCGCCTCCGGCTGGACCGCGATCCTGGCCATGGTGGAGGCGGGGATGGGCGTCGCCCTGGTGCCGCGGACGGCGGCCGGCCGGCCGGCCGGTGTGGTCCTGCGGGAACTGGGCGCGGACCGCCCCGTACGGCATGTGGTGGCGGCGGTCCGCAAGGGCGCGGGGGAGGCACCGGCGGTCGGCAGGGTGCTGGGGGCGCTGCGGGACGCGGCCGGTCCCGGGGGCGCGGGCCCCCGCGTCGTCCGAGATGCCGAGCGTTCGGGTGACGGTTAGCGTGTTGGAGGAGGGCCGCGATCGGGCGGTGTGCCCACCGGCGAGCGCCCGGGCCGTCGGGCCCGGCAGGCCACGTGGGACAGGCCGCGCTCCTCGTCCCCCCGCGGCACCACCTACGACCGCCGTGCCCGTGCGCACCGCGGTCGCGGCCATCGCCCCCGTACCGGCAGACCCGCACGAGGGCGTGGAAGGAAGGTAGGCCACCATGAATGCACAACGCGTGAGGCGTCTGTTCGCGGTGTCCGCGGCCGGCGTCCTCCTGGCCGGCGGCGCCGCGATCGGTACGGCGAGCACGGCCTCGGCAGCGACTCCGGACCACGTCTCCACCGGTCGCGGCTGCTTCGACCGCGGCTTCGGCTTCGGCGGCGGCTGCGGCTTCAACCGAGGCGGCTACTTCTTCGGCAACGGCTTCGGCAACGGCTTCTACGGCAGCAACGGCGTCGTGGTGATCGTGGTGGGGTGACCCAGGGCTGTTCCGCACCCACGCCTTCGCCGGACGGGTCCCCCACCCGTCCGGCTTCGGCGTCTCAGGGCGCCGTCGCGGGCCGGGGCCTGCGCACCTCGTACAGGAAGCACCCGTACTCCACCGCCCGGACGTGCACCAGCGCCGTCTCCGGGTCGGCGAAGGCCTCGGCCAGGGCCGGTCCGAACCGCTCCGGGGCCTCGACCAGGCGGCCGCCGAGGATGCGGCCGTCGGCCGAGTAACGGCGCAGCGTGCGGTGGGCCTCGGTGAAGGGCAGGGCGTCACCGGCCGGGCCCCGACACTCCGCGGCGTGGACGAAGACCGGACCCTGCTCGTCGTAGGCGCCCGGGTCGGCACCCGTCCGCGCCGCCCAGCGGCGCAACGGCGCGTACGAGACGAGCGCGATCCGTTCGCCGGGCGCGCTGCGGCGCAGACAGCAGCGCAGCGGCGCGCCGCCCTCCGGGTCGGTGAACGGGGCCGGAACGCGGCCGGCGTCGTCGGCGGTGCGCAGCTCCTCAAGGGCCGCGGGGGCGATGGGGTGTGCGATGGCTGGCGTCATGTCATCAGCGTCCCGTTCCCCCGGCGCGCTCACCGGCGGCATCCGGACATCGCGTTCGGGCCGGATCACATGGAAGGATGACGCAACCGACACATAACGAGGAGATGACCGCGTGCCTGGCACAAACCTGACTCGCGAAGAGGCGCAGCAGCGGGCCGAGCTGCTCACCGTTGACTCGTACGAGATCGATCTCGACCTCTCCGGCGCGCAGGAGGGCGGCACCTACCGGTCCGTGACCACGGTGCGCTTCGACGTGGCCCGCCCCGACGCCGCGTCCTTCATCGACCTGGTGGCCCCGGCCGTCCACGAGGTGGTCCTCAACGGAGACCCGCTCGATCCCGCCGAGGTCTTCCACGACTCGCGGATCGCCCTGCCGGCGCTGCCGGCGGGCCGCAACGTCCTGCGGGTCGTCGCGGACTGCGCCTACACCAACACCGGCGAGGGCCTGCACCGCTTCGTCGACCCGGTGGACGAGCAGGCGTATCTCTACACCCAGTTCGAGGTCCCCGACGCCCGCCGCGTCTTCGCCTCCTTCGAACAGCCCGACCTGAAGGCCACCTTCCAGTTCACCGTGAAGGCGCCCGAGGGCTGGACCGTCATTTCCAACTCGCCCACCCCGGAGCCCAAGGACAACGTCTGGGTCTTCGAGCCGACCCCGCGGATCTCGACGTACATCACCGCGCTGATCGTCGGCCCGTACCACTCCGTGCACAGCGTGTACGAGAAGGACGGGCAGTCGGTGCCGCTCGGCATCTACTGCCGGCCGTCCCTCGCCGAGTTCCTGGACTCCGACGCGATCTTCGAGGTCACCCGGCAGGGCTTCGACTGGTTCCAGGAGAAGTTCGACTACGCGTACCCCTTCGCGAAGTACGACCAGCTGTTCGTGCCCGAGTTCAACGCGGGCGCCATGGAGAACGCGGGCGCGGTGACCATCCGCGACCAGTACGTCTTCCGGTCCAAGGTGACCGACGCGGCGTACGAGGTGCGCGCGGAGACCATCCTGCACGAGCTGGCCCACATGTGGTTCGGCGACCTCGTCACCATGGAGTGGTGGAACGACCTGTGGCTGAACGAGTCGTTCGCCACCTACACCTCCATCGCCTGCCAGGCCGCCGCGCCCGGCTCGAAGTGGCCGCACTCCTGGACCACGTTCGCCAACTCCATGAAGACGTGGGCCTACCGGCAGGACCAGCTGCCCTCCACCCACCCGATCATGGCGGACATCCGCGACCTGGACGACGTGCTCGTCAACTTCGACGGCATCACCTACGCCAAGGGCGCCAGCGTCCTCAAGCAGCTCGTGGCCTATGTCGGCGAGGACGAGTTCTTCACGGGCGTGCAGGCCTACTTCAAGCGGCACGCGTTCGGCAACACCCGCCTGTCCGACCTGCTGGGCGCCCTGGAGGAGACCTCCGGCCGCGACCTGAAGACCTGGTCGAAGAAGTGGCTGGAGACGGCCGGCATCAACGTCCTGCGCCCGGAGATCGAGACGGACGCCGACGGGGTCGTCACCTCCTTCGCCGTCCGCCAGGAGGCCCCGGCGCTGCCCGCCGGCGCCAAGGGCGAGCCCACCCTGCGCCCGCACCGCATCGCCGTCGGCCTGTACGACCTGGACGAGGCGAGCGGCAAGCTGGTGCGCACCGAGCGGATCGAGCTGGACGTGGACGGCGAGCTGACCGCCGTACCGCAGCTGGCCGGCACGCGCCGCCCGGCCGTGATCCTGCTCAACGACGACGACCTGTCCTACGCCAAGGTCCGTCTGGACGAGGACTCCCTGAAGGTGGTCACCGAGCACCTCGGCGACTTCGCGGAGTCCCTGCCGCGCGCCCTGTGCTGGGCGTCGGCCTGGGACATGACCCGGGACGCCGAGCTGGCCACCCGCGACTACCTCTCCCTGGTGCTGTCCGGCATCGGCAAGGAGTCCGACATCGGCGTCGTGCAGTCCCTGCACCGCCAGGTCAAGCTGGCCATCGACCTGTACGCCGACCCGGCCGCCCGCGAGTCGCTGCTGACCCGCTGGACCGACGCGACGCTGGCCCACCTGCGCGCGGCCGAGGCGGGCAGCGACCACCAGCTGGCCTGGGCCCGGGCGTTCGCGGCGACCGCGCGCACCCCCGAGCAGCTGGACCTGCTGGAGGCTCTGCTCGACGGCACCCAGACCGTCGAGGGCCTGGCCGTCGACACCGAGCTGCGCTGGGCGTTCGTGCAGCGGCTCGCGGCCGTCGGCCGGTTCGACGAGGTGGAGATCGCGGGCGAGTACGAGCGGGACCGGACGGCGGCCGGCGAACGCCACGCGGCCACCGCCCGCGCGTCCCGCCCGACGCCGGAGGCGAAGGCGGAGGCATGGTCCTCGGTCATCGACTCCGACAAGCTGCCCAACGCCGTGCAGGAGGCCGTGATCGGCGGCTTCGTGCAGACCGACCAGCGGGAGCTGCTCGCGCCGTACGCGGACAAGTACTTCGAGACCCTCAAGGGCGTCTGGGAGTCCCGTTCGCACGAGATGGCCCAGCAGATCGCCATCGGCCTGTACCCCTCGGTCCAGGTCTCCGCGGAGACCCTGGCCCGGACGGACACCTGGCTGGAGACGGCCGAGCCCAACGCGGCCCTGCGCCGCCTGGTCTCGGAGTCCCGCTCGGGCATCGAGCGCGCCCTGAAGGCCCAGGCGGCGGACGCCACGACGGCCTGACAGCACACCGGAGGGGGCGCCCGGCAGGACACCGGGCGCCTCTTCGTGCGTTCCGGCGCTTGTCTCAGCTCAGCGCTTGGAGCACACGGGCGCGCAGGACGTCACTCTCGATGCTCCGGGCAGGACGCCAGACCGCGGCACTGACCTCGTCCGTCTGGAGTTCGCCGATGTCCGCCGATGTGCGGAAGAGGAAGCGGAAGTCGAAGTGGCGATGCTCCGGCTCCCCCTTGGCGGGATTCCCCGGGATCGAGTGGGTGTCGATGTGCACGGGCCGCCGGCCCACCGGAACGACCGCCGAGCCGGTGACGCCGGTTTCCTCGATCAGCTCCCGCCGTGCGGCTTCGAGAAGGCCGGCGTCCTCCGGCTCGAGGTGTCCGCCGGGCAGCAGCCAGCGGTCCAGAGCGAGGTGCTTGATGTGCAGCACCCGACCGGAGGCATCCGTGAGAACCGCCCCCACCGTGACGTGTCCCCGGAACTCCTTCCGGCTGGTGAGATCGGCGGATGCGGCCAGAAGCGTGCGGACGGGTGCCAGCCGGTCGTTGTCGTCCGGGTGGGCATCGAGATAGCCGTCGAGGACCTCGCGGATGTGCGTGGCCGTGATGGGCACGGGGAATCTCCTCATCGATGGAAGTAGTCGAGCCAGGTCGTGGCGATGGTGGCGCGATGGTCCGAGCAGATCTCGTGCAGGCCGGGACCGAGTGCGGTGCCGGCCAGCGCGGCGCAGGCGGCAAGTATCTCGGCCTGAACGAGGAAGATGAACGAACCGACACTGGCGCTGTGCAGGAAGTTGACGGCGTTGCCGTCGTTGAGGAGATAGAAGTAGTGCCCCGCGGTCAGGTACCGGGTGACGTACGGACCGACCTGCACCCGCTCGTATACGCCGCTCAGTCCGCCCAGTTCGAGTTCGTCCTCGCTGCTGGTCACTGTGGCGACGTACGCGCCGTTGCACAGCCCCGCGAAGTCCTCGCCCCGGAGAGCGAGCGATCCCGTGGCACACAGCACCAGTCCGGCGCCCGTGAGACCGTCGGCCAGTGTCCGCACCACAAGGAAGCCTTGCGCGAGGGCTTGCGTGCGCCACACGGGGTCGATGTCGTAGACGGTGACGCGTACGCCCTTGGCGTGCAGGAGCCGGGCGATGCTCGAGCCGAGCCTGCCGAAGCCGATGACGAGAGCGGTCCGCCCGTGCAGGATGTGTCCTCGGTCCCGAATGAGTGCCTCGGCGGAGAACACGACGGACTGTCCCACGAGGAAGTCTTCGGGCTCCTTGAGCGGTGATCGCGCCACCGAGACGACCGGGCAGGGCAGTCTGTCCAGTTCGGCGTAGCGGCGATGTCCGTTCTCGGTGTCTTCCACCACGCCCAGGACACGGCCTGAAAACCGCTCGCCCAGGGCCTGGATCGACGGGGCGAAGTACCCGCCCACATCGAGCAGGATCACCGGCCGACCGGCGGCACGCGCCTCGAGGTACCGCAGCGCCCGATCCGGGTCGGCGAACGTCTCCCGGGACAGCTCGTCGCACGTGTGCCCCATGCCCTCGATCTCGCGTTGTGCTTCGCTGTGCACGGATTTGGGTTTGGGCAGCACGGCTCGCAGATCCGTCACATCGGACACCCCCCGCACAAAGGCCGGGCGCTCGGGTAGCAGGTGCGTGATCAGGAACGCAGCCGGGCCGTCCGTCGGCCGGAAGTATGCGGCGATCCGCGCGAAGTACGCATCGAGCCGCGCACGTTCACTCGCCTCCATCGCATACCACCCCCGATGCGGTCGGAGGCTGCACCTTGAAGACCGCCCATACGGTTTTCCCGGGGCTGTGCGCGGTGACCCCGAAGTCATCGGCAAGCGTCATGACGAGACGCAGACCCCTTCCGCCGGTCTCGTCTGTGTGTCCCTCCAGCACTTGCGGCCGGCCGCCCCCGCTGTCGCGCACCTCCACACGGACCAGGTCGTCTCTGCCGATGAGCGACAGGCAGAACTCACGCCCCGCCGGCACTCCGTGAAGCACGGCGTTCGCTGCCAACTCGGAGATGCAGAGCCGCACATCGTCACACCGATCAAGATGCCCCCATTCGGCAAGCGTCTCAACGGCGTACAGACGCGCCTCCCCCACCGATCTGCGGTCCCGGGGGAATCGTCGTTGCCGTAATCGGGGCATGGTCCACCACCACCTCGTGCCGGGATGGGAGAACGGGAGCATCGTATCGCTATTCGCGAAAAGCAGCAAGGTAGCCTGTGGGGGCAGCCGGAACCAGTCGCCTAACGTGTAAGGCGGCAAGGATGGCCCCCAGCACAGGAGAAGCGTGTGAGTGACAGCAACTGGGTCAGTAGCTCGATGCCCTACCTGGCGCCACGGCGGCGGGGAGAGGCTGATGCCTGGGGGGCCGAGGCGGCGGCGCGCGGGCGGAAAGGCAGCCAGCGCATCGTGTACGCCGGCGAGGTGCCCGCACCCGAGGGAGTTGCCGCGCTCTTCGGGCTGCCCCCGGGAGGGCCCGTCGTCTTGCGTCGGAGGGTCATCGAACTGGACGGCGAACCCTGCGAACTGACGGACACGCACTACCCTGTCGCCATCGCGCGGGGCACACGCCTTGCCGAGCCGGGAAAGATCCCCGGCGGGGCCGTGACGTTCCTTGCCGAGCTGGGTCACCACGGGGTGCGCGTGCGGGAGGACGTCACGGCGCGGATGCCCGGCGCGGAGGAGTGCGAGGCTCTGCGCATGGCGCCGGAGCAGCCGGTGCTCCGGCTCAGCCGGGTCACCTTCGACGAGGTCGACCAGCCCATTCAGGTCGACGTGATGACTATGCCGGCCCACCGGCAGCAGCTGCGCTACGAGATGCAGATCGGATGACCGTGCCCATCACCGACACCGACGCCCCGGACCCGCGATCACTGCACGAGCGGATCGCCGCCGATCTCCGGGAAGACATCATGAGCGGCGATCTGGCACCGGGCACCGCGCTGCCCTCCACCGCTCGGCTCAAGGACAGGTTCGGCGCTTCCAACGCCACCATTCAGAAGGCGCTCCAGCTCCTCAAGGACGAGCACCTCGTGGTGGGCAGGGCCGGAGCGGCGGTCACGGTACGCGAACATCGTCAGCGGACCATACGCCCGGCCGCGTACCTGACTCCGGCGGAGCCGGGTATGCCGTACCGCTGGCTCACCGAGGCCGCGAAGCTGGGAACCACGACCCACAGCACACTGCTGGACGTGCGTGAGGTCGCACCGCCCGCCGATGTCACGGCTGCCCTGGGCATCTCCGGCAGCGAGACGGCCGTGCTGCGGTACCAGATCCTGTCCATCGATGGCGAACCTGTCGAAATGGTCAAGTCGTACTATCCGGCAGACATCGCCCGGGGCACCGCCATCGCAGAGAAGCGCAAGATCCGCGGCGGTACCCCGGCGCTCCTCGCCGAACTCGGTTACCCGCCCCGCCTGAGCGTCGACCGCGTCTCGGCGAGAGTTCCCACCCAGGAGCAGTACCGGGCTCTGAGCCTGCCCAGCGATCTGCCGGTGCTGCGCACGCTGCGCGTCGTTTACGGCGGTGACCAGGAGCGGCCCATCGAAGTAACGGTCATGGTCAAAGCAGGCCACCTGTACGAAGTGCAGTACGAGATCACACCCGACTGACCCGGACGGCGGCGGCAGCCCGCGTCCCCTCGGGAAGCCCCCCGTCAGCGCCCCCCTCGTACTGTCTCCACCCGCGCCAGCACACGGGCGAACTCCCGTACCGTCTCCGTCTCCGCCTCCCGGTGCCAGACCAGGCCGAGCGCGGAGTCGGGCAGCCCCTCCACGGGGACGTAGGCGAGGTCGTCCCGCCGGTGGTACGCGGCCGTGGGGCGGCACAGCAGCAGGGCGCCCCGGCCCGCGGCGGCCAGGGACAGGGCCTCCTGCAACGTGGTCGCCGCCGGTCCGGTCAGGGCGCCGGGCGCGCGGGCGGCCCGCCAGTACGCGGGCGCGGGCGACGCCGCCCCGATCAGCGGTACGGCCGACACCTCGTCCGCGCCGACCCGCTCCCGCGCGGCGAAGGGATGGGCCCGGGACACGGCCACCGTCTGCCGCTGCCGGGAGAAGACCGGCCCGAGCACCAGGTCCGCCTCGTCCACCGGCAGCAGCACCACCGCCGCGTCCACCGCGCCCCGCCGCACCGCCCCGAACGGATCGGCGTACGGAATCTCCACCAGCTCGACGCCACGGGCCGGTTCCGCCGCCTCGAAGGCCGCGACCGCCGCCACCAGCGGCGCGTCCGCCACCCCCTGGAACCCCAGCCGCAGCGGCCCCGCCCCGCCCCGGGCCACCGTCTGCGCGTCCGCCACCGCCGCCCGCAACGCCCCGTACGCCGGCTCCAGCCGTTCCAGGAACCGCTCGCCGAGCGGGGTCAGCGCCACCCGGCGGCTGGAACGGTGCACGAGCCGCGCACCGACCCGCCGTTCCAGCGCGGCCAGCAGCTGGCTCACCCGGCTCTGTGAGACGAACAGCCGCTCCCCGGCCCGCCCGAAGTGCAACTCCTCGGCGAGCGCCAGGAAGCACTCCAACTCCCGCAGCTCCAGACCCGACACGCGGCCCCCTCCGTCGTACACGGCAGCGATCACTCCTGCTCATGCAAGGGTGAGGAGTCCGCCGTTGTTCCTCGGCCGCGCCCGTAAAAGGCTGTCGGTCATGGCCTCCACGCAGCTCAGCCCACCGCGAACCCGTGCCTCCGCCCGTTCCTGGGCCGCCGTGCTCACCCTCGCCGCCGCCACCTTCGCCGTCGTCACCTCCGAGATGCTCCCCGTCGGACTGCTCCCGTCCCTCGCCCGCGATCTGCACGTCTCCGCCGGCACCGCGGGCCTCACGGTCACCCTGCCCGGACTCGTCGCCGCCGCTGCCGCCCCGCTGCTGCCGGTCGTCGCACGCCGCGCCGACCGGCGCACGGTGCTGTGCGCGCTGCTGCTCCTGCTGGCCGCCGCCGACCTGCTCACCGCGTACGCCCCCGCCTTCCCCGTGCTGCTCGCCGCCCGGCTGCTGGTCGGGGTGTGCATCGGCGGGGTGTGGGCGGTGGCCGCCGGGCTCGGCGTCCGGCTGCTGCCCGGGCCGTCCGCCGGCCGGGCCACCGCCGTCGTGTTCAGCGGCATCGCGGTCGCCTCGGTGCTCGGCGTGCCCGCGGGCACCCTCCTCGGGTCGGTCGCGGGATGGCGGTGGGCCTTCGCGGCGATGGCCGGCTGCGCGTTCGCCGTCGCCGGCACCCTGGCCGCCGTGCTGCCCCCGCTGCCCGCCGAGCGCCCCGTCCGCCTCGGCGCCTTCCCCGGGCTGCTGCGCCGCCCACCCGTCCGCCGCGCCCTGGCCGCCGTCGCGCTGCTGGTCACCGGCCACTTCACCGCCTACACCTATGTCCGGCCCGTGCTCCAGCGCGCGCCCGGCACCGGCGCGACCCTGGTGAGCGCCCTGCTGCTCGGCTACGGACTCGCGGGCGTCGCCGGGAACTTCGTGGGCGGCGCGCTCGCGGCCCGGGATCCGCGCCGGGCCCTGCGGCTGCTCGCGGCCGTCCTCGGCGGCGTCGTCCTGCTGCTGGTCCCCGCGTCCGGCTCGCCGGTGCTCGCCGGGGTGCTCCTCATGGCGTGGGGACTGGCCTACGGCGGGGTGTCCGTCACCTCCCAGAACGGGCTGTCGGCCGCCGCCCCGCACGCCCCGGAGGCGGCCTCCGCGCTGTTCGCGGGCGTCTTCAACACGGCCATCGCGCTCGGCGCCCTGACCGGCGGACGGCTCGCGGACGGCCCGGGCCCGACCGCCGTACTCGCCGTGGGCGCGGCCCTGGCCCTGCTGGCGGCGCTGGTGACGGGGCGGCGCGAGTGAGCGGGTGAGCAGGGGCGGAGGAGGGGCCCCAGGCGAGCGGAAGGGGTGGTTCCGTTCGTGCGGCGGGGCGGTCCCGGGCACGCGGAAGGGGCGGCCGGGAACGGCCGCCCCTTCCGGGAGACGCGCGTCGGTGCGCGGTACGCGTGCTACTTCGCGGACAGTTCCGCCGCCACCAGCTCAGCGATCTGCACGGCGTTCAGCGCGGCGCCCTTGCGGAGGTTGTCGTTGGAGATGAACAGCGCGAGACCGTTCTCCACCGTCTCGTCGCGGCGGATGCGGCCGACGTACGACGGGTCCTGACCCGCCGCCTGAAGCGGGGTCGGGATCTCGGAGAGGGCCACGCCCGGGGCCTTCGCCAGCAGCTCGACGGCGCGCTCCGGAGCGACGGGGCGGGCGAACCGGGCGTTGACCTGGAGGGAGTGGCCGGAGAAGACCGGGACGCGCACGCAGGTGCCGGAGACCTTCAGCCCGGGGATCTCCAGGATCTTGCGGGACTCGTTGCGCAGCTTCTGCTCCTCGTCGGTCTCGTTCAGACCGTCCTCGACGATGGAGCCCGCCAGCGGGAGCACGTTGAAGGCGATGGCGCGCTTGTAGACCTGCGGCTCGGGGAAGTCGACCGCCGCGCCGTCGTGGGTGAGCTTGTCGGCCTCGGCGGCCACCTTCTGCACCTGGCCGTGCAGCTCGGCCACCCCCGCGAGGCCCGAACCGGACACCGCCTGGTAGGTGGCGACGACCAGCGCCTCCAGGCCGGCCTCCTCGTGCAGCGGCTTGAGCACCGGCATCGCGGCCATCGTGGTGCAGTTCGGGTTGGCGATGATGCCCTTGGGGCGGTCGGCGATCGCGTGCGGGTTCACCTCGGCGACCACCAGCGGGACCTCGGGATCCTTGCGCCAGGCCGAGGAGTTGTCGATCACCACGGCGCCCTGGGAGGCGACCTTCTCGGCCAGCGCCTTGGACGTCGCGCCGCCCGCGGAGAAGAGCACGATGTCCAGGCCGGTGTAGTCGGCGGCCGCCGCGTCCTCCACCGTCACACCGTCCAGCACGGTCCCGGCGGAACGGGCCGAGGCGAACAGGCGCAGCTCCGTGACCGGGAAGTTCCGCTCCGCGAGGATCCTGCGCATGACCGTGCCGACCTGACCGGTGGCTCCGACGATTCCGACCCTCACAGCGACTCCCTCTATGTGTCTCTTGCCCGACCGGGGCGTTTCCATCATGCGGCCGACCCCGGTCCACCTGTCCAATTCTTTGCCGTACGTGCCCGAGTAATGGGACACGATCACCCGGCGGCCGGTTCCAGACGTCCGCCTGGCACCCCGCTGAGCTGCAGAAATTCGCTCCACGGCGGGCCCGCGCCGGAAGCCGTGCTGTCCCGCCCCTGCCCGTCCGGCCCCCGGCCATACGAAGGTGTGACGTACGCCTCTGCGGCCGGCCGCGGGCGGACCGAACGTTCCGGCCCGCCGCCACGTCGTAGGGGCACATGCGTGAGGGGGTGGGCTTGTGCTGCGCGGAAGGACGCGCCGCGACCAGGCGGCGCACGTCGCCGGTACGGACCGTACCGGCGACGATCCGCTGGACGCGGCCCAGGAACGGCGGGTGCGGGCGGTGCTCGCGCTCGGCGGGGTGCCGCAGTCGGACCTGCCGGACGGGGTGCAGCAGGTCCGGCTGCGGCTGCTGGAGCGGGCCGCGAGCGGCCGGGAGGAGCCGCGGGACGTGTCGGCGTGGGCGGCGGTGGTGGCGTCCAACCTGGCCATGGACTGGCACCGGGCCAAGCGGCGCCAGGACCGGCTGGGGGAGCGGCTGGCCGCGCTGCGCGAACCCGCGCACCCCTCCGGCGAGGAGACCAGCCTGCTCTCCCTGGCCGTCGCCCGGGGCCTGGACGAGCTGCCGGCCGCCCAGCGGCAGGTGGTCGTGCTGCGCTTCTTCGCGGACCTGCCGGTGCGGGACATCGCGGAGGAGCTGGGCATCCCGGAGGGCACGGTCAAGAGCAGGCTGCACACGGCGGTCCGCGCGCTGCGCGACCGGCTGCACGAGGACGAGGTGGTGTGACATGACCGCCGAACACGACGGCGCACGGGACGCCGAGAACCCAGAGAAAGCCGAGAACGCAGAGAAAGCCGAGAACACCGAGAACGCAGAGAACGCCGAGAGCGTCGGGAACAGCGGGAACAGCGGGAACAGCGGGAACAGCGGGAACGCCGGGGATTCCGGGAGCGCCGAGCGGGCCGGGGAGCGCGCCGGGGGCGCCGAGGACGGAGAGTACGGGGGGTACGACGGCATGGACGCCCTGATGGCCGCGATCACCGGCGAACCCCTGCCGGAGCAGGCCCGCCGGGACCCCGGTTTCCGCGCCGCGCACCGGGCGGCCGAGGCCGACGTGAGGGTCCTGCGGGACCGACTGTCCTGGCTGGCCGAGGCGCTGACGGGAGAGGAGGCGACCGGGGAAGCGGTGAACCGGGACGCGGTGAACCGGGAGGCGGTGGACGGCGACGCGGTGGCCGGGAGGACGAGGCCCGCGAGGGCGGCGGACGGAGCCCCGGCGGACGGGGAGGCGGCGGAGGATGCCGCGGCCGTGCCGCCCGCCCGGCGTCCCCGGAGCCGTACCCGGCCCGCCGGACCGGACCGCCCCGCCCGGCCGCCCCGGCCCGGCCGGTCCGCCGGGCCCCGCCGGGCCCTGCGGATCGCGCTCGGCTCCCTCGCCGGTGCCGCGGCCTTCTCCCTGGCCCTCGGCTTCGGCTGGCTGGTGACCCAGCCCGGCGGTGGCGCGGACGACAACGGCGGGTCGGCCAAGAGCGCCGCCGGGGCCGTTCACGAGGACGCCGGGGCCAGTGCGCGGCCCACGGACCCGGCACGCGAGCTGGCCTGTTCGCGGCTGGTGGCGGAGGGCACCGTGGCGCGGGTGGAGGAGATGCGGGACTCCTCCCGGCGGGTCACGCTCACCGTGACCCGCGCCTACCGGCCCGCGCACGGCCCGGCCGAGGTCGCCTTCCTCCTCGACGCGGACGCGCGGCCGGTGCCGCGCCCGGGACAGCACGTGCTCGTCGGCGTCGGCCGGGGCGAACGCCACGCGAGCCTGTGGGCCGTCGGCGACGCCCGCGTGGCCGCCGAGCGCGCCTGGATCACCGAAGCCCTGCCCGGGGCCCGGAACACGGCCTGCCCCTCCGGCGACACCCCCTGAGCCGGCACGGTCCGAGACGCACCGAACGTTTCGGGCCGCTCCCGCGTCTCAGGACCGGTCCGGCGCGCGGGAAGGCACGCCGGAGGGCCCGTGGGAGAGCGCGCGGGGACGACGTACGGCGAGAACGAAGGGGTCACCATGACGTTACGGCGGAAGACCGGGGCCGCGGAGCCGGGCGCGAAGAGCCGGCGCCGGCGGCCGGCGGCCGCCCTGGCCGCGGTGCTGGTGCTGGGCGGTGTCGCGGGCACGGTGTACACCCTGTCCGGGCGGGGGCACGCGGACGTCGACGCCGGGGAAGGGGGCAGTCTGAGCGCCGAGGGGCTGGTGGCCTGCGCCTCGGCCGTCGCGGAGGGCCGGGTGACCGAGGCCCGGCCGGCCGGGACGGGATCCGGTCTGCGGGTCGTGCTGGACGTCGACCGTTCGTACAAGCCGGCCGGCGGGGACACGCGCCGGCTGGAGTTCACCACGCCCGAACCGGACGCCGAGCGGTACTACCGGGTGGGCGCCCGGATGCTGGTGCTCGTGCCCTCCCAGGAGGGGCAGGCGCCCTCGGCCTACCGCGACGGGGACGCCCCGCCGGAGGGTGCGGGGGATGCGCTGGACTGGGCGCGCACCTGGGTGAAAAAGGCGATTCCGCAGTCCGAACAGCTGAAATGCGACGAAAACGAGGTGGCCGGCTGAGCCGTTCCAGGAATTCGGATGAGGCTATTCCGTTTGGCTGGAACCATACTTGCCGTTGACTGGATTATTACTGTCGCGGTATGTTCGTTCTCGGCCATGATCCCTGAGCCGGTAAAAATTCAATCAGCTCGGGGGTACGGTGAAATCTGTCCGAAGAAAAACCGCCGCCGCTTGCGTGTCGGCCGTAGTGCTGACGCTTACTTTTACGGCCGCCACACCCGCATCCGCGCATTTCCTGGGAAACGACTCCGTCGATGACCGGGAAATCCGGTGGGAGGACGAGACCCGGTACGACGACGCGCGGAAGCACGCCATCAACGCCTGGGACAACAGCACGCTCAACCGGATCAACATCGCGCCGGACGCCTGGAACACCATCACCGACCTGGAGTGGCGCGACTCCAACCGCTCCGACGTCACCTGGGACGGGCTGTGGAAGGCCCGCACCGGCGCGGACGCCATCTACCTGAACGTGCACTACCTCAAGAACTACGGGACGACGAAGCGCCGGGGCGTGGCCACCCACGAGCTGGGCCACGCCCTCGGTCTCGCGCACAGCTACCGCGGCCAGATCATGGTCAACAACACGCCCGACCGCGGCTCGCTGACCACGCCGCAGTCGCACGACAAGGCCGACTACCACACGCTCTGGGGGTAAGCAGAATGGTATTCAGCGGTTCCGCGTCCCGGTTGCGCAAGGGTGCCCTGTTCACGGCCGTTGGTCTCTCGGTGGCCGCCGTGGCTACCTGGGGCGGTGTCCAGGCATTCGCCGACGACCGTCCTGAATTCAGTGTGCAGTATATGCACGCCAGCACCATCGGGGATTTCAGCGAGGACGAAAAGCTCGTCGGTTTCGCCGATTTCGTCTTCCATGGCACGGTGGTGTCCAGGAAGGGCACGACGGAAATCGACGGCGTCCCCGAGACCCAGTGGGCCGTCAAGGTGAACGAGGTCTACGAGGGCACGCTGCAGGCCGGTTCGACCACGGTGGTGAACCAGACCGGCGGCTACGACGCCGACACCAACAGCCTCACGCTGATGGAGGGCGACCTGCCCCTGGAGATCGGCGAGAACTACGTCTTCTCCACCCACAGCATGAGCGACCGCGCCTGGTTCACGATGGTGCCGGTCTACGGCGCGCAGCCCGTCGGCAGCACCACCCAGCCGTTCCCGGCGGCGGAGGACATGGACGGCGACGGGCAGAAGACGGTCGCCGACCACTGGAAGCAGATGGTGCGCGACCAGGTCCAGCCCGACGTCGGCACCGGCGAGGGACCGGAACCCACGGACGAGCCCACCGAGCAGCCCTCCGACGTTCCCACCGGCTCCCCGGAGCCCTCGGACCCGGCGGAGTGAGCACGGGAACCGTGTGACATGCCGAGGGGCGGGTGTCCATCCCGGACACCCGCCCGTGACACGCCGAGGGGCGGGTGTCCGTCCGGACACCCGCCCCTGGCGTGCGCGTCACTCCGTCACGGCGTGACCTTCTCGATCTTCACGCTGCCGACGCCCGCGACCGTGCCGCGGGCGTTCACCAGCTGCACCCGCCCGAAGAACTCGCGGCCGGCCGGCGCCTCGGCGGCGGCCGTGACCTGGCCGGTCACCGTCGCCGAGGCACCGGTGCCGAGCTTGACGGGGGCCGAGCCGTCGACCGTGACGGAACCGAGCGCGGAGGAGAAGAACACGTCCCGGTAGTCGTAGTCGGTCGAGCCGGACGGGACCGAGTAGCCCACGACCTGGACGGTGTAGGTGCCGGCGGCCGGGGACGGCACGGAGACCGCCTCCTCCGAGTCACCGTCGGCGGACTTGCCGACCTCCTTGCCGGCGGCGTCGTACACCGTCAGGTCCAGGTCGGCCGCCGTGTCCGAGACGCCCCCGATGGCGACGTCCAGCGAGGTGGCGCCGGCCGGCACGGTCACCGTGGTGGTCTGCGTCTCGCCCTCCTTGATGGCCGGGCGGGTCGCCTTGGCGGAGCCGAGCGGACCGCCGACCAGCTTGCCGTCCAGGGCGGCGTACTCGTTGGTCACCTTCCAGGAGGCGGTGGCCGGGGTGCCCACCTTGGCCTCGGGGACGGTCACGGTCTCCGGGTCGAAGGCCGCGCCGAGGACGGTGGCGTCCAGCCGGTACGGGTTGTCCAGCAGCGGCGAGGTGCGGCGCGCCTCGACCTCGACCTCCCAGACGCCGGGCTGCGGGTCGGCGTAGGAACGCACGTCGGGCTTGCAGCCGTTGCCGTCCAGGTAGTTGTTGTAGCAGTACGGCGTCGAGGTGTTGTCGGACGGGACACCGTAGGGGTGGATGGCGATGAACCGGGTCTGGCTCTTGTCCTTCAGTCCGCCGATCGCGACCTCCAGCGACTTCGCGCCCTCGGGCACGGTCAGGAAGTACGACCGCGTGGCGTTGCGCTGCACCGAACCCGGGGCGGAGTAGGTGTAGTGCACCGGGGCGGCGGCCACCACCGTGGTGAGGACCTGCTTGTCGATGCCCTCGGTCCTCGGGTCGTCGACCTCCAGGATCGCGCTCTCGATGCCCGCGGACTCCGGGGCGGCCTGCACCTTGACGGTCACCGGCTGGTTCAGCGGCAGCCTCACCACGTCGTCGCCGACGATCCGGAAGGTGTGCCCGGCGTTGTTCTCGAAGTGCAGCTCGTGCCGGACGGCCTTGTCCGGGCCGGAGGTGCGGGTGAGGGTGACGTCGTACGTCTTCTTCTGCCCGGCCTTCAGACCGCCCTCGCGGTCGTACAGGCCGGTGCCGAAGCCCGGGGTCTTCAGGGCGTAGTCGATCGCGGTGTCGACCGGTGCCTTGACCGTGTAGTCGTGGGCGGTGGCGTCGTCCTTGATGGACTCCCACGCGTCCGGGATGTCGATGAGGCCCGCGCCCTCCTCGTACGCCTGCACGCCCTTGATGTGGTCGGCGGTGGAGGTGAGGGCCGTGCGCAGGGTGGCCGGGGTGAGGTCGATGCCCTTCCGCTTCGCGGCGCTCAGCAGCAGCGCGGAGGCGCCGGCGGCCTGCGGGGAGGCCATCGAGGTGCCCTGGAGCATCGAGTAGCCGGCCGGCAGCGAGTAGCCCGCCTCGGCGACCGGGGAGCCCGGCAGCCAGGTCTGGGTGGTGTTGATGGAGGCGCCGGGCGCGCTCAGGGTCGGGGTGAAGCCGCCGTCCTCACGCGGGCCGCGCGAGGAGAAGGGCATCATCGCGTACCGGGTCTCCACGGCCGAGCCGTAGTTGGCGGCCCAGGTCTCCCTGGAGATGGTGGCACCGACCGAGATCACCTTGTCCGCGAGGCCGGGGTCGCCGATGGTGTTGGCGCCGGGGCCGGAGTTGCCCGCGGAGATCACCAGCTGCACGCCGTAGGTGTCGATGAGCCGGGTGTACAGCTCGGCGCGCGCGTTGTTGCCGTCGTTGAGCGCCGGCAGGCCGCCGATGGACATGTTGACGATGTCGACACCGCGGTTGGTGACGAGGTCGATCATGCCTTCGGTGAGGGCGACATTGGTGCAGCCGCCGGTCCAGGTGCAGGCGCGGGAGGAGACGATCTTCGCGCCGGGGGCGGCGCCGTTCATCTTCCCGCCGAACAGACCGTTGGCGGAGGTGATGCCGGCGACGTGGGTGCCGTGCTCGGACTCGATGACGCCGATGTTGACGAAGTCGGCCTTCTTGCCGACCCAGTCGCCGCCGTACGGGTCGGTGGGCACGTCCTTGCGGATCTGGACGACGAACGGCTGGCGCTCGACGACGTCGGTCTTCGGGTCGTCGGTGCCGAAGTACCCGATCTGGTAGCCGTCCTTGTACGGCTTCATCGGCGTGTCGTCGGTGAAGTCGAAGTTGTTGTTCAGATCGACGCGGACGGTGCCGGCGGCCGGGTCGTAGAGGATGCCCCAGGCGTCGGTGGTGTCGCCGTCCCGGTTGGCGTCGCCCTTGGCGTCGCCGCCGGCCGTCGCGGACTCGCGGAACAGGCTGACCTGGTAGTCGCCCGCGGGTGACTTCCAGGTGGCGCCGCCGTAGCTGAACGACGGGCCGCTGACCGGGTTGGTCATCCGGCGCCAGGTGCCGTCGCTGTCCAGGATCGGGTCCGTCGCGGTGACCCAGTCGACGATCTTCCGTTCCCCGGTGGTGGTCTTCTGCAACGCCGGGTGTCCGAGGTCCACGCCGGAGTCGAGGATGCCGATGGTGACGCCGCGGCCGTCCGCCTTCGGGTGCTCCTGGACGAAGTCGACGGCACCGGTCTCGAAGGAGGGGTTGTACGGGTTCTCCGCCGGGGTGTTCCGGCCCGGCCCGGAGAAGGTGCCCGTCGCCTTGCCGGTCTTGCCGGCGGTGTCCGCGTCCGGCGTCGGGTCGTCGAGGGGGATGTCCTGCCGGAGGTCGATGGCGTGCACCGAGGAGAGTCCCGCCGCGGCCTTGATGGCGGCGTCGGCCTTGCCGGTGGGGACGGTGGCGCGGACGTAGCCGACCTTGTCGTAGCTGCGGCCCACGGAGCCGCCCTTGACCGCGTCCAGCTCCGCGGCGACCTGCTCGGTCTGTCCCGGGGCCGTCGCGATCATCATCGTGACGTTCTTGGCGCCGTCGGCCTTGGCCTCGGCGAGCAGACCGGCGTCGTCCGAACCCAGCTTGTCGTGGGCGGACTTGACGCCGGAGCCGGCGGCCGGGGCGGGCGGCGCGTCCGCGGCGAGGGCCAGGGGTATCGGCCCCGCCGCGGAGAGGGCGGCCACCACGCCCACGGCCACGGCTATGCGGGCCAGGCGTCTCGGGCCGGATATGGGATCACGCTCGGGGGTGTGGGTCATCGGCATCCCTCAGGTAAAGGAACGAGCGGACGAGAGCGCTCAGCCTTACCGAAGGGCACCGAATTTGGGGTCCGTTGACCGAATCGAGATGAACGTATGGGGAAAACCCGCGATGGGATTTGACTGGATCGGGCGCTGATAGCCCGGTATTTGCTCAGTTCTCCTTGGAACGTGCGTAATGGCGGGACGCCTTGGCCCGGTTGCCGCACGCCGCCATCGAGCACCAGCGGCGGGTGCCGTTCCGGGACGTGTCGAAGAAGTGCAGGATGCAGCCGCCGCCGGCGCAGGAGCGGATCCGCTCCGGGGCCCGCGTCAGCAGGTCCAGGTAGTCGCGGGCGGCGAGCCAGGCCGGGGCCCAGGAGGCGTCGGCGAACTCGGGTTCCTCGGCGGGGCCCGCGGCGGTCAGCCGGGCCCGGATGCGCCCGTGCGCCAGGACCGCGTCCACGAGTGGCGCCGCCTGCGCCGGCGAGCCCTCCACCGCGGCCTCGATCGCCTCGCGAGCCGTGCGCAGGCGCTCCAGTACCGCCGCGTCGGCCGGATGGGCCCCGGCCAGCCCGTTGCTCTCCAGCCACACGGCCAGGCCCTCCGTGTCCGCGAGCAGGTCCCGGGTGACGCCCTCCTGGTTCCACCGGGTGTTGAGCAGGTCCAGGGCGAGGGGTTCGCCGGTGAGCGGGCGGGGGTCGCGGGGGATGGGCATCGGGCATTCCTCCTCGGCTAACCGGTAAAGCGTACGTGACCGGTTGACTCTGCCGACACTAACCTTCTAACTTGGATAACAACGGTTAGACATGTCCGTACGGGCACACCTCAGGGGAGAGCCATGACCTTGCGCACGGGCCACACCGGCCTCAACGTCACCGACCTCGACCGCTCGCTCGCCTTCTACCGGGACGTCCTCGGCTTCGCCCTGCTCGCCGAGGGCAAGGAGGACGGCCGGCGTTACGCGTTCCTCGGCGACGGCGGCGACCAGCCCGTCCTCACCCTCTGGCAGCAGGCGCAGGGGGCGTACGACCGCGGCCGGGCCGGACTGCACCACCTCGCCTTCACCGCCGGCTCGGTGGACCGGGTCCGCGAGTACGAGACGGCGCTGCGGGCGGCCGGCGTGGAGTTCGCCCACGAGGGAGTGGTGGCCCACCGGGAGGGCGCGGCCTCGGGCGGGATCTTCTTCCACGACCCCGACGGCACCCGCCTGGAGATCTCCGTCCCGCACGGCGCCGAGGGTGCCCCCGCCCCGCACGCGTCCGCCCCCACCTGCGGCTTCTTCTAGCCGTGGGCGTCTATCACGCGGGCTCGCGGGCCCTCCAGGACCTGGTGGGCGTCCGTGAGCGCGCCGACCACGTGGGCCGCTCCCTCGGCCAGGACATCAAGCCGGTCGCGGCGGCCTTCCTGGAACTCCAGCCCCTGCTGGTGGTGGGCGCGGCGGCCCCGGAGACCGGCCGGGTGTGGGCGTCGGCCCTGGCCGGCCCCCCGGGCTTCGTCCGGGCGACGGGGCCCCGGCGGATGTCCGTCGTCACCGGCGGCGAAGGGGCGCCCGGCGGGCGGCGGGACGGCCGGTCCGAAGGGGCACTCGGATCCGCGCGCCCGGCCACGGCCGACGCGCGCCCGGCCACGGCCGACGCGCGCCCGACCACGGCCGACGCGCGCCCGGCCACGGCCGACGCGCGCCCGGCCACGGCCGACCCGGGAGCGGACGACGGTCCGGACCCCCTCGGGCGGGCCCTGCGGACCCCCGGCAGCCCCGTGGGCACCCTCGCCCTCGACCCCCGCACCCGCCGCCGCATGCGTCTCAACGGCCGGCTCGCGCCCACCGCGCGGGGCTTCGCGGTCGAGGCGGACCAGGTGTTCTCCAACTGCCCGAAGTACATCCAGCGCCGGGCGGCGTACGAGACGGTCGCCGGCCGCACCCCGGGCAGCCCCCGCCGGCTGACCGAACTCGATCCGCCGGCGACGGAGCTGATCCGCTCGGCCGACACCTTCTTCCTCGCCACCGTGCACCCGGGCGGAGCCGACGTCAGCCACCGCGGCGGCGCCCCGGGCTTCGTCCGCGTCGTCTCACCGCGCGAACTGACCTGGCCCGACTACTCCGGCAACGCCATGTTCCTCAGCCTCGGCAACCTGCGCGCCGACTCCCGCGCCGGCCTGCTCCTCCTCGACTGGGACACGGGCACCACCCTCCAGCTCACCGGCGAGGCCCGCACCGAGTTCCCGGCCGACGGCGAGCGGACCGTCCGCTTCACCCTCGCCGAGGCCCGGTGGACCCCGGACGCACTGCCCCTGCGCTGGTCACCGCCGGAGTACGCGCCGGCCGGCCCCGGCCGCTAACGTCGGGGAATGCGAGAGAAGTTGAGGGTGGCGGCCTACGCCGTGTGCGTCCGGGACGGACGGATCCTGCTCGCCCGCTCACCCGCCCCCGACGGCACGCCCGAGTGGGTGCTGCCCGGCGGCGGCATGGAGCACGGCGAGGACCCGTACGACACCGTCCGCCGCGAGGTCACCGAGGAGACCGGCTACCGCATCGAGGTGACCGGTCTCCTCGGCGTCGACTCGACCCGGCACGTCCTTTCCGGCGGGCGCCCGCCGCGCCGCACCGACCACCACGGGCTGCGCATCCTGTACGAGGGCGAGGTGGTGGGCGGCGAACTCCGGTACGAGGTGGGCGGATCCACCGACTTCGCCGCCTGGCAGGAGCTGGCCGCCGTACCCGGGCTCACCCGCGTCCGGCTGGTCGACGTGGCCCTGCGGCTGTGGCGTGAGCGCCCGCCCCACGGACGGCTGGAGGACCGTCCCCTACCCCGCCGGATGAACGAGGAGTGACCGGCCCCCGGCCGCCCGCGATCCACTGCGTGACCGCGTCCGGTACCCCGTGATCCACGTACGGTGATCGGCGCTGCGCGTTGCCGCCGCGTTCACGCGCAGGTCACTCCCGATGCCAACGATCCACAGTGAGCGGGACGTTCGCGTCCGCGACGGCCCGCGACCACTGCCGACGCGTTCGCACTCGGGGAGATCGCGCCATGTCGCGCACACGCTCTGTCGCCACCTCCGCTCTGGGGGTCAACCGCCGTACCGTCCTCGCCGCCGCCGGAGCGGTCTCGCTCTCCGCGGGCGTCGGCTACGCCCTGCGCCCCACCGACAGCCAGGCCGCCACCGGCTCCGCCGCCCGGGAACCGGCCCAGGCGCCGGTCGCCCACTCCCGGCGGGCCACCGCGGGCACCCCGCTCGCCCCCTACACCAAGGGCACCACCGTCGCCTCCGTCGCCGCCCCCCGCAACAGCTCCGGCTACCGCCGCCTCGGCGACGGGCCCGGCTGGGCGCGGGTCGTACGCGCCGAGCTGGCCGCGCCCAAGTCCGGCCGGGCGGCCCGCCGTACCGCCCTCGCGGCGTTCGTGCAGTTCACCGACCTGCACCTGATGGACGTCCAGCACCCGCTGCGCCTGGAGTACCTGCGCTCCCACGACGTGCACGCCTGGCGCCCGCACGAGGCGCTCACCGTCCCCGGGGCCGTCTCCCTCGTGGAGCGGGTCAACGCGCTGCGCGGCGCCCCCGTCACCGGCGCCCCCCTGCACTTCGTGATGACCACCGGCGACAACACCGACAACAACGCCCACTCCGAGCTGGAGTGGTTCATGAAGGTGATGAGCGGCGGCCGGATCACCCCCAACACCGGGGACCCCCGGCACTACGAGGGCGTGCAGAACAGCGGTCTGAAGCTGTACTGGCAGCCCGGCTCCGGCGCCCGCGACAACGACAAGGCGCTCGGCTTCCCGCATCTCCCGGGCTTCCTGGCCGCCGCGATCCGCGAGGTGCGCAGCCCCGGCCTCAACCTGCCCTGGTACTCCACCGTCGGCAACCACGACACCCTGCCGCTCGGCTGCTACGGCTCCCACGGCGACCGCTACCTCGCCGAGGCGGCCATCGGCGGCAAGAAGCTGATGAGCGTCTCCGCGGCCGACGCCAAGAAGCTCCAGGACACCATCAAGAACGCCAAGGACCCCAAGGGCACCGGCTACCGCGACTTCCTCAAGGCCCACGCCCGCTCGACGCGCTCGGTCACCGCGGACGAGAAGCGGGCCCCGTACACCCAGGCCGACTACCTCAAGGCCCATCTGGACCCGGCCCACCAGGGCCTCGGCCCGGCCGGCCACGGCTACTCCTCGGCGAACCTGGACGCGGGCACCCAGTACTACGCCTTCCGCGTCTCCGACGACGTCATCGGCATCAGCCTCGACACCACCGACGCCGGCGGCCACTACGAGGGCTCCATCGGCACCGCCCAGCTGAAGTGGCTGGAGCGGACGCTGAAGGACAACAAGGACTCCTACGCCGTCGTCTTCAGCCACCACACCAGCAAGACCATGACCAACACCCGCCCCGACCCGGCCCGTCCCACGGAGAAGCGGCACGGCGGAGCCGAGGTGATCTCCGTCCTCTCCTCCCACGCCAACGTCCTGGCCTGGGTGAACGGGCACATCCACAAGAACGTCATCACCCCGCACAAGGCCTCCGGCGGGCGCTCCTTCTGGGAGATCTCCACCGCCTCGCACGTCGACTACCCCCAGCTCGCCCGGGTCATCGAGCTGGTCGACAACAAGGACGGCACGATCTCCCTGTTCACCACGCTGATCGAGTCGGCCGCCCCGCACCGCACCGACTACGCCGACCTCTCCCAGACCGGCCTCGCCGCCCTCTACCGCGAGCTGTCCTACAACGCCCCCGGCGCGGGCAGGACCCTCGCCGGGACCACGGCCGACCGGAACACGGAGCTGGTGCTCAAGAAGGGCTGAAACTCACTCAACCAGCCCACACCGCAGCAACCTTCGCGCATCGCCCCAGGTCCCTCCCCCCGACCGAGCCCGCACCACACGTTGGGGGAAGACATGCGCGTCCGCATGACGCTGATCGGCACCACCACCCTGCTGCTCGCCGCCGCCCTCGCGGCCCCGGCCGTGGCCGCCCCCGGACCCCGCTCCGAGGGCGGCCACGCGGCCACCCGCAAGGCGATCGAGGCGGCGGTCGAGGCCGGCGTGCCCGGCGTGACCGCCACCGCGAAGGACACCCACGGCACCTGGTCCACGACGGCCGGCGTCGGGAACCTGCGCACCGGCGAGCCCCGCTCCACCGCCGACCGCTACCGCGTCGGCAGCATCACCAAGACCTTCGTCTCCACGGTCCTGCTCCAGCTGGAGGCGGAGGGCCGGCTCTCCCTGGACGACACGGTCGACACATGGCTGCCCGGGGTGGTGCGCGGCCACGGACACGACGGCCGCCGGATCACCGTCCGCCGGCTCCTCGACCACACCAGCGGCATCTTCAACTACACGGCGGACGACGACTTCGCCCGCACCTACTTCCTCGCGGACGGCTTCTTCCGGCACCGCTACGACACCCGCACCCCGGCCGAACTGGTGGAGATCGCGATGCGGCACGAGCCGGACTTCGCGCCGGGCACGTCCTGGAACTACTCCAACACCAACTACGTCGTCGCCGGCATGGTGATCGAGAAGGTGACCGGCCGCCCCTACGCCACGGAGATCCGGCGCCGCATCATCGACCCCCTGCACCTGACGGCCACCTCCCTGCCCGGCACGAAGGTCACCGTGCCACGGCCCAGCAGCCGCGCCTACTCGAAACTCACCGGACCGGAGACCGGACCCACGTACGACGTCACGACCCTCAATCCGTCCATCGCCTCCGCGGCCGGAGAAATGATCTCGAATTCCGCGGATCTGGACCGCTTCTACAGTGCCCTGCTGCGCGGAAAGCTGCTTCCGCCGCGCCAGCTGAAGGAAATGAAGACCACGCGGGAGATCGACGGAGCCCCGAACACCCGCTACGGCCTCGGCCTCATCGAGACCACGCTGACCTGCGGCGTTCATGTCTGGGGCCATGACGGCGGCATCCACGGCTCGGCGTCTTCGGCCGTCACGACGGCGGACGGCCGCCATTCCCTCGCCCTCAATTTCAACGGGGACTGGACCGGCGGCACGTCGGCCGTGATCGAGAAGGAATTCTGTTAGCCAACGTTTCATGCGCGTAGTTCCGCGTTAACGCGTACGTCATCTCCGTACCGCCTCATATCGGCTAACCCGCTGTGAACGGGGATGGCTCGATCTTTTCGATCATTTATGCAAGGCGGGTGGTCGTGTGCGCGCAAGGCACGAACTGCGTGTGCTCTCGGTCTACGAGGGCTTCTTCTCCGGAGGGGCCCGGATCGTGCACTCCGACGTCGTTCTGGGACTGGCCGAGGGCGGCCAGTCCCACCAGGTACTCAGCATCCACGGCGAGGTCCACCGCGAGGCCACCCGGCAGCGCATGGAGGACGACGCCTGCTACCGGGCGCTGACCGCGGGCGGGGTCGGCGTCACCTCCCTGGGGCGCACCGCGGGCCTGGTGGACGGCACGGTGGCGGCGAACGTTTTCACCGGACCCGAGCTGGCCGAGACCGCTCGGTCCATGGCCGCGGCGGATGTGATCCTGTCGCTGAAGGAACAGCCGCTGGCCCTGCTCAACCAGACCGGGCTGCCCCGCCGCCCGGTCGTGGTCGCCCTGCACCGCTCCGACCCCGAGAACCAGGGCCCCGCCCTGGACGAGCTGAAGGCCGCCGTCGCCGACGGCACCGTGGCGGCCTGCGTCTGCTGCGCCGAGTCCACCCGGGCCGCCTACGAGGCCGCGGGCATCCCGCGCGAGGTGCTGCACGTCATCCCCAACGGGGTGGACCTGCTCCGCTTCCGCCCGGACGCGGCGGCCCGGACGGCGTTCCGGGCCTCGCTGGGCATCCCGGCCTCGGCACCCGTGATCGTCTTCGCGGCCCGCTACGCCACGATGAAGAACGTCCCGCTCCTCCTGCGGGCCGCCCGGGTCTGGCTCGCCCGCGAGCCCGAGGGGCGGGTCCTGATGTGCGGCGCGGGCATGACCGGCACGAACCCGGCGCTGTGGGCCGACATCGAGTTCGCCTTCGGCGCCGACCGGCACCTCGCCGAGCGGATCGGCCTGCTCGGCGTACGCCGTGACATGGAGACCGTGTACGCCGGTGCCGACGTCGTCGCGCTGACCTCCGCCTCCGGCGAGGCGGCGCCGCTGTGCCTGATCGAGGGCATGATGTGCGGCGCCGTCCCGGTGACCACCGACGTGGGCGACAGCGCGGAGATCGTCCGGGGGCACGGCTTCGTGACCCCGCAGGACCCGGAGGCCATCGCCCGGGCCTGGACGGCGGCCGTCGCCGGCCGCGCCGCCGCCGCCCCGGCGCTGGCGGCGAGCCGTGAGCGCTTCAGCCGGACCCGCATGATCGCGGCGTACGCCACGCTGCTCGACGGCGTCCACACGAGGTCCTCGCGCCTGCCGACGCTGCCGGAGACGCGGTAGCGGCGGCGGGGGGTCAGGACGCCCGGGCGAGGGCCGGCAGGTAGCCGAGCGACTGGCCCGGTGCCGTCGGATGGTACGACTCGGTGAACGCGAACGGGTCGACGCTGCGCAGCCACGGGTGGGCCGAGCAGATCTCATGGCCGGCGAAGGCCGCCGTCACATCGGCGAAAGTGAACCCGTGGGCGGCGGCGCGCCGGGCGATCACCGTGTTGAGGTGGTCCACCGCGTCGTTGAGGGTGGCCCGCTCGCCGTCCGGAAGCCCCAGCGCACAGCCGCCCCTGAGGTGGTAGAGGTGCGGATAGCCGAGCACGACGACGTGGGCGGCGGGCGCCCGGTTCCGGATGGCCGTGTAGAGGCGGTCCAGATCACCCGCGAGGGAGCCGTCCATGGTGACGCGCGACCGGGAGACGGCGGACAGGCACCGCTCGGCGCCGCCCAGGGCGCAGGTGGCCAGGACGGCGGCGAAGCCCGAGTCGTGGCCGCCCACGGTGAGGGTGACCAGGCCGGTGCGGGCGCTGAGGTGACCGAGCTGCTCGGTCAGGACGTCGTGCACGCCGGCGCCGTTGCACGCGGCGAAGCTGAAGGACGCCGGCGCGTGCGCCTCGGCCCACAGCACGGGGTACGCGCGGCTGCTGCGCTTGCACTCCTTGCCGGAGGCCAGATAGTCGCCGGCGCCGACACCGGAGGAGTAGGAGTCGCCGAGGGCCACGTAGCCGACGGCGGCGGTCCGGTCCGCGACCTGTGCCGTCGCGGGGTCGGCGAGCGCGCACGCGGCCGACAGGAGCAGCGAGCACGCGACCGCCGTTATTCGGGACTGTCTCATGGGTCTCCTCTTACCGTGGTCCGTGCGGCGTCGCCCGCCCCGCTGGTCCGTTGCGGTGACCGGCCACCCGGACGGCGCAGGAAAACAGGAAAGGCGCCCCGGACGGTGGCAGGCACGAGTAAGGGCCACCGGTGTCCGGCACCGGTGGCCCCTCCGCTCCCCCTCCCGAGAGCCCCCCACGGCCCCCTGTCGTCGTCCCGGCCCGGTCACTACCGGGGCAGCACCACGACGTACGCGGCCGGATCGCGGTCACCGGACGCCATCAGCGCCGTCCGCACCACCGCCGCCTGCTGCTCCATGGAGGTGCGGAGCTTCCTCGGCGTGAGGTACACGACCGTGATGCCGAGGCGCTCCAGGTGCTCGCGCTTGCGGGCGTACTCCGACCACAGCGCGTCGTCGTCCTGCCGGTCGTCGTGGCGGGGGGCGCGGGTGTCGAGTTCCACGGCGACCGCCTGGTCCGGCCAGTAGGCGTCCACGCCGCCCAGGTGCGGTCCGCCGGGCAGCCGCAGGTCGACGTTCCAGACGGGGGCGGGCAGGCCGTACTCGCGGACCATCCGGTACAGACGGTCCTCGGCGATCGAGCGGCCCTCGGCGATCAGCGCGTCCACCGCGTCCACCACGTGCGGCCGGCTCAGCAGCTTCGCCTGCGTCAGCTCCCGCACCACGGCCGCCGGTTCGCAGTGCCCTCCGCGCACCGCCTCCGTCAGCAGCCGGCGCACCGCCACGGCGTCCCGCAGCTCCGCCACCGCGTCGGCCAGCGCCCGGGGCACCGGCGCCACCGGCAGGCCCGCCACCGCCTGCGCGGCGGGCAGGGCGGGGGTGCGCAGGACGCGGGCGTAGCCCGTGGAACGCAGCCGGCGCTGCCGCGGGACCAGGACGTCGACCCGGTCCAGCGCGGGCAGCGGCGGGGTGGTCGAGAAGCCGTGCAGGGTCAGCGCCGCCAGGCCGGTGAGCACCGCCTCCGCGTACACCGGCCGGTGCGGGCCGCCGGCCGTCGGCTGGACCGGGACGCCCGGCTCCGTCGTGCGGGCCGCGTACAGCAGCGCCCCGTGCAGCCGTTCCTCGCCGGTGGGCGGGCCGGGGTGCAGCAGGATCACGTGCGGGAGCAGCTCCTGCCAGGGGCCGTCGAGGCGGCACTGCTCGGCCAGTTCGGCCGCGCTCACACCGTGGGCGCGGAGCTGAGCGGCCGTCAGGACGCGGCGGTGGGCGTCGGACAGATGGCGGAGGGGGCGGGGGGAGAGCGGGGTGTTGTGGGTCATGACGTCGGGATTCCCACGCCCGGTCCCGCCTTTAACCGCTGTTACACGGCCGTCGAAAAATGCGGACAAGGCGGGACTAAAGGTCAGGTGTTCGGGTGCCGAGTAGGAAGGGAAAACCCCTGGTCCGATCGGGTGCGGACCAGGGGTTACGGCTATGTTTGCCCGAATTTCGTAACGGTCACCGACCGGGCAAGCTCAGGCCAAAGGATCAGTGATCGGACGCCGCCGCATCGCACGCCTGTGCGGTCAGCGCCCGCGCCAGGTCGTCGCGCGCCTCCAGCACCAGCCGGCGCAGCGCCGGCGCCGCGTCCCGGTGCGCCTCCAGCCAGGCGTCCGTGGCCCGGAGTGTCTCCGGCGAGTCCTGAAGCGACGGGAACAGCCCGCGCACCACGTCCATCCCGATCTGGATCGACCGCTCGCCCCACAGCCGCTCGATCGCCGCGAAGTACTTCGGCGCGTACGGCGCGGTCAGCTCCCGCTGCGAGGGCTGGGCGAAGCCCGCGATCGTCGCCTCCACCAGCGCGTTCGACAACGCGTCGGACTCCACCACCTGCGCCCAGGCCTGCGCCTTGACCGCCGCCGACGGGCGTGCGGCCAGGCAGCGCACCTGGTGGCGCTTGCCGGAGGCGGTGTCGTCCCGGGCGAGTTCGGCGGCCAGCTCCTTCTCGCCGACCACGTCGTGCACGGCGAGCGACTCCAGGAACGCCCAGCGCAGCTCCTGGTCGACCTCCAGGCCCGGCAGCGTCACGGTGCCGTCCAGCAGCGAGGTCAGCAGCTCGAACGCGGCCGGCACGTCGGCCGCGCGCGCGAAGGCGCGCGCCCAGGCCAGCTGGTGCTCGCTGCCCGGCTCGGCGTCGTACATCTGGAGCGACGTGCCCTGGGCCAGCGCCCGGCCGGCCTCCTCGCGCCGCTCGGGCGCCGTGTAGTGGACCGCCGCCGCCTCCGCCCACGCGTGCAGCATCTGCAGCACGCCGATGTCCGACTCCCGGCCGCCGAACTTCAGCACCAGGCCGATGAACTCCCCGGCCGGCAGCAGCGCGTCCCGCGTCATGTTCCACAGCGCCGACCAGCACAGGGCCCGCGCCAGGGGGTCGGTGATGTCGCCGAGGCCGCGCCGGAGCGTGGCCAGGGAGGTCTCGTCGAAGCGCGTCTTGCAGTACGTCAGGTCGTCGTCGTTGACCAGCACCAGATCCGGCGCCTGGGCGCCCGCCAGCTCCGCCACGACCGTCCGCGGGCCGACCACGTCCGTCTCCACGCGCGCGTACCGCTCCACCGTGCCCTCGGGCGTCCGGCGGTACAGGCCCACCGCGATCCGGTGCGGGCGCAGCTCCGGATGCGATTCGGCGGCCTCCTGGACCACCGCGAGCTCGGCGATCCGGCCGCCCTCGGTGTCCAGCAGCACCTGCGGGGTCAGCGCGTTCACGCCGGCCGTCTGGAGCCAGGAACGGGCCCACGCGCTCATGTCCCGGCCGCTGGTCTCCGCCAGCACCGACAGCAGGTCGCCCAGGCGGGTGTTGCCGTAGGCGTTCCGCTTGAAGTAGCGGCGGGCGCCCTCCAGGAAGGCCTCCTCGCCGACGTACGCCACCAGCTGCTTCAGCACGGAGGCGCCCTTGGCGTAGGTGATGCCGTCGAAGTTGAGCTTGGCGTCCTGGAGGTCGCGGATGTCGGCGGTGATCGGATGGGTGGAGGGCAGCTGGTCCGCGCGGTACGCCCAGGCCTTGCGGCGGTTGGCGAAGGTGATCCAGGCGTTCTCGAAGCGGGTCGCGCCCACGTTCGCGAACGTGCCCATGAAGTCCGCGAAGGACTCCTTCAGCCACAGGTCGTCCCACCACACCATGGTGACCAGGTCGCCGAACCACATGTGCGCCATCTCGTGCAGGATGACGTTCGCCCGCGCCTCGTACGACGCCTGCGTCACCTTCCCGCGGAAGATGTACTCCTCCCGGAACGTCACCAGGCCCGGGTTCTCCATCGCGCCCAGGTTGTACTCCGGCACGAACGCCTGGTCGTACTTCCCGAACGGGTACGGGTAGTCGAAGTGGTCGTGGAAGAAGTCCAGCCCCTGCTTGGTCACCAGGAACACGTCGTCCGCGTCGAAGTGCGGGGCGAGCCCCTTGCGGCACATCGCGCCGAGCGGGATCTCCAGCCGGGTGCCGTCCTCGAAGACGCGGGTGTAGGAGTCGGTCACGTAGTGGTACGGGCCCGCGACCACGCAGGTGATGTACGTGGAGATCGGCTTGGTCTCCGCGAACCGCCACACACCGTCGGCGAGTTCACCGGCGCCGTTGCTCCACACCGTCCACCCCTCGGGCGCCCGCACCTCGAAGCGGTACGGCGCCTTCAGGTCCGGCTGCTCGAAGTTCGCGAACACCCGCCGGGCGTCCGCCGGCTCGTACTGCGTGTACAGGTAGACCTCGCCGTCCTCCGGGTCGACGAAGCGGTGCATGCCCTCGCCGGTGCGCGAGTAGGCGCACTGCGCGTCCACCACCAGCTCGTTCTCCGCGGCCAGGTCCTCCAGCGCGATCCGGGAGCCGTCGAAGACCTCCCCCGGGTCCAGGTCCCGGCCGTTGAGCGAGACCGACGTGACGCCCGGGGCGATCAGATCGGCGAAGCTGGACGCCCCCGGCTCGTTGCAGCGGAAGCGGATGGTGGTCACCGAGCGGAACGTGCGCGGCTCGCCGTTGCCGTCGCCGACGGCGGACCGCAGGTCCAGGGACACGTCGTACCCGTCGACGGACAGCAGGGCGGCCCGCTCCCGGGCCTCGTCGCGGGACAGATTCTCACCGGGCACGGACGGCACTCCCTCGTGATCGCGTGGATGGTGGCTGAACAGGACCGATCCTGCCATGTGCTCCTGACGGCGGACAGCAGGGAATGCGGGTGGCGCCGCCCCCGTTGACGCTCAAAATGACGTTCTGCTGAGGAGCCCCATGTCCGAGACCGCCGCCTCGTCCGGCAAGACCCCCGTCGACTTCTGGTTCGACCCGCTGTGCCCCTGGGCCTGGATGACCTCCCGATGGGTGCTGGAGGTGGAGAAGCTCCGCGACATCGAGGTCCGCTGGCACATCATGAGCCTCGCCGTCCTCAACGAGGACAAGCTGGACGAACTGCCCGACGAGTACCGCGAGCTGCTGGCCACCAAGGCCTGGCAGCCGGTCCGGGTGGTCACCGCGGCCTGGCAGAAGCACGGCGACGACGTCCTCGGCCCGCTCTACACCGCGCTCGGCACCCGCATCCACAACAACGGCGAGGGCGCGACCGTGGAGGCCATCGCCGGCGCGCTCGCCGACGTCGGCCTGCCCGCCGACCTGATCGACTACGCCGAGCAGCAGGACTTCGAGTTCGACGCCGAACTGCGCGCCTCCCACAAGGAGGGCATCGAGAAGGTCGGCCAGGACGTCGGCACGCCGGTCATCGCCGTGCCCGGCCCCGACGGCGAGCAGATCGCCTTCTTCGGCCCGGTCGTCACCCCCGCCCCGCAGGGCGAGGAGGCGGCCCGCCTCTGGGACGGCACCGTCGCCGTGGCCTCGGTGCCGGGCTTCTACGAGATCAAGCGGTCCCGTACCAAGGGCCCCGACTTCAGCAACCTGTAACCCGTCCCGAAGGGCCCGGCGGAGCGCCGGGCCCGTTCGCGTGCCGCCGCCGGCTCCGCCCGTCACCCCCCGCGGCGGCCGGACCCGGCACATCGGCCCCCGTGCCCCCGGCGCCCGTGCCCGCCCTCCCCGGCCCTCGGGCCGGACGGTCACCCGGACATCACGGGAGGCCGTCGCAGGGAGTCTCCCGTCTCGGCGTCGAAGACATGGGTGAGCCCGGCCGTCACCTCGACCCGGTCGTCGTGGGCGAGCCGCACCTCCGGCCCGGTGAGGACCACCAGATGCCGCTCCACCCCGTCGAGGGCGAGGGTGGCGATGCCGGACTCCAGCAGGGGCTCGTGGGCGACGACCCGCGCGGGAATGCCGCCGGCGCCGGTGAGGCTCAGATCCTCGGGGCGGATGCCGACCACCACCGGCCGGCCCTCCGGCACCGGCACGGGCAGCGGGATCCGCACCCCGGCGGACAGCCGGGCCCGGCCGTCGGCACCGGCCACGCCCGGCAGCAGGTTGATCGCGGGCTCGCCGACGAAGTCGGCCACGAAGGCGGTGGCGGGGTGGTCGTAGATCTCGTACGGGGTGCCGAGCTGCTGGATCGCGCCGTCCCGCATCACGGCGATCCGGTCGGCGAGGGACAGGGCCTCCTCCTGGTCGTGCGTGACGAGGATCGTGGTGTGGCCGGCGTCCCGCTGGATGCGCTTGAGTTCCCGGCGGGTGGAGTCGCGCTGGGCCGCGTCCAGATGGGACAGGGGTTCGTCGAGCAGGAGGACGTCCGGCTCCCGGATCAGGGCGCGGGCCAGCGAGACCCGCTGCTTCTGCCCGCTGGACAGACCGGCCGGGCGGGCGCCCAGCACATCGGTGAGACCCACCCGCTCGGCGATCTCGGCGACCTTGCGGGAGACGTCCCCCCGGCGGTCGCGGCGGCGGGCCCGCAGCCCGAACGCCAGGTTCTCCGCGACCGTCAGCGGCGGATACAGCGCGTAGTTCTCGAAGGCGACCCCGATGTTCCGCAGCCGCGCCGGCCGGTCCACCACCGAGGCACCGCCCACCAGGATGTCCCCGCCGGTCACCGGCTCCAGGCCCGCGATCATCCGCAGGGTGGTGGACTTCCCGCAGCCCGACGGGCCCAGCAGCCCCAGCAGCTCGCCGGACGCCAGACTCAGGTCAAGGCCGCGCACCGCCTCCACCGCCGGCCGGCCCCGCGACCGGTAGGTCTTGCGCAGCTCACGCAGTTCCAGCGCGGTCATCGCCCTCCCTCGGATCGGTGGCGCACACCTCGTAGCGCACCTTGTGCTCGTCCAGGTCGCGCAGTGCCCGGGGAGAGGCTCCGTCGTCCACCAGCACCAGGTCGAAGCGGGACAGCGGGGCCACCCGGTGCAGGGCGACCCGGCCCAGCTTGGTGTGGTCGGCGAGCAGCACGCTGCGCGCGGCGCTGCCGAGCATCGCCCGCTTCACGGAGACGATGTGCTGCTCCTGGTGGTAGGCGTAGCCGCCGTGCACGCCCGAGGTGGACACGAAGCCCACGTCGACGCGGAGCTGTCCGACGGCCTCCACACAGGACACCCCGAGGAAGGAGGAGTGCAGCGGGTCGTAGTCGCCGCCGAGCGCCATCAGATGGATGCCCCGCTGATCGGCGAGCAGGTTGATCGCCTCCAGGAAGTTGGTGACGACGGTGAGCGGGGTGATCTCGCCGAGCCGCAGCCTGCGCGCTATCGCCAGCGTGGAGGTGGAGTCGTCCAGCAGGACCGCCATGCCGGGCTCGATCGACCTCAGCGCCCGCTCGGCGAGCGCGGCCTTCTGCGGACGCATGGTCTTCAGCCGGTACTGCACGTTCGACTCGAACACCCCGGACGGCTGCGCGGTCACCCCGCCCCGGAACTTCCGTACGATGCCCTGCCGTTCGAGTTCGTCCAGGTCCCGGTGGATGGTCATCAGGCTCACCCCGAACCGTTCGGCCAGCTCCGCCGCGGTCGCCGAGCCCTGGGCGAGGACGAGTTCGGTCATGGCGGCCTGCCGGGCCGCGGGCCCCTGCTGTGCGCCGGTGCCGCTCATCGCCGCCCTATCCGTCGTCCCGGGCCGTGGGGCCGGTCGGCCTCGAACAGCAGCAGGTTCTCGGGCCGGACGGCCGGGCGGACCGGGTCGTCGGGCCGCAGCCCGGCCACCTCGGCGCGGTCGGCGACGAGCGACAGGGCCTGCGCGCCGATCCGCACGGTCACCTCCACGGACCGGCCCAGCACCTCGGTGACGTACACGGTGCCGGGGAGCCGGTGCCCGTCGCCGGTCAGCGACACGTCCCGGGGCCGTACGCCGGCCAGCACCTCGGTGCCGGGGGCGGCCCGCACGGGCAGCGGCAGCTCGAACGCCCCGTCCGCGGACCTGAAGCGCCCGGCCTCGGTCACCGTGCCCGGCAGCAGATTGATCCGGGGCCGCCCGAAGGCCCGCGCGACCTCGGTGTCGTACGGCCGGTACCAGATGTCCTCGCGGGTGCCGGTCTGCACGATCCGCCCGTCCCGGATCACCCCGATCCGGTCGCCGAGCGCCAGCGCCTCCACGGAGTCGTGGGTGACGTACAGGGTGGTCGTGCGCCGGACGTCCCCGATCGCCTTCAGCTCGGCCCGCATCTGCTGGCGCAGCTTGGCGTCCAGATGGGACAGCGGCTCGTCCAGCAGGAAGGCGCGGGCCGGGCGGACCAGCACCCGGCCGAGCGCGACCCGCTGCCGCTGCCCGTTGGACAGCCGGCCCGGCATCCGGTCCAGCAGATCGCCGATCCCGAGGAGTCCGGCGACGGTGTCGACCCGGTCCCTGGCCTCGGCGGGGGGCAGCCGGTGGCGCGGGGAGCGCAGCGGGGAGACCAGGTTGTCGTACACCGACCGGTGCGGATACAGGGCGTAGCTCTCGAAGCACATGGCCACGCCCCGGTCGTAGGGCTCCACGTCCCGCATGTCCCGGCCGTCGATCTCGATCGTGCCGGCCTCGGGCCGCTCCAGCCCCGCGACCGCCTTCAGCGTGGTCGTCTTGCCGGCCCCCGACGGTCCGAGCAGACAGAAGAACTCCCCGTCGCGGACGTCGAGGTCGAGTCCGTCCAGGGCGGTCGTCCGGCCGTACGACTTGACGACGCCCCGCAGCGCGATGCTCACGACTTCACCGCCCCGAACGACAGCCCGCGCACCAGATACCGCTGGATGGTCAGCGCGAGCAGGAGCGGCGGGACGACGGAGATCAGCGCCGCGGCGGCCGTGAGGTGGTACTTGGGCCGGTCGCCGCCGAGGAAGGACAGGGCGCCCACGGTCACCGTCTGGGCCTCGTGGGAGGTGAGGATCAGAGGGAAGACGAAGTTGTTCCAGGCGAAGATGAACGCCAGCAGCGAGACGGCCGCGATGCCCGGCCTGACCAGCGGCAGGGCCACCTTGAAGAACGCCTGTCTGCGCGTGTACCCGTCGAGCAGGGCCGCCTGTTCCAGCTCCGGGGTCAGGTCGGCGAAGTACGACCGCATGATCCACACCACCAGCGGCAGGGTGACCAGTTGCAGCACCCACACCATGCCGGCGTACGTGTCGAACAGGCCCAGCTTCTGGTACAGCACGAACAGGGGGATGATCACGGTGAGTTCGGGTGCGAACCGGAACGACAGCAGCGTGAACATCAGGTGCTCCGAGCCCTTGAACCGCCAGCGTGCCGAGGCGTAGGCGGCCGGCAGGCCGACCACCAGCGACAGCGCGACCGCGCCCAGCGACACCACCAGGCTGTTGACGAAGAAGCGGACGAAGGGGATGCCCTCGTCGTCGCCGAGCACCGTGCGGTAGGCGTCCAGGGTCGGGGTGAACGAGAAGTAGGTGCTGAAGAGCTGGTCGGCCGGTTTCAGGGACAGGATCAGCATCCAGGCGACCGGGAACAGGGCGAAGACGAAGTACAGGAGCAGGGCGGCGTCCGCCAGCCACCCCCACAGCCGCTTCCTCACGCGGACACCTCCGCCGCCTTCCGCTGGATCCGCCCCAGATGCCGGACCAGCACCATCGCCGCCAGGTACACCACGGCCCACAGCACGATCGTGTAGCTGATCCCGAAGGAGTACCGCTGGAACCGGATCGCCTCCAGATACGCGCGGATCTGGAGCACCACGGTGGAGTCGCCGGGCCCGCCCTCGGTCAGCGCGTAGATGATGTCGAAGACCTTCAGCGAGTCCATGAACCGGAAGATCACCGCGACCATCACGTAGGGCCACAGCATGGGCAGGGTCAGCCGCCGGAAGGTGTACCACGGGCCGGCGCCGTCCACCTGCGCCGCCTCGAACGGGGAGAGGGGCAGCGACCGCAGTCCGGCGAGGGCGAGGATCGCCACGAACGGGGTGTACACCCACACGTCCACGGCGATCGACGACAGCAGCGCGCCCGCCGGGGTGTCCGTCCACTGCACCCCGCCGAGCCCGAACGGCTCCAGCAGGTGGTTGATCACGCCCACCGACGGCTGGAGCATCAGCTTCCACATGATCGCCGCGATCACGGGGGCGATCATCAGCGGCAGGATCAGGATCTTCTCCAGCACCCGGCCCGCCAGGGACGAACGGTGCAGCAGCAGGGCCACGGCGACCCCGAGCACGGTCTCCACGCCGGCCGCGCCGACCGCGTACAGCACGGTCACCCAGGCCGAGTGCCAGAAGGCGTCCTGGGTGAGGACCGTCTCGTAGTTGTGCAGCCGGACCAGGTCCGGCCGCGGCTTGGCCGCCGAGAAGTCGAACAGCGTGTAGTACAGGCCGAGTCCGAACGGGTAGAGGATCCCGCAGGTCAGCAGCAGTGCCGGCAGGATCAGCAGGTACGGCCGCAGCGCCGGGCGCGCCCGCATCAGCCGACCTTCGACGACAGGTCGTCCGCCAGCCCGTCCAGCACGGACTTCGCGCTCTTCCCGCCGTAGACCTCCTGGAGCGCCGCCGCCCAGCTGGTGGTGGCGTCGAAGAACTGGGCCTGCGGGGTGAACTGGATCTTCGTCTGGTCCACGACCGTCTCGAAGGTCTCGATGAACCCGGGCAGGTGCCGCATCTTGTCCCGGTAGGCGCCGTCCCGGCCGATCGACCTGCGCACCGGGTCGATGTGGTCGCCGTCGAGGGCGGCCCGGCGCAGATGCTCCTTGCCCGTGGCCCACTGGAGGAACAGCCAGGCGGCGCTCTTGCGCTTGCTCCGGGCGTTCATGCCGAGCGACCAGATCCACATGTTGGTGGCGAGCGAGCCGTCCGGCCCCTTCGGCCCCGGGTGGAAGGCGATCTTCCCGGAGGCGGGGCTCGCCCCCTTCACCGCCTGGAAATAGGCGGCGGTGTCGGCGTCGAACAGCATTCCGGCCTTGCGCGCGCCGAGATCGCCGGAGCACTGGTACCAGGTGTACGAGGTCCAGGACGGCGGGCCGCCCCGCCGGACCATGTCCGCCCAGTCCTCGGTGAACGCGACCGCCTCCGGGGAGTTCATCGCGGGGGTGAGCTTCCCGCCCTCGACCGTGAAGTCGCGCAGCCCGTTGCGGGCGTACATCGTCATGAACCCCGGGTGGATGGTGGCCCAGCTGCGCGAACCGCGCACGGCGATCCCGTACATCCCGTCGAACCCGGCGCCGGGCGCCTTCCGCTTGATCACCCCGGCCAGTTCGCGCAGTTCCTCGAAGGACTCGGCCGGCTTGAGCCCCAGCCTGCGGAACACCTCGGTGTTGTAGGCGACCACGTTGGTCTCCCAGCCCCACGGCAGCGCGTACTGCCCGCCCCGGCCCAGCGGCGCGCCCGCCTTCAGCGACCACTGGTCGGCCCGCAGCAGGTTGGGGAAGAAGTCCTCCCGGTCCCATTCGGCGGCGGTCGCCGAGGAGTTGCGCATCCAGGGGCCCAGGTCCTCCAGCCAGCCCGGCGGACCGTACTGCCACACCATGTAGGCGCCGAGCATGAAGACGTCGTAGGAGGCGCGGCCGCCGGCCAGGTCGACGGTGAGCTTGTCGAAGTAGTTGTCCTCGGGGAAGACGTCGTACGTCACCTCGATGCCGGTCTTCTCGGTGAACGATTTCAGGTCCGCGATCAGGGCGTCGGTGTACGGGTGCTTGTTCAGCAGGGCCTTGACGGTGGCGCCCTTCTCCCGCTTCCAGTCGAAGGCGCCGGTGACGTCGTCCGCGGCCGAACCGCCGCCCTCGTCCCGGTCGTCGCCGCCGAATCCGGTGCCGCAGGCGGAGAGCAGCGGGGCGGCGGCGAGGGCCCCGGTGAGCGCGAGGAAGCGCCGGCGGTCGTGCACGTGCCTGTCCATCCGTGACCTCCGTCGGTGGGGCGGTGGGGTCGCGCGGGTTAACAGTGCGAGTCGGCTCGACAACAGAGCGTGTAACGGCTCGGGATGACCGTCAATCCCCCGCGCACGGGGAAACGGGGCGGAAATCCCAGGAGGGCGTGGGAAGTTCACAGGGGCGGTCGCGAAGTGCGGGCGTCCGGACGAGGGTGCCCGGCCGGGGGTCGCGGGTGCCCGGTTGCGGCCGGTGCCGGCCGATCGGTGGAGCCGGGGGGTGGGGAGAACCCCCGCGAGTCACGTCCTCGCGGGGGTTCTCTTTCCTCCGCCTGCCGCCGTGAAGGGTGAGAAGACGATCACGAGGCAGGGCGTCCGGGGGGCCGCTCGGGGCGCGGGCCGGCGAAGGAAGACCTTATTGCAACTCAGTTGCAACTACAGGCTAGCAACAACTGTGCCCGGACAACAGAAAGGCCCCCACGTGTCGCACGTGGGGGCCTCGCCGGGATGCCGCGGTCAGTGCCTGGCGCGGGCCCGCTGCCAGGCGTAGCCGACGGCCGCCAGGGCCAGGGTCATCGCGCCCGTCGAGTACAGCTGGACCCGGGTGTCCGGCTCGCGGGCCATCAGGACCAGGATCGCGGCCATACCGGCCAGCGCGACCCAGGTCAGCCACGGGAACGCCCACATGCGGACGACCAGCTTCTCGGGGGCCTCGCGCTCGATACGGCGGCGGAGCCGCAGCTGGGACACGGCGATGAAGATCCAGACGACCAGGATGACGGCGCCGATCATGTTCAGCAGCCACTTGAAGACGTCGTCGGGGCGCCAGTAGCTGAGCAGCACGCAGACGAACCCGAAGAAGCACGAGGTGAGCACCGCGACCCGGGGCACCCCGCCGGAGAGCCTCGCCAGCGCCTTCGGGCCCTGGCCGCGCTCGACCAGCGAGAAGGCGATGCGCGAGGAGCCGTAGATGTTGGCGTTCATCGCGGACAGCAGGGCGACCAGGACGACGACGTTCATCAGCTGGCCCGCGCCGGGGATGTCGAGGTGGTCGAGCGTGGCGACGTACGGGCCCTTCTCCACGACATCCTGGGAGTCCCAGGGGACGAGGGTGACGACGACCGCCATCGAGCCGATGTAGAACAGCGCGATGCGCCACATCGCCGTGCGCACGGCGGACGCCACGCCCCGCACCGGGTCCTCCGACTCGGCCGCCGCGATGGTGACCGTCTCCAGGCCGCCGTAGGCGAAGACCGAGGCGAGCAGGCCGAGGAGCAGGCCCTCGCTGCCGTGCGGCATGAAGTCGGAGAGGTTCGAGGCGCCGGGGGAGTCCGTGCCGGGCAGTACGCCCGCGATGGCCAGCGCGCCCAGGATCAGGAAGAGGCTGATCGCCCCGACCTTCAGCGCGGCGAACCAGAACTCGAACTCGCCGAAGTTCTTCACGGCGGCCAGGTTCGACCCGCAGAACACCACCATGAACAGGGCCACCCACATCCACTGCGGGGTGCCCGGCACCCAGCCCTGGACGATCTTCGCGGCGCCGATGCCCTCCAGGCCGACCGCCGTGCACAGCAGCACCCAGAACGACCAGCCCGCGGTGAAGCCGGCCCACGGTCCGATGGCCCGCTCGGCGTGCGCGGAGAAGGATCCCGAGGACGGGTAGGCGGCCGACATCTCGCCGAGCATCCGCATCACCAGCATCACCAGGAGGCCGGAGAGGGCGAAGGCGATCACGATGGACGGGCCGGCGGCGGCTATACCCGCCCCGGAACCGACGAACAGACCGGCGCCGATGACCCCGCCGAGGGCGATCATCGACAGATGGCGCTGCTTGAGGCCGTGGGAGAGGGAGCCGTCCGTCCGCTGCTGCGGCGGCGTCTCCGTGGTGGTGCTGCTGGGCATGAGGGCGGCTCTCCCCGTGCAATAGGCGGGCAAAAACTCCGCCAGTCTGGGCGGCCCGTCCGCTCACGCGAAGGGGCCGCCCAGTATCCGGACACTCGCTGTACGAAGGGTGAATATACGGTTACGCGGCCACGGGGGTGTAGTGCGAGGCGTCACCCTCGATCGAGTAGCTCTCCTTGCCCTCGATGCCGACCGGTACGTCACCGGCGACGGTCACCCGGTGCAGGCGGCGCGGCAGACCGTCGTAGTTGTCGATGGCGTAGTGCTGGGTGATGCGGTTGTCGAAGAGGACCAGCTGGTTCTCCGACCAGCGGTGGCGCAGGACGTTCTCCGGACGGGTGACGTACGCCTGCAACAGGTCGAGGATCCTGCGGGACTCGCCCGCCGACAGGCCGACGATCCGCTGTGCGAACCCGCCGATGAACAGCCCGCGCTCCCCGGTCAGCGGGTGGACCCGGACCACGGGGTGGGCGGTGCGGTACTTGATCGAGGTGAACTGGGCGCGCTGGGCGGCCTTCTCCTCGTCGATCTCCTCGTCCGCCACCGCGTAGTCGTAGTCGTTGGTGTGCTCCGCCCACAGCGTGTCGGCCAGCCGGCGCAGCGGCTCCGGCAGGTCGCGGTAGGCGGCGGCCTCGTTGGCGATCAGGGTCTCGCCGCCGTACGGCGGGACGGTCAGCGACCGCAGGGTGCTGGCCTGCGGCGGATTGAGGACGAAGGTGACGTCCGTGTGCCAGTGGTTGGCGCGGCCCCGCTCGCTGTCGACCGGCAGCACGTTCGGGGCGCCGTCGACCGCGCCGACCGTGGGGTGGGCGGTGGTCAGGTCGCCGAGGTGACGGGCGAAGGCCTGCTGGCCGGCGTCGTCCAGGCGCACGTCGTCGAAGACGAGCGCCTTGTGCGCGTCGAGCGCCTCCCGGATCGCGGTCACCTCCTCGGCGGCGAGCGGCCGGGAGATGTCGACACCGGAGACACGAGCGCCGATCCGTGCGGTGACCTTGGTGATCTCGATGGACATGACGATTCCCTTCAGGCGAACGCGGGGGCGGGGGCGGAGGGCAGGTACTGGTTGGCGGGGCGGGGCAGCCCGTAGCGCTCCCGCAGGGTCCGGCGCGGCCCGTACTCGGTGCGCAGCAGACCGCGGGCGCGCAGCAGCGGTACGACGTGCTCGACGAAGGCGTCCAGACCGGAGGGCAGCACGGCCGGCATGATGTTGAAGCCGTCGGCCGCCCCTCGGGTGAACCAGGTCTCGATCTGGTCGGCGACCTGCTCGGGCGTCCCGGCGAAGGTGAGATGCCCGCGCCCGCCGCCGAGCCGGCCGATCAGCTGCCGGACGGTGAGCTTCTCGCGCCGGGCCAGCTCCACGATCAGCGTGTAGCGGCTCTTGGCGCCCTCGACGGCGGACTCGGGCGGCAGGTCGGCGGGCAGCCCGGCGTCCAGCTCCAGGGTCCCGGGTGCCAGCTGGAGCAGGCTCTCCAGACGGCCCACGCCGTGCTCGTACACGATGTGGTCCTCCAGCAGCCGTTCGGCGGCCAGCGCCTCGGCCTGGGTCGACCCGAGCACCGGCACGATCCCGGGCAGCACCTTCAGGTGCTCGGGGTCGCGGCCCGCCGCCCGCGTCCGGGCCTTGAGATCGGCGTAGAAGGACTGCGCGCCGGCGAGGGTCTGCTGGGCGGTGAACACCGCCTCCGCGTACCGGGCGGCGAAGACCTTGCCGTCCTCCGAGGAGCCCGCCTGGACCAGCAGCGGATAGCCCTGCGGGCTGCGGGGGACGTTGAGCGCGCCCGCCACGCTGAAGAAGCGGCCCTGGTGCCGGGGCGGGTGGATCTTGCGGTCGTCGCCCCAGACGCCGGCCGCCTTGTCGGCGACGATCGCGTCGTCCTCCCAGCTGTCCCACAGCTTCAGCGCCACGTCCAGGAACTCGGCGGCGCGGGCGTACCGCTCCGCGTGCGCGGGCTCGGCGTCCAGCCCGAAGTTGCGGGCGGCCTCGGCACCGGCGGTCGTGACGATGTTCCAGCCGGCCCGGCCCCCGCTGACGATGTCCAGCGACGCGAATCTGCGGGCCAGGTTGTAGGGGGAGTTGTAGGAGGTGGACGCGGTGGCGATCAGGCCGATGTGCTCGGTGGCCGTCGCCAGCGCGGTCAGCAGGGTGAGCGGTTCCAGGGCACCGGCCGGCCGCTGCGCCAGGTTGCCCCACAGCTGGGGGCCGTCGGCGAGGAAGAGCGAGTCGAAGGTGCCGCGCTCGGCGATCCGGGCCAGACGGACGTAGTGGCCCAGCTCCACGTGGGCGTACGGGTCGCTCTCCGGGAGCCGCCAGGACGCCTCGTGGTGGCCGGTGTTCATCAGGAACGCGTTGAGATGGAGCTGCCGGGTCATGCGTGGTCCTCCGTGACACCGAGCGCGGCCAGCAGCCGCTCCCGGTATTCGCCCAGCACCGGCTCCCGGTAGGAGCGCGGGTGGGGACGGTCGATGGTCAGGTCGAGGCCGATCCGGCCCCGCTCCAGGACGAGGACCCGGTCGGCGAGCACGATCGCCTCGTCCACGTCGTGGGTGACGAGCAGCACGGACGGCCGGTGCCGCTCCCACAGCTCGCGCAGCAGGTTGTGCATCTTGATCCGGGTCAGCGCGTCCAGCGCCCCGAACGGCTCGTCGGCCAGCAGCAGTTCCGGCTCGCGGACCAGGGAGCGGGCCAGCGCCGCCCGCTGGGCCTCGCCGCCGGACAGCTCGCCCGGCCAGGCCCGCTCGCGGCCGCCGAGGCCCACCTCCGCCAGTGCGGCCCGGCCGCGTGCCTCGGCGTCCTTGCCGTCCAGGCCGAGCAGGACGTTCTCCAGCACCCGGCGCCAGGGCAGCAGCCGCGAGTCCTGGAAGACGACCGACACCCGCTCGGGCGCGGTGAGCCGCCCGTCGCCGGCCACCCCGTGGTCCAGGCCGGCCACCGCCCGCAGCAGCGTGGACTTGCCCGAGCCGCTGTGCCCGAGCAGGGCCGTGAACTGTCCGGCGGGCAGGTCGAGGTCGATGCCGTCGAGGACCGTACGGCCGTCGAAGGACCGGGTGAGGCCGCGCAGCCGGACGGCGGGCCGGGTCAGTTGCTCAGTGTGCGGCGCCACGACAGCACCCTCCGTTCGATGAGACGGACCACGCTGTCGGAGACCAGGCCGAAGACGCCGTAGATCAGCAGGCCGACCAGGATGACGTCGGTCTGGCCGTAGTTCTGCGCCTGGAACATCATGTAGCCGAGTCCGCTGGTGGCGTTGATCTGTTCCAGCACCACCAGGCCCAGCCAGGAGCCGGTCACACCGAGCCGGAGTCCCACGAAGAATCCGGGCAGCGCGCCGGGGATCACGACCTGGCGGACGAAGGCGAACCTCGACAGGCCCTGCACCTCGGCGAGTTCCACGAAACGGCTGTCGATGCCGGACAGCGCGGCGTGCGTGTTCAGGTAGATCGGTATGTAGACGACGATCGCGATGATGGCGATCTTGAAGGTCTCGCCGATGCCCAGCCAGAGGATGAACAGCGGGATGAGGCCGAGGGTGGGGATCGCCCGGTTGAGCTGGACGGTCCCGTCGATCAGTGCCTCCCCGGCCCGGCTGAGACCGGCGGCGACGGCGAGCAGCACTCCGGCGGTCAGCCCGATCGCGAAGCCGTAGCCGGCCCGTTCCAGGGAGGTCAGGACGTCGGTGGGCAGGGTGCCGTCGGTCCACAGATGACCGGCGGTCCGCAGGACGGTCCAGGGCGCCGGGATGGCACCCGGGTCGAGGGCCTCGGCGGCCGAGGCGGCGGCCCACAGGGCGATCAGCAGCAGCGGTCCGGCGAGCCGGGCGGCGGGCAGCCGCCGGCCGGGGGAGAGGCGACGGCGCCTGCGGACCTGGGGGAGGTCCTCGGTGGCGGTGGCGACGGGGACGACGGTCGTCGTGGTCACGGCGGTCACCTCCGGTACTCCGCCGGTACGGCCTCGGCGGCGATGGACTCGAAGCGGTGGTCGAAGAGGGAGGACACGTCGAACTTCTTCACGAAGCCGCCCTCGGCGAGCAGGTCGGCGGTCTCCTGCTCCCACGTGATCGCCTCGTCCCAGCCGGGCGGGAAGAGCGGCTTGTTGGCGAGGGCGGTGATGCCCCGCGCCTGCTGGAGGGTCAGGTTCTGCGTCTTGACGTAGAACTCCTCGTTCCACACGTCCGGGTGCTCGTACTGCCAGACCTGGCCCTTGGCCCACTGCGGGATGTAGGCGGCGATCGCGGCGGCCTTCGCGCGGTCGGCGAGCACCGACTGCGGGGCCCACAGCAGGTTGAGCAGGTCGACGACGTCGGTGGGGATGGTGCGGGCGCCCTTGGCCTCGTACTGCTTCAGATACGCGGGCGCCTGGTTGTTGCCGAGCGGGGCCACGTCGACCTGCCCGGACTGCAACGCGGTGAGGAACTGGTTGCTGGTCAGCGGGACCAGCGTCACGTCGTCGTACTTCAGGCCCGCCCGCTTCAGCGCCCGCAGCAGCACGACACCCTGCGCCTGGCCCTGCGAGAAGGCGAGCCGCCTGCCCTTGAAGTCGCCGACCGCGCGGATGTCGCTGCCGGGCTTGGTGGCGAAGAGGTAGTTGGGCTTGCGGGTGAGGCCGATCGCCACGATCTTCGCGTCGAAGCCCTGGTAGTGCGCCTGGATCGGCGGGATGCCCGCGTTGTTGGCGAGGTCGAGGGACTTGGCGCGGAAGGCGTTGATGACGTCCGGACCGGCGCCGATGTTCAGCCAGTCCGACACCGTGAACGGCAGGTCGGGCAGCTTGGCCAGCTTGAACTGCAACTGCTGCACGCCCTGGTAGGAGGCGACCTTCAGGCTGGTGCCGGAGGGGACCTTGTGGGCGAGGGGCTTGGCGGCGGCGCCGCTGGTGTCGGCGGTGGCACTTCCGTTCGCGCAGCCGCCGAGGCCCAGAGCGGCTGCGGACGTGCCCAGCACGGAGGTGAGAAAGGTACGACGGTGCATGGGAGGACTCCCAGGGGAAAAGTGCGGGAAACACAGCAGGAATTCCGGCGGAGAAGGCCGGAGGAAGAAAGACTCACGCAGCGGGAAACACGCGCTTCATGCGCGGCAATATGTCAGCAACAGAGAGTGCGACAGCTGGTGAGCGGGTCCATGACCAGGATGTTCCCGGCCGGGCTCGCCGCCTGTCAACATTCCGAGTTTCTGAATTAAATAGCCTCAGGTGACATGCCCAGCGGATCCCGGAACAGCGCGTCCAGTACGACGGATCCACCCGCCACCGCCAGCACGGAATCCGGGAAACTCGTCGGCAGTACGGACGCCGCGCGACGGTGTCCGGCCGCCTCCCGCAGCGCGTCCAGGCAGTCCGCGAAATGGATGACACCGACCTCGGTGACCACGACCGTCTCCGGGTTGAGCACGTCCAGCAGCAGCCCGGCCGCCCGCCCGGTCGTCCGGGCCCGGTCCACCAGCAGCCGCCGGGCCACCGCGTCCCCGTCCCCCGCCGCGGCCACCACGTGCATCGGGTTGGCCGAGTCGATCACCCCGGCCGCCCGCGCCCGGCGGCACAGAGTCCGCTCGCTCAACTCCGCCTGGAGGCAGCCGGTACGGCCGCACGCGCACGCCTCGGTGCCGCCCGGCACCGGCAGATGGGCGATGGCACCCGCCGCCGACCGGGGCCCGTAGTGCACCGCGTCATGGGTGGCGAAGGCGGCGTCCACCACGTTGCCCACGAACAGGTGCAGCACACTGCGGCTGCCCCGGGCCCGCCCGAACAGCCGCTCCCCGTGCACCAGCGCCCGCGCGTGCCCGTCCACCTGGACCGGCAGACCGGTCAGGGCGCCGAGCAGCTCCCGCACCGGCACCTCCCGCCAGCCCAGCAGCTCGTGCTCGACCACGGTGCCCGTCTCCCGGTCCACCCAGCCGCCCAACGCCACCCCGACGGCCAGCGGACGCCGGCCCGGCATCCCGGCGAGCAGTCCCGCGAGCCCCTCGGCGGCCCGCGCCAGCACCCGGCCGGGCTCCGTCCGCTCGTGCCGCAGCTCCCGCCGGGCCACCACCCGGCCGCGCAGATCCAGCAGCGCGACCGTGGTGTACGGCACGGCCACGTGCACCCCGGCGACCAGGAAGCGGGCGTCGTCCAGGTCGACGGGGACGTGCGGCCGGCCGACCCCGTTCGAGCGGCGGGGCGCGGCCGACTCCCGGATCAGGCCCCGCTCGGCGAGCCGGGCACAGTGCTCGGTCACCGACGCGGGCGACAGACCGGTCAGCCGGGCGATGGTGCTGCGGGCCACCGGTCCGTGCTCCAGCACGGACCGCAGCACGACGCTGGCGCTGGTGCGCCGCCGGTCGCTGTCGGCGGCACGCGGAACGGGGGAGGCGAGGGTGGAAACCGCGGTACGGGGCATGGAGACCGTCCTCGGGAACGGGGTCGACACGTCTCGGGAATCGGAGGAGAGGCGTGCCGAAGAGCCCGCCCCTATCCCGGACGGCGACAGGTGGCCGTGCCCTGGCGTCGCAGGTCGACGTAGCGACGCGAGGTGAGATACCGGGACTGGGCGGCCATGGCTGGAAGGGTAGGGCAGGAAAGGTGAATCCGACCAGACGACCAGGATTCATTTGGTGGGAGTCCACAGTCCGTTGACATGCCGTCGCGTGAGTGAAACGTCCCTGCCTCCGTGATCAGTGTCACGCCGGGGGTGGTGTAATCGGCGCTCTTTGTCCGGTGCCCACCAAGGTCGTGTTCCGCCCTTTGTCGATCGCTGACGGTGATCGGCCCGAGCGGCCTGGGATAGCGTCACGGTGTCCCAGCATGTCCCCGTCACTCGCGGAGTCACCATGAGCACCGCCACCGCCACCGCCCGCCCGGGCGCAGTCCTCGCCGACCTCCTCCCGGCCAGCCGCGTCCGCGACGCCGCCCTCGTGGCCGGCGGCGCCGTGCTCACCGGCCTCGCCGCCCAGCTGTCGGTGCCGGTGCCCGGCTCCCCGGTGCCGGTGACCGGCCAGACCTTCGCCGCGCTGCTCGTCGGCACCGCCCTCGGCGCCCGCCGCGGCTTCCTCTCGCTCGCCCTGTACGCCGTCGCCGGCGTGGCCGGCCTGCCGTGGTTCGCCAACGGCGCCTCCGGCGCGGGCATGGTCTCCTTCGGCTACGTCCTGGGCATGCTGCTCGCCTCCGCGGCCGTGGGCGCCCTGGCCCGCCGCGGCGCCGACCGCTCCCCGCTGCGCATGGCCGGCGCGATGATTCTCGGCGAGGCGATCATCTACGCGGTGGGCGTCCCCTACCTGGCCCTGGCGGCCCACCTGTCCGCGTCCGAGGCGATCGCGGCCGGCCTCACCCCGTTCCTGATCGGTGACGCCCTCAAGGCCGCCCTGGCGATGGGCGCGCTGCCCGCCGCCTGGAAGTTCGCCGGCAAGCGTTAGGCGCTCCTCCGCGCATACGACAAGGCCGCACGCCCCGACACCTTCGTGTCGGGGCGTGCGGCCTTCTGCGGTCCGGTCCGGGTCAGCCGACGGACACCTTGTCGGCCGGGGCCTCGGCCGCGGGGGCCGGGCGAGCCGCCCGGATCCGCTCCTTGACCACGGCGATCACCAGCACGACGGCGGCGACCATCAGCGACAGCAGCACGGTCTCGCGACCGTCGTGCTCGGTGTCGAACAGCATGTAGACCAGGACGCCCACGATCAGCGTGGCCGTCGCCCAGGTCAGGTACGGGTACAGCCACATCTTCACGACGAGCTTCTCCGGCGCCTCGCGCTGGAGGATCTTCCGCATCCGCAGCTGCGAGAAGCAGATGACCAGCCACACGAACAGCGCCACCGCGCCGGACGAGTTGACGAGGAAGAGGAAGATCTTGTCCGGGGACAGGTAGTTGAAGAAGACCGCGACGAAGCCGAACACGACCGACGCGAGGATCGCGGCGAGCGGCACGCCCCGGCTGTTGACCCGCGCGAACGCCTTCGGGGCGTCGCCCCGCTCGCCGAGCGAGAAGGCCATGCGGGACGCCGTGTACAGGCCGGAGTTGAGACAGGACAGCACCGAGGTCAGCACGATGAAGTTCATGATCTGACCGGCGTGCGCGATGCCCAGGGAGTCCAGCGCGGCGACGTAGGAGCCGTCCTTCTTGATGGACGGGTCGTTCCACGGCAGCAGCGCGACCACGATCAGGATCGAGCCCAGGTAGAAGACGCCGATACGCCAGATGATGCTGTTGGTGGACTTGGTGACCGCGCGCTGCGGGTCCTCGGACTCGCCGGCCGCCAGGGTGGCGATCTCGCTGCCCATGAAGGAGAAGACGACCAGCAGCACACCGGTGAGGATCGCGCCCGGACCGTGCGGCAGGAATCCGCCGTGCGAGGTGAGGTTGCCGAAGGACGCCTTCTCGGCGTCCACGCCCGGCAGCACGCCGAACACGGCGAGCGCGCCGACGACGATGAACGCGCCGATCGCCACGACCTTGATACCGGCGAACCAGAACTCGAACTCGCCGTAGGAGCCGACGGAGACCAGGTTGGTCGCGGTCAGCACGAGCATCACGATGAGTGCCCAGCCCCACTGCGGGACGGCCGGGATCCAGCCTTCGAGGATCTTCGCGCCGGCGGTCGCCTCGACGGCGAGCACGACGACCCAGAAGAACCAGTACAGCCAGCCGATGGAGAAACCGGCCCAGCGGCCGAGCGCACGGTCGGCGTGCGCGGAGAAGGAGCCGGAGGCCGGATTCGCGGCGGACATTTCGCCGAGCATGCGCATCACCAGCACGACGAGCGTGCCGACGAGTGCGTAGGACAAGAGGATGCCGGGTCCCGCGGTGGCGATACCGGAACTGGAACCGACAAAGAGGCCGGCTCCGATGACACCACCGATCGCGATCATCGACAGATGGCGGTTTTTCAGTCCTGCTTGGAGGCCCGAACCAGGGGTCATGGACGGATTTCCTTTGCGCCAGGTGGAGCTGCCCGTACGAGCGGTGTACGAGTCGGTCCAGTGAATCCGAGGCGAACGAATTCGGGAACCTCTGAATCCGGATCGTTACTTGAGGTTCCCTTGAGGATCTATGGTGTGACTCACATTTCTGTGCCGTGATCCCAGGTCGACACCCTGAGGCTGCTGCCCCCCGGGGGGCGTGTCACACTCGATGCATGCGCGTGTATCTCGGCTCCGACCATGCGGGCTACGAACTCAAGAACCACCTCGTCGAGTGGCTGAAGGCGGCCGGGCACGAGCCCGTCGACTGCGGGCCGCACATCTACGACGCCCAGGACGACTACCCGCCCTTCTGCCTCCGCGCCGCGGAGCGGACGGCCGCGGAGGCGGGCGCCCTCGGCATCGTGATCGGCGGCTCGGGCAACGGTGAGCAGATCGCCGCGAACAAGGTGAAGGGCGTGCGCGCGGCGCTGGCCTGGAGCGAGGAGACGGCGGCGCTCGGCCGGCAGCACAACGACGCCAACGTGGTGGCCGTGGGTGCGCGGATGCACAGCACGGAAGAGGCGACCAAGTTCGTCGAGATCTTCCTGAACACCCCGTTCTCCGGTGACGAGCGCCACATCCGCCGCATCGACATGCTCGCCGACTACGAGAGCACGGGCGACCTCCCGCCGATCCCGGCGCACCACCCGCAGCAGTAACCGGCCCGTCCGCCCCCCGTCCCCTCCACCGCTCCGTCGGCCGGGACGGGTGGGCGGACGGACGGAAGAGGGCCGGCCGGGCGGGAGAGGGCCGGCCGGAAGGCAGCGGGACGGCCGCTCGGGACAAGGGCGGCCGGGCAGAAGGAAAGGACACGGAAGCCTTGCCGGAAGGGCACACCATCCACCGGCTGGCCCAGGACTACGCCGAGCGCTTCCAGGGCACGGCCCCCCGCGTGACCAGCCCCCAGGGCAAGTTCTCCGACGCCGCCGCCCTCCTGGACCGCACCGAGCTGACCGCCACCGAGGCCCACGGCAAGCACCTCTTCCTGGGGTTCCGGGACGCCGACTGGGTCCACATCCACCTCGGCCTCTTCGGGAAGGTCGGTTTCGGCGACGCTCCCGCGCCCCCGCCCACGGACACCGTCCGGCTCCGGCTCGCCGGCGACACGGCATACGTCGACCTGCGCGGCCCCACCACCTGCGCCCTGATCACGGACGCCGAGAAGCAGGCAGTGCACGACCGCCTCGGCCCCGACCCGCTGCGCGCGGACGCCGACCCCGGCGCCGCGTACCGGCGGATCTCCCGCAGCCGTACGACCATCGCCGCGCTGCTCATGGACCAGAGGACCGTCGCCGGCGTCGGCAACGTCTACCGCGCCGAGGTCCTCTTCCGGCACGGCATCGACCCCTACCGCGCGGGCCGGGACATCACCCCGGCCGAGTGGGACGCTCTCTGGGCCGACCTGGTCGAGCTGATGCGGGAGGGCGTGCGGAACAACCGGATCGACACCGTCCGCCCCGAGCACACCCCGGAGGCGATGGGCCGGCCGCCCCGCGTCGACGACCACGGCGGCGAGGTGTACGTCTACCGCCGCGCGAGCCTGCCCTGCCATGTCTGCGGCGACGGGATCCGCACCGCCGACCTGGCCGCCCGCAACCTCTTCTGGTGCCCCGGCTGCCAGCAGCGCTGAACCGGATGCCGGCCGGCGCGGCGCTGGACCGAAAGCCGGCCGGCGGCGGCGCTGGACCGGATGCCGGCCGGCGGCGGCGCTGAGCTAGAAGCCGTGGGACAGCCAGGGGGCCAGCGGGGAGCCGAACGCCACCGACGCCTCCGTCAGCGCCCCCGGCCGCAGCTCCCGCACCCGCCCGGCCGCCGCCAGCGACAGCAGGGTCACCCCGCCGAGATAGGCCGCGCCCAGCTCCCGTACGGACAGGGACAGGTCGGCCGGGTCGGCCGTACGCTCGCAGGACGCCCCCTTCGCGTCGCCCGCCAGCCGCCAACGCCCCTCGTTCCAGGGGCAGAAGGCGTCCTCGACCTCGAACACGACATCCACCGGCGTCATGTACGTACGCGCCGACAGGGCCGCGCCCACCTCCACGGGGCGCAGGTGTCCGGCGTCCCGCGGCCGGATCAGACAGCGCCGGATGTCGGAGACCTGGTGCTGCCAGGCGTCGTCGACCGGTCGCCCCCGTACCTTCAGCGTCGTCATCAGGTCGATGCCGAACAGGAAACGCCACAGCGCCGCCTCGGTGACCGGATCGAGCGCGCCCAGGTCCTCCAGGGTCACCGTGCCGTCGTGCCCGCCCGGCCCCCAGCCCATCTTGGTACGGAAACGCGCGTACCCGGCGGTGCGGCCGTCCCGTTCGGCGACCACGCACTGCAAGGCGGACGCCCCGTCCCGCTCGCTCTCCGGGTCGAGCAGGGCGGCCCGCTCCCAGCCGGGCTGCCGGGCCAGCATGCCGGGGCGGCCGGGCACCAGGGCCTCGTACACCGCCTCGCACTCCGCCAGCACATCGGCGGGCGCCGCGTAGCGCACCCGGACCTCGTCGGTGCCCGCGGGCAGGTCCAGGGCGACCCGGCCGGTGTCGATCTCGGCGCCGATCTGGAAGGTCGCCGTACCGAACCCGAATCGGCCGTAGATCGCGGGCTCGGACGCGTACAGCGCCGCCAGGGGTTCGCCCTTGGCGCGCGCGTCGTCCAGCAGCCGCCGCATCATCGAGGTCAGCACCCCGCGCCGCCGGTGCGTCGCGGACACGCTGACCATGGTCACGCCGGCGGTGGGCACCGCGGCTCCGCCCGGCACGGACATCCGGAAGCCGAACGCCCCGGAGGTGCCGACCAGCGTGTCCCCGTCCCACGCGGCCAGCGAGCGGTCGAACTCGGTGACCGTTCTGTCCAGTTCGCGTTCCTCGGTGGAGCCCGAACCGCCGAAGGCGCGGTACAGGTGGTCCCACCACCGGTCGAACTCTTCCGGGCGCAGCGGCTTCAGGTCGGTCCCGTGATCAGTCCCCATACGCCATGAGTATCAGGGCATTGAGGGACGAGCCAGTGATTTTCTCCCGGGCGGAATCCACCGGAAATCCACCGGAAAGTCACCGGAAGGCCCCCCGTGCGGACGGCGGGGCCGAGTTCCGCACGGGGGACAAGTGGGACCTCCCGTGCCAAGCACCCGGTCCGCTGGATAGGGTCCCGGACTAATGGCAGCAGGACGGCAGCGGCGCGCGAAGGCCGAGAGGTTCACGGCCCGGTGGAAGATGCAATGGCACCGGGCCCGCGTCGGCCTGCGCAGAAGCGCGGTGGACTACTTCCGCGGCGACGGCTCCGACTGGATCGCCTTCGCCGGACTGCTGCTGACCGTCCCGGTCCTCGCGGCCATGACGCTCTTCGACTCGGTGTGGTGCTCCCCGGCCACCCTCGTGCTGCCGATCGTCGCCGGCGGCCTGGTGCTGCGCCCGGCGAGCCTGCTCGGCCTGTACGCGGCGGCGGCCACCGCGCTGATCGTGGAGTCGGTGCGGCTCGGCCCGTACACCGAGGGCCCCTCCCGGGTCACTCCGGGCGTGGTCCTGGTGGTCGCCGCGTGCGGCTTCTTCGGGCTGCTGACCGCGCAGTTCCGCAGCCGGGTCGGCGTGCCCTGGCGGCGCGGCGGCACCATGCTGTTCGACCTGCGCGAGCGCATCCGGGTGCAGAGCAAGCTGCCGAAGCTGCCGCAGGGCTGGCACCACGAGATGGCGCTGCGCCCGGCGGGCGGCCAGTCCTTCTCCGGTGACTTCGTCGTCGCGGCCCGCACGAACGGGGGCCGGACGCTGGAGGTCGTGCTCACCGACGTCTCCGGCAAGGGCATGGACGCGGGCTCGCGCGCCCTGCTGCTGTCCGGTGCCTTCGGCGGCCTCGTGGGCTCCCTGCCCCCGCACGCCTTCCTCACGGCCGCCAACGGCTACCTCCTCCGCCAGGACTGGGACGAGGGTTTCGCCACCTCCATCCACCTGGTCCTCGACCTGGACTCCGGGGACTACGAGCTGTACTCCGCCGGGCACCCGCCGGGGCTCCAGCTCAGCGCGGGCAGCGGGCGCTGGGAGGAGAAGGCCGCCGAGGGCCCCCTGCTGGGTGTGTACGACGGCGCCCAGTTCGACTCCGTGAAGGGCTCGCTGCGGCCCGGGGACGTGTTGATGCTGTTCACGGACGGACTGGTGGAAACCTCCGACCGCGACATCGTGGAGGGCATCGACCGCCTCACCGGCGAGGCCGACCGCTATGTGGCCGGCGGCTTCCACGGCGCCGCCTGGCATCTCATCGAGGCGGTCGCCCGGGACGTCAACGACGACCGGGCCCTGCTGCTGATCTGCCGCGAGGCGTCGGCGGGCGCGCGCTGACCGCGCCGCGCCCCGCCGCCCCGCTTCACGCCCCGCCGCCCCGCTGCACGCCCCGCCGCCCCGCTTCACGCCCCACCGGGCTGCTTCCCGCCCCGCCGGGCTCTTTCGCGCCCCGCCGTCCCGTTCCGCGTTCCCGCGAGCCGCTTCCCGCCCCGCGGGCCGTTTCACGCCCCGTCGTCCTCCCGGGCCCGGGTGGCGGCGGTGAGCGGGGCCAGTACCCGCCAGCCCATGCTCTCGTAGAGCCCCCGGCCCTCCGGGGTCGCGCCCAGTACGGCCGCCGTCGCGCCCGCGCGCGCCGCCGTGTCCGTCAGGGCGTGCATCAGTACGCGCCCGAGACCCCGCCGCTGGTGGGCCGGCTCCGTCCCCACCTGGTCGACGACCGCGGTCCGGCCGGTGACGGCGACCTGGGCGCGGGCGGCGAAGGCGCCGTCGGCGGTCCGCACCACGGCCCGGGTGACCCCGGCCCGGGTCCAGTGGGTCAGCCGGTAGCCCTCGGGCAGGGCGGGCGGGGCGGCCCCGGCGGCCGTCCCGGCCGACATCAGGAAGCCCGGCCCGCCGGCGAGGGTCCAGCCGGGCGGCAGCCAGGCCGCCAGCGTCCGCGGCGGCACGAAGGTCTTCAGCCAGACGGCGGGAGCGGCGGTGTGCTCGGTGATCCGGCGGACGGTCGCCTCGTCGGCGGCGGGCAGGACGTGCCGCGCCACTTCGTGGGGCAGACCGACGTCGACCGTGAATCCCCAGGGCCGGGCGACGGGTTCGGCCGCGCCGCGCGACACGGTCCAGCCACGGACCCAGGCGTGTACGGCTTCGGCGGTGGTGGTGAAAGGCAAGACCCCTCCCGGAGCGGGCGACGAGTGATGGGTAATAGCTGCTATGCCTCTGCGGCTATTACAGCACGGGTGTTCGGGGGGACGCGAGGACTTCCCGGGGGTGGGGTTTTCCCCCACGTCGATCCGCCTGCCGTCCACATGGCCCGGCCCCCCGCCGGCTCCGTAGGTTCGACACGCATCGGCACACACCCCCCGACACGGAAGGACACCCATGCCAAGCGACTGGGCGGTAGAACTGCACGGAGTCACCCGCCGGTACGGCCGTAAGGGCTCCGCCGTACACGCCCTGCGCGGCATCGACCTGGCCCTCCGGCCGGGCACCTTCACCGCGGTGATGGGTCCCTCCGGCTCGGGCAAGTCCACGTTCCTCCAGTGCGCGGCCGGCCTGGACCGCCCCACCGCGGGCCGGGTCGTGCTCGGCGGCACGGACCTCACCGGCCTGAGCGAGAACAAGCTGACCGAACTGCGCCGCGGCCGGCTCGGCTTCGTCTTCCAGGCGTTCAACCTGCTGCCCTCCCTCACGGTCGAGCAGAACGTCGTCCTGCCGATGCGGCTGGCCGGCCGGCGTCCCGACCGCCACCGGGCCGCCGAGGTGCTGGCCCAGGTGGGCCTCGCCGACAAGGGCCGCCGCCGTCCGGGCCAGCTCTCCGGCGGCCAGCAACAGCGCGTCGCGATCGCCCGCGCCCTGGTCACCCGCCCCGACGTGGTCTTCGCGGACGAGCCGACCGGCGCCCTGGACACCACCACCGCGGCCGAGATCCTCACGCTGCTGCGCGGCGCGGTCGACGGCCAGGGCGCCACCGTCGTCATGGTCACCCACGATCCGGCCGCGGCGGCCTGGGCCGACCGCGTGCTGTTCCTGGCCGACGGCTCGCTGGTGGACCACCTGGACCGGGCCCCCGCCGACCGGATCGCCGCCCGCATGCGCGACCTCACGGCCCGCGTCGCCTCCGCGACCCCGCGGGCCGCCTGACGCCCCCGCACCCCGACCCCCGAACGGCAGCCCGATGCTCCGACCCAACGGCCTGGCCCGCGCGGCCCTCCGGTTCAAGCCCTCCGCGTTCGCCGGCACCTTCATCGCCCTCGCCCTCGCCGCGATGATCGTCGCGGGCTGCGGAATCCTCCTGGAGACCGGCGCCCGTGCCACGGTCCCGCCCCAGCGCTACGCCCACGTCCCCGTCGTGGCCGCCGCCGACCAGCGCGCCCGGACCGGACACGGGGACGACGGCGACAGCACGCCCGTACCGGAACGCGCCTTCCTCGACGCCTCCCTCGTCGCCCGGGCGGCCTCGGCACCCGGCGCCCGCACCGCCGTGGCCGACGTCACCTTCCCGGTCCGGGGCCCGCACGGGACGCCGTACACCGCCCACAACTGGGCTTCCACCGCCTTCACCGGCGAACGGCTCGCCGCCGGACGCGCCCCCGCCCCCGGCGAGGTCGTCCTCACCCACGGCACGGTCGGCAGCCGCGTCACCCTCACCACCCCCGACGGCGACTCCCGCGCCTACCGGGTCGCCGGGATCACCCCGGCCCCCGGGACCGCCGGCGCCACCGCCTGGTTCGCCGACGCGGACGCCCTGCGGCGCTCCGGCCACCCCGGCCGGATCGACGCCGTCGCCGTGCTCGCCGAACCCGGCGTGGACACGGACCGGCTGAGGGAACGCCTCGCCGGAGTGCTCGGCCACCGTGCCGTCCTGCACACCGGCGTGGACCGCGGCGCCGTCGAGGACCCCTCCCTCGGCCGGGCCCGCGAACTGCTCACCGGGCTCGGCGGCTCCTTCGGCGGCATCGCCGCGCTGGTCGCCGTGTTCACCGTGGCCGGCACCGTCGCCCTGGCCGTCGGCCAACGCGCCCGCGAGTTCGCCCTGCTGCGGGCCATCGGCACCACCCCCCGGCAGATCCGCCGCACCATCGCCGCCGAGGCCCTGCTCGTCGCCCCGCTCGCGGGCGCGGCCGGCTGCCTGCCCGGTATCGCCCTGGCCCGCTGGTGGTTCGGGCAGCTCCGGGACAAGGGGGCCGTACCGGACGCCGTACGGCTCTGCGTCTCCTGGATCCCGCTCGTCTCGGCCGTCGGCGCCGTCCTGCTCACCGCGCTCGGCGCCGGCTACCTGGCCGCCCGCCGCAGCTCCCGCGTCAAACCCGGACAGGCACTCGGCGAGGCGTCCGTGGAGCGGCTGCGCATCGGCTGGATCCGCACCCCGCTCGGTCTCGCCGCGGCCGCGGGCGGCTGCGCCTGCGCGGGCCTCGCCGCCTCCCTCGGCGGCGAGGACGCGGCCAACGCCGCGCTCGGGATCGTGTTCCTGTTCATGCTCGCCGTCGCCCTGCTCGGCCCGCTCGTCGCCCGCGCCTGCGCCGCCCTGTTCGGGCTGCCGCTGCGCCGGGCCGGCGCCCCGGGCGCGCTCGCCGCCGCCAACTCCCGGACGAACGCCCGCCGGCTCGCCTCCGCGATCACCCCGATCGTGCTCGCGACGGCCTTCGCGTCGGTGCTGGTGTTCCTGCAGACCAGCACCGACAAGGTCACCGCCGACCAGCAGCGGGCCGGCATGACCGCCGACCATGTGGTCACCGGCGGGGCCGGACTCGCCCCCGACGCCCTGCGACGCGCCCGCCGCACCCCCGGAGTGACCGCGGCCGTCGGCCTGCTGCGCACCTCGGTGCTCGTACCGGCCGCCGGGTCGCTGGAGTCGGTCACCGCGCAGGGCGTCACCGGCTCCGCCCGCGACCTGGCCGCCGTGCAGGACCTGGACGTGCGCGAGGGGCGGCTGTCGCTCGGACCGGGCGAGGTCGCCGTGGACGCCGCGCTCGCCCGCGGCGCCCGTGTCCGCGTCGGCGAGCGGCTGCCCCTGCGCCTGCCCGACGGCACCCGGGCGGCCCCCGAGGTGGTGGCGGTGTACGACCGTGGTCTGGGGCTGGCCCAGGTCACGCTGGGACGCGCCGGCCTCGCCGCCCATGTCGCCGCCGCCTTCGACGGCGAGCTGTGGACGAAGGGCGGCACCAGCGCCGCTCTCGCGCCCCTCGGTACCGTGCTGGACCGCGACGACTATGCCGCGGCACGGTCCCTGGACCGTGAACTCAACGCCTGGGCCAACTCCGTGATGGCCGCCGTGCTCGGCGGGTTCGCGGCCGTCGCCGCCGGCAACACGCTGGTGATGACCGTCCTCGACCGGCGCCGTGAACTCGGCACCCTGCGGCTGATCGGCTCCACCCGACGGCAGGTGATGCGGATGATCCACTGGGAGGGGCTGCTGGTCGTCCTCGCCGGTGTCGCGCTCGGCACGGCCATCGCGCTGGCCACGCTGGTGCCGATGACGAAGGGCCTGACCGGGCAGGGACCGTACATCCCGCCGCTGCTCTACGGGGCCTTCGCGGGCGGCGCCCTGGTGCTCGGCCTGACCGCCGTCACCCTCCCCGCCCGGGCCGCCCTGCGCCGCGAGGGAACCCCGGGCTGACGCGTGCGGACGACGGCACCGGGCCGATGGCCGCCGGGGGACGGCGCCGGGCGGATGCCCCCGGGAGAGACTGGGGCCATGACCCACCTCACCCTCGCCGAGGTCGAGAGCCTCGCGCGCGCCGCCCACGCGGGGCAGACGGACAAGGCCGGACGGCCGTACGCCGAGCATCTCGCGGCCGTCGCCGAGGGCGTGCGCGCCCGCGGCGGCGACCCGGAGCAGATCGCGGCGGCCTGGCTGCACGACTCCGTGGAGGACGCCGCGCTGAGCGAGGAGTGGCTGGGCACGGCCGCCCTGACGGCGCGGACCAAGGCCGTCGTGCGCGCCCTCACCAAGCGGCCCGGTGAGGAGCCGGAGGCGTACGCGCGCCGGATCCTCGCCACGCCGGGCGCGCTGCTGGTGAAGGAGGCCGACCTGGCGCACAACGCCGATCCGCGCCGCCTCGCGGTCCTGGACGCGCCCACCCGGAAACGACTGACCGAGAAGTACGCGCGGATGCGCGCACTTCTCGGTCTGGATCCGGAGCAGGTGCCCGGCTCGAAGCCGGTGCCCGAGCCGGAACCGGGCGCCTGAGCCGGAGGCCGGGGACGGCTAGGCGCTGACCTTCTCCCGCTGCTTCTGCCGTTCGCGGGCCAGTTCGGCCGCGTCCTGCTTGAACGCCCATTCCAGCTTCGGCTCCATGGCGAAGCGGAAGACCCGCCGCACCGGCCGGGTGCACAGCACCGTGACGGCGGCCGCGGCGAGCAGGGTCACGGCGATCTCGCCCAGCGGGCGGTGCAGCGCGGGGTGCTCGAACCAGCCGCGGTAGTCGCCGAACTTCACCAGGAAGCCGTGCAGCAGATAGCCGTAGAGCGTGCCCGCGCCGAGCGCCGTGAACCACATCTGCCGGCGCGGCACCCAGGCGAAGAAGCAGGCCGTCAGCAGCAGCGAGCACCCCGTCATCGCGAGCGTCATCACCGGGCCGCACCACCAGGGGACGCCCAGTTCCTGCGCCGCGTCGCGGTGGTAGAACCACGCGGTGTTCATGCGCGGCACCGCCCACCAGCCGACCGCCAGCGCCGCCGCGAACACCGGCACCGAGGCGATGCGCACCGAGCGGCGGCGCACCAGATGGAAGTGCTCGGCCTTCATGCACAGGCCGAGCACGAAGTACGGCAGGAACTGCAGGACCCGCTGGAGGTCGAGGTCGTCACCGATGTTCGGCGTGACGCTCGCCAGCATCGCCAGCCCGAGGGCCAGCGGCAGCGGCCAGCGCACCAGCTTCCAGATGGGCGTGGTGAGCCGCCACACGAAGAGGGCGACCAGGAACCAGGTCAGATACCAGGGATCGAGGAGGCTGATCTCCTCGTGGGAGCCGGTGACGAGGTTCTTGAAGAGCGGGTACGCCGTCTCGAACAGCACGTACGGCACGACGACGCCGGTGATCAGCCGCTTCAGCCGGTCCGGGCGCATGTCGAAACTGCGGGAGAAGAAGCCCGAAATGATGATGAACGCCGGCATGTGGAAGCTGTACACGACGGTGTACGCGGCCTCCAGGATCCGGCTGTCGCCCTTCAGCGGCTCCCACGCGTGCCCCATCGCGACGAGCACGATGGCCAGGTACTTGGCGTTGTCGAAGAACGCGTCGCGTCGTCCGCCGGGTCTGTCCGCCCTGGGCTGCCCCTTCCGCGCGCTCATCGGGGTACGCGGACCGGGCACTCCGTCCACCGGCGACTGTGCCGGGGGGAGCGGCCTGCGGTTCTGGCCGGGGGACGAGGCGGCGTCAAACATCTCAGGCACCCTAGCGTCGTCTGCGGGATTTCGTAAAACTCCCGCAGTCATTCCTGGTTATCGCCCTCGGGTACCCGGAGATTTGCCGAACGTGCCTCCCTTGTCCACGTGATGGTGCGCACACTCGGGTCGTCTGTTCACCCATGATGTCCCGATTCATCCCGACTAATTGGGGCATACGGCGTCTCTGTGTCATCAATTCGAATTACCTGCGCACAGGATGTGTGGACACGGAAACGAAGTCGCGCAATTCCATGGCGAGTCGCGCGTGGGGAGCCGCTCGAATTGCAGTGCGGAGCGTCGCCCGCACCGGTCCGCCGTCCGACGTTGCGTCACGGACCGCATACCGTGGCCGGGTTGGTGGCACGATGGTTCTGGCGGGGGTGCGCGGCCGTACCCCCGGGCCGGGAGAGCGGACCGACCGAGGGTGGGATCAGTTGTGGCCATTTCACTGTCCGTGGTGCTGCTGTTGGCGATCATCCTGGTGGTGCTGATCCGAGGAGGGAACATCAAGGCCGGGCCGGCCATCGTCGCGATCCTCTTCGGTTTCTTCCTGGCCTCGACCGGCATGGCGCCATCGATCAACCGCTTCCTGAACTCGATAGCGGAGTCCATCAACTCGATCCGGTTCTGACCGGCGGGGAGCCGGCGGGGCCGCACGGGCACAACAACTGAAACAACGGGGGACGTAGGGGAATGGCGCTGCGCGATTCGGACCCGGCGGAGGTGGGCGGCTACCGCGTCGAGGACCGCCTCGGCAGCGGCGGCATGGGAGTGGTCTACCTCGCCCGCTCCGCCTCCGGCCGCCGGCTCGCTCTCAAGGTCGTCCACGGCCAGTACGCCGACGACGACGAGTTCCGCATCCGGTTCCGCCGCGAGGTGGCCGCCGCCCGCCAGGTCAGCGGAGCCTTCACGGCACCCGTGGTGGACGCCGACGCCGACGCCCCGCGCCCCTGGATGGCCACCCTCTACATCCCCGGCGAGGATCTCGGCACCCACGTCCGCCGGCACGGCCCGCTCCCGCCCGACCGGCTGCGCGCACTCGCCGCCGGACTGGCCGAGGCGCTGCGCGACATCCACCGCGCCGGAGTGGTCCACCGGGACCTGAAGCCGGCCAACGTCATGCTCGCCGAGGACGGCCCCCGGGTCATCGACTTCGGTGTCTCCCGCGCCGCCGAGGCCGCCGGGATGGACGCCCTCACCCAGACCGGCCGTGTGATGGGCACCCCGCCCTTCATGTCCCCCGAGCAGTTCGCCTCCCCGCACGAGGTCGGCCCGGCCACCGACGTCTTCTCCCTCGGCGCGGTCCTGGTGTACGCCGCCACCCGGCGCGGCCCCTTCGACAGCCCGAGCCCCTGGGAGACGGCCACCCGCGTGGTCGAGGGCGCCGCCGAGCTGGACGGCGTCCCCGACGACCTGCTCCCCTTCGTCCGCCTCTGCCTGGAGAAGCACCCCAAGTCGCGCCCCGGCCCCGGCGAACTCCTGCATCTGCTCCGCGAGGGCCGGCTGCCCGACCCGCCTCCCGAGCCCGCGCCGCCGGCCGCCGAGCCCGCCCGCCCCCGCCCGCGCCGCCGGTGGCCGGCCGTCGTCGCCGTCACCGCCGTACTCGCCGCCGTGGCCGCCACCACCGTCCTCGCCCGCGGCGGCGGGGACGGCGGCACCCCGCACGCCCTGCCGGCCGGCTGGCACGCCTGGCACCGGCGGGCCGTCGACCCCCACGCCGAGGATCCGGCCGCCCTGAGCCAGGGCGGCCCCTTCTCCCACTGCGTCCTCGCGCGGAAGGCGCTGTTCTGCGCCGGTGACGGCGTCATGGCGGCCCGGTTCGCCCTCGCCGACGGCCGCAACGCCTGGACCCGGCCCATGGACCCCACCCCCGCCGAGACCAGGACCACCGGCGGCGGCGTGATCATCGGCACCGGCCCCGGCGCCGTGTACGCCTTCGGCGCGGACGACACCGACCTCAGGACCGGCGGCGATCCCGGCAGCCGCACCCGGTACACCGTCCAGGCCCTGGACCCGGTCACCGGCAAGCCGCTCTGGCGGACGACCGCCGCCGACAACGTGGACGGCACGGGCCCGGACTACGGCGGTGCCGTCGTCACCCCGGCCGGCGTCATCACCACCTTCGGCGACGGCGTCGACTCCTACGCCCTGCTCGGCACCGGCAAGGGCGACGTGCGCTGGCGCCGCAAGCTGCCCACGGGCCCCGACCCCGACTGCCGGCTGAGCGGCGCCGGCGGCCAGGCGTACCTGGTCTGCGTCACCTCCGACACCGAGGGGGACCACCAGCGCACCACGACCGCCCAGCTCGACCCCGCCACGGGCAGGCCCCGCTGGCGGGTCACGGCCCGGGGCGCGCTCTACCTGCTCGGGCAGACCGACGGCCACCTGGTGCTCGGCTCCGACCCGCAGCTGGCGCGGCCGGCCGCCCTGACCCTGATCGACGCCTCCTCGCACGTCCTGACGACCGTACGGCTGACCGCCCCGCGGACGGCGTCGGGCATGTACCTCGTCCGCGGCACTCTCTACTTCACCCTGACCAGCGGCAGCGTCCACGCGATCGACCCGCGCACCGGGCGGCGGCTGTGGCAGAGCAACTCCACCGTCGAGCAGCCCGGCGCGCCCACCGCCTCCGCCACCCGGCTCTACCTGGCCTCGCCCACCGGCCGGCTGGCCGCCCTGGACCTGCGCACCGGCAGGGTCACTGGCACCCTCCCCGGCCGCGACGACAGCGGCACCCCCGGCTCCCCCGACTCCCCGGCGGCTCCCGTGCTGTCCGGCGACGCCCTCTACGTCCCCTACGGCGTACGCGCGGTCTACAGCGTGGACGTCAGGGACCTGTGACGGTGCCGTACGGCTGGGCGGGCGATTCCCGGCGCAGCCGTACGGCTGGGCGGGCGATGCCCGGCGCGCGGCCGGAGCGGCACGCGGGGGACCGGGAGGCACGGAGGGCCGGGGGAGGCCGGACGGCACACGGAGGGCCGGGCGGCCCGGGGAAGCGCGAAGGCCCAGGGAGAGGGAAACCACCTCTCACCTGGGCCTTCGGCATCCAGAGCGGGCGACGGGAATCGAACCCGCGTAGCTAGTTTGGAAGACTAGGGCTCTACCATTGAGCTACGCCCGCAACACTGCGCCGCAGGTCGGTGACCGCGGCACTGAAGGCATCGTAGCGGGTCGGCCGCCGCCGAGGCCAACGAGTTCGACCATGACGGCGCCGCGCCCGGCATCACGTGTACCGCCCCGGAGAATGCGGCCGACGGAACCGGCCGGGGCATGTACCCTACGTGTCGCACCAGACGGGGTGTGGCGCAGCTTGGTAGCGCGTCCGCTTTGGGAGCGGAAGGCCGTGGGTTCAAATCCCGCCACCCCGACCACCGGCTCACGGTGTCGTGATGATCGCCTTTTGGGGCGCTGACCGGCTGCGGTTACTATGCAAGCTGCGCGCCCGTGTGTCCCGGCCCCATGGCCTACGTACTCCTCCGGGCGGCGAATTTGCCGGACCTGTCTGGCTCCGGCAGAACCCAAGATGTCAGCCACAAGGAGACCGAACCGTGAAGAGCGCCGTGGAGACCCTGAACCCGACCCGGGTTCGGCTCACTGTCGAGGTGCCCTTCGAGGAGCTCAAGGACAGCCTCGACGCGGCGTACAAGAAGATCAACCAGCAGGTCACGGTGAAGGGCTTCCGTAAGGGCAAGATCCCGGCACGCGTGATCGACCAGCGGTTCGGCCGCGGTGCGGTGCTGGAGGAGGCCGTCAACGACGCGCTGCCCAAGTTCTACACCGAGGCGGTCAACGAGGCCGAGCTGAGCCCGCTGGGCCAGCCCGACGTCGACATCACCGAGCTGAAGGACGGCGAGACGCTGAACTTCACCGCCGAGGTCGACGTCCGCCCCGCCCTGGAGATCCCGGACTACTCCGGTATCGAGGTCGAGGTCGACGCCGTCGAGGTGACCGACGAGGACATCGAGAAGTCGGTCGAGCAGCTCCGCGAGCGCTTCGCCTCCACCTCCCCGGTGGAGCGTGCCGCCGAGGACGGCGACGTCGTCACCATCGACCTGGAGGCCAAGGTCGACGGCGAGGTCCTGGAGGACGGCATCGCCAGCGGCGTGTCCTACACCATCGGCTCCGGTGAGCTGCTGGACGGCATCGACGACGCCGTCAAGGGCAAGTCGGCCGGCGAGGAGGCCACCTTCACCTCCGAGCTGAAGGGCGGCTCGGCCGCGGGCAAGGAGGCCGAGGTCACCGTCAAGGTCACCCAGGTCGCCGCCCGTGAACTGCCCGAGCTGGACGACGACTTCGCGCAGCTCGCCTCCGAGTTCGACACCCTGGAGGAGCTGAAGGCCGACAGCCGCAAGCGCCTCGCGAACATGAAGCAGTTCGACCAGGCCACGCAGGCCCAGGAGCGCGTCCTGGAGAAGCTGCTGGAGCTGGTGGAGGTCCCCGTCCCCGAGAAGCTCCTCGAGGACGAGATCAACACCCGCAAGCACAACCTGGAGCACCACCAGCTCGGCCAGATGGGCCTCGACCTCGACAAGTACCTGGAGATCCAGGGCAAGACCGCCGAGGAGTTCGAGACCGAGACCCGCGAGGCCGCGGTCAAGGGCATCAAGACCCAGTTCGTCCTGGACGAGCTGGTCAAGAAGGAGAACCTCAACGTCAACCAGGAGGAGCTCACCGAGCACCTCATGCGGCGTGCGGCCTCCTCCGGCATGTCCCCCGACCAGTTCGCCCAGGCCGTCGTCGAGGGCGGCCAGGTTCCGCTGCTGGTCGGCGAGGTCGCCCGCGGCAAGGCCCTGGCCGTCGTGGTCGAGGCCGCCACGGTGAAGGACACCAACGGCGAGGTCGTCGACCTGGACGACGAGGAGGAGGAGACCGAGGCCGCCGAGGCGTCGGAGACCTCCGAGGAGAACGCCGAGGGCTGAGCGGCCCCACGGCGCCTCTGAAGCGCGTACACAGGCCCCTGGGAGTGTCTCCCGGGGGCCTGTGCCGTATGCGGTGGATCGGCGGGCCCGGGAGGGGGTAGGAGGGGCCGTGCGGACGAGCCTCGCGCCCCCGTGGCCGCCGTCGCTCCCCGTGGCCCGCGGCGACCCTGCGCTGACAGCGAACAGCTCACTTACCGGGATTCCCCGAAGGGAACGTCGCGTTAGGGTCCATGAAAGGCAGAACAATGAGACGGCCCGGCGCCGTCGTAAGACGAGCAGGTGGATACGTGACGAATCTGATGCCCTCAGCCGCCGGCGAGCCTTCCATCGGTGGTGGCCTCGGCGACCAGGTCTACAACCGGCTGCTCGGCGAGCGGATCATCTTCCTCGGCCAGCAGGTCGACGACGACATCGCCAACAAGATCACCGCGCAGCTGCTGCTCCTTGCCGCCGACCCGGACAAGGACATCTACCTCTACATCAACAGCCCCGGCGGCTCGGTGACGGCCGGCATGGCGATCTACGACACCATGCAGTACATCCCGAACGACGTCGTCACGATCGCCATGGGCATGGCCGCCTCGATGGGCCAGTTCCTGCTGACCGGCGGTGCCGCGGGCAAGCGCTTCGCGCTGCCCCACGCCGACATCATGATGCACCAGGGCTCCGCGGGCCTGGGCGGCACGGTCTCGGACATCAAGATCCAGGCCGAGTACCTGCTGCGCACGAAGAAGCGCATGTCCGAGCTGACCGCGCAGCACTCCGGCCAGACGGTCGAGGCGATCATCCGCGACGGCGACCGCGACCGCTGGTTCACCCCGGAAGAGGCCAAGGAGTACGGTCTCATTGACGAGATCATCACGCACGCCTCGGGTGTTCCGGGAGGCGGCGGCACCGGTGCCTGACCGGCCCGGCCACGCCACGCACCGAGACCGAAGCCCCCAGAACGCCACCAGGACGGTGAACACCCCATGAGCAACTTCCCCGGCGCCGCCAGCGGTCTGTACGAAGGGCCCCGCCCCGACAGCCGCTACGTCATCCCGCGCTTCGTCGAGCGCACCTCCCAGGGCATCCGCGAGTACGACCCGTACGCGAAGCTCTTCGAGGAGCGCGTGATCTTCCTGGGCGTCCAGATCGACGACGCTTCCGCCAACGACGTCATGGCGCAGCTGCTGTGCCTGGAGTCGATGGACCCGGACCGGGACATCTCGATCTACATCAACAGCCCCGGTGGCGACATGACCGCCCTCACGGCGATCTACGACACCATGCAGTTCGTGAAGCCCGACATCCAGACGGTCTGCATGGGCCAGGCGGCCTCCGCCGCGGCCATCCTGCTCGCCGCCGGTACGCCGGGCAAGCGCATGGCGCTGCCGAACTCCCGGGTGCTGATCCACCAGCCGGCCGGTTCCACGGGCCGCGGTCAGCTCTCCGACCTGGAGATCATCGCCAAGGAGTTCACCCGGATGCGTGAGCAGCTGGAGGACATGCTGGCGAAGCACTCGAACCAGCCGATCGAGAAGATCCGCGAGGACATCGAGCGCGACAAGATCCTCACGGCCGAGGAGGCGCTCCAGTACGGCCTCGTCGACCAGATCATCTCCACCCGCAAGCTGAACAACAGCTCGGTCCGCTGACGCGGATCCACGCACTTCCGGCCCCCCTTGGCACGGTGCACGTCAAAGTGAACCCTGCCAAGGGGGGCCCGAACACCGGGCCCGGCAAGGTACCGTCGGACATAAGGCAGCACCAGGAGTCGCTGGACGCGTAACGTCCAGGCGTCTCCCAGGCGAAGGGGAAGCACACCGTGGCACGCATCGGTGACGGCGGCGATCTGCTCAAGTGCTCGTTCTGCGGCAAGAGCCAGAAGCAGGTCAAGAAGCTCATCGCAGGGCCCGGTGTGTACATCTGCGACGAGTGCATCGATCTCTGCAACGAGATCATCGAGGAAGAGCTCGCGGAGACCAGCGAGGTGCGCTGGGAGGAGCTGCCCAAGCCCCGCGAGATCTACGAGTTCCTCGAGGGCTACGTGGTCGGCCAGGAGGCCGCCAAGAAGGCGCTCTCCGTCGCGGTGTACAACCACTACAAGCGGGTCCAGGCCGGCGAGAACGGCGGCGCGAGCGGCCGTGACGACGCGATCGAGCTGGCGAAGTCCAACATCCTGCTGCTCGGCCCCACGGGCTCGGGCAAGACCCTCCTCGCGCAGACGCTGGCGCGCATGCTGAACGTCCCCTTCGCCATCGCCGACGCGACGGCGCTGACGGAGGCGGGCTACGTCGGCGAGGACGTCGAGAACATCCTGCTGAAGCTGATCCAGGCGGCGGACTACGACGTCAAGAAGGCCGAGACGGGGATCATCTACATCGACGAGATCGACAAGGTGGCCCGCAAGAGCGAGAACCCGTCGATCACCCGTGACGTGTCGGGCGAGGGCGTCCAGCAGGCCCTCCTGAAGATCCTTGAGGGGACGACGGCCTCGGTCCCGCCCCAGGGCGGCCGCAAGCACCCCCACCAGGAGTTCATCCAGATCGACACGACGAACGTCCTGTTCATCGTGGGCGGCGCCTTCGCCGGACTGGAGAAGATCATCGAGGCGCGTGCCGGGGCGAAGGGCATCGGCTTCGGCGCCACGATCCTCTCCAAGCGCGAGCTGGAGTCCAAGGACGTCTTCGAGGACGTCATGCCGGAGGACCTGGTCAAGTTCGGCATGATCCCCGAGTTCATCGGCCGCCTCCCCGTGATCACGAGCGTCCACAACCTCGACCGCGAGGCCCTGCTCAAGATCCTGGTGGAGCCCCGCAACGCGCTCGTCAAGCAGTACCAGCGCCTCTTCGAACTCGACGGCGTGGAGCTGGACTTCGAGCGCGAGGCCCTGGAGGCCATCGCCGACCAGGCCATCCTCCGTCAGACCGGCGCCCGGGGCCTGCGCGCGATCATGGAGGAGGTCCTCCAGGGCGTGATGTACGAGGTCCCGTCCCGCAAGGACGTCGCCCGCGTCGTCATCACCGCCGATGTGGTCCTCTCCAACGTCAACCCGACCCTGATCCCCCGGGACGCCCGGGGCCGGGGGTCCGGGGAGCAGAAGACGGCCTGAGTATTTCTTCGGCGCCGACGGGCAGGCACCCTGCGTGGGTGCCTGCCCGTCGGTGTGTCAGACAAGAAACGGTTGGATCGGGTCATAGTTCCGGTGGGAACTGGGGTCCCCCCTGTTTTGGTGATCAAATCGGTTCGACCGAATCGGATGTGTGTTCGCATATCCGGTTGTGTAATACGGGAGGACTCCGAATGACTTTCCAGAGGGTGAAGCGCATGGCGGCCGCAGCCGGGGTGGTGGTGGCGGCAGGGGCCGTGCCGATCGTCGCGGCCACCCCGGCAAGCGCCTCACAGAGTGCCTGCACCAACTATGTGGCCAGCCACGGGTATTACGCCGGCCCGAAGGTCAAGGAGGCATGCAGTTACGGGGCGTTCGACACGCCCACCGGCCCCTTTCCCAGCCCCGGCTGTGAGCTGGGCCTCAGGAAGCTCGACATCAAGAGTGAAGTGTCGAGTCCCGCCTGCCGCCGTGCCTGACAGGCGCGGCTGATGCGCAAGAGGGGTGCCCGCCATACGCTGACGGGCACCCCTCCACAGGAAGACGCGACGTAGATCCGGTGACCTGACTAGATCTTCTCCCGGACCTCGTTGCGGAACTTCGCCGTCAGCTCGGCGTCCGCGTTCGGGTCGCCGCTGCGGCCCGCGGCCAGGGTGGCGATGTCCATCGGCATCACCATGCCCAGCGTGCTCTTGTCACCCCAGATGCAGACGTCGAACGTCATCTCCTTGGGACCGCTGGACGTGCTGTCGGGGTTCTCGCTCTTGATCTGCTGGCACTTGAGGACCGCGCCCTTGAGCGAGGAGGGCGTGTACTCCTTGGGCTCGCCCACCAGGCCGACGTCCTCGGAGCTGTCCTTGGAGCTTTCCTTCTTCATGTAGGCGAACATCGCGTCGACGGCCTTCTCGGGGTCGTCGATCGTCCCGTACACCCCGCCGAACTTGATCAGCTTCTTGCCCAGCGGATTGCTGTCGTCGCCGGACGTGTACTCGGCGCTGACGTCCTTGGGGTTGTGCACACCCCACTTCTCGGCGTCCTTGAGGTCGCTGGACGTCATGGTGTCCGACTCGCCCTTGCCCTTCTTGTACTCCGTCAGCACCGTCTCCGGAGTCGTCAGCTTGTGCGGGCCGTCGTCCGCGACACCGCTGCTGCCGCTTCCGCCCAGCACGAAGTACGCGCCCACCGCGATCGCCGCGACGACGGCCACCCCGCCGATGATCAGGCCCGTCTTCTTCTTCCCCCCGGCCGGCTGCGGCGGCTGGGGAACGGCGTACGGCTGCTGGCCGTAGGGGCCGGGCTGCTGGCCGTACGGGGCCTGCTGCTGCGGCGCGCCCTGCTGCGGGTAGCCGTAGCCCGGCTGCGGCGGGGCCGCGGGCGCCTGCTGGGGGTAGCCGTAGCCGGGCTGCGGAGCCTGCGGCTGCTGGCCGTAGGGGCCCGGCTGGCCGTAGGGCCCAGGCTGCCCCGGCTGGCCGTACGGACCCGGCTGCTGGGGCTGCTGGCCGTACGGGCCCGGCTGGTTGTTGCTCATTCCTGGGTTCCCCTCCAGATGCTTATGTGTTCCTGACATCCTGGCGCAGGTGGGAAAGGCGCACGGCACCGGGGGCCGCACCGTTACAGAACAAACGCGTTTCGGGACCACCCCGTGACACCTCTAAACTGACCCCCGTGACCGAAAACGCTCAGCAGCAGCCACCCGCGCCCGACTCCGAACTGCCGACCCAGTACGCGCCGGCCGATGTAGAGGGGCCGCTGTACGAGCGCTGGGTGGAGCGGGGTTACTTCGAGGCGGACGCGAAGAGCGACAAGCCGCCGTACACGATCGTCATCCCGCCGCCGAACGTCACGGGCAGCCTGCACCTCGGGCACGCCTTCGAGCACACGCTGATCGACGCGCTCACCCGCCGCAAGCGCATGCAGGGCTACGAGACGCTGTGGCAGCCCGGCATGGACCACGCCGGCATCGCCACGCAGAACGTCGTCGAGCGCGAGCTGGGCAAGGAAGGCAAGTCGCGGCACGACCTGGGCCGCGAGGCGTTCGTCGAGCGCGTCTGGCAGTGGAAGGGCGAGTCCGGCGGCCAGATCAGCGGCCAGATGCGCCGCCTCGGCGACGGCGTCGCCTGGTCCCGTGAGCGGTTCACCATGGACGAGGGCCTGTCCCAGGCCGTCCAGACCATCTTCAAGAGGCTCTACGACGACGAGCTGATCTACCGCGCCGAGCGCATCATCAACTGGTGCCCGCGCTGTCTGACGGCGATCTCCGACATCGAGGTCGAGTACCAGGACGACGACGGCGAGCTGGTCTCCATGAAGTACGGCGAGGGGGACGACACCATCGTCGTCGCCACCACCCGTGCCGAGACCATGCTGGGCGACACCGCCGTCGCCGTCCACCCCGAGGACGAGCGGTACAAGCACCTCGTCGGCAAGCTCATCAGGCTCCCGCTGACCGACCGCTCCATCCCGGTCGTCGCGGACGAGCACGTCGACCCCGAGTTCGGCACCGGCGCCGTCAAGGTCACCCCGGCGCACGACCCGAACGACTTCGAGATCGGCCAGCGGCACGACCTGCCGTCCATCACCGTGATGGACGAGCACGCCGTCATCACCGTCCACGGCCCCTTCCAGGGCATGGACCGCCTGGAGGCCCGCTCGGCGATCGTCGCCGCGCTGCGCGCCGAGGGCCGGATCGTCGCCGAGAAGCGCCCGTACGTCCACTCCGTGGGCCACTGCTCGCGCTGCAAGACGACGATCGAGCCCCGCCTGTCGATGCAGTGGTGGGTCAAGGTCGGCCCGCTCGCCAAGGCCGCCGGCGACGCCGTCCGCGAGGGCAAGGTCAAGATCCATCCGCAGGAGATGGAGAAGCGGTACTTCGACTGGGTCGACAACCTCCACGACTGGTGCATCTCGCGCCAGTTGTGGTGGGGCCACCGCATCCCCGTCTGGTACGGCCCGAACGGCGAGGTCGTCTGCGTCGGCCCGGACGACGAAGCCCCGACCGGCGAGGGCTGGCACCAGGACACCGACGTCCTCGACACCTGGTTCTCCTCCGGCCTGTGGCCGTTCTCCACCCTCGGCTGGCCCGAACAGACCGAGTCGCTCGCGAAGTTCTACCCGAACTCCGTCCTGGTCACCGGCTACGACATCCTCTTCTTCTGGGTCGCCCGGATGATGATGTTCGGCCTGTACGCGATGGACGGCACCCCGCCGTTCCACACCATCGCCCTGCACGGCATGGTCCGCGACCAGTTCGGCAAGAAGATGTCGAAGTCCTTCGGCAACGCGGTCAACCCGCTGGACTGGATGGACAAGTACGGCTCCGACGCGCTCCGCTTCACCCTCGCGCGCGGCGCCAACCCCGGCGTCGACGTGCCGATCGGCGAGGACTGGGTCCAGGGCTCGCGCAACTTCGCCAACAAGATCTGGAACGCCACCCGCTTCGCCCTGATGAACGGCGCGACGGTGGAAGGCCCGCTGCCGGAGCCGTCGAAGATGTCGGCGACCGACCGCTGGATCCTCTCCCGCCTCAACTCGGTCATCGCCGAGGTCGACGCCCTCTACGACGACTACCAGTTCGCCAAGCTCTCCGACGCCCTCTTCCACTTCGCGTGGGACGAGGTCTTCGACTGGTACGTCGAGCTGTCCAAGACCGTCTTCCAGGCGGGCGGCGAGCCGGCCGAGGTCGGCAAGCGGGTCCTGGGCGAGGTCCTGGACGTCACCCTCAAGCTGCTGCACCCGATCGTCCCGTTCGTCACGGAGACCCTCTGGACGACGCTGACCGGCGGCGAGTCGGTGGTCATCGCCGAGTGGCCCGAGGACAGCGGCTTCCGCGACACCGCCGCCGAGCGGGAGATCGAGACCCTCCAGTCGGTGATCACCGAGGTCCGCCGCTTCCGCGCCGACCAGGGCCTCCAGCCCGGCCAGCGGGTCCCGGCCCGGCTGACCCTGGACGGCACGGCCCTCGCCCCGCACGAGGCCGCCATCCGCCAGCTGCTGCGCCTTCAGCCGGAGGGCGAGTCCTTCACGGCCACGGCCACCCTGCCGGTCGCCGGTGCCGAGGTCGCCCTCGACCTCTCCGGCACGATCGACGTCGCCGCGGAGCGCAAGCGGCTGGCGAAGGACCTGGCCGCCGCCGAGAAGGAGAAGGCCCAGGCCGACGCCAAGCTCGGCAACGAGGCCTTCCTGGCCAAGGCGCCGGAGAACGTGGTGGACAAGATCCGCACCCGCCTGGCCAAGGCCGAGGAGGACATCGCGCGGATCCAGGCCCAGCTCGAAAAGCTGCCGGCGGCGTGAGTCACTCACGCAGGGAAGCGTCACACTGCTGAAGGTCCCGGTGCCGAGGAGGCACCGGGACCTTCAGCGCTGTCAGGGGCGCGGGGAACTGCGCGATCAACCACGACGTACCCGCAGCCGGCCGGCGAGACAAGCCACCCCGTACCGGCGCCGCGCCGCAGGCTCCCGCTCCGTAGACTGGCCCCGTGAGCGACAACTCCGGCACCGATCAGCCCGACCCCCTCGACAGCTTCGACGAGATCATCGAGGCCGAGACCACCCGCGACCCCGACCTCGCCGTGATCGAGGCCGGCAGCCGCACCCTGCGCACCCAGGGCGGGCAGCCGTACACCGACGTGCCCGCGCGCCCGGAGGACCCGGAGGTCGACAAGGCCCTGCGCGAGGTCGAGGCGGAGCTGGCCACCCGCTGGGGCGAGACCAAGCTGGAGCCCTCGGTCTCCCGTATCGCCGCGCTGATGGACGTCCTGGGCGAGCCCCAGCGGTCGTACCCCTCGATCCACATCACGGGCACCAACGGCAAGACCTCGACGGCCCGCATGATCGAGGCCCTGCTCGGCGCCTTCGAGCTGCGCACCGGCCGCTACACCAGCCCGCACGTGCAGTCGATCACCGAGCGGATCAGCCTGGACGGCGCCCCCATCGCCGCCGAGCGCTTCATCGAGACGTACCAGGACATCAAGCCGTACATCGAGATGGTCGACTCCGCGCAGGAGTACCGGCTGTCCTTCTTCGAGGTGCTCACCGGCATGGCGTACGCCGCCTTCGCCGACGCGCCCGTGGACGTCGCCGTCGTCGAGGTGGGCATGGGCGGTTCCTGGGACGCCACCAATGTGATCGACGGCGACGTCGCGGTCGTGACCCCCATCGATCTCGACCACACCGACCGGCTCGGCGAGACGCCCGGGGAGATCGCCGCCGAGAAGAGCGGCATCATCAAGCAGGACGCGACCGTCATCCTGGCCCAGCAGCCGGTGGACGCGGCACAGGTGCTGCTGAAGAAGGCCGTCGAGGTGGACGCCACGGTCGCCCGTGAGGGGCTGGAGTTCGGCGTCGTCGCCCGGCAGGTCGCCGTGGGCGGGCAGCTGCTCACGCTGCGCGGCCTCGGCGGCGAGTACCCCGAGGTGTACCTCCCGCTGCACGGCGCCCACCAGGCGCACAACGCGGCCGTCGCGCTCGCCGCCGTGGAGGCGTTCTTCGGCGTCGGCGCGCAGCGCGCGGAGCCGCTGGACATCGACGCCGTCCGCAAGGCCTTCGCGGCCGTCTCGTCCCCGGGCCGGCTGGAGGTCGTACGGCGCTCCCCGACCGTCGTACTGGACGCCGCGCACAACCCGGCGGGCGCAGAGGCCACGGCCGAGGCGGTGCGGGAGGCGTTCGACTTCACCCGGCTGATCGGGGTCGTCGGCGCGAGCGGCGACAAGAACGTGCGGGGGCTGCTGGAGGCCTTCGAGCCGATCTTCGCCGAGATCGTCGTCACCCAGAACTCCAGCCACCGCGCGATGGACGCGGACGAACTGGCCGCGCTCGCCGTCGAGGTGTTCGGCGACGAGCGGGTGCAGGTCGAGCCGCGGCTGCCGGACGCCCTGGAGGCCGCGATCACGCTGGCCGAGGAGGAGGGCGAGTTCGCCGGCGGCGGTGTCCTGGTCACCGGTTCCGTCATCACGGTCGGCGAGGCCCGGCTGCTGCTGGGGAAGGGCTGAGGTTTCTCGTGCGTACGCTCTGTGCATCCACTCTGATCGGCGAGTTCTTCGTCATCGGCTTCGCCGGGCTCGTCGCCATGAAGGACCCGGACCTGTCCGCGTCCACGGTGTGGCTGGTCAGCGGTATCGCCATGCTGCTGTGCGTGCTGCTGTGCGGCATGGTGACCCGCCCCGGCGGGGTGGCCCTCGGCTGGGCCCTCCAGATCGCGCTGATCGCCTCCGGCGTCTTCGTCCCGACCATGTACTTCATGGGCGCGGTGTTCGCCGCGTTGTGGTGGGCGTCGGTGCATTTCGGGAGAAAGGTGGACGAGGCGAAGGCCCGCTTCGCCGCTCAGGCGCAGTCCTCCTCCGCCACGGCTGACGCTGCGTAACAGGGGCCCCGACACGCCCTGTAACCTCGTCCCACCGCACCCGCAAGCCGTGTAAGGAGCCCCTCGTGAGCCAGCGCACCCTCGTCCTCCTCAAGCCCGACGCCGTCCGTCGTGGCCTGACCGGCGAGATCATCAGCCGTATCGAGCACAAGGCCGGCTGGCAGATCACCGCGCTGGAGCTGCGCTCCCTGGACCGTGCCACGCTGGAGCAGCACTACGCCGAGCACGTCGGCAAGCCGTTCTACGAGCCGCTGGTCGAGTTCATGACCTCGGGTCCGGTCGTCGCGCTGATCGTGGAGGGCGAGCGGGTGATCGAGGGGGTGCGCCAGCTGGCCGGCCCGACCGACCCGATCGCCGCCGCGCCCGGTTCGATCCGCGGTGACTACGGCGTGATCGTCCGCGAGAACCTGATCCACGCCTCCGACTCCGAGGAGTCCGCCGAGCGCGAGGTGAAGATCTTCTTCCCCGGCCGGGCGTGAGCCGCGGCGAGCCTGGTTCCCGCTAAATTTTCTGAGTGGGCGTCAGCCTGCCTGCCGGTGCCTGACCAGGGACGGTCGTTCATTTTCGGCCGTCCCTCGGCATATGTCTTGCCGATCGGGGGAACGCGTGCCTCCGATGGGCCGTCTCCACAAGCGGGTCGGCACGCCATCTGGTGACAATGGCGGAGACCCTCGCGCAGTGTTCGCGCAGGCGCGTTTACGATGGAAGCCTTCGCGTCACAGCACCCGCCTCGCCGTCCTGACGTGCCCTCAAAAGCCCGGGAAGGCCAGATGAATCCGGATGGGGAACTCAATGTCGTTCATCGGCCGTGACATGGCTGTCGACCTCGGGACCGCCAACACGCTGGTGTACGTCAGGGGTCGCGGAATCGTGCTGAACGAGCCGTCCGTCGTGGCGATCAACACCAACACGGGCGGGATCCTCGCCGTCGGTGCCGAGGCGAAGAAGATGATCGGCCGGACGCCGGGCAACATCGTGGCCGTGCGCCCGCTCAAGGACGGCGTGATCGCCGACTTCGAGATCACCGAGCGAATGCTCCGCTACTTCATCCTGAAGATCCACAAGCGGCGGTACCTGGCCCGGCCGCGGGTCGTCGTCTGTGTGCCCTCGGGCATCACGGGCGTCGAGCGCCGCGCGGTCATCGAGGCCTCCTCCCAGGCCGGTGCCCGCCAGGTGCACATCATCGAGGAGCCCATGGCCGCCGCCATCGGCTCCGGTCTGCCGGTCCACGAGGCCACGGGCAACATGGTGGTGGACATCGGCGGCGGCACCACGGAGGTCGCGGTCATCTCGCTCGGCGGCATCGTCACCGCCCAGTCGATCCGTGTCGCCGGCGACGAGCTGGACAACGCGATCATCCAGTACATCAAGAAGGAGTACAGCCTCCTGCTGGGTGAGCGCACCGCGGAACAGATCAAGATCACGATCGGTTCGGCGTACGACCTCGACGCGGACGAGCACACCGAGGTCCGCGGCCGGGACCTGGTGTCCGGGCTGCCGAAGACGGTCGTCATCTCGGCCGCCGAGGTGCGCAAGGCGATCGAGGAGCCGGTCAACGCGATCGTGGACGCGGTGAAGACCACCCTCGACAAGTGCCCGCCGGAGCTGTCCGGCGACATCATGGACCGAGGAATCGTTCTGACCGGCGGCGGAGCCCTGCTGCGCGGGCTCGACGAGCGGCTGCGGCGGGAGACCGGCATGCCGATCCACATCGCCGAGGACCCGCTGGACAGCGTCGCGCTCGGTTCCGGCAAGTGCGTCGAGGAGTTCGAGGCGCTGCAGCAGGTTCTGGACGCCCAGCCGCGCAGATGACGCAACTCTTCGATTCCGCCGTACGAGACGTTCTCCTCTCGTGCGGCGGATCGTTGATATAGAGGCATAAGCTCCCCCAAATGGGCCTCTTCGGTTCACGCCGCACCATTCGCGTCTTCCGGGGGCCCCCGAATTCCTACTTGAGGAAGGGCACGGCCGCCGCACGTGAGGGACACGAAAGAGAGCCGGCTGCTCCTGGTCCTGCTGATCGCCATCGCGTTCGCGCTGATCACGGTGGACATCCGGGGAGGCCGGAACTCCCCGGTCGACGGCGCCCGGCACGCCGCCGCCGCGGTGTTCGGCCCGGTCGAGGACGGACTGTCCTCCGCGGTCGACCCGGTCGGCAACGCCGTCTCCGCGGTCCGGGACTCCGGCAGCCGGCACGACCGGCTCGCCACGCTGGAGAAGGAGAACGCGGCCCTCAAGGCGAAACTGGGCAGCGACGACCGCAACCGCAGCCGCCTCAAGCAGCTCGACAAGCTGCTCAAGGTCGCCGGCGAGGGGCAGTACGGCATCAAGGGCGCCCAGGTCATCGCCATAGGGTCGGCGCAGGGCTTCTCCTGGACCATCACCATCGACGCCGGCGCGAACGACGGCATCAAGCGGGACATGACCGTCCTGAACGGCGACGGCCTGGTGGGCCGCGTCACCACCGTCGGCCCCGGCACCTCCACCGTGCTGCTCGCCAACGACCCCGACTTCACCGTCGGCACCCGCATGGAGGGCGACGACGAACTGGGCTTCGCCTCGGGGCAGGGCGACCGCCCGCTGCGCGTGGAACTGCTCAACGGCAAGGCGGAGGTGAAGAAGGGCGACCGGCTCGTCACCTTCGGCTCCCAGGCCGACAAGCCGTTCGTGCCCGGTGTCCCGGTCGGCGTGGTCTCCCGCGTGGACCCGTCCGGCGGCGGCCTGACCCGCACCCTCTACGTCACGCCCTACGTCGGCTTCACCAAGCTCGACATCGTCGGGGTGGTCGTGACGGCCCCGAAGAACGACCCGCGGGACACCGTGCTCCCGGCCAAGCCGAAACCGGTCCCGACACCGACCGTGACCGTCACGGTCACCCCGTCGGCCGACGCCCCCGTCAGCGACCAGCAGCAGTAGGAGCCGAACCCCCATGCGTGTCAACCGGATCCTGCTCTCCACCGCGCTGGTCGTCGTGGCCCTGGTGATCCAGGTGAGCGTGCTCGCCCGCCTGCATCTGCCCGGCGCCGTCCCCGACCTGCTGCTGCTCACCGTCCTCGGCCTGGCGATGGTGTACGGCCATGTCGGCGGCGCCCTCGTCGGCTTCGGCGCCGGCCTGCTCGCCGACCTCGCCCCGCCCGCCGACCACGCCGCCGGCCGCTACGCCCTCGTCCTGTGCGTCACCGGCTACTTCGCCGGGCTGATCCGGCCGGAGAACGGCCGGCTGAAGTCGGTGACCGGACCGATGGCCGTCGTGGTCGCCGCGGCCGTCGGCTCCACCCTGCTCTACGCCGGGGTGGGCGCCCTGGTCGGCGACACCGCCGCCCGGCACGTCGGGCTGACCGGGCTGCTGGTCTCGGCCGCCCTGTACGACCTGCTGCTCGCCCCGTTCGTGGTGCCCGGGGTCATGTGGCTGGCCCGCCGCTCCGACAACGATCCGCTCACCGAGTCCGGTCCGGCGGCCAAGGCCGGCGACATCTCCTCCGGCTGGCTCTCCTCCGGCACGGGCCTGCGCGTCGGCGGCCAGCGCGGCGGCCTCGGCGGTCTGAAGGCCAAGGCCCGCTCCCGCTCCGCCCGGGTCGGCCGCATCAAGGGGGTCAAGCGCCTGTGAGCGCCGGGGAGTTCACCCGAACGGGGCAGCTTTCCCGGAACGCGGGTTCACAGGCTGGTCGTTCATCATGCGTACGCACGCAAGGCGGTCGCACGCACGTCCTGCGCGCACAGACGTCCGCGCACTGAGAGGGGGAGACAGCCGCAGTGACCAACATTCCCGAGACCGGTCGGACCCCACGGATCCAGATCCGGCTCGTCGTGATCCAGATCCTCGTCCTCTCCCTGCTCGGCACGCTCGGCGGCCGGCTGTGGTACCTCCAGATCAGGCAAGGCGCCGAATACCAGAAGGAGGCGTCCGGCAACCACGTCCAGCAGGTCGTCGACCCCGCCGTGCGCGGCGACATCCTGGACGCCCGCGGCGTGCCCCTCGCGGACAACGAGACCCGCCTGGTGGTCTCCGCCTCCCGCACCGACCTGCTGAAGCAGAAGGACGACGGCAAGGCCGTCCTCACCAAGCTGGCCGGCGTGCTCCGCATGAGCCCCGGCGACGTCATGCAGAAGGTCCGGCTGTGCGACAGCAAGACCCCCCAGCCCTGCTGGAACGGCTCGCCGTACCAGCCGATCCCCATCACCGACGAGGCCACGGCCAAGCAGGCCCTGCAGATCCGTGAGCGCTCCGAGGACTTCCCGGGCATCACGGCCGAGCCCGAGGCCGTCCGGCGCTACGCGGGCCCGGGCAAGTCCAACACCGCGCAGGTGCTCGGCTATCTCTCGCCCGTCACCGACGACGAGATCCAGAAGGCCAAGGACACCGACTCGCCGTACCTGCGGTCCGACATGGTCGGCCGCTCCGGCCTGGAGCGGACGTACGACAAGATGCTGCGCGGCAAGGCCGGCGTCACCCGCTACGAGGTCGACAACCTCGGCCGGGTCATCGGCAAGGCCAGGTCGGACGCGGCCGAGGCGGGTTCGAACCTGGTCACCAGCATCGACTCCCGGGTCCAGCGAGTCGCCGAGTACGAGCTGAACAAGGCGATGAAGGTCGCCCGCCAGCAGTTCGACAAGATCACCGGTGAGAACTACAAGGCGGACTCCGGTGCCGTCGTGGTGATGGAGGCCAAGACCGGCCGGATCGTCGCGATGGCCTCGGCACCGACGTACGACCCGAACGTCTGGGTCGGCGGCATCTCCGCCAAGGACTACAAGGCCCTCACCGGCAAGGACTCCGACTACCCGCTGCTGAACCGGGCCATACAGGGTCAGGCCGCGCCCGGCTCGACGTTCAAGGTGGTCTCCACGGCCGCCGCGGTCGAGGCCGGCTACCCCTTCGACGGCCGCTACCCCTGCACCAGCTCGTACTCGGTGGGCGGCCAGGTCTTCAAGAACTTCGAAGGCGAGAACTTCGGCCCCATCTCCCTCGGCCGCGCCCTTGAGGTCTCCTGCGACACCGTCTTCTACGGCCTCGCCGACAAGGAGTGGAAGCGCGACGGCGGCATCAACCCCAAGAAGGGCCGGCCGAAGGACTACTTCTACAAGGCCGCCCACCAGTTCGGCCTCGGCAAGGAGACCGGCATCGACCTGCCCAACGAGGTCACCGGCCGGGTTCCGGACCGCCAGTGGAAGCTGGACTACTGGAAGGCCAACAAGGACGCCTGGTGCAGGACCGGCAAGAAGGACGGCTCCTACGTCGAGAAGATCGCCTACGAGAACTGCCTCGAAGGCAACAAGATGCGCGAGGGCGACTCGATCAACTACTCCATCGGCCAGGGTGACACCCTCGTCACCCCGATCCAGGAGGCCGTGATCTACGGCGCCGTCGCCAACGGCGGCACGATGTACCAGCCGACCATCGGCAAGGCGATCATCAGCGCCGACGGCCGGACCGTCCGGGAGATCAAGCCGAAGAAGAGCGGAAAGCTGCCGGTCAGCCAGGCCACCCTCAAGGGCATGGACGACGCCTTCGCGGGCGTCATCACCCGCGGTACGGCGGCGTGGAAGTTCGGCGGCTGGCCGCAGGCCAAGATCCCGCTGCACGCCAAGACCGGTACGGCGGAGGTCTACGGCAAGCAGACCACGTCCTGGCTGGCCACGTACTCCAAGGACTACACGGTGATCATGACGATCGCCCAGGCCGGTACGGGTTCCGGCGCTTCCGGTGAGGCCGTGCGCAACATCTACAGCGCGCTCTACGGCGTCCAGGGCGACGGCTCCGTCGACGACAAGCGGGCGCTGCTGCCCGAGCCGCAGAAGGGCCTGCCCAAGGTCCGCACGGACGGCACCATCGCCGCCCCGAAGATCACCGGGGACCCGGCGAAGGACGCCGAGGCCGCCCAGAAGAACAACCCCACCAACGACGACGACCAGCAGCCCGCGGGCACCACGGCCTCGCCCACCACGGGCAACCGCGACACCCGCAGGCGCCGCGGGCACCGCCCGAGGGGAAGCCGGAGGATGCCCTCATGACCGGCGCGAACAGCTTCTCCGTCTCCGGGTACGGCCCCGAGCGGGCCGGCTGGACCAGGATCTTCGCCCGCGACTCGCTCACCCGCAGGCTGGACTGGCCGATGCTGCTCGCGGCCACCGCCCTGTCCCTGCTGGGCTCGCTGCTGGTGTTCTCGGCGACCCGCAACCGCACCGAGATCAACCAGGGCGACCCGTATTTCTTCCTGGTCCGGCACCTGATGAACCTCGGCATCGGGATCGCCCTGATGATCGGCACGCTCTGGCTCGGCCACCGGGCCCTGCGCAACGCCGTGCCGATCCTCTACGGCCTGTCGGTGCTCCTCGCCCTGGTGGTCCTCACCCCGCTCGGCGCGACCATCAACGGCCAGCGGAACTGGCTCGTCGTCGGCGGCTTCTCGCTCCAGCCCGCCGAGTTCCTCAAGGTCACGATCATCCTGGGCATGGCCATGCTGCTGGCCGCGCGGGTGGACGCGGGCGACAAGCCGTACCCCGACCACCGGACCGTGTTCCAGGGGCTGTGCCTGGCCACCGTGCCGATCATGATCCTGCTGCTCATGCCGGACCTCGGCTCGGTGCTGGCCATGGTCGCGATCATCCTGGGTGTGCTGCTCGCCTCCGGTGCCTCCAACCGCTGGGTCTTCGGCCTCCTCCTGACCGGGGTGATCGGCTGTGTGGCCATCTGGCAGCTGCACATCCTGGACGAGTACCAGATCAACCGGTTCGCGGCCTTCGCCAACCCCGACCTGGACCCGGCGGGCGTCGGCTACAACACCAACCAGGCCCGGATCGCCATCGGCTCCGGCGGGCTCACCGGGGCCGGGCTCTTCCACGGCTCGCAGACGACCGGCCAGTTCGTGCCCGAGCAGCAGACCGACTTCGTGTTCACGGTCGCGGGGGAGGAGCTGGGCTTCGTCGGCGCCGGCCTGATCATCTTCCTGCTCGGTGTCGTCCTGTGGCGCGCCTGCCGGATAGCGCGTGACTCGACCGAGCTGTACGGGACGATCGTCGCCGCCGGGATCGTCGCCTGGTTCTCCTTCCAGTCCTTCGAGAACATCGGCATGACCCTCGGCATCATGCCGGTCACCGGTCTGCCGCTGCCGTTCGTCTCGTACGGCGGCTCGTCGATGTTCGCGGTGTGGGTCGCGGTGGGGCTGTTGCAGTCGATCAAGGTCCAGCGGCCGATGTCGGCGTGACGCTCCGGGCGCGGTGTGCGGGCGTTCACCGGGTAGGCGGCCTGGGTTTTCCGGTCATTCACCCGGGTCGGCCCCTGCCGTGCCGGCCTTCCGCGCACTAGATTCGGTGCATGGCGGATGCGAAACGCGAGATCGAGCGCAAGTACGAATCCGACGAGAGCGGGCTGCCGGACCTGACCGGCGTCGGCGGGGTGGCCGCGGTCCTCGACAAGGGCCTGGTCGACCTGGACGCCACCTACTACGACACCGCCGACGAACGCCTGGCCGCGGCCGCGCTGACCCTGCGCCGCCGCACCGGCGGCTCGGACGCCGGCTGGCATCTGAAGTTCCCGGTCGCCCCCGGCGTCCGGGACGAGATCCAGGCCCCGCTCTCCGACACCGTCCCGGAGGAGATCGCCGCCCTGGTCCGCTCCCGGGTCCGGGACCGCGCACTGGTCCCCCTGGTCCGGCTGCGCTCCGCCCGCGATGTGCGGCACCTGGTCGACGCCGAGGGCGCCCTGCTGGCCGAGGCGAGCGTCGACACCGTGACCGCCGAGCGGCTCTCCGGCACGGGCCGGGTCGCCCAGTGGACCGAGATGGAGGTGGAGCTGGCCGACGGCGGCGACCCGGCCCTCCTCGACCAGCTGGAGAAACGCCTGCGCAAGGCGGGCGTACGGCCGTCGAAGTCGCCGTCGAAGCTGGCCCGGGCGCTGGAGCAGACCGGCGGCCGCAAGCCCGGCTCCGCGCGGCGCGCCAAGCCCGTGACCGCCGGCGACCACCTCCTCGCCTATCTGCGCGAGCAGCGCGAGGCGATCCTCGGACACGACCCGGGCGTACGCCGGGACGTGCCGGACTCCGTCCACCAGATGCGGGTGGCCACCCGCCGGATGCGCAGTACCTTCCGCACCTTCGGCACGGTCCTCGACCCCGCCGTCACCGGCCCGGTCGCCGCCGAGCTGAAGTGGCTGGCGGGCGAGCTGGGCCTGGGCCGCGATCAGGAGGTGCTGGCCGAACGGCTGATCGCCCTGCTCGACGAGCTGCCGCCCGCCCTGGTCGCGGGCCCCGTCCGCGAGCGGCTCACCGCCTGGGCGAGCGCCAGGCACGGCAGCGCCCGCGGCCGGCTCGTCGCGATCCTGGACTCCACCCGCTATCTGGCCCTGCTCGACACCCTGGACGCCCTGCTCGCCGACCCGCCGCTCCGCGAGGCGGCCGCCCGCAAGCCGGAGAAGGTGCTCACCAAGGCCGTACGCAAGGACTTCGCCAAGGTCTCCCGCCTGGTCACCGAGGCGCTCGGCCTGCCGCCCGGCCAGGACCGCGACGTCGCCGTCCACGAGGCCCGCAAGAAGGCCAAGCGCACCCGGTACGCGGGCGAGGCGGCCGTCCCGGCCCTAGGCGGCCCCGCCAAGTCCCTGGCCTCCTCCATGAAGTCCCTGACCAGTCTGCTCGGCGAGCACCAGGACAGCGTCATGGCCCGCCGCACCCTGCGCGAGCTGTCGGCGGTGGCGCACGCGGCGGGGGAGAACGGGTTCACGTACGGGGTGCTGTACGGCAGGGAGGAGGCGCGGGCGGCGTCCGTGGAGGCGGACCTGCCGGGGCTGTGGAAGGAGATCGGGACCGGGAAGCCGCTCTGAGCGTCCGGGGGAGTCCGCCGGGCGGGTTACGCTTGATGGTCACCCCTGTCAGCTCACGAAGGTTCGCGAGATGCCTGCCGAAGCCGCCGAGTCGGTGTTCCCGGAGCTCGAAGCACTGCTCCCGCATGTGCAGAAGCCCATCCAGTACGTCGGCGGAGAGCTCAATTCCACGGTCAAGCCGTGGAACGAGTGCGATGTCCGCTGGGCGCTCATGTACCCGGACGCGTACGAGGTCGGTCTGCCCAACCAGGGCGTCATGATCCTCTACGAGGTGCTCAACGAACAGGAGGGTGTCCTCGCCGAGCGCACCTACAGCGTCTGGCCCGACCTGGAGGCGCTGATGCGGGAGCACGGCGTCCCGCAGTTCACGGTGGACAGCCACCGCCCGGTGAAGGCCTTCGACGTGTTCGGCCTCAGCTTCTCCACGGAGCTGGGCTACACGAACATGCTCACCGCCCTGGACCTGGCCGGCATCCCGCTGGAGTCCAAGGACCGCACCCTCGACGACCCGATCGTGCTGGCGGGCGGCCACGCGGCCTTCAACCCGGAGCCGATCGCGGACTTCATCGACGCGGCCGTCATCGGCGACGGCGAGCAGGCCGTGCTCGACATGACGCGGATCATCAAGGAGTGGAAGGCGGAGGGCCGTCCCGGCGGCCGCGAGGAGGTCCTCTTCCGCCTGGCGAAGACGGGCGGGGTGTACATCCCGGCGTTCTACGACGTCGAGTACCTGCCCGACGGCCGTATCGCCCGTGTCGTCCCCAACAGGTCGGGTGTCCCGTGGCGCGTCTCCAAGCACACGGTGATGGACCTGGACGAGTGGCCGTACCCCAAGCAGCCGCTCGTGCCCCTGGCCGAGACCGTCCACGAGCGCATGTCGGTGGAGATCTTCCGCGGCTGCACCCGCGGCTGCCGCTTCTGCCAGGCCGGCATGATCACCCGTCCCGTCCGTGAGCGCTCGATCACCGGCATCGGCGAGATGGTCGACAAGGGCCTCAAGGCGACCGGCTTCGAGGAGGTCGGCCTGCTCTCCCTGTCCTCCGCGGACCACTCGGAGATCGGCGACATCGCCAAGGGCCTGGCGGACCGCTACGAGGAAGACAAGATCGGTCTCTCGCTGCCCTCCACCCGCGTGGACGCCTTCAACGTGGACCTGGCGAACGAGCTGACGCGCAACGGCCGCCGCTCCGGCCTGACCTTCGCCCCCGAGGGCGGCTCCGAGCGCATGCGCAAGGTCATCAACAAGATGGTCTCGGAAGAGGACCTCATCCGGACCGTCGCGACGGCCTACGGCAACGGCTGGCGCCAGGTGAAGCTGTACTTCATGTGCGGTCTGCCGACGGAGACGGACGAGGACGTCCTGCAGATCGCCGACATGGCGATGCACGTGATCCAGAAGGGCCGCGAGGTGTCGAGGTCGAACGACATCCGCTGCACCGTCTCGATCGGCGGCTTCGTCCCGAAGCCCCACACTCCCTTCCAGTGGGCCCCGCAGCTCTCCGCCGAGGAGACGGACGCCCGCCTGGAGAAGCTCCGCGACAAGATCCGCGGCGACAAGAAGTACGGCCGCTCGATCGGTTTCCGGTACCACGACGGCAAGCCCGGCATCGTCGAGGGCCTGCTCTCCCGCGGTGACCGCCGCATCGGCGCGGTCATCCGTGCCGTGTACGAAGACGGCGGCCGCTTCGACGGCTGGCGCGAGCACTTCTCCTACGACCGCTGGATGGCCTGCGCGGACAAGGCGCTCGCCCCCTTCGGCGTGGACGTCGACTGGTACACCACCCGCGAGCGCACCTACGAGGAGGTCCTCCCCTGGGACCACCTGGACTCCGGTCTCGACAAGGACTGGCTCTGGGAGGACTGGCAGGACGCCCTCGACGAGACCGAGGTCGAGGACTGCCGCTGGACCCCGTGCTTCGACTGCGGTGTCTGCCCGCAGATGGACACGTCCATCCAGATCGGCCCCACCGGCAAGAAGCTGCTCCCGCTGACGGTCAAGAACGCGGGCCCCACACCGGCTGCGAGCGGCCACGCGCACTGAGCTGAGCGACGCGCTCGACCGGGTGGCGGCACCGCCGACGGGGACGAGCCGGGAGAAGGCGCCTGCCGCGCTGGTCGCGGCAGGCGCTTCGCGTTCTCGCTCGCCGGCACCGGCGGCCCGGACGCCCGTCGGGTGCCGCTACCGGGTGACCGGCTTTGTGACGCGGTCGGTCTCGTCCTGTACGAGCAGGGACAGCAGAGAGGCCACGGGGAGACCGGCTTCCGCCGGGTGGCGCAGCACCTTGTCCGGTTCGATGCGGTAGGTGTTCACGCGTCCGTCGCGGGTGTGGGACAGGTAACCGTCCTGTTCGAGATCGGAGATGATCCGCTGGACGGCGCGTTCCGTGAGCCGGCAGTGGGCGGCGATGTCGCGGATCCGGACGTTCGGGTTGTCGGCGATGGCCGCCAATACCCGCGCGTGGTTGGTGATGAACGTCCATCCGGTGTGAGATTCAGGCACTCCAACCATGCTCCGCATTCTAGAGGGCAGCATTGCCAGACCCCAGATACGTGACATACTTTTCCGGTAATCGCTGACCTGTTCCCGTGTGGGAGAGCGCAGAAGGGACCGGAGGTGTCCTGGAACGAGGATGTGACGCCGAGGCTCGTGGGCGATGCCGACGGGGAGCCGTTGCCGGGGCAGGCCGACGGGGGTGCCCCGGACGGGGGTGCGGTGACCCAGTACGGATGTCGCGGTGCCTGGGTCGTCGTCGCGCGCGGATCCTACGACATGCAGTCGATCAAGCCTCTGGCGGACGCGATGGACGCCGCGGCCAGGAACCACCCGAAGGTGGTCCTGGACGCCTCAGGCGTCGTCTTCGCCGACTCGACGCTGCTGAATCTGCTGATCCGCGCCCACCGGGCGGGAACCCTGCGCATCGTCGCGCCGCCACCGCAGTTGCGGCGGCTCTGCGCGCTCACCGGAGTCGACACCCTCCTGGAGACACGGGCGAGCGTGGAGGCCGCCGCCGCCTCCTGAACGCTCCCGCGAAGCGCCCCGGCCCGCGGACGGTGGGCCGGGGTGCTTCGGTCTGCGTCCGCCCGGCTCCCGGGGCGGGACCGGGCGAGGGCGGCGGTGTCCGCGCGACGGCGCGTTCAGGCGGCCCGGCCGCCGACGCCCGAGCGTCCTTCCGGGACGGCCAGCAGGGCGACGGTCACCTGCTCGCGTACCTGCTCGCCGAGCACCCCGGCCACCGCGTCGGTGATCGCGCCGATCAGGCGCGCGGGGGCGTTCGGCACGCCGGGGTGCCGGTAGGCCGCCTCGCGCAGGCTCAGGGTGACGTTCGGGCCGGCCGGGCCGGCCGGTTTCCCGCCGATGCCGCGCCGGTGCGGCGGGATGCCCAGCAGGTCGACCGCCGCCAGGCGGCCGAACCGCTCGCCGTAGACGGATCCGACCGCGTCCGCCAGTCCGCGGATCAGGCCCTCCTCGGCCGCCTCGTCCAGGGCGGACTCGCTGATGTGCACGGTGAAGTGAGGCATGGTGGAATCTCCGTTCGTGCCCACGGCGGGTGGGCGGAGCGACTGCTGATGCCTTTGAGAGCAAAGCATGTTTGCGCTTAAAGGTAAATGGTGGAGGTGTGCGATGGCCGGATCCGCGCGGCGCGAGGCCGGGGCGGATGACGTGGACGCGGCGGTGCGCGAACTGCTGTTGCTCATGCCGCGGATGGCCGGCCGGGTGAAACGCATCCCCGTGCCCGAGGCGCTGCGCTCGCAGGCGCTGGCGCCCCGTCACCTCTCCCTGCTGTCCTGTCTGTTGTTCGACGGCCCCATGACGGTCAACGAACTGGCCGCGCGCCTGGAGGTGGCGCCCACCACGGTCAGCCTCATGGTCGGGGACCTCAGCGGGAAGGGCATCCTGGACCGGCGGGAGGACCCCGCCGACCGGCGGCGCCGGATCGTGGCCATCGCCCCCGCCCAGCACGACGCGATCGCCGCCTGGCTCGCCCCCGGCGCCCAGGCCTGGCGCCGCGTGCTCACCCCGCTGGCACCGGCGGAACGACGCCTGTTCGTCGACACCCTGCGCGCCTACGAAGCGGCCGTGGCGGAAGAGCGCGAGCGCTGAGCCGCGCTCTCCGCCGGGCACCGTCGGCATGTGCCGGCATGTGCCGGCTCCCGCGCGGCGGCCGCGAACGGTCTCGTCCGCCGCGGTGCGTCCCGCTCTCAGCCGCCGGGGCGCAGATCGGCGAGGATCATGGCCACGTCGTCCGCCAGGTCGCCCCCGGTGTGGCGGGTCAGCGCGTCGTGCAGCAGCTCCAGGAACGCCGGCGGCGGGACGTCGGCGGGTATGCCCTCCATGGCCTCCGGCAGGGCGAAGAACGCGCCGTCGCGGTCGCGGGCCTCGATGACGCCGTCGGTGTACAGCAGCAGACGGTCACCGGGGACGAAGGGGTAGCTCTCCGGCTTGGCGGGGAGGTCGGCGACGAGGTCCTCCAGCCCGAGGGGCGGCAACGGCAGAGGCGGCACCAGCGGTGTCGCCCTGCCCCGGTGCACCAGCAGGGGCGGCGGGTGCCCACGGTTGACCAGCTGGACCACGGGCTCGTCCGGCACCTGCGCGATGAGCGCCGTGATGAACCCCTCCAGCAGGACCTCCTCCTCGTACGCGCCCGGCACGGCGACCTCCCGGCGCAGCGCGGCCCCGCAGCGGTTCATGACCTCCACGAGTTCGTCCTCGTAGTGCACGGCCTCCCGGAACGCGCCCAGCACCACCGCGACGGCACGCACCGCGGCCAGCCCCTTGCCCCGTACGTCCCCCACGATCATCCGGACCCCGTAGGGCGTCTGAACGGCCTCGTACAGATCACCGCCCACCCGTGCGCCCGTCCCCGCCGCCAGGCAGAGGCTGCCCGTCGCCAGGGGACCCAGGCGCGCGGGCACGGGCCGCAGCACGACCTCCTGGGCCGCCACGGCGATCCGGCGCACCTGGTCCAGCTCTCGCTGCGTGCGCGTCTGCACGGCGCTGCTCGTGATGAAGCCGGCCACGGCGACCAGGCCCAGAGCCAGGAAGTTCGTGTAGACCTGGAGGGTGCCCCACGCCGAGTTCCAGGCCGCGGTGGTCACGCTGATCGCCAGCGCGAGAGCCGTCGCCGCGGCGGTTCCCTTCGGCCCCATCGTCACTGCCGCGAGCGCCGGGACCCCGGTGAGGAGGGGGCCGGTGTAGATGAAGTGCGCGGGTGTCAGCTCGATGACCAGAACGGCCAGCGCGATCAGGAAGGGCACACACTGCATCAGTGTGAAGAGGACCCGGCCGTGACCGCCTGCTCCTGGCCGCGGGGGTGAGCGCAGAGGCGACCTCATGCACCCAGCCTGCCTCGCCGGAGCCCACGGCTCCACTCGCCGCCGGCCCCGGGGCGCCCCGGTGACCGGCCAGGATCCGCGTCGGCCGGGCCGGCGGCCGAGGATCTCCCGGCCCGGCGGACGGCACCGGGAGCGAGCGCGAGGTGCCCGGCCGGCCGAAGGGCTGGAAGCACACCCGCCGCTTAGGCTGGAGGCGGCGACGCGAGCGGCCGGCACCCTGAAGGGGGTCCGCCATGGACGAATACCCGCTGATCGAGAATCACGGCCTCATCGGCGACCTGCAGACCGCGGCGCTGGTGACGTCGGACGGGACGGTCGACTGGTTCTGCTGCCCGCGTTTCGACTCGCCCAGCGTCTTCGGGGCGCTCCTGGACCTCCGCAAGGGCGGTCACTTCAGCGTCCGGCCCGATGAGCCCGCCTTCTCGACCAGGCAGCTGTACTTTCCCGGCACCGCGATCCTCGTGACCCGGTTCATGACGGAGGCGGGCGCCGGGGAGGTGGTGGACTTCATGCCGGTGACGGGCCCGCGGGCCACCGACCGCCACCGTCTGGTCCGCATGCTGCGCTGTGTGCGGGGCACCATGACGTTCGACGTGGAGGTGGCCCCGCGGTTCGATTACGGCCGTGCGCGGCACAAGCTCGACATCACCGGGCAGGGGGCGGTGTTCGCCTCGGCCGGCATGGACCTCACCCTCCACTGGGTGCGCGAACCCGGGGACGAGCGGCTCGTGCGCCGGCTGAGCGGTGACAGCGACCTGTCCGCCTCCCTCACCCTCCAGGCGGGTCAACAGCGCGGGGTGGTCGTGGAGTCGTCGGCCGCCGGGCCGCCCCGGGAGATCCGCCTGGCCGAGTTCGAGCAGCTCTTCGACGACACCGTCCGGTACTGGCGCTCCTGGCTCGGGCAGTCCGCCTACACGGGGCGGTGGCGCGAGGCGGTGGAGCGCTCCGCGATCGCCCTGAAGCAGATGACGTACGCGCCGAGCGGCGCGCTGGTGGCCGCTCCGACCGCCGGGCTGCCGGAGCAGGTGGGCGGTGAGCGCAACTGGGACTACCGGTTCACCTGGATCCGGGACGCCTCGTTCTCCGTGTACGCGCTGCTCGGGCTCGGCTTCAAGGAGGAGGCGACAGCCTTCGCCGAGTGGCTGCGCGACCGGGTGAGGCAGGGTGCGGACGGCGACGAGGGCGCCATGCCGCTGAACATCATGTACCGGGTGGACGGATCGTCCGACCTGGTGGAGGAGGTTCTCGACCACTGGGAGGGATACGAGGGATCCGCTCCCGTGCGGATCGGCAACGGTGCGGCCACCCAGCTGCAACTGGACATCTACGGCGAGGCCCTGGACAGCATCTACTTCGCCCACCAGCGGGGCATCCACGCGGGCATCAGGGGCTGGCGTTCCCTGCACGGGATGCTGGACTGGCTGGTCGACCACTGGGACCAGCCCGACGAGGGACTGTGGGAGACCCGGGGCGGCCGGCAGGACTTCACGTACGGCCGGGTGATGTCCTGGGTGGCCTTCGACCGGGCGCTCCGCCTCGCGCGGACCAGTGGCAAGCCCGCCCCCACCGACCGGTGGACCGGCGCCCGGGACGCGATCTACGAGCAGGTCCTGAGGAGGGGCTGGCACGCGGAGCGGCAGGCGTTCGTCCAGCAGTACGGCGGTGACGTGCTCGACTCGTCCCTCCTGCGCATGTCCACCGTCGGTTTCATCACGCCCGACGACCCGATGTGGGGTACGACCCTGGACGCGATAGACAGGGAACTCGTCACGGACAGCCTCGTGTACCGGTACAACCCGGAGGCGTCGCCCGACGGGCTGCGCGGTTCCGAGGGGACGTTCTCGCTGTGCACGTTCATGTACGTCGACGCCCTGGCGCGGGCCGGGCGGCTCGATCAGGCACGCCTCGTCCTGGAGAAGATGCTGGGGTACACCAACCATCTCGGCCTGTACGCCGAGGAGATCGGGCTGACGGGCCGCCAGCTCGGCAACTTCCCGCAGGCGTTCACCCACCTCGCGCTGATCGACGCCGCCATCACCCTGAACGCGGCCCTCGACCGGGCCCGGCCGGCCGGCCGCTAGCGGGAGCGGTTCAGCCGCCGGTGGCGAACCCGGGGAAGAGCGTCATGCCGCCGTCCACGTAGAGCGTGGTCCCCACCACGTAGTCCATGAGGTCGGAGGCGAGCCCGACGGCCGCGTGCGCGATGTCCTCCGGATCACCGACCCGCCCGTACGGAATCAGCCGCAGCAGCTCCTTCTCGGCCTCGGGGGTCTCCCAGGCGCCGCGGTTGATGGGCGTCCTGATGGCCCCCGGAGCGATCGCGTTGACCCTGATCCGGCGCGGGGCGAGTTCCTGGGCGAGCGTCTCCATCATCATCTGCACGCCCCCCTTGGAGGCCGCGTAGTTGACGTGGCCGGCCCAGGGGATGAGCTGGTGCACCGAACTCATGCAGATGATCTTCCCGGCGGACCGGGACACCTCCGGGACGACCCCGCGCCGCAGGAACTCCTTCGTCGCCTCGCGTGCGCACAGGAACTGGCCGGTGAGGTTGACGTCCAGCACCTTCTGCCACTGGGCCGTCGTCATCTCGGTGAACGGGGCGTCGCGCTGCATCCCCGCGTTGGCCACGAGGATGTCGATGGTCCCGAACTCCCGCACCATCCGCTCGACCATCGAGACGACCTGGTCCTCCTGGGACACGTCGGCCTCGTACGCCGCCGCGCGCACCCCGAACGCGGAGATCTCCTCGACCACCCGCTCGGCTTCCTCGCGCCCGGCGACGTAGTTCACCACCACGTCGGCTCCGGCCCGCCCCAGACCGATGGCCGTCGCCTTCCCGATGCCCGAGTTGGCGCCGGTGACCAGTGCCTTCTGTCCTTTCAGCAGGTGCGCGGGAATGACGCCCTGCGGGGCTCCCTGAGTCACGCTCACGCCGGTCCGCCTCCTCCACCGCCCTGCCCGCCCGGCCTCTCGCGGGCCGGTCCGGTTCCTGGGAACACCGAACCACCCCACCGCGCGGGCCACATGCCGGGCGCGCGCGGATTGGGCCGAACCGGTCGAACCCGCCGCGGACCGGGGCAGGTGCCGGCCGGGGCGCCCGCCGACGGGACACCCCTTGCCCGAAGTGCGGCCGACGGGGGTGCCGGATAGGCTTTTCGACAGCAACCGTGAGGTTCTCCAGACGGTTCGCGGACGCCGGTCGCCTTACCGCGAACGCGAGGATCCACTCCCTTCGCGGAGCCCCCACGAGCGCGGTGTCCCCTCACCGTCCGCAGAGACGGGGGCCACGGTCACGTTCTCTCCCGGCCCCTCTCACGCGCTGTGCGCAGCGGAGTGGCGCCGGCTTCCGGGCCCGCAGTTCTCAGCGGAGGCCGGGATGAGAGTTGTCGTTGATCTTTCCCGATGCCAAGGGTACGCACAGTGCGCGTTCCTGGCACCGGACGCGTTCCGGATGCACGGCGAAGAAGCGCTGATGTACGACCCGAACCCCGACGACGTGCAGCGCGAGCAGGTGCTGCGGGCCGCGGCGGCCTGCCCGCTCCAGGCGATCCTGGTCGACCGGCTGGAGGGACGGCAGGCACCGGCGGAGGTGTCGCCGTCGTGACCAGTGCCGAGAACCTGCGCGCGTTCAAACGCGATGGCCGCATCGTCGTGGTCGGGGCGTCCCTCGCCGGACTGCGGGCCGCGGAGACCCTGCGCGACGAGGGGTTCACCGGATCGCTGACCATGATCGGTGACGAGCTGGGCGAGCCCTACGACCGGCCGCCGCTGTCCAAGCAGGTGCTGACCGGGTGGGTGCCCGCCGACGGCACCAAGCTGCCGCGACGGCGCGAGATCGACGCGGAGTGGCTGCTGGGCGTGCCCGCCGGCGGACTCGACCTGAAGACCAACCAGGTGCGGCTGGCCGACGGGCGCGAGATTCCCTTCGACCGGGTGCTGATCGCCACCGGGGTACGGGCCCGCCCGTGGTTCGTCGAGAGCGAGGCGGCCCTGGACGGGGTGTTCGTCGTCCGTACGCGCGAGCACGCCGAGGGGCTGCGGCGGGCCCTCGCCGCCGGCCCCCGCCGCGTCCTGGTCATCGGAGCGGGCTTCACCGGCTCCGAGATCGCCTCCGTCTGCCGGGAACGGGACATCCCCGTCACCGTCGCCGAACTCGCGGCGGCCCCCCTGGTCGGGGCGCTCGGCGCCATGATCGGCGAGGTCGCGGCGGACATGCAGCGCGCGCACGGTGTCGACCTGAAGTGCGGAGTCAAGGTCACCCGGCTGGAGGGCGACGCGCAAGGGCGCTTCCGCCGGGCCCATTTCGACGACGGCACCACGATCGACGCCGACGTGGCGGTGGTGGCTCTCGGCGGCATCCGCAACACCGAGTGGCTGCGGGACTCGGGCCTCGCGGCGGGCGTCTGGGGGATCGCCTGCGACACGGGCTGCCGCGCCCTCACCCTCGACGGCCTGATCACCGACGACATCTTCGTCGCCGGGGACGTCGCACGCTGCCCGAACCCGGTCTACGAATACCGGCTGATCTCGCTGGAGCACTGGGCCAACGCCGTGGAACAGGCCGAGGTCGCGGCGCACAACATGGTCAGCGCCCAGGCGGACCGCTGGCCGCACCTGTCCCTGCCGGTGTTCTGGTCCATCCAGTTCGGCGTCAACATCAAGTCCGTCGGGGTGCCGACCTTCGCCGACGAGGTGGTCGTCACCCAGGGGTCGGTGCCCGATCACCGCTTCGTCGCCGCGTACGGCTACCGGGGCCGGGTCACCGCGGCGGTGAGCTTCGACAACGCGAAGTGGCTGGACCACTACCGGCAGCTCATCGAGACGGCCGCGCCCTTCCCGCCGCCCTGCCCCACGCCCGACCAGCCCGCCGACATGAAGCCGGTGCCCGTCGACTTCCCCGGCCCCGCGCTGCTCGCCCAGGGAGCCACCGTGGTCGTCACCGGACACGACCCGGGCGAGCGGCGGGTCACGGCCGCGCAGCAGCACCACCGGTAGGAGGGACAGCGAGATGACCACGACCGAGACACCCGACACGCTGCGCCGGATCCTCGACTACTCCTCCCGGGCCGATCCGTACCCGCTCTACGCCGAACTGCGCAAGACACCGGTGGCTCCGCAGGAGGACGGCGGCTATGTCATCAGCACCTATCGCGAACTCTCGGACATCCTGCACAATCCCCACCTGAGTTCGGACGTCCGCAACCTGTCGCACCCGATGGAGTCGTTCGACCAGGCCCGCACGCCGTCGTTCATCAACCTCGACCCGCCCGCGCACGACCGTCTGCGGCGGCTGGCCATGCGCCACTTCGGCCCCCCGCACCGCCCGGGGCTGGTGACGGGCATGGAAGGCGATCTGCGCGCCGTCGTCGGCGGCCTGATCGACGGCTTCGAGGGCAGGGAACGGATCGACATCGTCGACGACTTCGCCTACCCGTTCCCGGTCACGGTGATCTGCCATCTGCTCGGCGTGCCGCGCGAGGACGAACCCCGGTTCCACGGCTGGGTGGACGCGCTCATCAACTCGATCGACTACGACCCCAAGACCGACCCGAAGGAAAAGCTGGAGAACGGCCTCCAGGCCCGCAAGGACCTGCAGCAGTATCTCGGCGGGCTGCTGGAGCAACGCCACGGACGGCCGGGGGACGACCTGCTGTCACGGCTGGCCAACGACGACGGGCCGGACGGCCGGATGACCGACGAGGAGATCGTCGCCACCGCCAACCTGCTGCTGATCGCCGGTCACGAGACCACCGTCAACCTCATCACCAACGGCATGCTGACGCTGCTGCGCCACCCGCACGAGCTACGGCGGCTGCGCGACCGGCCGGACCTGGTCGTACCGCTGGTCGAGGAACTGCTGCGCTACGAGCCCCCCGTGCACATCATTCCCTGGCGGGCGGCCTACAGCGACATCACCGTCGGCGGCACCGTCATCCCCAAGGGCTCGCGGATCATGCTCATGCTCGCCTCGGGCAGCCGCGATCCGAAGCGCTTCCACGAACCCGACCGCTTCGACCCCGACCGGCGCGACAACCAGCACCTCGGCTTCGGCAGCGGCATCCACCTGTGCTTCGGCGGCCCGCTGGCCCGACTGGAGACACAGATCGCACTGACCGAACTGGTACGCCGCCTCCAAGGACCCCGGCTGGTCGCCGATCCGCCGCCGTACCGCCCCAGCCCCGTTCTCCGCGGCCCGATCCACCTGCACGTCGAGCAGACCGACGGCTGACGCCGGCCGGCGCACGCGACCGCCCGGGTCGCGGTGCGCCACGGCACCGGACATGGCCGGATCCGAACGGGCTGCCCCTGCGTCTACCCCTGTATGGACCTGCAGAAGCCGCCGCCCCCACCACAACAGCCCGAGGGCTGCCTCGTCGTCGCCATCCGCCTTCCGCTGCGGATCGTCGTCCTGGTGCTGGTCGTGCCGGTGCGGATGGCCTGGGACGCGCTCGTCGTCACCGGACGGTTCCTGCGGGACACCCTGTTCCGGCCGCTCGGCCGGGCACTGCTGTGGGTCGGCAGGGCCCTGTTCGTCTGGCCCTTCGTGGCCCTGTGGCGGTACGTCCTGGTCCCCGTCGGCAGGGCGCTCGCCTGGCTCGGCGAGGTCCTCCTCGTCATACCGGCGGTCTGGTGCCACCGGTACGTCCTCACCCCCCTCGGGCACGCCGTCGCCTGGCTGGCCCGGGGCGTGGGCGCCGGGCTGGGCTGGGTGCACGCGCGCGTGCTGTGCCCGATCGGGCATGCGCTGACCTGGCTGCTGCGGGGCATCGGGATGGTGCTGGCCGCCGTCGGGATCGGGGTGTACACGGCCGTCGCCTGGCTGGTGCGGCATCTCCTCGTCGTCCCCGCCCTCGCGCTGTACACCTGGGTCCTCGCGCCCGTCGGCCGGGCGGTCGCCTGGTGTGCCCGGGGCCTCGGCCGCCTGCTGGGACTGCTCGTCACCGGTGTCGGCCTGGCCCTGTACTGGACCGCCCGCGTCCTGTTCGTGCTGCCCGCCCTCGCGCTGTGGCGCTGGGTGCTCGCGCCCGTCGGCCGGTTCCTCGCGTTCCTCGCACGCGAGGTGGGGGAGGCCCTCGGGCACGCCTGGCGGGTCGCCGGGCGGATCTCCCGGGCCGTCGGCCGGGCCCTCGGAACCCTCTTGCGGTGGATCTTCGTGGAGCCCGTGCGCTGGGTCTACCGGAACGTCCTCACCCCCGTCGGGCACGTCGTACGGAACGCCGTCCTGCGGCCCGTCGCCACGGGCCTGCGCGCGGTGGGACGGGTCACCCGCGAGGCGCTGGCCTCGGCCCGCGACACCGTGCGGCAGGCCCGCGCGGACTTCCGGCGGATGCTGTTCGGCGAGCCCCGGCAGCCCGTCGCGGTGGACCGGCGGGAACCCTCGCCCCCCGACACACGTACTCTTGGTAGGAGTACGACCGCTCTCACGAAGGACTAGGACACTGGGCAAGCGACAGCCCGAAGGCCCGCCGCCCGCACCCGCGGTGCAGCGCATCCGACTGCGCTACACCAAGCGCGGCCGCCTGAGGTTCACCAGCCACCGAGACTTCCAGCGCGCCTTCGAGCGTGCGCTGCGCCGCGCCGAGGTGCCCATGGCGTACTCGGCGGGATTCACGCCGCACCCGAAGGTGTCGTACGCCAATGCCGCACCCACCGGCACGGGCAGTGAGGCGGAGTACCTGGAGATCGCGCTCACCGCAGCGCGCGATCCGGAGACCCTGCGTGACCTTCTCGACGAGTCACTGCCCACCGGGCTCGACATCGTCGAGGCGGTCGAGGCGCGGACATCGGGACTCGCCGACCGGCTGACGGCCTCCGTGTGGGAGCTGCGGCTGGACGGCGTCGACCCGGCCGACGCCGAACGCGCGGTCGCGGCCTTCACCGCGGCCGCCACCGTCGAGGTACAGCGGATGACCAAGAACGGTGTCCGTACCTTCGACGCCCGCCCGGCCGTGGCGAGCCTGGAAACGCAGGCCGCACCGGCTGATAGGCCGACCGACCGGCCCTGTGCGATACTGCGGCTGGTTGTTCGGCACGTGACGCCTGCCGTACGACCCGACGACGTCCTGTCCGGTCTCCGCGCCGTGGCCGACCTGGCGCCGCCGGTCCCCGCAGCGGTGACCAGGCTGGCGCAGGGGCTGTTCGATGAAGAGACCGGCACGGTGACCGACCCGCTCGCGCCCGACCGCGAGGCAGTCGAGGCCCTGACGGCCGCACCGGCTGCCGCCGCGACGGCGCCGACGCCGGAAGGTTCCGCGTAGGGACGGACGTCGTAGCGCCGCCCTCGTACTCGGGAGCCACCTGGGTCGGGCAGCGCACCGACCAGAAGACTTTCGCCAGGCCGTACCGACAAGGCGTACGGAACCGGCGAGACAGGACACAGAGTGCTCCCGTGCGGCGCCCGCGCCCCGGACGGCGGCCATCGCGCATCGCGCGGGCCGCGGACGTCAACGGCGGACGGTCTTATCGGACCGACGCCGGACCAGGCGCGGCGCCCGGGAGCCTGACGGGAGAAACGCCCGCATGCTCGAACCGACCGAACCCACCGAGGGTTCCGAACTGAACACTCCCAGCGACACCCTGCCGCCGCGCAGGCGTCGCCGTGCCGCCTCTCGCCCGGCGGGTCCGCCCGCCGCGGGCGCCGAGGCGTCGGCCGAGGTGACCGCGCCGGCCATACCGGCCGCGGAGACCGACGAGGCCGCCGAGGCGATCGAGGACACCGAGGCCGCTGAGGCCGCCGCGGTCCCCGGGGCCGAGGGTGCCGAAGAGGCACCGGTGGCCGAGGAGACCGCGCCCGCGCGTCCGCGCCGTCGTGCCACCCGCCGGGCGTCCGCGCCCGCCGGTGCGCCCGCGACCGTCGAGGCCGCCGAGACCGTCGTCCCGGCAGCCGCTGCCGCCGAGTCGGCCCCCGCCGCGGTGGCCGAGGCCGGCGAGGTCGTCGTCGGCGAGGAAGCCGCGCCGCGCCGCGTCCGGCGCCGGGCCACGCGCAGCGCCGCGACGCCCCCCGCCGCCGGCACCGCGGCCGTCACGGAGGACACGACCGGGGCTGTCCCGGAAGAGCCGGCCGCCGTGGCCTCCGTACCGGAGGAGAAGACCGAGGCCGAGGCCGCGCGTCCGCGCCGTCGTGCCACCCGCCGGGCGTCCGCGCCCGCCGGTGCGCCCGCGTCCGCCGAGGTCACCGAGACCGTCGTCCCGGCTGCCGCTGCGGCCGAGGCCGAGCGGACACGGGAGACGGCCGCCGAGGCCGCGTCGACGCCGGAGGCGCCCGCCGCCGAGGCCGCGCCCGAGCGTCCGCGCCGTCGTGCCACCCGCCGCGCGTCCGCGCCCGCCGGTGCCCCGAAGGGTGCCGAGGAGACCCCGGCCGCCCCCGTGGCCGCCGAGCCGGCCGCCGCGCAGCCCGCCCCCGCCGCCGAGGAGGCACCGCCGGCCGCCGAGCCGGCCCCCGCCGCCGAGGAGGCCGCGCCGCGCCGCGCCCGCCGCCGGGCCACCCGCCAGGTGTCCGCGCCCGCCGGTGCGCCCGCGACCGGGGAAGCCGCCGAGGCGAAGGCCGAGGAGGCCCCGGCCGTCGCCGCGCCGAGCGCTCCGGTGGCCGAGCCGGAGGCTCCCGCCGCAGAGGAGGCCGCCCCGCGCCGCACCCGCCGCCGGGCCACCCGCAAGGTCACCGCGCTCGCCGGTGCCCCCGTGAGCGAGGAGGCCGCCGTGGCCGAGTCCGAGAAGGCCGGTCAGGCGGAGCAGCCCGCGGCGGCCGCCCCCGCCCCGGAGACCGCCACCGAGCCCGCCCCCGCCGCACAGGCGCCGCAGGCCGCCGAGCCGGCCCCCGCCGAGGCCGCCGCGCCGCGCCGGGCCCGCCGCCGGGTCGTGCGGGCCGCGTCCGGCTTCTCCGAGCCCGCGCGGTCCACCGCCGCCCAGGCCGCCGAGCCCGCCGAGGACGAGTCCCCGCGCCGGCCCGCCCGCCCCGCCGTCGCCGTCTTCCAGGCGCCGGTGTTCGCCGAGCCCAGGTTCCAGACCCCGGAGCGGGCCGCCGCCGAAGCCGCCGCCGAGGCCGCCGAGGTGGAGGAGCCCGCGGAGGAGCCCGCGGAGGAGCGCGCCGAGACCGGTGCCCGCCGTCGCCGGCGCCGCCGTGGTGCCGCCGCCGAGGAGACCCGTCCGGCCGAGGCCGCGGCGGAGGAGGAGCCGGAGGAGGCCGAGGAGGCCGAGGAGGCCCCCGAGTCCGCCGAGGACCTCGCCGAGGGCGAGGAGGGCGACGAGACCGAGGGCGCCGAGGGCTTCGAGGAGTCCGGCTCGCGCCGCCGTCGCCGCCGTGGCGGGCGCCGCCGCCGGCGCGGTGACGCCGCCGACGGCGAGGGTGCCGAGGGCGAGGACCTGGCCGCCGAGCAGGCCGCGCAGGACGCTGAGGACACCGCCGAGCAGGAGGAGGAGGACGCCGAGGACGCTCACGACGAGGACGCCGGGTCCAGCTCCAGCAGCCGCCGTCGCCGTCGCCGCCGTCGCCGGGCCGGTGACACCGGTACCGACGGCGAGCCGTCCGCCGACGACCCGGAGCGCACGGTCGTCAAGGTCCGCGAGCCGCGCAAGCCCAGCGAGCCGTCCGACGAGGTGCAGTCCATCAAGGGCTCGACCCGTCTGGAGGCCAAGAAGCAGCGCCGCCGCGAAGGCCGCGAGCAGGGCCGCCGCCGCGTCCCGATCATCACCGAGGCCGAGTTCCTGGCCCGCCGCGAGGCCGTCGAGCGCGTGATGGTCGTCCGCCAGCACGGCGACCGTACGCAGATCGGCGTCCTGGAGGACGGCGTGCTCGTCGAGCACTACGTCAACAAGGAGCAGTCGACCTCGTACGTCGGCAACGTCTACCTGGGCAAGGTCCAGAACGTGCTGCCGTCGATGGAGGCCGCCTTCATCGACATCGGCAAGGGCCGCAACGCGGTGCTCTACGCCGGTGAGGTCAACTTCGAGGCGCTGGGCATGGCCAACGGCCCGCGGCGCATCGAGTCCGCCCTCAAGTCCGGTCAGTCCGTGCTCGTCCAGGTGACGAAGGACCCGATCGGGCACAAGGGTGCCCGTCTGACCAGCCAGGTCTCCCTCCCCGGCCGCTACCTCGTGTACGTCCCCGAGGGCTCGATGACCGGCATCAGCCGCAAGCTGCCCGACACCGAGCGGGCCCGGCTGAAGACCATCCTCAAGAAGATCGTCCCCGAGGACGCGGGCGTCATCGTGCGCACCGCCGCCGAGGGCGCGAGCGAGGACGAGCTGCGCCGCGACGTCGAGCGGCTCCAGGCGCAGTGGGAGGACATCCAGAAGAAGGCCAAGAGCGGCAGCGCGAGCGCGCCCTCGCTGCTGTACGGCGAGCCGGACATGACCGTCCGGGTCGTGCGCGACATCTTCAACGAGGACTTCTCCAAGGTCGTCGTCAGCGGTGACGAGGCCTGGCAGACGATCCACGGGTACGTCTCGCACGTCGCCCCGGACCTGGCCGGCCGGCTGTCGAGGTGGACCTCCGAGGTCGACGTCTTCGCCACCTACCGGATCGACGAGCAGCTCGCCAAGGCGCTGGACCGCAAGGTCTGGCTGCCCAGCGGCGGTTCGCTGGTGATCGACCGGACCGAGGCGATGGTCGTCATCGACGTCAACACCGGCAAGTTCACCGGCCAGGGCGGCAACCTGGAGGAGACGGTCACCAGGAACAACCTGGAGGCGGCCGAGGAGATCGTGCGCCAGCTGCGGCTGCGCGACCTCGGCGGCATCATCGTGATCGACTTCATCGACATGGTCCTGGAGTCGAACCGGGACCTGGTGCTGCGCCGCCTGCTGGAGTGCCTGGGCCGGGACCGTACGAAGCACCAGGTCGCCGAGGTGACCTCGCTGGGCCTGGTCCAGATGACCCGCAAGCGGGTCGGCCAGGGCCTGCTGGAGTCCTTCTCCGAGACCTGCGTCCACTGCAACGGCCGCGGTGTCATCGTCCACCTGGACCAGGCCACCACCAACGGTGGCGGCGGCAAGCGCAAGAAGCGCGGCCGGGGCGGCGAGGCGCAGGAGCACGTGCACGAGCACGTGCACGTGCACGAGACCGCCGCCGTGGCCGTGGAGACCGGCGAGGCCGTCGAGCCCCGGGTGGAGACCGCCGCGGAGGTGGCCGCCGAGGCCGCCGAGCCGGTGGCGCTGCCCGCGCCCGAGTTCGCGCCGGACGAGGAGCTGTACAGCAGCGTCGCCGAGGCGGAGGCGGCGGCCGGCCGTGGCCGTACGCGCCGTCGGGCGAGCCGCCGGGCGTCGGCTCCGGCGGGCTCGCCGAGGCCGGAGAAGGCCGAGCGGGCCCCCAGGGCCACGAAGGCCGAGAGGGCCGCGAAGGCCGAGGCCGGAAAGTCCGAGGAGGCCGTCGCGGCCGGGGTGCCGACCGCGCAGGACGTCACCGCCGAGGAGGCGGCGGCGCGCCCGGTGCGGCCGGAGCCGGCCGAGGAGGCGCTGGCCGAGCCGGTGGCCGTCGAGGACCAGGTGGTCCCGGCGCCGCAGGCCGAGGCCCCGGTGGCCGAGGAGGCCGCGCCCAAGGGCCGTGCGCGCCGTCGGGCGACCCGCAAGGTGTCGGCTCCGGCCGGTTCCCCCGAGGGCGCCGAGGCGGCCGTGGTGACGGTGGCGGAGTCCGCGCCCGTGGCCGAGGCGCCGGCGGAGCAGCCCGCTCCCGTCGCCGAGGTCCCGGCGGAGGCCGAGAGTGTCGCGCCGCCGGCCCGCCCGCGCCGCCGTGCGGTGCGCAAGGCCACCGCGCCGACCGCGGCCGAGGAGACGGCCGTCGTGGTCGTCCCGTCGGCCCCGGCCGAAGAGGCCCCGGCGGCCGAGGCCCCGGCGGCCGAGGTCCCGGCGACCGCGGAGGCGGCCGTCGAGGTGCCGGCCGAGGAGGCCGCGCCGGCCAAGAAGACCGCCCGTAAGACGGCGGCCAAGAAGGCCACGGCGAAGAAGACCGTCGCCAAGAAGACCGCGGCCAAGAAGACGGCCGCCAAGAAGACGACGGCCAAGAAGGCGGTCAAGACCGCCAAGACGGCCGCCGCGAAGTCGACGGCGAAGAAGACCACCACGGTCTCCACCGCCGCCGACGAGGGCTGACACCCGCGGGGTGCGGCCGGCCCGGTCCTCACGACCGGGCCGGCCGCACCCGCCCGGGGCCTGTCCGGTCGCCCGCGACCGGGCCGGCCGCGGACCCCGTGGGGCCCGTCCCGAGTGACGGGCCGCACACCCCCGGAGGCCCGGTTTGACCCCCTCGGCCGTGCCCCGTAACCTTGACCGTCGGCGTGTCCATTGAACACGCCACATCCCCGTAAACCTCTTCCTCCCGGGCTCAGCGTTGGCCGGGAGAGGTTGCCCGTGCTGTTTCTGGGCGGCTGGCCTGCGGGGGTGCCGTTTCTTCGAGCGAAAGTGAGATCCGCGTGTACGCCATCGTGCGCAGCGGTGGCCGCCAGCACAAGGTTGCTGTCGGCGACATCGTTGAGGTTGACAAGATTTCCACTGCCAAGGTTGGCGACACGGTCGAGCTCTCGACCCTGCTCGTTGTCGACGGCGACTCCGTGACCAGCGACCCGTGGGTGCTGGCCGGCATCAAGGTCCAGGCCGAGGTCGTGGACCACCACAAGGGCCAGAAGATCGACATTCTGCGCTACAAGAACAAGACCGGTTACCGCCGTCGTCAGGGCCACCGCCAGCAGTACACGGCGATCAAGGTCACGTCGATCCCCGCGGCTGCGAAGTAAGGGACTGAGGAGAAATGGCACACAAGAAGGGCGCATCGTCCACCCGGAACGGTCGCGACTCCAATGCCCAGCGGCTCGGCGTGAAGCGCTTCGGCGGTCAGGTCGTCAACGCGGGTGAGATCCTGGTCCGCCAGCGCGGCACCCACTTCCACCCCGGCGCCGGTGTCGGCCGCGGCGGCGACGACACGCTGTTCGCGCTGCAGGCCGGTGCGGTGGAGTTCGGTAGCCACCGTGGCCGCAAGGTCGTGAACATCGTTCCGGTCGCCTGAATCGCCTGATTCAGCGCCGAACGCTTTCGCGAGGCGGACCTCACTTCCCGGTCGGGAAGGCGGGTCCGCCTTTCGCGTGTTACGCAGTAGACATTTCCGTAATCCCCCGGTCTTCGGCCGGGGGGACCCCCAGGAGGCACCGAACATGACCACCTTCGTGGACCGCGTCGAGCTGCACGTCGCCGCGGGTAACGGAGGCCACGGCTGTGCCTCCGTCCACCGCGAGAAGTTCAAGCCGCTCGGCGGCCCCGACGGGGGCAACGGCGGCCGGGGCGGCGACGTCATCCTGACCGTCGACCAGTCGGTCACGACGCTGCTCGACTACCACCACTCCCCGCACCGCAAGGCCACCAACGGCAAGCCCGGCGAGGGCGGCAACCGATCCGGCAAGGACGGCGAGGACCTGGTCCTGCCCGTGCCGGACGGCACCGTCGTGCTGGACAAGGCGGGCAACGTGCTCGCCGACCTGGTCGGCCACGGCACCTCCTACGTCGCCGCGCAGGGCGGCCGGGGCGGCCTCGGCAACGCGGCGCTGGCCTCCGCCCGCCGCAAGGCGCCCGGCTTCGCGCTGCTGGGCGTGCCCGGCGACCTCCAGGACATCGTCCTGGAGCTGAAGACCGTCGCCGACGTGGCCCTGGTGGGCTACCCGAGCGCCGGCAAGTCCTCGCTGATCTCCGTGCTCAGCGCGGCCAAGCCGAAGATCGCCGACTACCCGTTCACCACGCTGATCCCGAACCTGGGCGTGGTGACCGCGGGTTCCACCGTCTACACCGTCGCCGACGTGCCCGGTCTCATCCCCGGCGCCAGCCAGGGCCGTGGCCTCGGCCTGGAGTTCCTGCGGCACGTGGAGCGGTGCAGCGTCCTGGTGCACGTGCTGGACACCGCCACGCTGGAGTCCGACCGCGACCCGGTCTCCGACCTCGACGTCATCGAGGAGGAGCTGCGCCAGTACGGCGGCCTCGGCAACCGGCCCCGGATCGTCGTCCTGAACAAGGTCGACGTGCCGGACGGCAAGGACCTCGCCGAGATGGTCCGCCCCGACCTGGAGGCCCGCGGCTACCGCGTCTTCGAGGTGTCGGCCGTGGCCCACATCGGCCTCAGGGAGCTGTCCTTCGCCCTCGGTGAGCTGGTCGGCAAGGCGCGTGCGGCGAAGCCGAAGGAGGAGGCGACCCGGATCGTCATCCGGCCCAAGGCCGTGGACGACGCGGGCTTCACCGTCGTCCGCGAGGAGGTCGGCGGCGAGCCGCTGTTCCGGGTGCGCGGCGAGAAGCCCGAGCGCTGGGTCCGCCAGACCGACTTCAACAACGACGAGGCCGTGGGCTACCTCGCCGACCGCCTCAACCGCCTGGGCGTGGAGCAGTCGCTGATGAAGGCGGGTGCCCGCGCGGGCGACGGCGTCGCCATCGGCCCCGAGGAGAACGCGGTCGTCTTCGACTGGGAGCCGACGGTCATGGCCGGCGCGGAGATGCTGGGCCGCCGCGGCGAGGACCACCGCTTCGACGCGCCCCGGCCCGCGACCCAGCGCCGCAGGGACAAGCAGGCGGAGCGGGACGAGTCGACGCGGGAGTACGACGACTTCGACCCGTTCGAGTAGGCCCCCGCGGCCCGCTCGCCGTCCGAGCGGGCAAGGTGAACGCCGGGAAAATTGGTGGCGGCGGTGAGGGCAACCCCACCCCGCCCCGGTGAGTCGAACTGTGCGGTACGGAGAGGATCTTGGTCCTCTTCGTGCCGCACTTCGCTGTTTCCCGACCCCCTGGAGCCGACGTGCCCGACCGGCCTCGTTCCTTCCGCCGCCGCACCCTGGCGCTGGCCACAGGTATCGCCCTGGCCGCCGGCGCCCTGCTGGCCGCTCCCGCGGCGGACGCCGCCCCGCAGCAGCCCGGCAAGCGGCTCCGCGCCGACTTCAACGGCGACGGTTACGGGGACCTGGCCGTCGCCGCGCCGTACGCCACCGTGAACGGCAAGACCCGCGCCGGGTACGTGGCCGTGCTGTACGGGTCCGCCCGGGGGCTGTCGGCCAGGAAGGTGTACACCCAGGCGTCCCCCGGCATACCCGGGACCGTGGAGAAGGCCGATCTCTTCGGGGACCGGCTGGTCACCGCGGACCTGGACGGCGACGGCTACACCGATCTGCTGGTCGGCGCGGGGGGTGAGCGGTGGACGGAGGGCGGCGTCGACCGCTTGAGCAACCGGACCGTGCTGTGGGGCGGCCCGAAGGGATTCGGCTCCGGCACGGTGCTGCCCGCCGAGGGCACCGGCCACTACCAGGACCCGCTGACGGTCGCCGGTGACTTCGACGGCGACGGCCACCAGGACCTCGCGCGCAACGGACGCGTCCTGCTCGGCCCGTTCGGCCGGGACGGCCGCCCCGCCGGCACCCAGGAGGGCGCGGACTTCGTCGACGGCGACCTGAACACCGTGAGCGCGGCGGTGGGGGACACTGACGGCGACGGCATCGACGACATCGTGACGCTGGCCCGGTCGTACGACTGGGACGACGAGGGCAACTACGGCAACTACGTGTACTCCGCGCGCGGCGGCCGCGACGGACTGCGGGCCCCCGTCGGACTGAAGGACCTGTACGGGCCGAAGGCCGACGCCCTGGCGCTCGGGGACCTCGACGGCGACGGCCGGGCGGACCTGGTCGTCGGCTCGGACGGGCTGCGCGTGGTCTACGCCGGCAAGCAGGGCCTCGGCCCCGGCAGACCCCAGGTGATCACCCAGGACACGCCCGGTGTGCCCGGCACCCAGGAGGCCGGGGACATGTTCGGGCGTTCGCTGGCCGTCGGCGACGTGACCGGCGACGGCCGCGCCGACATCGTGGCGGGCATCCCCTTCGAGGACTTCGGCCGGGTGAGGAACGCCGGCACCTTCGCCGTCCTGCCCGGCGGCCGCTCGGGGGTGACGGGGGCCGGGACCAGGGTGTTCAGCCAGGACAGTGCCGGTGTGCCCGGCCGGGCCGAGACCGACGACCTGTTCGGCCTCACCGTGTTCCTCGTGGACGGCAACGGGGACGGCAGGGCCGAGCCGGTGGTGGGCGCGCCCTGGGAGGACTCCCACGCCGGTGCGGTCTGGGTGTTCCCGGGCCGTACGAGCACCCAGGGGGCCGCCACCTTCGGTGCCCGCACCCTGGGCACGGTGGCGTCCGGCGCCGGCCTCGGCGCCGTCTTCCCCGGCTGACCCCTTTCCCTCGCCGTTCCCTCCCATTCCCCCCTTCCTCAGGACCGTCATGAAGCCGCTCTCCCACCCGACCCTCCCGCGCCGTGCCCGGCTGGTGATCGCCACCGGCCTCGCCCTGGCCGCCGGCGCCCTCGCCGTCCCCGCGAACGCGGCCCCCGCGGCCCTCGCCGGCGCGGTCCACGCGTCCCCCGCACCGGCCGCGAGCGGCAAACGCCTGCACGACGACTTCAACGGCGACGGCTATCCCGACATCGCCGTGGGCGCCCCCGGCGCCGCCCTGGGCGAGCAGCGCGGCGCGGGTGCGGTCACCGTGCTGTACGGCGGGGCGAAGGGCCTCTCGACCGCCCGCAAGCAGGTGCTGACCTGGCCGACCCGGAAGAACGCGGAGTCGCCGGAAGGCGGCTACGGCAGCACCCTGTGCACCGCTGACCTCGACGAGGACGGCTACGCCGACCTGCTCTCGACCGTTTCGTGGACCCCGATGGACGGCGACCACGGCACCTTCATCGAGGTCAACTGGGGCGGACCGAAGGGGCTTTCGGCCATCCCGACGCTGCTGTCGGGACTGCCGGACGCCGCCGCGCTGAAGGACTTCACCGTCGCCGACGTGGACGGCGACACCCACCCCGACCTGGTGCGCCTGGGCGTCCACCCCGACACCGCGCCGAACGCGGACGGGGCCGTGCAGCACGGGCCGTTCACCCGCGCCGCGCCCGGCGGGACCCGGACGACGTACTTCACCGTCGACCCCGACCGCGGCGAGCTGGTCGGCTCCTTCGCCGCCGGTGACGTGAACGGCGACGGCACCGCCGACCTCGCCGTGCGCACCCGCTTCATGGACGAGCCGGACTCCCGGGGCGTCGCCCTGCTCCTCGGCGGCCCCGACGGCTTCACGAACAAGGGCTGGCTGCTGGACACGAAGCACCGGTCGATGGGCGGCGAGGAGGTGGCGATCGGCGACCTCGACCACGACCGCTACGGCGACATCGTCATCGGCCACTCCGACGACGGCTACGACACGGACGTCGAGATGCCCACCAAGGGCGGGGCCCTGGGCGTCGTCTACGGCGGCCCCCAGGGCGTCTCCACCACCCGGAAGCCGGTGTGGATCAACCAGGACACCGCGGGGGTGCCCGGCGCCGGTGAGTTCCACGACGGGATGGGCTCCGGGCTGTCGATCGGGGACACCGACGGCGACGGCTACGCCGACGTCGCCACCGGCCTGCCCGGCGAGGACTTCGACGGCCTGACCGACGCCGGCAGCGTGCTGGTGCTGCGCGGCAGCGCCAAGGGCCTGACCGGCACGGGCGCGAAGGTGTTCCACCAGAACACCGCGGGCGTGCCCGGCGCCGCCGAGAAGGGCGACCGGTTCGGCCGGGCGACGGCACTGGTCGACGGCAACGCCGACCGGAAGGCCGGGCTGGTCGTCGGCGACCCCGAGGAGAACTCCGGCGACGGCGCCGTCTGGGTCTTCTCCGCGACGTCCGGCGGCATCACCACGAGCGGCGCCTTCTCGTTCGGACCGGTCACCGCCGCCCTCCCCGCCCGGCAGGCGCGCTTCGGCGCCTGGCTGGGCCGCTGATCCATCGCCACGACCCAGGAAGCAGGACCATGAACAGACGCAAGACAGCCTGGAGCGCCGGGCTCGCCGTCGTGCTCGCCGTGACCGGCGCGGCCGCCCTGCCCGCCGTACCGGCGTCGGCGGCCGGCACCGGCGCCGCCGCGAAGCTGCACGACGACTTCAACGGCGACGGCTACGCCGACCTCGCGGTCACGGCGCCCTCGGCCACCGTGAGCGGCCACAAGGGCGCCGGCTACGTCGCCGTCCTCTACGGCTCGGCGAGCGGGCTGAAGACCTCCACCAAGCAGGTCTTCAGCCAGAACAGCGCCGGGGTGCCGGGCAGCGCCGAGGCCGGGGACCGGTTCGGCAGCGCCGTGACCACCGCCGACCTCGACCGGGACGGCTACGCCGACCTGATCGTCGGAGCGGGCGGCGAGGACACCACGGCCGGCACCGACGCCGGATCGGTCGTGGTGCTCTGGGGCGGCAAGCAGGGACTGTCCGGCGGGGCGACGCTGGGCGGCGGGGCCGCGTACGACGGGCTCGGTGACCGGGGGCACCTGACGGCCGGGGACGTGAACGGGGACGGCGCGCCGGACGTCGTCACCGTCGTGAACGCGCACGACCTGCGGGTGCAGAGCGGGCCGTTCTCCCGCGGCGGCTCCCCCGCGCACGGCACGCAGCTGGTCAAGGACGAGTTCGACAGCCGGTATCTCGACCTGGCCGCCGGTGACCTCAACGGCGACGGCGTCACCGATGTCGCCGCCACGGCGAACGACGGCGACGAGTGGGACGCCCGCCGTGTCGTGTACTGGACGGGTACGCACGACGGGCTCGCGCCGTACAAGGTGGTCCGCGGCAACGAGCCGGCCGGCCGGCTCGAAGGCGGCGAGCACCTCGCCATCGGCGACGTGAACCGGGACGGCTTCGCCGACGTCGTGGTGGGCCGGGCCCTGGAGGGCGCCGACAGCGATGTGGACACCCCGCTCGCCCGGGGCGGCCGGATCGCCTGGATCCCGGGCACGGCGAACGGCCCCGACGGGACGAAGGCCGTCATCATGAACCTGGACACCCCCGGCGTGCCGGGCACCGCCAAGCCGGGGTCCGGCTTCGGCACCGGTGTCTCGGTGGCGGACATCGACGGTGACCACTACGCGGACGTCGCGGTCGGCACGCCCAGTGTCTCCGGCGGCGGACAGGTCATCGTCCTGCGCGGCACGGCCAAGGGCCCGACGGGCACCGGCGCGAAGGCGTTCGGCCAGGACACCGCGGGTGTGCCCGGCGCCGGGGAGACCGGTGACGCGTTCGGCGCGGCCGTCCGTCTGGTGGACGCCAACCGGGACGGCCGGGCGGAACTCGCCGTCGGCGCGCCGGGCGAGAACGCCAGGGCCGGGTCGGTGTGGGTGCTGCGCGGCACCGCTTCCGGGCTCACCGCGACCGGCTCGTTCACCTTCGCGAGCGGCACGCTCGGCACGGTGGCCGAGGGCGGACAGCTGGGGTCCGGCTTCGGTTCCTGACTCCCGCGCGGGCGGCCGGAGTCCGGTTCGTCCCCCGGGCCGTAGGCGGTAGGACCCATGCCGGCCCGTGGGCGGTAGGAAGCATTCCGGGCCGTAGGCGGTAGGACGGATTCCGACCTACCGTCAGACCCGTTGTGGCGCGAGGGTTTTCCCGTGCCGCAACGGGTCTTCTGTTGTCTTCCCATTTGTCATGCTCGCGATGGGGTTCGTTCAGCAGGCGGACCGTCCGGCCATGGGAACTTCCGCATGTCCGCCAGATCAGTCCAAGTGGCCACTGTGGCAAAGGGAGTCAGCGCATGACCGCACCATCGCCCGACCGACGCCGCTTTCTGACCGCGGGGGCCGCCGTCCTCGGGGCCGCCGCCTCCGCACAGCTGTGGCTGCCCGGCACCGCCCGCGCCGCCGGCACCCCGCTGCCCGACGGGGTGTTCACCCTCGGCGTCGCCTCCGGTGATCCGCTGCCCGACGGCATCGTGCTGTGGACCAGACTCGCGCCCGACCCGCTGAACGGCGGCGGCATGCCCGACGAGGTCTTCCCCGTGGAATGGGAGATCGCCGAGGACGAGCGGTTCCGCAGGACCGCCCGCCGGGGCACCGCCGAGGCCCGCCCCGAGCTCGGCCACAGCGTCCACGTGGACGTCCGCGGCCTGCGCCCGGACCGCCCGTACTGGTACCGCTTCCGGGCCGGCGGCCAGCTCTCGCCCGCCGGCCGCACCCGCACCGCCCCCCACCCGCACCGGCGGGGCGGCTCGCTGCGCGTCGCCCTGGCCTCCTGCCAGAACTGGCAGCACGGCTATTTCACGCCGTACGCCGACATGCTCGCCCAGGACCCCGACTTCGTGCTCTTCGTCGGCGACTACATCTACGAGTCCTCGCCCTCGGCGACGGCCGTACGGCGGCACGAGGGGAAGGGCGAGCCGTACACGCTCGTCCAGTACCGCAACCGGTACGCCCAGTACCGCACCGACCCCGACCTCGCCGCGATGCACGCGAACGCCCCCTGGGTGGTCACCTTCGACGACCACGAGGTGGACAACGACTGGGCCGGCGAGATCCCGCAGGATCCGGACAAGCAGCCGCACGACAAGTTCGTGGCCCGGCTCACCGCGGCCTTCCAGGCGTACTACGAGCACATGCCGGTGCGCGCCACCGCGATCCCGAACGGCCCGCACATCCAGATGTACCGCCGGCTGGAGTTCGGCCGGCTGGCCCGGCTCAACGTGCTGGACACCCGGCAGTTCCGCAGCGACCAGGCCACCACGCAGGAGGGTGCCGAGGCGCCCGGGCAGACCATGCTCGGCGCCGAGCAGAAGCAGTGGCTGCTCGACGGCCTCCAGGACTCCCCGGCCCGCTGGAACCTCGTCGCCTCGCAGATCATGATGGCCGAGACCGATCTGCTGCCCGGCGACGGCAAGCTCTGGTACTACGACGCCTGGGACGGCTACCAGGTGGAACGCAACGCCCTGCTGGAGGAGTTCGCCGGCGTCCGCAACCCGGTCGTGCTCAGCGGCGACCGCCACCTGACGATGATCAGCGACCTGAGGACGGACTACGCCGACCCGGACTCGGACGTGGTCGGCGCCGAGTTCGTCGGCACCTCGATCTCCAGCAGCGGCGACCAGGACCAGGACGAGTTCCACCGGCAGTGGGACCCGCTCCAGGCGGACAACCCGCACTGGAAGTTCATCGACGCCCACCGCGGCTACCACCTGTTCGACATCCGCCGCGACGGCATCGACGCGCGGGTCCGGGCCGTCGACACGGTGCTGAAGCCGCAGGCGACGGCGAGCACCCTGGCCCGGCTGCGGGTGGAGTCGGACGAGCCGGGCGTCCGGCTGGTGTGACCCCGATCCCCTTGTGACCCCGGCCACATGAGAGCCCGGGACTCCGCGGAGTCCCGGGCTCCCGCCGTTCCCGACCCGGGCTCCCGCCGTTCCCGTCCCGGCTCCCGCCGTTCCTCACACCCGGTCCTCTCCCATTCCCCCGGACGGAGCTTTTACCGTCTTCCGTCCCGGCCGAGACGGAAATGCCGCGCAATCTTGACGCGGAATTTCCCGGCAAAGGGCCGTCGTGCCGTATATGGACAGCGCGTGCCGCGGGCGGCGGGCCGGTGAAGATCCGCAGGGTGTGCCCGGGCCGTACGGGGCGGCCGGGACCGGCGTGGCGGGAGCCTGTGTACTTACTCACAGCAAATTCACGGGCGTTCACACCGGCCGCGCCAATCACCAGGAGTGCCAGGTGAATGACAGGTTGCGCGCACATATGCGGCGGAGGTCACTCACCTTGCACTGCGGTTACCGGTAGTGGGACCATTTCACGGTTCCCTGTCGCCGCAAGGTAGGTCAGCCTGTGTCCCAGCACATAGCCAAGCCCCGAACCACCGCAGTCGTCCTGGCCGGTGGCACCGGTCAGCGGGTGGGTCTGTCGATCCCCAAGCAGCTGCTGAAGATCGCCGGCAAGGCAGTCATCGAGCACACCCTGACCACTTTCGAGAACACCGACTCGATCGACGACATCATCGTGCTGATGGCGCCGGGCTATGTGCCGGACGTCGAGAAGATCGTAGCCAAGGCCGGCTTCACCAAGGTGAAGAAGGTCATCGAGGGCGGCTCGACGCGGAACGAGACCACCGAGCGCGCCATCGCCGCCCTGCGCGAGGGCCTGGCCGAGGGCGAGGACCTCAACGTCCTCTTCCACGACGCCGTACGCCCCCTGCTCTCGCAGCGCGTCATCGACGACTGCGTGACCGCGCTGGAGCGCTACCAGGCCGTGGACGTCGCCATCCCGTCCGCGGACACCATCATCGTCACGCGCACGCACGGCGAGGACGGCGAGTTCATCACCGAGATCCCGGACCGCTCCCGGCTGCGCCGCGGCCAGACCCCGCAGGCCTTCAAGCTGTCCACGATCCGCCGTGCCTACGACGTCGCCGCCGGCGACCCGAACTTCCAGGCCACGGACGACTGCTCGGTGGTCCTCAAGTACCTGCCGGACGTGCCGATCCACGTCGTCGCGGGTGACGAGTACAACATGAAGGTGACCCAGCCGGTCGACGTCTTCATCGCCGACAAGCTCTTCCAGCTCGCCTCCACCGCAGCGCCCGAGCAGAACGGCGAGGAGGCCTACCGCGAGCTGCTGACCGGCAAGACGGTCGTCATCTTCGGCGGCTCCTACGGCATCGGCAAGGACATCGCCGAACTCGCCGAGTCCTACGGCGCGCACGTCTATGCGCTGGGCCGCTCCACCACCGGCACCCACGTGGAGAACCCGGAGGAGGTCGACGACGCGCTGTCCAAGGCGTACGCGGAGACCGGCCGGATCGACTACGTCGTCAACACCGCGGGCGTGCTGCGCATCGGCAAGCTCGCCGAGACCGACAACGCCACCATCGAGGAGGCGCTGAAGGTCAACTACCTGGCGCCGGTGCAGATCGCCCGCTCCTCCTACAAGTACCTGGCCGAGACCAAGGGCCAGCTGCTGCTCTACACCTCCAGCAGCTACACCCGCGGCCGTGCCGAGTACAGCCTCTACTCCTCCACCAAGGCCGCCATGGTGAACCTCACCCAGGCCCTGTCCGACGAGTGGGCCGCCGAGAGCATCCGCGTCAACTGCATCAACCCCGAGCGCACCGCCACCCCGATGCGCACCAAGGCGTTCGGCCAGGAGCCGGCGGGCTCGCTGCTCTCCTCCGAGGCCGTGGCCCGTACCTCCCTGGACGTGCTGCTGTCGGAGCTGACCGGGCACGTCATCGACGTCCGTCAGCAGGACCCGACGGCGGGCGCCGCCAAGGCCTCCGGCTTCGAGCAGGCACTGGCCACCGTGCTGGACCGCCAGGACGGCATGTAATAATTGCGGCTAAATAGCTTTCAGGAATTCAGGCCTCTGCGGCCGTCCATTCACCGGACGTTCGCAGGGGCCTGAGTCCGTACCGCGCGCATATCCGCACATCGTGTGAAACACCGGTATCTCCGGCATTACCGAACAAAACCGGCACTCCCCCCTCCCAGAGCAGGTTTCTCCGTGATATCCACCGCTATTCGCGTCGCCCGGGTGGGCAGCGCGGCCGAGCTGGCCGCGGCGGCCCTCGTGCTGTTGGGCTTCCCGGCGCTCATGCTGGCCGCGCTCGTCCCGAGCGTTCCCGCCTTCGCGGCCCTGGCCGCCGTGACGTACCTGGCGGACCACTATCTGCACCGCAAGGGCAGCTACCTGATCAACCGCCTCAGCAAGGTCCGGGCGGGTCTGTCGATCCGCTTCCTGATCCGGCAGCTGCTGCTGATCCTGCTGCTGGCCCGGCTGTCCCTCTCGGACGACCTGATCTTCTACGGCGCGGTCGCCTGCTTCATCGCCTTCTACGGTCTCCAGGCTCCCCACGGTGCCCTGGTCACCCTGATCCGCAACCGCCGCCGGATGCCGGTCGCCACCCGCAACGTCGACCTGAAGTCCCGCATCCGCATCCCGGACGCCCCGCCGCGCCGGCTGCTGCACCGCTCCGCGGAGAAGATGCTCCACCTCGACCTGTTCGCGGTGATCGGCGTCCTGGCCTCCACCGAGCTGGACTCCGCCGCCGCCGGCTTCACCGGCATCGGCCTCACCTTCGGCCTCGGCTGCCTGTACGTCCTCGCCCTGACGCCGTACGTGCGCGGCCGGAAGACCCCGCCGAGGGCCGACGTCGTCCTCGCCGCCGTCGACGACTGGCTGGCCGGCTACAAGCCCGAGACCGTCCTGTACTTCTCCGGCTCCAAGGACTCCGCCTACCAGGTCAACATGTGGCTGGAGACGATGGAGCAGCTGGACACCCGGCCGCTGATCATCCTCCGCGAGCGGGCCATCCTGAACAACCTCGCGCCCACCACGGTCCCCGTCATCTGCGTGCCCGGAGGGGTGCACCTGATGAACCTGGACCTGTCGACCGTGCGCGTGGCCCTCTACGCGGCCAACGTCGGCAAGAACATCCACCTGCTGCGCGTGCCCACCATGAAGCACGTCTTCATCGGTCACGGCGACAGCGACAAGCTCGCCAGCGTGAACCCGTACAGCAAGGTGTACGACGAGGTGTGGACCGCCGGCCGGGCCGGCCGCGACCGCTACGCCATCGCCGACGTCGGCGTCCGCGACGACGACATCGTCGAGGTCGGACGCCCGCAGCTGGCGCCGATCCAGAGCTGGCAGGGCGTGCCCGAGGGCCGTATCCCCACCGTGCTCTACGCGCCGACGTGGGAGGGCTGGGACGGCAACCCCGGCAACACCTCGATCGTGCTCGCCGGCGAGAACATCGTGACCGCGCTGGTGACGGCCGACCCGCCGGTCCGCGTCCTGTACAAGCCGCACCCGTTCACCGGCACCGTCAGCAAGGACGCCAAGGCCGCCCACCAGCGCATCACCGCCCTGGTGGAGAAGTCCTGCGCCGAGCGCGCCGCCGACCCCCGGTTCACCGCCGACAGCGCCGCCATGGACCGGGCCAAGGCCGAACTGGCCCGTATCGAGGCCCGGCTCGCCGAGCTGGCCGGCGCCGGCGGCAGCAGGGGCGACGAGGCCGAGGCCACCCGCGACGGCATGGTGGACGTGCCCAGGCACGAGGAGATCGCCCGGCTGCGCGCCGAGTGGAACGAGGCCTACTGGCGCTCCTTCCCCTCGCACGAGCACCGCGTCATCAAGGGCGCGCAGCCGCGCCTGTACGACTGCTTCAACGTCTCCGACGCGATGGTCTCCGACATCTCCTCCGTGGTCTCCGACTTCATCGCTAGCGGCAAGCCGTACGCCGTCACCGACTCCGCCGAGGTGGGTGCCGAGGAGTTCAAGCGGCACAACACGGCCGTGCGCGCCGCGGTGATCCTGTCCAACGAGGCGGCCGAACTGGGCGGCCTGCTGGACGCGGTGCGCGATCCGTCCGCCGACCCGCTCGCGGACGCGCGCACGGAGCTGAAGCAGTACCTGCTCGGCCCCGACGAGCCGAAGTCGATCGACCAGTTCAACACCGCGGTCGGCGACCTGGCTCTCAAGGCCGAGGCCCGCAACGTCGGCCAGGAGGCCCGGCTGGGCGCGGCGAACGCCGACCCCGCCGAGGCGGCCGAGCTGACCACCGCGCTGCCGGGCCAGCGCGCCGCGTCGGCCGGGGAGACGGACGGCGTGAGCGCGGGCTGACCGCCCCGTGCGATCACCGGGCCCCCGAGGAGCACTCCTCGGGGGCCTGCGTCTTGCCCGGCTCTCAACCGAATCCGAGCGTCTCTTACCGAGTGCGCGTACTGTCTGTGAGGTGGCTGTCTGTGACGTGTGCCACTCCTCGGCCCCGGTGAGGCAACCGCTTCCCCTGGGTGTCCGTCTAACAAATTGCGATTGAGGCGATACGGGGGAAATTTTCCGTGACCAAGGGGGAAGAGTGACCGTCGTGACGCAGCCTGATGTGAGTGTGATCATCGGGGCGTACGAAGCGATGCCGTACCTGGTCGAATGCCTGGCATCCGTCGAGGCGCAGACCATCGACCCGGCACGCATGGAGGTCATCGCGGTCGACGACGGCTCGACGGACGGTACCGGGGGGTACCTGGAGGAGTTCGCGGCGCGCGCTCCCATGTCCGTCACCGTCATCCGGCAGGAGAACTCCGGCGGCCCCAGCGGACCGCGCAACGTCGGCCTGGGCAAGGCGGCCGGGCGCTACGTCTTCTTCCTCGACGCCGACGACCGGCTCGGCCCCGAGGCCCTGGAGCGCATGGTCGCCATGGCCGACAAGAACGGTACGGACGTCGTCCTCGGCCAGGTCGAGGGCGTCAACCGCACCGCACCGAAGTCGATGTGGGGCAAGACGCTCGACCGGGCCGACGTCTTCACCTCCAACATCAAGTTCACGCTCAGCGCCCAGAAGCTGTTCCGCCGCGCTCTGCTGGAGCAGCACGGCATGCGCTTCGACGAGTCGCTGTTCACCGGTGAGGACGCCCTGTTCACGCTGGAGGCGTACCTGCGCGCGGACGGCGTCTCCGTGGTCGCCGACTACACCTGCTACTACCTGGTCGGCCGCGACGACGGCAAGCACGTCACCAAGTCCGGCAGCTACACGCTCCGCTTCGACTCCGCGCGCGCCCTGATGAAGCTGATCGCCGACATGGTGCCGGCCGGGGACAAGCGCGACCTCCTGATGGTCCGGCCGTTCCTCATCACGCTGCTGCCGCAGTTCGGGCCCAAGTTCCTGACCGACAGCGAAGAGGTGCGCCGGCACAAGTTCGAGCTGGCCAAGCCGCTCATGGACACCTACTGGACGCCCGGCGTGGCCCGCCGCCTCAAGGTGCACGAGCGGCTGCGGCTGCACCTGGTCGCCATGCAGCGGTCCGATCTGCTGCTGGACGTGGTCAAGTTCGTCAAGGCGAAGAAGCAGGCCGCCGCCGTCCTGGAGAAGCGCGGTACGCGGCTGTACCTCATCTACCCGCACTTCCGGTCCCGGACGGCCGGCATCCCCGACGAGATGTATCTCGCCGACGCCCGTGAGGCCCGTGCCTTCGAGGGCTACCGCGAGGCGGCCGCCAACTCCGTCGTCCGCCGGGCCCTGCGCAAGGCGCGGCGGACGGTGCGGAAGATGCTGCCCGGCAAGGGCTTCGGGGCGGCGGCGGCCTGAGCGGCCCGGCCGGCCCCGTGACGGGTCCCGGGCGAGTGCCCGGGACCCCGCGTACCTCCGGGAGCTACCGCTTGCCCGACTGCAACGCGCGGCGCAGGGGCCGGCCCACCACACGCCGCGCGCGGCGGTAGACGGACGTGGCGGGGGCCGGGATCACGGCCGCGGCCTTCTGCTTCACCTTCTGCGCCTTCGCCAGTTCCCGCCGCAACTGGGCGTTGTCCTGGGACAGTTCGGTCACCTGGGTGTGCAGCCAGCCGAACCGGCTGGTCAGCGAGGCGAGATCGGTGTCGTTCCACGGCCGGACGCCCGGCGGGAACGCGAGCGACCGCATCCGCTCGTCGAAGGCCGCTCCGCCGTCACCGTGCGTGAAGGTGTTCCGCAGCCCGTTCTTGTCCAGGAACCCCACGAACCGGTCGAAGCGTTCCGCGTGGCCCCCGACCAGCCCGCCGAGGTCCGCCTGCTCGTACAGCCGGACCGGATCCGACGCCTCCGGGTCCTTCGCGACCTCGTTCAGCCGCCGGTGCGGGATCTCGAAGTACCGGCACAGCTCCAGTGTGCGCGAGTCCCCGCACAGCACGGTCGCGGGCGTGCCCGCGAGCAGCGCCGCGATGTTGCCGTGGATGCGGGAGCCGAAGGAGAAGTCGTAGGACCGCAGGTCGTCGATCCAGGTGACCGGGTCGATGTACACGCGCGCCTTGCCCTCGCGGTACATCGGGTGGTCCGGGTGGGTCGGCATCGCCGTCACCCGGGCGTTCGGGTCGCTGAGGTCCCGCCAGTGCAGCTGCCGCGCGTCGCTGATGTTCTGCCCGATGAAGCACAGGTTCGGATGGCGGGCGTGGGCGCGGGCGATGATCCGGTCCATGCCCTGCTTCTGCACCGCGTTGTGCGAACCGTTGACGGCGATCACCGAGTCCGCGGTCAGCTCGGGCACCCGCTTGCGCACGTCGAGCTCGCGGCCGTACAGGAACAGGGACGGACAGCCGATGACCTCGACGTCGCGGAAGCCCATGTCCCGCAGGTACTGCTCGGTGAACTCGCCGCGCACCCCGATCGAGGCGCTGCGCTCCAGCACCGCCGCGCAGAAGTCGCGCACGGCCTGCTCCATCGGCTTCAGCCGGGCCTGGTCGTAGTTCAGCCCGGTCTGCGCGCCGACACCCAGCACCACCACGGGGATGCGCAGCTTCTCGATCAACCGGGTCAGCCGCTTCAGCCGGCCCTCGAACGACGGCCGGAAGGCGTTGGCGAGCGGTACGACGAACGCGTCGTACTCCTCGTTGATCCGGGCCGCCGCCGACAGATCCGTCCCGATGCCGTTGGAGACGACCTCGGTCTCCGGCGTCTGGAGAATCTTGTGAGCGGCGTCACTGAAGATCAGGTTGCCGGAGTTGGTGGCGATGACGTCCCGGTGGAGGGCCTCTTCGGTGGACAGCACGTCGTACGGGCTCTTGCCCGACCGGAGGAGGATGCGCTTCACGGGGCGAACGGGGCGAACAGTAGATGACACAACGTTCAACTTATGTTGGGACACGATTTAATTTCTACAAGCAACCAATACAACCTTTTTGCCGTACGCGAACGGTGAGCAAACGACTACACGCCGCCTGTCCGGGAGCTGGACCGGTGCGCACCGAGCGATCCGCTTCGCGTAGATTGCCGGACAGCAGCCGGACAGCGCGCGAGGGGACGGACGACACGGTGGCAAGGGCAAGGCAGGCCGTGGGCGAAGCCCGCAGGATCGTCGTCAAGGTGGGTTCCTCGTCCCTGACCACCGCCGCGGGCGGTCTGGACGCCGACCGTGTCGACGCCCTCGTCGACGTCCTCGCCAAGATCCGCAGCGGCGGGGAGCGGGAGATCGTCCTCGTCTCCTCCGGTGCCATCGCCGCCGGCCTCGCCCCGCTCGGTCTGCGCCGCCGACCCAAGGATCTCGCCCGCCAGCAGGCCGCCGCCAGTGTCGGCCAGGGCCTCCTCGTCGCCCGCTACACCGCCTCCTTCGCCCGCTACGGCGTCCGTGTCGGCCAGGTCCTGCTCACCAGTGACGACATGAGCCGCCGCGCCCACCACCGCAACGCCTCCCGCACCCTCGACAAGCTGCTCGCCATGGGTGCCTTCCCGGTCGTCAACGAGAACGACACCGTCGCCACCGACGAGATCCGCTTCGGCGACAACGACCGCCTCGCCGCCCTCGTCGCCCATCTCGTCCACGCCGACCTGCTGGTCCTCCTCTCCGACATCGACGGCGTCTACGACGGCGACCCCAGCAGGCCCGGCACCTCGCGGATAGCGGAAGTGAAGGGCCCGGAGGACCTCGCCGGCGTCGAGATCGGCAGCGCGGGCAAGGCGGGCGTGGGCACCGGCGGCATGGTCACCAAGGTGGAGGCCGCCCGCATCGCCGCCGCCGCCGGCATCCCGGTGGTGCTGACCAGTGCCGTCCACGCGGCCGAGGCGCTGGCCGGCGGCGACACCGGCACCTACTTCCACCCCACCGGCAAGCGCTCCGCCGACCGGCTCCTCTGGCTCCAGCACGCCTCCACCCCGCAGGGCGCCCTGACCCTGGACGACGGCGCGGTGGACGCGGTCGTCAACGGCCGCAAGTCGCTGCTGCCCGCCGGAATCGCCGCCGTCGAGGGCGAGTTCAGCGCCGGCGACCCCGTCGAACTGCGCGACACCCGGGGCCACGCGGTGGCCCGGGGGCTCGTCAACTTCGACGCCAAGGAGATCCCCCGGCTGATCGGACGTTCGACCCGGGAGCTGGCACGCGAGCTGGGCCCCGCGTACGAACGCGAGGTCGTTCACAGGGACGACCTGGTGCTCCTGCACGCGTGACGCCCGTGGAACCGCCCGTAAAACAGGGCGTAAGGAACGCCCCCGGTGGGGGACGTTCCGTAAAACCACCACGCGGAGCCCTGCGGCCTGCTCAACTTTGTCTCGGGGACATGTTGCGGGAACGCGTTCCGTCAAGGGGCCGAGCGAGTCATGTGAGTGCGAGCCATGCGTGAAGGAGGCCGTCGTGAGACGAGTGCGCCCTGGGGCGGCGTCCCGCGGTGCTCTGACGAGCGTCGCGGCCGGGGACACCTATGAGGAGCCCAAGGACCTGCCCAGGCTGTGGCATGTCACCCTCAGCGTCTCCGGGGAGAAGGTCCCGCTGCCCGAACTGCGGCGGGCCCTGGAACAGCTCGCCCACGACCACCCCTTCCTGCTGACCAGCAGATACGCGACCGACCACGCCGAGATCCGGTACTGGGAAGAGGCCCGCGACCTGCACGACGCCGCCGCCGTGGCGCTGCGCCTGTGGGGCGAGCACCGGCAGAGCGCCGGCCTGCCGGCCTGGGAGATCGTCGGCCTGGAGGTCATCGACCGCGAGACCTACCACCACCGCATCGCCGAGGGCTACGGCCCCCCGCCGGCGACACCGGTGGGAGTACACCCGTTCTGATCCGGAGGTCGGGGGCCCGGGGGCCGGAAGCCAGAGGCCGGAAGCCAGAGGCCGGAAGCCGGGGGGCCGGGGTGCGGAGGCCGGAAAGCGGGGCGGCCGGGTTCGGAGGCGGGAAGCCGGGGGGACCGGAGAAGCGGGGAGACCGGGAGGGACGGGGGAGAGGTTCACCCCTTTTGGGGTGTCTCGGGGTGTGGGACGACCGCTGAACCGCCGTGCCCCGCGCACTACCCTTCCCTCATGACCACGCTCTCGCCGTACGACTCGATGTCCCCGGTCACCCAGGCCGCCTACCGGGCCAAGGCCGCCGCCGCCGACCTCGCGCCGCTCCCGCGCGCCGTGAAGGACGACGCGCTGCTCGCCATCGCCGACGCCCTGGAGGTCCGGACCGCCGAGATCGTCGAGGCGAACGCCAAGGACGTGGCCAAGGCCCGGGAGAACGGCACCAGCGAGGCCATCGTCGACCGGCTCACCCTCACCCCCGAGCGGGTCCGCGCCATCGCCTCCGACGTCCGCGACGTCGCCAAGCTGCCCGACCCGGTCGGCGAGGTCGTCCGCGGCTCCACCCTTCCCAACGGCATCGACCTGCGCCAGGTCCGCGTCCCGCTCGGTGTCGTCGGCATCATCTACGAGGCCCGCCCGAACGTCACCGTCGACGCCGCCGCCCTCTGCCTGAAGTCCGGCAACGCCGTCCTGCTGCGCGGCTCCGCCTCCGCCTACGAGTCCAACAGCGCCCTCGTCCGGGTCGTCCGGGACGCCGTCGGCGGTGCCGGGCTGCCCGCCGACGCCGTCCAGCTCGTGCCCGGCGAGAGCCGTGACTCCGTCCGCGAGCTGATGCGCGCCCGGGGGCTGGTCGACGTCCTCATCCCGCGCGGCGGCGCCTCCCTGATCCAGACCGTGGTGAGCGAGTCCACGGTCCCCGTGATCGAGACCGGCACCGGCAACTGCCACGTCTACGTCGACGCCCAGGCCGACATCGACACGGCCGTCGAGATCCTGATCAACTCCAAGGCCCAGCGGGTCAGCGTCTGCAACGCCGCCGAGACCCTCCTCGTCCACCAGGACATCGCCCCCGAGTTCCTGCCGCGCGCCCTGGACGCCCTCGCCGAGGCAGGCGTCACCGTCCACGCCGACGAGCGGGTCATGGCCTACGCCAAGGACTCCGAGGCCACCGTGGTCGAGGCGACCGCCGAGGACTGGGAGACCGAGTACCTCTCCCACGACATCGCCGCCGCCGTCGTCGACTCCCTCGACAAGGCCGTCGAACACATCCGGCTGTGGACCTCCGGCCACACCGAGGCCATCGTCACCACCTCCCAGCAGGCCGCCCGCCGCTTCACCCAGCTGGTCGACTCCACCACCGTCGCCGTGAACGCCTCCACCCGCTTCACCGACGGCAGCCAGTTCGGCTTCGGCGCCGAGATCGGCATCTCCACCCAGAAGCTGCACGCCCGCGGCCCCATGGGCCTGCCGGAGCTGACCAGCACGAAGTACATCGTCACCGGCGACGGGCACGTGCGCCGCTGAGGTCCACGGGCACACGCGTCCCGGAGGTTCACCCGTCCGGCCGCACCCCCGACACCGTGCGCCCCGGCCGAAAGGCGTCTCACCAGGCAGACGAATTTCCATACCGTCTGCCCAAATTGACCCCCCAGGTCTACTCTGGACCCGTGCCGGAGGACGTGGGGGGCACGCCGTTCTCTGACGGCTGGGAGCCCGACGACGACCACGACCGCGGGGTGTCGGACGAAGAGTTCGCCTCCGTGGTCTTCGACGAGGCATTCGTACAGGCGGCCGCGGTCCACGAGCCCACCGCCGTCGAACGCCTCCTGGCCGCTGCCCAGGCCAGAGCCGAGGCCTCCGAGGCGGAGGCCCGCCGCGCCCGCGCCAGAGGCGAGCGCTACGACGACGGGTACGGCCCCGAGGGCGCCGAATTCGGCCAAGATCACTACGACGACGAACCGGACGACACCCACGTCCTCGGCGACGGCCCCTACGGCCCCTACGGCAAGCAGGTCCGCTGGCACCGGCCGGTGGCCTGGTTCCTCGCCGTCGTGATGGGCATCGGCATGGTCGCCCTGGCCTTCGCCGCCGTCTACCGGGGCGGCTCCTCGGGCAGCCGCGACCGGGTCCCCGCGCCCGCCTCGACCGGCCTGGAACAGGGCAGCGCGTCCGCGCCCGCCGCCTCCGCCGACCACTCCCGGCCGGCCGTCTCCGCCGTACCGCCCTCCCCCTGAGCGCCCTCGCGCGCTTGGTGAGAACCTGTCAGAAGTTGTGGGGCGGCAGGGCGTTTACCCGGGGCCCGCGAGACCTACCCTGAAAGTATGGGCGGGCCTGGAGACCCACCGGAGGGGACACCCGAGGGCGGCCCCGGAGGTGCGGAGGACGAATACCGATCCGTCGTCTTCGACGAGTCGTTCGTCCGCGCTGCCCGCCTCCAGGAGTTCTCCGCCGAGGAGCGGATGGCCGACCACGCGCCCGCCGTACGCCGCCGCCCACCCCTGCACCGAGGGCTCGCCCGGCAGGCCCTGATCCTCGTCCTGCTCATCGCCGTCGCCTTCGGCACCGCGATCTACATGGGCGTCCGCCAGCCCTACAAATCCGCGCAGACCCGTCGGCCCATCGAGGCCCTGCGGATGACCGTCATCCCGCTCGCCCCGCAGGGCAAGGTACCCGGCGCCGCCGACGCCGAACGCCTGTACGCGCACAGCCTCGCCGCCCCGTTCGAGGTCGGCGCCGAGGGCATACCCCTGCCGCCCTCCCGCAGCACCGCCCACTTCTCCGACAGCCAGGTGGTGAACGCGCTCACCACCGTCAAGGACTACATCGTCCGCTCCTCGCTCTACCCCGAGGTGCTCACCGGCCGCGAGGTGCGCCCCGCCCGGGCCCTGGTGGACTCGGAGCAGCTCGCCCAGTTCGACCAGAGCTTCGACCATCCGGCGGCGGACGGCAGGCACGCGCCGACGGGCTGGGTGGTCCGCATCGACCCCGCCCGGGCCCAGCTGGCCGACGACAGGATCCGTGTCTCCGGCACCCTGCACGCCGCCGAGGCCGACGCGGCGACGCTGGAGGTCACCGCCGACCACACCTTCGTCTACGCCCTGCGCCCCACCGGCGCCGCCTCCGCCGCCCCCGCCGCCCTCTTCACGGTCCGCCGCGAACTGACCTTCCGCCTGGACCAGGACGACCTGCGCACCCACCAGGTCCAGCTGATCACCTCGTACGTCCAGGCGGGCCCGCTCGCCTGCGCCGAGGACGCCTCGGCCTACCTCCGCCCCCTGCTGGCCGGCCAGACGGCCAGGTCGGGCGGCCCCGCGGGCACCAACCCCTACGAGACGGACAGTGCCACGGCCCTGTGCGGAACCCTGTCCACCGAGGCGCAGCCGGAGGTGTGAGGGACGGCCGGGGGCCTTAGTCCTCGTCCGCGCCGGGGGCCGCGTCGCCCTTGGCCGGCGGCGGGTTCTTGAAACCGTCGAAACCGCGCCGGACCCGGCCGCCCAGATCGCCGGCACCGCCCGCGAGGTCCGTGACCAGCTTCATCAGCGGGTCCTTCGAGGTCTTCACATCGCTCGCGTAGCTGGCCGCCGACTCGCGGAAGGAGTCGCCGACGGAGGTGTCCTTGTCCTCGCTGCGCCGCGGGTAGTGGCCGTCCATGATCCGCTGGTAGTCCCGGGACTCGGCCCACTTCTTCAGCTCGGCGGCCCGCACGGTGGTGAACGGGTGCGAGCGGGGCAGCACGTTCAGGATCTTCAGCACGGAGTCGCGCAGATCGCCCCCGGAGTCGTACTCCTCGGCCTGCTCCAGGAACGCGTCCACGTTCATCTCGTGCAGGTGGTTGCCGCCCGCGATCTTCATCAGACCCCGCATCGAGGCCCGGACGTCCTGGCCCACCAGCAGACCCGCCCGGTCGGCGGACAGCTCCGACTTGCGGAACCACTCCCGCAGCGCCGCGACGAGCGCCATGATCGCCAGATTGCCCAGCGGGATCCAGGCGACCTTCAGCGCGAGGCTCGTCAGGAACAGCAGGATCGTGCGGTACACCGAGTGCCCGGACAGCGCGTGCCCGACCTCGTGCCCGACGACCGCCCGCATCTCCTCCTCGTCGAGCAGCTCCACCAGCCCCGTGCTGACCACGATGATCGGCTCGTCCAGGCCGATGCACATCGCGTTCGGCTGCGGGTCCTGCGTGACGTACATCGGCGGGACCTTCTCCAGGTCCAGGATGTAACAGGCGTCCAGCAGCATGTCGTGCAGGTGCGAGAACTGCCGCTCGGAGACACGGACCGAGTCGGACAGGAACAGCAGCCTGAGGCTCCGCTCCGGCAACAGCCCGCTGAGCGCCTTGAAGACGGTGTCGAACCCGCTCAGCTTGCGCAGCGCCACCAGGGCCGAACGGTCGGCAGGGTGCTCGTAGGCCCGCGAGGAGATCCCGGGGAAGCGCCTGCGCTGCCTGCTCGGCACCCGCTCGTGCCCCGTGTGCTGGTGGCCGTCGTCGGACATGTCTTCCCCCATGTGCGTGTGAGTGCCCACTGTGCCCCCCGAGGCGAGGCCCAGCCTAGGCGGAGATACCGTGGACGGGCAGTACACCCGAAGGAGTCCCCGCCATGGAGCACCACCCCGTAGCCGCCCGGCTGACCGAGGCCGCCACGAGCGCCGTCCAGCAGCACGGGACGGGCAACCTGCTCCGTGTCGTCCTGATCGTGATGGTCCTCGGCTGCGCCCTGACCGCCTGGTTCCTGCTGCGCGGCTACAAGCGGAAGGACGACTGAGAAGCGGCGGAAGTTCCCCGCCGCCCGCGGCGAACGGTCCCCGCCGCGGACGTCCCGCCCCGCGCCCTCCGTCCCCGACGGCGGAGTCGGCGTGATCGCCGGGGGGCCGCCCGCTTACGATGAGCCGACATCTTTATTCCGCCCACACGCGATAGGTCCTGCCGAAGATGAGCTTCCACAGCGCCGCAGCCCAGCTGGTCACCCTTGCCGCCGAAGGCGAGACGCACGGCGGAAACCACAACAGCCTGAACCCGGCCATCACCGGCGGCAGCGCCCTGGTCATCCTCCTGCTGCTGCTGTGGATCACCACCCGCTTCAACCGCGACCGCTGAACGGGGAACCCGTCCCCGGCCGGACGCCCGAGGCCGGGCCGGTAGGGTCTGCACGCATGGGAGAGCAGGACATGCCTACCGGTCCGGCGCGCGCGGCGGCCGACGACACGGTGAAGCACCCGCAGCACGGCCCGGGCCACGGCCCCGCCCACACGGGCAAGCGGCGCCTGGGCGTCATGGGCGGCACCTTCGACCCGATCCACCACGGGCACCTCGTGGCGGCCAGCGAGGTGGCCGCGCAGTTCCAGCTGGACGAGGTGGTGTTCGTCCCCACCGGCCAGCCATGGCAGAAGTCCCACCGCAAGGTCTCCCCGGCCGAGGACCGCTACCTGATGACGGTCATCGCCACCGCCGAGAACCCGCAGTTCTCCGTCAGCCGCATCGACATCGACCGCGGCGGCCCCACCTACACCGTGGACACCCTGCGCGATCTGCGTGCCCTCAACCCGGACACCGACCTCTTCTTCATCACCGGCGCCGACGCCCTCGCCCAACTGCTGACCTGGCGCGACTCGGCGGAGCTGTTCTCCCTCGCGCACTTCATCGGCGTCACCCGTCCCGGCCACCACCTGACCGACCCCGGCCTGCCGGAGGGCGGCGTCTCGCTCGTCGAGGTGCCGGCGCTCGCCATCTCCTCCACAGACTGCCGTGCGAGAGTCGCCAAGGGAGACCCCATCTGGTACATGGTGCCGGACGGAGTCGTGCGCTACATCGACAAGCGCGACCTGTACCGCGGCGAGTGAGCCGAGAGGGGCACCGGTGAACGACCGATACGACGCGGGGTACGGAGACGGCCCGTACGAGCTCGTCGGCTACGACGAGTACGGCCGGCCCGTGTACCGGCAGGGTCCCGCACAACAGGCCTCCCAGGCGCCGCAGTCTCAGCAGTCTCCGCAGGCTCAGCAGGCGACCTACGACCCGTACGCCCAGCAGCAGGGCTACGGCTACGACCCCTACGCCACCGGCCGACAGCCGGCGTCCTCCTACGACTCCGGCATTCAGCAGCCGGCTTCCCCCTACGGCCCCGGTCAGCAGCACCCCGGCTACGACGCCTACGGCTCCCAGGCCCCGTACGACCCGTACGCCACCGCCCAGGACACCACCGGCTACGACCCGTACGGGCAGGCGGCGAACAGCGGGCAGCAGCCCCGGGTCGCCGAGCAGACCGCCTACATCCCGCAGCAGGCCGGCCCCGCGGAGGACCCGCGGGCCCCGGAGGAGGCCCGGCCCGCCCCGGACGGGCCCCCGGGCGCGGTCCCGGGCGAACCGGACTACCGCACCGAGCAGTTCGCGTTCGTCGAGGAGCCGGACGGCGACTCCGAGGACGTCATCGACTGGCTGAAGTTCACCGAGAACCGCACCGAGCGCCGCGAGGAGGCACGCCGCCGCGCCCGCAGCCGGCTCGTCGCCCTCGTCGTCGTCCTCGCCCTCGTCGCGGCCGGCGGTGTCGGCTACCTCTGGTACGCCGGAAAGCTGCCCGGCCTGTCCTCCTCCGACGGCAGGAACGGCACCGCCACACCCGCCGCCGCCCAGAAACGCGACGTGCTCGTCGTCCACCTGCACAACACCGCCAAGGGCGGCACCTCCACGGCGCTGCTGGTGGACAACACCACCACCAAGCAGGGCACCACGGTCCTGCTGCCCAACTCCCTCGCGCTGAGCGGCGACGACGGCTCCGCCACCACTCTCGCCAAGTCCGTGGCCGCGGACGGCACCTCCGGCACCCGCGACCAGCTCGACACCGTCCTCGGCACCAGCATCCAGGGCACCTGGCGGCTCGACACCCCCTACCTTCAGAACCTCGTCGACCTCGTCGGCAACATCGAGATCGACACCGACACCGACGTCCCCGACCCGGACGCGAAGAAGAAGGGCACCGCGCCCCTCGTCCACAAGGGCCAGGACCAGACCCTCAGCGGCAAGACGGCCGTCGCCTACGCCACCTACCGCGCCGCCGGCGAGTCCCAGAACGCCCAGCTGGAGCGGTTCGGCCAGGTCATGCAGGGCGTGCTGCGCAAGCTCTCCTCCGACGCGTCGTCGGCCACCACCACCGTCCAGACCCTGGCGCAGATCCTCGACCCGCCGCTCACCGACAAGGACCTCGGCGCCTTCCTGGCCAGGCTCGCCGAACTCGCCAAGAGCGGCGACTACAAGACCGCCCTGCTGCCCGTGCAGACGGACGGCACGCTCAGCGCGCAGACCAGCGACAGCGTGGTGAAGGACATCCTCGGCGGCACCGCGAAGAGCCCCGACGCGGGCTCCGCCGTCCGGGTCTCCGTCCAGAACGCCACCGGTGTGAAGGACGACACGGAGAAGGCCCGCGTCGTGCTCCTCAACGGCGGCTTCACCTTCCTGGAGGGCGGCAGCGCCGCAGGCACCCGGACCACCTCGAAGGTGACCTACGCGGACCCCGCCGACAAGGCCGACGCCGCCGAGGTCGCCAAGACCCTCGGCCTGCCGGCCGGCTCCGTCGCCAAGGGCGGCGTCTCCTCCGGCGCGAACGTCTCGGTGGTCCTCGGCAGCGACTACGAACCGTCCTCGTCCTGACCCCGGGCCGCCTCCCCTCCCGGGGGGCGGCCGGGGGGCACCCCGCGTGCCGCGTTAATCACGTGGGGTGCCCCGGGCGGTCCGTGAGACCCTTGAGGTCAGAAGACCGCCGACGGAAAGCCATGTAGTGACCGCCACCGACCGTTCTCTTGAGCTCATCCACACCGCCGCCCAGGCGGCCGCCGACAAGCTCGCCCACGACGTCATCGCCTACGACGTGAGCGACGTGCTGTCGATCACGGACGCCTTCCTGCTGGCATCCGCGCCGAACGACCGCCAGGTCAGGGCCATCGTCGACGAGATCGAGGAGCGCCTGCAGAAGGACCTCGGCGCCAAGCCGGTCCGCCGCGAAGGGGACCGCGAGTCCCGCTGGATCCTGCTCGACTACGTCGACATCGTCGTCCACGTCCAGCACAGCGAGGAGCGCGTCTTCTACGCTCTGGAGCGGCTGTGGAAGGACTGCCCCGAGATCGAACTGCCCGCCGACGCCAAGGCCACCCGTGGCAAGGCCGAGGAGCACGCGAAGCTCCAGGCCGCGGAGCCGGACCTGGAGCCGGGCGGGGAGTGGTGATGAGCGCCACCGGTGAGGTGACCGACCGCAAGGGCCGGGGCCGCCGCGTCATCCTGTGGCGGCACGGCCAGACCTCGTGGAACGTGGAGCGCCGCTTCCAGGGCAGCACGGACGTCGAGCTGACCGAGACCGGCATCGGCCAGGCCCGCCGCGCCGCCCGGCTGCTCGCCTCCCTGCGGCCCGACGCGATCATCTCCTCCGACCTGCGGCGTGCCGCGCACACGGCCGCCGAGCTGGCCGCCCTCACCGGCCTCGACGTCACCCGCGAGGAGGGCCTGCGCGAGACCTACGCGGGCGTCTGGCAGGGGCTGACGCACGAGGAGATCATCACCCGCCACGGCGAGGAGTACGCCGCCTGGAAGCGTGGTGAGGCGGTCCGCCGCGGCGGCGGCGAACTGGAGACCGAGGTCGCCGACCGCGCCGCTCCCGTTGTGCTGCGGCACGCCGAGAAGCTGCCCGAGGACGGCACCCTCGTCGTCGTCAGCCACGGCGGCACCATCCGCACCACCATCGGCCGGCTCCTCGGCCTGGAGGCAGGCCACTGGGAGAGCCTCGGCGGCCTCTCCAACTGCTGCTGGTCCGTGCTCGGCGAAGGCGCCCGCGGCTGGCGTCTGCTGGAGCACAACGCGGGCACTCTCCCGGAGCCCGTCCTGGGCGACGACGACTGACCGACGCGAGGGCCCCGGACCCCGGATTTCACTTTCTGGCAGGTCACAGGCTAAAGTTCTTCTTGTTCGCCCCGCCGAGCGGGAAGAACACAAGGGGCTATAGCTCAGTTGGTAGAGCGCCTGCATGGCATGCAGGAGGTCAGGAGTTCAATTCTCCTTAGCTCCACTGATCGGCACTCTCGCGAGGTGCCAGAGATCGGTGATGAAGATCCCGTCCCCCAGGGGGCGGGATCTTCTGCATCCCACGGTGGCCGGCGGGCGCCGGCCGGTCCCGCTCGGGATCGGACGCTCTCTCCGCCCCCTCTCGTGCCGGGGCCCCGGAGGCGCCGCCGTGCCGCTCGTCCACGGCTCGGCGAACGGGGGCTCACCGCCGACAGCCCGCGGATCGTCCTCGGCGCTGACCGGGGCGGCGGCGTTCGGCACACTGTTCCTGGACCGGCTTGAGTCGTTCGGTGCCGTGCCCGCGTATACCTCTGGGCAAGCGTTCTCGGTATGCGCCCGGGCGCCGGCCGGAACGGCCGCGGCGGGCGCCGTGTCCGGACTGGTACTGAGGCGTCGCTGACCGTATTGGTCCGGCCGTGGCAGAATCAAACGGCCGGAAGGGGGCGCGGCCCGACGGGAGGGAGTAGCGATGCCTGCGAGCATCCTCGAGGAGGTCGGCCACCTCCTCGGTGCGGCGTTGATACGGGATACGACCACCCGGCTGAGCTGCCCTTCCTGCGGTTCCGCGCATGTGGCGCAAGTCCTCGGCGACAACGGCGGAATCTCCTACGTGTGCACGGCCTGCGGCCACAGCTGGAGCTGATCGATGGGTGCACACAGGCGGAAGTGCGATTGGTGCGGGAGCGGTACGCCCATCGTCCGTGACATGGAGCCGATCAATCCCGATTACCAGTACTGGTGCGAGGAATGCGCACGGGCGCTGATCATAAAAGGCGACCCGATCGAGACGTATCGGGAACTGGAGGGCGAGCCGATCTACGGCCGCCTCCTGGAGGAGCACTGCACCCTCAAGAGGTTCTACCAATTCGTGACGGCTTGACGGCGGCGCCGTCGGGTCCGGTGCCCGGCAACGATGTCCGGGCCAGCGCGAGGAAGAGCGCACCGGTCCCTCCGTAGACGGCCGACAGCGCCAACTGCGGTGCCCCCAGGTGAAGTTCGGGGCGCCCGCTGCCGTGCGGCACCCACCAGGGGGCGTACGAGCAGAACACCAGCACCGTGCCCAGCGCCGCCGTCCGGTGCCCGCGTGTCCACAGCAGCAGCACCAGGGGCACGCACCACACCCAGTGGTGGGTCCAGGACACCGGGCTGATCAGCAGGGCGGTGACCGCGCAGGCGCACACCGCCCAGGCCCGCAGCCCCCACAACTCCGCCCGCACGGCCACCGCGAGCCCCAGGACGGCCAGCCCGGCCGCGAGGACGCCCCACAGGGCTCCCGGGTCCGGCGTGTGCAGAAGACGCGCCAGGGCGCCGCGCAGGGCCTGATTGGCGGTGTCCTCCGGGCGCCCGACCCGGCTCGCCCGGTACACCGTGTCCGTCCAGAACCGCCAGGAGTCGTACGGCAGGGCCGCCGCCGCGAGCAGGGTCGCCCCGGCGAACGCGACGGCCGCTCCGCGCGCGTGCCGCAGCCACGGCCCTGCGTGCCCGCGCCGCAGGCGGGCCACGAGGCCCGTGGCGAGCAGGAGCACGGGGAACAGCGCGGGCGTCAGCTTGACCGCCGCGGCCAGTCCGAGCCCCACCCCGGTCCAGCGGTCGTACCCGCCGGCGGGGCGGCGGGTCAGGTCCCACAGCACCAGGACGGCCAGCAGCAGGTTGATCTGGCCGTAGCGCACGGTCGTCCACACGGGCTCGCACCACACCGCCGGCGCCGAGACCCACCAGACGGACTCCACGCGCGCGTGGCCGACGAGTTTCAGCGACAGCCGGACGAACACCACCAGCAGGGCGAGGTTGCCCGCCGTCGCCAGCGCGCGCAGGAGCGCGGTGTCCAGCAGGGGCAGCGGGGTGAACAGCAGGGCCGCGAACGGCGGGTAGGTGGTGGGCAGGTGCGCGGCCGTCGCGCGCAGGGCGTAGAGGTCGTCACCGGCGCGCACGGCGGCGCCCTCGGCCCGGTAGACCATCAGGTCGATCATCGACACGTGCGCCGCCCGCTGAGCGGCCCAGAACGCCGCGAAGGACGCCAGGCACACGCCCAGCGCGACCCAGACCCGGCGGTGGGCTGCGGGCGAGGCGATCATGGTCATGAAACCGACATTAGCTGCCGTATCGACGCGAAGCCGAAACCGATTTGGAGCTGCGCCCCGGGGCCTGTAATGTTTACGACGTCGCCGGGGGAACCGGGCGAAACAACAAAACAAGGGGCTATAGCTCAGTTGGTAGAGCGCCTGCATGGCATGCAGGAGGTCAGGAGTTCAATTCTCCTTAGCTCCACAGAAATCGAAGGCGGATCATCCTCTCGGATGATCCGCCTTCGACGTGTTCTGGAACACAGAACACGCGACCCACGACACGCACGAACGAAAGGGCGGGCCACTCATTTCGGGTGACCCGCCGTTCGTGCCGTCCTCGGCGGTCCGGTCCGTCCGCGCCGTCCTGGGCGGTCCGGTCCGTTAGCGCCGTCCTCAGCGTCCCAGCGCGCGGCGGCCGCGCCCCTGGGAGAGGACCGGCAGATTGCGCGACGGGGCCTGCCCGCGCGTGTCCTCCTCGATGCGCAGGGCGAGCGCAGGGCAACGGCGCACCGCGCGCAGCGCCTTCGCCTCCGCGTAGCGCGGCACCTGTGCCTGGGCGACCGTCGGGAAACCGTCCGCTCCGAGCTCGAACACCTCCGGGAGGATGTCCGCGCACAGTCCGTGGCCCCGGCACAGCGTCCAGTCGACGTAGATCTTCTGACGGCTGCCGCCGGCCTCCTCGGGCTCGCCGCCGCCGGTGACGCCCGCGGGGGCCCTGCCGCCCTCGAAGAGCGGCAGAACGCCCTCCACGGGCCGTCCGCAGCCGTTTCCGAGGACATGGGCGGCCAGGTCGTCGGTGAACGCCTTGATGGTCGACTCCAGGAACATCGCCGAGCCGTCCGGGTGCGAACACGCGCCACGCCGCTTCACGTTCTTCGCGACCTGCTTCAGCGCCTCCAGGGCGGCCGGACCGCCGCCGTTCAGAATGTCCTCCATGCCGCGCGCGGCGGCGGGCAGCCCGAGGTAGCAGGGCCCGCACTGGCCGGCGCTCTCCTCGGCCAGCCACTGCGCGACCCGCAGCGACTCGCCCAGCGGGCACGTCTCCTGGCTGATCGGCAGGATCGCGCCCGCGCCCAGCGAACCGCCGACCGCGTCCAGCGAGTTGCGGGAGACGATCGCCTCGTCGACGGTCGCCGCGTCGATCCACTTGCCGTGATAGCCGCCGGTCAGCACGCCCTGCGGCACCGGCGGGGCGCCCGCCAGCTGAAGCACGTAACGCAGCGGCACGCCGGTGGGGACCTCGATCACCATCGGGCGGGCGACCGCGCCGGACACGGTGAGCATCACGGTGCCCGGCTCGTCGTACAGGCCGGTGTTGCCGTAGCGCTCCGGGCCGATCCGGGCGGCGATGGCCAGCTGCGCGAACGTCTCCGCGTTGGACAGCAGCGTGGGCGCGCCGCCGACGCCGCTCTGCGAGGCGCTGATCTTGCGGCCGGGCGGGACCGCGGGGCCGCCGTCGACCGAGCGGATCAGCGAGGCGGCGGCTCCGGTGACCATGCGGACCGGATTGCGCTGCACCCACGCGCGGAGCGCCGATCTACGGCTGTTGCTCAGACCGCGTTCGGCGAGCGCGGCCTCCATGGAGCGCTGCGTGGACTCCCGGGTGACGCCGATGACGAGCGTGCGCGCCCCGAGTGCCTCGGCGCACAGCAGCGCGCCGTCCAGGATGAGGTGCGGGGCGCGGTTGATCAGCACCGTGTCCTTGCGGCAGGCCGGTTCGTCCTCGCTGCCGTTCACCACGACGACCGGCCGTACCCCGCGCTTGATCGCCGACTCGGCGACCGAGCGCAGCTTCTTGTGGAAGGGGAAGCCGGCGCCGCCGCGGCCCTTGAGGTTGATGCCTTCGGCGAGCTGGGCGAGCTGCTCGCCGCCGAGCGGGTCGAGCGGCCCGTGCACCTTCAGATGCATGGGCAGATCGAGCCGCTCCACAAGGTCGAAGCCCGACGTGAGCTGGGGAAGTCCGACCACGCGGACTTCGGGGACGTCGGGCAGGGCCTCGTTCACTTAAAGCCTCCGGAAGGCGTGTTCCAAGGTTCGCCCGAACCCGGTGTCTCGTAGGACGAGCCGGGCAGCGTTTCGGTGGCGGGACCGCTGTTGTACGTGTCACTCGGGTTGTACGTGCCATAGAGGCCGTTTGTCTCACCGGTGTCGTACACGTCACTTCCGCCGTATCCGCCGGTGCCCGGATTGCCGTAGACCGGGATGGTGTATCCGGTGTCCTGCAAGGGGTCGTACGCGGACGGCGGGGCCTCGCCGACCGGCGGCGGGGAGGGGACCGGCCAGCTGCCCGAGGTGCTGGAGGGGCCGTCCACGCGCGGCATGGCCTCCGTGGGCTGAAGATCCATCGGCAGGTCCATGCGGGCGGTCTGGTCGGCCGGGAAGGGCTGCTGGGCGCGGCCCGGCGTGGACACCGCGCGATAGGCCGCCGCGAAGCCGGAGGCGGGCTCGGCGGCCGGAGCGGCCGGGGTCTGGTAGAGCGGAGACGCGGCCGGGCCGGCGGGCGGCCGCCGGGGCTCCCGCCGGCTCTCGAAGCCGGGCATGCCCGACTCGGTCACCCGGGAGCGGCTCGCGTCCAGATCGTCCAGCCCGGGCCGCTCCGAGCTGCCGAACAGGGCCACCAGCCGGTCGGCGACCTTGCGCTTGACCGGTCGCGGGGCGGCACGCAGCGCGAGCGCGCCCATCACGCCGAGCAGGGACAGGCTGTAGAGGATCACGAAGACCGGCTTGGCCGAGCGACCCGCGTAGAGACCGTGGATCAGGGCCGCGCACCAGGCCGGATAGGCCAGCATGTGCATGGCGCGCCAGCGGGCGGCGACCGGGGCCGGGGTGGCGAAATTGCTGCGCAGGGCTCCCGTGATGCCCACGAAGATCATCAGCAGGCCGGCCAGCGAGCCCAGTCCGATCAGGCCGCCGATTCCGGTGAAGCCGAGCGAGAACGGGATGATCGCGGCGATCAGCTGGGTGTGGTCCAGCGCGATCTTCGTGGTGATGTGCAGCAACAGGAACGCGATCGAGCCGACCGCGGTCGTCCGGTGCACCGCCTGGCCGACGATGCGCTGCCGTGTGTTCAGGAAGATCCGGTCCTGGGCGAACAGGCCCCAGATCACCGAGCAGCTCAGCGAGACGAGCGACAGCACGCCCGCGCCGAAGTTCAGGAAGTCGCGGAACTGGCTGCCTCCGACCAGCACGACCACGGGTATCAGCAGCAGGACGACAGCGGACGCCACCCCATAGGCCGACCGGCCGGGTTTGGGGAGCGAGCTGGTACTACGACGAGGGTTCATGGGGGCAACTCCGAGCAGTTTCGGGAAAGCGGTCCCGCTGCCGCACTCTAAGTGGCGCCATACCGATCAGTACGGGGTTTGAGTTATTGCGTTGTTATCAACGGACAATGCGACGGGGGCGGTGTCCCATAGGGGACGGTACGTGAAGTAGTTGTTGACCTTTGTTCAGTAGCGGCGGGCTTCGTGACATGTCCATCAGGGATACGGAAGCGCGTGGCCGCTTGCTCAAGGGCTGCGGTACCCTAGCGCCATGCGTGCCGTACGCCTTCTGCTTAGCGGGCCGCGCTGATCAGTACCGACCCCGGTCAAGCCGTGAGGTCGGCATCGGCGCGGCGTCCCCTCCTGTGCGAGGGGCTTTTTCATTTCCGCAGGCAGAGACGATCGATGGAGCTTTGAGGATCATGAGCGAGACGAACCCCGCTGCCCCCGCTGCCGCGCCGGCGGAGACCGCGCCGCACCGCTACACGGCCGCGATGGCAGCCGAGATCGAGGCACGCTGGCAGGACTTCTGGGACGCGGACGGCACCTACGCGGCCCCCAACCCCACGGGCGACCTGGCGGGCGACGCGGAGCTGGCCGCCAAGCCCAAGAAGTTCATCATGGACATGTTCCCGTACCCCTCGGGTGCGGGCCTGCACGTCGGCCACCCGCTGGGCTACATCGCCACCGACGTCTACGCCCGGTTCCAGCGCATGACCGGCCACAACGTCCTGCACACCCTGGGCTTCGACGCCTTCGGCCTGCCCGCCGAGCAGTACGCCGTGCAGACCGGCACGCACCCGCGCGTGTCCACCGAGGCCAACATGGAGAACATGAAGGCCCAGCTGCGCCGGCTGGGCCTGGGCCACGACAAGCGCCGGTCGTTCGCCACGATCGACCCGGAGTACTACAAGTGGACCCAGTGGATCTTCCTGCAGATCTTCAACTCCTGGTACGACGACGAGGCCCGCAAGGCCCGCCCGGTCTCCGAGCTGATCGCCCAGTTCGAGTCCGGTGAGCGCGCCGTCCCGGGCTCCACGCGCGCGTGGAACGAGCTGAGCGCCACCGAGCGCTCCGACGTCCTGGGCGAGTTCCGCCTGGCCTACGCCTCCGACGCGCCCGTCAACTGGTGTCCGGGCCTGGGCACCGTCCTGGCCAACGAGGAGGTCACCGCCGACGGCCGTTCCGAGCGCGGCAACTTCCCCGTCTTCAAGGCCAAGCTGCGCCAGTGGAACATGCGCATCACCGCCTACGCCGACCGGCTGCTGGACGACCTGGAGGAGCTGGACTGGCCCGAGGCCATCAAGCTGCAGCAGCGCAACTGGATCGGCCGCAGCGAGGGCGCCCGCGTCGACTTCCCGATCGACGGCGAGCGCATCACGGTCTTCACCACCCGCCCGGACACCCTGTTCGGCGCGACCTACATGGTCCTGGCGCCCGAGCACCCGCTGGTCGACAAGTTCACCCCCGAGACGTGGCCCGAGGGCACGCACGAGGTGTGGACCGGCGGCCACGCCACCCCGGCCGAGGCCGTCGCCGCCTACCGCGCGCAGGCCGCCTCGAAGTCCGACGTCGAGCGGCAGGCCGAGGCCAAGGACAAGACCGGCGTCTTCACCGGCGCGTTCGCGACCAACCCGGTCAACGGCGAGCAGGTCCCGGTCTTCATCGCCGACTACGTCCTGATGGGCTACGGCACCGGCGCGATCATGGCCGTCCCGGGGCACGACACCCGTGACTTCGCCTTCGCGCGCGCCTTCGAGCTGCCCATCCGCTGCGTGGTCGAGCCGACCGACGGCCGGGGCACCGACCCGTCCGCCTGGGACGACGCCTTCGTCTCCTACGACGCGAAGATCGTCAACTCCGACAGCGACGACGTACGGCTGAACGGGCTGGGCGTGGCCGACGCCAAGGCGCGCATCACCGAGTGGCTGGCGCGCAAGGGCATCGGCGAGGGCACGGTGAACTTCCGGCTGCGCGACTGGCTGTTCAGCCGCCAGCGCTACTGGGGCGAGCCGTTCCCGATCGTCTACGACGAGGACGGCGTCGCCCACGCGCTGCCCGAGTCGATGCTGCCGCTGGAGCTGCCCGAGGTCGAGGACTACAGCCCGCGCACCTTCGACCCGGACGACGCCGACACCCAGCCCGAGACGCCCCTGTCGCGCAACGAGGAATGGGTCAACGTCACCCTGGATCTGGGCGACGGCCCCAAGAAGTACCGCCGCGAGACCAACACCATGCCCAACTGGGCCGGTTCCTGCTGGTACGAGTTCCGCTACCTGGACCCGCACAACGACCGCGAGCTGGTCGACCCGGAGATCGAGCGGTACTGGATGGGCCCGCGCGAGGGCCAGCCGCACGGCGGTGTCGACCTGTACGTCGGCGGTGCCGAGCACGCCGTGCTGCACCTGCTGTACGCGCGCTTCTGGTCCAAGGTCCTGTACGACCTGGGCCACGTCTCCTCCGTGGAGCCGTTCCACAAGCTGTTCAACCAGGGCATGATCCAGGCCTACGTCTACCGCGACAGCCGTGGCATCGCGGTGCCGGCCGCCGAGGTGGAGGAGCGCGACGGCGCCTACTACTACCAGGGCGAGAAGGTCAGCCGCCTGCTGGGCAAGATGGGCAAGTCCCTGAAGAACGCGGTCACCCCGGACGAGATCGCCGCCGAGTACGGCGCGGACACGCTGCGTCTGTACGAGATGGCCATGGGCCCGCTGGACGTCTCCCGCCCGTGGGACACGCGCGCGGTGGTCGGCCAGTTCCGGCTGCTGCAGCGGCTGTGGCGCAACGTCGTCGACGAGAACACCGGCGAGATCACCGTCACCGGCGCCGAGGCCGACGAGGAGACCCTGCGCGCCCTGCACAAGGCCATCGACGGTGTCCGCCAGGACCTGGAGGGCCTGCGCTTCAACACCGCCATCGCCAAGGTCACCGAGCTGAACAACCACCTGACCAAGGCCGGCGGCGCGGTGCCGCGGTCCGTGGCCGAGCCGCTGGTGCTGATGGTGGCCCCGCTGGCCCCGCACGTCGCCGAGGAGCTGTGGCGCAAGCTGGGCCACACCGACTCGGTCGTCCACCAGGACTTCCCGGTCGCCGACCCGAACTACGTCGTCGACGAGACCGTGACCTGCGTCGTGCAGATCAAGGGCAAGGTCAAGGCCCGGCTGGAGGTGCCGCCCGCCATCTCCGAGGAGGAGCTGGAGAAGGTGGCCCTGTCCGACGAGAAGGTCGTCGCGGCGCTGGACGGCGCGGGCATCCGGAAGGTGATCGTGCGGGCGCCGAAGCTGGTGAACATCGTCCCCGCGTGACGATCGCGCACCGGCCGGATCCGGCGTCGGGGTAGTCCCCTACGGGCAGGTTCGGGGTTCTTCCGGAACTCCGGGCCTGCCCGCTGCGTTTACCGTGGAGAGCACAGCGGCTTGTGCCGTGCCGGCCGAGGAGGAGCGTCGTGGAAGTAGTGCTGACCGTGTTCGCCCTGCTCTTCCTGCTCTTCGTGGGGCTGGGCGCGTACGCCGCGGTCAAGGCGATCGGCGCCGCCAAGCGCGGAGTGGACCGGACCATCACGCAGGCCCGCCGCACCGTCGAGGACCACACCCTGCGCGCCAAGTCCTTCGCCCAGACCGGACCGGCCGGGGAGATCGCCCAGCTGCGGCTCTCGCTGCGCACCTCCATGCGCGCCACGCAGGACGCGCTGCACGCGGGCGCGGCCGAGGACGAGTCGCTGAAGGAGTCCCTCGGCCTCTTCGAGCGGCTCAGCGTCCACGGGCACGAGCTGGACGCCGACCTCAAGCGGCTGGAGTCCGAGCCGGACCGGACCACGCTCGCCGCGCGCCTGCCCGAGCTGCGCGACCGCACCGAGCGCATCACCGGGTCCGCTGACTCCCTGCGCTGGGCCGTCCGCGACCGGGCCCACCGCTTCGCCGACGACGATCTGGGCGCCCTCAGCGCCCAGATCGACATCGAGGCGGGCGCCCTGCGCCACTGGACGCGGACCGAGCCCGGCCAGGCGCCCCCGCCGTGGCCAGAAGCGTCCGGCACCACCCCCGCGGACGCCCCGGCACCGGACCGGACCCGTCCGCGGCCCGGGTCCCAGGCCGCCGGGGAGCCCGCTGCCGAGGCGATCGCCCCGCCGTCATGGCGCCCGCCCTCCCCGTGGCAGAAGAAGCCCCGCCCCGAGAGCACCACCTGAGCGAGCCGCTCCGGGCCCGCACCACCGGGGCCGGGCTGCCGTGCGAGCGCTACGGCAGGTAACCTCCAGCTCATGTCCCGCCATGTCGCGATCGTCACCGATTCAACGGCCTACCTGCCGCCCCGGACGATGGAGCGTCATGACATCACCGCGGTCCCGCTGACCGTGGTCCTCGGCGACCAAGCCCTCGAAGAGGGAACCGAGATCTCGACGCGCTCCCTCGCCCAGGCGCTGCAGAAGCGGCGCTCCGTCACCACCTCCCGCCCCAGCCCCCAGGTGTTCGCGGAGACCTACCGCAGGGTCGCCGAGTCCGGCGCGAGCGGCATCGTCTCCCTGCACCTGTCCGCCGAACTCTCCGGCACCTACGACGCGGCGGTTCTCGCGGCGCGCGAGGCACCGGTGCCCGTGCGGGTCGTGGACACGGGCATGGTCGCGATGGCGCTCGGCTTCTGCGCGCTCTCCGCGGCGGAGACCGCGGAGGCGGGCGGCACACTGGACGATGCCGTCACGGCCGCCGAGAAGCGGGCCGCGGGCACGTCCGCCTACTTCTACGTCGACACCCTCGACTATCTGCGCCGTGGCGGCCGTATCGGCGCCGCGCAGGCGCTGCTGGGCTCCGCACTCGCCGTCAAACCCCTGCTCCAGCTGGGCGGCGGCCGTATCGAACTGCTGGAAAAGGTCCGCACGGCGTCCAAGGCGATCGCCCGCCTGGAGGAGCTGACCGTCGAGCGGGCGGCCGGCGCGGAGGTCGACGTCGCCGTGCACCACCTCGCCGCCCCCGACCGTGCCGCCGCCCTCGCCGACCGGCTGCGATCACGCGTGGCGGGCCTGGCCGAGCTGCACGTCAGCGAGGTCGGAGCGGTGATCGGCGCGCACACCGGACCCGGGCTGCTGGGCGCGGTCGTCTCGCCTCGCTGACGCCCCGCCCCCCGGCCGGGCCTTCCCCCTGCTCGCCGGTGGCCGACCGGTCTCCCCCGTGCGGGTGGCGGAGTTGTCCACAACCGGGCGGTCGTCCACGGAAATCCATCAAGATCATCGCGATGTGGCGAGATGTCCCATCCTCGTCGCATGGCACTTCGATCTCGCTCGCACACGTCGACCGCGACCAGCGGCCCAGGCCGTGGCCCCGCCTCCGACGGCCGCCTCCGCCACCGTCGCACCACCGACACCCGCCGCGCCGCCGAACGCCGCCGCGCCCGCCCGCCCGCCCCGGCGGAGGAACTGCGCCGCCGCGCGGAAGCCCTCTTCGGTGAACGGGCCACGCTGTGGCGGGAATCGGGGAACGCACCGCCGGCCCCGGACGACCTCACGCACGCGTCGGCAGAGTCGGCCGAGCGGACAGCGGTCATGGACCGGCCGCCCGGGGCGAGTTCGGCGTGGACCGGGAGCACGCTGACGCCGGGCCGCCCCAAGGGGACTGAGAGGCCTGAAGGGCCTGAAGGGCCCGAACGGGCCGGTGCGGCACGGTCGTCGGCGCGGGAGGAGCGGGAGGAGCGGGAGGAGCGGGAGGCGCGGGACCGGCGGGGTCGGCTGGAGCGGCCGGAATGGCACGAGCTGGACGGGCCGGGCGAGCTGGACGGGCCGGGCGAGCCGGACGGGCCGGGCGAGCCGGACGGGCCGGACGGGCCGGTGGGGCGCGCGGTGCCGGACTGGCGGGAGCGGGCCGGGCTGGCGCTGCGGGAGCGGATGCCGGTGTGGTTGCAGGCGCGGTACGGAGTGGAGCGGCGGGGAGCCGTGGCACTCGTCGTGGTGCTCGTGGCCGCAGCCGTGCTCGCCGTACAGCACTTCTGGGCGGCCCGCCCCCAGTCCGTGAGTGCCCCTCAGGTGGTCCGAGCACAGGCCCCGTTCGCCAAGAAAAGTGGAGGAGGAGCGGCGGCCGGCGCGGCCGCGAGCACGTCGGCGACACCCGGCGCGGAGATCGTCGTGGACGTCAGCGGCAAGGTCCGCGAACCGGGGGTCCGGCGGCTGCCCGCCGGGGCGCGGGTGGCCGATGCGCTGCGCGCCGCGGGCGGGGTCCGGCCGGGTGCGCGCACGGAAGGACTCAACCGCGCCCGCTTCCTGGTCGACGGCGAACAGGTCGTCGTCGGCACCCCCGCCGGGGCCGTCGCCGCGCCCGGCCCGGCGTCCGGGCCGTCGTCCGGATCCGCCGGCACGGGTCCGACGGCGCCGGTCTCCCTCAACACCGCCACCGCGGACCAGCTCGACGCCCTGCCCGGAGTCGGCCCGGTGCTGGCCCGGCACATCATCGACTACCGCACCCAGCACGGCGGTTTCCGTTCGACGGACGAACTGCGCGAGGTCAACGGCATCGGCGACCGCCGCTTCACCGACCTGCGCGATCTGGTACGGCCATGAGCCGTGCGCCGGACGAGGCCGTCGCGCGCTCGGAGCCGGAGCCGGAGCCGGAGCCGGAGCCGGAACCGGAGCGGTCGGCGCGGCCGGAGACCGCGCCGACCGGCCGGGGCGGCCCCATGGACCTGCGTCTGGTCCCGCCCGCGCTCGCGGCCTGGGCCACGGCGGCCCTGACCCTGGATGCGCCGGTCGCCCGGACCGCCTGGACCGCCGCGGTCTGCCTCGTCGGCGGGGTTCTCCTGCTGTCGGTACGACGGACCGGCCGGGACGGGCGGACTGGCCGGAGCGGGCGGACTGGCCGGAGCGGGTGGACTGGCCGGGTCGGGCGGACTGGCCGGAGCGGGCGGACTGGGCGGGACGGGTGGACTGGAAGGGTCGGGCGCGCTGGCCGTGACGGGCGGGCTGGCCGGGACGGGTGGTTCGGCTGGGTGTGCGGCCGGTTCGGCTGGGCGCGTGCCGCCGTCGCCGCGGTGCTGCTCTGCGTCTCCGCGGCAGCGGCCTCGGCCGGTCTGCACGGGGCCGACGTGCGGCGTGGGCCGGTGCCCGAGCTGGCTCGGCGGTTCGCGACCGTGACCGTCGAGGCCGAGGTGACCGGCGACCCCTGGCTGAGCGGACCACGGGTGCGAGGCGATCACGCGGCGCCCGCGGCCGTGCTGGCGCGGGCCGAGGTGCTCACTGTCGAGGAGGCCGACGGGAGGCGGGCGCGGACCAGGACGCCCGTGCTCCTGATCGTCGGCACGGACGTCCCGGCCCCGGAAGGAAGGGACGCGCGGAACCGGAGCGCGGAGCCGCCCCCGGCGGGCGCCGGGCGGCGCGGGCCCGGTGGGCGGGCCGGCTGGCTCGGGCTGCTGCCGTCCACCCGGCTGCGGGTGAGCGGACGCCTGGCGCCCGCGCTGACGGGCGGTGACCGCACCGCGGCCGTGCTGCGGGTGCGCGGCCGGCCGGCACCCCGGATCGTGACCGGGCCCAGCGGGCCGCAGCGGCTGGCGGGGCGGCTCAGGGCCGGCCTGCGGGAAGCGACCGAGGACCTGCCGGGGGACGCGCGTGCGCTGCTCCCCGGGCTGGTCGTCGGCGACACCTCGCGGATCACGCCCGAGCTGGACCACGCCTTCCAGGAGACGGATCTGGCGCACACGCTCGCCGTCTCCGGCAGCAACCTCACCGTCCTGCTCGCGTTGCTCATCGGGCCGCCCGGCCTGGCGCAACGGGCCGAGCGCCGCGGCCTGGCCCCCCGCCTGGGGCTCTCGCTACGGGTGACGGCCCTGCTCGCGGGCGCGCTGACGCTGGGATTCGTGATCGTCTGCCGGCCCGATCCCAGCGTCCTGCGGGCCGCCGCCTGCGGCGCGATCGCGCTGCTCGCCCTGGCCACCGGACGCCGTAGATCCCTGATCCCGGCGCTGGCCACGGCCGTTCTGCTGCTGGTGCTGTACGACCCGTGGCTGTCCCGCAGTTACGGCTTCCTGCTGTCCGTGCTGGCCACCGGCGCGCTGCTGGTGCTGGCGCCGGGATGGAGCGAGGCGTTGCGGCGGTGCCGGGTGCCCCCACGGCTTGCCGAGGCACTGGCGGCGGCGGCCGCGGCGCAGGCCGTGTGCGCGCCGGTCGTGGCGGTGCTGTCGGCCCGGGTGAGCCTGGTGGCCGTGCCGTGCAACCTGCTGGCCGAGGTGGCGGTGGCGCCGGCCACGGTACTGGGGTTCGCGGCGCTCGCGACGGCACCGGTCGCGATGCCGGTGGCCAGGGCGCTGGCCTGGTGCGCGAGCTGGCCCGCCGGGTGGATCGCGGGCGTCGCCCGGGCCGGGTCGGCGCTGCCCGGCGCGGGAGTGGACTGGCCGGGCGGCTGGCCGGGGGCATTGACGCTCGCGGCGGTCACGGTGGCCGTGGTCCTGGCGGGCCGGAGACTGCTGCGGCGCCCGGCATGGTGCGGGCTGCTCGCCGTGCTGGTCGTGCTGCTGGTGACCCGGCCGGCGCCGCTGACCCGGGTGATCACGGGCTGGCCGCCGCCGGGCTGGCGGTTCGCGATGTGCGATGTCGGACAGGGGGACGCGAGCGTGCTGGCGGCGGGCGAGGGAGCCGGGGTGGTCGTGGACGCCGGCCCCGATCCGGAGCTGGTCGACCACTGCCTGCGGCGGCTGGGCATCACCCGCATCCCCCTGCTCGTCCTCACCCACTTCCACGCCGACCATGTGGCGGGACTCCCCGGCGTCCTGCGGGGCCGCTCGGTGGCCGCGATCGAGACGACGGGGTTCGCGGAACCGGCGGACCAGGCGGAGGCCGTACGCAGGGCGGCGGCCGAGCGGCACATCCCGGTCACGACAGCCGTGGCGGGAGAGGAACAGCGCACCGGTCCCCTCGCCTGGAAGGTCCTGTGGCCCCCACCGCAGGGCCCCCGGCCGGAGGGCCCGAACGACGCCAGCGTCGCGCTGCTCGTGCGAACCGGCGGGCTGCGGCTGCTGTTGCTCGGCGACCTGGAACCACTCTCCCAGCAGGCATTGTCGCGGTCCCCGGCGGCGGCCGACCTGACCGGAGTGGACGTCCTGAAGGTGGCCCACCATGGCTCGGCCTACCAGGACCCGGAACTGATACGCCTCGCGGCACCCCGGGTGGCGCTCGTCTCCGCCGGTGCCGGAAACCCCTACGGCCACCCGGCCCCGACGACGGTGGCCGCGCTGCGGACGGGCGGCGCGGTGGTCCTGCGCACCGACCGGGACGGAGCACTGGCGATCACCGGGAGCGGAGGGAAGGACGCGGAGCTACAGGTGACCGGAGAGGACTAGGCGAGCACCGGGGTGTGGCGGAGGGGGGCCGGGGAGCGCCCGTGAGCGACGGAAGGGGAGGGAGGCCCGGGGAGCCCGGGTGCGGGAGACGGGCGTGACGCCGGACCGCGTGTGCCCGGGGCGCCCACCCCGGGCACACATTCAGACTGGGTTCATGACATCAGCACAGGTCGACGCCTATCTCCGCCGACTCGGGATCGATCGCCCGCGGCGGCCCACCAGCGAGGTGCTCCGCGAGCTGCATCTGCGCCATCTGCGGACCGTTCCCTTCGAGAACCTGTCGATCCACCTCGGCGAGGAGATCGCACTGGACGAGACGCGGTTGCTGGACAAGGTGACCGGGGCGCGGCGGGGCGGCTTCTGTTACGAACTGAACGGCGCCTTCGGGATGTTGCTGACCGACCTCGGTTACGAGGTGGAGCTGCTCGCGGGACGTGTGTACGACGACGAGGGGAGGCTCGGGATCCCGTACGACCATCTCGCGCTGCGGGTGCGGACGGCGGACGGGGACACGTGGCTCGCCGACGTCGGATTCGGGGCGCACAGCCACTACCCCTTGGTCTATGCGGAGCGCGGGGACCAGGAGGACCCCGGAGGCAGGTTCCAGGTGGTGGAGGCGGGGCCGGACCCGGCCGGGGTGCGCGGCGGTGACGCGTCGGGCGCCGGGGACCTGGAGGTCCTGCGCGACGGCAAGGCGCAGTACCGGCTGGAGACCCGCGCCCGGGTGCTCGGCGACTTCGCGGCCGGCGTCTGGTGGCACAGCACCTCGCCGCTGTCGCACTTCACCCGGTCGTTGGTCTGCTCCCGGGTCACCGAGGACGGAGGGCGGATCACGCTCAGCGGGCGGAAGCTGAAGACGACCGCCGCGGACGGCACGCGGGAGACGCGCGAGCCGGCGACGGACGAGGAGGTGCTGGAGGTCTACCGGGAGTGCTTCGGGATCGAGTTGAGCTGTGTGCCGACTGTGCGAAACCCTGACCTGAAGGACTAATCCGCCCCAGCCCCTGCGCATGCGCTTGATTCCCGTGATGTCGGTCCGTGTTGCCTCGAAAGCCGCATCGGTGATCGAATAGATCTTCGGCAACGGATGATGTCGAGGCGTACAGGGGTGTCGTAGATGTTCGGCCGCTGGCTGGGTAACCGGACGAACCGGATGCAAAGGACGAGTCCTCTGGCGGCGGTCCCGACGCCGCCGGACGCCGGAGTGCTCAGCTGCCGGGTGGTCGACCCCGTCAACGAGCCCGTCGCGGGCGCGGAGTTGGCGGTCAGCGATCCGCTGGGGCGCAGGGTGGTGTCCGGCGGTACGGACCCCTACGGTTCGTTCGTGGCCACCCTGCCGGCGGGGGAGTACCGGCTCGCGGTGTCCGCGGAGGGCTTCGCCCCCTACCGGGCCACGGCGCTGGTCGTCGAGAACTCCCTCGCCTCGCTGGGCGATGTGACGCTGCAGGTGGCCCGGCCGCCGGAGCCGCCCGCGCCGGGCGACTGGGAGATCGAGCACCTGCACTCCTCGATCGGCTTCACCGCACGGCACATCGGGCTGGCCCGGATCCACGGGCGGTTCAATTCCTTCACCGGGGTGCTGCGGATCGGCGAGCGCGTGGAGCAGTCCGCGATGCATGTCGTGATCGACGCGGCGTCCATCGACACGGGCGTCCGGATGCGGGACGACCACCTGCGGTCGGGAGACTTCCTGGACGTGCGGCGGTTTCCCACGCTGGAGTTCTACAGCGACCGGTTCGTGCACAAGGGCGGCAGCCGGTGGGCGGTCGCCGGCGCGCTGTCGCTGCACGGCGTGACCCGGACGGTCACGCTCGACACCGAGTACCTCGGGCTCGGCAGCGGCATGGAGGGCGAGACCCGGGCCGCCTGCCGGGCCACCACCGAACTGCACCGCGACGACTTCACGGTCAGCTGGCAGTCCATGCTGGCGCGAGGCATCGCCGTGGTCGGCCCGAGCATCCGGGTCGGCCTCGACGTGCAGATCGTGCCGAAGGGCTGAGGCACGGTCCGCGCCGAAGGCCGGTACCGGAGAATGGGCACGTGAGCGATGTGAGACACGTGCTGGTGCTGCCCGACCGCGACGCCGCCGAGGAGGCGGTCGAGGCGCTCGGGGAGCGGTTCGCGATCGACGAGGAGCCGCGGCTCGTCCGGGACGCGCTGGCCGGTGAGGACGACGCCGAGGACGCCCAGTGGCTGGTGGTCCTGCGGGACGAGCACGAGCGGCTCGACGCCGCCGAGCTGGACGCGTTCGCGGGGGAGTGGGACGGCTGGCGCGAGGAGCCGTGATCCCCGGGCGTGGGGAGCCACGGGGCTGGCGTGGGAAGCCGTGATCCCCGGGCGTGGGGAGCCGCGGGGCTGGCGTGGGAAGCCGTGATCCCCGGGCGTGGGGAGCCGCGGGTCCGGCGTGGGGAACCGTGCCCCCGGCACGGGAAGTACCGGCCCCCGAGGCGGGCTCCGGGGTCGCTCCGGGTCGGGTCGGGGTGGCGGGGCGGCTTCGTTGTCGGTGCCGCGTGGGATGCTGTGAGCGATGGCCAGGAAGACTGCGAATGACGACCCTCTCGCCCCGGTGACCCTTGCCGTGGGCCAGGAGGACCTCCTGCTCGACCGTGCCGTGCAGGAGGTGGTGGCCGCCGCCAAGGCCGCCGACGCCGACACGGACGTACGTGACCTGACTCCGGACCAGTTGCAGCCCGGCACGCTCGCCGAGCTGACCAGCCCGTCGCTCTTCGCCGAGCGCAAGGTCGTGGTCGTACGCAACGCGCAGGACCTGTCCGCCGACACGGTCAAGGACGTGAAGGCGTATCTCGGCTCGCCCGCCGAGGAGATCACGCTCGTGCTGCTGCACGCCGGCGGCGCCAAGGGCAAGGGGCTGCTGGACGCCGCGCGCAAGGCGGGGGCGCGGGAAGTGGCCTGCCCGAAGATGACCAAGCCGGCGGACCGGCTGGCCTTCGTGCGGGGAGAGTTCCGCTCGTTCGGGCGATCGGCCACACCGGAGGCGTGCCAGGCGCTCTGCGACGCCCTCGGGAGCGATCTGCGGGAGCTGGCCGCGGCGGTCTCGCAGCTGGTCGCCGACGTGGAAGGGACGATCGACGAGGCGGTCGTCGGGCGGTACTACACCGGGCGTGCCGAGGCATCCAGCTTCACGGTCGCCGACCGGGCCGTGGAGGGGCGTACGGCGGAGGCGCTGGAGGCGCTCAGATGGTCGCTGGCGACGGGCGTGGCACCGGTGATGATCACCAGCGCGCTGGCGCAGGGTGTGCGGGCGATCGGGAAGCTGTCCTCGGCCCGGGGCGGACGGCCGGCCGATCTGGCGCGCGAGCTGGGCATGCCGCCGTGGAAGATCGACCGGGTGCGGCAGCAGATGCGGGGCTGGACGCCGGACGGGGTCGCGGTGGCGCTCAGAGCGGTCGCCGAGGCGGACGCGGGCGTGAAGGGCGGCGGCGACGACCCGGAGTACGCGTTGGAGAAGGCGGTCGTGGTGATCGCGCGGGCCGCCAGGTCCAGGGGCCGGGGCTGACTCGGCTGCTCCTCCGCCCCTGACGGGCTCGCGTCAGCGGAAGCGGGCCCGTCGGCCGGTTCGGCGCGCTGCCGACCGCACGCCGCCGAGCCGTGCCCGTGCCACGCCGGCCACACGCCGCCGACCCCGCCCGTGCATGCCGGCCGCACGCCACCCGCCTTGCCCGTGCCACGCCGGCCGCACACCGATCGCGACCGTCCGGCATGCCGTGCCGTGCTGTGCCATGCCGTGCCCGGCGCGTCCCGGGCATGCCGAAGGCCCCGCACCGGCCTTGGGGAAAGGAGAGGTGTCGGGGCCTTCGGATCAAGCTGGAGAGCCCGTACCCGCGTGGCGAACGCAGGCCGCGTACAGGCTCGGGAATGCCGGACGGGAGCGGATGAGAGAGGGCCCGCTCTGAGTCCTTCCGGCGGTCAGATCAGAAAGGAGTTTCAGCCCTTGAGGGACGCGACCTTGGAAGCAAGCGCCGACTTCTTGTTGGCGGCCTGGTTCTTGTGGATGACGCCCTTCGAGACGGCCTTGTCGAGCGCACGCGCGGCAGCGCGCTGCAGCTCGGTGGCCTTCTCGACGTCACCCGCGGCAGCGGCCTCACGGGCCTTGCGGACCGCGGTCTTCAGGGAAGACTTGACGGCCTTGTTGCGCAGCCGAGCCTTCTCGTTGGTCTTGATCCGCTTGATCTGGGACTTGATGTTCGCCACGAAGGAGCCTTTTCAGGTTCTGGTGCGGGGCCGCGAAGGTCCCGTACCGGTGATCCAAAATTTCCTGTCGTGCCTCGCGCTGAGAGGGCATGAGGCACAGCCATCTACAGTACCAGTGGCCCTCCGGACGGCCCAAAACGGCCCCCGGTCCCTCCCCGTGGGACCATGGAGACTACGTAACGATCCGACCCGAGGCATAAGGCGCCTCAAGAGACAGGACCCTGCGTGCCCGCGACCCCTAACCATGTGCCCGAGCCGAGCCGTACCGCCCCGGCTCTGATCCGCAATTTCTGCATCATCGCGCACATCGACCACGGCAAGTCCACGCTCGCCGACCGGATGCTCCAGCTGACCGGTGTGGTCGAGCAGCGGCAGATGCGTGCTCAGTACCTCGACCGGATGGACATCGAGCGCGAGCGCGGCATCACGATCAAGTCCCAGGCGGTGCGTCTGCCCTGGGCCCCGACCGAGGGCCCCGACCAGGGCACGACCCACATCCTCAACATGATCGACACCCCGGGGCACGTCGACTTCACGTACGAGGTCTCGCGGTCGCTCGCCGCCTGCGAGGGGACCATCCTCCTCGTCGACGCCGCCCAGGGCATCGAGGCCCAGACCCTCGCCAACCTCTACCTGGCGATGGAGAACGACCTCACGATCATCCCGGTGCTGAACAAGATCGACCTGCCGGCCGCGCAGCCGGAGAAGTTCGCCGAGGAACTGGCGAACCTGGTCGGCTGCGACCCGGAGGACGTGCTCAAGGTCTCCGCGAAGACCGGCCTCGGCGTGGACGCGCTGCTGAACAAGGTCGTCAAGGAGATCCCGGCGCCGGTCGGGGTCGCCGACGCGCCCGCCCGCGCGATGATCTTCGACTCGGTATACGACTCCTACCGCGGCGTCGTGACGTACGTCCGTGTCATCGACGGCCAGCTCAACAAGCGCGAGCGCATCAGGATGATGTCGACCGGCGCCACCCACGAGCTGCTGGAGATCGGCGTCAGCTCGCCGGAGATGCTGCCGGCGGACGGCCTCGGCGTCGGTGAGGTGGGATATCTCATCACCGGTGTGAAGGACGTCCGGCAGTCCAAGGTCGGTGACACGGTCACCAGCCAGCACAAGGGCGCCACCGAGGCGCTCGGCGGCTACAAGGACCCGAAGCCGATGGTCTTCTCCGGTCTGTATCCGCTGGACGGCTCGGACTACCCCGAGCTGCGCGAGGCCCTGGACAAGCTCCAGCTCAACGACGCCGCCCTGGTCTACGAGCCGGAGACCTCCGCGGCCCTCGGCTTCGGTTTCCGCGTCGGCTTCCTCGGCCTGCTGCACCTGGACGTGATCCGGGAGCGCCTGGAGCGCGAGTTCGGCCTCGACCTGATCGCCACCGCCCCCAACGTGGTCTACCGCGTGGTCATGGAGGACGGCAGCGAGCACACGGTCACCAACCCGAGCGAGTTCCCCGAAGGCAAGATCGACGAGGTCTTCGAGCCGGTCGTGCGGGCCACCATCCTCGCGCCCACCGAGTTCATCGGTTCGATCATGGAGCTGTGCCAGACCCGGCGCGGCACCCTGCTCGGCATGGACTACCTCTCGGAGGACCGCGTCGAGATCCGCTACACGCTGCCGCTCGCGGAGATCGTCTTCGACTTCTTCGACCAGCTGAAGTCCAAGACCCGCGGCTACGCCTCGCTGGACTACGAGCCCACGGGCGAGCAGACCAGCTCCCTGGTCAAGGTCGACATCCTGCTGCACGGCGACAAGGTCGACGCGTTCTCCGCGATCACCCACAAGGACCAGGCGTACGCGTACGGCGTACGGCTCGTCGCCAAGCTCAAGGAGCTGATCCCGCGGCAGGCGTTCGAGGTGCCGGTGCAGGCCGCCATCGGCTCCCGGGTCATCGCCCGCGAGACCATCCGCGCCATCCGCAAGGACGTCCTCGCCAAGTGCTACGGCGGCGACATCTCCCGTAAGCGCAAGCTGCTGGAGAAGCAGAAGGAAGGCAAGAAGCGGATGAAGATGGTGGGTTCGGTGGAGGTTCCGCAGGAAGCCTTCATCGCCGTCCTGTCCAGCGATGACAGCGCGGGGTCGGGCAAGGGCAAGAAGTAACCAGAGGTAACAACCGGTCACGTCCGCAAACCGGTCATGTGGGGGCCCGTCGTGCGAAAGCGCGGTGGGCCCCTGCGCGTGCGTGGCGTCGCTCCGCGGGGAAAGTGAGAGGCCGAAGCCCCTTACGCAGCGGGCGGTCGCGCCTTACCCTGATCCCTGCTCGATAGTTACTCGCGAGTTAAACAACGGCCTGAAACCCCACCGTGAGTTAACCCAGCCGCACCGAGTCAGCCGCGCCGTCGCGGGCCCCGGAGGATGTTGTGACCGACACGCAGACCCTGATCGAGAACCGTCCGCCGTCCGTGGCGGCCCTCTTCCTGGAGCGAGTGGCGGCCACACCGGACGCCGAGGCCTACCGCTACCCGGTGCCGCCGGCCGCGGGCCAGGGACCCGACGACTGGAAGTCGCTGAGCTGGGCCGAGGCGGCGCAGCGGGTGTACGCGATCGCGGCCGGGCTCATCGAGCTGGGCGTCCAGGCCGAGCAGCGGGTGGCGCTCGCCTCGTCCACCCGTGTCGAGTGGATCCTCGCCGACCTGGGCATCATGTGCGCGGGCGGCGCCACCACCACCGTCTATCCGCAGACCAACGCGGACGAATCCGCGTTCATCCTCTCCGACTCCGAGAGCCGGGTGCTGATCGCCGAGGACGCGGCCCAGCTCGCCAAGGCCCTGGAGAAGCGTGCCGAGCTGCCCGACCTGACCAAGGTCGTGGTGATCGACCCGGCCGGCGCGGAGACCGGTGACTGGGTGATCACCCTCGCGGAGCTGGAGCAGCGCGGCACCGCCTACCTGGAGGAGCACCCGGAGCTGATCAAGGAGCGGGTCGGCGCGATCACCAAGGAGCAGCTCGCCACCCTCATCTACACCTCCGGCACCACGGGCCGGCCCAAGGGCGTGCGCCTGCCGCACGACAACTGGGCGTACATGGCGAAGGCGATCGCCGCGACCGGCCTGGTCACCATGGACGACGTGCAGTACCTGTGGCTGCCGCTCGCCCACGTCTTCGGCAAGGTGCTCACCTCCGGGCAGATCGAGGTGGGGCACGTCACCGCCGTCGACGGCCGGGTCGACAAGATCATCGAGAATCTGCCGGTCGTGCAGCCGACGTACATGGCGGCCGTGCCGCGCATCTTCGAGAAGGTCTACAACGGCGTCGCGGCGAAGGCCCGTGAGGGCGGTCCGGCGAAGTACAAGATCTTCCAGTGGGCCGCCGAGGTCGCCCGCGAGTACGCCAAGGTCAGCCAGGACAACTTCCGCCGCACGGGCACCGCCTCGGTGCCCTTCGGGCTCGGCGCCAAGCACAAGGTGGCCGACACCCTCGTCTACGGCAAGCTCCGCGAGGCCTTCGGCGGCCGGCTGCGCGCCTGCGTCTCCGGAGCCTCCGCGCTCTCCCCGGAGATCGGCTACTTCTTCGCCGGCGCCGGCATCCACATCCTGGAGGGCTACGGGCTCACCGAGACCTCCGCGGCCTCCTTCGTCAACCCGGGCGAGGCCTACCGCACCGGCACGGTCGGCAAGCCGCTGCCCGGCACCGAGGTCCGGATCGCCGAGGACGGCGAGATCCTGCTGCGCGGCCCCGGCATCATGGAGGGCTACCACAAGCTGTCCGACAAGACCGCCGAGGTGCTGGAGTCCGACGGCTGGTTCCACACCGGGGACATCGGCGAGCTGTCGCCCGACGGCTACCTGCGCATCACCGACCGCAAGAAGGACCTCATCAAGACCTCCGGCGGCAAGTACGTCGCTCCCGCCGAGGTCGAGGGGCAGTTCAAGGCGGTGTGCCCGTACGTGTCCAACATCCTCGTGCACGGCGCCGACCGGAACTACTGCACCGCCCTCATCGCCCTGGACGAACTCGCGGTCCGGGAGTGGGCGAAGGAGAACGGTCTGGAGGGCAGGCCGTACGCGGAGATCGTCGCCGCGCCGCAGACGGTCGAGATGGTCGACGGGTACGTCAAGCAGCTCAACGAGGGGCTGCAGCGCTGGCAGACCATCAAGAAGTTCCGGCTGCTGCCCCGGGACCTCGACGTGGAGCACGGCGAGATCACGCCGAGTCTGAAGCTGAAGCGGCCGGTGGTGGAGCGGGAGTACAAGCACCTCATCGAGGAGATGTACTCCGGCACGCGCGAGGCGTAGCACCGGCCCGCGTCACGGCGGGGCGGCGCCGGCACCGGAGGGTCCGGCGCCGGCTCCCGGGGGCCTGGCGCCGGCCGTCGACGGCCGGCGCCGCGCGGCAGGTCCGGCGCCGCGCGGCAGGTCCGGTGCCGGCACCCGGAACGTACCGTGCCGGCCCGCCGGAAGGCCGGCGCCGGCGTGCGAAGGGACGGGGCCCGGGGCTCCGGAGCCGCGGGACGCTCGCGGCCGTCGTGCCCGCGCGGCGGAGCCGCTGATCGGCACGGCCCCGCGCCCCGTGGGAATTTGCGCTCACCGGCGCTCGAAAGCTTGCGTCTTCTGCCCACTTCGCTGACTCAGCGCTTATGAGCGCCCCCGTTCTGTCATCGTGGCGCCATGGACACGGCGGCCATACCGACGCAGCGGGAGAGCGAGCCCCGGCCCGGTGAGACGCGGGGCCGGGCCACGCTGCCCGGAAGTCCCCTCGCCCCGGGTGCGGCCCGCGCCCTGGTGCGTGCCGCGCTGGACCAGGCGCCCGGGGTCGCGGTCCGGCTGGCCGAGGACGCCCTGGCCGTGGTGAGCGAGCTGGTGACCAACGCCGTCGTGCACGCCGGCACCGAGGTGCAGGTCGACTGGCGGCTGGAGGAGACCGGCGCCTTCGTGGTCGAGGTGTGCGACCAGCACCCCTCCCGTGCCCCGCGGGACGCCGCGAGCGCCGAGGGACCGTACGACACCCCCGAGTACGGGCGCGGCCTGCGCCTCGTCGCCACGCTCGCCGAGTCCTGGGGGGTCACCTACCGCACCGGTGCCAAGACCGTGTGGGCCCGCCTGCCCCCGGGCGGCAGCGAGGCCCTGGACGGCCCCGCCCCGGGCCCCGCCCTGGAGGTCGCCGAGGACCTCGCCCCGCAGCCGCACCGCGCCGAGGGCGACCGGGACTGGCTCGGCCGGGGCGCCCTGTCCTTCCTCGCCGAGGCCTCCGACCTGCTCGCCGGACAGCTGGACGAGAACCTGGTCGCCGCGCTCACCGGCCAGCTGATCGTGCCCCGGCTCGCCGACTGGTGCGCGGTCTGGCTGGAGGACGAGGCGTCCGTGCGCGGCGGCGCCGGCGGCGGTCCCGCGCGGGTGTGGCACGCCAGTGAGGCCCGTATCGAGGAGCTGCGGTGCGCCCTGGAGAAGGAGTCGCCGGGCCCGCCGGACGGGCTGCGCTCCGGCCCCGAGCCCTACCCCTGGCCCGGCCCTGCGCTCGGGCCGCAGGGCGCCCACGGGACGGCGCTGTCGTACCGGCTGATCGCGGGCGGCCGGCCGCTCGGCACGCTGGTCATCGGCCGGTGCGGCCTGCTGGGCTTCCCCGACGAGGTCACCGGCCTGGTGGAGGACCTCGGCCGCCGGGTCGCCCTGGCCATCGGCGCGGCCCGCCAGTACGCCCGCCAGGCCACCATCAGCGCCGTCCTCCAGCGCGGCCTGCTGCCCGGCGCGGTCGCCGAGATCCCCGGCGTGAGCAGCGCACTTGTCTACGAGCCCTGTGACAAGGGCGGTCCGAGCGGCGACTTCTACGACCTGTTCCCGGCGGGCGACGGCCGCTGGTGCTTCGCCGTCGGCGACGTCCAGGGCAAGGGCCCGGAGGCGGCCGTGGTGATCGGCCTCGCCCGGCCCTGGCTGCGTCTCCTCGCCCGCGAGGGCTACCGGGTCGCCGACGTCCTGGACCGCCTCAACCAGCTGCTGCTGGACGACGCCACCGAGGCCGCCGACGCCGCCGCCCGCGCCCTGGTCGCCGCCGGCGGCCGGCCCCTGGCCTCCGGGGACGGCCCGCAGACCCGCTTCCTCTCCCTGCTCTACGGCGAGCTGACCCCGCACGACGGCGGGATCCGCTGCACCCTCGCCTCCGCCGGCCACCCGCTGCCGCTCGTCCTCGGCCCCGACGGCACCGTACGCACCGCCGCTCGCCCGCAGACCCTCCTCGGCGTCGTGGAGGACGAGACGTACACCAGCGAGACCCTGGAGCTGCGCCCCGGCGACAGCCTGCTGTGCGTCACCGACGGGGTGACCGAGCGGCGCTCCGGCTCCCGCCAGTTCGACGACGGCGACGGGCTCGCCCGCGCCCTGTCCGGCTGCGCCGGGCTCAGCGCCGAGCAGATCGCCGAAAGGATCCGCCGCCTGGTGCACGACTTCGGCGGCGGCCTGCCCGAGGACGATCTGGCCCTGCTGGTGCTCCAGGCGGAGTAACGCCCGCGGTGCTGGACAATGGAGGGCATGCCTTCCGCACTCCCCGACGGCGAGCCCGTCCCCGCCGACGGCGCGCTGCCCGCGCACGCGCTCGCCGGGGCGGCCGACCGCCCGCTCGGCTTCTACCTGCACGTCCCGTACTGCGCCACCCGCTGCGGCTACTGCGACTTCAACACGTACACCGCGACCGAGCTGCGCGGCACGGGCGGGGTGCTGGCCTCCCGGGACAACTATGCGGACACCCTCGCGGACGAGGTCCGGCTGGCCCGGAAGGTGCTGGGCGACGACCCGCGCGAGGTCCGTACGGTCTTCGTCGGCGGCGGCACGCCGACCCTGCTGGCCGCCGACGACCTCGTACGGATGCTGAGCGTGATCCGCGCCGAGTTCGGGCTCGCACCGGACGCGGAGGTCACCACGGAGGCGAACCCGGAGTCCGTCGGCCCCGCCTACCTCGAAACCCTCCGCGAGGGCGGCTTCAACCGGATCTCCTTCGGCATGCAGAGCGCGAAGCAGCACGTGCTGAAGATCCTCGACCGCACCCACACCCCCGGCCGCCCCGAGGCGTGCGTCGCGGAAGCCAGGGCCGCGGGCTTCGACCACGTCAACCTGGACCTGATCTACGGCACGCCGGGGGAGAGCGACGACGACTGGCGGGCCTCGCTGGACGCGGCGATCGCGGCCGGCCCCGACCACGTCAGCGCCTACGCGCTCATCGTGGAGGAAGGCACCCGGCTCGCCCGCCGCATCCGCCGCGGCGAGGTGCCGATGACCGACGACGACGTGCACGCCGACCGCTACCTGATCGCCGAGGAGACGCTGGCGGGAGCGGGCTTCGACTGGTACGAGGTCTCCAACTGGGCCACCTCCGAGGCGGGCCGCTGCCTGCACAACGAGCTGTACTGGCGCGGCGCCGACTGGTGGGGCGCCGGGCCCGGCGCGCACTCGCACGTGGGCGGGGTGCGCTGGTGGAACGTCAAGCACCCGGGCGCGTACGCGGCGGCACTGGCGGACGGACGGTCCCCGGGGGCCGGACGCGAGCTGCTGACGGACGAGGACCGGCGCGTGGAGCGCGTCCTGCTGGAGCTGCGGCTGCGGGAAGGCGTGCCGCTGTCCCTGCTGAAGGACGACGGCCTAGCGGCCTCCCGGCGGGCGCTGGCGGACGGGCTCCTCCAGGACGGTCCGTACGAGGAGGGGCGGGCGGTGCTCACGCTGCGGGGCCGGCTGCTGGCGGACGCGGTGGTGCGGGACCTGGTGGACTGATCACCCGGCGGAGTGAATCACTGCGGAACGCCGGTTCGACCCCTAGCCTGGTTCGTAGGCTGCCGCCGACAGTACGCGGCGGATGCGGAGGGCCACGGAGATGACCGCTGTGGATGATCGCCGGGTGCAGGAGGCGTTCGAGAACCTTGTGGTTCCCGAGGGTTTCAAGGCTGAGCTCATCCGGGGCGAAATCGTGATGATGGCCGGGCCCGACAAGGTCCACAACCGCATCGTGCAGTCTGTCCAGGACCAGATCCCCTCGGACCGATGGGAGCGTCTCCAGACTCAGGACGTGGCCATTCCCGGTGAGGACAGTGAGCCTCAGCCCGATCTCGTGGTGATGGAGATCGGTGCGGACGACAGCCCGGGACGGCTCGTGCCCGCCCCCGCTGTGACGATGCTGGTAGAGGTCGTCTCCAGGACCAGCGCGCACCGGGATTACGTGGAGAAGCGGTCGATCTATGCGGCCGGTGCCGTGCCGGTGTACCTGGTCGTCGACCCGTTCGCAGGGAAGTGCCTGGTGTTGACGGAACCGTCCGGCACCGGGCTCACGGCCGACTATCAGTCCGAGCGGACTCGTAAGTTCGGGGACCCGGTGCGGCTGCCCCTCGTGGACATCGACCTGGACACGAGCCGATTCGGCACGCTGCCGCCGTTCGCCGCTACGCCGTGACGAAGTCGATCAGTTCCTCCACCCTCCCCAGCAGCTCCGGCTCCAGGTCCTTGTAGGAGCCCACCCGCTTCAGGATCGCCTGCCACACCGCCCCGGTGTTCTCCGGCGGCCAGCCCAGCGCCCGGCACACGCCCGTCTTCCAGTCCTGTCCCTTCGGCACGTCCGGCCACGCCGGGATGCCCAGCGAGGCCGGTTTCACCGCCTGCCAGATGTCGATGTACGGGTGGCCGACCACCAGCGCGTGCCCGCTCGTCACCGACTCCGCGATCCGCCACTCCTTGCTGCCCGGCACCAGGTGGTCCACCAGCACGCCCAGGCGGGCGTCCGGGCCCGGGGCGAAGGACTCCACGATCGCCGGCAGATCGTCCACGCCCTCCAGGTACTCCACGACCACGCCCTCGACGCGCAGGTCGTCGCCCCACACCTTCTCGACCAGCTCGGCGTCGTGCCGGCCCTCGACGTAGATGCGCCCGGCGCGGGCCACCCGCGCGCGTGCCCCCGGGACGGCGACCGAGCCCGACGCCGTACGGGCGGGCCGTACCGGAGCCGAGGACGGCCGGACCAGCGTCACCGCCCTGCCCTCCAGCAGGAAGCCGCGCGGCTCCAGCGGGAACACCCGGTGCTTGCCGAAGCGGTCCTCCAGGGTCACCGTGCCCGCCTCGCAGCGGATCACCGCCCCGCAGAACCCGGTGCCGGGCTCCTCCACCACCAGACCCGGCTCGGCCGGAACCTCCGGCACCGGCTTCGGCTTCTTCCAGGGCGGGGTCAGGTCGGCGGAGTACTGGCGCATTCGGATGACGATAGGAGAAGCCGCGCACCCGCGCTCACGACACGCCGGGAGTGGCTCAGCTCACGCCGAACCGCGTTGCCAGCGCGTCGCGTTGCCGCCGTACGAAGCCCGCGTCCACGACCGCCCCGTGTCCCGGCACGTACAGCGCCTCCTCGCCGCCCAGCGCCAGCAGCCGGTCGAGCGCGTCCGGCCAGCGGGAGGGGACCGCGTCCGGGCCCGCCTGCGGCTCGCCGGACTCCTCCACCAGGTCGCCGCAGAACACCACCTCCGGATCCCCCGGCACCAGGACCGCCAGATCGTGCGCGGTGTGCCCGGGACCCACGTTGGCCAGCAGCGCCTGCCGGCCGTCGCCGAGGTCGAGCGTCCACTCGCCGGAGACCGGATGGCCGGGCGGGACCAGCGTCCGTGCCGCCTCGTCCGCGTCCGCCGCCGCCAGGCCGTTCCGGACCGCGTCCAGGCGCAGCTCCTCACGCTCGTACGCCAGCACCGCCTCCAGCCCCACCGCCGCGTACACCTGGACACCGGCGAACGCCGACGCCCCGAAGACGTGATCGAAATGGGGGTGGGTCAGCGCGAGATGGGTCACACGGCCGCCGGCCAGTTCCTCCGCCTGCGACCGCAGCCGGGCCCCCTCGGCCGGACTCGACCCGGCGTCCACCATGAGCGCCCTGCCCACGCCCAGTACCAGCCCCGCGGTGCAGTCCCAGCCGGGCAGCCGGCACCGCCCCACCCCGGCGGCCAGCCGTTCCCACCCCAGCTCTTCCCAAGTCACGGTCATACCGGCGACGCTAGCGGTACGAGCCGGAACGGCGGCCCGACCTTGCCCAGGGTGTACCCGACAGCCGTACACTGGGCCGGGGAATGCTGGCACTCGCATGGGAAGAGTGCCAGGCGGACGATCCGCGGGGACGAGGGGACGACGTGCTGGAGGTGCGCGCGAATGCTGAGTGAACGCAGGCTTCAGGTTCTGCGCGCCATCGTCCAGGACTACGTGGGCACCGAGGAGCCGGTCGGTTCCAAGGCGCTCACCGAGCGGCACAACCTCGGTGTCTCCCCGGCGACCGTCCGCAACGACATGGCGGCCCTGGAGGACGAGGGGTTCATCGCGCAGCCGCACACGAGTGCGGGGCGCATCCCCACCGACAAGGGCTACCGGCTGTTCGTGGACAAGCTCGCGGGCGTGAAGCCGATGACCGCGCCCGAACGCCGCGCGATCCAGAACTTCCTGGAGGGCGCCGTCGACCTCGACGACGTCGTCGCGCGGACGGTGCGGCTGCTGGCGCAGCTGACCCGGCAGGTCGCGGTCGTGCAGTACCCGTCCCTGACCCGGTCCACCGTCCGGCACGTGGAGCTGCTCTCGCTCGCTCCCGCGCGCGTGATGCTCGTGCTGATCACGGACACCGGCCGGGTCGAGCAGCGGATGGTCGACTGCCCGGCGCCGTTCGGCGAGGCTTCGCTGGCGGATCTGCGGGCACGGCTGAACAGCCGGGTCGCGGGCCGACGGTTCACCGATGTGCCGAGGCTGGTCGAGGACCTGCCGGACGCCTTCGAGCCCGAGGACCGCGGTACGGTCTCCACGGTGCTCTCCACTCTGCTGGAGACACTCGTCGAGGAGAACGAGGAGCGGCTGATGATCGGCGGTACCGCCAATCTCACCCGCTTCGGGCATGACTTCCCCCTGGTCATCCGGCCCGTCCTGGAGGCCCTGGAGGAGCAGGTCGTGCTCCTCAAGCTCCTGGGCGAGGCCAAGGACCCGGGCGTGACCGTGCGCATCGGCCACGAGAACGCCCATGAGGGACTCAACTCCACCTCCGTCGTGTCGGTCGGCTACGGTTCGGGCGGCGAGGCAGTCGCCAAGCTCGGCGTGGTCGGACCGACCCGCATGGACTACCCGGGAACGATGGGAGCGGTACGCGCAGTGGCACGGTACGTCGGACAGATCCTGGCGGAGTCGTAAGTGGCCACGGACTACTACGCCGTTCTCGGCGTGCGCCGCGACGCGTCGCAGGATGAGATCAAGAAGGCGTTCCGCCGGCTCGCGCGCGAGCTGCACCCGGACGTCAACCCCGACCCGAAGACCCAGGAGCGGTTCAAGGAGATCAACGCCGCTTACGAGGTGTTGTCGGACCCGCAGAAGAAGCAGGTCTACGACCTCGGCGGCGACCCGCTCTCCCAGTCGGGAGGGGCCGGCGCGGGCGGCTTCGGCGCCGGCGGCTTCGGCAACTTCTCCGACATCATGGACGCGTTCTTCGGCACGGCGTCGCAGCGCGGCCCGCGCTCGCGCACCCGGCGCGGCCAGGACGCGATGATCCGCATCGAGGTCGAGCTGGACGAGGCGGCCTTCGGGACGACCAAGGACATCCAGGTCGACACCGCGGTCGTCTGCAACACCTGCAACGGCGAGGGCGCGGCCCCCGGCACGTCCGCCCAGACGTGTGACATGTGCCGCGGCCGGGGCGAGGTCTCCCAGGTCACCCGGTCCTTCCTGGGCCAGGTCATGACCTCCCGGCCCTGCCCCCAGTGCCAGGGCTTCGGCACGGTCGTGCCGACCCCGTGCCCCGAGTGCGCCGGGGACGGCCGCGTCCGCTCCCGCCGCACCCTCACGGTCAAGATCCCGGCCGGTGTCGACAACGGCACCCGGATCCAGCTCGCGGGCGAGGGCGAGGTCGGCCCCGGCGGCGGACCGGCCGGCGACCTGTACGTCGAGATCCACGAGCTGCCGCACCCGACGTTCCAGCGGCGCGGCGACGACCTGCACTGCACGGTCACCATCCCGATGACCGCGGCGGCCCTCGGCACCAAGGTGCCGCTGGAGACGCTGGACGGTCTGGAGGAGGTCGACATCCGGCCCGGCACCCAGTCCGGCCAGTCGATCCCGCTGCACAACCGGGGCGTCACGCATCTGCGCGGGGGCGGCCGGGGCGACCTGATCGTGCACGTCGAGGTCACCACCCCGACCAAGCTCGACCCCGAGCAGGAACGGCTGCTGCGCGAGCTGTCCAAGCTGCGGGGCGAGGAGCGGCCGCAGGGGCAGTTCCAGCCAGGTCAGCAGGGGCTGTTCTCCCGGCTGAAGGACGCGTTCAACGGGCGCTGACGCCGGCCGGGGGCCCGGGGGGCGTCCCCCGGGCGGGCACGGCCGGCCAGGTCGGCAGGGGCTGTTCGCGCGGCCGGAGGACGCGTCCGACGGGCGCTGAGCCGTGGCATACAGGGTGCTTCCGCGCCCTGTATGCCCCTGGCCTATGCCCTCGGAAGCCCGGATTCGGACTTGTACGGAGGACGTGACAACATGCGGTCATGTCCTCCGCGCTGACCGGTCTCTGCCCCCACCCGATCGTGCAGGCCCCCATGGCGGGCGGTGTCTCCGTCCCGCAGCTCGTCGCCGCCGTCTCCGAGGCCGGCGGTCTCGGGTTCCTCGCCGCCGGTTACAAGACCGCCGACGGCATGTACCAGGAGATCAAGCAGCTCAGGGGACTCACGAGCCGTCCTTTCGGCGTCAACGTGTTCATGCCGCAGCCGGAGCACGCCGAGTCCGGGGCCGTCGAGGTGTACGCGCACCAGCTGGCCGGTGAGGCCGTGTGGTACGAGACCGAGCTGGGCGATCCGGACAGCGGCCGGGACGACGGCTACGACGCCAAGCTCGCCGTCCTGCTCGACAACCCCGTGCCGGTGGTCTCCTTCCACTTCGGGGTGCCGAGCCGGGAGGTGTTCGACAAGCTGCGCCGGGCCGGGACCTTCACCCTGGTCACCGCCACCACCGCCGAGGAGGCCCGCGCGGTCGAACGGGCCGGGGCGGACGCGGTGATCGCGCAGGGCGTGGAGGCCGGCGGCCACCAGGGCACCCACCGGGACCTCCCGGAGAACGACGGCTCCGGTATCGGCCTGCTGTCGCTGATAGCGCAGATCCGGGAGGCCGTGCGCATCCCGATCGTCGCCGCGGGCGGCATCATGCGCGGCAGCCAGATCGCCGCCGTCCTCGCGGCGGGCGCGAGCGCCGCCCAGCTGGGCACCGCGTTCCTCGCCACCCCCGAGTCCGGCGCGCACGCCCTGCACAAGGAGGCGCTGACCAACCCCCTGTACGCGCGCACCGAGTCGACCCGTGCCTTCTCCGGCCGCCCGGCCCGCGGACTGGTCAACCGCTTCCTGCGCGAGCACGGCCCGTACGCCCCCGCCGCCTACCCCGAGGTCCACCACCTCACCTCGCCGCTGCGCAAGGCCGCCGCCAAGGCCGGGGACGCGCAGGGCATGGCGCTGTGGGCGGGACAGGGGCACCGGTTGGCGCGGGACCTGCCCGCCGGGGAGCTGGTGGAGGTGCTGGCGGCCGAACTCGCCGAGGCCGGGACAGCGTTGTCGGACCTGCCGCGGACCGGAGGTGGCGCGCGATGACCGCTCCCGTCTTCGTCGTGGACCGACTCGACCGGATCGGGACCGAGTTCGTGCTCGACGGCCCCGAGGGACGGCACGCCGTGTCCGTGAAGCGGCTGCGGCCGGGTGAGGACGTGGTCCTCACCGACGGGCACGGGCGCTGGGCGGAAGGGGTCGTCGAGGCCGCCGAGGGCAAGGACCGGCTCGTCGTGGCCGTGGAGTCCGTGCACGAGGAGCCGCCGCCGGCCCCGCGGATCACCGTCGTGCAGGCCCTGCCCAAGGGCGACCGCGGTGAACTCGCCGTCGAGACCATGACCGAGGTCGGCGTCGACGCGATCGTGCCCTGGCAGGCCTCCCGCTGCATCACCCAGTGGAAGGGCGAGCGCGGACTGAAGGCCCTCGGCAAGTGGCGGGCCACCGCCCGCGAGGCCGGCAAGCAGTCCCGCCGGGTCCGCTTCCCCGAGGTCGCGGACGCGGCGACGGCCAAGCAGGTGGCCGCGCTGCTCGCCCGGGCCGACTTCGCCGCCGTGCTCCACGAGAGCGGCGACGAACGCCTCGCCACCGCCGGACTCCCCGCCGCGGGCGAGATCGTGCTGGTCGTCGGCCCCGAAGGCGGCGTCGCCCCCGAGGAGCTGGCGCTCTTCGCGCAGGCCGGCGCCAAGCCCTACGTCCTCGGGCCCACCGTGTTGCGCACCTCCACCGCCGGCACCGCCGCCGCGGCCCTGCTCCTGGGCCGCACCGGCCGCTGGTCCTGAGAACCGTCAGGGGGACATCGTGGAACTCGCCCAGGTCCGGCTCCTGGTCACCGACTTCGCGGCCTGTTACCGCTTCTACGCCGACGTCCTCGGTCTCAAGCCGCAGTCCGGGGCGACCGAGGGGCCGTACGAGAAGTTCAGCCCGCACACCGGCTCCGCCGGGATCGCGCTCCAGGACCGGGTGATGATGGCCGGGGTGCTGGACGAGCTGGGGGAGACCGCCACCGGTCACCGCTCCCTGGTCGTCCTGCGCGTCGACGACCTCGACGCCTACTGCGCGGAGATCGTGTCCCGGGGCGCGGCCCTGCTGCACGGCCCGGCCCCCATGACCGACCGCATGCGCGTGGCCCACCTCAAGGACCCGGAGGGCAATCTGGTCGAACTCCAGGAGTGGCTGCTGCTGCGCGGCTGACGGCCGGCAGCAACGCCCACCCGTCCGCCTCGCCGGTCACCGGCCCCAGACGCCGCAGCTCGTCCACGAAGGCCCGCACCACGCGCGGCTCGTGCAGGTTGACCGTGTGCCCGTGCCGGTCGAAGACCAGACCGGAGTGCGTGTAACCGCCGACGACCACGTCGGGGAACACGATCCGGGTGACGGTCCCGTCGCGGTGCAGCGAGAGCACCTCCGTGCAGGGGCCGCCGGCCGTGTGCCGGTGCCGGACCGCCCACCGGTACTCGGTCCCGTCGGGCAGCACGAGCCGTCTGAGCCTGCGTTCGCCGCGCATCGGGCCAGCGTAGACGGGCCGCCGCCGGATCCGCGGCGCCGTGATCCCCCCGGCCCGTCCCGGGACCGCCCACGCCCGCCGCGACCGGCACCGGCACCCGCGCCGGCACCCGCGCCGTCACCCGGACGGTGTGGCCCGTGCCGGGCAAGTGATCGGAAACCGGGAGCGGGCCGTGCCGGTCGCTGCGTAGAGTGACGGCGTGACTCAGGGCGCTTCGACGGGAACCACGGCAACGACGGGAACCACGGCGGACACGGCGGACTCCGCCTATCTCCGGTACCCCCATCTGCACGGCGACCTGGTGACCTTCGTCGCCGAGGACGACGTCTGGCTCGCGCCGCTCGACGGCGGCCGGGCCTGGCGGGTCAGCGCCGACAACACGCCGGTGACCCTGCCCCGGATATCGCCGGACGGACGGCACCTGGCCTGGACCTCCACCCGGGACGGAGCCCCCGAGGTGCATGTGGCCCCGGTCGACGGCGGTCCCGCGCGGCGGCTGACGTACTGGGGCAACCGCCGCACGGAGGTGCGCGGCTGGACCCCGGACGGGCGGGTGCTCGCGCTCGGCGCGCACGGCCGGCCCAGCTTCCGGCAGACCTGGGCGCACGCCGTCCCGCTGGACGGCGGACCGGCCGAGGCGCTGCCGTACGGCCCGGTCGGCAACGTGGCCTTCGGGCCGGCCACCGTGCTGCTGTCCGCGCCCATGGGCCGCGAGGCCGCCTACTGGAAGCGCTACCGCGGCGGCAGCGCGGGCAAGTTGTGGATCGACCGGGACGGCGACGGGGAGTTCGCGCGGCTGCACGAGGACCTGGCCGGGAACATCGAGTTCCCGGTGTGGGCGGGCGACCGGATCGCCTTCCTCGGCGACCACGAGGGCACCGGGGCGCTGTACTCCTCCCTCGCCGACGGCTCAGACCTGCGCCGGCACACCCCTCTCGACGGTTTCTACGCCCGGCACGCGGCCGGCGACGGCACCCGCGTCGTCTACAGCTCGGCGGGTGGACTGTGGCTGCTGGACGACCTGGAGGGCGCCGAGCCGCGCCGGCTCGACGTACGGCTCGGCGGACCCCGCCTCGATCTGCGGCCGTACCCGGTCAACGCCCCCGGCTGGTTCGGCGAGGCGTCCCCCGACCACACCGCCCGCGGCAGCGCCGTGTGCGTGCGCGGCGGGGTCCACTGGGTCACCCACCGCTCCGGTCCCGCCCGCGCCCTGGCCGCCACCCCCGGCGTCCGCGCCCGGATGCCGCGCGCCTTCCGCGCCGAGGGCGAGGAGTGGGCGGTGTGGGTGACGGACGCCGAGGGCGAGGACGCCCTGGAGTTCGCCCCCGCCACCGGCACCGTGCTCGGCGCCCCGCCACGCCGGCTCGCCGCCGGACAGCTCGGCCGGGTCCTGGAGCTGGCCGTGGCACCCGACGGCAGCCGGGCCGCCGTCGCCGCGCACGACGGCCGGCTGCTGCTCGTCGAGCGGGAGACCGGCGAGGTCCGCGAGGTCGACCGCAGCGACGACGGGGAGGTCTCCGGCCTCGCCTTCTCACCCGACTCCGCCTGGCTCGCCTGGGCCCACCCCGGCCCCCGCCCGCTCTCCCAGCTGCGCCTCGCCCACACCACCGACCTCTCGGTCACCGAGGCGACCCCGCTGCGCTTCCAGGACTACGCGCCCGCCTTCACCCTCGACGGCAAACACCTCGCGTTCCTCTCCAACCGCGCCTTCGACCCGGTCTACGACGAACACGTCTTCGATCTGGCGTTCGTGGTCGGCGCCCGCCCCCACCTGATCACCCTGGCCGCCACCACGCCCTCGCCGTTCGGCCCGCAACGCCACGGCCGCCCCTTCGAGGCCCCCGACAAGGACGAGACACCCGACAGCGAGGGCACCCCCGCCACCCGTATCGACCCCGAGGGGCTCGCCGACCGGATCGTGCCCTTCCCGGTGGAGGCCGGCCGCTACTCCACCCTGCGCGCCGCCAAGGACGGCGTCCTGTGGCTGCGCCACCCCGTGCAGGGCGTCCTCGGCACCGCCCGCGCCCACCCGGAGGACCCCGACCCGCACACCGAGCTGGAGCGCTACGACCTCGCCCAGCGCCGCCTGGAGCATCTCGCCTCCGCCGCCGACCACTTCGAGGTCAGCGGCGACGGCAAACGCGTCCTGCTGTGGACCGAGGGCCGGCTCCGGGTCGTGCCCAGCGACCGCCGCACCGGCGGCGACGACGACGGCGACACCAGCGTCGGCGTCGACCTCGCCCGGGTCCGGCAGACCGTCGACCCGGCCGCCGAGTGGCGGCAGATGTACGAAGAGACCGGCCGCCTCATGCGCGACCACTACTGGCGGCCCGACCTCGGCGGCGTCGACTGGACCGGCGTCCTCGACCGCTACCGCCCCCTCCTGCGCCGCCTCGCCACCCACAGCGACCTGGTCGACCTGCTCTGGGAGGTGCACGGCGAACTCGGCACCTCGCACGCCTACGTCACCCCGCGCGGCGGCTCCGGCGGCGCCCGGCACGGCCTGCTCGGCGCCGACGTCTCCCGCCACCCCGACGGCAGCTGGCGCATCGACCGGATCCTCCCGTCGGAGACCTCCGACCCCGACGCCCGCTCCCCGCTCGCCGCCCCCGGGGTCGCCGTACGCCCCGGCGACGCGATCGTCGCCGTGGCCGGCCACCCCGTCGAGCCGCTGACGGGCCCCGGCCCCCTCCTCGTCGGCACGGCCGGCCACCCCGTGGAGCTGACCGTCTCCCCGGCGGGCGGCGGCGAACCGAGGCACACCGTCGTCGTCCCCGTCGCCGACGAGGAACCCCTGCGCTACCACGCCTGGGTGGCCGACCGCCGCGCCCATGTGCACGCGGCCTCCGGCGGCCGGCTCGGCTATCTGCACGTCCCCGACATGCAGGCCCCCGGCTGGGCGCAGATCCACCGCGACCTGCGCGTGGAGGTGGCCCGGGAGGGCCTGGTGGTCGACGTCCGGGAGAACCGCGGCGGCCACACCTCCCAGCTCGTCGTCGAGAAGCTGGCCCGCCGGATCATCGGCTGGGACCTCCCGCGCGGCATGCGCCCCACCAGTTACCCCCTCGACGCCCCCCGCGGCCCGGTCGTCGCCGTCGCCAACGAGTTCTCCGGCTCCGACGGCGACATCGTCAACGCGGCGATCAAGGCCCTCGGCATCGGCCCGGTCGTCGGCACCCGCACCTGGGGCGGCGTCATCGGCATCGACAGCCGCTACCACCTGGTCGACGGCACGCTGGTGACCCAGCCGAAGTACGCGATCTGGCTGGAGGGACAGGGCTGGGACGTGGAGAACCACGGCGTGGACCCGGACGTGGAGGTCGTACAGCGGCCCCAGGACTGGGCGTCCGGCACGGACGCCCAGCTGGACGCGGCGATCGCGCTCGCGCTGGAGGCACTGCAGGACAGCCCCGCCAAGACACCGCCGGAGATGCCCTCCTGAGAGGCGCGGGGCCGCCCCGGGGCGCGGCCCCGTCGCGGAGCGGGCTCACGCCCCTCCGGGCCCCACCCGAACGACTACGATGACCCCCCGTACCGATCATCGGCGAAAGCGAGCGCAGCGTATGGCCGGCGAAGCGCAGAACGACTGCCTGTTCTGCAAGATCGTCACGGGCGAGATCCCGGCGACGATCGTCCGCGAGACCGAGACCACCGTGGCCTTCCGGGACATAAACCCGCAGGCTCCCACGCACATCCTGGTGATCCCCAAGGCGCACTACGAGAACGCGGCCGAACTCGCCGCGGCCGCACCGCAGCTGGCCGCCGACGTCCTCGCCGAGACCAAGGCCGTCGCCGACGGGGAGAAGCTGGACAGCTACCGCCTGGTCTTCAACACCGGCAGCGGTGCCGGCCAGACCGTCTGGCACGCCCACGCCCACGTCCTCGGCGGCCGTGGCCTGCAGTGGCCGCCCGGGTAACTCCTCATGTCCGTCCGTGAACTGGTGGTCCTCGGCACCGCCAGCCAGGTCCCGACCCGGCACCGCAACCACAACGGCTACCTGCTGAGGTGGGACGGCGAGGGCATCCTGTTCGACCCCGGCGAGGGCACACAGCGGCAGATGCTGCGCGCCGGGGTCGCCGCCCACGACCTGAACCGGATCTGCGTCACGCACTTCCACGGAGACCACTGCCTCGGCCTCGCGGGAGTCATCCAGCGGATCAACCTGGACCAGGTGCCGCACGAGGTCACCGCGCACTACCCGCGTTCCGGGCAGCACTTCTTCGAGCGGCTGCGCCACGCCACCGCCTACCGGGAGACGGTCGCGCTCACCGAGGCCCCGGTCGCCGCCGACGGCATCCTCGCGGTGACCCCGTCGTACACCCTGGAAGCCCGCAGGCTCTCCCACCCGGTCGAGTCCTTCGGGTACCGCCTGATCGAACCCGACGGCCGCCGCATACTGCCCGACCGGCTCGCCGCGCTCGGCGTCGCGGGCCCGGACGTGGGCCGTCTGCAACGCGAGGGACGGATCGGGGACGTCACGCTGGAGGACGTCAGCGAGGTGCGGCGCGGGCAGCGGTTCGCCTTCGTCATGGACACCCGGCTCTGCGAGGGCGTGCACGCGCTCGCGGAGGGCTGCGACCTGCTCGTCATCGAGTCCACGTTCCTCGACGAGGACGTCGAACTGGCCGTCGACCACGGGCATCTGACGGCCGGGCAGGCCGCGGCCGTGGCCCGGGACGCCGGTGTGCGGCACCTCGTCCTCACCCACTTCAGCCAGCGCTACTCCGACCCCGAGGAGTTCGAGCGGCAGGCGCGGGCGGCCGGGTTCACCGGGGAGCTGACCGTGGCGTACGACCTCCAGCGAGTGCCGGTTCCGAAACGGCGGTAAAGCACCCTTACGATGCTTTGATGCCCCTCCCGAAAGCAGAACTGCACCTCCACATCGAAGGCACTCTGGAGCCGGAGCTGGCCTTCGAGCTGGCCGCCCGCAACGGTGTGACCCTTCCGTACGCGGACACCGGCGAACTCCGCACGGCCTACCGGTTCAAGGATCTCCAGTCCTTCCTGAACCTCTACTACGAGCTGATGGCCGTCCTGCGCACCGAACAGGACTTCGCCGACCTGGCGAACGCCTACCTCGCCCGGGCCGCCGCGCAGGGCGTGCGGCACGCGGAGATCTTCTTCGACCCGCAGGCCCACATCGCGCGGGGCCTGAGCCTCGGCACGGTCGTGGAGGGGCTGTGGCGGGCGCTCGGCAGCAGCGAGCGCGACCACGGTGTCTCCACCAAGCTCATCATGTGCTTCCTGCGCGATGAGTCCGCCGACTCGGCGCTGGAGACGCTTCAGGCCGCGACGCCGTACCTGGACCGGATCACCGGCATCGGCCTGGACTCCGCCGAGGTCGGGCATCCGCCGGCGAAGTTCAGGGAGGTCTACGCGACCGCCGCCGCGCTGGGGCTGCGCCGGGTCGCGCACGCCGGCGAGGAGGGGCCGCCGGCCTACATCACGGAGGCGCTGGACGTGCTCGGCGTGGAGCGCGTCGACCACGGACTGCGCTGCCTGGAGGACCCGGAGCTGGTCGAGCGGCTGGTCCGGGAGCGGATCCCGCTCACCCTGTGCCCGCTGTCCAACGTCCGGCTGCGCGCCGTGGAGACCCTGGCCGACCACCCGCTGCCGGCCATGCTGGACGCCGGTCTGCTGTGCACGGTCAACTCCGACGACCCGGCGTACTTCGGCGGGTACGCGGGCGACAACTTCGCGGCGGTCCGGCAGACCCTGGGCCTGGACGAGGACCGGCTGCGCGAGCTGGCCCGCAACTCCTTCCTCGCCTCCTTCCTGGAGGACGACGAGGAGCGCCGGGCCCGCTACCTGGCCGAGGTCGACGCCTACGTGTTCGGCGACGCGGTCTCGTAGCCACGCCGAGCGGGCACGACGGGCGTCTCCACCGGGACCCGCACGACCGGGAGTTCCATGACGGTCAGGGGGCGCCTGCCGGCCCGCAGCGCCACCGCCGTCATCGGTACCGCGACCAGCAGCAGCCCGGCGCCGAGCATCCCGCCCATCGCCGGGAAGCCCGCGCCCGCCGCCAGCACGCTCCCCGTCAGCGGCCCCGCCGCCGTCCCCAGGGAGGACGCCGAGCCGACCAGGACCGCCCAGCGGCCGCGCGGGTCCAGGGAGGCGGCGAGGCCGATGACGTACGACAGGACGATCGGGTACAGCAGGTTCCAGGAGATCTCGCCCGCCGCGAAGGCCGGGAGGTCCCGCGCGGACGCGCTGAGCGCGATACAGCCCGCGATCAGCACCGTACCGGCGCCGATGGGCACGGCCCGGCCCAGCCGCTGCCCCAGCGTGCCCGCGCCGACGACCCCGACGAGTCCGGCGCCGAGCGCGACCGCGAACACCGCGCCGACGGTGACCTCGGAAAGACGGGCCTGATCGAGCCCGATCCGCCCGCTCACCCCCCAGAGGGAGTTCTGGGGCAGCGACCAGAACGGCATCATGGCGGCCAGCAGCAGCCCCGCCCCCGGATGCGGGAGCCGGCCGTGCGCGACGGCCGTACGGGCCGGTGCCGTACGGCCGGACAGCCGGCCGGTGAGCGGCCAGACGGCGAGCGCGGTCAGCGCGATGGCGGCCAGGGGGAAGCCGTGGCCGGGGCCGAGGTGGGGGATCGTCAGATACAGGGCACCGGCGAGGGCGGAGACGCCGAGCAGACCCAGTGTGGTGACCCGGTGCGGGTCCCGCTGGCCGGCGATGCCGCTCGCGGCCACCGCCGTGACCGTGCCGGATCCGAAGCCGCCCACGACCGCGCCCGCGACGACGGCCGGTACGGAGCCGGTGAGGGCGGCGCCGCCGTAGCCGAGGGCGGCGAGGGCGAGGCCGGTGCGGGCGAGGGCACGGGGGCCGGTCCGGTCCACCCGGGAGGCCAGCAGGAAGCCGGCGGTCGCCGAACTCAGCAGCAGGGCACTGCCGATGGCACCGGCCTGGGTGGCGGTGAGCGGCAGCCCGCTGTCGAGCCGTCCGACGGTGGTGGGCAGCAGATAGGGGGCGAGGTACCCGGCCGTGAACAGGGCGACGAGGGGCCAGGGCAGGGTGCGGGGGGCGGACACGGGCGTTCCCAGGGCAGGCGAAAGGAGCGGCTCGGAAAGGGGGATGGGCGACGACCGTCGACGGACAGGAACGCGCGAGCAAGTTGTATCAAGCACGTGGTTCCGGAAGAAGACCGGCGGGTGTGATCCAGAGCACGGTGACGTTTGAGTGTGAAGAAGGGGGGTACGAGTGCGCGCCACGCGTTCTCCCGGCAGGACGCCCCGCACACCCGCCGCGCGGGATCCCGGCGGCCGTCCTGGTGCACACTGGCCAGAACCGCACCACGCCAGGGAGCGCACCGTGACGCCGTCGCACATGCTGACCGGAGAGGAACCGGAACACCTCACTCAGGCAGCGCGGCGCTGCCAGACCCAGGTCGACCCGCTCGCCGCGCTGCGCGCCCCCGGAGATCCGCCCTGGGACGTCTATCTCACCGGCACGGTCTTCCTCGACATCATCTTCACCGGCCTGGACACGGCGCCGGTGCGCGGCACCGAGTCCTGGGCCCGGGGCATGGGATCCAGCCCCGGCGGGGTCGCCAACATGGCCGCCGCCCTGGCCCGGCTGGGTCTGCGCACCGCGCTCGCCGCGGCCTTCGGCGACGACCACTACGGCGAGTACTGCTGGGACGCGCTGGAACGGGGCGAGGGCATCGACCTCTCGGCCTCGCGGACCGTGCCCGGCTGGCACTCCCCGGTGACCGTCTCCATGGCCTACGAGGGCGAGCGGACCATGGTCTCCCACGGCCACGAGCCGCCGCCCGAGGCCGTGTTCCTCCAGGACGGGGCCCCGGCCCGCCCGCCCCGCGCGCGGGCCGCCGTCGCCTCCCTCACCCCGGGCCGCAGCGCCCCGTGGATCGCCGAGGCCGCCCGCGCGGGCACCCGCATCTTCGCCGACGTCGGCTGGGACGAGACGGGCGCGTGGGATCTGTCCGGCCTCGCCGACCTGGAGCACTGCGAGGCGTTCCTGCCCAACGCGGAGGAGGCGAAGCGGTACACCGGCGCCGACTGCCCGCGGCTGGCCGCCCACGCCCTGACCGAGCACGTGCCGGTGGCCGTGGTGACCCTCGGGGAGGAGGGGGCCTACGCGGTGGACCGCCGCACGGGGGAGGCCGCCGAGGTGCCCGCGATCGCCGTGGAGGCACTGGATCCGACGGGGGCGGGCGATGTGTTCGTCGCCGGGTTCGTGACGGGCTCGCTGGCGGGCTGGCCGCTGGCGGACCGGCTGGCCTTCGCCGGACTGACGGCCGCGCTGTCGGTGCAGGAGTTCGGAGGGTCCCTGTCGGCGCCGGGGTGGTCGGAGATCGGGGCGTGGTGGCGGCGCGTGCAGTCCCTGCCGGGCCAGGACCCCAAGGCGTTGCGGAGGTACGCGTTCCTGGAGGGGCTGGTGCCGGAGGTGCTGGACCGGCCCTGGCCGCTGCGGCGGGCCGTGCCGACCATCGGATTCGGCCGGGCCGGCTGAGAAGTCTCCCGCGGAAAAGCCCTACGGGCTTGTCAGCCCCCCGTCGTACTCTTGATAGCGCGAGGCCGCCCTCAGCTAGGCGGCCGTCACAAGGAGGAAGCGCAGGCCTTCAGCGCCGGCCCATGACACAGACACCCACAGCTCACACCCCCGCGCAGGAGCAGGCGAGAGCGCAGTTCACCGTCCCCGCCCAGCACCCCATGGTGACCGTGCTGGGTTCCGGCGACTCCCTCCTGCGCGTGATCGAGAGGGCCTTCCCGGCGGCCGACATCCACGTCCGGGGCAATGAGATCAGCGCGGTCGGCGATCCGGCGGACGTCGCTCTGATCTCGCGCGTGTTCGACGAGATGATGCTGGTGCTCCGCACCGGGCAACCGATGACGGAGGACGCAGTGGAACGCTCGATCGCCATGCTCAAGGCGAGCGAGAACGGGACGAGCGACGGCCCGGAGACCCCGGCCGAGGTACTGACGCAGAACATCCTGTCCTCGCGGGGCCGCACGATCCGCCCCAAGACCCTCAACCAGAAGCGGTACGTCGACGCGATCGACAAGCACACGATCGTCTTCGGCATCGGCCCCGCCGGTACCGGCAAGACCTACCTGGCCATGGCCAAGGCCGTACAGGCCCTGCAGTCCAAGCAGGTCAACCGGATCATCCTGACCCGTCCGGCGGTCGAGGCCGGCGAGCGGCTGGGCTTCCTGCCCGGCACGCTCTACGAGAAGATCGACCCGTATCTGCGCCCGCTGTACGACGCGCTGCACGACATGCTCGACCCCGACTCCATTCCGCGGCTGATGGCCGCCGGGACGATCGAGGTCGCGCCGCTCGCCTACATGCGCGGCCGTACGCTCAACGACGCCTTCATCATCCTGGACGAGGCCCAGAACACGAGCCCCGAACAGATGAAGATGTTCCTCACCCGCCTCGGCTTCGACTCGAAGATCGTGATCACCGGTGACGTGACGCAGGTCGACCTGCCGAACGGCACCAAGAGCGGTCTGCGGCAGGTGCAGGAGATCCTGGAGGGCGTGGAGGACGTCCACTTCTCCCGGCTGTCGTCCCACGATGTCGTCCGGCACAAGCTGGTGGGCCGTATCGTCGACGCGTACGAGTTGTACGACAGCAAGCACGGCACCGAGAACGGCGCCCACAAGGGCGGCCATGGCAGGCCCGGTGCCAAGGGCTCCAAGGGGAAGTAGACCAGCACGACCATGTCGATCGACGTCAACAACGAGTCCGGCACCGAGGTAGACGAGCAGGCGGTCCTCGACATCGCCCGCTACGCGCTCGCGCGGATGCGCATCCACCCGCTCTCCGAACTGTCGGTGATCGTCGTGGACGCCGACGCCATGGAGCAGCTGCACATCCAGTGGATGGACCTGCCGGGTCCCACCGATGTCATGTCGTTCCCGATGGACGAGCTGCGTCCGCCGTCCAAGGACGACGAGGAGCCGCCGCAGGGGCTGCTCGGCGACATCGTGCTGTGCCCGGAGGTCGCCGCCAAGCAGGGAGCCGAGGCGCCCACGCAGCACTCCATGGACGAGGAGCTCCAGCTGCTCACCGTCCACGGGGTGCTGCACCTGCTGGGGTACGACCACGAGGAGCCCGACGAGAAGGCCGAGATGTTCGGGCTCCAGGCCGCCATCGTGGACGGCTGGCGGGCCGAGCACGGCCTGACCGGGCCCTCCCCGGCGCCGACCGTCTCGTAGGCGGCCCATGTCTCCGCAGATCGTGGTCGGCGCGATCGCGCTGGTCGTCGTGGCCTGGCTCGCCGCCTGCGCGGAGGCGGGCATCGCGCGCGTCTCCAGCTTCCGCGCCGAGGAGGCCGTGAAGTCCGGGCGGCGCGGCAGTGCCCGGCTCGCCCAGATCACCGCCGACCCCACCCGTTACCTGAACGTGGCCCTGCTGGTCCGCGTGGCCTGCGAGATGGCCGCCGCGGCGCTGGTGACGTACGCCTGCCTTCAGGAGTTCGCCGCCACCTGGCAGGCCCTGCTGGTCGCCATCGGCGTGATGGTGCTCGTGTCGTACGTCGCCGTCGGCGTCTCCCCGCGCACCATCGGCCGCCAGCACCCCCTCAACACGGCGACCGTGGCCGCGTACGTGCTGCTGCCGCTGGCCCGGATCATGGGGCCCGTCCCGTCCCTGCTGATCCTCATCGGCAACGCGCTCACGCCCGGCAAGGGCTTCCGGCGCGGACCCTTCGCCTCCGAGGCGGAGCTGCGCGCACTGGTCGACCTCGCCGAGAAGGAGTCGCTGATCGAGGACGAGGAGCGCCGCATGGTGCACTCCGTCTTCGAGCTGGGCGACACCCTGGTGCGCGAGGTGATGGTGCCGCGCACCGACCTGGTCGTCATCGAGCGCTTCAAGACCATCCGGCAGGCCCTCACCCTCGCCCTGCGCTCCGGATTCTCCCGGATCCCGGTGACCGGCGAGAGCGAGGACGACATCATCGGGATCGTGTATCTGAAGGACCTGGTCCGCAAGACGCACATCAGCCGCGACGCCGAGAGCGACCTGATCTCCACGGCCATGCGCCCGGCCGTGTTCGTCCCCGACACCAAGAACGCCGGCGACCTGCTGCGCGAGATGCAGAAGGACCGCAACCACGTCGCCGTCGTCATCGACGAGTACGGCGGCACCGCCGGGATCGTCACCATCGAGGACATCCTGGAGGAGATCGTCGGTGAGATCACCGACGAGTACGACCGGGAACTCCCGCCCGTCGAGGACCTCGGCGACGACCGTTTCCGGGTCACGGCCCGCCTGGACATCACCGACCTCGGCGAGCTGTACGGCCTGGAGGAGTACGACGACGAGGACGTGGAGACCGTCGGCGGGCTGCTCGCCAAGGCGCTCGGCCGGGTGCCCATCGCCGGTGCCTCCGCCACGGTCGACCTGCCCGACGGGCGCAGTCTGCGGCTGACCGCGGAGGCCGCCGCCGGCCGCCGGAACAAGATCGTCACCGTGCTGGTGGAGCCGGTCCCCGGGCCCGCCGCCGAGGAGGACGGACCCGAGTGACGCCCCAGGAGCTGCGCGCCTTCTGCCTGTCCTTCAACGCGGTCGTGGAGGACTTCCCGTTCAACCCGGAGACCTCGGTCTTCAAGGTGCTGGGCAAGATGTTCGCACTGACGAACCTGGGCGCGCGGCCCCTGACGGTCAACCTCAAGTGCGATCCGGAGGACGCGATCCGGCTGCGCGGCGAGCACGAGGGGCTGATCGTCCCCGGCTGGCACATGAACAAACGGCACTGGAACACGGTGACGGCCGACGCGGAGCTCCCGGACCGGCTGGTCCGGGAGCTGGTCGAGGACTCGTACGACCTGGTGGTCGCCGGTCTACCGCGTGCCGAGCGGCTGCGGCTCGACCGTCCGTGACCTGAGGCCCAGGCCGATCAGGACGGCCGCGACCAGGACCACGCCCGCGTCCAGGGCGAGGACCGTGCGCGTCCCCGTCAGCAGGTCGCCCGAGGTGGTGGCCAGCACGCCCAGCAGCGGGATGCCGACGGTGAGGCCGACCTGCTGGGTGGAGGTCACCAGGCCGGTGGCCAGGCCCTGCTCCTCGTCCGGGACGCCGGAGGTGACGGTGAGCCCGTACGAGACGATCGCGCCCAGGTGGCACATGCTGGCCAGGGACACGGCGGCCACGGCGAGCCACACCGACCAGGTGTGGGCGTTCAGCAGCACCAGGGTGGCCACCAGCGCCCCCTGGCCGGCCAGCGAGCCGACGAGGGTGCGGCGGGTGCCGAAGCGGCCGATGACCCTGGCCGCGAGGGTGCCGGCGACCGCCGACAGGATCCCCTGGACGCCGAAGACCAGGCCCGTCTCGAAGGCCGACAGACGCAGGATCTCCTGGAGGTACAGGGTCAGCACGAAGATCACCGTCGACATCATCGAGAAGGTGACCAGACCGCCCAGATTGCCCCAGGCCACCGTGCGGCGGCGCAGCATGGGCAGCGAGACCAGGGGGGCCGGCGAGCGGGACTCGATCATGGTGAACGCGGTCAGCAGCAGAAGGCCGGCGATCAGTGCCGTGATGACGTCCGCGTGGCCGAAGCCGTGGTCGGCGGCGGTGGACAGGCCGTAGATCAGCGACAGCAGACCGGTGGTGACGGTGACCGCGCCGGGCACGTCCAGGCGCGGGCGGTCCGGGGTGCGCGACTCCGGCAGCAGGCCGGGCGCGAGCGGCAGGACGATCAGCGCGAACACGGTGAGCAGGGCCATCGTCGAGCGCCAGCCGAGGGAGTCCGTCAGCACACCGCCCGCGATCATGCCGATGGTGAAGCCCAGCGACAGCAGCGTGCCGGAGATGCCGAGGGCGCGGTCCCGGGCCGGGCCCTCCGGGAAGGTGGTGGTCAGCAGCGACATGCCGGTGGGCACGATTGCCGCCGCGGCGAGGCCCTGCACCGCGCGCCCGGCGAGGAAGGACGCCGGGTCCCAGGCCAGTGTGGCCAGCAGCGAGGCCGCGCCGAACAGGGCCAGGCCGGTCAGGAACAGCCTGCGGCGGCCGTACAGGTCGCCGATGCGGCCGAAGAGGAGCAGGAAGCCGCCGGAGGGCAGCGCGAACGCGGTGACCGCCCATTGCAGGGCGGACTGGCTCATGCCGAGGTCGCTGCCGAGGTCGGGCAGGGCCACGTTGAGGACCGAGAAGTCCAGCGCGACCATGAACTGGGCGGCGCACAGGACGAACAGGACGAGCTTGTCGCGCGTCGACAGCCGTGGGGTGCCGAGCGGTTCGCCCGTGGAAGCGGACGGGTGGGTGGTGGTGTCGATCGCCATGGCAATGAGCTTGCGGCGATCGGAATACGCCTGGGGAGTCGGAACTTATGGTGGTGGTGGCACCACCGGACACGACGGGGGAGGAGCGGCACGTGCCTGCTGCGGGGGCGACGAAGAGCCGACGGGGGAGCGAGCTGCGTGAGTTCCTGATGAGCCGGCGGGCCCGGGTCAGTCCCGAGGAGGCCGGACTGCCGGGCGGGGGCGGCCGGCGCCGCACGCCCGGACTGCGCCGGGAGGAGGTCGCCGTGCTCGCCGGGGTGGGGGCCTCCTGGTACCAGTGGCTGGAGCAGGGGCGGGACATCTCCGTCTCCCCCCAGGTCCTGGACGCCGTCGGCCGGGTGCTCCGGCTCAGCGACGCCGAACGCCGGCATCTGTACCTGCTGGCCGGGCTGAACCCGCCGACCCCCGAAGTCGTCGCCGACCGGCGGGACATGTGCGAGGGGCTGCGGCGGCTGATCGACACCTGGATGCCGTACCCGGCGCACATCATGGACCTGTACTACAACTGCGTGATGTACAACGACGCGGCGGCGCTCGTGCTCGGGATGCGGCCGGACAACACCCAGAACTGCCTGGTCGACTTCTTCGTCGACCCGCTGTACCGGTCGCGCAGCGGCAGCTGGGAGCGGAACGCGCGGACGGTGGTGGCGCAGTTCCGGGCCGCGTGCGCGGCCCGGCCGGACGACGAGGGGTTCCGGACGGTGCTCGCCGAGGCGTCGGCCCGCAGCCCCGAGTTCCGGGCGCTCTGGGCCGAGCGGGACATCGAGGACCAGGGGCAGATCCGCAAGGAGCTGGACCATCCGCTGGCGGGGCTGCTGGTCGTGGAGTCGACCGCGATGAAGGTGCCGGCCCGCCCCGATCTGATGATCGTGCTGCACACGCCGCTGGACGAGGCGAACACGGCGGAGAAACTGGAATGGCTGGCCTCGCCCGAGGGCCGGCGGGGCGCGATGTACCCCGTGGCGGGGTGAACCGGCCGGGGCTTCGTATGCTCTGGGCATGACCGAGAGCAACGCGCTTGACCCCGAGGACCGCAAGATCGTCACGCTGGCCCGTTCCGCGCGGGCCCGCAACGGTGTGCCCGAGGGGGCGGCCGTACGGGACGAGACCGGGCGGACGTACGTCGCCGGGTCGGTGGAGCTGGCGTCGCTGAAGCTCAGCGCGTTGCGTACGGCGGTGGCGATGGCGGTGGCCTCGGGGGCGGCGTCCCTGGAGGCGGCGGCTGTGGTGAGCGACGCGGAGGCTGTCGCGGCCGAGGATCTGGCCGCCGTTGCCGACCTCGGGGGTGCGGGGACGCCGGTGCTGCTCGCCGGGGCCGACGGAGTCGTGCGGCTCACCGTTTCCGCCGGCTGACGTACCAGGGGGCTCCGCCCCCTGGACCCCCGCTCGCCCGCTCGCCCGCCCGACTCGCCCGGCCGAGAAGGCGCCGATCGGGGTGGGTGGCGGGCTCGGGCGGTCGGGAGGGTGCCGCTCGGGTCAGGGTGGAGGCTCGGGCGGTTGAGGGGGCGTCGATCGGGGGCGGGGGCTCGGGGAGTTTCGTGGGGTTGGGGGACCGAACAAAAGGTCGGCTGGATTTCAACCTTGTTGGGGCCTTGCCGGTCCGCGTCAATGGACCTCGTACCACCCGACGGACCGTCAGATCCGCACCGCCGCGCAGCGTGCCCGCACCCGCCTGCGCAGGCCTCTCCGTCCGTCGGTGTCCCCCACATGGCACCCTCCAAGGAAAGGGAAGCGGATCCCCATGAGAGGCAAGCGCACGGCAACAGGTGCGGCACTGGCTGCCGGGGCCCTCGCGGTCACCGGACTCGCCTTCGCGCCCACCGCGGCCGCCGTCACTCCCCAGACGGCGACCATCACCGCGAGCTGCGGCATCTTCGGCGGCGGCGCGGCCACGCTCACCGCCACCCAGAGCGGCACCTCGGCCACCATCACCCTCACCTCCACCGCGATCAAGGCGCCGGTCGCGGTGGCCAAGGACTCCATCGCCTCCACGCTCACCCTGGTCAAGGCGAGCGGCGGCACCACCGTCTTCAGCGGGACGAAGAACCCGGCCATGGCCGCCGGCGCCCCCGTCTCCGTCGGCCCCCTCCCCGGCACCGTCGCCTCGGGCGACAGCCTGGAGACGTACGGCGGCTCGCTGAAGATGGTGATCTTCGGTGTCACCGTGACCTGTACCGCCACGGCCAAGCAGTCGCCCGGCCCGTTCGTCTTCAGCTGACCGACCGGTCGAGCGATCTGTTCCGGATCGTGCCGTAACTCCCGCGGATGCCGCAGAAACTGATGATCCGTCAGATTTCTGCGGCATCTCCATTGACTTCTCACCCCCGCTCCACATCAATGCCCCCTGTCGGCGCAGATGAGCCGCTGCGCCCGCAACCCTCAGGAGGGGGCCCATGGGTTCGACACCCCTAAGAGCCCGACGGTGGCGCTGGGCGTCACTGCTCGGGGCGACCGCTCTCGCGGTCACCGCGGGCGGCGCGCTGGCCTGTCCGGCCGGCGCCGCCGGAACGAACGTGGACTTCGCCACGCACTGCATTCCGCCGGCCGTCGCGGGCATCCCGCCCATCGACGGCACCACCACCGCGAACGTGTCGGCGGACAACACCAGCCCCAAGGTCGGCGACACGGTCACGGTGACGTACACCGTGGTCACGGCCGCCGCCAGCAACCCCACCGACCTGGCCCTGCCGGCCGACATCATGACCCCGACGGGCAAGGTGACGCTCGGCGGCGCCCAGAGCGGCGACGTCACCGTCACCGGGCCGAAGAAGAACCCGCCGGTGCCGGGGAAGGCCGCCTTCCCGTCCTTCTCCATGACCGGGACGTTCACGGTCACCAAGGCCGGCCGGATCACCCTCTCGCCCGGCGACTACAACATCCACACCAGCTACATCCTGGAGCTGGACACCCCCTGCACGGTCATCACCCCGCCCGCCCCGGCCTCGCAGACCATCACCGCGACCGACGGCACCCCGGCCAACACCCGGGCCATCTCGCTGGGTTCCGCCTCCGGTGACCCCGGGGCCCAGGTCACCGTCGGCGGGACGAACTTCACACCGGGCGCGGCCGTCACCCTGGCCGGGCGGTCCGGCGGCACCCAGACCCAGGACACCGCGACCGTGACCGCGGACGCCCAGGGCTCCTTCAGCGGCTCCCTCGTCGTCAACGACCGGACGACGACCGGGATCGTGGCCTACGAGGGCGGCTCCTGGAACGCGGACAAGGGCGCGGGCCCCGCGGCCTACGTCGTCAACGACGACACGCCCGTCCCGGACGGCAGCCAGAAACTGACCACCACCGTCAAGGCGGGCACCCTGTCCATGTCCCAGGCCGGGGACTCCGTCGCCCTGTCGGCGGTCGACTTCGGCCAGGGCGGGGCCTCCACCGGCAACCTCAACACGGTGACCGTCAAGGACTTCCGCGGCGGGCCCGCGGGCTGGTCCCTGACCGGCAAGGTCACCGACTTCACCGGTCCCGGCACCAGGATCGACGCCGGGAAGCTGAGCTGGACGCCGGCCTGCGCGACCAAGGCGGGCAGCCCCAGCACCTGCAAGGCCGGTTCGGCGGGCACCGTGGGGACCTCGGGGGCGACCCTCGCGTCGACCCCGAACGGCACCCTCACCGGCGGCCAGTTCACCGTCGACGCCGGACTCTCCCTCGACGTACCGGCGTTCACGCCTCCGGGCGCGTACTCCGGCGTGCTGACCCTCACCCTCACCTGACCGACCGCACTCCGGCACCGGTGGCCGGGCGCCCCGCCGCACGGCCGGGGCCGCACCCGCCCGACCGCCACCGCCGCCCGAGTCCATGGGAGTCCGCACCCATGCGCAAGCCGTACGCCCTCCTGCTGAGCCTGTGCTGCCTCCTCTGGCTGCCGACGGGAACGGCCCGCGCCGCCGACAACGGCAGCTGGTCCGTCTACCCGGTCGCCTCGAAGATCGCCGCGCGCCCTTACTTCACCCTCTCCGCCGAACCCGGCCAGACCCTCACCGACAAGGTCGCCGTCCAGAACAAGACGGACAAGCCGCTCACCTTCCGGCTGTACGCGGCCGACGCCTACAACACCGCCCGGGACGGCGGGTTCGCCGTACGGACCGCGGGGGAACGCATGCGCGGGGTGGGCGCCTGGGCCAGACCCGCGAAGTCCCGGATCACCGTGCCGGGACACAAGACCGTCACCGTGCCCTTCACCCTGCACGTCCCCGACGGCGCCGGGCCCGGGGACCACCCGGGGGCCGTCGTCGCGCTGGACGAGCGGACCGCCCCCGGCAGCGGCAGGCTCGCGCTCGGGGTGCGGCGGGCCGTCGGCGCCCGCGTCTACCTCCGGGTCGGCGGGCCCACGCTGCCCGCGCTCTCCGTCGGACAGGTGCGCATCAGCCACCACCAGCCGCTGGTCCCGGGCCTCGGGGACAGCACGGCGACCGTCTCCTACACCCTGCGCAACACCGGCAACGTCACCCTCAGCCCCAGGGTGGAGCTGACGGCGCGCGGGCTGTTCGGCCGCACGCTGCTCGACCGGGACCTCGTCCGGGTGCCCGCCGAACTGCTGCCGGGGCAGCGGGTGCGGCTCACCGAGACCTGGCGCGGGGCGCCCCAGTTCGACCGGGGGGAGGTGACGCTCACCGCGAGCGCGCCGGGCACCCGCCAGTCGGCCGGCGCCACCTTCCTCGCACTGCCCTGGCTGCCGGTGGCGCTGGTCTTCGCCGTGGGCGTGGCGACCGGGGCGCTGCTGGTCAGAGCGCGTCGGGTCCGCGCTCGCCGGTCCGTACCCGGACGACCGTCTCCACGGGCACGGACCACACCTTCCCGTCCCCGATCTTCCCCGTCTGCGCGGCCCTGACGATCGCGTCGATCACGTCCTCGGCGACGGCGTCCTCCACCACGACCTCGATGCGCACCTTCGGTACCAGGTCGACCCGGTACTCGGCCCCCCGGTACACCTCGGTGTGCCCGCGCTGCCGGCCGTAGCCGCTCGCCTCGGTCACGGTCAGACCGTGCACCCCCAGCTCCTGCAAGGCGGTCTTGACCTCGTCCAGACGGTACGGCTTGACGATCGCGGTGATGAGCTTCATGCCTGGGGCTTGACCTTCTGCGCGGAGGGGAGGACGGAGTGGGCCACCGGGGCGCCGTGGCCCAGGACGCCGTGATCGTATGCCGTCTCGGCGTGCACCGTAAGGTCCAGGCCGGTGTGCTCCTGCTCCTCGCCGGCACGGAAGCCCAGCGTCCTGTCGATCAGCTTGCCCAGGCCGTACGTCACGGCGAAGGCGTACCCGGCCACGACCACCACGGCCAGCAGCTGCCTGCCGAGCGGGGCGAGCCCGCCGCCGTAGAACAGGCCCTCCGCGCCGCCGGTCATCGCCTTCTCGGCGAACAGGCCGATCAGCACGGTGCCGATGATCCCGCCGACCAGGTGAACGCCGACGACGTCCAGGGAGTCGTCGTAGTTCAGCCGGAACTTCCAGCTCACGGCGTACGAGCAGACGACACCGGCGGCCAGGCCCACCACGAGGGCGCCGAGCAGGGAGACCGTGCCGCAGGACGGGGTGATCGCGACCAGGCCGGCCACCGCGCCGGAGGCCGCGCCCAGGGTGGTGGGGTGGCCGTCGCGCTTCTGCTCGACGAAGAGCCAGCCGAGCAGACCGGTGCAGCCGGCGGCGAGCGTGTTGAGGAACGCGGCGGCGGCGAGGCCGTTCGCGCCGAGCGCGGAGCCCGCGTTGAAGCCGAACCAGCCGAACCAGAGCAGACCGGCGCCGAGGACCACCATGGGCAGGTTGTGCGGGCGCATGGCGTCCTTCTTGAAGCCGAGGCGCGGTCCGAGGACCAGGCACAGGGCGAGCCCGGAGGCGCCGGAGGTGATCTCCACCGGCAGACCGCCCGCGAAGTCGAGCGCGCCGAGCCGGTCCGCGATCCAGCCGCCCGGGCCCCACACCCAGTGGGTGACCGGAACGTATACGAGGAGGGCCCAGACCGGTACGAAGACCAGCCACGCCGAGAATTTCGTGCGGTCGGCGACCGCGCCGCTGATCAGGGCGGCCGTGATGATCGCGAAGGTGAGCTGGAAGGTGGCGAAGAGCAGGGTGGGCACCGAGCCGTGGACGCTGTCCGGGCCGATACCGCGCATGCCGGCGTGACCGAACCCGCCGATCAGCCCGCCGCCGATGTCGTCCCCGAAGGCGAGGGAGTAGCCGGCCGCCAGCCACACCACCGTCACCAGGGCGATCGACACGAAGCTCATCATCAGCATGTTGAGGACGCTCTTCGTGCGGACCATGCCGCCGTAGAACAGGGCCAGACCCGGGGTCATCAGCAGGACGAGGGCGGTCGCGGCGAGCAGCCAGGCGGTGTCGCCGGTGTTCACATGCGCGGCGGCGAGGGTCACGGACGTCTCCAACGGTGTGGGGGCTGCGTCAGAGGGTCACCGGTGTGCGTTTCCGGTCGCGTACGGGTGTGTTTCCGTGACGTTTCGTTGCGTGCGGGTTTCCGGAAACTCACGTGGAAAGGGGGTGGCGGCGGCTGGTGCGGCGCGGCTTCGTGGATCAGGGAGAATGGTCGCCATGAGCGTTCGTACCCAGTCATCCGAGCAGCCGGCCGAGTCCGTCCACCGCGCCGGCTTCGCCTGCTTCGTGGGCCGCCCCAACGCGGGCAAGTCCACCCTCACGAACGCTCTGGTCGGGCAGAAGGTGGCGATCACCGCGAACCAGCCGCAGACCACGCGGCACACGGTGCGCGGCATCGTGCACCGGCCCGACGCCCAGCTGATCCTGGTGGACACCCCCGGGCTCCACAAGCCGCGCACACTGCTCGGCGAGCGGCTCAACGACGTCGTACGGACGACGTGGGCCGAGGTCGACGTGATCGGTTTCTGCCTGCCGGCGAACGAGAAGATCGGCCCCGGCGACCGGTTCATCGCCAAGGAGCTGGCCGGGATCAAGAAGACCCCCAAGGTCGCCATCGTCACCAAGACCGACCTGGTGGACTCCAAGACCCTCGCCGAACAGCTGATCGCGATCGACCAGCTGGGCAAGGAACTGGGCTTCGAGTGGGCGGAGATCGTCCCGGTGTCGGCGGTCGGGGACAAGCAGGTGAGCCTGCTGGCCGACCTGATCGTTCCGCTGCTGCCGGAGGGGCCGGCGCTCTACCCCGAGGGCGACCTCACCGACGAGCCCGAGCAGATCATGATCGCGGAACTCATCCGTGAGGCCGCGCTGGAGGGTGTCCGGGACGAGCTGCCGCACTCCATCGCGGTGGTCGTGGAGGAGATGCTGCCGCGCGAGGACCGGCCCGCGGACCGTCCGCTGCTGGACATCCACGCCAACGTCTACATCGAGCGGCCCAGCCAGAAGGGCATCATCATCGGGCCCAAGGGCAAGCGTCTGAAGGAGGTCGGCATCAAGTCCCGCAAGCAGATCGAGGCGCTGCTGGGTACGCCGGTCTTCCTGGACCTGCATGTGAAGGTCGCCAAGGACTGGCAGCGGGACCCGAAGCAGCTGCGCAAGCTGGGCTTCTGACGTCTCCCACCCGCCCACCCGACTCGGCCGGCCGAGCACCCACCGCCACGGGGCTCCGCCCCGGACCCCGTGCGCAGTCGCGGCACGGCGGATCCGAGGGGGCGGCCGGCACTCGCCCCCCCCACGCCACACCACTCGGTCCACCGGACCGGGACGCAACCGGCGCACCCTCCGACGCCCCATCTCGTGGGGGTGCCGGGGTGCGGTGGGTCCGGGGGTGCGAGCCGTGCCTCGTGGGGTGCCGGGGTGCGGTGGGTTCCGGGGTGGCCGGGGGCTTGTGCGGGGGCGTGGTCCCGGTGGGGTCCGGGCGGGGTGCCGGGGTGGGTCAGGTCCGGTCGGCTGTGGGGCGCTGTGTCATGTCCTGTAGCCCCAGCACCCTCAGCAGCTGGAGCCGCTCGTAGGACTCCGTGCCCGGGCGGGCCGTGTGGAGGATGAGGTGATGGCGGGCCCCGTGGCTCAGCAGGACCTCGCAGTCCAGTTCCAGCAGGCCCACCACCGGATGCAGGAATCGTTTGCCGGCCGGGCGGCGCAGGGACACCTCGTGGGCCTCCCAGAGCCGGGCGAACTCCTCGCTGGACGCGCGGAGTTCGGCCGCCAGGGCAGCCGGTTCCGGGTCGTCGGGGCGGGCCGCGGTCACCGCCCGCAGATTGGCGACATGGTCCCGGGCATGCGCCGGCAGGTCCTCCGTGGGGAAGAGGGCACGGGCCGTGGGGTCCAGGAAGAACCGCCGGGTCAGGTTCCGCTCGCGCGGCGGACGGGCGAGCGCGTCGCCCACCAGGGCCTTGGCCGGCGCGTTCTGCGCCAGCACCGTGCCGAAGTCCGTCACCACCTGCGCCGGCGAGTCGTACACCCGGTCCAGCACCAGCAGCAGCCCCGGCCGGACATGCGTGGAGGCCGCGTCCCGGCGCGGCGGCTCCTCGCCCACCAGATGGAACAGATGGTCCCGCTCGTCGTCGCTCAGCCGCAGCGCGCGGGCCAGCGCCGTGAGCATCTGGCGGGACGGGCGCGGGCCGCGGGACTGTTCCAGCCGCGTGTAGTAGTCGACCGACATTCCGGCCAGCGACGCCACCTCCTCCCGGCGCAGTCCGGGCGTGCGGCGGCGGGGGCCGGGGACGAGGCCCACGTCGGACGGTTCCAGACGGGCCCGCCCCCGGCGCAGGAAGTCGGCGAGTTCGGCTCGGTTCACTCCTTCAGGGTGCGGCACGGCGGCGGGCTTATCCAGGGAGTGCCGGTCCCCTGATCGGAAGGTCTCTCCCGGCCGGCGCCACGGCGTCCGACAGTGGTGGCACCAGCCGAGAGGAGCAGACGATGGTGACACTGGTGACGGGCACGACGGGGCAGGTCGGACGGCGTTTCGTACCGAGGCTGCTGGGGCAGCGGCGGCCGGGGGAGGAGGTGCGGGTCCTGGTGCGCGACGCGGAGCGCGGCGAGCGCTTCGCGGAACTCGGCGCCCACGTGGTCGTCGGCGACCTGCGGGACGAGGAGGCGCTCGGCAAGGCGGTGGCCGGGGCGGACGCGGTCGTGAACATCGCGGCGTCCTTCCGCGGGGTGCCGGACGAGGAGGCGTGGGCGGTCAACCGGGACGCGGCGGTGGCACTGGGCCGGGCCGCGCTGGCCTCCGGGGTACGGCGCTTCGTGCAGGTCAGCACGGGGCTGGTGTACGGCGTGGGGCGGGGCCGCCCGCTGACCGAGGACGACGAGACCCGGCCGGGCGGCGCGATGTGGGGCGCCTACCCCGAGTCCAAGGCGGCGGCCGAACGGGAACTGCTCGCACTGGACGGCCTGGACGTGCGCGTGGCCCGGCTGCCGTTCGTCTACGGCGAGGGCGACCCGCACCTCGCCCAGTCCCTGCGCTGGGCCACGCACTGGGCGCCCGCCCAGCGGCTGCACATGGGCCATCACGCCGATGTCGCCCAGGGACTGCTGCGCCTGCTGCACGCGCCGGCGGTGCGCGGGGCGGTCCACAACATCGCCGACGACGCCCCGGTCACGGCGGTCGAGCTGCACCTGCTGAACGGCGCCGAGGTGCCCGCCGGCATGGACACCCGGACCGACCCGGATCCGTGGCTGGCGATCATGTCCACCGAGAAGATCCGCCGGGACCTCGGATACCGGCCCTTCTATCCGAGCGTGTGGGCCGCCCGGGACGCCGGGGCGCTGTGACGCGGCGGCCGGCCCCGCCGGACCCGTCCCGCGGGCACCGCCCCCGCGCCGGCGGCGGTCATCGCTGGGCCCGGAGCAGTTCCCGGAACCAGTGGTAGGAGGCCTTGGGGGTGCGCCGGAGCGTCGCGTAGTCGATGTGCACCAGGCCGAACCGGCGGGCGTAGCCCTCGGCCCACTCGAAGTTGTCCATCAGGGACCACACGAAGTAGCCGCGCACGTCGACCCCGGCCTCGACCGCCTTGTGCAGGGCCCGGACATGGGCGTCCAGGTACGCGATCCGGTCCTGGTCGTCGACGCCCTCGTAGGAGCAGCCGTTCTCGGTGATGACGACGGGCGGGAGCCGGTCGCCGTAGCGGTCGCGGAAGCCGGTGAGCAGTTCCGTCAGCCCCTCGGGGACGACCGGCCAGCCGAAGTCGGTCTTCGGCCGTCCCTCGATCTCCCGCACGGAGAAGGGGAGTCCGGCGGGCAGCGTCAGTCCGCCGTACTCGGCGTCGCCGCCGCCTCCGGGCGCGCCCACCCGGGTCGGCGCGTAGTAGTTGATGCCGTACCAGTCGACGGGTTCGGCGATGACCGTGAGGTCGTCCCGCACGTCGCCCGGCATCAGGTCGCCCATGCCCTCGGGGTACTCGCCCAGGATGACCGGCTCGGCGAACAGCCGGTTGAGCAGGACGTCGTAGAAACCGGCCGCCTCCAGGTCCGCCGGTTCCCCCGAGGCGGGCCAGGCCGGGCCGTGGGAGTTGGCGATGCCGATGTCGTGGGCGCCGGCCGCGCGCAGCGCCCGTACGGCCAGACCGTGGGCCAGCAACTGGTGGTGGGCGACCGGGAGCGCGTCGAAGAGGAGCCGCCTGCCGGGGGCGTGGGCGCCGAGGGCGTGCCCCAGCAGGGTGTGTTCGGCGGGCTCGTTGAGGGTGATCCACTTCTTCACCCGGTCACCGAGCCGGTCCGCCACCACCGTGACGTGGTCGGCGAACCGGGCCGCCGTGTCCCGCTCCAGCCAGTCCAGTCCGGCCGGCAGGTCCCAGTGGAAGAGGGTGGGGACCGGCCGTACGCCGGCCGCGCACAGCTCGTCCACCAGGCGGTCGTAGAAGTCCAGGCCGCCGGGGGAGTTCACCCGGGGCCAGGAGACGGAGAAGCGGTACGCGTCCACGCCGAGGCCGGCGAGGAGGGCCACGTCCTCGGCGTAGCGGTGGTAGTGGTCGCACGCCACCGCCGCCGTCGAGCCGTCCTTGACCCGTCCGGGCTCGGCCGTGAACACGTCCCAGACGGACGGCTCCCGCTCCTTCGCCGCCCCCTCGATCTGATGGGCCGAGGTCGACACGCCCCACAGGAAGCCGGCCGGGAACCGGGGGATCTCGGTGCCTGCGTCAGTCGCCATGGCGGGATCATCCGTACCCCCGGTAACAGAAGTCAACGCCCCGGCGTCGACCGGCCGTCGCGTGCCCTCCCCGGCGGCCTCACGCGCCCTCCTTGAGCACGCGGGACACCAGCTCCCGCTGGTCCCCGGTCAGCCGGGGGTCCGCCGCGTAGACCGTGCGGCCGTCCACCGTGATCTCGTAGCCGAAGCCGTCGGGGACCCCCGCCGGAGGTGTGTCCCGGCCGGACGCGAGGACGCGTTCGGCCAGGATGTGCCACTCGTGGGCGTCGGGCCGGCCCGAGGTGTCCACCTCGGCCCGGCGCTCGATGCCCGCGAAACCGCCCGTGCGCCGCACTCGAATTCGCATGGGTCCGATGTGTAGTACAGATCTACAGGGTCCGCACCCCGACCTGTTCCCACGCCTTCTGCACGGCCTGGAGTTCGTCCCCGGCGCCGTACCGCTCCCGGGTCGCCTTCACCGTCAGCGTGGCGAAGTCGGCGAACAGGGCCTTCTCCCGCAGTTCGCCGCCGGTCAGCACGTCGTACCAGATCTGGCCGGCCTTCTCCCAGGCGTAGCCGCCGAGGGCCGTGGCCGCCAGGTAGAAGGCGTGGTTGGGGATGCCGGAGTTGATGTGCACGCCGCCGTTGTCGCGGCCGGTGCGGACATAGCCGTCCATGGTCGCGGGCTGCGGGTCCTTGCCGAGGACGTCGTCGTCGTACGCCGTGCCCGGGGCCTTCATCGAGCGCAGGGCGGTGCCGGTGACGCGGGGGGCGAGGAGCCCGGCGCCGATCAGCCAGTCGGCCTCGGCGGCGGTCTGCCCCAGCGTGTACTGCTTGATCAGCGAGCCGAAGACATCGGAGAGCGACTCGTTGAGCGCGCCGGACTGGCCGAAGTAGGCCAGGTTGGCGGTGTGCTGGGTGACGCCGTGGGTCAGCTCGTGCCCGATGACGTCGACCGGGATGGTGAAGTCGAGGAAGATCTCGTTGTCGCCGTCGCCGAACACCATCTGCTCGCCGTTCCAGAAGGCGTTGTCGTAGCCCTCGCCGAAGTGCACGGTGGCGTCCAGCGGGAGCCCGTTGTCGTCGATGGAGTGCCGGCCGTACGCCTTCAGGTACAGGTCGAAGGTGGCGCCGAGGCCCGCGTAGGCGCGGTTGACGGTGGCGTCGGAGCCGGGCTCGGAGCCCTCCTCGCGGACCTTGGTGCCCGGCAGGTCCTGGGAGTGCTCGGCGTCGTAGATCGTGCGGTGCGGCCGGCCGGCGTCGGCGCCGGCCGGCGGGGCGACGGCGGTCGCACCGATCACCGTGGTCAGGCGGCGCTTGGTGCGCTGGTAGGCGTCGTGCTCCAGGGACCGGCGGGCCGGGCGGGAGAGCGCGGGGTCCTCGTTGCGGGCGAGCTTGTCGAGGACGTGCGGCGGCACGATCGTGCAGAAGACGGGCTCGGAGCCCCCGTTGGTCGTCATGCCCGGCACCTTCGCACTCCGTGACGCAGGTGTCACTACCTGCCACCATGATTGGTGAAATACCGGGACACGCAGCGCGACGCTCCGTGACGATGTGGTACGGCGATGTGGTGCGGCGCACTTTTTGTCCGGTTTCGGGCGGCGGTCCCGCATACTGGGACAGGCCCGCGCATCCGGAACGGCTCGGCTAGGCTGCGGAACATCATGCGTTCCTGGCTGCTTCTTCTTAGCTGCCGCGGCGAGGGCCTGTAGTCGAGGCCGACTCCCTCCCCGCGGAGCTTGGCGTTGCGTCGTCGGCCGTCCTTCCGGACACCCTGAGGAGCCTTACGCATCATGGCCAACCGCCAGCAGACCAGCCCCATGCCGATCCACAAGTACGGCCGCTACGAGCAGGTCGACATCCCGGACCGCACCTGGCCCGGCAAGCGGATCACCGTCGCTCCCCGCTGGCTCTCCACCGACCTGCGCGACGGCAACCAGGCCCTGATCGACCCGATGTCGCCCGAGCGCAAGCGCCGGATGTTCGACCAGCTGGTCAAGCTGGGCTACAAGGAGATCGAGGTCGGCTTCCCCGCCTCCGGCCAGACCGACTTCGACTTCGTGCGCTCGATCATCGAGGAAGAGGGCGCGATCCCGGACGACGTCACCATCTCCGTACTGACCCAGGCCCGCGAGGACCTGATCGAGCGGACGGTGGAGTCGCTGAAGGGTGCCCGGCGCGCGACCGTCCACCTGTACAACGCCACCGCCCCGGTCTTCCGCCGGGTCGTCTTCCGCGGCTCCAAGGACGACATCAAGCAGATCGCCGTCGACGGCACCCGCCTGGTGATGGAGTACGCCGAGAAGCTGCTGGGCCCCGAGACCGAGTTCGGCTACCAGTACTCGCCGGAGATCTTCACCGACACCGAGCTGGACTTCGCGCTGGAGGTCTGCGAGGCGGTCATGGACGTCTACCAGCCGGGCCCGGGCCGCGAGATCATCCTCAACCTGCCCGCCACCGTGGAGCGTTCGACCCCGTCCACGCACGCGGACCGCTTCGAGTGGATGCACCGCAACCTCTCCCGCCGCGAGTACGTCTGCCTGTCCGTCCACCCGCACAACGACCGCGGCACGGCCGTGGCCGCGGCCGAACTGGCCCTGATGGCCGGCGCCGACCGCATCGAGGGCTGCCTGTTCGGGCAGGGCGAGCGCACCGGCAACGTCGACCTGGTCACCCTGGGCATGAACCTGTTCTCCCAGGGCGTCGACCCGCAGATCGACTTCTCCGACATCGACGAGATCCGTCGCACGTGGGAGTACTGCAACCAGATGGAGGTCCACCCGCGCCACCCGTACGTGGGCGACCTGGTCTACACGTCCTTCTCCGGCTCCCACCAGGACGCCATCAAGAAGGGCTTCGACGCCATGGAGGCCGACGCGGCGGCCAAGGGCGTCACCGTCGACGACATCGAGTGGGCGGTGCCGTACCTGCCGATCGACCCCAAGGACGTCGGCCGCTCCTACGAGGCCGTCATCCGCGTCAACTCGCAGTCCGGCAAGGGCGGCATCGCGTACGTCCTGAAGAACGACCACAAGCTGGACCTGCCGCGCCGGATGCAGATCGAGTTCTCCCGGATCATCCAGGCGAAGACCGACGCCGAGGGCGGCGAGGTCACGCCGAGGGACATCTGGGCGGTCTTCCAGGACGAGTACCTGCCCAACCCCGGAAACCCCTGGGGCCGCATCCAGGTCAAGACCGGCCAGTCGACCACCGACACCGACGGCGTGGACAGCCTCACCGTCGAGGCCACGGTCGACGGCGAGGACCGGGTCCTGTCCGGCTCCGGCAACGGTCCGATCTCGGCCTTCTTCGACGCCCTGCAGTCCATCGGCATCGACGTACGCCTGCTGGACTACCAGGAGCACACGATGAGCGAGGGCGCCTCCGCGCAGGCCGCCTCCTACATCGAATGCGCGATCGACGGCAAGATCCTGTGGGGGATCGGTATCGACGCGAACACGACGCGTGCGTCGCTGAAGGCGGTCGTCTCCGCGGTGAACCGCGCCACCCGCTGACCCCCCTCTGACCGGCACGTTCGACGCCCTGACCGCTGGAAACGGCGGTCGGGGCGCCGTCGTATATCGGCCATCGCACCCCTCAGGTCACGGAAAGGTCTCCTACGGGGTACTGACTCCGCCTCGGTGATGTGGCTAACATCACGCCAGCGCGGCGATGTTGCCGCGCCGTTACGGAGGTGCGACGTGCTGCCAGTACGGGGACGAGACGGCCGTGCCACCAGGGCTGTGCACATCCTGGGCACCCGCACCGCATGGACACCCGTCGGGGACGGCGAGTTCTACTGCCCCGGATGCGGCGGCGACCGCAACTACCAGCGGCTCACCGGCCGCCGCCGGCTCACCCTGCTCGGCGTGCCCCTGCTGCCGCGCGGGACGGCCGGACCCGTGGTGGAGTGCGCGGCCTGCCGGCACCACTTCGGCACCGAGGTCCTGGACCACCCCACCACCCGCCGCTTCTCCGCGATGCTCCGCGACGCCGTGCACACCGTCGCCCTCGCCGTGCTCGCCGCCGGCGGCACCGGCTCGCGTACGGCCCTGGAGACGGCCGCCGCCACGGTCCGCGCGGCCGGCTTCGCCGACTGCACCGAGGACCAGCTGGCCGCCCTGGTCGAGGGCCTCGCCGCCGACACCGGCCGGTTCTTCGAGCAGCCGTGCGGGGCCGGGCTGACGATAGAGCTGCACGAGGCGCTGGACCCGCTCGCCCCGCACCTCGCCCCGGCCGGCCGCGAGGCCCTGCTCCTCCAGGGCGCCCGCATCGCCCTCGCCGACGGCCCCTACACCCCCGCCGAACGCGACGCCCTCGCCACCGTCGGCGCGGCGCTGACCATCTGCGCCGACGACGTGACCCGGCTGCTGGCGGCGGCGCGTACACCGTCCTGATACTCCCTCGGGAGTACCGCCGCACGCGAGCCACCCCCGGCAGTAGCCCCCGGCTCCCCCTCGGGCCCGACGATTCGCCCGCCGCGCGCCGGAAGTCTGGAACCGACCCAGACGACCGACCGGAGGGAGATGGCGTCCATGGGGGCCGCGAAGACAGGGGCCGCGAAGACAGGGGCCGCGCGCACGGCCGGACGGCGCGGGCGGGCCGTGCCCTGGCTGGTGCTCGGCCTGTGGGTGGCCGCGCTCGCGCTCGTCGGGCCGTTCGCCGGGAAGCTCGGCACCGTCCAGCAGAACCGGGCCGTCGACTATCTGCCCGACAGCGCCGACTCCACCCGGGTCGCCCGGATCCAGGACGAGCTGCCCGGCGGACAGGCCACCGACCTGGTCCTCGCCTACCACCGGGACGGCGGGCTCACCGCCGCCGACCGGGCGACGGCCGCCGGCCAGGTCGCCGAGATCGGCCGGACCTACCGGCTCACGGCCGCCCCCACCGCCGTCCCGTCCCGGGACGGCAGCACGCTCATGTACCCCGTCTCCAGCACACAGCCCGGCCAGGACGACGACAGACGGGACGCCTTCGTCGACGGGGTGCGGGACATCGCCGACGGCGGCGCCGGCCTGAGCGTCGAGGTCGGCGGCCCCGGAGCACTCAACGCCGACATGGGCAAGGTGTTCGGCACCATCGACGGCACGCTGCTGTACACCACCCTCGGGGTGGTCACCGTGCTGCTCGTCCTCATCTACCGCAGCCCCTTCCTGTGGCTCGTGCCGCTCGCCGTCGCCGGGGTCGCCGCCGGCCTGGCGATGGCCGCCGCCTACGGCCTCCACGAAGCCTTCGGCATCACCGTCACGGGGCAGAGCGGCGGCGTGATGACGGTGCTCGTGCTCGGCGCGGGCACCGACTACGCCCTGCTGCTCATCTCCCGCCACCGCGAGGAGCTACGGCGCCACGAGCGGCCGTACGACGCCATGCGCGCCGCGCTGCGGGGCTGCGGGCCCGCGATCCTCGCCTCCTCCGGCACCGTGGCCGCCGGGCTGCTCTGCCTGCTCGCCGCCGACCTCAACAGCAGCAGCGGCATGGGCCCGGTCGGCATGGTCGGCGTCCTCGCGGCGCTCGTCGCGATGACCACGCTGCTGCCCGCGCTGCTCGTGCTGCTCGGCCGCCGGGTCTTCTGGCCGCTGGTCCCCGCCTTCGGCAGCGAACCCCGGGCGCGGCGGTCGCTGTTCGCCGCGATGGGCGAGTCCGCCACCCGGCGGCCCGTCGCCGTCCTCGCCGGCGGCGCCGTGCTCCTCGGCGCGCTCGCCCTGGGCGCCCTCGGCCTGCCCGGCACCCTGCGGCAGGAGGACTCCTTCACCGAGAAGCCCGAGTCCATCACCGCGGCCCGGACCCTGGCCCGCGCCTATCCCGGACGCGGCAGCCAGCCCGTCACCGTCATGGCCCCCACGGCGCGCACCGGCGCCGTCCTCGCCGAGGCCCGCGCGACGGACGGCGTGGCCCGGGCGACGGCCGGCCGCAGCGGGGGCGGCTGGACCGAGATCTCCGTCTACGCCACCGCCGCCCCGGAGACCGCGGAGGAGACCCGCACCATCGAGGCCCTGCGCGACGGGCTGGACGACAGCTACGGCGCCTACGTCGGCGGGCCCAGCGCCCAGCAGCTCGACATGGCCGAGAGCCAGGCCCGGGACCGCGACGTCGTCGTGCCGCTCGTGCTCGCCGCGGTGTTCGTGATCCTGGTGGGGCTGCTGTGCAGCCTCGTCGCGCCGCTGATGCTGCTCGCCGCCGTCGTCGCCGTCTGGGGCGCGGCACTGGGCATCGGCGGTCTGGTCTTCGGGCCCGTCCTCGGCTTCGCGGGCACCGACCCGGGCCTCGGGCTGCTGTCCTTCGTCTTCCTGGTGGCGCTGGGCGTCGACTACGGCATCTTCCTGATGCACCGCATGCGCGAGGAGTCCCTGGCCGGCGCCGAGCCCCGGCCGGCCGCGCTCACCGCCCTGCGCACCACCGGCGGGGTGATCGCGTCCGCCGGCACCGTCCTCGCGGCCACCTTCGCCGTGCTCGGCACCCTGCCGCTGGTGGGGATGGTCCAGCTCGGGTTCGTCATCGCGGTCGGCGTGCTGCTGGACACCTTCCTCGTGCGGACGTACCTGGTGACGACGGCGAGCGTGCTGCTCCAGCGCCGGGTGTGGTGGCCGGGGCGGCTGTCGCGGGCCCCGGAGCCGGAACGGCCGCGGCGGCAGCCGGAGCCGGTGTGAGGCGCGGGCCGCGTGCTGGAGGATGAACCCCGTGCAGCACACCAAGAGAGCCGAGCGGGTCATGGCCGCGATCAGCCGCGACCCGCGGACCGCCCCGCACGGCACCCGCAACGACACGATCCTGGCCGCCGTCCTCGCGGCGGTGGCCGTGGGCCTCGCCACGTCGACCGACAGCGGCCGCAGCCCCGACGCGCTCGGCTGGACGCTGCTGCTCGCCGCTCACGTGCCGGTCGTGTGGCGGCGGCGCCGCCCCCTGCTCGTGCTCGCCGCGACCGCGGCCCTCGTCCTGCCGTACCACGCCCTCGACAACAACCACCACGCGGCGGCCCCGGTCGCCGTCACCGCCCTCTACACGGTCGCCGTCACCGGCCGGCCGCTGCGCACGATCCTGACCGGCGTCACCGTCCTCACGGTCGTCGTCACCGTGATGCTGATGATCGACACCCACCAGGCCGTCGAGCAACTGCGCATCTCCGGCTGGGTGATAGCGGTGCTCTTCGGCGGCGTAGACGTCCGCTACTACCGCCGGTACGTCGCCGCGATCGTCGAACGCGCCGAGAGCGCCGAACGCACCCGGGAGGAGGAGGCCCGCCGCCGGGTCGCCGAGGAACGTCTGCGCATCGCCCGCGACCTGCACGACCTGCTCGCCCACAGCATCACGCTGATCGGCGTGCAGACCTCGGTCGCCGCGCACGTCCTGGCCGCCGACCCAGAGCGGCTCGACCGGGAGGCGGTCGCCAGGGCGCTCGACGACATCGCCGAGACCTGCCGCGGCGCCCGCGGGGAGCTGCGGACGACGCTGGAGGTGCTGCGCGGCACCGACGACGGCGACCCCCGCGGCCCCCTGCCCGGCCTCGACGGTCTGCCCGACCTGGTGGCGGCCGCGACGCTGGCGGGCGCCCGCGTCGAGCAGAGCGTGCGCGTCGGGCAGGCCCCGCCCGCCGTGGGCGCCGCCGCCTACCGCATCGTCCAGGAGGCACTGACCAACGCGGTACGGCACGCGGGGCCCGGACCGGCCGTACGCGTCGACCTGCACGAGACCGGCGGCGCCCTGCACGTGTCGGTCACCGACGACGGCACCGGGCCCGTCCCGGGCGGCGTCCCCGGATACGGGCTGGCGGGGATGCGGGAGAGGGTCCGCAGCGTGGGTGGCACACTCGACGCCGGGCCGCGCACGGGAGGCGGCTTCGCCGTGCGTGCCGCACTGCCGCTCGAGACCCGGGGAGGGACCGGATGACGATCCGCGTGCTGCTCGCCGACGACCAGAGACTCGTACGGGCCGCGTTCGCGATGCTCGTCGAGTCGGCGCGGGACATGCGGGTCGTCGGGGAGGCGGGCACCGGCCGCGAGGCCGTGGAGCTGGCCCGCACGGCACGGCCCGACCTGGTGGTGATGGACATCCGCATGCCCCATCTGGACGGCATCGAGGCCACCCGGCTCATCGCGGCCGACGAGGCCCTCGCCGGGGTGCGGGTGCTCGTCCTCACCACCTACGACACCGACGAGCACATCGTCGAGGCGCTGCGCGCCGGTGCCTCCGGGTTCCTGGTCAAGGACACCCGCCCGGCCGAACTCCTCGACGCCATCCGCACGGTCGCGGCCGGCGAGTCCCTGCTGTCCCCCGGACCGACGGCACGGCTGATCCAGCGCTTCCTGCGCACTCCGCCGGTGCCGGCGGCGGGCGGACCGGAGTGCCTGTCGGAACGCGAGCGCGAGGTGCTCGCCCTCGTCGCCCGCGGCCTGAACAACACCGAGGTCGCCGACGCCCTCGGCCTGAGCCCGCTGACCGCGAAGACGCACGTCAGCCGCATCATGGGCAAGCTGGGGGCGCGGGACCGGGCGCAACTGGTCATCGTGGCGTACGAGTCGGGACTGGTGACCCCCGGGAGGACGTGACACCGCCCGCCGCCCGCCGCCCGCCGCTCGCCGCGTCCGCCCGCCCGCCGCCCGCCGGGTCCGTCCGTCGGGCACGTCCGTCGGGTCCGTCCGCCGTCCGACAGGTCCCTCCGCCGGCCGCCGTTTCCGCACGCCGTCCATCAGAGGTCAGATCCGTCTGCCGTCCGGCAGGTGCGTCTGCCGTCCGCCTTATCCGTCCGCCGTCCGCCGTCCGCCGTCCGCCACGTCCGCCCGACTCCCGCCGCCCGGCGTCCGGGGCGGGCGCGGCGCCGGTTCCCGGGGTGTTTCCCCCGGACGGAGTAACACCGCCCCGGTGCCACTGGGCAGCATCAGGTGGTGAACCCGCGCAGCCGCTCCCTGCTGACCAGCCTGGCGCTCCTCACCTCGCTCACCGCCCGGCAGCCCGCGCACGCCGTCCCCGGCGGCTGCGGCTCCTCCGTGCCGTACGTCGCCGGGCAGGGCGGCTACGCCGTCTACCGCATCCCGGCCGTGGTGAAGTCCCGGCAGGGCACCGTCCTGGCGTTCGCCGAGGGCCGGCGCGGCGGAGCGGGTGACACCGGGGACATCGACGTCGTCCTGCGCCGCTCCACCGACGGCGGCTGCACCTGGGGACGGCTGACCGTGGTGGCCGCCGGGCAGGGCCACACCCGGGGCAACCCGGCGCCCGTGATCGACCCGCGCACCGGCGCCGTCATCCTGGTGACCTGCGGCAACGCCGGGAACGTCACCGAGGAGCAGATCATGCGCGGCGAGGTCACCGCGCAGCGGGGCCGCCGGGTGTTCGTACAGCGCAGCTGGGACGACGGCCGGCGCTTCTCGGCCCCGCGGGACATCACGGCCGAGGTGACGCGGCCGGGCTGGCGCTGGTACGCCACCGGCCCCGGCCACGCGCTCGCGCTCACCCGGGGCCCGCACGCCGGACGGCTGCTGATCCCCGCCAACCACTCCGCCGCCCCGCCGGCCGGTTCCCGGGACACCGGCCAGGAACCCAGGTACTACGGCGGCCACGCCTTCTTCAGCGACGACAGCGGCCACAGCTGGCACCTCGGCTTCGTGGACGACGGCTACGACGGCGTCACCAACGCCAACGAGACCAGCGCCGCCCAACTCCCCGACGGCCGCGTCTACTTCGCATCCCGGGACCAGAACGGCACCGCCCCCGGCAACCGGCTCGACACCTACTCCGGCGACGGCGGCCGGACCCTGGACCGCCCCTTCGCCGTCCAGCCGGCCCTGAACGCCGTCCCGGTGGTCCAGGGCAGCGTTCTCCAGCCCCGGTTCCCGGGCACCCCCCTGCTGTTCTCCGCGCCCTCCGTACCCACCGCCCGCCGCGCCCTGGCCCTGTGGACCAGCGCGGACGCCGGCCGCACCTTCACCCGGGCCCTCACCCTCACGGACCACCGGGCCGCCTACTCCGACCTGGTCCAGCTCGCCCACGACACGGTCGGCGTCCTCTACGAGACCGGCACCAAGGGCCCGTACGAGTCCCTGGAGTTCCGCACGGTGCGCCTCTTCTGACCGCCGGGGGCCGGGGTCAGCGCCGAGAGGTGCCGAGGCCGAGCAGTCCGGCCGCCGCGAGGAACTTGCCGACCCTCTCGGTCTCCTCGCCGGAGAGCGGGACCTGCGGCTCGGCGGTCACCGGGCAGTCGATGACCCCGCGCAGATGCAGCGCCGCCTTGAACGCGCCCAGCGCCGACGAGCTGCCGCCCATCCGCGCCGGGTCCCCCGCGCCGACCATCCCGAACAGCGCGCACAGCCGGTCCTGTTCGGCCCGCGCGCCCTCCTGGTCGCCCGCCCGGCACTGGCGGTACAGGCGGACGTAGCCGTGCGGGTCGACGTTGGCGAGGCCCGGCACGGCCCCGTCGGCGCCCAGCGCCAGCGCGGCGTCCGCGATCAGCTCGGAGCCGGTCAGCACGCTGAACCCGGCGAGGCCACGGGCGCCCGTGACGACCTCCCGGAAGGCCGCCAGGTCCCCGCTGGAGTCCTTGATCCCGGCGAGCACGCCGTCTCCGGCGAGCCCCAGCACCAGATCGGCGGGGAGCTTGGTGTGCACGGCGACGGGGATGTCGTAGGCGATCACCGGGACCGGGCTGGCGGCGGCGATCCGGCGGTAGTGGTGGACGATCTCCGAGGGGTGGGTGCGGGCGTAGAACGGGGCGGTGACGACGACGGCCTCCGCGCCGGCCGCGGTGACCGCCGCGACATGCTCCAGGACGCGCGGGGTGGTCATGTCGATGGCGCCCGCGAGGACCGGCAGCTCGCCGCCCACGTGGGCGGTCACGGCCGCCACCACCCGGCTGCGCTGCGCGTCCGTCAGGAACGCCGCCTCCGAGGTGGAGCCGAGCAGGAACAGGCCGTGCACGCCGCCCTCCACCAGGAAGTCCACCAGGCGCAGCAGCGAGGGCACGTCCACCTCGCGCTCGGGCGTCAGGGGCGTGCAGACGGGCGGAACGACACCGGTGAGCGGGGCGGGAAAGGTCATTCACGGCTCCTGGCGGGCTAGGTCTCGGGTCGAGGTGTCCTCCTCCACAGGATGGTGACAACGGTAGCGATGTCCGGGCTGCGACGCGGCCGAGAAGTCCGGCATCACCCGGGCGCACAGCTCGTCGGCCCGCCAGCAGCGGGTGCGGAACGGGCAGCCGCTCGGCGGGCGGGTCGCCGAGGGCACCGGCCCGGTCAGCGGGATCGGGTCGACCGGGTCCAGCAGACCGGGGGTGGCCGAGAACAGGGCACGGGTGTACGGGTGCCGGGCGGCGTCGGTGACCCGGCCGGCCGGGGTCTCCTCCACGATCCGGCCGAGGTACATGGTGATCACCCGGTCGCTCATCCTGCGGACCGTCTGGATGTCGTGCGAGACGAAGACCAGGGCGAGCCCGAGGCGCTCCTTCAGGTCGAGCAGCAGGTTGAGGATCTGCGCGCGGACCGAGACGTCCAGGGCGCTCGTCGGCTCGTCGGCGACGACCAGCGCCGGGTCCAGGGCGAGGGCCCGGGCGATGGCGACCCGCTGGCGCTGGCCGCCGGAGAGCTGCCCGGGCAGGGCGTCGGCGAGGGCCCCGGGGAGCCCGACCAGAGCCATCAGCTCCCGGACCCGCTCCTCCCGTTCGGGCCGGGTGCCGCGCCGGTGGACGTCGAGCGGGTCGCGCAGGACCCGGCGGACGGTCAGCCGGTGGTTCAGGGCGGTCGACGGGTCCTGGAAGATCATGCCGGTGCCCGCGCCGACGGCGGCCCGGCGCTCGGCGGGCGGCATCGTCCACAGGTCCCGGCCGCCGAACGACACCGACCCGGAGACCGGCCGCTCGATGCCCACCAGCACCTTCGCCAGCGTCGACTTCCCACACCCCGACTCGCCGACCACGCCGACCGTCTCACCGGCCGCGACCCGGAGATCCGCGCCGGTCAGGGCGTACACCCGGTCCCGCCGGAACAGGCCGCCGCTGCGCGCCTTGTGGACGACGTGCGCGTCCCGTACCTGGACGACAGCGGTCACTGCAGGGCCTCCTCGCTCTCCGCGGACGTCGGTTCCACCGCCGGATGGTGGCAGGCGGCCGTGTGCGTGGGGGTGCCCGTGAGGACCGGCGCGGTCCGGTGGCACACCTCGGTGGCGAGCGGGCAGCGGTCGGCGAACCGGCAGCCCGCCGGGAAGTCCGCCGGGGCCGGCACGACCCCCCTGATCTGCGTCATCCGCGCCTCGGCGGACTCCAGCGACAGCACGCTGCCGAGCAGACCGCGCGTGTAGTGGTGGGCCGGTGCCGCCACCAGGTCGGCGGTCACCCCGGTCTCCACGATCTGCCCGCCGTACATCACCACCACCCGGTCGGTGATGTCGGAGACCAGCGCCAGATCGTGCGAGACCAGGATCAGCGCGAAGCCCAGCTCCGCCCGCAGCCGCAGCAGCAGCTCCATGACCTGGGCCTGCACGGTGACGTCCAGGGCGGTGGTCGGCTCGTCGGCGACGATCAGCTTCGGGTCGCGGGAGAGGGCCATGGCGATGAGCACGCGCTGACGCTGCCCGCCGGACAGCTCGTGCGGATAGCTGCGCAGCGTGCGCTCCGGATCGAGCCCGACCAGGGACAGCAGCTCCCGCGGGCTGCGCCGGCCGCCGCGCCGGACGAGCTGCTTCAGCTGGGCGCGGATGGTCATGGCCGGGTTCAGGGAGGACAGGGCGTCCTGGTAGACCATGGCCATCTCGTGGCCGAGCAGCCGCCGTCGCGCCCGCATCGGCTCGGCGAGCAGGTCCCGCTGCCGGAACCGCACCTGCCCGCCGATCCGGGCGCCCTTCGGTGCCAGCCCCATGACCGTGAGCGCGGTCAGCGACTTGCCGCAGCCCGATTCGCCCACCAGGCCGAGCACCTCCCCGGGATGCACCTCGAAGCTGACGCCGGCCACGATGTCCACGCCCCGGTGCCGGTCCGGGAAGCCGATGGCGAGGTTCTCCACGGCGAGTACCGGCTGCCCGCTCCGGTCGGGCAGCGGCCGGGCCCGGGAGCGCAGCCGCCGGGCGGCCTCGGCGAGACCGGGCAGCGGGAGCACCTCGCCGGTGCCGGGCTCCGGGGTCTCCAGCCGGTCCCGGGGGGCCGGGACCTCTCTCGGCGCGGGCGCCGCCCAGGCGTCCGAGACGCCCTCGGAGAGGATGTTCAGCGACAGGACGGTGAGCAGGATCAGCAGCCCGGGGAAGACGGTCGCCCACCAGCCGCCGGTCAGCACCATGTTCTTGCCGTCGGCGATGACGCTGCCCCAGGAGGGGTCCGGGGGCCGGACGCCCGCGCCGATGAAGGACAGCGAGGCCTCGAAGACGATGGCCTCGGCGACCTGGACGGTGCAGAACACCAGCACCGGGGCGGCGCAGTTGACGGCCACGTGCCGCAGCACGATGTGCGGGGTGCGGGCGCCGATGACCCGTTCGGCGGTGACGTAGTCCTCGCCGTACTGGTCGAGCACGTTGGCCCGCACGACCCGGGCCACCGGCGGGGTGAACAGGAAGGCGATCGCGCAGATCAGCACGCCGATGCCGCCGCCGAACACGGCGACCAGCACGGCCGCGAGCGCGATGCCCGGGAACGCCATCACCACGTCCAGACAGCGCATCAGCGTCTCGTCCACGGCCTTGCGGGAGGTGGCGGCCAGCGCCCCGAGGAGGGCCCCGACGACGAGGGCGAGCGCGGTCGCGCCCAGCCCGATCGCCAGCGACCACCGGGCGCCGTACATCAGCCGGCTCAGGACGTCCCGGCCCAGGCTGTCCTGCCCCATCCAGTGCGCGGCGGACGGCGCCCCCGTCCCGCCGGCCGGGTCCTGCTGGTCGAGCGGATCGTCCGGGGCCAGGACCGGGGCGAGCACGGCGGCCAGGACGACGACGGCCAGGAAGCAGACGGCGACCTTCGACAGCGTGGGCAGCCGGCGCACGCCGCGCAGCCGGACGCCGGGCCGGGACAGCCGCTTCACCAGGCTCGCGCGCGTGACCATCAGCCCGCCCTCAGTCGTGGGTTGACCAGCAGGTACAGGATGTCGATGACGAGATTGACGACGACGAACCCGGTGGCGGTGGTGAGCACGACTCCCTGCACCACCGCCGGATCGCCGTTCTGCACGGCGTCGATCATCAGCTTGCCCATGCCGGGCAGCGAGAAGATCGTCTCGATGACGACCGCGCCGCCGAGCAGATAGCCGACCCGCAGCCCGAGCACGGTCAGCGGATTGACCAGGGCGTTCCTGAGGACGTTCCGGCCGACGACGACCCGGGGCGGCAGTCCGCTCCCGATCGCCGTGCGCACGTAGTCCTTGTCCAGCTCCTCCACCACCGAGGTCCGGACGATCCGGGTCAGCTGGGCGGCGACCGGCAGGGACAGGGCGAAGGCCGGCAGGGCCATGGTCTTCAGCCAGCCGGTGACCGAGTCGGCGGGGTTGATGTAGCCGCCGGTCGGGAACCAGCCCCGGTCCACGGCCAGGTACTGGATCATCAGCAGGGCCAGCCAGAAGCCCGGCGCGGCGACCCCGACCAGCGAGACGACCCGGATCGCCTGGTCCGGCAGCCGGTCCCGGTACACCGCCGCCGTCACCCCGCCGGCCAGCGCCAGCACCACCGCGATGCCGAGGCCGAGGAAGGTCAGCTGGAGAGTGAGCGGCAGTGCGGTGGTGACCTGGTCGACCACGGGGGCACGGGTGAGGGCGCTGGTGCCGAGGTCGCCGTGGAGCAGAGCGCCGACGAAATGGACGTAACGCACGGGCAGCGGGTCCAGCAGGCCGTTGCGCTCCCGGAAGTCGTGCAGCTGCCGCGGGGTGGGATTGGCGCCCTGGAAGAACGCGGACGCGGGGTCGACGTCCGAGAACCGCATCACCAGGAACACGAACAGCACGATGCCGAGGAGCAGCGGGACGAGCAGGGCGATCCGGCGCGACAGGATCCGTACGACGGCCGTCATGCCGTCAGATCCACTTGGCCTGGAGCAGGTTGATGCCGGGGTAGGGCTGGGCCCTTATCCCGCTGAGCTTGCGCGCGTCCCAGGCGGTCATCAGCTCGTTGTGGACGACCGGGTAGAGCACGGCCTGCTCCGCGACGACGTCGATGTAGTCCTGGATCATCGCCTTCTTCTTCGCGGGATCCGGCTCCCGGGTCGCCCGGTCCATGTCCTTGAAGAGCTGCCTGGCGACGGGGTGGCCGGCCCAGCGCGTGTACTGCATCCACAGGTTCTCGGGCCCGTAGTTGTAATGCATGATCAGGTCGGCGTCGAGCCCGAACTGGTTCGGGTTGGAGGCCGCCGCCACCACCTGGTAGTCCTGCTTCTGGTCCATCTTGGTGAAGACGGCCGTGGTCTCCTGCGGCGCCAGCGTGGTCCGCACGCCGATCGCGTCCCAGGAGGACTTGACGGTCGGCAGGCAGTCCACGATCCAGCTGACGTTGACCGCGAGGATCTCGACCTTCAGGTCCGTCACCCCGGCGGCCTTCAGCAGCGCCTTGGCCTTCTCCGGGTCGTGGTCGTAGACGGTCTTGGCCCGCCGGTGGCTGGGGTTGGCCTCGTTCAGGAACGAGGACGCGGGCCTGCCGTGTCCCTTCAGCGCGACCTGCACCATCTTCTCGGTGTCGATGGCGTAGTGCAGCGCCTGCCGCACCCGGACGTCGTCGAAGGGCTTGTGCCGGGTGTTGAACATCAGGAAGAGGTTGTTCATCCCGGCACCGCCCGCGACCCGCAGCCCGCCCTGCTCCAGCCGGGGGACGTTGGCGTAGGGGATGTTGTCCGAGATCTGCGCGCCCGCGCCGGACCCGGAGATCTTCGCGACGCGCGGTGCCGCGTCCACGATGGTCAGCCAGTTCATCTTCCGGAAGGCCGGCTTGCGCGGCCCGTTGTAGGCGGCGAACGCCTCGAAGGTGGTGTTCGACTTCGGGTGGTGCGCGGTCTGCCGGTACGGCCCCGATCCCACGGCCAGCCCCTTGATCGCGTCGTCCCAGGCGCCGGGCGCGGAGAAGACGTGCTTCGGCATGATCTTGGCGAGGGTGAGCCGGGACAGCCCGTCCGGGAAGGGGAACTTCAGCACCAGTTCGACGGTCCGTGCGTCGACCTTCCGCACGGTCTCCAGCCAGCTGACGAAGAACCCCTTGGCGAGGGTCTGGGTCTTCGGGTCCAGGATGCGGTCGAAGACGAACACGACGTCGTCGGCGGTGACGGGCTTGCCGTCGTGGAAGGTGGCGCCGGGGCGGAGCGTGAACCGCCAGACGGTGGCGTTCGCGTCCTTCGGCACCTCGGTGCCGAGCGCCGGATACGGCACCCGGGTGATCGGGTCGGTGTCCAGCAGCCCCTCGTAGACGTGGTTGTTGGCGGCCATCGCGAACGCCGACGCGGTCTGGGTCGGGTCCCAGCTGCCGTCGTTGCCGTAGCCGATCACGGCGGTCAGCGTCCGGTCCTTGCCGCTCCCGCCGTCGCCGGTGTCGTTCGTGGACTCCGGTCCGGCGGAGCAGCCGGCCAGTACGGGCGGCAGGGCGGCGGCCGCGCCCAGGGCGCCGGTGTACTTCAGGAACGACCGGCGGCGCGGTGCCGGTACGTCGGGGGTCACGTCCTCGCGCACGGGTCCTCCAGCAAGTAGGTGGGGGGAGGGGGTGGGAGATACGACGTCCTACGTCCTACGTCCGGTCGGTAGCGCGACCATAAGAGGGGTCGTGGGGGCGGTCAAGACAGCGCACACGAATGGCCCAGCCATCGGCCGGCGGCCCGCGCGCGGACCGCCGGTCCGCCTTGGCACCGCCCCCGCCCGCCGCACCGGCCCGGCCTTCGGCGACACCGGCCGCGAGGAGACGGGGCGTGACCGCGACGCCGCGCGCGTGTCCCGACCCGCCGTACACGGTGCGCCGCCTGCCGTCGGGTGCCGCGGCAACGGCCGTGCCCGGTCGGGCATTTGCCGGGCGCACACTCCCGCCGAGTGTAGAGGCGGAGCGTCACGCCGGGTGTGCGAAGCGTGAAATCCGAAGGGGGAGGGGAGCAGACTGAAGGTCGTCGAGGAGGCGGAGGAGACGTTGAAGCACGTGCGGTCGGCTCGCGAACAGGCAGGGGTCGTGCGGTCGTCGTCGGCGGGAGGGGTGCGGTGAAGCCCCCCGTCGGCAGCCATGTGGTCGACACCCGCACCGGACGGTTCGGCATCGTCATGGGGCACGAGGGGCCCTACGTCCAGCTCAGACCCTACGGCGGCGGCCGGGAGTGGGACGCCGAGCCGGAGGCCCTGCGCGCCGCGACCGCCGCCGAGCGGCTCAGCGCGGCGACCGCCCGGGCCAACGCCCGCAGCCGCGGGGAGACGCTCTAGCCGGGCGGTGTCCGGAAGTTCCTTGATCCCGTCAGATTTCAAGACATCGGAGACAGGGGCGCCCTAACCTGAGCCGGACGCCCGGTCAGGGGGACCGGGGAACACCGAGGGGGCCTCACCCATGGAGTTACGCGTCAGGGTCGCGCGCGCTCATCCGTCCGGCGACGGAGTGGCCGACGAGTCGAGCGACACCGAGGGGTGGACGGAGTCGTTCGCCGACTGGATCGCCGAGGACCCCCGGCCGGCCCGGTCCGCCGTCGTGCGGCGGGAGCGGGTGCCGTCCGGCGACGGGGGGATGTCGTCGGACCTGCTGCCCTGGATCGGCCTCGCCGTCGACTCCGGTGCCTTCCTCGCCGCCTTGATCTCCCTGTTCGGCGACTTCCGCGGTTCGCTGCGCCCCGCGGAGCGCTCCGCCGTACGCCTGATCGTGGAGCACGAAGGACGCCGCTACGTCGTCCACGGCGACACGGCGGAGGAGGTCGCCCGCGCGGCACGGGCGCTCGGCATCGTGCCGGAGCCGGCGCGGGGAGGCGGCGGCGACGGTGCCGCTCCCTGATCCGGCGGGGAGCCGGGCGGTCCTCGTCGGCGTGGAGGACTACCGGCCGCTCACCCCCCTGCCCGGCGTGGTGGCCGGTGTCCGCAGACTGGCCGACCTGCTGTGCGACCCCCACGTCTGGGGCCTGCCCCGTGACCATGTCACCGTCCTCGACGCCCGCCCCTCCGCCGACGAGATCCTGACGGCGGTGCGCGACGCCGGGGCGGCGACGACCGACACCCTGCTCGTGTACTTCGCCGGGCACGGGCTGCGGGGGCGCGAGAGGACCGAGCTGTATCTGGCGACGGCCGACGCCGACGAGAACGACGTGGCGATCGGGACGCTGCCCTACCGGACGCTGCTGGACCTCGCGAAGCGGACGGCGTCCCGCGCGCGCCGTCGCATCACGTTCCTCGACTGCTGCTACAGCGGTCTGGCCATCTCGATGGGCGGCTCCGCCGCCGTCCTGGAGCGCCCCGACCCGGCCCAGCCGCTGAGCGACGGCTACAGCGGCCCCGGCAGCTGGATCATGACGTCCGCGTCGGGGACGGAGCGCTCGTTCACCTCGCCCGGCGGATACCCCTACTTCACCGGGGCGCTGATCGGCGTCCTGGAGAACGGCATCCGCGGAGCGGGCCCGGTGCTCAGCCTCGACCGCATCGCGAAGGAGGTCATCGAGCGGCTCAGGACACGAGAGCACCAGGGCCGCCCCGTCCCCCGGCCGCACTGCGGCGACCGCAACCTCATGGGGGACGAACCCTGGGTCCGCAACCGGGCCCCCGAGGCCGGGCGAGCCGCACCCGTCCGGGACGGCCTCCCCGGCCGGGCGGCCCCGGCGCCCCCGCGGTACGCCGAACCCATGGACTTCGTGGACGCCCTGCGGCTTCTCCTGCTGCGTACGGGCATCACGCTCGTGCCCGACGGCGTCTCCGGAGGCTGGCGGATGCGATGGCTGAGGTGGAGAGCGGGCCTGCGCCGGACGGAGCGCCTGATCGGACATCTCAAGTCGCCCTACGCCAGGACGGGGGCGATGGTCTTCACGGACACCCATCTGTGTCTGCGCTCCGGCACCCGGTGGCAGATCCCCTACGCGCGGCTCCGGGGCGCCTCCCTGGACACCTCGCACGAAAGGGTCACCACGACCACGGTCACGGACCAGACGGGGATCTCGGAGGAGCACCTGGTCTTCATCACCCGGCTCTCCGTCGGGCAGCAGGCCCTGGAGTTCCGCGAGCACTCCCCGGGGGAGGTGCAGCAGGCCCTCCGCACCTTCCTGCCGTTGATCGGCGAACTCCACCAGCGCCATCCGGAGTGGTTCCCCTAGCCGGGCGGGAGCCCTGCCGGCATGGGCGAGAATGGGTGCCATGAGTCTGTTCCGCGACGACGGCATCGTGCTGCGCACCCAGAAGCTGGGCGAGGCGGACCGGATCATCACGCTGCTCACGCGCGGTCACGGGCGGGTACGGGCCGTGGCGCGCGGGGTGCGGCGCACCAAGTCGAAGTTCGGGGCCCGGCTGGAGCCCTTCTCCCACGTCGACGTGCAGTTCTTCGCGCGGGGCAGCGAGCTGGTGGGGCGGGGGCTGCCGCTGTGCACCCAGAGCGAGACGATCGCTCCGTACGGTGGCGGCATCGTCACCGACTACGCCCGGTACACCGCCGGCACCGCCATGCTGGAGACGGCCGAGCGGTTCACCGACCACGAGGGCGAGCCGGCCGTCCAGCAGTACCTGCTGCTGGTGGGGGGGCTGCGGACACTCGCCCGGGGCGAGCACGCACCCCATCTCGTCCTCGACGCCTTCCTGCTGCGCTCCCTCGCCGTCAACGGCTACGCGCCCAGCTTCGGCGACTGCGCGAAGTGCGGGATGCCCGGCCCCAACCGGTTCTTCTCGGTGGCCTCCGGCGGCTCCGTCTGCGTCGACTGCCGGGTGCCCGGCAGCGTCGTGCCGTCCCCGCAGACCCTGGTGCTGCTGGGGGCGCTGCTTACGGGAGACTGGGAGACGGCGGACGCCTGCGAGGCACGGTACGTCCGCGAGGGCAGCGGGCTGGTGTCCGCCTACCTGCACTGGCATCTGGAGCGCGGACTGCGCTCCCTCCGGTACGTAGAGAAGTAGTCCACGGTCGAGGAGACGAGAAGCACATGGTCGTACGCGGGATCCTGGGGCGCCAGCGGCGCGAGTACAAGGCGCCGGAGCCGCACCCGTCCGGTGCCCGCGCCCCCAAGCTCCCCGGTGAGCTGGTGCCGAACCACGTCGCGATCGTCATGGACGGCAACGGACGCTGGGCCAAGGAGCGCGGCCTGCCGCGCACCGAGGGGCACAAGGTCGGTGCCGAGCGGGTGCTGGACGTCCTCCAGGGCTCGATCGAGGTCGGCGTGCGCAACATCTCCCTGTACGCCTTCTCCACCGAGAACTGGAAGCGCTCGCCCGACGAGGTCCGCTTCCTGATGAACTTCAACCGCGACTTCATCCGCAGGACCCGCGACCAGCTCGACGCGCTCGGCATCCGGGTGCGCTGGGTGGGCCGGATGCCCAAGCTGTGGAAGTCGGTCGCCAAGGAGCTCCAGATCGCCCAGGAGCAGACCAAGGGCAACGACCTGCTCACCCTGTACTTCTGCATGAACTACGGCGGGCGCGCGGAGATCGCCGACGCGGCGCAGCGCCTCGCCGAGGACGTGAAGGCGGGCCGGCTCGACCCCTCGAAGGTCTCCGAGAAGACCATCCAGAAGTACCTGTACTACCCCGACATGCCGGACGTGGACCTCTTCCTCCGCCCCAGCGGGGAGCAGCGCACCTCCAACTACCTGCTCTGGCAGAGCGCGTACGCCGAGATGGTCTTCCAGGACGTGCTGTGGCCCGACTTCGACCGGCGTGACCTGTGGCGGGCCTGCCTGGAGTTCGCCTCCCGGGACCGGCGGTTCGGCGGGGCCGTCCCGAACGAGGACCTGATCGCGATGGAGGCCGCGATGAAGGGCGAGTCCACCTCGTAGCCACCGGGAATTCACACGGGCCGCCGAGGATGCGGGACTCATGAGACGTCTCACCCCTGTCCTCGCCCTCGGCGCCCTGCTGCTCACGGCCCTGCCCGCGCACGCGGCCGAGGCCCCCGCACACCGCGAGAGCTACGGCACGAAGGCGCCGTACGCGCCCCGGCAGAACCCGCGGAGCTATCAGCGGCCCCCGGCCGGCTTCGAGCCCGTCTTCACGGAGAACGTCTCGCGGCACGGATCGCGCGCGGCGTCCGACAGCGAGGACGGGGACCTGATCCTCGCGCTGTGGGACAAGGCCGAGGAGGAGGGGCAACTCACCCGCGAGGGCGAGGAGTTCGGGCCGAGGGTGCGTGCCCTCCAGGCCGCGATGGCGAAGGTCGGCTACGGCAATCTCAGCGGGCGGGGCCGGCAGGAGCTGGCGGACACCGCGGTACGCCTGGCGCGGCGGCTGCCGTCGCTGTTCACGAGGATCGCCGACGCCGGGGAGAAGATCGACGTCGTCAGCTCCGGGCAGGGGCGGGCGGTGGACAGCGGCACCGTGTTCACGGACGCCCTGGCCGGCACCGACCCCGCGCTGAAGCCGCTGATCGGGCCGGCCCGCACCGACAAGGACCTGCTGTACTTCCACAAGGCGGCGGGCGGTGCCGCCTACCGCGAGTACATCGAGAACGACCAGCGCCTCAAGGACACCCTGAAGGGCGTCACCGACCAGCCGAGGACCCGGGAGGCCGCCCGCGGCGTCCTCGGCCGGATCTTCAAGGAGCCCTTCGTCGCGGGGATCACGGACCCGACCGGTGCCGCCCGGGCCGTCTACAACCTGTACGCCATCGCCCCGGCGATGAGCGAGGAGAGCCCGGACGGCGCGGGCTGGGGCATGGAGCGCTTCATCTCCCGCAGGGACGCGGCCTGGTTCGGCTATCTCTCCGACGCCGAGGACTTCTACGAGAAGGGCCCCGGCTTCTCGGACAGCGACATCACCTACAAGATGGCGGGCGTGCTCCTCGACGACCTCTTCAAGCAGGTGGAGGCCAAGCGCGCCGGCACCGGCGGAGTGGGCGCCGAGCTGCGCTTCACCCACGCCGAGGAGATCATCCCGCTGGCCGCGCTGATGGGGCTGCCGGGCAGCACGGAGCCGGCGGCACCGGGGCGGGCGTACACGTACGCCCGCAATCCCTGGCGGGGCGCGGCCGTCTCACCGCTGGGCGCCAACATCCAGTGGGACGTGTTCCGGAAGGGCGACCGCTTCCTGGTCCGCATGCTCTACAACGAGAAGGAGACGGCCTTCAGGACGGGCTGCCGCCCGATCAGGAAGGGCAGCGCCTTCTACGACCTGGACGAACTGGAGCGCTGCTTCGGACGGGACTAGCGCCCCGCGGCCGGACGGCGCTCCGAGGGCGCTCCGGCTCACCCCGTGGCGCAGTCCGCGCACGTGCCGAAGATCTCCACCGTGTGGGCGACGTTGACGTACCCGTGCTCCGCGGCGATCGCCTCGGCCCACTTCTCCACGGCCGGGCCCTCCACCTCCACCGCCTTGCCGCAGGCGCGGCAGACGAGGTGGTGGTGGTGTTCGCCGGTCGAGCAGCGGCGGTACACGGACTCGCCGTCGGACGTGCGCAGGACGTCGACCTCGCCCGCCTCGGCGAGGGACTGCAGCGTGCGGTAGACGGTGGTGAGCCCGACCGAGTCGCCCTTGTGCTTGAGCATGTCGTGCAGATCCTGCGCGCTGCGGAACTCGTCGACCTCGTCCAGGGCCGCCGCCACGGCTGCACGCTGGCGGGTCGCGCGGCCCTTCACGGGCGGTCCAGCGGTCGTCACCGTTGCCTCCTCACGTCTCGCTACTGCCCGGGCCATTGTGCCAGCCCGGGCCGCCGGCGGTCAGACGCCGACCTCGTCTCCGGCCCCTCGTGAGGCCGGAATCGAGCACTCCGCCGGGTCCCCGGCGGGCTGGGCCGCGGCCGCCGCGCGGGCGCGTCGCCGCGCCAGCGGGGTGGACAGCGCGGTCAGCGCGACGAACGCGGCGATCGTCAGCAGGACGATCGTGGCGCCGGGCGGGACGTCCTGGTAGTACGAGGTGACCGTGCCGCTGACGGCCACGGTCACCCCGATCGCCACGGCGATCACGAACGTGACGGTGAAGCTGCGGCTGAGCTGCTGCGCCGCCGCCACGGGCACGACCATCAGCGCGGACACCAGCAGCAGGCCGACGACCCGCATGGCGACCGTCACGGTCACGGCCGCGGTGACCGCGGTGAGCAGGTTCAGGGCGCGCACCGGCAGGCCGGTGACCCGCGCGAACTCCTCGTCCTGGCTCACCGCGAACAACTGGCGGCGCAGGCCCAGCGTGACCAGCAGCACGAAGCCGGCGAGCACGCAGATCGCGGTCACGTCGGACTGGGACACCGTGGACAGCGAGCCGAACAGGTACGACGTCAGGTTGGCGTTGGAGCCGCCCGGCGCGAGGTTGATCAGCATCACACCGCCGGCCATACCGCCGTAGAACAGCATGGCCAGGGCGATGTCGCCGCGCGTCTTGCCGTACCAGCGGATCAGTTCCATCAGGACCGCGCCGAGGACGGAGACGGCCGTCGCCATCCACACCGGGGAGGTGGAGAGGAGGAAGCCGAGACCGACGCCCGTCATGGCCACGTGCCCGATGCCGTCGCCCATCAGGGCCTGACGGCGCTGGACCAGGTAGATGCCGACCGCGGGCGCGGTGATGCCGACCAGGACGGCCGCGAGCAGCGCCCGCTGCATGAATGCGTAGTTCAGGAAGTCCATCAGGTCAGCAGTCCCGTGCGGATCGGTTCGGTGCCCGCCGGCGCGTGCGGGTGTACGTGGTCGTGGCCGGGCAGCGCGTGCTGGCCGACCGCCCGCGGGGGCGGGCCGTCGTGCAGCACGCAGCCGTCGCGCAGGACGACCGCCCGGTCGATCAGAGGTTCCAGCGGCCCCAGTTCGTGCAGCACGAGCAGGACCGTCGTGCCGGCCTCCACCTGCTGCCGGAGGGTGCGTGCCAGCACCTCCTGGCTGGCCAGGTCGACGCCCGCCATCGGCTCGTCCATGATCAGCAGTTCGGGCTCGGCGACCAGGGCGCGGGCGATCAGCACCCGCTGGTGCTGGCCGCCGGAGAGGGCGTTCACCGAGTCCTTGGCCCGGTCCGCCATGCCGACCAGTTCCAGGGCCCGGTGCACGGCCTCCCGGTCCGCCTTGCGGAAGACGCCGAAGCGGGTGCGGGAGAGCCGGCCCGAGGAGACGATCTCGGCGACCGTCGCCGGGACTCCGCCCGCGGCGGTCGTCCGCTGGGGTACGTAGCCCACGCGCGCCCAGTCCCGGAAGGAGCGGCGCGGGGTGCCGAACAGCTCGACGGCACCGCCGCTGACCGGCACCTGGCCGATGATCGCGCGGATCGCCGTGGACTTGCCGGAGCCGTTCGCGCCCAGCAGGGCGACCACCTCGCCGCGGCCGACGGTGAGGTCGACGCCGCGCAGCACGGGACGCGCGCCGAGTTCGGCGGTCACCCCGCGCAGGGCTATGACGGGCTCTGTCATGATCTTGTCCTCCGTGCCGGTCACTGGGCGCCCAGGGCTCGCCGGAGCGCCTTGAGGTTGGCCTCCTGCACCGCGAAGTAGTCGGTGCCGCGGGACTTGTCGGTGATGCCCTCGATCGGGTCGAGGACGTCGGTCTTCAGGCCCGTGTCGCCCGCTACGGTCCTGGCGGTCTTGTCGCTGACGAGCGTCTCGTAGAAGACGGTGCCGGCCTTGTCGGCCTCGGCCATCTTCTCCAGGTCCTTGATCCGGGCGGCGCTCGGCTCCGATTCGGGGTCGAGGCCGCTGATGGCCTCCTCGGTGAGGCCGTAGCGCTCGGCGAGGTAGCCGAAGGCGGCGTGCGTGGTGATGAAGACCTTGCTCTTCGTGTCCGCGAGGCCGTCGCGGAAGGCGGTGTCCAGCTCGCCCAGCCGCTTCACCAGGGCCGCGGTGTTCTTCCGGTAGTCGGCCGCGTGCTTCGGGTCGGCCTTCTCGAAGGCCTTGCCGACCCCCTCGGCGACCTGGGCGTAGCGCACCGGGTCGAGCCAGATGTGCGGGTCCTTGCCGGCGCCTTCCTCGTCCTCGTGGCCGTCGTGCCCGGCCGCGTGGCCGCCGACCTCGGTGCCGTGGTCCTCCAGCGTGGTCAGGGCGGCCGCGTCGATCTTGGTCTTGACCGGGGACTGGGCCACCGCCTCGTCGACGGAGGGCTGGAGGTTCTTGAGGTACAGGACCGCGTCGGACTCCTCCAGCGAGCCGATCTGCCGGGGGCTGATCTCCAGGTCGTGCGGTTCCTGGCCGGGAGAGGTAAGAGTGGTGACGTGGACGTGGTTCCCGCCGATCCGCTCGGCGAGGAACGTCATCGGGTAGAACGACGCGACGACATCGAACTTGCCGGTGTTCCCCGCCGCCGTGGTGTCGCCGGAGCAGGCGGAGAGCGTGCCGATCCCGAGGGAGGTGACCGCGGCGACCGCGGCGGCGGGTATGAGGCGTCGTCGTACGTTCATGACAGTCATTTTCAACAAAGATGGAAACCGTTGTCAACAACGCTCATCAGGTGGTCTGGGCAGGGGCCGATTTGGTCGTGGGGGAGCATGCGCCGGTAACCTGAATCATTCGCTGGAAGCATCTCGCTTCAACGCCCGTCGTCGTAATGAAGAGAGCACCGTGGCCGCCGACAAGATCGACACCATCGTCAGCCTGAGCAAGCGCCGTGGCTTCGTTTTCCCGTGCAGTGAGATCTACGGCGGACAGCGTGCCGCCTGGGACTACGGACCCCTGGGTGTCGAGCTCAAGGAGAACATCAAGCGTCAGTGGTGGCGCTACATGGTGACGTCGCGCGAGGACGTCGTCGGTATCGACTCGTCCGTCATCCTGGCCTCGGAGGTCTGGGTCGCCTCCGGCCACGTCGCCACCTTCACGGACCCGCTGACCGAGTGCACCTCGTGCCACAAGCGGTTCCGCGCCGACCACCTGGAGGAGGCGTACGAGGAGAAGAAGGGCCACGCCCCGGCGAACGGCCTCGCGGACATCAACTGCCCGAACTGTGGCAACAAGGGCCAGTTCACCGAGCCCAAGCAGTTCTCGGGTCTCCTCTCCACCCACCTCGGCCCGACCCAGGACTCCGGCTCCGTCGCCTACCTGCGTCCCGAGACCGCCCAGGGCATCTTCACCAACTTCGCCCAGGTGCAGACCACCTCGCGCCGCAAGCCGCCGTTCGGCATCGCCCAGATGGGCAAGTCCTTCCGCAACGAGATCACGCCCGGCAACTTCATCTTCCGCACCCGCGAGTTCGAGCAGATGGAGATGGAGTTCTTCGTCAAGCCGGGCGAGGACGAGAAGTGGCAGGAGTACTGGATGGAGCAGCGCTGGAACTGGTACACGGGCCTCGGCCTGCGTACCGAGAACATGCGCTGGTACGAGCACCCGAAGGAGAAGCTCTCCCACTACTCCAAGCGCACCGCCGACATCGAGTACCGCTTCCGGTTCGGCGGCAGCGAGTGGGGCGAGCTGGAGGGTGTGGCCAACCGCACCGACTACGACCTCGGCGCCCACGCCAAGGCCTCCGGCCAGGACCTCTCCTACTTCGACCAGGAGGCCGGCGAGCGCTGGACGCCGTACGTCATCGAGCCCGCGGCCGGTGTCGGCCGCACGATGCTGGCCTTCCTGCTCGACGCCTATGTCGAGGACGAGGCGCCCAACGCCAAGGGCAAGATGGAGAAGCGGACCGTGCTGCGGCTCGACCACCGCCTCGCCCCGGTGAAGGTGGCCGTCCTCCCGCTGTCCCGCAACCCGGAGCTGTCCCCGAAGGCCAAGGGTCTCGCCCAGGCGCTGCGGCAGAACTGGAACATCGAGTTCGACGACGCCGGTGCCATCGGCCGCCGCTACCGCCGCCAGGACGAGATCGGCACGCCGTACTGCGTGACCGTCGACTTCGACACCCTTGAGGACAACGCCGTCACCGTGCGCGAGCGTGACTCGATGAAGCAGGAGCGGGTCTCCCTCGACCAGATCGAGGGCTACCTGGCCGCCCGCCTCGTGGGCTGCTGACCCTCGCCGCACCCGCCGTTGCGGGGGCTCTGCCCCCGGACCCCGGCCTTCGCCCGCCCTCCGGCCGATCCGTTCGGCCGGAGGGCGGGCGTTCTCGTGGGGCGGCTCGGCCCGGCCGGTGAGCGGGCCCGCCGGTGCGGGGGCCCGCTCACCGGGCGGTACGCGGCCGGCCGGGGAGCGTGGCGTCCGCTCACCCGCGCAGATCCAGGTCCACGTACAGCGCGGCGTGGTCCGAGGCCTCGTCGGTCTTCGCCTTCACGCTCTTGAAGTGGTCCGCGTGCGCGAAGATGCCCCGCGTCTCCAGGCCCACCCTCTGCACCTTCGCCCACAGCGCGGGCGGCAGCAGGACGTAGTCGAGCTTGTCCCGCTTCTGGTGGCAGGTGCCGTGGGTCCCGGGCTCACCGTCGTACGAGGGGTGGCTCATCACATCGCGCAGGCCGGTGTCCAGCAGCACCCCGACCGGCTTGCTGTCCGGGACGTCGTTGAGATCTCCGGCGACCACGGCGTTCGGGGTGCGGTCCAGCGCGGCCCGGTAGATCTCCGCGACCCGCTCCGCCTGGGCCAGCCGCAGCTCGGGGTCGTCGTTGGACTTGCTCTTGAGATGGTTGCCGAGGAGCACCAGGGTGTCCTGGCCGAGCTGGATCTCGTACTCGGGGCAGTCGCGGCTGAACAGGGGCTTCCTCGGGTTCGCCGGGTCGGGGTCGAAGATGTGCGGCCGGACGGAGACGATCGGGTAGCGGCTGAGGATCCCGATGTCGATGCCCCGCGGGTCGTTGCCGTCCACCAGCAGGTTGAAGGGGTACGGCTGCCAGCCCAGGCTCAGGACGTGCTGGTTGAACCGGTCCAGCGTGAGCCGGTCCTCGACCTCGGGCACCAGCAGGACGTCGGCGTTCACCTCTCTGACGACCCGTCCGGTGTTGAGGACCGCCGTCATGTCCAGGTCGTCCCGGCCGAGTTCGGCCCAGCCGGCCCACGCCTTGCGGCCGTCGGCGAGGATCGGCAGCTCCGTGGGCTGTGACCCGGGCGCGGGCGTGTCGAAGAGCCCGCTCTTCTTCCCGGGGCGGTTCTGGTTGATGTGGATGAGCGGGGGGTTCTCGGGGTCGCTGCTGTACGCCCGGTACTTCAGGACGAGCGCCGAGATCTTCTGCTTGACCTCGTCGGTGTAGGTCTCCTTGTCCAGGAGAGCGACCAACGTGTCGAAGTCGTCGAGGACTTGCTTCCGCTGCTTCGCGTCGGGGAGGCGGAAGACGGAGGGGCGGCGGAAGAGGTTCTCGGTGTTGAAGGTGGCGATTCGGATGACCATCGCGGCCTCCTGGGGGGCGGCGCTGGAACACCGCTGGGCCGACGGCAGGCGCCGCCTGGGAAGCTGCACGCCGGCAGTTCCCATTCTCCGGGCGGTGACGGGCGGTGTCCAACGGAGGGACCGTTCCCGTCACCGCCCACCGGCCGGCTCGTCCTTGCCGGTTCAACGACCCTGGAGTGCCTTCACGTTGTCGCCGAACGTCCAGTTCCTGGAGCCGTCCCAGTTGACCGACCACGTCATCAGGCCCTTGAGCGACGTGCCGTAGTGCTTCCAGGCCTGGGAGACCAGGGACGGGGTCATGTAGCCGCCGCCCGCGCCGGACTGGGCGGGCAGACCCGGGACCTGCTTGTCGTACGGCACCTTGATCGTCGTGCCCTGGACCACCAGGCCCTTGTTCAGGCAGTCGGTCTGCGCGGTGAAGCCCTGCACCGTGCCGGCCGAGTAGGAGTCGCCGGCGCAGCCGTACATGCTGCCGTTGTAGTACTGCATGTTCAGCCACCACAGCCGGCCGTTGTCCGCGTACTTCTTGACGACCGGCAGGTAGGCGCCCCAGATCGAGCCGTAGGTGACGCTGCCGCCGGTGACGTACGCCGTCTCCGGGGCCATCGTCAGGCCGAAGTTGGACGGCATCTGGGCCAGGATCCCGTCGATGATCCGGATCAGGTTGGCCTGGGACGTGGAGAGCTGGCCGATGTTCCCGCTGCCGACCAGGCCCGTCTCGATGTCGATGTCGATGCCGTCGAAGTTGTACTTCTTCAGGATCGGCACGATCGTCGCCACGAAACGGTCGGCGACGGCCGACGAGGACAGGTCGATGCCCGCGGCGGCGCCGCCGATGGAGAGCAGGATCGTCTGGCCGGACGCCTTGGCCGCGCACATCTCGGCGGGCGTGGCCACCTTCACGCCGGCGTCCATGCCGTCCTCCCACAGCGCCGTGCCGTCGGAGCGGATCACCGGGAAGGCCGCGTTGATCACGTTGTAACCGTGGGCGGGGATACGGGAGTCGGTGATCGGGGTCCAGCCGAAGGGCGGATGGACGCCGTTGGCGGAGCCGTCCCAGTTCTCCCAGTAGCCCTGGAGCACCTTGCCGGCCGGCCGTGACTTCACCGCGCAGGTGTCGGCGGCGGAGGCGGCGGGCGCGGTGGCGACGGCGAGCGGGGCGAGGACGGCCGCGGTGAGGGCGGCGGTGAGCAGGCGCAGGGTACGGCGGAGCATGCGGCCTCCCGGTGGGGGTGCGGTGAGGTGTCGTAGGCATGACAGTTCGCTTCGACTCCGACAGTGCTCTGGTCCAGACCTTTCGTCAAGAGGTCTGGACCAATACGCGGGGAGGATTTCAGCAAGAGGGATGACGAAGATGGAATGACAGATATTGAAATCTGTCAGCTGTCATGCGAGGGTGGAGCCATGACGATGCGAACCCGAACCCTCGGAACCACCGGCCCCCGCGTCTCCGCCCTCGGCCTCGGCTGCATGGGCATGTCCGCGCTGTACGGCGACGCCGACCGCGCCGAGTCCGTCGCGACGATCCACGCCGCCCTGGAAGCGGGCGTGACACTGCTGGACACCGGCGACTTCTACGCCATGGGGCACAACGAGATGCTCATCGGCGAGGCCCTGCGCACCGCCCCCACCGCTCTCCGCGAACAGGCCCTGACCAGCGTCAAGTTCGGTGCCCTGCGCGACCCGGAGGGCAACTGGACCGGCTTCGACGGCCGCCCCGCCGCCGTGCGGAACTTCGCCGCCTACTCCCTCCAGCGCCTCGGCGTGGACCACATCGACGTCTACCGGATCGCCCGCCTCGACCCGGAGGTGCCGATCGAGGAGACCGTCGGCGCGATCGCCGAACTGATCGAGAAGGGGTACGTCCGGCACATCGGCCTGAGCGAGGTCGGCGCCGAGACCATCCGCCGGGCCGCCGCCACCGCCCCCGTCGCCGACCTCCAGATCGAGTACTCGCTGATCTCCCGGGGCATCGAGCGGGAGATCCTCCCGGCCGCCCGCGAACTGGGCATCGCCGTCACCGCGTACGGCGTGCTCTCCCGGGGTCTGATCTCCGGCCACTTCGCCCGTGACCGGCGGCTGGCCGCGAACGACTTCCGCGCCCACTCGCCCCGCTTCCAGGGGGACAACCTCCGCCACAACCTCGACCTGGTCGAGGCCCTGCGCAAGATCGCCGAGCAGAAGGGCGTCACGGTCGCCCAGATCGCCATCGCCTGGGTGCTCGCCCGCGGCGAGGACATCGTGCCGCTCGTGGGCGCCCGCAACCGCGAGCGGCTGGGCGAGTCCCTGGGCGCCCTGGACGTCCACCTGGACGCGGCCGACCTGGCGGCGGTCGAGGAGGCCGTCCCGGCGGACGCGGCGGCCGGCGACCGCTACCCGACGGCGCAGATGGCACACCTCGACAGCGAGCGCTGACTCCGGTGCCGGGTACGGTCTAGCCATGCCACCGACCAGCGAGACCCTGACCGCCGAGCGCATCCTCGAAGCCACCGAGGAGGTGCTGCGCCGGCACGGCCCGGCGAAGGCCACCGTGGTCGACGTGGCCCGGGCGCTCGGCGTCAGCCACGGCAGCGTCTACCGGCATTTCCGCACCAAGGCCGCGCTGCGCGAGGCGGTCACCAAGAGGTGGCTGGACCGGACGTCGCGGAGACTGGCCGGCATCGTCGACGGGGACGGCACCGCCGAGCAGCGGCTGCGGGCCTGGCTCGCGGGCCTGTTCGAGGCCAAGCGGCACAAGGCCGGCGACGATCCCGAGCTGTTCGCCACCTACACGGTGCTGACCGACGAACTCGGCGGCGTGGTCTACGAGCACATCGAGGACCTGACCGGTCAGCTGACCCGGATCATCGCCGCGGGTGCCGGGTCGGGCGACTTCCGGGTGCCCGACCCGGCCGTCGCGGCGCGGGCCGTCTTCCAGGCCACCGGCCGTTTCCACGACCCCTGCCACGCCCGGGACTGGGCGAGGCAGGGCATCGAGGAGGAGTTCACGGCCGTCGTGGACCTGCTGGTACGAGGGCTCAGTTCACCTTCACCGTGACGGTGGGCGAGTAGACCTTGCCGGACCGGGTCGCGCTCGCGATCCGCAGATGTTCGGTGCCCTTGGTGTTCAACTCGGCCACGAGGGCGTACGAGTTGCCCGTCTTCACCTTGGCGGTCGCCCGCAGCGCCGTCCACTTGCCGGACTTCTCGTGCTGGAGCAGCAGCGGGCTGCCGACCCTCAGACCCGTGGTGCGACCGGTGAGCCGCACCGTGTCACCGGCCTTCACCGAGGTCTTGTCGACGCTGACGGTGATCGAGGCCTTGGCCGAGGGGCTCGCGCTCATGCTCGGGCTCGCGCTCATGCTCGGGCTCGCGCTCATGCTCGCGTTCGGGCTGACGCTCGTGCTCGGGCTGACGCTCGCGTTCGGGCTGACGCTCGCGCTCGGGCTGGGGCTGGCGGCGAAGGCCCCGGCCGTGCCGGCGGAGAGCAGCGTCACACAGAGTGCGCCGGAGCCGAGCGCACGGCCGGGGCGATGGCGGAGTACGGAGGTCATGTTTCATCTCCCGTCGCTCGATGAACCTTTCCCAGGCTGGCCCGGGTCCGGCCGGGCGGCCACTCGAAACGGGCCGGAACGCCGCGTCATTCCCCGCGAAACCCCAGGTCGGAGCGGGTGTCGCCGGCTGTGGATCCGGCCCCGGCGGCCATCAGCGAAGCGCCTTCAGCGAAGCGTCCTTCATCGGGCCGGCCCTCATCGGGACGGCCTTCGGCGAAGCGTCCTCCAGCGGCACGGCCTTCATCGGGACGGCCTTCATCGGGACGGCCGTCGGCGACGCCGCCTTCAGCGCGGCGGACGGGGGCCGGCCGGGTCCACCGTCGCCTGGTGGGCCTCGGCCAGGTGCTCCTCCGCCTTCAGCCAGGGCAGGAACTGGGCCCCCTTGCGCCAGCCGCAGGTGCCGCAGCGGATCGTGCGCTGTATGCCCGTGCGCTCCACCCGGACCACGTGCTCCCGGCCGTGCCCGTCCCAGCGGCTGACCTTGCTCGTGCTGTTGTCCCGCTCCATGACGCCTCCCCGCCCGCCGCACACCCGCCGCAAGGAGTGTGCAGCAGGACCGGCGCCGGCCGGGAGGGGGCACCCCGGGACGGCCGGGCCGTGCCCTGCGCTCAGCCGACCGTCCGGGGCAGCCGCAGACTCAGCAGACCGGTCAGCACGATCCCGGCCAGCTGCACCAGCAGCGTGGTGACCAGCGCGTCCCGCATGCCCAGACGCGGCACGAGGGTGAGGAACAGGGTGCCCAGCGTGGCCACGCCCAGGGCCAGCGCCGACTGCTGAGTGGTGACCATCACACCGCTGCCCACACCCGCCCGGGCGGGCGGCACCTCGGACATCACGATCCGCAGCACATTGGGCAGTTGGAGCGCCTGCCCGGCACCCGCCACGGCCGTGCCCGGCAGCAGCGAGGCGAAGTCCAGACCGGGCCAGTCCCGCCAGACGGCCAGCACGATCAGCAGCACGCCCACGCCCTGGAGCACCGCCCCCGCCGTGACGACCCGGGTGCCGTGGCGGGCGATCAGCCGGGGCCCGGCGAGCGAGACGAACAGGAACGCCACGGCCATCGGCACCAGCGCGAGCCCGGCCCGCACCGGACCCAGCCCGGCGCCCTGCTGCAACGCCAGCGCGATCATGAACATGAACCCGCTGAAGCCGATCGAGAACGGCACCATCAGCTCCAGGCCGCGCCGCATGGACGGCACCCGGAACAGGCTCGGCGGCACCAGCGGGGTCCGTCCGGCCCGGTCCGCCCGCCGCTCCACCGCCCAGAACCCGCCCGCCGCGAACGGGAAGGCGGCCAGCGACAGCCAGGTCCACAGCGGCCAGCCGGCGGCCCGGCCCTCGGTGAGCGGCGCCAGCAGCGTCAGCAGGGACACCGCGAGCAGCACCGTGCCCGGCCCGTCGACGGGTTCGGGGTGCCGCGACCGGGTCTCCGGGACGAACCGCGCGGCGAGCACGAGCCCCAGCACGACCACCGGCACATTGACGAGGAAGATCGCCCGCCAGCCGGTCCCGGCGACATCGGCGGCGACCAGCACCCCGCCGAGTATCTGCCCGGCCACCATGGACAGTCCGGCGGTGGCGCCGTACAGGCTCATCGCCTTCGCCCGGCGCGTGCCGCTCGTGGCGGACTGGATGGTGGCGAGCACCTGCGGCAGCATCGCGGCGGCCGAGGCGCCCTGCGCGACCCGGGCCGCCACCAGACTCCCGGCGCCGGGCGCGAGACCGCAGGCCAGCGAGGTGAGCCCGAAGGCGGCCATCCCGCCGAGGAACAGCCGGCGCCGGCCGAACAGGTCCCCGAGCCGGCCGCCGAGCACGAGCAGCACGGCGTACGCGACCCCGTACCCGGCGACCACCAGCTCCAGCACGGCCTCGCTCGCGGCGAGATCGGTGCCGATGGCCGGCAGGGCCACGTTGACGATGAAGAAGTCGACCAGCGGCAGCGCCGCGGCCAGCAGGACGGTGAACAGTCCGGGCCCGCCGAGCGCGGGTGGCGCGGCCGGTGTCCGGACGGCCGGGAGAGTGACGGTTTGCCTCATGGCCCCGAGCCTGCGGGACCGCTCAGCCTGGTACCAGAGTCTCCGGCTCCTGGTAGAGGAAGTACCCGGCAACAGCGTCGGAGGAGCCCTGCCCCGCGCCCAGGCTGGTGGTGGCAGGATCCTGTCCTGGTACCGAGAGCACCTGGCAACAGGCTGGCGGACGCGGCACCCTGGGGGCATGACGACCACGGCCCAGGAGACCTCGCCGCAGCCGGCCCGGGGAGCGGAGATCCGCCGGCACGAGCTGGCCGCGTTCCTGCGCAGCCGGCGGGAGCGCATCACCCCGGAGCAGGTGGGCCTGCCCCGCGGCGCCCGCCGCCGCACGCCCGGCCTGCGCCGGGAGGAGGTCGCCCAGCTCTCCGCGGTCGGTGTCACCTGGTACACCTGGCTCGAACAGGCCCGCGACATCCAGGTCTCCGTACAGGTCCTGGACGCCCTCGCGCGCGCCCTGCGCCTGGACGCCGGCGAGCGCGCCCACCTCTTCCAGCTGGCCGGCGCGACCGACCCCACCCCGGCCGCGAACTGCCCGAGCGTCACCCCCGCCCTGCGCGAGATGCTGACCCGCCTGGAGCCCGTCCCGGCCTGCATCCAGAACAGCCGGTACGACATCCTCGCCTACAACCGCACCTACGCCCGCCTGCTGGGCGACCTGGACGCGATCCCGCCCGAGGACCGCAACTGCCTGATCCTCGTCCACACCAACAGGGACTGGCAGGCCGCGTGCGTCCACCTGGAGGAGACCCGGCGCCTGATGGCCGCCCGGCTGCGCGCCTCGCTGGCCGGCCACCTCGGCGAGCCGGCCTGGAAGATGCTGCTGGGGCGGCTGGAGGAGGTCCCGGAGTTCCGTGAGAACTGGCAGCGCTACGAGGTGGTCGGCACCCGCTCCAAGACCAAGGAGTTCCTCAACCCGTACGTCGGCCACCTCACCCTGGAACACACCGACCTGTGGCTGGGCCCCCAGCCGGGCGCCCGGATGGTGACGTACACCCCGAAGAACGACGAGACCCGGGAGCGGCTGGAGCGGCTGCACGGCATCGCCTGCGGGGTCCCGGCCCGCTGAGGGCCGGGGAGGGGTGTCCGGCGGGCAGCCGCCGCGGCTCAGCCGGACAGCTGGGAGCGGAGCAGCTTCTTGTCCGGTTTGCCCGCCGCCGTCAGCGGGATGCCGGGCACCAGGTGCACGGCCTCGGGAGCGTAGAGGCGTCCCTTGCGGGCGGTGACGAAGTCCCGGATCTCCGCCGGCGTGAGGTGCTGCCCGGCGGCGGGGACCACGGCGGCGTGCACGTGCTCCACCGACTCCTCGTCCCGGCTGCCGAACACCGCGCACTCGGCGACGGCGGGATGGCTCAGCAGCAGCTCCTCCAGCTCCGCCGGATAGACGTGACCCCCGACGACCACGATCATGTCCTTGATCCGGTCCACGATGTAGAGGTAGCCGTCCTCGTCGAGGCAGCCGACGTCCCCCGTGCGCACCCAGCCGTCCCGCAGCACCTCGGCGGTCAGCTCCGGCTGCTTCCAGTAGCCGGACATCACGTAGGGCGAGCGCACCTGCACCTCCCCCCACCGCCCCGGGGGCAGGTCGGTGCCCTCGGCGTCCCGGACGGCGATCTCCACGCCGGGCAGGGCCCGGCCGACCGTCAGCCGCCCGCCGGGGCCGGTCACCTCCAGGTCCCCGGGGCCCGCCTCGGTGATGTGCTGGGCCTCGGCCTGCCCGTACAGGCCGTAGAGCACGGGCCCCAGCGCCTTGGCGGCCTGCCGCATCCTGGCCGGTGAGGCGGCGGTGCCGCCGTAGCTGATCCGGCGCAGACCGGACAGGTCGGTGCCGGGCAGGTCCGGGTGGTCCAGCAGCCGGTACAGCAGCGGCGGCAGCAGCCAGGTGTGGGTGATGCGCTCGCGTTCGATGGCGGCCAGGACGTCCCCGGGCTCGAAACCGTGCCGCAGGACCACCGAGCCGCCCTGGAGCAGGGCGATGTCGGCGAAGATCCCGGCGAGATGGGCGAGCGAGGTGCAGGCCAGATAGCGGGGCGGCGTACCGGCGGCGGCGAGCCACGGTTCCAGGCTGTGCCGGTAGGAGCCGTGGGTCATGCGGATGCCCTTGGGGATCCCCGTGGTGCCGCCGGTGTGCCGGATGCACCAGTCGTCGTCCGGACCCACCGGAGCGACCGTCGGCCGGGCCGGCCGACGGGCCGCGGCGGCCAGCACGTCCTCGGCGAAGTCGCTCGGCCCCAGCGAGAGCATCCGGGGCGTGCCGGGGAGGCGTAACAGCTCCCGCGCGGTGTCGTGGCGTCGCTCGTCCACCAGGAGCAGGGAGCAGTCCACGCTCTCCGTCACCCGGGCCATGACCGGCGGGCTCGTGCCCTTGTAGAGGGAGACCACCCGGGCGCCGGCCAGATTGGCGGCGTAGCGGGCGGTCAGGGCCTCGGCGGTGTTGCCGGTGAGCAGCACGATCGTGGTACCGCGGCCCGTCCCGCGGGCCGCCAGCTCCCCGCAGAGGCGGTGGACCTGGTCCCGGAACTCCGCCGCGCCGATCACCCGCCCCTCGGCGGTCGTGACGGCCGGCCGTGCCGGCTCGGCGGACAGTGTGTCGAGGACGGCCTCCACATAGCTGCGGAAACCGGCTTCCCCGTCGGCTCGTCGCTGGTCCATCGCTGTTCTCCCTCGTCCGGACCCGGTGGGACGCCGACGACGCTAGTGCCGGCCCTTCATGCCTTCCACGACCGATCCCGCCATGTGCTCATGACGCGTCGGGCATGAGCGCCGCCCTGGCCAGCCGGCGGAAGTCACGGGCGGCGGGGGAGAGATAGGCGCCCTTGCGCCACACCAGGGTCAGCGTCCGGTGGCAGTCGGCGCCGTCCAGCCGCAGCCAGGCCACCGGGCCGCCGGTGCCGAGGGCCCGCAGGGCGACCGCCGGCATCAGGCCGACGCCCAGACCGGCCCCGATCAGTCCCGGAGTGGCGGCGGCCTCGTCGCCCTCGCAGACCACCCGCGGTGTCAGCCCCTCATGGGCGAAGAGCCGCTCCAGCAGGCTGCGCTGCCAGTGTCCGGGGCGTGTGCTGACGAAGTCCTCGCCGGCCAGCTCGGCCACCGCGACGCTCTCCCGCCCGGCCAGCCGGTGCCCGGGCGGCACGGCGAGGAACACCTCCTCCCGCACCAGTTCCACCGAGCACACGTCGGGCCCGGCCAACGGCTGGGAGGCGATCGCGAAGTCCACCTCGCCGGCCCGCAGATGCCGGCGCATCGAGTCCACCGGGGCCTGGAACAGACGCACCTGCACCCCGGGCCGCCGGGCGCGGAACGCGGACAGCACTCCGGCCAGCTGGAACAGGGTCTCGGCGGCGACGGCGACCCGGCCCGGACCCGCTCCGGCGGTGTCGGCCGCCTCACGACAGGCGTCGTCGAGTTCGGCCAGCGCCCGTTCGACCCGGGCCAGGAAGGCGGCGCCGCGCTCGTTGAGCCGTATGCGGCGGCCCTGGCGGTCGAAGAGCGGTGCGCCGAGTTCGGTCTCCAGCCGGATGATGGTCCGGCTCACCGAGGGCTGGGCGACCCGGAGTTCCTCCGCGGCCCGGCTGATGTGCTGGTGCCGGGCCACGGCCTGGAAGTAGCGGAGCGACAGCAGGTCCATGCCGGTAGTCTCGCCGGACCCGGCGCGGGCCGGAGCGGGACCCCGCGGGGAGCCGGCCCTACGCCCGCTCCGCGGCCCCCACGACCTCGCGGATCTCCGCCGACTCCAGCTGCCCGGCCGTCCGCTCCGCGGTCCGGCGGGCCCAGGCGCCGCTGGTCAGCAGGCCCAGGAGGAGGACGGCCAGGCCGCAGGCGGTGAGGATCCACCAGCCGGGGCGGGCCGCCGAGACGAACACCTCACGGTACGGGGACGAGCCGATGCCGGAGGCCAGGACGGCGCCGACCACCGCGACGCCGAGGGTCTGGCCCAGCTGCCGGCTGGTGGAGGCGACGGCGGCGGCCACCCCGGCCTGGGCCCGGGGCATGCCCGACACCGCCGTGTTGGTGATCGGCGCGTTGACGAAACCGAAGCCGATGCCGAAGAGGACGTAGCCGACGAAGAGGGCGGCGTTCGACGTCTCGGCCTCGAAGGCGGCGAACAGGACACCGCTCGCCGTCATCGCCGTACCGGCCACCAGGAGGGGCAGGCGGGGGCCGCGGGTGCCGACCAGCCGGCCGGACAGCGGGGCGCACAGGAACGTCGGCGCGGCCATCGGCAGCATCCACAGGCCCGCGTGCAGGGCGTCGAGACCGCGCACGTTCTGGAGGTACAGGGTGGACAGGAAGAGGAAGCCGCCCAGGGCCGCGAACGCGCTGACCGCGATCACCGTGGCGCCGCTGAACGGAGCCGAGCGGAAGAAGCGCAGGTCGATGAGGGGTTCCGCGCGCCGGGGCTCGTACCACAGCAGGGCCAGCAGGGCCGCGGCGGCGACCGCGGCGAAGGGGGCGACCGTGCCGGCGCCGGACTCCGGAGCCTCGATGATCGCGTACGTCAGCGAGCCGAACAGGGCGATCACCAGCAGCTGGCCGACCGGGTCGGGGCGGCGGGCCCGGGGCGCGCGCGACTCGGGGACGAAGCGGAGGGTGAGCAGCAGGGCGGCGAGGCCGACCGGGAGGTTGACCCAGAAGATGGAACGCCAGCTGACCGACTGCACCAGCAGCCCGCCGACCAGCGGGCCCGCCGCCATGGATATGCCGACCACCGCGCCCCACACGCCGATCGCGCGGGCCCGCTCGCGGGCGTCGGTGAAGGTGTTGGTGATGATCGACATTGCGACCGGGTTGAGCATCGAACCGCCCACCGCCTGGACCATCCGGAACACGATCAGCAGTTCCAGGCTGGGGGCGAGGGAACAGAGCAGCGAGCCGACGGAGAAGACCACCAGGCCGGCCATGAAGACCTTCTTGCGGCCGATGCGGTCGGCCGTGGAGCCCGCGAGCATCAGCAGCGAGGCCAGGACGAGCGTGTAGGCGTCGATGGTCCATTGCAGACCGGAGGTGGTGGCGTGCAGGTCGCGCTGCATGGACGGCAGCGCCACGTTCAGCACGGTGTTGTCGAGGCTCACGATCAGAAGGCTCATGCAGCAGATCGCGAGCACGAGCAGGCGCCGGCGATGGCTCAACTCTGGCATGGATCCATCGTACGCCGACTTCAATAGTGCGTCTAACTAATTACCGATACATGATTCTCGGCAGCCGGAGACCGAGCACGGCCGGCCCCAGCAGCCCCGCCGCCTGCACCGCCAGCACCACCGCCAGCGCCCCCCGCACCCCCGCCCCGGGCACCAGCGTCAGCCCCGCCCGCCACGCCCCACAGGAAGAGCCGCCGCCGGCCGTGGGAGTCCCCGAGCCGGCCGCCGAGGACCAGCAGCACCGCGTACGCCACCGCGTATCCGGCCACCACCATCTCCAGGGTCGCCGGGGGCGCGTGCAGATCGTCCTCGATCGTCGGCAGCGCCACGTTCACCACGAAGAAGTCGATCACCGGGAGCGCGGTGCCGAGAAGGAGGGTGAGCAGGCCGAGCGGGCCCAGGGCCGCCCGGCGCGGGGCGGCGGTCACGGAGGAGGTGGTCGTGGTCACGCCCCCGACCCTGTACCGGCGCCCAGCCGGGTACCAGACGGTGCTCATCCAGGTACCGGCACCAACTGGAACGGGGCCGCGTCCGGACGGCACCCTGGGTGCCATGACCACCGCAGCGCCCGAGCAGACCCAGCACGTCCGGCGCCGGGAACTCGCCGCCTTCCTGCGCAGCCGGCGCGAGCGGATCACCCCGGAACAGGTGGGCCTGCCCCGCGGCCCCCGCCGGCGCACGCCCGGACTGCGCCGCGAGGAGGTCGCCCAGCTCTCCGCGGTCGGCGTCACCTGGTACACGTGGATCGAGCAGGGCCGGGCCGCACAGGTCTCCGCGCAGGTGCTGGACGCCGTCGCCCGCGCCCTGCTGATGGACCCCACCGAGCGCGCCCATCTGTTCGCCCTCGCCGGGACCGCCGACCCGCGCACCGGGGCCGAGTGCCCCCTCGCCGCCACGACCGCGCTGAAGGTCGTCGAACGGCTCGCCCCCTACCCGGCCTCCCTCCAGAACGCCCGCTACGACGTCCTCGCCGCCAACCGCCCCTTCGCCCGGCTCTTCGGCGACCCCGCCGAGCTGCCCCCGGCCGACCGGAACTGCCTGTGGCTGCTCACCACCAGCGAGCGCTGGAAGCGGGACTTCCTGGACCGGGACGAGATGCTGCGGGACCTCATCGCCAAGTACCGCGCGGGCATGGCCGGGCAGGTGGCCGAGCCCGCCTGGAGCCGGCAGCTGAACCGGCTGCTGCGGGCCTCCGCCGAGTTCCGCGAGCTGTGGGAACGGCACGAGGTGGCGCCGATGTCCCCGCACGTCAAGCGGTACCGGCACCCGAGGGTCGGGCTGATCCGGCTGGAGCACCGCACCATGTGGCTGGCCCCCGCCGTCCCGGCCCACCGGGTGGTCGCCTACCTGCCCGCGGACGAGGAGAGCGAGGAGCGGCTGGAGCGGCTGGCGGAACTGCCGGACGAGGGACCGGACGAGTGAGGGACAATGGATCCTCGTCCCCGGCCGTAGCCGCCGCACATCCGTCCCGGAGCCGTCTGATGACCCACCCGCTCTCCATCGGCCCGCACGCAGTGACACCGCCCGTCGTGCTCGCACCCATGGCGGGGATCACCAACGCGCCCTTCCGCACCCTGTGCAGGGAGTTCAGCGGGGGCAAGGGGCTGTTCGTCAGCGAGATGATCACGACCCGGGCGCTGGTCGAGCGCAACGAGAAGACCATGCAGCTGATCAGGTTCGACGCGAGCGAGCAGCCGCGCTCGATCCAGCTGTACGGCGTCGACCCGGCCACCGTCGGCAAGGCCGTCCGCATGATCGCGGAAGAGGACCTGGCCGACCACATCGACCTGAACTTCGGCTGCCCGGTCCCCAAGGTGACCAGGAAGGGCGGCGGCTCGGCCCTCCCGTACAAGCGGAACCTGCTGCGGGCCATCCTGCGCGAGGCGGTCACCGGGGCGGGCGACCTTCCCGTCACGATGAAGATGCGCAAGGGCATCGACGACGACCACATCACCTACCTCGACGCCGGCCGCATCGCCGTCGAGGAGGGGGTCACCGCCATCGCCCTGCACGGGCGCACCGCCGCCCAGCACTACGGCGGCACCGCCGACTGGGAGGCCATCGCCCGGCTGAAGGAACACGTGCCGGAGATCCCCGTGCTCGGCAACGGCGACATCTGGTCGGCCGGGGACGCGCTGCGCATGGTCCGCGAGACCGGCTGCGACGGCGTGGTCGTGGGCCGGGGCTGCCTGGGGCGGCCGTGGCTGTTCGCGGACCTGGTGGCGGCGTTCGAGGGCCGGGACGACCTCCGCAGGCCCGCGCTGCGGGAGGTCGCCGACGTCATGGTCCGGCACGCCACCCTGCTCGGGGAGTGGATCGGCGACGAGTCCAAGGGCGTCGTCGACTTCCGCAAGCACGTCGCCTGGTACCTGAAGGGGTTCGCGGTCGGCTCCGAGATGCGCAAGCGGCTCGCGATCACCTCCTCGCTGGCGGAGCTGCGGGCCGGCCTGGACGAGCTGGACCTCGACCAGCCGTGGCCGGCCGGCGCCGACGGCCCCCGCGGCCGTACGTCCGGCAACAACCGCGTGGTGCTGCCGGACGGCTGGCTGAAGGACCCCTACGACTGCGCGGGCGTCGGCGAGGACGCCGAGCTGGACACCTCCGGCGGCTGATCAGCCCTTCCTGGGGTGCGGGGTCGAGCCGTACGCCGTCAGGAAGCGGTCCCGGAAGGAACTCATCTTCCACACCGGCGCGTCGTGGGCGGGGCGCAGCCCGTCCGTCCAGCCCCAGTCGGCGATCCTGTCGAGCACCTTCGGGTCCTTGGCGACCACCGACACCGGTACGTCACGGCTGGCGTGGTTGCCGCTGACCCGGGCGATCGGCTGGTGGTCGCCGAGGAAGACCAGCACGGTGTCCTTGCTGCCGTAGCGCTCCAGCCACTGGGTCAGCGCGGTCACCGAGTACTGGACGGACTTGCCGTACTCCTCGCGGGATCTGGTGGTGTCGGCGATGACGTCGGCCGACTTGTTGCCCGCCGCCTCGATGTCCTTGAAGACCGAGCCGTCACCGAGCCGGTCCCAGTCCACCATCTTCGGGATGGGCGCCCAGGGCTGGTGGCTGGAGGTCAGGATGAGCAGCGACATCCGAGACCTGCCGTCGGCCGGCCGCTTGCTGTGCACCCGCTCCTGGTACTGCTGGAGCGCGTACTGGTCGGGCATGGTGGACCAGCTGAACTTGGGTCCCCGGTAGCCGAGCTGGAAGGCGTTGTAGACCTTGTCCAGGCCGTACCACTTCTGCTCCGGCCACCCCTTCTGCACGCCCGGCATGACCCCGACCGTGTCGAACGCGCCGGTCTTCTTGAACGCGTCCGTCAGGCTCATGTGGTCGCTCGCCATGACGGTGCGGTAGCGCTGCTGGTTGCTGATCCACAGGCCGGACATGGTGGTGGAGTGGCCGAGCCAGCTGCTGCCGCCGTAGGTCGCCGAGGTCAGCCAGCCGCTCTTGGCGTGGAAACCGGCCTTGGCCAGCGCCTTGGTGCGGGCGTCGAGCGTCCGGTCCACGCCCGGCGCCATGATCGGGTCCTCGATCGCGCTGCGGCCGTAGCTCTCGATGAACGTGAAGACCATGTCCTTGCCCCGCAGATCGGGCACCAGCTGGTCGGCCGGGGTGTTCCCGAACGCGTCGACCCGGGCCACCTTCCGGAACTCCGCCTCGTCCTCGAGGGTGTCCGAGACCCGGCGGGCCTGGACCTTCAGCGCGGTCGCGGTGCTGTCGGAGGCGAGCGGCAGGCCCCCCGCCTGGAGGCCGAGGGAGGAACAGGTGATCCAGACGACCCCGGCCACCAGAGTGCCGCGGGTCGCGGTGCCGGGGTGCCGGGCGAGCAGGTCGCTCAGCCGGACCACGGCCAGCGCCAGCAGCACGAAGAGCAGCAGGACCACGGCGAGCACCCCGGCGACGGCGGCGAGGGTGGCCGTACGGCCGAGGGAGTCCTCCAGATACGACTCCGCGTCGCCGAGCAGACTCCAGTCGAGGATCACGTTGAACTTGCGGCCGAGGTACTGGCTGAAGCCCATGTCGAGCGCGTTCAGCACGGCCACGGCCCCGAGCAGCACCCCGGACACCGCCGCCACCACCACCCGCGGGCGCCGCGGCAGCGCGAGCAGCACCGCGGCCCCGACGACGGCCTCCGCCGGTATGCGCAGGAACGCCGCGGGGCCGAGGCGTTCGACGGAGTTGGGCATCACGAGCGCCGCCACGACGAGCGCGGCGGCGAGCACGGTGACGCTGACGGACAGGGTTCGGGCGGCGGTGGGATGCCGCTCCCGCCACCGCCTCCGCCACGCCGTCCAGGCGGTCCACGGCCGCCTGGAGGAGTGCGGGGCGGGGGCGGTGACCTCTGCGGGGACGGTCTCCTCGGCCGACTGGAGCGCGCTCATGCCCTCCCGTACGGCCCAGGGGGAAACGCCGTTCACGGACACCGGGCAAACACCTGGTCAATACGGCCGCGGCCGCGCGACCCCCGCACGCCCGCGGCCCCCGGAGCGCCCCGCCTCCGGGAGCCCCGGCCGCCGCGGGGGCCCTCAGGCGCCCCCGACCGCCGTCAGCAGGGCGAGCGGCGCCGCGGCCGACCGGGCCTCCCGCCCGCACGCGTGCGGATAGGGCACCGGCTCCCCGTGCGTGTCCCGCCCGTACCCCGCCAGCACCTCCGGCAGCCGGTGCCCGCCCACGGTCGCCGCGTCGACCAGCGCATGAGCGACCGTACGGGCCTCGTCGTGCAGCCCGTAGCGTGCCAGACCCAGCGTGATCAGCGCGTTGTCGTGCGGCCAGACGGAGCCCCGGTGATAGGAGAGCGGATGGTACGCCGGCTGCCCGGAGGCGACCGTGCGGACGCCCCAGCCGGAGAAGAAGTCCGGCTCCAGCAGCCGCCGGCCCACCACCTCGCCGTACTCCTTGTCCAGCAGCCCCGACCACAGCAGATGCCCGGCGTCGGACGCCAGCGCGTCGATCTGGCGGCCCTGGCCGTCCAGCGCCAGCGCCGGGAAGGACCGCTCCCGCATCCAGAAGTCCCGCTGGAAGCGGTCCCGCAGGTCGGCCGCCGCCTGCTCCAGCAGGGCGGCGTACGTCTCGTCCGCCCACACCGCGCGCGCCACCCCCGCCGTGCGGCGCAGCGCGTCGTACGCGTAGCCCTGGGCGCCCGCCGCCATCACCGCGCCGGTGGGCCGGGTGCCGTCGGCGCAGCAGATCGCGCCGGGGGAGTCCTTCCAGTTCTGGTTGGCGAGGCCGCCCTCGTCGGCGCGGTAGACGAGATAGCCGCGCGAGGTCAGGCCGCCGTGGTCGAGCATCCAGCCGACGGCGGCACGGGCGTGCGGCTCCAGGCGCCGGGCCAGCTCCGCGTCCCCGGTCCGTTCGACGTAGGCGCCGAGCAGGATCAGGAAGAGGGGAGTGGCGTCGACCGAGCCGTAGTAGCGGCGGAACGGCACCTGACCGAAATGGGCCAGCTCGCCGTGCCGGACCTCGTGCACGATCTTGCCGGGCTGGGCGACCGGGGACCCGCCGGCACCGGTCGCCTGGGTGGCGGCCAGGGCGAGGAGCGTGGCGGCGGCCGTCCCGTGGTGGTAGGGCAGGGCGAAGAGGGAGGTGAGGAGCGCGTCACGGCCGAGCAGGGTGAGGAACCAGGGGGCGCCGGCCGCCGGTACGCGCAGTTCCTCGCCGTCCGGTCCGAGGGCCGGGACCTGGAGCGCCGCCAGGTCGGCAAGGCCCCGGGCGCAGGCCGCGGCCAGCTCCGGCCAGCCGGTGGGGAAGGCCACCCCCTCCACGAACTCGCCTTCCCCGGCGAGGAGCTGCTCGTGCACGGCGGCGGGGTCGCGGGGCACGCGTACCGCGCGCTTCTCGCCGTGCGGCCGGGCGATCACCCGCAGCAGCAGCTCCGTCGTGCCGTGCGGTGCCAGGTCGAGGGTCCACACCAGGCGCCGGGCGCCGGTGCCCGTCTCCTCCACGGCGTCCGGGGCCGGGTCGGACGTGATCGTCGTACAGGACCGCCACTCGGCGCGCCGGTAGGTGAACTCGATGCCGTCGTCCAGGACCTGGCGGGAGCGTACGGCTCCCGCCTTGACGTAGGTGCGGTGGTCGGAACGGAGCTCGAACTGGTCGGTGAAGTCGGCGTCGACGGTGAGCGCGAGCCGGACGGTGGTGGGCACCGGGCGGTTGCTGGTCACCTTGACGGACTCCACGAACGAGCTGTCGCCGACGGCCTGCTCGCGGAACAGGGTGTGCGCGGGCGGCTCCTGCCGGCCGCCGCGCGGGACCAGGACGCAGCGGGCCGCGTCCCCGTCGGTCACCGGGGTGAGCACCTCCGGGACCGCACCGTCGACGGTGAGCTGCCAGCGGCTGAGGTGCCGGGCGTCCCGGACGAATAACCCGTCCGGGGAACTGCCGCCCCGCACCCCGCTGATGTCGCCACGGTCGCCCACGGCGGCGAAGCTGGCGCCGTGCACGAGCAGATGATGCCGGTCCGTCATCCCCGGTCCCCTCCTTTGTCACTCCGGTCGAACGTGTCGCCGCCCGAGGGAGACACGCCCTTTTGTGTGCTCTTGTCCAGCCTTTGACGGTCATGCGGTGCGGGCCGCTCGTGGCACAGGTCCAGCGCGAGCGCCGCCGTCCAGCTGAAGCCGGTCGCGCCACAGGCCGCGCCGGTGTACGGGTCGGTGTACTCGGCGAAATCCGTGGCATCGGCCAGCTCCAGCACCGCCGCGCGCAGGGCGTCGGCCGCCGCCGTCTCGCCGTGCGTCCGCAGCCCGCGCTCCAGCAGCCAGTTCGTGTTGAACCAGGCCGGGCCGCGCCAGTAGCGGTGCGGGTCGAAGGCCCCGCCGAGGAGGTCGTAGCTCGGGACCAGCCGGGTGCGGTCGCCGAGCGAGAAGTGCGGTCCGCGGAGCGTACGGACGAGAGCGGCGGCGACGTCCCGGGGCAGTCCGGGCAGCAGCAGCGGCACCAGACCGGAGACGCCGCGCTCGGGTACGAGACCGTCGCCGTGCAGGTCCCGGCAGAGGAACATCCCGGCTGCCGGGTCCCACAGCCGCTCCACCAGCGCCGCCGTCAGCCGCGCGGCGCGGGCCCGCCGGGCGGAACCGGCCACGCCCAGCTCCTCGGCGATCCGTGCGAGGGCCTGTTCGGAGGCGATGAGCAGAGCGTTGAACGCCGGGTCCTCCACGGCGAACTCCCCGCCCCCACCCGGTCCCCCGCCCGCCCCGGCCCCATGCCCCTCGCCCGCCCCGGCTCCCCGGTCCCCGCGCAGCCCGGCCCCCGGCTCCCCGCCCGCCCCGTCCCCCGGCTTCCCGCCCGCCCGATCCCGGTATCCGCGCTCCCGGTAGTCGGCGGCCAGCCGCACGTACCGTCCGTAGTCCAGATCCGTCGGCCGGTCCTCGGGCGCGCCGTGGTCGAGGTCGGCGCGGCGGAAGGAGCGGGCCGGGGCCGGGGTGATCCGGGCGAGCGGGGCGTCCCAGCACGGGCTGTTGTCCATGCCCTGCTCCCACGGGTGGACCACGCAGGCCAGGCCGCCGCCGCCCAGGTCCCGCCGGTGCAGCAGATACCGGTGCCAGGCGGCCAGCCGCGGGTACACCCGGGTCAGGAAGCCCCGGGCGCGGGACAGCCCCGGGTCGGCGCGGTGCACCAGCCAGGCCGCCAGCGCGTGCACCGGTGGCTGCACGATGCCGGACGTCTGTACGGTGCGCGGGGCGCCCGCGGCGCGTCCGGCGGTGGCGGAGCGCCAGAAGTCGGGGCTCGGGAAGTAGGCGTCGAGCGGGACGGAGGGGTTGAAGACGATGTGCGGGACGCGTCCGTCGGCCCACTGGGCCGCGAGCAGCGTCTCCAGCTCGGTCTGGGCCCGCAGCGGCGAGACGTGCCGCAGTCCGATGGCGATGAACGCCGAGTCCCAGGACCACTGGTGCGGATACAGCCTCCGGGACGGGACCGTCGAACGGCCCGTCCAGTTGGCCGCCAGCACGCGGGCCGCTCTGACGTGCAGGGACGCCGTGCTCGCCTGGGTGGCCGGCGGCAAGTCCGGTGGATCGTATGCGATCTCGTACGGGGTGGAACGGGCGGTGAGCTGGGCGGTGCGATCCACTCGGGACTCCCCGAAGACGTTCGGCCGAGCGGGTTTGGCCGCGGCCACCGTAGGGTTACGTCTATTTAACACGCAAAACTCAATATGTAATGCAAGCTGGAGAAACACAAGGGGGTGCGCATGACCGGACGTCCGGGAAGAACCGGCCGGAGCGGAAACCAGGCGGGTGCCGGTGATCTGCTCGCACTCGTGCGCAACGGGCGGGCCGTGACCCGGGGTGCGTTGCAGCAGGCGACGGGGCTGTCCCGGGCCACCGTCGGCCAGCGCCTGGACCGGCTGTTCCGGGCCGGCTGGCTGCGCGAGGGTGCCGGCGGCCCGGTGGACTCGCCGCTCGGCGGCCGCCCCTCCATCACCCTGGAGTTCGACGACTCCCACGCCGTGGTCCTCGCCGCCGACCTGGACACCCGGCACGCCCGCGCGGCCGTCCTCGGTCTGACCGGCGAGATCCTCGCCGAGCACGGGGGCACGCTGGTGGTCGAGGACGGTCCGGAGGCGGTCCTCGGCGAACTGGGGCGCTGGTTCGCCGAGCTGCTGGCCAAGACCGGGCACCGGGCCGGGGAGGTGTGCGGGATCGGGCTCGCGGTACCGGGCCCGGTGGACAGCGAGACCGGCCGGGTGGTCCAGCCGCCGATCATGCCGGGCTGGGACGGGTACGACATACGCGGCCGGCTGTCCCGCGCCTTCACCGAGCACACCGGCGCCGGCGCGGTGCCGGTCCTGGTGGACAACGACGCCAACCTCATGGCCTACGGCGAACAGCGCACCGGGCACCCCGACTGCACCGCCTTCGTGCTGGTCAAGGTCTCCACCGGGATCGGCGCCGGGGTGGTGGTGGACGGCTCGATCTACCGGGGGGTCGACGGCGGCGCGGGCGACATCGGGCACATCCGGGTCGGTGCCGACGCGCTGTGCCGGTGCGGCTCCCGGGGCTGCCTCGCGGCGGTCGCGAGCGGCGGTGCCGTGGCCCGGCGGCTGGCGGCGTCCGGGGTCCCGGCCGCCTCCGGCTCGGACGTCCGGGATCTGCTGGCCGCCGGGCACCCGGAGGCCGCCGCGCTGGCCCGGGAGGCCGGGCGCAGGGTCGGGGACGTGCTGGCGACGGTCGTGACCCTGCTCAACCCGGGCGTGCTGATGATCGCGGGCGATCTGGCCGGGACGCCTTTCCTGACCGGTGTGCGCGAGCTGCTCTACCAGCGGGCGCTGCCCCGCTCCACGGCCCGTCTGGACGTGGTCACCTCGCGGATCGGCGAGCGGGCGGCCCTGATCGGCGCCGGGGCGCTGGTGGTGGAGCACCTGTACGCCCCGGAGCGGGTGGAGGAGCGACTGCGGGCGCTGGGTGTGTGACGTGACTGTTTCGGTCTCGGACAGGGGTCCGCATGGTGAAATCCGGCGCGCTGTGGCAGCGTGATTCTCGCCACCCTTGATAGGGGTAGCGCTCAGATGAGCGGATCATGCGCGACTGCACTTCTCCAAGGGGTGGCACTCGGTGCCACCCCTTGATCGTTCATCGATCGAAATCAGATGCGCAGGAGCCCCGCTCACCTGAGCGGAAAAGCGTGTCCATGAGGACTGTTGTGTTCAAGTAGTGAACACATAACCGCGTCATCCCTTGCCAAGCTTTGACTTTCGATCCGCTGGCGGACGGGTGGTTACAGGCGCATGACGCGCAAGTAGACGTACCCAGGAACCTTCGATCTGGGTATGTTCCTCGCCGTCAGGGCAGCCACCGTGGCCTCAAGGAGTCGAGACCCGTGTCGGAAAACAAAGAACCCCACGTAGCGAAGTTCGTTTACGACTTCACCGAGGGCAACAAGGACCTCAAGGACCTGCTCGGCGGCAAGGGCGCCAATCTCGCCGAGATGACCAACCTCGGTCTTCCGGTCCCTCCCGGTTTCACCATCACCACGGAGGCCTGCAAGGTCTACCTGGAGAGCGGTGACGAGCCCGCGGCACTGCGTGACGAGGTGAGTGCGCACCTCGACGCCCTCGAGGCGAAGATGGGCAAGAAGCTCGGCCAGGCCGACGACCCGCTGCTGGTCTCCGTCCGCTCCGGCGCCAAGTTCTCCATGCCCGGCATGATGGACACGGTCCTGAACATCGGCCTGTCGGACAAGTCGGTGCAGGGACTGGCCCAGCAGGCCGGCGACGAGCGGTTCGCCTGGGACTCCTACCGCCGCCTCATCCAGATGTTCGGCAAGACCGTCCTCGGCGTCGACGGCGAGCTGTTCGAGGAGGCCCTCGACAAGGCCAAGGCCGCCAAGAAGGTCACGGTCGACACCGACCTGGAGGCCGCGGACCTGAAGAAGCTGGTCACCACCTTCAAGAAGGTCGTCAAGAAGGAGGCCGGCCGGGACTTCCCGCAGGACCCGCGCGAGCAGATGGACCTCGCCATCAAGGCGGTCTTCGACTCCTGGAACGGCGACCGCGCCAAGCTGTACCGCCGTCAGGAGCGCATCCCGCACGACCTGGGCACGGCCGTCAACGTCTGCTCGATGGTCTTCGGCAACCTCGGCCCCGACTCCGGCACCGGCGTCGCCTTCACCCGTGACCCCGCCTCCGGCCACCAGGGCGTCTACGGCGACTACCTCCAGAACGCGCAGGGCGAGGACGTGGTGGCGGGCATCCGCAACACGGTCCCGCTGGCGGAGCTGGAGCAGATCGACAAGAAGTCGTACGACCAGCTGATGCAGATCATGGAGACGCTGGAGAACCACTACAAGGACCTCTGCGACATCGAGTTCACGATCGAGCGCGGTCAGCTGTGGATGCTCCAGACCCGGGTCGGCAAGCGCACCGCGGGCGCGGCCTTCCGCATCGCGACCCAGCTCGTCGACCAGGGCCTGATCGACGAGACGGAGGCCCTCCAGCGCGTCACCGGCGCCCAGCTGGCCCAGCTGATGTTCCCGCGCTTCGACGACAGCGCCAAGACCGAGCAGGTCGGCCGGGGCATCGCGGCCTCGCCGGGCGCGGCGGTCGGCAAGGCGGTCTTCGACTCGTACACGGCCGTGAAGTGGTCCCGCTCGGGCGAGAAGGTGATCCTGGTCCGCCGGGAGACCAACCCCGACGACCTGGACGGCATGATCGCGGCCGAGGGCATCCTCACCTCGCGCGGCGGCAAGACCTCCCACGCGGCCGTGGTCGCCCGGGGCATGGGCAAGACCTGTGTCTGCGGCGCCGAGGAGCTGGAGGTCGACACCAAGCGCCGCCGTATGACGGTCCCCGGCGGACACGTCGTGGAGGAGGGCGACCTCATCTCCATCGACGGCTCGTCGGGCAAGGTCTACCTGGGCGAGGTCCCGGTCGTCCCGTCCCCCGTGGTGGAGTACTTCGAGGGCCGGATGCACCCCGGTGCCGACGACGCCGACGAGCTGGTCGAGGCGGTCCACCGCATGATGGCCTTCGCCGACCGCAAGCGCCGGCTGCGGGTGCGGGCCAACGCGGACAACGCCGAGGACGCGCTGCGCGCCCGTCGCTTCGGTGCCCAGGGCATCGGCCTGTGCCGCACGGAGCACATGTTCCTCGGCGAGCGCCGTGAGATGGTCGAGAAGCTGATCCTCGCCGACACCGAGGTGGAGCGCGAGGCCGCCCTGCGGGAGCTGCTGCCGCTCCAGAAGAAGGACTTCGTCGAGCTGTTCGAGGCGATGGACGGCCTGCCGGTCACCATCCGCCTCCTCGACCCGCCGCTGCACGAGTTCCTGCCCGACATCACGGAGCTGTCGGTCCGCGTGGCGCTGGCCGAGTCCCGGCAGGAGCCGCACGAGAACGAGCTGCGTCTGCTCCAGGCGGTGCACCGGCTGCACGAGCAGAACCCGATGCTGGGCCTGCGCGGTGTCCGCCTCGGCCTGGTCATCCCCGGCCTGTTCACGATGCAGGTCCGCGCGATCGCGGAGGCGGCGGCGGAGCGCAAGTCGGCCAAGGGCGACCCGCGTGCCGAGATCATGATCCCGCTCGTGGGCACGGTCCAGGAGCTGGAGATCGTCCGCGAGGAGGCGGACCAGGTCGTCGCCGAGGTCGAGGCGGCCACCGGTACGTCGCTCAAGCTGGCGATCGGCACGATGATCGAGCTGCCGCGCGCCGCCCTCACGGCCGGCCAGATCGCGGAGGCGGCGGAGTTCTTCTCCTTCGGCACGAACGACCTGACCCAGACGGTCTGGGGCTTCAGCCGCGACGACGTGGAGGCCTCGTTCTTCACGGCGTACCTGGAGAAGGGCATCTTCGGCGTGTCGCCCTTCGAGACGATCGACAAGGACGGCGTCGGCTCCCTGGTGAGGGCGGCCGCGGAAGCGGGCCGCCGGACCCGCCCCGACCTGAAGCTCGGCGTCTGCGGCGAGCACGGCGGCGACCCGGAGTCGGTCCACTTCTTCCACGAGGTGGGACTGGACTACGTCTCCTGCTCCCCGTTCCGCATCCCGGTCGCCCGGCTGGAGGCGGGCCGCGCGGCCACGACGTCGGCGGGCAGCGACCACCGCTAGGCCCTGCCGGGCCACCCGACCCCGGAGCCGCCGACGGTCCCCGACCCTCACCGATCGACGGCGGCCCCGGCGCACGAAAGAGAGGGGCGGCATCCCTGTGCGGGGGATGCCGCCCCTTTGCGTGCGTCCGAACCATACGGAACCCGGCTTATCGATAGTTCATATGTGATACGAGTCGGCCCACAATGAGCGCAGTCAGCGGTGAAGCGGCCAGCTGTCCGGCGGATCGTGATCGGTTTCGATCAGCGCCTGGTCCGGCCGTTGTCGCGGGTCCAGAGTGGATCACGGAGCTCGCCCATGCCGGCCGGAACTCCCGTCGGTCGTACCGGACTTCACCGGGGGACCCGTTTCCTCATGTGCCGCTGGCGGTCGGTGAACGCCACGCGCACCGGAACGACGGGGGAGCCGACCGGAAGGCGGTCATCGCACCGGCTGCCGCCGTCCGGGCGGATCACGGTCGCCGTGACGGCAACGATCCCCTCGCGGGGCACCTGCTACCTCCACTCCGCCGCCCGCCGGGCGGCGGTGGACCGAGCAGCGGCGCCGTCGCACCGCGGGACATCAGGGAACCGTCATGGGCACCTTGCCGAACATGGAGAACAGCTCCTCGTCCGAAGAGCACGCACACGACTGTGCGAAGCGCCTGAGCGCGCTCGAACGACGCCTGGACGAGGTGGAGCGGCGACAGCGCAACGACCGCATCGCCCAGTGGATCCGGACAGGTGTCTCCTCGATCTTCTCCGGACTCCTGTCCTGACGGCACCGGAGCCGCCCGGCCCAGGACGTTCGCCGCACCCGCCATCCGAGAGGTCGTCCCTCATGTCCGAATCCGTTCCGGCCAGCCCGTTCCCCGTCCCCGCGCCGCAGGAGTGGCAGGAGAAGTGGGTCGACGCGGTGATGTCGGCGCCCGGGGTCAACGTGCCGCGAGACGCACTGGAGAACGTCGCCCCCTTCATCGTCCGGCCCAAGGACGCGCTGACGGAGGCCGATGCCGCCGGCCGCCGTCGCCTCAAGGGCAACCGGCTGCGCACGGTCTCCACCGAGGCCGGTGACATGGTGATCCTCGACGTCCGCATGAACGGGGTGGGCGGCATCGTCTGGGAGCACAACGAGCGAATCAGTTCGGCCTGGCACTCGGCCGCCGATCCCACGGCCGGCGGCCGGCGCTCCCTCACCCGTGTGGTTCCGTGGACGCGGACCACGGAGGACGGGCAGGAGAAGGTCTTCTCGGCACTGGAGAGCCGTGTGGACAACCTGAACCGTCTGCTGGGCAATGTCGAACAGGCGGCGGCCGAACTCGACAACCGTGACGGTCATCGCACGTACAACCTGGGCGAGGATCTCGTCCTGAACGGACAGCACGAGCCCTGCATGCTGGTGGCGCACCACTTCCGTATCGACGAGGAGACCGGCGACGTCTCCGACGGCAGCCCCGGCCGTCCCGCCGCGTACTGGGGCTGGATGGCGGTGCGGGGAAACAACCGCACGCGACGCCGGCAGGAGATTTTCGACGTCACCTCCGCCGAGGTGTTGACCGGTGTCCCCTTCAAGAAGCTGGGCGTCGAGGGTGACGGCGTGGCCGTCAACCCCGGCTACTGGCTCAAGGCTCTCGGAGAGCACCTCAACGCCGAGCACGCGGCCGTGCAGGACAAGCCCGATCCGCAGGCGCGGGCCCACCGCGCCCGTCTGATCGCCGAGGTGGAGGCCCAGCTGGTCGTGGGCAGCCCCACGCCCATGCGGCTGTTCCGCATCGTCCAGGTGAGCAACCGCCGTGACCACGTCCACCCGCCCCTCGAATTCACGCCCAACGACCAGGGCCGGGCTCTGGGCCGCAGCGTGCTCGGCGCCTATGTCGCCCAGGGGGTGCTGGACGAGACGACGGCGGACGTCCTCTCCGGGGCGGCTCCGGTGACCGAACTGCCCGGCGTGCCGGACAACGCCTCGATCTCGGCCCTGCGCGATCTGCGGTCGATGCGTCTGCTCCGGGAGCTGTTCCCCGTGGACCAGCGCAAGCGGGAGATCATCCGGCGGGCCCTCAGCGAGGGGCCGCCGTCCCAGCTCTCCTCCCGCGAGGCCAACCGGAGGGCACGCGCATGGTCCGCGCTGACGTCCGAGAGCTACCCCGCGCCATGGAATCCGCGCATCGCCGAAGTCTTCTCCCTGAGCGACGCGAAGGCGGGTTTCGCACCCTCGGAACGCCCACTGGAGGACCTTCTGGCCGATGCGGAGCGGGACCCCGCGGCCTTCGAAGAGCTCGTCACGTTCCGGGCCGCGCACTGGCTCGCGTCCTACAACATCATCGACGCCGACCGGGGGTCGCTCCAAGGCCAGAAGACCGTGGACGAGGAGGGGGTGGAGGCGGAGCGCGTCCGGCGCACGGTGAAGAACAACCTCAACGCCCTGCGGAACAACCCGACGGCCGCGGTACCCCTGCTGCGCGAGCTGGCCCTCGCCATGGACGAGGGCAGGACCCCCCGGAAGATCTCCCTCACGGGCGAAGTGCTGGACGGAGCGGCCAGCCGCGCCTGGTTCAACCGGACGTTCCCCAAGGAGACCGGCACCCGCCCCTACACCCGGCGCGGCCTCGAACGCGCCCGGGCGGTCGGACACGGCATCGGCGCGAGGGGGGTGACGCTGGAGGCCTTCGCCGTGTCCGCGGACGCGGCCGGCGAAGCCACGGTGGCCGCCGCCCATGCCCCGGAGGAGACGGACGCCCAGGCGGCCGAGCGTCTCGTGCGGGAGCTGGCGACGCAGATCAACGCCCTGGTGGACGGGGCGACGGAGGTCGGCGACGTACTCAACGAACTCCAGACGCGGGCGGACTCGGCCGGCATGGAGTACGCGCTGAGCCGGCAGCAGGCGGACGAGGCGGTGCTCGGGCTGACGAAGACGCTCAGTGAGCTGCGCAAATGGCCGGAAGTCATTCCGGGTATGGGAAGGCCCAGCTGATGCGGGCCGCTCCCCGCTCCAGGGGTGTCCCGGTGACCGGCGACGAGGCGGGGGCCGGGGGCGGGGAGCGCGTACCGTTCGCGGGGCCGGCCCGCACTTGCCCGGCCGCGGGCTTCGGCGGCCGACATACGGCCGCAACGCCCCTTTCGTAATCGTCGCGCATGGTTGATCGTTGGGCCGTGCATCGATGACGACCGTCAGGGGGCACACGATGGGGAGTTTCAGCCGCAGGACGCTGCTGGTCGCCGGTGCGGGCGCCGGGCTGCTCACGGCATGCGGGTCCAACACCGGTCGCGAGGGCGGCGGTTCGGGGCCAGGGCTGTCGCAGTGGTACCACCAGTACGGCGAGGCCGGCACCGAGCGGGCCGTGCAGCGCTACGCCGCCGCCTTCCGCGAGGCACGCGTCACGGTCCAGTGGCGGCCGGGGAACTACGACCAGCAGACCGCCGCCGCGCTGCTCACCGACTCCGGGCCCGACGTCTTCGAGGTCAACGGGCCCACGCTCGACCAGATCCAGGGCGGACAGGTCCTCGACCTCACCGAGCTGCTGGAGGGGGTGAAGGACGACTTCAGTCCGGCCGTGCTCACCCCCAAGACGTACGACGGGAGGGTCTGGGGCATTCCCCAGGTCGTCGACACGCAGCTGCTCTACTACCGCAAGAGCCTGCTCGGGGACGCCGGTGTCGAGCCGCCCACCACCCTGGACGCCCTGGTCGACGCCGCCCGCGAGCTGACCGGCGACAAGGTCAAGGGGCTCTTCCTCGGCAACGACGGGGGTGCCGGGGTGCTCGGCGGAACACCCCTGTACGCGGCCGGACTCCAGCTCGTCACCGACGACGGCAAGGCCGGCTTCGACGACCCCGCGGCCGCCCGCACCCTCGGCAAGCTGCACCAGCTGTACGCCGACAAGTCCCTGCTCCTCGGCGCGCCCTCCGACTGGTCGGACCCCTCCGCCTTCCTCCAGGGGCTGACGGCCATGCAGTGGTCCGGGCTGTGGGCGCTGCCCCAGGTGCGCAAGGAACTCGGCGACGACTTCGGCGTGCTCCCCTTCCCCGCGGACGGCGGCCACGGCCGGCCCTCCGTGCCCGTCGGCGCCTACGGCGCGGCGGTCAGCGCCCGCAGCACGCACCAGGAGGCCGCCAAGGCGTACGTGAAGTGGCTGTGGGTCGACCGCACCGACTACCAGGAGGACTTCGCGCTGTCGTACGGGTTCCACATCCCGGCCCGGCTCTCCCTCGCCCGGAAGGCCACGAAGCTGAGGCAGGGGCCGGCCGCCGACGTGGTCCGCTTCACCACCGACCACGGCTACGCCCAGCCGCTGCTGTGGACCCCGGCGAGCCAGACCGCCTACCAGGACGCGCTCAGCCGGATCATCAGGAACGGGGCGAGTCCGGAGCGGGAACTGCGGACCGTCGTCCGGAAGGTGTCGGCCGAACTCGACCGGGTGAAGAACGCGAAGAAGACGCCGTGAGGCGGCGCCGGGCCCTGTGGTTCTGGGTGTTCGTCGGGCCGTTCGCGCTCGGGCTCGCGCTGTTCACGTACGTTCCGCTGCTGTGGAGCGTGGGCCTGAGCTTCTTCGACGCGCACAACACCGTCACGCCCACACACTTCGTCGGCCTCGGCAACTACACGGCGATGCTGCGGGACGACGCGTTCACGGACAGCCTGAAGACGTTCCTGGTCTTCACCGCCTTCATCGTGCCCGTCACCTACGTGTTCTCCCTCTCCCTCGCCCTGATGGTGAACCGGGTCCGGCGCGTCCGCGCCTTCTTCCGGTCCGTGTTCTTCCTGCCGGCCGCGTGCAGCTATGTCGTGGCGGCGCTCATCTGGAAGATGTCCCTGTTCAGCGGGGTGCGGTTCGGGCTGGCGAACACCGTGCTGGGGTGGTTCGGCGGCGATCCCGTCGCCTGGCTGTCCACCCCCGATCCGCCCTGGTACTGGCTGGTCCTCGTGACCGTACGGCTGTGGCTCCAGGCCGGGTTCTACATGATTCTCTTCCTCGCGGGGCTCCAGCGCATCGACCCGGTGCTGTACGAGGCGGCGGCCGTGGACGGGGCCCGGCCCGGCTGGACGGTGCTGCGCCACATCACCCTGCCCCAGCTGCGGGCCACCTCGGTCGCGGTGGTGCTGCTGCTCGTCGTCAACGCCTTCCAGGCCTTCGACGAGTTCTACAACCTGCTGTCCGACGCCAGAGGCTATCCGCCGTACGCCCGGCCGCCGCTGGTCTACCTCTACTACGTCGCGCTCGGGCAGGGGCAGAACCTGGGCCTCGGCAGCGCGGGCGCGGTGATCCTCGCGCTGGTCGTCGTGGTCGTCACGGTGGGGCAGGCGCGCTGGCTGCGGCTGGGAAGGACGGACGGCGATGGATGACGCCCTGGTGCGGGCCGGGCGGGCGCTGCGCCTGGTCCTGCTGATCGCGCTCGCCCTGCTCTTCCTGATCCCCTTCTATCTGCTCGTGCGCAACGGGCTGGCCAGTGAGCGGGACATCACCTCGCCCGAGTGGACCTTCTTCCCGGCCGAGCTGCGGTGGGGGAACGTCCGGGAGCTGTTCGGCGACCCCTCCGTGCCGTTCGCCCGGTCGCTGCTCAACTCCGCGCTGATCGCCGTCGCGACCACGCTGGGCACCCTGCTCCTGGCCTCCCTGGCCGGCTACGGCCTCGCCCGCATCCCCTACCGGCACGCGAACAAGGTCTTCTACGGCATCCTCGGCACCCTGCTGGTCCCGGCGGCCGTCACCTTCGTCCCGAGCTTCGTGCTGGTGTCGTCGCTGGGCTGGATCTCCACGCTGCGCGGGCTGATCGTCCCCACCCTGTTCTCCGCGTTCGCCTGCTTCGTCTTCCGGCAGTACTTCCTCGGCTTCCCGCGGGAGCTGGAGGACGCCGCGCAGGTGGACGGGCTGGGGTACTGGCGGACGTACTGGCTCGTCGTCGTACCGGGCGCCCGTCCGGTGTTCGCGGCCGTCGGGACCATCGTGTTCCTCGGGGCGTGGAACTCCTTCCTGTGGCCGCTGGTGATCGGACAGGACCGGCGCGCCTGGACGGTGCAGGTGGCCCTGTCCTCGTTCACCACCGCCCAGGTCGTACGGCTGCACGAGCTGTTCCTGGCGGCGGCCGTGTCGATCCTGCCGCTGCTGCTGGTGTTCCTGTGCTTCCAGCGGTGGATCGTGGCCGGGGCCGAGCGGTCCGGGATCGACTGATCCGGCTCAGGCCGTGGAACCGCCGTCGATCACCAGGTCGGCGCCGACCACCGAGGCCGCGTCGTCCGAGGCCAGATAGAGCACCGCGGCGGCCACCTCCTCGACGGTGGAGACCCGGCCGAGCGGCACCTCGGTGCGCATGCGCGCGGCCCGGCCGGTCTCCGTCTCGCCCTGCCTGAAGGACATGTCCGTGGCGGTGGGGCCGGGGCTGACGGCGTTGATGCGCACCCCGTCGGCGATGTGGTCCAGGGCGGCGCCGCGGGTGAGGACCGACACGGCCGCCTTGCTGACCGCGTAGCCGGCGGTGCCGGGCAGCCGGCTGTGCACGCCGATCCGGGAGGCGATGTTGACGATGGCGCCGCCGTCGGGCTGGGTGCGCATGTGGGCGATCTGGGCCTGGAGGGCGAGGAAGACACCGGTGACGTTGATGTCCAGCATCCGGCGCCAGTCCTCCTCGGCCAGGTCGCCCACGGAGCGCCCCCGGCCCTCCAGCACGCCCGCGTTGTTCACGGCCACGTCCAGGGAGCCGAACCGGTCCACGGCGGCGGCCACCAGGGCCCGCAGGTCCTCGGCGCGGGACACGTCGGCGGTGACGGCGAGTGCCTTGCCGCCCTCGCGCTCGATCAGCGCCACGGTCTCGTCGAGCGGCTCGCGGCGCCGGCCGGCGACGACGACCTGGGCGCCCTCCCCGGCGAGGGCGAGGGCCACCCCGCGGCCGATGCCGGAGCCGGCGCCGGTGACGAGGGCCGTCCGGCCGGAGAAGCGGGCGCGCGTGGTCGGTGCGATGGTCATGATCTCCCCTTTTTCTTGACCGATCGGTTCATTATCAGGGCGGGAAAAGGCGCGCCCGGTCCCGGGCGCGCGGTTCGGTCCAGCGCGGTTCAGTCCAGCAGGGTGAGGGCCGCTTCCGCGGCGTCCCGGGCCCTGGCCGGGTCGGCGGAGGCCCTGCCGACCACCCGCAGGCCCTGGAGCAGCACCAGGAGCATCCGTGCGAGGGCCTGCGGATCGCGGTCCCCGGCCAGCTCGCCCTGGGCCCGGGCGCGCACGAGCGCGGAGTGCAGCAGCGTCTCCAGGGTGTCCCAGCTGTGCTCCACCCGGCGCGTGACGTCCCGGTCGTGCGGGGCCAGTTCGACCGCCGTGTTGGTGACCAGGCAGCCCTGGTCCCGGGTCGCCTCGGCGGTGGCCTCGGCGGCGAACCGCCGGACCAGCTCGCGCACCGCCGGCAGTGCCGGGCCCGGCCCGGACAGCTCGCGGGTCAGCCGCGGGTTCTGTGCCTGCCCGTACCGGTCCAGCGCCTTCAGGTACAGCTCGTGCTTGCTGCCGAAGGTGGCGTACAGGCTCGCCCTGCCGATGCCCAGGTGCTCCACCAGGTCGGCCATCGACGTCGCCTCGTAGCCGCGCCGCCAGAACAGCTCCAGGGCTGCCTGGAGTGCGGCGTCCGGGTCGAATTCCTTGGTCCTGGCCATGCGTGCAGCCTAGGTTTATCAGACCGATCGGTCAAGAAAGGTCGGTGGGTGCGTCGGCCGCGCGCGCTCCGGCCGCCGGTGGGAGCATGGGATGCCATGTGGGCCGCGTACATCCAGGAGCTGGGTTCTCCGGACGTCATCCGGTACGGCGAGCTGCCCGCGCCCCGGCCCGGCCCGACCGACGTCCTGGTGGACGTGCTCGCCACGGCCGTGAACCCCGTGGACACCTTCGTCCGGTCGGGCGTGTTCCGCACGGCGCTGGCCTTCCCGTTCGTCATCGGCCGAGACCTGGTGGGCACGGTTACGGAGACGGGGCCGGGCGTCACCGGTTTCCGGGCCGGGGACCGGGTGTGGTGCAACAGCCTCGGGCACGAGGGGCGGCAGGGCGCGGCCGCCGCACAGGCCGTGGTCGCGGCCGACCGGCTCTACCCCCTGCCCGACGGGGTCGACCCGGACCTCGCCGCGGCGGCGCTGCACCCGGCCGCCACCGCGTACCTCGCGCTGTTCGTCCACGGCCGCCTCCGCCTCGGCGAGACCGTGCTGGTGGCGGGCGCCGCGGGCAATGTCGGCAGCGCCCTGGTGGCCTTCGCGGCACGGGCGGGGGCCCGGGTCCTCGCCACGGCGGCCGCACGGGACGCCGGGTACTGCGCCGAGTCGGGCGCGACGGAGGTGTTCGACTACCGGGACCCGGAACTGACCGGGAGGCTGCGCCGGGCGGCACCGGCCGGGGCCGACCTGTACCTGGACACGGCGGGCGTCAACGACCTGGAGACCGCGGTCGGCCTGCTCGCCCGCCGCGGCCGGCTGGTGCTGATGGCCGGGGCGGGCACCCGGCCCGTGCTGCCCGCCGGCCCGCTGTACATGAACGACCGCTCCGTCGTGGGGTTCGTCATCTCGCACGCGACGACCGGTGAACTCGCCGAGGCCGCCGCCGCCGTCAACGACCTGCTGGCACAGGGCCTGCTGCGCCCCCGGAGCGTCGACGTGCTCCCGCTGAGCGCCGCCGCCGCGGCACACACCCGGATGGAGAAGGGCGAGCTGCGGGGACGCCGGGTGGTCCTGCGCACGGACGCGAGCTGAGCGCCGGGGCACCGGGTGGTCCCGCGCACGGACGCGAACTCAGTGCCGGGGCGCCGGCTCGTCCCGCGCACGGACGCGACCCGGGTGCCGGGACGCCGGGCGGTCCCATGCCCGGGAGGCGACCCGGGCACGCCGCCGGCCCGGCCCGCGGGCCACCGCTACCGCGCCCGTACCTCGTACGTCTCCACGCGCACCGCCTCGTCGTCCAGGCACTGCCCGGTCTCCAGGTCGAAGCGCTGCTTGAGCAGCGGGGACGCCACGAACGGGCGGCCCTGGTGGGTGCCGGTCAGGCCGCGGGAGAGGACCGCCGCGCCGGTGAACGGGTCGAGGTTGCCGATGCCGTACAGCCGGTCCTCCCGGTCCCGGAACAGGGCCACCTGGCGGCCGTCCGGCAGCAGGGCGGCGACCCCCCGGCCGGGGGCCAGCAAGTGCAGGTCGCAGACCGTGAACCAGTCCTCCTCCAGCTGGAGCTGGAGCTTGAGGCCGGTCGTCTCGGGTGCCAGGGTCATCGCTGGGCGCTTCCTTCCAGTGCGTCTTCCAGGGGGCGGCGGCCGATGGCGAGCAACGGCAGGTCGGGCTTCATCTGGTCGCGCTCGGGGACGAAGGAGACGACCGGGTCCGGGGTGTCCGGCGCGTTCACGAAGGACACGAACCGGGCGAGCCGCTCGGGGTCGTTGACCGTCTCGGCCCACTCGTCCCGGTAGTGCGCGACGTGGGCCGCCATCAGTTCCTCCAGCTCCGCGCAGATGCCGAGCGAGTCGTCCACCACCACGTCCCGCACATGCTCCAGGCCGCCCGGGATCCGCTCCAGCCAGGTCGAGGTGCGCTCCAGCCGGTCCGCGGTGCGGATGTAGAACATCAGGAAGCGGTCGATCAGCCGGATCAGCTCGGCGTCGGAGAGGTCCTGGGCGAGGAGGTCCGCGTGGCGCGGGGTCGCGCCGCCGTTGCCGCCGACGTACAGGTTCCAGCCGCTGGAGGTGGCGATGACGCCGAAGTCCTTCGACTGGGCCTCCGCGCACTCACGGGCACAGCCGGAGACGGCGGACTTGAGCTTGTGCGGGGACCTGAGCCCCCGGTAGCGCAGCTCCAGGTCGATCGCCATGCGGACCGAGTCCTGGACGCCGTAGCGGCACCAGGTCTGGCCCACACAGGACTTCACCGTGCGCAGCGACTTGCCGTACGCGTGCCCGGACTCGAAGCCCGCGTCCACCAGCCGTGCCCAGATCAGCGGGAGCTGTTCCACCCGGGCGCCGAACATGTCGATCCGCTGACCGCCGGTGATCTTCGTGTAGAGGCCGAAGTCCCGGGCGATCTCACCGATCACGATGAGCTTCTCGGGTGCGATCTCCCCGCCGGGGATACGGGGCACGACCGAGTACGAGCCGTTCTTCTGCAGGTTGGCGAGGAAGTGGTCGTTGGTGTCCTGGAGGGCCGCCTGCTCCCCGTCCAGGACGTAGCCGCTCGCGCCGATCGTCGGGGCGAGGGAGGCGATGACCGAGGCCACGGCCGGCTTGCACACCTCGCAGCCGTCCCCGCCCCGGGCGCCCTCCCGGCCGTGCCGGTCCAGCAGCTCCCGGTACGAGGAGACGCGCAGGGCGTGGACGATCTCGTACAGCTCCTCGCGGGTCTGCGCGAAGCACCCGCACAGGCCCTTGTCGACCTCGACGCCGGACGCCTCCAGCTCGGCGGTGACCAGCTGGCCGAGCACCTTCACGCAGCTGCCGCAGCCGGTGCCGGCCTTGGTGCACTTCTTCACCTCGGGCACGGTGGTGCACCGGTGCTCGGTGACCGCGCCGCGGATGGTGCCCTTGCTGACGTTGTGGCAGGAGCAGATGACCGCCTCGTCCGGCAGGGCGGACGGGCCGAGCTGGGCCCCCGAGCCCGCTCCGGCGGGCAGGACGAGCGACTCGGGGGAGACGGGGGGCACCGAACCGGTGAGCGCGCGCAGAGTGCCGTACGCCTCCGCGTCGCCGACCAGCACGCCGCCGAGCAGCGTGCCGTCCCGGCCGATGACCAGCTTCTTGTACAGGCCCGCGCGGGAGTCGGAGTAGACGACGTCCAGGCAGTCCTCGGCGGTGCCGTGCGCGTCGCCGAAGGACGCCACGTCCACGCCGAGCAGCTTCAGCTTGGTGGACAGGTCGGCGCCGGTGAACGTCAACGGGTCGGCCTCGTCGGCGGCGATGGCGGCCGCCGCCGTCTGCGCCTGCTCGTAGCCGGGTGCGACCAGGCCGTAGACCCGGCCGTCGGAGGCCAGCGCGCACTCGCCGATCGCGAACACGTGCGGGTCGGTGACCGTGCGGCACCGTTCGTCGACGGTGATGCCGCCGCGCTCGCCCACCGTCAGGCCGCAGTCGCGGGCCAGCTGGTCGCGCGGGCGGACACCGGCGCTGAACACCACCATGTCCACGGCCAGTTCGGAACCGTCGGACAGCTTCATGCCGGTGACGGCACCGTCCTCGCCGACGACGATCTCCTGCGTGCCCACGCCGGTGTGGACGCTCAGGCCCATGCCCTCGATGGTGCGCAGGAGCGCGGCGCCGCCGCCCTCGTCGACCTGGACGGGCATCAGCCGGGGCGCGAACTCCACGATGTGGGCGTCGAGCCCGAGACCCTTCAGCGCGCCGGCCGCCTCCAGCCCGAGCAGGCCGCCGCCGACCACGGCACCGACCCGGGCCCTGCTCTTCGCGTACTCCTCGATCGCCAGCAGGTCCTCGATCGTGCGGTAGACGAAGCAGCCCTCGGCGTCCTTGTGGGGGACGGGAGGCACGAAGGGGAAGGAACCCGTGGCGAGGACGAGGGTGTCGTACCCGAACGCCTGCCCGGAGCGGGCCGTCACCGTCCTGGACGCACGGTCGACGCTCTCCGCCGGGTCGCCGACGTACAGCTCGATGCCGTGCTCCTTGATGAACTCCATGTCCGTCAAAGAGAGGTCCTCGGGGGTCCGGCCCGAGAAGTACGAGGTGAGCTGCACGCGGTCGTAGGCCGGACGCGGCTCCTCGCAGAGGACGACCACGCGGTGCGTGGCGGTCAGGCCGCGCTCGGCGAGCGCTTCGAGGAAGCGCTGGCCGACCATGCCGTGGCCGACGAGCACGATCGTGGGGGTGGCCCCCGGGGTGGCGGTCATTCAGGAGCCTCCATCGTTGGTGAGCAGGTGGAGCAGGGGGCCGTCACCGGGGAGCGGCTCTGCTCCCTCCCAGGCCCGGGCGAGCGTGCCGACGGTGCCGAGTTCACCGACGAGGACCCCGCCGACCAGGCGGTCGTCACGGACGACGACCTTGCGGTAGGTGCCCCGGGTGGCGTCGGCGAGCCGGACGACGTCGTCGCCGGGGCGCGCCTCGGTCTCGCCGAACGCGGCGAGATCGAAGGGGGAGTCGGGACCGGTGAGGGTCAGCCGGGTCAGGGACCGGGTGCCGCGGTAGCGGGTGTCCGTGTCGCCCGCGAGCAACTCGGCGAGAGCGTCGGCCTGTTCCAGCGCGGGGGCGGCCAGGCCGTAGACGGTGCCGTCGTGCTGGGCGCAGTCGCCGACGGCGTGGATGCGCGGGTCGGAGGTGCGCAGCTCGTCGTCGACGAGGACGCCCTTGTGGACGGCGAGGCCCGCCTGCTCGGCGAGGCCCGTGCGGGGCCGTACCCCGCAGGCGAGGACCACGAGGTCGGCGTCCAGGGCGTAGCCGTCGGCCAGTTCCACCGAGCGGACCGCACCCCCGGCGCAGCGCACGTCCCGCACCCGGCACTCGGTGTGCGTCTCGACGCCCAGGTCGGTGAGGTGCCGCAGCACCAGCCGGGAGGCGTCCGGGTCGAGCTGGCGCTCCATGAGCCGCTCGGCCTGCTGGGCGAGCACCACCTGGGCGCCGCGCACGGCGAGCGCGCGGGCCGCGGAGACGCCGAGCAGGCCGCCGCCGACGACGACCGCGCGCACCCCCGGCCGGACCGCGGCGGCCAGCCCCAGGCAGTCGTCCATGGTGCGGAACGCGTGGACTCCCTCGGGCAGCCGGTGGTCCGGGCCGAACAGCCCGCGCAGCGGGGGCAGCACCGGGTTGGAGCCGGTGGCCAGCACCAGCGTGTCGTAGGCGATCGAGGTGCCGTCGGCGCAGGCGACGGTCCGGGCGGGCCGGTCGATGCGGGTGACCCGGGTGCGCAGCAGGCCGGCGGGCGACGGAAGGGTGATCACCTCCGGGGCGTACCGGCCGGCGAGCACCTCGGCGAGCAGCACCCGGTTGTACGGGGCGTGCTCCTCCTCTCCGACGAGCAGCGCGGGCGTGCCCAGCTCGCCGAGCCGCCGGGCGAGCCGGACGCCCGCGAGGCCGGCGCCGATCACCACCACACGCGTATTCGAGGTCATGTCCCCGAGCGTGCGGCCCCTTCGTTACCCGGCGGCATCACCCCTGTTTCCCATGGGGAACGCTGCCCTCAGCGGGCCGGGGCGGGGAGTGTGAGGGGCGGGACCCGGGCCGCGCGGCTCAGTTCACCGCCCGGCCGACCAGGGCCGCGATCCGCGCTTCCACCTCGGGCGTCACCTCGGTCAGGGCGAAGGCGCTCGCCCACATCGGGCCCTCGTCCAGCTTCGCCGCGTCGCTGAAACCGAGTGTCGCGTAGCGCGACTTGAACTTCTCCGCGCTCTGGAAGAAGCAGACGACCTTGCCGTCCAGCGCGTAGGCCGGCATGCCGTACCAGAGCTTGGGGGCGAGCGCCGGGGCGGTGGCCGTGACGACGGCGTGGACGCGCTCGGCCATGATCCGGTCCGGCTCGCCCATCTCGGCGATCTTCGCGAGCACGTCCCGCTCCGCCTCCGCCGCCTTGTCCGCGCGCGACTTCCGGCGCGCCGCCGTCCTCAGCTCCTGCGCGTGCTCCTTCAGCGCGGCCCGCTCCTCGGCCGTGAACCCCTCGTACGTGCTGCTGTCGGTGCTGCCCATGGCAGGTCCCCCCCGTTGCGGATCTCGATGTGCGGCGGCTGCGAGGGACCTTATCCCGCCCCGCCGACAACGGCCCCCGCTTCGGGCGGACCGGCGGTCACCGGGTCCGCAGCAGGTCCACCAGGCCCGTGGTGTCCTCCGCGCCGTGGCCGTCGGCCAGCCGTCGGCGCATCAGATCGAGGAAGGGGGAGAGCAGTTGCGGGTCCACGCCCTGTTCGGCGGCCGTGCGCAGCAGGGTGTCGGTGCCCGCGACCTGCATCTCCAGGTTCGACACCACGTCGGTGGTGTAGTCGCCGGACGCCAGCCGTTCGGCCGTGCCGTGCGCCATGCCGGTCATCGCGTTCAGCCAGGGCACGAGCAGCGCGGCGAGGTCCTTGGGCGGCACGTCCGTGCCGCGCAGCAGCGCGAAGGCGTGCGTGACGCCCGCGAACATGCCGTACATCCCGCTCAGCAGGGCCACGTCGTACAGCGCGGCGAGGCCGGGGTCGGCGCCGACGTACTCGGTGCCGGCCGGCCCGGCGAGCGTGTCCCGGTGCTCCCGGAACACCTCCGGCCGGCCGCTGTAGAGCACGAAGGCACCGGGCGCGCCGATCATCGGCGGTACGGCCATGATCCCGCCGTCCAGGAACCGGGCGCCGCGCTCCTCGGCCCACGCGGAGCGCGCGCGGGCGTCGGCGGGGGTGCCGGTGGTGAGGTTCACCAGGTCCCGGCCAGCGAGGTCGGCGCCCTCCAGGGCGGTGCCGACCGAGGCGTCGTCCAGCAGACAGGTCACCACGAGCCGGTTCGCGGCGACCGCCTCCGCCGCGCTGCCGGCCGCCACCGCGCCCTCGGCGGTCAGCGCGGCGGTCCGCTCGGGCGTGCGGTTCCAGACGGTCAGCGGATGCCCGGCGGCGAGCCAGGCCCGCCCGAGCGCGGTGCCCATCGCGCCGGTACCGAGCAGGGTCAGGGGGGTGCGGGTGGCGGGGGAAGGGGAGTTGTCGTTCATGGCGACTAGGCTCGCCCGGGAAACCCCCCGCGCAGAAGTACGTACTTTCGAGTGGGTGGTTACCGGCGGGAAAGAGACCAGGTCGAAGGGGGAACAGCATGCCGGTGGGTCGGCGGCCGGGGGCGTACGTCTGCGGGACGGACGCGGCGATGGACATCATCGACGGCAAGTGGAAGGTGACGATCCTGTGGGCGCTGGGGGAGCGCACCCACCGTTTCGGCGAGCTGCGCCGGCAGCTGCCGGGGGTCACGGAGAAGGTGCTCGCGGCGCAGCTGCGCGAACTGGAGGCCGACGGCATCGTGCACCGCGAGGAGTACCCCGAGGTGCCGCCCCGCGTCGAGTACTCGCTGACCGAGATCGGCACCCGGCTGAACGAGGCGCTGGCGCCGCTCGGGGTGTGGGGGAGGGAGCACGTGCTGGGCGGGGAACCGGCGCCGCGCTGAGCCTCAGCGGCTCCCCGTCAGATGGGCGAAGACGACCACGTTGCCCTGGTAGCCGGTGGCCTTCGAGTAGCCCCCGCCGCAGGTGATGACGCGGAGTTCGGGGCGGGGCGCCGCGCCGTACACCTTGTCGTCGGGGAAGCCGCGGGCCGGGTACACCTCCACCGCGTCCACGGTGAACACGGCCACGGTGCCGTCCCGGCGGTCCACCTCGACGCGGGCGTCCCGCTTCAGCGCGCCCAGGTTGTAGAAGACGGCGGGGCCCTCGGTGTTGTCGACATGGCCGGCGACGATCGCGGTGCCCCTCTCTCCGGGGGTGGTGCCGGCCTCGTACCAGCCGGCCAGGTTCTTCTGCCCGGGGGGCGGCGCGTCCAGGCTGCCGGAGGGGGTCAGGGCCAGCCCCGTGAGGGGCGCGTTCACCCGGATCGCGGGGATGCGGATGCGCAGCGGCGGGGACGGTGCGAGAGCGGGTGCGGAGAGCCGTTCACCGGCCGGGTCGGGGCGGCCCTCGGCGGCCGCCGGCTGCGGTGGCGCGTGGGTGCCGGAGCCGCCGAGCAGCCACACGGCCGAGCCGAGGGCCACGACGGTGACGGCGGCTATGGCGGTGTCGCCGAGCCGGGCGCTCCGGCCGCGCCCCGCCCTCCTGGCGGCCTTGGCGCCTCGCACGCGCCGGGCGGTCCTGGCGCTCCTGCCCATACGAACCCCTCTCCGGAGGCGAATCCCCTGAAGGCCCCCTCCCCCTCCGGGCCGCGAGGGGCATCGGACCCGGAGGGGGCGGGACGTGCGGTACCGGCGGACGGACAGCGGAGGGTGTCCGTCAGATCCCGTCGCCTCTCGCCCGGCGATGCAGGAGCCAGGTACCGCCCGCGGCGGCGACGGCCAGTGCCGCCACGCCCGCCGCGGTCTGTACGGGGTCGGTGCCGAGTCCGCCGCCGACCCCCGTCTTCACGCTTCCCCGCGGCTGCACCTGTTCGTGAGCCGCGGTCAATGCCACCACCAGGTCGCCCGTCACCTGCCGGTCGCCCTCCGCGCACTGGGCGACGATTTCGTACGTCCCGGGCTGTGCGCTCGGCGGCACCCGGAACCGGCCGACCGCCTCTCCCTCGTGCGTGCCGGGCGCCAGCATGAAGACGCCGGCGCCGACCGCGCCCGCGTCCCCGGTCGCCGCGCCCGGGGCCCCGCACGCGGCGGTGTTCACCGTGACCTGGGCGCCGGGCGTCACGGTGGAGGGGGACACGTCGAGACGGCCGGCGGGGGAGCCGACCGCGCCCGCGCTGTGGAGCCGAGCCGCCGGGTGTCCGGCCTCGGCGGCGTGGGCGGGTGCCGTGGCGGCCACGGCGAACGCGGTACCGGCCAGCAGACGGGCAGTGCGTCGCATGGTGCTCCCCAGAGCTTGTCCGACTCGTCCAGGGGTGCGCCCCTGCCCTTCCGAGATAAGTGGCTCCGGAGCCGGTCCGCTTCCTGAGGAGGCGTCAGGAATGCGATGAACGGGTGTCGGCCGCGCCACCCGCACGGGCTAGCCGGTGCGACGTCGTGGCAGGTCATGGGCGGGGCCGGGGGCAGTGCGAGGCTGCGGTATGAAAAGAACACGAATGGAGCGGTGGCGGCGGTGAACGGGTGACGGGACGTCAGTGCCGCCGCGCACCGTGTGCCGTGTGCAGTGTGCAGTGTGCCGTCCGTAGTCCGACGTTCGCGGTCCGCGGTCCGCGGTCCGGCGCCGGGCCGTCGCGGAGCGGGACGGTCGCGGAGCGGGACCGTCGTGCAGCGGGACCGTCGTGCAGCGGGGCACGACGCAGCGGCCGTCCAGGCCCGGTCGGCACGGGACGGCCGCCGTACGGCGCCGGCGAGGTCAGGTCACGTTGACCGCGCTCCACGCCGCGGCCACCGCGTTGTACTCGGCGCTGCCCGAGCCGTAGAGGTCCTTGGCCGCGCTGAGGGTCGCGGTCCTGGCCCCCTTGTAGTTCGTGGAGGAGGTCATGTAGACCGTCAGCGCCCGGTACCAGATCTTGCCGACCTTGTCCCGGCCGATGCCGGTGACCGCGGAGCCGCTGTACGTCGGCGAGTCGTAGCTCACGCCGTTGATGGTCTTCGCGCCGCTGCCCTCCGCGAGCAGGTACGCGAAGTGGTTGGCGACACCGGAGGAGTAGTGGACGTCCAGGTTCCCGACCGAGCTGCTCCAGTAGTCCGCCGAGTTGCCGTCCTTGGACGGCTTGTCCATGAAGCGCAGGGCCGCCTTGCCGAAGCCGGGCTTCACGATCTTCTCGCCGATGAGGTAGTCACCGGCGTCGGAGGAGTTGTTCGCGTACCACTCGACCATCGTGCCGAGGATGTCGGAGGTGGCCTCGTTCAGCCCGCCGGACTCGCCGGAGTAGGTCAGCGCGGCCGTCTTGGACGTCACGCCGTGGGACATCTCGTGCCCGGCGACGTCCAGGGCGACCAGCGGCCCGAAGGTGGTCCCGTCACCGTCGCCGTAGGTCATGCAGAAGCAACTGTCGTCCCAGAAGGCGTTGTTGTAGTTGTTGCCGTAGTGGACGCGGTTGTACGAGCCCTTGCCGTCGCCGGCGATGCCGGTACGGCCGTGGACGTTCTTGTAGTAGTCCCAGGTCTCGTTCGTGCCGTACTGGGCGTCGACGGCGGCCGAGGCGCGGTCCGCGGTGGTGCCCGAACCCCAGTGGTTGTCGGCGTCCGTGAACAGGGTGGCGGGGGCCCGGCTGAAGCAGATGCCGAAGATGCACAGGTCGGTCTTGTTCTCCGCGTCACCGGTGTAGGTGTTGCCGCGCGTGGGGTCCTTGAGCTGGTACGACGACCCGGACTGGGTGGTCTCCAGCGGCACGGTCCCGCTGTAGAGCGACGAGCCGTCGCCGGTGGCCGTCTCGATGCTGTCCCAGGCGTCGATCCGCGCGCCGGTGCGCGCGTCGGTCAGCACGGTCCGGGCGACGGGGTTGCCGAGCGAGTCCAGGCCGACGGCGTTGGTGCGCCAGGCCAGCTTCGGGCTGCCGTGCAGGGCGTCCACCACCAGCTCCGGCCTGGCCTTGACCTGCCGCAGCGTGGCGCCGAGGTGGGCCGCGCGCAGCGCGTCCACCGCGAGGCCGGCGGCCTTGGGGCCGGAGACCCGCGGGGTGACGGAGGGCAGGGAGATCGCCTGCCGGGTGGCGCGGTCGGCGCCGCGGTAGCCGCCGTCCGGGGCCAGGTGGACGACGAAGTCGCCGCCCAGGACGGGGAGCCCGCGGTAGGTGCGGTCGTAGCGGACGTGCTGGGTGCCGTCCTTGTCCACGATCACGTCCCGGACGCCGGTGTCCTGCGGGGCGGTGAGGCCCAGGGCCGTGGCGTGGGCCAGGAGTGCCGAGGCCGCGTTCTCGACCGCGGTGGCCCGGGTCGGTCTGCCGTCGGCGTGGGCGGCGGGGGAGAGGCCGACGGCCAGCAGGGTCGCGGTGGTGACGGCGACGCCTGCGGTGGCTGTGCGGCGGGTTCCTCGGACGTGCTGCCGTATCCGGCTCATCTGTCTCCTCGGGAAGGCGCCGGGCTGGACGTGGGGGTGGCGCTGATGTCCCGAGATTTAAGAGGGCATGACATGTCATGTCCATAGCTTCTTCATGGAGATGTGTGGGGAGCCGGCGAGGGTACAGAATCGTTTCCGTGATCGCCGAGGACCCGCGCGGGGACGCCCGCCCCCTGCCCTTCTTCGTCTACGGCACGCTCCGCCCCGGCGAGCCCAACCACGACCTGTACCTGCGCGGCCGCACCCTCGCCGAGGAACCGGGACAGCTCGCCGGGGCCGTCCTGTACGCCGGCCCCGGCTACCCCTACGCCGTCGAGGAGCCCGGCGAGACCGTGCGCGGGGACGTGGTGACCGCCCGGCCGGAGGCGTACGAGCACCTCCTCGCCGCCCTGGACCGGCTGGAGGAGTACGTGCCGGGCGACCCCCGCAACCTCTACGAGCGCACCGCCCGGGACGTCGTACGCGCCGCCGGCGGCACCGTCCGGGCCTGGGTCTATCTGGCCGCTCCCGGCGTCGCCGCCCGGCTGCGCGACGGCGGCACGCGCATCGCGGGCGGCGACTGGCTCTCCCGCCGCTGACTCAGCCCAGCAGGGCCACCCCCTCGGGCACCTCGATGCCGAACTCCTCCGCCACCACGCGGCGCGCCTCGCTCTCGTCCGTCAGCGTGCGCCCGGTCACCGTCCCGTCCGCGAGGGTCTCGGTGAACCGGTCCCCGTCCAGGGCGAGATGGCGCCCGGCGGTGGTCCGCTGGAGATAGGGGCGCCGGGTGAAAGGGGAGCGCGGGTGGGTGCCGACGAACCAGTTGAACACCTCGAAGTCCGGTGCGGCGAACGGCTCCCGGGTGAACACGTACTGGCCGGCCCACTCCCCGCTCCCCGTGTCGTACGCCTGCAACTCCAGCAGCTCCAGCGGCCCGTGGTGCGGCAGCCGCACCAGCCGGTGCCGGCGCCCGGCGCCCTCGAACGCGGTGTCCGTCACCAGCGGCACCGGCAGCAGCAGCGCGCCGGCCGCGCCGAAGCCGACGTCCGCCAGATACGGCTGCGGGTCGCCCTCGATCTCCACCTGGAGCATCGCGTGCGTACGCGGCCGGCTCTGCGGGGTCTGCGCGCCCGCCGTCACCCGCGCGGCCAGCGGGGTCACCCCGAAGCCGAGCGTCTCCAGTGCCAGCCGCAGCAGGGTGTTGTGCTCGTAGCAGTAGCCGCCGCGCCGGCCGTGGATCATCTTGGCCATCAGGTCGGCGGGCGCGAGGGAGGGAGCCGAACCCCGCAGCGGGTCCAGGTTCTCGAAGGGCAGCGACAGGGCGTGCGCCAGGTGGACACCCCGCAGCGTGTCCAGGCCGGCCCGCCGCTCGCCCTGCCAGCCGATGCGGTCCAGATAGGCGTCGAGGTCGTACTGCTCGGTGTCGGACATGCCTTCGAACCTACGCGAGTCCGGCCCGCCCGTACCGCGTCCGGAGGACCGAACCGCGCTGCTCCCCTGGCCCTAGGCCCCTCCGGCCCTTCCCGTCCGCCGCGCGGAGGGTCGGGCAGGACCCAGGACCTCCACCCGCACCGCGCACGTCTTGAACTCCGGCATCCGGGACGTCGGGTCCAGCGCCGGGTTGGTGAGGGTGTTGGCCCGGCCCTCGCCCGGCCAGTGGAAGGGCATGAACACCGTGTCCGGGCGGATGGCACCGGTGATCCGCGCCGGCGCCACGGCCCGGCCGCGGCGGGAGACCACCGCCACCGGGTCGCCGTCGGCCGCGCCCAGCCGGGCCGCGAGCCGCGGATGCAGTTCGACGAACGGCCCCGGCGCCGCCGCGTTCAGCTCCGCCACCCGCCGGGTCTGCGCCCCCGACTGGTACTGCGCCACCACCCGGCCCGTGGTCAGCAGCAACGGGTACTCGTCATCGGGTTCCTCGGCGGCGGCCCGGTGCGCGACGGGAACGAAGCGGGCACGGCCGTCGGGGGTGGCGAACCGGTCGAGGAAGAGACGGGGAGTGCCGGGGTGCGCGCGGCCGGCGGCGGGGGTGCTCCCGCTCTCGCCGGCCGCCGGTTCCTCCGGGCACGGCCAGAAGACGCCGTTCTCCTCGGCCAGACGGCGGTACGTGATGCCCGAGTAGTCGGCCGGGCCGCCCGCGGTGGCGCGCCGCAGCTCCTCGAAGACCTCCTCCGGGTCGGCCGGGAAGCCCTTCTCCACGCCGAGCCGGCCGGCCAGCCCGTGCAGGACGTCCAGGTCGCTGCGGACGCCCGGCGGCGGGGCCACCGCCCGGCGGCGCAGCAGCACCCGGCCCTCCAGACTGGTCGTCGTGCCCGTCTCCTCCGCCCACTGGCTCACCGGCAGCACGACGTCCGCCAGCTCCGCCGTCTCCGACAGCACGACGTCGGCCACGGCCAGGAAGTCCAGCGACCGCAGCCGCTCCTCGACATGGGCCGCGCGCGGAGCGGACACCACCGGGTTGGAGCCCATCAGCAGCAGCGCCCGGACATCCGAACCGAGGGCGTCGAGGAGTTCGTACGCGCTGCGGCCGGGACCCGGAAGGCTGTCCGGGTCCACCCCCCACACCCCGGCCACGTGCCGCCGCGCCCGGGGGTCGTCCAGCCTGCGGTACCCGGGCAGCTGGTCGGCCTTCTGACCGTGCTCGCGCCCGCCCTGCCCGTTGCCCTGGCCGGTCAGACAGCCGTAGCCGGACAGGGGACGGCCCGGACGGCCGGTCGCCAGGCACAGGTTGATCCACGCGCTCACCGTGTCGGTCCCCTTGGACTGCTGCTCCGGCCCGCGCGCGGTGAGCACCATCGCCGCCTCCGGCTCGCAGAACAGCCGCACCGCCTCGCGGAGCAGCGGCACCGGAACCCCGGTGATCCGCTCCACGTACTCCGGCCAGTGCGCCATCGCCGCGGCCCGCGCCTCCTCCCACCCCGTGGTCCGCTCCCGGACGTACTCCTCGTCCGTCCGCCCCTCGGCCACCACCAGGTGCAACAGGCCGAGAGCGAGGGCCAGATCGGTACCGGGCCGGGGCGCCAGGTGCAGGTCGGCCTGTTCGGCGGTCCGGGTCCGGCGCGGGTCCACGACGATCAGCGTGCCGCCGTTCTCCCGCAGCTCCGTGAAGAAGCGCAGCGAGGGCGGCATGGTCTCGGCGAGGTTGGACCCGACGAGGATCACGCACCCCGTTCTCGGGATGTCCGCCAGCGGGAACGGCAGCCCCCGGTCGAGACCGAACGCCCGCGTACCGGCCGCCGCGGCCGACGACATGCAGAAGCGGCCGTTGTAGTCGATCTGCGAGGTGCCCAGCACCACCCGCGCGAACTTGCCGAGCGCGTACGCCTTCTCGTTCGTCAGCCCGCCCCCGCCGAACACCCCGAGCGCGTCAGGGCCGTACCGCTCCCGGGTCGCCCCGAGCCGCTCGGCGATCCGGTCCAGCGCCCGGCCCCAGCCCGTCTCCACCAGCCGGCCGCCCTCCCGCACCAGCGGCGCGGTCAGCCGCACCCCCGGCGACAGCACCTCGGCCGCCGTACGGCCCTTGCCGCACAGCGCGCCCCGGTTCACGGGGAAGTCGGGCCGCTCGGTGACCTCGACGCCCCCCTGCGGCAGGGGCGTGATGTTCATCCCGCACTGCAAGGCGCAGTACGGGCAGTGGGTGGGCGTCGAGGTCGTCTCCATGGGCCCAGCGTGCGTCCGGCGTGTTACGTCCCCGGGCCGCGTCCGGTTACACGCCCGGCACGGCGGCCTCCCCGCCGGCCCGGGCGCGGCGTGAGGTCCGCCGACGCCCCGCCGCCGGACCCGGGACCGGAGGGCATCCGCTACTGCCGGTTCAGGGACCGGGTGACGCCCGCCGCGATCGTGGTGGCCAGGACCCAGCCGGCGGCGATCAGCAGATACGACAGCCACTGGTAGGCGCCGCGCGGCGCGAAGGCTCCCTCCTGGCCGAAGTCGACGATCGGCAGCAGCAGGTCCAGGGAGTAGGCGAACGGGTTGAACGTCGGCGCCTCGGCGGGCTTGAGGGCGGGCGGATGGCGCAGGGCGAAGGCGAGCGTGCCGGCGCACAGCAGCAGCGACAGCCAGCCCGCGGCCCGCATCGGGCGGAAGCCGTAGCCGACGGCCGCGTCCTGGAGCCGGCCCCACAGCCGGGCGTAGGGCGGCAGGGTACGGCGATGGCGGCGGAGCTTGGCCAGCTGGACGGTGCGCGCGGCGGCGTCGTCGCCGACCGTGCGGTACGCGGTGGTCAACTGCTCGTACGGCTGGGGGAGATAACCGTCCTGCTCGCGTTCCAGCAGCGGCAGCCGCTGCTCGGCCGGGAGGTGCGGGGTCAGCACCCGGTAACCGAGCCCGTCGATCCGGACCTGGTCCGGCCACACCTCGGGCGGCACGTGCAGCAGGTCGAGCTGGGCACGGCGCAGATTGACGGCCCCTTCGACGGGCGCGGCCTCCCGCAGCCACAGCTCGCCGATCACGCTGCTGCTGGCGCGCAGGGCCTGGCCGCCCGGGTTGGACAGACGGGCATGGGCGAGGTTGAGCTGCCGGGGGACGCGGGCACCGGCGAGGTTCACCCGGCCGCGCGCCACGAGCCGCATGGCGTGCAGGTCGGTGCCGACCGTCAGGACCTCGGCGTGCAGCGCGGTCTCTCCCGGGGCGTTCAGCTCCGCGCCGTCGAGGTTCACCTGATTGCGGACGACCGCCCCGTTCAGATGGACCTTCCCGTGCGCGACCAGCCCCGGGGCCCACACGTCCGTGCCGACCTCGGCGTGGTTGAGCTGGAGGACGGCCTCCTCGGGCACCTCGCCGGGCCTGCCGAGCCGGGCACCGTTCGCGAACAGCGCCCCGGACAGCTTCGCGCCCTGCAAGCGCACCGGCCCGGTGATCCGGCAGCAGGTGATCCGCACGACCCCTTCGGCGCGCAGGTTCCCGGCCGTCAGCCCCGGCAGCACCGAGTCGCTCAGGACCAGGGCGCCGATCTGCGCCCCGTACAGATCGGGCGCCTCCTCGAAGTGACAGGAGCGCAGCCGGACGGGGTGGCCGACCGTGCCGTACTTGAGGTCCAGCCGCCCGGTGATCCGCGCGCCCGTCACCTTCAGACCGGCTGTCCGGCCCGCCCGCACCGGCCCGTCCAGCAGCAGCTCCCGCAGCACCTCCGCCCGCAGCGTGCGCTCGGGGCCCCACGAGGCGCCCCGCCCGGGATCGTCGTCGTCCTCCCGGAAGTCGACCCCCTCGCCGAGCGGAAACGCCTCCGCGACGCGGCGCTCGGCGGGCGTCAGCTCCATGGTCACCACGTCAGTGCCGCGCTCCCGCCAGTGCCTCGGCGACCCCCGGCTCCTTCGGCCCGAGGAAGCGCGGGTCCGGCCGGAGCACCACGTCCAGCGCCGCCTTGCCCGCCGCGAACACCTCGCGCGTGCCGCCGTAGTACCAGGTCACGTCGTGCTTGGCGTCGACCCCCACTCCGTACGAGTCCACCCCCGCGGCCTCGCACAGCGCCACCGCCCGCCGGATGTGGAAGCCCTGGCTGATCAGCACCGCCCGGTCCACCCCGAAGATCTTCTTGGCCCGGACGCAGGAGTCCCAGGTGTCGAAGCCCGCGTAGTCGCTGACGATCCGCGCGTCCGGCACCCCGTGCTTCGTGAGGTACGCGCGCATGGCGTCCGGCTCGTCGTAGTCCTCGCGGCTGTTGTCCCCGGTGACGAGGACGACCTCGATCCGCCCGTTCCGGTACAGCTCGGCCGCCGCGTCCAGCCGGTGCGCGAGATACGGCGACGGCCGCCCGCCGTTCCACAGCCCCGCCCCGAACACCACCGCCACCTCGGCGTGCGGCGCGTCCGCGGTCGTCCGCAGCCGGTCCGCCGTGGACACGTACAGCCACGTCGACGGCAGCAGCGCCAGCACGCACCCGGCCATCACGGCCTGCACCAGCCGCCGCCGCCCCCTGCGCGTGCGCGGCAGCCGCGGTCGACGGATCCTCATCCGGCCCCCCAGTGTTCGGTTCCGACCCATTCGGTTCCGACCAAGGAGGACGCGTGCGCCGGCGATCCGGTTCGCCTCACATCGCGCATCCGTGCGAGGTGAACCCGCGGAAAATACCCGTGACGGCCGCGCAACGGGCGCGCAACGTCTCCCGGCGAGGATCCTTCCATGACGGCGTCGATCCCCCTCAGCACCAGCAGCCGGCAGGTCCTTCCGCTCGGCCGCCGCCGCCCGGTCCCGCCCGCCCTGGTCCTGGTCGCCCACGGCAGCCGCGACCCCCGGGCGCTCACCACCGTACGGGCCCTCATGGCACGGGTACGGCGGCTGCGCCCCGCCCTCCCCGTCCGCCTCGGCCACATCGAGCTGAACGAGCCCCTGCTGCCCGGCACCCTGGCCGCCCTCGGCGACACCCCCGCCGTCCTCGTCCCGCTCCTCCTCGGCCGCGGCTACCACGTCAAACAGGACATCCCCGAGATGGCCGCCGCCGCGTCCGCACCCACGCGCGTGGCCGCCCCGCTCGGCCCGCACCCCCTGCTCGCCGAGGCCCTGCACGCCCGCCTGCTGGAGGCCGGCTGGCCCTCCGCCATGGACGACACCGTCCGCCGCTCGGCCGCGGTCGTGCTGGCCGCCGCCGGCTCCCGCGACCCCGACTCGGCCGCCGACACCGGCCGCACCGCCCTTCTGCTGGCCGGCCGCCTGGGCGTCCCCGTCGTCCCCGCCTACGCCTCGGCGGCGGCCCCGGACGTCCCCGCGGCCGTGCGCGCCCTGACCGCACGCGGCAGGCACCGGGTGGCCGTCGCGTCGTACTTCACGGCGCCGGGACGGTTCGCGACGCAGTGCGCGCGGACGGCCCCCTGGATCGCCGCGGCCCCCCTGGGGGCCCACGAGGCGATGGCCCGCCTGGTCCTGCACCGCTACGACCAGAGCCTGACGACGAGGTCGAGGGAAGCGGCCTGAGCGGGGCGCGGGGGCCGTGACGCACACGGCCGCCGCGCCGCGCGGGAGCGAGGCGGCCACAGCGGACCCGCGCCGGCGAACGGCAGGATCCGGCGGCCCGGCGGGCACCGGTACCCCCCGAATGTCGGAGCCTGCCCGTACTGTCGAATCATGGAAGGCACCGCACCCCGGAACGGCTACGACCCCACGTCCGTCGAACGCTGGGCCCCCGAGCCCGACAAACGACCAGGGCGCACCGCCTTCCAGCGCGACCGCGCCCGCATCCTGCACTCGGCCGCGCTGCGCCGCCTGGCCGGCAAGACCCAGGTGGTCACCCCGGGAACCCGCAGCCGCGCCTGGGACGCCAGCCCCCGCACCCGGCTCACCCACTCCCTGGAGTGCGCCCAGGTCGGCCGCGAGCTGGGCGCCGCCCTCGGCTGCGACCCCGACCTGGTGGAGGCGGCCTGCCTCTCCCACGACCTGGGCCACCCGCCCTTCGGCCACAACGGCGAGACCGCGCTGAACGAGTTCGCCGACGACTGCGGCGGCTTCGAGGGCAACGCCCAGTCCCTCAGGCTCCTCACCCGCATCGAGCCCAAGCGCTTCACCGAGGACGGCTCCGTCGGCCTCAACCTCACCCGCGCCACCCTCGACGCCGCCACCAAGTACCCCTGGCCGCGCGGCACCCACCCCGTCGACCCCGCGTCCCCGAAATTCGGCGTGTACGCCGACGACCGCCCGGTGTTCGACTGGGTCCGGGCCCACGCCCCCGGCGCCCGCACCTGCTTCGAGGCCCAGGTCATGGACTGGTCGGACGACGTGGCGTACTCGGTGCACGACGTGGAGGACGGCCTGCACGCCGGCCACATCGACCCCAACTGCCTGCACGCGGAGCCCGAACGGCAGGCGGTGTTCGAGGTCGCCGTCGGCCGGTACGTCCGCGCGGACACCGACCCGGCCGAGCTGGCCGAGGCCCTGGACCGCCTCCAGGAGGAGGAGTGGTGGCCGCACGGGTACGACGGCACCGCGGCCGCCCAGGCCCGTCTGAAGGACGCCACCAGCCAGCTCATCGGCCGGTTCTGCCTGGCCGCCGAGGCCGCCACGCGCGCCGCGTACGGCACCGGCCGGCTCACCCGCTACGCCGCCGAACTGGTCGTCCCTCGCGAGACCCGCATGGAGTGCGCGGTGCTCAAGGCGGTCGCCGACCGGTACGTCATGCAGCGCGCCGAGCAGGAGCGGCTGCGCGCCGACCAGCGGGTGATCGTCGCGGAGCTGGCCGAGGCGCTCACCGCCCGCGCCCCCGACGGCCTGGACCCCCAGTTCCGGGCGCTGTTCGACGCGGCCGGTGACGACCGGGCGCGCAAGCGGGTGATCGTCGACCAGATCGCCTCCCTCACCGACGCCTCCGCCCTCTCCCTGCACGCGAGACTGGCCGGGCACGGGCGCACCGTGCCCACGGAGAGCGGGCATATGTAAAGGGAACATGACCCGCGTGGCCTGAACGGGTCACTCCCTCTTCCCGCAGCCCGCCGCGTGCGGGAGGCTCGCATGTGGCGGCACCCTTACGAGGAGGCATCAAGTGGTCGACGCGGATCAGACATTCGTCATCGTCGGAGGCGGCCTCGCCGGCGCGAAGGCGGCCGAGACGCTCCGGGCGGAGGGTTTCAGCGGCCGGGTGATACTGATCTGCGACGAACGCGACCACCCGTACGAGCGCCCTCCGCTGTCCAAGGGCTACCTCCTCGGCAAGGAGGAGCGGGACAGCGTCTTCGTGCACGAGCCCGCCTGGTACGCGCGCAACGACATCGAGCTGCACCTCGGCCAGACCGTGGACCGCGTCGACCGCACGGCGAAGACCGTCCGCTTCGGCGACGACGGCACCCTCGTCCGGTACGACAAGCTGCTCCTGGTCACCGGCGCCGAACCGCGCCGCCTCGACATCCCCGGCACCGACCTCGCGGGCGTCCACCATCTGCGCCGCCTCGCGCACGCCGAACGCCTCAAGGGCGTCCTGCAGCACCTCGGCCGGGACAACGGGCACCTGGTGATCGCCGGTGCCGGCTGGATCGGCCTGGAGGTCGCGGCGGCGGCCCGCGAGTACGGCGCCGAGGTCACGGTGATCGCACCGGGGCCCACCCCGCTGCACCGCGCCCTCGGCCCCGAGCTGGGCAACGTCTTCGCCGAGCTGCACCGCGAGCACGGCGTCCGGTTCCGCTTCGGGGTGCGGCTCACCGAGATCATCGGGCAGGACGGCATGGTCCTCGCGGCTCGCACCGACGACGGCGAGGAGCACCCGGCGCACGACGTCCTCGCGGCGATCGGCGCCGCGCCGCGGACCGCTCTCGCGGAGGCCGCGGGCCTGGAGATCGCCGACCGGGCGCACGGCGGCGGCATCGTCGTGGACGAACGGCTCCGCACCAGTGACCCGGACGTCTACGCGGCCGGTGACGTGGCGTCCTCCCCGCTCGGCCTGTTCGACACCCGGGTCCGCGTGGAGCACTGGGCGAACGCCCTGAACGGCGGCCCGGCCGCGGCCCGCTCGATGCTCGGCCGGGAGCAGATCTACGACCGGGTGCCGTACTTCTTCACCGACCAGTACGACCTGGGCATGGAGTACAGCGGATGGGCCCCGCCCGGCTCGTACGACGAGGTGGTGATCCGGGGCGACGCCGGGAAACGGGAGTTCATCGCGTTCTGGCTGAAGGAGGGGCGCGTGCTCGCCGGGATGAACGTGAACGTGTGGGATGTCACAGAGCAGATCCAGAACCTCGTCCGTTCCCGGTCCCGGGTGAACACGGAGGCCCTCGCCGACCCGCACGTACCACTGGACGGCCTGGCCTCCTGACGTCCGCGGCCGCCGGGAACGTCACCGCGGCCCCGTAGAATTCACACGTGGCAGGACGGATCAACGACGAGGACGTGAAGGCGGTACGGGACGCGGTCCCGATCGACGCCGTGGTCTCCGAGTACCTCCAGCTGCGCAACGCGGGCGGCGGCAACCTCAAGGGGCTGTGCCCGTTCCACGACGAGAAGTCGCCCTCCTTCCAGGTCAGCCCCAGCAAGGGACTCTTCCACTGCTTCGGCTGCCAGGAGGGCGGCGACACCCTCACCTTCGTGATGAAGGTGGACCACCTCTCCTTCTCGGAGGCCGTCGAGCGGCTGGCCGCCCAGGCCGGCATCACGCTGCGGTACGAGGAGGGCGGGTACAACCCGTCCCACCAGCGCGGCGAGCGGATCCGCCTGGTCGAGGCGCACAAGATCGCCGCGCAGTGGTACGCGGAGCAGCTCGCCACCAGCCCCGAGGCCGAGACCGGCCGGATCTTCCTCGCCGAGCGCGGCTTCGACCAGGCCGCCGCCGTCCACTTCGGTGTCGGCTACAGCCCCCAGGGCTGGGACCACCTCACCCGCTATCTGCGCGGCAAGGGCTTCACCGACAAGGAACTGACCCTCTCCGGACTGTCGCAGGAGGGCCGCCGCGGCCCGATCGACCGGTTCCGGGGCCGGCTGATGTGGCCCATCCGGGACATCGGCGGCGAGGTCGTCGGCTTCGGCGCCCGCAAGCTGTACGAGGCGGACAACGGCCCGAAGTACCTGAACACCCCCGAGACGGCGATCTACAAGAAGTCCCAGGTCCTCTACGGCATCGACCTGGCGAAGCAGAACATCGCCAAGACCAGCCGCGCCGTCGTGGTCGAGGGCTACACCGACGTGATGGCCTGCCACCTGGCCGGGGTGACGACGGCCATCGCGACCTGCGGTACGGCCTTCGGCGGCGACCACATCAAGATCCTGCGCCGGCTGCTGATGGACAACGGCTCGGCCCGGGTGATCTTCACCTTCGACGGCGACGCGGCCGGGCAGAAGGCCGCGCTGCGCGCCTTCGAGGACGACCAGAAGTTCGCCGCCGAGACGTACATCGCCATCGCGCCCGACGGCATGGACCCCTGCGACCTGCGGCTGGCCAAGGGCGACGAGGCGGTCGCCGACCTGACCGAACCCCGCACCCCGCTCTTCGAGTTCGCGCTCCGCCAGATCGTGGGCCGGTACGACCTGGACACCCCGGCGGGCCGCGCGGCGGCGCTGGACGAGGCCGCCCCGATCGTCGCCCGGATCAAGAACAGCGGCGCGCAGCACGAGGTCGCCGTCCAACTGGCCGGCATGCTCGGCATCCTCGACACCCAGTTCGTGGTCCGCCGGGTCGCCCAGCTGGCCCGCTGGGCCCGCGAGGGCAAGGGCCCGCAGCAGCAGGGCCGGTCCCGTCCGGCCGAGCCCCAGTGGACCGAGGCGCCCCGCCCCGCCGGCTCCGGCCCGGCGCTCACCCTGCGCAACCCGGTCCACGCCGCCGAGCGCGAGCTGCTCAAACTCGCCCTCCAGCGCCCCGAGCTGGTCTCTCCCGCCTTCGATGCCTACGGGACGGACGAGTTCACCGCCCCGCCCTACGCCGCCGTCCGCCAGGCCGTCGCGGAGGCGGGCGGCGCCGAGTACGGCGTGCCCGACGCGCAGGAGTATCTGGTCCGGGTCCGCGAGGCCGCGCCCGACGACACGGTCCGCGCGATGGTCACCGAGCTGGCCGTGGAGCCGATCCTGCGCCGCACGGTGGACGAGACGTACGCCGGCACGGTCCTGGTGCAGATCCGCCGCCGGGCCGTGGAGCGCCGGATCCGCGACATCCAGTCCCAGCTGGCCCGCCTGGCCGCCGGCGGCGACCCCGCCCAGCTGGCCGCCGTACAGAACGAGCTGTGGGTCCTCCAGCAGTACGACCAGGCTCTGCGGGTGCGGGGCGCGGAGGCGCTCTGAACCGGGGCGGCTCCCTTCCCGGGGCCGTCCGGCAGGTCTGCCGCCGCGGCCGACGGTGATCCCGGCCCGTCCCCCTCGCGTCCCGCGGACCGGCGGCCCGCAGTTGCCGGTCGCATAGTCCGGCGGAGCGGGTGACCACCCCGTCACGGACCGGATGCAAAAAGTCACCGCACGCCCCTCGTGGCGGCCTTGTGTCGTACCCCACACTGGGTGCGGTGCCCGAGTCCTCGGAGCGCAGGCCGTCGACTCTCCGCTCCCGAAGTACCGCTGCCGCACACCTTCAGCAGCGATCATCCTGGAGGTCGCCCCCCGTGCAGACCCAGACCCTCACCCAGACCGACGGCAGTACGAGTGCCACCCGCACCACCGTGGACGAACCGGACGCGGAGACGGACGTCCTCACGGCCGTGCCTCCGCAGAGCCGTGCCGCCGCGCACCCGGAGGCGGGAGCCGGCGATCCGGCGGAACCGCCCGCCGAGGCCCTCGCGGAGGAGCCCGAGGAGGCCGAGGAGAGCGCCGAGCCCGTGGGCGCGCCCGCCGCCCGGGCCGAGACGAGCGGTCCCTCGGCCGATCTGTTCCGCCAGTACCTGCGCGAGATCGGCCGCATCCCGCTGCTCACCGCCGCGGAGGAGGTGGAGCTGGCCCGCCGGGTGGAGGCCGGGCTGTTCGCGGAGGAGAAGCTGGGCAGCACCCCCGACCTGGACAGCGAGCTGGCGCTCGACCTGGACCGGCTGGTCGTGATGGGGCGGGTGGCCAAGCGCCGGCTCATCGAGGCGAACCTGCGGCTCGTCGTCTCCGTGGCCAAGCGGTACGTCGGCCGCGGGCTGACCATGCTCGACCTGGTCCAGGAGGGCAACCTCGGGCTGATCCGGGCCGTGGAGAAGTTCGACTACGCGCGCGGCTACAAGTTCTCCACCTACGCCACCTGGTGGATCCGCCAGGCCATGTCACGGGCCCTGGCCGACCAGGCCCGTACGATCCGCGTCCCGGTCCATGTGGTGGAGCTGATCAACCGGGTGGTCCGGGTCCAGCGGCGGATGCTCCAGGAGCGGGGCTGCGAGCCGACGGCGGAGGAGGTCGCCGCCCATCTGGACCTGCTGCCCGAGCGGGTCGGCGAGGTGCTGCGCCTCGCCCAGGAGCCGGTGTCGCTGCACGCCCCGGTCGGCGAGGAGGACGACGTCGCCCTCGGCGACCTCATCGAGGACGGCGACGCGGCGAGCCCGGTCGAGTCGGCCGCGTTCCTGCTGCTGCGCGAGCACCTGGAGGCGGTGCTGTCCACGCTGGGCGAGCGGGAGCGGAAGGTGGTCCAGCTCCGGTACGGCCTGGTCGACGGCCGCCCGCGCACCCTGGAGGAGATCGGCCGCATCTTCGGGGTGACCCGGGAACGGATACGGCAGATCGAGTCCAAGACCCTCAACAAGCTCCGCGACCATGCCTTCGCGGACCAGCTGAGGGGCTATCTGGACTGACACCGGCCGCGGGACCGGCGGGACCGGTCGCGCGGCTCCCCGCGCTCCCGCGGGGGCGCCACCGCTGCCCCGGCCGGCGCGGGCGGGCGCGACCCGCCCGCCCCGGCCGGGGGCACCGCTCAGTCCACCTCGGCGACCGCCTGCGCGAACTGGGCCTTGTACAGCCGGGCGTACGCCCCGTCGGCCGCCAGCAGCTCGGTGTGCGCGCCCTGTTCGACGATGGAGCCGTTCTCCATGACGAGGATCGTGTCCGCGTCCCGGATCGTCGACAGCCGGTGCGCGATCACGAACGACGTACGGCCGGCGGCGAGCTTGGCCATGGCCTTCTGGATCAGCACCTCCGTCCGTGTGTCCACGGAACTCGTCGCCTCGTCCAGCACCAGGATCACCGGGTCGGACAGGAACGCCCGCGCGATGGTGATCAGCTGCTTCTCGCCGGCGCTGACGCCCGTGCCCTCGTCGTCGATGACGGTGTCGTAGCCGTCGGGGAGCGTACGGACGAAGCGGTCCGCGTGGGCCGCCCGTGCCGCCTCCTCGATCTCGCCGCGCGTGACCTCGCGCGACGCGCCGTAGGCGATGTTCTCCGCGATGGTGCCGCCGAACAGCCAGGTGTCCTGGAGCACCATGCCGATGCCGGCCCGGAGTTCGTCCCGGGTCATCCTGCGGATGTCGACCCCGTCCAGGGCGATCCGGCCGCCGGACACGTCGTAGAACCGCATCAGCAGGTTGACCAGCGTGGTCTTGCCGGCGCCGGTCGGGCCGACGATCGCCACCGTGTGCCCCGGCTCGACCGTGAGCGTCAGGTCCTCGATCAGCGGCTTCTCGGGGTCGTACCGGAACGACACGTGCTCCAGCTGCACCCGTCCGCGCAGTTCGGCCGGCCGCTCGCCCGGCACCGGATCCGCCTCCTGCTCCTCCGCGTCCAGGAGTTCGAAGATCCGCTCGGCGGACGCGACACCCGACTGCACCAGGTTCGCCATCGAGGCGACCTGCGTCAGTGGCATCGAGAACTGCCGCGAGTACTGGATGAAGGCCTGGACGTCACCGATGGACAGGGCGCCCGAGGCGACGCGCAGACCGCCGACGACCGCCACGAGCACGTAGTTCAGGTTCGACACGAACATCATCAGCGGCTGCATGACGCCGCTGTGGAACTGTGCCTTGAACCCGGCCTCGTACAGCGCCTCGTTCTGCTCGGCGAACTGCTTCGCCGACTCCTCCTGCCGGCCGAACACCTTCACCAGGGTGTGCCCGGTGTACATCTCCTCGACGTGGGCGTTCAGCTTGCCGGTGGTCCGCCACTGCTGCACGAAGTGCGGCTGGGACCGCTTGCCGACCCGGGTGGCGACCACGAACGACAGCGGCACGGTGACCAGCGCGACCAGCGCCAGCAGCCAGGAGACCCAGAACATCATCGCGAGCACGCCGATGATCGTCAGCACCGAGTTGATCAGCTGGCCCATCGACTGCTGGAGCGTCTGCCCGATGTTGTCGATGTCGTTGGTCGCCCGGGACAGCACCTCGCCGCGCTGGCGCTTGTCGAAGTAGGACAGCGGCAGCCGCGACAGCTTCGCCTGCACGTCCTCCCGCAGCCGGTACATCGTGCGGTTCACGGCCCGGTTGACCAGCCGGGTCGCGACCGCCATCAGCAGGCCCGCGACGAGGAACGTGCCGAGCGCGAGCAGCAGGACCTGCCCGACGGCGTCGAAGTCGATGCCCTTGCCGGGGGTGAAGTCGGTGCCCTTCAGCATGTCCGCCAGCCGGCCCTGGCCGCGTTCGCGCATGGAGTCGAGGACCTGGTCCTTGGTGGCACCGGCGGGCATCCCCCGGCCGATGATGCCGGAGAACACCAGGTCGGTGGCCTTGCCGAGGATCTTCGGGCCGATCACGTTGAGGCCCACGCTGATGACCACGCACACCAGCAGGCCGTAGATCGTGATCCGCTCCGGTTTGAACTGGGCGACGAGCCGTTTGCCCGACCCCTTGAAGTCCATCGAGCGCTGGTCGGGGCCGCCCCCGGCCATCATGCGTCCCATGGGCCCGGCCATCAGGCGGCCTCCGCTTCCGTCAGCTGGGAGAGCACGATCTCCCGGTACGTCTCGTTCGATGCCATCAGCTCGGCGTGCCGGCCGGAGCCGACGACCCGGCCCTCGTCCAGCACGATGATCCGGTCGGCGTCCCGGATGGTCGCCACCCGCTGGGCGACGATGACGACGGTGGCCTCGGCGGTCTCCTGGGCCAGCGCGGCGCGCAGGGCCGCGTCGGTGGCGTAGTCGAGGGCGGAGAAGGAGTCGTCGAAGAGGTAGATCTCCGGGCGCTGCACCAGCGTGCGGGCGATGGCGAGCCGCTGCCGCTGGCCGCCGGAGACATTCGTGCCGCCCTGGGCGATCGGGGCGTCCAGGCCGCCCTCCAGCCTGCTCACGAAGTCCTTGGCCTGCGCCACCTCCAGCGCGTGCCACAGCTCCTCGTCGGTGGCGTCCGGGTTGCCGTAGCGCAGGTTGGTGGCGACGGTGCCGGCGAACAGGTACGGCTTCTGGGGCACGAGTCCGACCGTGCGGGCCAGCAGCCGCGGCTCGACCTGCTGGACGTCCACGCCGTTCACCAGCACCTCGCCCTCGGTGGCGTCGAAGAGGCGGGGGACGAGTCCGAGGAGGGTCGACTTGCCGCTGCCGGTGGAGCCGATCACGGCGGTCGTCTCGCCCGGCCGGGCCGTCAGGCCGATGGACTTCAGCACCGGCTCCTCGGCACCCGGATAGCGGAAGCCCGCGTCCCGGATCTCCAGGTGCCCGTGCGCGCGCAGTTCGCCGACGGGGGCCGCCGGCGGCACGACACTGGAATCGGTCCCGAGGACCTCCTGGACGCGCTCGGCGCAGACCTCCGCGCGCGGCACCATCATGAACATGAAGGTGGCCATCATCACGGACATGACGATCTGCATCAGATAGGCGAGGAACGCGGTGAGGTCGCCGATGGCCATCTCGCCGCTGTCGATCCGGTGGGCGCCGAACCAGACCACCGCGATGGACGACAGGTTCACCACCGTCATGACGATCGGGAACATCAGGGCGAGCATCCGGCCGGTGGCCATCTGCATGTCGGTCAGCTCGCCGTTGGCCTTCCCGAACCGTCCCTGCTCGTACTCGTCGCGGACGAAGGCGCGGATCACACGGTTGCCGGTGATCTGCTCGCGCAGTACCCGGTTCACGGTGTCCAGCCGGACCTGCATCGACCGGAACAGCGGGCGCAGCCGGCGCACGATCAGCGTCACGGAGACGCCGAGCACCGGTACGACCGCGACCAGTACACCGGAGAGCGGTACGTCCAGACCGAGGGCCAGCACGATCCCGCCCACGCACATGATGGGCGCCGACACCATCAGGGTGAACGTCATCAGGACCAGCATCTGGACCTGCTGGACGTCGTTCGTCGTACGGGTGATGAGCGAGGGCGCACCGAAGTGACCGACCTCACGCGCGGAGAAGGACTGCACCCGGTCGAAGACGGCACCCCGCACGTCCCGGCCGAGCGCGGAGGCGGTCCGGGCGCCGTAGTACACGGCACCGATGTTGCACACGACCTGCGCGAGCGAGATGCCGATCATCAGGGCGCCGGAGGACAGGATGTAACCCGTGTCCCCCTTCACGACACCGTTGTCGATGATGTCCGCGTTCAGAGTGGGCAGGTAGAGGGTGGCGCAGGTCTGCAGGAGCTGCAGCAGCACCAGGAACGCTATGGGTTTCTTGTAGGGCCTGAGATAGGTCCGCAGAAGTCGTATGAGCACGCTACGTCTCTCGGAGTCGGCGACAGGGGCTGGTCGGTTGCCCTTGGCCCCTATCGTCGAACACTCCACCCGCGTTACCTCAACCGATTAACCCGACGGTGCGTGCTCCTCCGGCCTTGAGGTTTCGTGGCGTTACGCCGTTTCGCACCCCTTATGAGTGAAACGCTCCGGGGTGGGTCTGCTCCCGCACCGCGGTGAACTGCTGCCGTACCGCCTGCCCCACGGCCAGCTCCTCGCCCGGCTCCAGCACCTGCGCCGCCGCGCCCTGCCAGGCCGGCGGGGTGCGCGGATCGAGGGTGCCCTGCGACACGCCGAGCGCCCAGGCCGCCTGCCGGGCCGCGCCGATCGCCGCGTAGTCCGCGGGCTGCGGCACGACCACCTGCGCGCCGAACAGCGAGGGCGCCGAGGCCTGTACGGCGGGCAGCTCGGCGGCCGGGCCGAGCAGGAAGACCCGCCGCACCTCCACGCCCCGCCCGCGCAGCACGTCCAGCGCGTCCGCGAGCCCGCACAGCATGCCCTCGAACGCGGCCCGCGCCAGATGCTCGGGCTTCATCGACTCGCGCCGCAGTCCCGCGAGCGTCCCCGCGGTGTGCGGCAGGTTCGGCGTCCGCTCGCCCTCCAGGTACGGCAGCAGCACCAGCCCGTGCGCCCCCGGCGTGGACTTCATCGCCAGCTCGGACAGGCTCTCCAGATCGGGCAGGCCGAGGAGTTCGGCGGTGCCGCGCAGGGTGCGGACGGCGTTCAGGGTGGTGACGACCGGCAGGTGCATGCCGGTGGCGTCGGCCAGGGAGGTGATCATTCCGGCCTGGTCGGCGAGCGCCTCGGGGTGCACGGCCATCACGGACCCGGAGGCCCCGAGCGAGACGACCGCGTCCCCCAGTCCGATCCCCAGGCCGAAAGCGGCGGCCATGGTCTCCCCGGTGCCGGCGGAGATCAGCAGCCCCTCCGGGGTCGTCCCGGCCGCGTCCGCCGGGCCGATCACCTCCGGGAGCATCGCCTGGTGGCCGAGCGCCAGCTCGACCAGGTCGGGCCGGTAGGCGCCGGTGGCCGCCGACCAGTACCCGGTGCCGGAGGCCCCGCCGCGGTCGGTGGTCCTGCGTACGGGGCGTCCGAGCAGCTGCCACACCAGCCAGTCGTGGGCCTGGAGGAGCACGGCGGTGCGCAGCGCGTTCTCCGGCTCGTTCTTCGCGAGCCAGCGCAGCTTGGTGACCGGCTGGGCCGCCTGCGGGACGCTTCCGACCCCCTGTGCCCAGGCCTCCCGGCCGCCGAGCGCGTCCACGAGATCGGCCGCCGCGACCTGGGCGCGCTTGTCGCCGCCGACCATGGCCGGGCGGACGGTGTTGCCCTGGGCGTCGAGCGGGATCAGCGCGTTCTGCTGCGAGGACACGCCGATGGCCTGCACGCCCTCCAGCAGACCGCCTCCCGCGGCCTCGCCCAGGGACAGCAGCCAGGCCTGCGGGTCGACGTCGCTCGGGCGCACGCCGTCCGGCGCCTCGACCGGGTGCGGTGCGTATCCCTGGCGGAGTACCGCGCCGGTGTCCGTGTCACAGACCACGATGCGCGTGAAATCGGGCGAGCTGTCCAAGCCGGCGACTATCCCCATGCGGAGAATTTTGCAGCATCTCGGCGCATGCGTCGGCCGAGGGCGCCCGAGAGGGGTGGGGGCGCGCGGTTCGCGGGCCCGGGTCCGGCGCGGCCCGGCACGCCGTTTTCCCCGCCCCCGGCGGGAGGCGGCCGCCCGCGCCGCGCGAGCCCCTACGTGTTGCTGGTGCCCCAGTCGTCCTCGGGCGTTCCGTTGACGCCGCGCTCCCGCAGGGACCGCACCCGCTGGGCCACGGACTCCGGGACCCGGTCACCGACCTTGTCGCTGACCGTGTGGAAGGCCTTGCCGGCGTAGACCCGGCCCTGCTGGGCGGCCGTCTCGGCGGTGTTGCGGACCGCGGGGTTCTGCGCGATCTGCCGGGCCGACTTCTTCAGCTGCTCGTAACGCTCGCGTCCGGCCCTCGTGCCGAGTACGTAACCGAGGGCCAGACCGGTGAGGAACGTGAGCCGGTAGCGCATGGCTGCCACCCTTCCCGTGTGTAGGTCTGTGGTGCGGCGCTGGTGTCGGGGAGTACCGATTGGCGGAGCACCCCCCTGCTTGCGCTAATGTATGTGTCGCAGCGAGCAACCGCCCCCTGGCGAATACCCGGGTAGGTACGTTCGATGCAACGAGGCGATCCTCCGTAGCTCAATTGGCAGAGCAGCCGGCTGTTAACCGGCAGGTTACTGGTTCGAGTCCAGTCGGGGGAGCTTCGGTCCTCCGTAGCTCAATTGGCAGAGCAGCCGGCTGTTAACCGGCAGGTTACTGGTTCGAGTCCAGTCGGGGGAGCGCTGAACGAGGACCCCTCCGGGGTCCTTTTTCATGCCCGAGGGAACCGCCGCGCCCGCGGGGATGTCCTCAAGGTCATGAGCAGCGCGGAAGCCGACCATCCGAAGCAGGAGATCGTATGAGCGGCTATGCTGCGGCAGACGGCGCGCACACGTGTACGCGACACGCCGCTATGGGGCGGTAGCTCAGCCGGTTAGAGCAGCGGACTCATAATCCGTCGGCCGTGGGTTCGAGTCCCACCCGCCCCACCCAGGCGCCTCGGCGCAGGACGTTCTCACCAGTGCCACAGCGTTAACCCCCTCCCCTGGGAGGGGGTTACGGCGTTTTCGGAGATCGTTGGCGGGCCGGCCGCCTCCGCCGGGCCCCGGGTGCCGCGTGATGTCGATCACTCGGCCCGGCGCGCGCCTCTCACGCGGCCGGCTCCGGGAACCAGGACACCATCTCGCGGTACACCGCCGGGGGCTCGTCGGTGTCGCCGAGCCAGTCGGTCTCGCCCCGGCGCCACTCGTAGGCGTGGTGGCGGGCGCCGAGTTCCTCGACGAGCTCCGCGGCCAGCCGGGAGGCCTCGTAGAGGTCCTGGTCGGTGCTCTGGGAGCTGGCGGCGACGATCAGGCCGCGCACCTGTGCCGAGTGCCCGTAGCGGAAGGCGCCGGTGCCGAGCAGGTGCGGGTCGGTGTGCACGGACGTGCCGTTGTCGGTGCCGAGGCGCCGGTGCGCGACGGCCTTGGCCGCGGCCTTCGGCAGGAAGCGGCGCGCGTCGTCCCCGACGGTGACGGCGCCCAGCACCGCGTCGGCGGGGCCGGTGCCCGCCTCGGCCGTCGGGTCGAGGACGACGAAGCCCATCGCGGGGCGCGGGTAGGGGCCGCGCGGTGCCTTGCCCTCGGGGGCGGAGTGGTTGCGCAGGATGCTCTCCGCCCGGCGGCGGCCCAGGTCCGCCAGCAGGTCGGTCAGTTCCCCGTCGGTGAGCATGTACGTGTAGGGGTTGCGGCGGATGGCCGCCTCGACGCGGAGTGTGCCGGCCGTGCTCGTCACGCCTGTCTCCTCCTTGCTGCGCTGCCCGGACCCGGGGCCCGGAAGGGGGGTCCGCACCCGGTGGCGCGGCCCGGAGAACCGTAGCCTCCGGATCGTCCGCGCGCTATAGGTCTGGACCACTTCGGCGATCTTCCGACGTCACGAAACGCCTCCCAACTGGGCTTTTGCCGACGGGTGTTCCTGTGAATCGACCGTCCCGCGGCTTTCACTGTTGACCTTGAGGTGAGGGTCCACGTAGATTCCCGTCCCGTCATGATCAATGGTCCAGACCAGCCTTTCGGGGCCTCTCTGGGCTTTCCATTCGACGATCCCCCTTCTCGGGGCTGCGCTGTGCTCTCAGGCTGCTGGGAGAAGGGGCGAAGGGGATGTTTGTCTTGACAACGCAGGTGCTTTCGGACCTTGCGCGGAAGTTCACGGCCGACGGATTCGCCGCCGTCGGAGAACTCGTATCACCCGGTGAACTCGCGGTTTACCGGGACATCTACGACCGTTTCCTGAGCGGTGACATCGAAGCGGGCGACAAGCGGTCCGATCTCGGTTCCCACGTACCGCGAAAAGACGGCATACGGGAGAACATCACCCAGATCATGTGGCCGTCCGCCCTCCATCCGCCGCTGCGGGAACTCCCCCTGCACCACAGGGCGCTCTCCGTCGCCCGCGAACTCATCGGCGCGGACGCGGAACTCGACTTCGACATGATGATCCACAAGGATCCGCACACCGCCGTCCCCACGCCCTGGCACCAGGACGCGGCCTACTGGGTCGACATGCCCGACCACCGGGCCGTCTCGATCTGGGTGGCACTGGACGACGCGGACGTCGACAACGGCTGCATGTGGTACGTGCGCGGCTCGCACGAGCGGCCGCTGCGGCCGCACCGGCCCACCAGCGACGGCAAGAACATCGAGTGCGACTGCTCCGAGGACGAGCCGGGCGCCACCGCGGTGCCGCTGCGGGCGGGGGAAGCAGCGGCCCACTCCGGCTTCACGCTGCACTACTCCCGCGGCAACACCACCGACGGCACGCGCCGCGCCTACATCCTCAACTACCGCCCCGCCGCCATGATCCGGCACGAGCGGGCGCAGGGCGCGGACCACGGACTCAACGAGAACGTACGGCAGGTCCGCAACACGGGCTTCGCCGAGGACTGACCAACCAGGTCGCCGACACCTCCACCGCCGGGCCGGCCCCACACCGGCCCGGCCCCAACAGTCAGACGGGAACGCTGTGAACGCTGTCATTCTGACGGGTGCCGTGATGACCCACCCGCGACGCCGCGCGGCGGCCGAGGCCATCGCGGCGAAGGACCCGAGGGGGCGCATCCGCGTCGTCGCCGACCCGGACCCCTCCGGCCCGCCCACCGCCCTGCGCACCGCCGACCCGTCGTGGAGCTGCGCCGGGGCGGACGCCACCCACCACGTGGTCTTCCAGGACGACGTCCTCATCGCCGAGAACTTCTTTCCCTACCTGGAAAAGGTCGCCGCCGCCGTCCCCGGTGAAGCGGTCGCCTTTTACGAGGGCTGGGAAGGCAGAAACAGCGGAGTCGTCCGCCTCGGCGCGCTCACGGGCGCGCACTGGGCCTATGCCATCGACGAACACGTACCGTCGCTCGCGCTGATGCTGCCCGCCGAAGCCGCCCGCGGATACCAGCGATTCGCGGCGGAACACGGCAACGGCTGGCCGTACGACGTGGTGATCCAGCGCTATCTCAAGGCGCTCGGCATTCCCGTGCGTATCGCCGTCCCCAGTACGGTCGACCACGACGACGTGCCGAGCATCGCCGGAAACAGCACCCACGGATGGCGCAGGGCCACATTCTTCACCGACCGCGCGGAATTTTTCCCTGAACAGACGGACAACGGCGCGTGTCCGCAATTCTCCGTGGTCCCCTTCTATCAGTACGGCGAGTCCAAGTGCGCGGTACGGCACCCGGACGGCTGGGAGTATCCGGACACCGACCGCCATCTGCGGCGCGTCGGCCTGCTCGACCGCTGCGACGCCGCCTTCGCGGCGGCGGACCTGCCCGGCCTGCCCGAGGCCGTGTGCCGGCAGGTGTGGCTCACCGCGTTCGCGACGGGCGTCGTGGCCGCCGGCCTGACGGAGCGGGACCCCGAGCCCGCCGTGGCGGCGGCGGTGATGGACTCCCTCGGCCCCGGTGGCCTGTGCGAGGAGTACACCGGCGCCGAACTCGTACCGATGATCCCGCTCGTCCGCGATCTCGCCCTGACCGCCTTCGCCGCCGGCCGGGCCGCCCACCGCGCCACCGCCGCCACCCCCCGCCCCGCCCCCGCGCCCGGTGTCGTCGTCACCGGCGGCGACCCGGCCTTCGGCGCACAGCTGGCGCGGCTGCTGACCGACGCGGGCTGCGCCGCCGTGCACGCCGAGCGGCTCGACCCGGCCGCGCCGCACCTGCCGCGCACCCCGGACGCCGTGGTCCACGCCGGCGACCCGCACGACACCGGCTACCCCCTGGCCGACCTGCTCGCCGACGCCGAGAAGCTCGGCGCGCGACGGCTGATCCACGTGGGCTCCGCCGCCGTCTACCGCGGGGGCGGAGCCGAGGACCGCACCGAGGACTCCGTCCGCGAACGGCCCGAGGACGCCGGGGCCCGGCCGTGGTGGGACGCGGAGGAGCAGTGCCGCAGCTGGGGCCGGCAGACCCGCACACCCGTGCAGATCGTGCGCCGCGCCGAACCGGTGGGACCGCACGCCCCGCTCGGCGGTGTCCTCGCCGACTGGATGCTGCGGGCCTGGACCCGGCGCCCCATGACCCTGACCGAGGGCCGCCGGCACCAGATCGTGGACCACCGCGACCTGGCCGGCGCGCTCGCCGCGCTCCTCGCCCGCCCGGCCGGCGCCGAGATCTACAACGTCGCGTCCGCCGCCTACGACGAGACCGCGTTCGCCGAACTGGTCGCCGAGACGGCCCGCCGCACCCCCTGGGAGCAGGCGGCCGCCCCCGCACCGCACACCCCGGTCATGTCCACCGCCCTGATCACCGCCGAGACCGGCTGGGAGCCGTCGGCCGCCGTCCGCGACGGCGCGCGGGCCCAGGCCCAGTGGCTGGCCTGCGACACCCACGACGACCTGACCGGGCTGTGGCGCACCCCGGGCGCGGCCGGGAGCGCGCCGGAGAGCACCGGTGCACGACAGGCCGCCGATGGCTGAGAAGCAGGCGGCGCCCGAGCCGGCCGGGACCACGGAGGACGGGATCTTCGCCCCGCCGTACCTCGCCGCCACCCTGACGTTCGCCGTGGTCATGTTCCTGACCGGGTTCGCCGCCCTGGCCGTGGTGCCCACCCTGCCGACGGCGGCCCGGGACCTGGACGGCGTGTCCCTGTTCTCCGTCGTGGCCGGCTGCTTCGTCGCCGCCAGTCTGTTCGGCGGGGTGCTGGGCGGGCACTGGGCGGACCGGGCGGGCGCCCGCCGGCCCCTGGCGCTCGGCATGGTCCTGTCGGTGCTCACCCTGCTGGTGTCCGCGTCCAGCGTCTCGGTCTGGCAGCTCGCCGCCGGCCGGTTCGTGGACGGACTGGCCGCGGGGATGGTCGCGGTCTCCGTGACCACCGCCATCGGCCAGGCCTACCCCGAGCACCTGCGGCCCCGGATGCTCGCGATGATGAGCGCCAGCTGGGTCATCCCCTCCCTGGTGGGGCCGCCGCTCGCCGGCCTGGTCGTCCAGTGGTGGTCCTGGCGCGCGGTCTTCTACGGGCTGGCCGCGCTGACGGCGCTGCCGGCGGTCGCCCTCGTCGTCGTCCTGCGCCGCCCGGCCCCGGGCGCGGCCGACGGACCGGCCGACGGACCGGCCGACGCGCCGCCCGCCGCCGAACGGGCCGCCCGCCCCCCGCTGCTGATCGCGGCCATGCTCAGCCTGGGCGCGGCGCTCGGCCAGTACGGCGTCTCCGACTGGGACCTGCGCCACCTGGCCTTCGTCGCCGTCGGCCTCGCGCTGCTCGTGGGGTTCGCCCCGCGGCTCCTGCCGCGCGGCACCTGGCGCAGCGCCCGCGGCCTGCCGACCGCGGTGCTGCTGCGCGGCCTGACCTCCGGGACGTACTTCACCATCGAGGCCCTGGTGCCGCTGATGCTGATCACCGAACGCCGGGTCGCCGCGATCGTCGTCGGCGTGGCGTTCACCGCCTCCGCGGTGCTGTGGGCCGGCGCCTCCTGGGTGCAGGGCAAGGCGCTCCAGCACGTCGCCCGGCACCGCCTCGTCACGGCCGGCGCCCTGATCATGACGGCCTCCGTGGCCCTCGCGGTGGCCGGCTGCTTCGGCGGCCTGCCCCCGGTCACCGCCACGGCGGCCATGCCGCTGTCCGCCGTCGGGATGGGCCTGCTCGACCCGTGCGTCACCGTGCTCTCCCTCAGACACAGCCCCCCGCAGCGGCAGGGCCACACCACCAGCGCCATGCAGACCAACATGAACCTCGGCCAGGTCGTCGTGCTGGCACTGGCCTCCGCGGTCCTCAACGCCTGCCTGGCCGCCGGCGCCACCCCGCTCGGCGGCTACCGCCTGGCCTTCGCGCTGCTGCTCCTGCCGACCCTGCTGGTCGCCCTGCTCGCCGTCCGCGCCCGCGGCGACTGACCCCTCTCCTCGCTCCCGCACGTCCGCCCCGCACCCTCCCACTCGAAAGGGACCGTTGTGCGCAGTGACCTTGTCGTCATAGGCCTCGGATACGTAGGCCTGCCCCTCGCGGTGGAAGCCACCCGCTCCGGACTGACGGTCGTCGGCCTCGACAGGAACGCCGAGATCGTCGCCCGCCTCAACGACGGTGTCTCGCACGTCGACGACATCGACGACGCCGCCGTCGGCGGCGTCCGCGCCCAGGGCTTCACCGCGACCACCGACGAACGCGCCGTCGCCGAGACGGACACCGTCGTGATCTGCGTCCCCACCCCGCTCTCCCCGCACGGCGGACCCGACCTCACCATGGTCGAGAGCGCCTGCGAGGCGATCAGCCGCCAACTGCGGCCCGGCACGCTCGTCGTCCTGGAGTCGACCACCTACCCGGGGACCACCGACGAGGTGGTCCGGCCCCTCCTGGAACGCTCCGGCCTCACCGCCGGCCGCGACTTCCACCTGGCCTTCTCGCCCGAACGCGTCGACCCCGGCAACCAGGTCTACGGCATCCGCAACACCCCCAAGGTCGTCGGCGGCCACACCCCCGCCTGCGCCACCGCCGCCGCGGCCTTCTACGGCAAGATCGTCGACACCGTCGTCCAGGCCGGCGGAACCCGCGAGGCCGAGATGGCCAAGCTCATCGAGAACACCTACCGGCACGTCAACATCGCGCTGGTCAACGAGATGGCCGTGTTCTGCAACGAACTCGGCATCGACCTGTGGGACGCCATCTCCTGCGCCGCCACCAAGCCCTTCGGCTACCAGGCGTTCCGGCCCGGCCCCGGCGTCGGCGGCCACTGCATCCCGATCGACCCCAACTACCTGGCCCACAAGGTCCGTACGCTCGGCTACCCGTTCCGCATGGTCGAACTGGCCCAGGAGATCAACACGCGCATGCCCCGCTACGTCGTGGAACGCGCCCAGCACCTCCTGGACCGGTCCGGCAAGACCCTCGGCGGCGCCCGCGTCCTGCTCCTCGGGGTCACCTACAAGGCGGACATCGCCGACCAGCGGGAGACCTCCGCCCGCGACGTCGTCAAGCGGCTGCGCGCCCGCGGCGCCGACGTCACCTACCACGACCCGTACGTGCCCGAGTGGTCCGTCGACGGCACACCCGTCCCGCCGGCCGCCGACCTGGAGACCGCCCTGGACACGGCCGACCTGGCCATCCTCCTCCAGCGGCACACGGCCTTCGACCTCGACGAGATCCAGCGGCGCGCCCCGCTGCTCCTCGACACCCGCGGCCACGCCCGCCCGCAGCCGCACGTCGAACGTCTCTGACGCCGGTCCTGCTCCCTCGTTCTCTTCCCGCTGCTCGGGGCATGACGCCCCGCACACCTCCAGGAGTGCTTCCATGTGCGGTATCGCCGGGTGGGTCGACTTCGCCCGCCCCGTCGACCACGACATCGCGCGCGCCATGACGGCCACCATGGCCCGTCGCGGCCCCGACGCGGACGGAGTCTGGACCGACGGCCATGTCGCCCTCGGCCACCGGCGGCTGTCCGTCATCGACCTCGAAGGCGGCTGCCAGCCCATGGCGGCGGACGAGGGCCCCGGCGCCCGCGCCGCGCTCACCTACAGCGGCGAGACCTACAACTTCCAGGAACTGCGCACCCGGCTGACCGGCCTCGGCCACCGCTTCACCACCCGCAGCGACACCGAGGTCGTACTGCGCGCCTACCTGGAATGGGGCGCCGGCTTCGCCGACCGGCTCGAAGGCATCTACGCCTTCGCCGTCTGGGACCGCGACCGCGAGGAACTCCTGCTCGTCCGCGACCGCATGGGCGTCAAGCCCCTCTACTACGCCGAGACCCCCACGGGTGTCGTCTTCGGCTCCGAGCCCAAGGCCCTCCTCGCCCACCCGTCCGTCCGCGCCGTGCTCGACGCGGACGGGCTGCGGGACATCCTGTCGGTGGCCAAGGTGCCCGGCCACGCGATCTTCCGCGGCATGCGCGAGGTCCGGCCGGGCTGCGTGGTCCGGGTGAACCGCTCGGGCCTCACCGAGGAACGCTACTGGCAGCTGAGGATCGCCGAGCACACCGACTCCCTGGACGACACCATCGCCACCGTGCGCGAACTCCTCGCGTCCGTCGTGGAACAGCAGATGGTCTCCGACGTCCCGCTGTGCACCCTGCTCTCCGGCGGCCTCGACTCCAGCTCCCTGACCGCGCTCGCCGCGCACGTCACCCGCACCAAGGGCCGGGACCGCATCCGCTCCTGCTCGGTCAGCGACCCCGACCTGGACGGCACCGCGGGCCCCGACGCCAACGAGGACCACGTCTACGCCCGCATCCTCGCCGAACACGTCGGCTCCGACCACAGCGAACTCCCGCTCAAGGCCCCCGACCTGCTCGACGCGGAGCTGCGCGCCTCCGTCCTGCGCGCCTACGACCTGCCCATCGCCAAGGGCGACGAACACGCCTCCCTGCACCTGCTGTTCAGCATCGTCCGGCAGCACTCCACGGTCGCCCTGTCCGGCGAGTGCGGCGACGAGGTCTTCGGCGGCTACCGCTGGCAGCGCGACCCCGACGCGGTCTTCTCCCCCACCTTCCCCTGGGTCCACGAGGGCCGCCACAACTACCAGGGCAACGAGGTCGTCTTCACGCCCGGCCTGCTCGCCAAGCTCGACCTGGCCACCTACGAACGGGACTGCCACAGCGCCGCCGTCGCCGAGATCGACGCCCGCACACACCTGGACGACCCGGCCGAGGCCCGCTACCGCGAGGTCACCTACCTCGCCCTCACCCGCCACGCCCAGGTGCTCTTCGACCGCAAGGACCGCATGAGCATGGCCTGCGGCCTGGAGGTCCGGGTGCCGTTCGCCGACCACCGGCTGGTCGAGTACACCTTCAACGTCCCCTGGGCGATGAAGAGTTTCGACGGCCGGGAGAAGAGCCTGCTGCGCGCGGCCATGAAGGACCTGCTGCCCGCCGCGGTCGCCCAGCGCGTCAAGACGCCGTACCCCTCCATCCGGGCCGAGGCCTACAACCGGACCCTGCGCGAGCGCCTCGCCGGGCTCGTCCGCACCGGCGACGGGCCGCTCGACCCCTTCTTCTCCCCGGAGCTCAGGACGCGGGTACGGCGGGACGGAGCCGCGGCACTGGAGGAGGGCATGAGCCGGGCCGCGCTGGAGACGACCCTCCAGCTCGACGCGTGGCTGCGCGCGTACGACGTGGACGTCGTGCTCTGAGCCGTCCCGGCCGCCGGGCATGGGCTGGGCATGGACGGGTCATGCCCGGCGGCCATACTTGTCCGCATGGAACGCATCGGGGGATACCTCGTCGAGCGCCGGCTGGGCGAGGGCGGCATGGGCACGGTCTATCTCGCACGGACCCGCGGCGGGCGCGCCGTCGCGCTGAAGGTCGCCAAGGCCGAGCTGGCCGCCGACCCCGTCTTCCGCCGGCGCTTCCGCACCGAGGTGGAGGCGGCCCGCGCGGTGGGCGGCTTCCACACGGCGTCGGTGGTGGACGCCGACGTCGACGGCGACCAGCTGTGGCTGGCCACGGCCTACATCCCCGGACCGACCCTCGCGGAGCGGCTCGCCGCCGAGGGCGCGATGGACGAGCCCCGGCTGCGGGCGCTGGCCGCCGCGCTCGCCGAGGCGCTGGAGTCCATCCACTCCTGCGGGCTGGTGCACCGCGATCTCAAGCCGGGCAACATCGTCATGGCCGACGACGGGCCGCGCGTCCTCGACTTCGGCATCTCCCGGGCCGTGGAGTCCAACCGTCTCACCGCCACCGGCACCGCCTTCGGCACGCCCGGCTTCCTCGCGCCCGAACAGGCCCTCGGCCACGATGTGACCGGCGCCGCCGACGTGTTCGCCCTCGGCGCGGTGCTGGTCGCGGCGGCGGGCGGCAGCGCCTGGGGCGAGGGTACGCCGATGGGGCTGATGTACCGCTCCGTGCACGAGACGCCCGACCTGACCGCCGTACCCGCCGGGCTCCGGGAGCTGGTCTCGCAGTGTCTGGCGAAGGAGCCCGCGGACCGGCCGACGCCCACCGCGCTGCTGGACCGGCTGACCGGCCCGGCAACGGAACCGGCCCGCCCCGCGACCCCGCAGCCCCCGCCGGCCCGGCCCGCGACCCCGCAGTCGCCGGGCGCACCCCCGCAGCGGCTCGCCACACCTCCGCAGGCGTTCGCCGTGCCCCCGCCGCCGGCGACGCCCCCACAGGTGCCGGCCCGGCCCGCCACCCCGCCGCACTTGCCCGCCGCCGCGCAGTACCCGCCCGCCCAGCAGGCGGGCGGCGCCGCGCAGTACCCGCCCGCCCGGCAGGCCGCCGGTGCCCCGCAGTACCCGCCCGCCCAGCAGGCCGGCGCCCCGCCCGCCCCCTACGGCTTCGGGCCGCCGGTCCCGTTCGGCAGCCCCGAGGTCGTGCTCGCCGACACGGTGTCCGGCGCGGTCGTCAACGCCACCGGTGTGCTGTTCGAAGTCGGGGGCGCCGCGGCGGACTTCGCGTGGAACGAGATCGCACACGTCGAACGCTCCTGGCGGGGCAGCCGCCTGACCATCACCGTGCGGCTGTGGGACGGCGCCGCGTACTCCTGCGAGCTGAACGCCCGCCGCCAGTCCCGGCTCCGCGCCTGGCTGTCCCAGCTCGACCCGGTCCTCGGCCGCTACCTCGCCCGGTAGCGGAACCGGGAGCCGCCGGCGGCGGAACCCGGAGCCAACCGTGCCGCGCACATGACGACTTGGTCCTTCCAGGCTTGAACCGGTCATGTCCTGGGCACGGACCTCCTACCGGCGTCCAGCCGGACGATGTCGGCAGGAGGAGGGCGACATGGACCGTCGTATCCGAGTGCGTGTCAGCCGGCGGCCCTCCGCCCCGCGCGGGCAGGAGATCGACCGCAGGACCCCCTCGGGGCGCATCCTGCCGTACTGACCAGGCGGACCGCGGCGGCCAGCGCGGACCGCAGCGGCTCCGGCGGGGCCGCGCCGTCGGGCGCCGCGCTCGCCGTGACCGCCGCCGCCACCTGCCGCAGCTTGGTGTTGGACCGCTGGGACGCCTCCCGCAGCATCTCCCACGCCTGGTCCGGGGTGCAGCCGTGGGTCGCCATCAGGACACCGCGGGCCTGGTCGATGACCGGCCGTGAGTCCATCGCCCGGCGCAGCTGCTCGTTCTCCAGGCGCAGCAGGTCCAGCTGTTCGTCGCGTTCGCGGGCCACCGCGGAGGCGGTGCGGGCGGCGGGGTCCGCGAGCGGGCCGGCGCGCAGCGGGTCCACGGGGTCCCGCCCCATCAGCTCCAGCACCCGGCGCGGCTGCCCCCGCCAGCCGGTCGCACGCACCGGGACGGCGTGCCGGCGGCCGTAGTCGCCCAGCGCGTCCAGGGCCACCAGTCCCGCCGTGTCCAGGAACGTCACCCCGGCCACGTCCAGATCCACCCGGGCGGTGCGGGCCGGCAGGGCGGCGAGGGCTCCGCCGAGGGCGTCCGTACAGCCGTGGACCAGCTCGCCGCGGGCGGTGAGCAGGACCCGGCCGTCCTCCGTGCGGGTGTCGACGGCCAGGGCGCCCGGCCGCCCGTCGTGCGGTGCGCGTGCCGCTGCGGTCATGTCTCCGTCCCGGTCCGGTTGTCCCCGTTCCTCTCACGCCTGCCCCACCCGCGCCCGGGATACGCCCTACCCGGCGGCCCCGGAGGGTGTACGCGCCTGCCCGCCCCGCGCCGTGGGCACGCCCCCCGGGCCCCGCTGTCTCACAAGGGGGCCTGCCAGGTCGATGCCGTGTGGTCGGTGGACACCGTCAGGCGTACCGCGGGGCGTCCGTCCGGCAGGGTTGCCGTCGCGTTCACCGTGACCGTGACGCGGGTGACGTCGCCGCGGCGCGTGGCGGTCGCCAGGGTCCGGCGCAGCGCGGTCAGCAGGTGGCCGGCGGTGTGCTCCGGGACGCGGCTGTCGACCGCGCCGAGGAACCGCGTGGACGGCGGGAAGCCGAGCAGCGCCGCCGCGCCGGCCGTCTCGCGCAGCACCCTGCCCCGCAGGGTGGCCGGCGCCTCCGCGGGCGGCTGCTGGAGCGCGAAGATCGCCGTGCGCACCTCCTGGATGGTCGACTCCAGCTCGTCGACCGCCTTGCCCAGCAGACCGGTCACGGCCGGCACCCGGGCCCGCCGCCGTGCCGCCTGGAGCATCATCCCCGTCGCGAACAGCCGCTGCACGACCAGGTCGTGCAGATCACGGGCGATCCGGTCGCGGTCCTCGTACACCGCGAGCCGCTCCCGGCCGAGCCGGGCGTCCGCGAGGACCAGGGCCAGCGCCGCCTGCGAGGCGAACTGGCCGGCCAGCCGCCGTTCGACGGCCGTGTACGGGCGCTCGCCGCGCCGGCGCGGCAGCGCGAGCGTGCCGATCAGCCGCCCTTCCGCCTGCAACGGCAGCATCATGCTGGGCCCGAACCGGTGCCGGTGACGCGTCGTCATCCTCGGGTCGGTCGCCGAGTCCTCGATGAACACCGCTTCCCCGCCGAGGAGTTGCTCCAGCACGGGACTGCCCGGCGCGATGGTCGTGCCGACGAGGTCCCCGGGGTCGTCGTACGTCGACGCGGTCACGATCTCCATCCCGCCGTCCGGGGTGGGCTGGAGGATCACCCCCGCGCACGCGCCGGCGAGCAGCCGGGCCCGCTCCGCCACCGTCATCAGCGCGTCCGCCGCGCTCCTTCCGGACAGCAGCGCCGTCGTCACGGCCGCCGCGCCCTCGATCCAGCGCTCCCGCTGCCGGGCCGTCTCGTACAGCCGGGCGTTGCCGATCGCGCTGCCCGCCTGCGTGGCCAGCACCCGCAGCAGCTGCTCGTCCTCGGCGGTGAACGGCCCGCCGCCCCGCTTGCCGGCCAGGCGCAGCCGACCGAACGGCTCGTCGCCGACCAGGATCGGCACGTCCAGAACGCACTCGGGGTCCGCCGGAGGCTCCTTCGCGGACCGGATCGCGGCGAGCCCCTCCTGACCGGGGCCGGTCGTGCCGAGCGCCGCGTACCGTGCGCCGGTCAGCTCGGCCGCGCCGTCCACGATCCGCTGGAGCGTGGTGCGCAGTTCCAGCTCGGAGCCGACCGAGAGGACCGCCTCCAGCAGCGGCGGCAGCCGGGGGACCGGATCGCCGGCCATACGGCGGGAGCCCGGCCCGGCTCAGGCCGCCAGCGGGTCCAGGACCAGCGGTTCGATCCGGCCCTCCAGCATGGCGCCCAGGCCCTGCGCCGCGCAGACGTCGGGCCGCTCGGCGATGTGCACCGGCATCCGGGTGGCCTGCCGCAGCATCTGGTCGAATCCCGGCAGCAGCGCCGAGCCGCCGACCATCATGATCCCGCGGTCGGCGAGGTCGGCCACCAGGTCCGGCGGGCAGTCGCGCAGCACCTTGCCGATGCTGTCCAGGACGGCCGTCAGCGGGGTCTGGATCGCGTCGCGCACCGCGGCGGTGTCCACGCGCACACTGCGCGCGAGCCCCGTCGCCACGTCCCGGCCGTGGATCTCGGTGGACGCCGGTCCGTTCGGGGTGAGGCCGTTGCCCGACAGGGCCAGCTGGAGCGGCCGCACCGACTGGGCGGGCAGCATCAGCTCATGGGTGTGCCGCAGATGCTGCACGATCGCGTGGTCCACGGCCTCACCGCCCACCGGGATCCGGTCCGCGGTGACGATGGAGCCCATCGAGAGCACCGCGACCTCGGTGGCCGCCGCCCCGCACACCATGATCATGGTGGCTTCCGGCCGTTCCACCGGCATCCCGCACCCCACCGCGGCGGCGATCAGGGTGTCCACCAGCTCGACCCGCCGCGCCCCCAGCCCGACCAGCGTCTCGATGGTCGCCCGCCGGGCCAGCGGATCGGCGTCGTGCGGGGCACAGGCCGCCGCGCGCAGCCGGGGCTTCCGGCGCAGGGCGCGGCGCATCTTGTCGCCGAGCAGGTGCCGCAGCATGCGCTGCGCCACATCGATGTCGACCACCGTGCCGCCCGAGACGGGCCGGACGACCTTGATGTAGTCCGGGGTGCGCCCCGTCATCCTCTCCGCGAACTCGCCCACGGCTATGAGCGCGCCCGTACGGGTGTTCACGGCGGCGACCGAGGGTTGGTCCACGACCAGACCGGTGCCCCTCACATAGACCCGGGTGCGGGCCGCGCCCAGGTCGACGGCGAAGTGGCAGCGGCGCAACTGCTCCAGACTGACGGTCACGGCGATCCTCCCGAGTGCGCAGGGCCTGAGGTCCCCGCCTGATCGCGGGTCCACTGGAATCCTGCGCGGGCCCGGCGGCGGGCGCCTTCTGTGCACGGCCGGGCGGGGCGCCGCTGAACGGGGGTATTTTCCCGGGGCTCCGGTGTGTCGCCGGTTTCCCGGCGCTCCGCCGTGCCGCTCGGGTCAGAGCGACCCGGCGGCCTCCCACAGCGGTTCCAGGGACGAGACGGTGACCTCGCCGCCCCCCTCGCGCAGGGCCCGGCGCCCGGTGGCGGTGGGCGCGTAGCCGATGAAGCGGAGGCCGAGCTGCTGGGCCGCGGCGAGTTCGGCGACCGAGGAGCTGATCAGGACGGCGGAGCCGGCCGGCGCGCCGAGGGCGTCCAGGGCGCGCCGCAGGCAGTCGGGGTGGGGCGTCAGCAGACCGAGGTCCTCGCCACGGCCCTGGACACTCGCGGAGAGGGGCAGGCGATAGGGCTCCAGGTAGCGGCGGGCGGCGTGCGGGGACACGTCCGTCACCACGCCGACCCGGCGGCCGGACCGGTGCAGCGTGCGGACGAGCGCGAGGGAGCGGTGCGTCGTCGGAGCGTCGGGAACGGCGGCCAGCTCCAGCTCGTCCAGCCGCGCGCGCAGCAGGGGACCGAGCCGGTCGTGAGCGAAGGCGCGCAGCACGTCCAGCGGATGCACCAGAGCCTCACGGCCGCCGGTGCCGGCCGGCGGACGGCCTCCCAGCGCGTCCGCCGGATCGCGGTGTTCGGTGGCGACGGACAGCAGGTCGAGCGCCGCCGCACGCGCCGTCTGCGCCGAGAACAGCCGGGCGAGGGGGCCGTCGAACCCGATCAGCACCGCCTCGGCGTCGCCGAGCAGGGCCGCCAGCCGGCGCCGCGCCGGAGCCGACCGCCCGTCCGTCATCGGCAGCGGGCTCCCCTCCGGGGACAGCTGCACGGTGTACGACACCGCCAGCCCCGGCACCGGCCAGGTGCGCACCGCCTGGTTCACCTGCCGCTGGGCCGCGCCCGCCCGGCGCACCGGATGACGGCGGGTGAGCCGGGCGGCCTCGCCGCGCACGTGTTCCAGCAGCAGTCCCTCGACGCCGGTGACGTCGGCGCGGACGAACGCGACCGGGTCGTCGACGTGCCAGGTCAGCTCCACCGCGGCGGTGAACGCGCCCGAGCCGGAACTCGGCAGGGACACGGTGTGCCGGGCCTGGTGCGGGGTGAGGTCGACCGAGTAGTACGTCTCCGGGCGGGGCGGACGTGCGCTGTCCGGCCGGAACGGGTTGAGCAGCGTGAGCGGCCCGTCGGACCGGGTGTGCACGACGGCCGTGCGGCCCGGGGCGGGGATGCCCAGCTCGCGCAGGTCGCGGGTGATGAAGGGGCCCTGGACCAGGTCGGTGGCGCCGGGGGCCGGGGAGGCCGGCGCGAGGACGCAGTACCAGGCGGCCGGCGGGGCGTCCGGGGCGTCGTCGCCGTACAGCGGCCGGAAACGCAGAGGGCCCTGGGCGGCGGAGCTGGCGGCGAAGTCGTCGTACAGCGCGGTGGGGACGAGGACCACGGCGTCCGCGGCCTGCTTCGGCGGCAGGGCGGGGAAGGGCACCGACCCGAACGTCACCCGCAGCTGCGGCGGGTCCGCCAGCCGGGCGCGGGCCTGGGGGAGTTCGCGCAGCACGGCCACCAGCACGGGCAGCAGGAAGACGCCGGGTTCGGCGCGCACCAGGTACCCGTCCGGGCGGACGAGCACCGCGTACTGGCGGGGGGTGAGGGAGCCGCGCGCGAGGATCTCGTGCACCGCGGCCTCCAGGGCGATGCGGGCCTCGGGGCGGCCGGTGAGCGTGTCGGTCCTGAAGTGGATCTCGGGGCGGTCCTCGGGGGCGTGGTGGGGGGCCAGCCGGAGGAGCCGTTCGGCGCCGCGGCGCTGTGCCCGCGGATCGCCGGAAAGGAGCGCGGAGGCCGCCGCGTCCAGCTCCGCCCCGAGGGCGCCGGAGCCGCGGTACAGGGCGCGGGTGATCCCGCCGAGCGACCGGAGGGACTTCGCGCGGCTCCCGGGGACCGCCGGAGCGGAGTCCAGACAGGTCAGGACCGGCCCGTTCGCCGTGAGGACGACGGAACGGGTGTCCAGCACGCCGTGGGGTCCCTCGTGCCCGGTCAGGGCGAGGACCGCCGCGGCGAGGGGCGGGAGCAGGGCGGTGACCTCGCCCGCGGGCAGACCCTCCGGGGCGTCGTCGAGCCGCTGCCGCAGCGTCCGGCCGGCGACGAACTCCCGTACGAGGTAGGGGGCGCCGTCCTCGAAGCCGTGGTCCAGGACCGGCGCGATCCCCGGGTGGCGCACCGTGCCGAGGCGCCGGCACAGTTCCGTGAAGGAGGCGCGCAGCCGCGGCGGCGGGTACCCGCGCAGCACGACCAGGGCGTCCCCCCGCCGCGTGTCCTCGGCCAGCCGGCCCGGCCCGTCCGCCGCCTGCCGCACCAGCCGGTACCGCCCCGCGAACAGCGTTCCGGCGCCGGCCGTCGACAGCCGCCGCACGCTGTCCTCGGTGACCGTGGCGAACGGTTCGCCCTCCACGGCCGCCCCCGCACCCTCCACCCCCGCCCCCGCGCCCTCCACAGCCGCCCCCGCGCCCTTCGCGGCGGGGACCGACGCCCGGAACTCGCCCGGCGCGCGGCCCGCCCGCCGGTCGATGAACTCGCCCATCCGGCCGAGGAGTTCGGCGGTGCGGTGGCGGGCGGTGCGGGGCAGGCCGAGCAGGAGCAGCTCGCGTACGCCGTCCCGGAAGGCGTAGGAGCCGGACGGGGCGTCCGGTACGGCGGCGAGCATGCCGCTGAGGACGACCTCGGCGAGATGGCGGGGCCGCGGATCCGGTTCGACCGCGGCCTGGACCAGGCGCATGACGGGCAGGTCGGGGCGGCCCACCGCGAGATGGCCGGCCAGCCGGAACGCCTCGGGGGAGGCGGTCGCCCGGAATCGCAGGACCAGCTCCTCGGCGGAGAGCAGACCGACGTCCGTACGGTCCTCGGCGTCCGCCGGCAGCGGACGGTCCAGCCAGGCGGCCGCGCCCGGGAACCGCGCGCCTCCGGGTGTCGTCAGCAGCCCGGCCCAGTGCGCCAGCCACCGCGGCTCGGGTTCCAGCACGGGCAGCGGGACCGCGCCCCCCGCCACGGCGGATGCGTGGACCTCGTCCCGCTCGTGCGGCTCGTCCGGCTCGGGCCGCTCGTACGGGGTGAACGTGAGCGTCGCCGTCGGGGCCGCGGGGCGCGGGGCCGACAGGGTGCCCGGGACGGTGGGCAGGGCCGTGTCCCGCCACAGGTGCTCCGGGAGCGGCTGTACGACGGCCAGGGGCATCCGGCGCGCCCAGCGGTGCAGGGTGGCGTACCAGCGGGTGCCGGCGGGGCCCTCCCGCCACTGCGGGCCCATGCAGTCGCTGACCAGCAGGGTGACGGTACGTCCGTCGGCGGGCGCGTGCGCACCGGGCCCGCGCACGGTGCCGTCTGCGGCGGCCCGGTACAGCGCGACCGTGCGGAACGCGCCGGACTGGGCCAGGGCCGTGTGCAGTTCACGGACCAGGGGCCGCCACAGCGGCATGGTGGGACCGGCGTCGTACACCAGGTTCAGCCGCAGCCAGCGCTCCCGGGCGGGGCGCAGCACCGGCAGCCATCCCTCGGGGCCGGCGCCCAGGCGGGCGATGCGGTCGGCGGTCGCCCGCTCGTCCAGTTCGTGGCCGACGGGTGCGTCGGTGCGGCGGGCCAGCGGGCGCAGGGCGCGTTGCAGCGCGAGGGGGTGGCGCAGCATCGGGGGCGCCGGGGCCAGGAGTGTGGTGTGGGGCCGGTCCGGCGCCGGGGCGGGGCGGCGGGAGGGGAGGTGCAGGGGGACGCGGGCGGGCGGTTCGGGGGCGCGCGCGGGACCGGGGGGCCGGGCGGGCTCCGGCGCCGGCGGCTCCGCCCGGGGCGGGCGGGGCGGGGGTGCCGGGGCGGGGGCCCGGGGGGCGACGGGGGCGTGGTCGTCGGGGCCGGGGCTCATGTGGCCGGCCAGCCACAGCACTTCGGCGAGTTCGCGCGGGGTCGGCCGGACCCCGTGGGCCGCCTCGGCCAGGACATCGGCCAGGCGGGCCAGGGGGTCCGGGGAGCCGGGGCGCTCGGAGGACTCAGAAGACATCGGACTGCGCGGTCTGCCCCAGATACGGCATCAGCTGCTCGGCCAGCCGGTCCAGGGAACCGGCGTCCAGGTCGGCGGAGCGGGCCAGATAGATCGCGTTGAGGAGCTGGTCGGTGGCCAGGTCGCCGGCGCCCGCCCGGGACAGGAAGCGCTCGATCAGGGTCCGCGTGTACGCGTCGGGTTCGCCCAGGTGGGCGCGGACGATCTCGGCGAGGTGCCGGCCGTCCGGCTGCCGCAGGTGCAGCGTGACGCAGCGGCGCAGGAAGGCGGGCGGGAACTCGCGCTCGCCGTTGCTGGTGAGGACGACGAACGGGAAGGCCCGGCAGCGGACCCGGCCGCGGGCCACCGGGACCCGTTCGTCGGTGCCGTCGGCCAGCACCTCGGCGACACCGTCCGGCGCGAGCCGGGCGGCGCGCACCAGCTCGGGGATCTCGTACTGGCCCTCCTCCAGCACGTTCAGCAGGTCGTTGGGCAGGTCGAGGTCGCTCTTGTCGATCTCGTCGATGAGCAGTGTCCGGGGACGGGCGTACGGCAGGAGGGCGGTGCCGAGCGGGCCCAGGCGCAGGTGGTGCTCGACGCCCGACCGGTCGTCCGTGCCCGCCGCCCGGTCCTGCCGGGCCGCGTACAGCCGGGAGAGCGGGTCGTACTGGTAGAGGCCGTCGTGGAGCGTGCTGCGGCTGGTGACGTTCCAGCGCAGGACCGGGCCCAGCCGCAGCTCCCGGGCGACCGCGTACGCCAGTGAGGACTTGCCGGTGCCGGGCGGGCCGGTGACCAGCAGCGGCCGGCGCAGGTACAGGGCCGCGTTGACCAGCTGGACCGTCTCCTGAGTGGCCTGGTACGTCTCGGCGCGGTGGGTGCGGTCGGGGGAGACGGCGGCGGTGTCGGCGGCCGCGTCCGGCTCCGGGAGCACCGGCCCGCCGTCGAAGGCCCGCCAGGGCGGGGGCGCGGGCAGCCTGGTGATGCCGTCGTGCGGCTCGTTCGTACCGGTGTAGACGGGCCACAGGGGCATGGGTTCTTCTTCTCCGTGGGGGTGGGGGGTGCGGTGGGTCAGGCGACGGGCGAGTGCAGGCTCGCGGTGGTCTCGGGGAAGCAGCGCGGGTCGTCCCAGAGCAGTTGCAGGTCTCTCGCCCAGTGCAGGCCGGGCTCGTCGGCGGCGTCCGCGGTCAGCCGCAACGACAGGATGTGCCGGGGGAGTTCGGCGGGCGGCACGTCGGCCACGGAGACGGCGAGCTGGTCGAGGAAGGCGGTGCCGGGGCAGGGCGGGTCCTCGGGGGCGGTGCCGGGGCGGGGCGGGTCCTCGGGCGCGAGGCCGGGGCAGGAGGTGTCCGGGTGCACGGCGCAGGGGGAGCCGGCCCGGGGCCACAGCAGGACCGGGACGGGCACGGTGAGCCCGACCTCGAAGTGCTGCCGGGCCGCCCCGGGCGGGGCCGCGAAGCCCGCCAGACCGGCCTCGCCGTCCCACAGCCGCTTGCGCAGGCTCGGCGGCCGCTCCCGGGTGCCGCACTCGACGCGGTGCACCTCGATCCCGTTCCCGGAGTCCAGCTTCTGCCACTTCTTGCGCAGCTGGTGGCGCAGCCGGCCGCTGTGGTGCCGGGCGCGGTCGGTCACCACGAGGGGGTAGGCACACCCCAGCGGAGTGCTGTCGTCCGCGCCGCACTCCCAGTGCGCCACCGCTTCGTTGAGCCACTCGCGCGGCAGCACGAACGTCACCAGCTCGTCGGCGTCCGGCGCGAGCTGCGCCACGGCCTCGTCGATGCGGCTCTGGACGTAGGCCCGGACACCGGTCCGCGGCAGCCGGCGGGCACCCACCGGCCGGCGCCGTCCGTCGCGGTACGCGGACACCTCCACGGTCACCTGGTCGGGACCGGCGCCGCTGTGATCGATCTCGACGACCACCGGAGACCAGGCCGACGCGGCGGACGGCGACGCCGGGGCCGGGGGCGCCGGCGTCCGTAACGCCGGTTCCCCGTCCACCAGGTCCCGGAGCCGGTCGGCGAACCGGGGCACCGCCTCCGGGTCCGGGACCTCCCACTGCACGTAGGCGGCCGCCGCCCACAGGGAGGTGAAACCGCCCGGGGGCAGGGGCGGCCCGAAGGCGCCCACCGCGTCCACGTACAACCGGTTCGGGTCGCACGCCCGGCCGGCGCCGTCCGCGGCCCGGCGCAGCAGGGCGTACAGCCGCCGGCGGGCGTCGTCCCGGTGGCCGGGGGTGGGCACCAGCTCGCCCAGCTCGGGCCAGTGCCGGGCCATCACGTCCAGCGGCAGCATCCGGCCCTTGCGCACGTCCGGAGATCCCGAGGCCGACGTCACCATGCCGGCGACCCTGCCGTCCGGGAGGGTCGCGGCCGCCCCGCTGAACCCGGCCACGAGCGGCTGCCCGTGCCCGTGCCACGCCACCAGCTCCAGCCATTCGCCGGCGATCAGCTGGGGCGAGACGGCCTGGTACTCGGCGAGCGTGCCCTCGTCGTAGCCCTCGGGGAAGCCGTACGCGATCAGTCGGGGGTACGGCTCGCGGAAGGCGGCGTCGGGCGGTGCGAAGCCGGCCGGGGCGAGCGGGACGTCGTGCTCCAGTTCCAGCACGGCCACATCGCCGGGGTCGGTGTCCGCACCCGCCCAGCCCCCGTGGGCGACGACCGAGGCGGACAGCTCGCCCAGCTCCCCGGCGTGCGGGAAGGAGACGGTGACGGCCGCCCGGTCGCTCCACCTGACGACGTGGGCGCAGGTGAGCACCCGGCGGCCGGTGACCAGGAATCCGGCCCCCACCTCGCCGCCGCAGGCGATCCGGGCGTGCCAGGCGGCGCTGCGCATCACCGGTCGGCGGACTCCGGCTCCGGAGCGGTGCGCTGCGCCGGAGCCGGCTCCGGAGCGTTCCGCGGGTGGTGTCCTTCGGCGCCGGCGTGCTCCGGCCGCCGCTCCGGGGACCAGCTGAGCTTGACGACCAGATGGCCCTCCGCCGTTCCCTTCACGATGACGGCACCGGCCTCCGCGGACATCCGCACGCCGAACTCGATCTCGACCGCGTCGGGGCGCAGGCTGCCGTCCCGGAAGACCCGCAGCGCGGACGCCGCCGCGGCCCGCACACCGTCCAGCGCCCCCTCGAAGGTCTGCGCGGCCTGCGCCGGCCCGTCGCCGCGCGACACGAGCCGGGCGCCCGACCTGGTGCCGACGTCCTCCACCGCGACGAGCGCCCCGTCCTCGGTCCTGAACTCCACCAACCCGTCCATGGCGACGCCCGCTCCCCCTCGTCCCGGCTCTTGACAACCCCCATGGTACGGACGGTGCTTCGGGTGTCACATCGTCGAACACCCGTGGCAGGAACGTCGCCGAGGTTGGCGAGAACCCGCCAGGGCGCCTTTCCGTCACGCTCCATCAACTTCCGCTCCGTACAAGGCACATCACACTCGTCCCAGCACGCGACACGCTCGACACACACGAGAAGAGGCGTGGATGAGCACAGGACCCGTCAGACGCGGGACGGCACTGCTCGCGGCGGCGCTGGTGAGCGCCCTGCTCCCGGCCGGCCCGGCCGCCGCCCGGGGGACCGGCGCGGCACACCCCCCGGCCCCCGCCACCACGACCGTCACCCTCGTCACCGGCGACAGGGTGACCGTCACCGACCTCGGACACGGCAAGCGGACGGTCACCGTGCGGCGGCCCCCGGGAGCCACCGGTGCCGTACGGACGCAGGCGAGCGACGGCGGCCTCACCGTCGTCCCCGACGAGGCGCTGCCGTATCTGCGCGCCGGGACGCTGGACCGGCGGCTGTTCGACGTCGGCGGGCTGATCCGGCAGGGGCTCACCGACTCCGAGGCCGGCGCGCTGCCGCTGATCGTGACCTACGGCGGGAGCGCGCGGACCGCCGTCCCGGCCGGCGCCGAGAAGACCCGCACCCTGTCCAGCCTGCGCGGGGCGGCGGTCGAGGCCGGCAGGGGGCGCACCTTCTGGCGGTCGTTCACCCGGGCGTCCGGCATCGACAAGGTGTGGCTGGACGGCCGGGTCAGCGCCGAACTGGCCGAGAGCAACGCCCAGATCGGCACCGGGACGGCCTGGGACGCGGGGCTGACCGGCAAGGGCGTCACCGTCGCCGTCCTGGACACCGGTGCCGACCTCGGCCACCCCGACCTGGCGGACCGGGTGAGCGCCGCCAAGAGCTTCGTCGACGGACAGGAGGTCGCCGACCGCAACGGACACGGCACCCATGTCACCTCCACCGTCGGCGGCAGCGGCGCCGCCTCCGACGGCAAGGAGAAGGGGGTGGCGCCGGGCGCGACGCTCGCCGTCGGCAAGGTGCTCGGCGACCAGGGCTCGGGCAGCGAGTCCCAGATCATCGCCGGGATGGAGTGGGCGGCCCGGGACGTGCACGCCCGGATCGTCTCCATGAGCCTGGGATCGACGGAGCCCAGCGACGGCACCGACCCGATGGCGCAGGCGGTGAACACCCTCTCCAGGGAGACCGGGGCGCTGTTCGTCGTCGCCGCCGGCAACACCGGCGCCCCCTCCTCCATCGGCTCGCCCGGTGCCGCCGACGCCGCCCTCACCGTCGGCGCGGTGGACTCCGCGGACCAGGCGGCCTCCTTCACCTCCGCCGGACCCCGGTACGGCGACCACGCCCTCAAGCCGGACCTCTCCGCCCCCGGCGTCGACATCCTCGCCGCCCGCTCCCAGCTTCTGTCCGGCACCGGCTACTACACCTCCATGAGCGGTACGTCGATGGCGACCCCGCAGGTCGCGGGCACCGCCGCGCTGCTCGCCGAGGAACACCCCGACTGGACCGGCACGGAGCTGAAGGACGCGCTGATGTCCAGCTCCCGGCAGCTCGACGCCCCCGCCTACGTGCTGGGCGCGGGCCGGGTCAGCGTCCCGGACGCGGTCCGCGCGACGGTCACCGCCACCGGCAGCGTCGATCTCGGCTTCCACCGCTGGCCGTACGAGACGGACAAGCCGGTCACCCGGACCGTCACCTACGCCAACCGGTCCGACGCGCCGGTCGAGCTGAAGCTGTCCGTCCACGGCGCGCCGGACGGCGTCGCCACCCTCGACCGGGACACCCTCACCGTCCCCGCCCACGGCACCGCCGCCGCCACCGTCACCGGCGACGCCGCGAAGGCGCCGGCGGGCGAGACCAGCGGGCGGATCGTGGCCGCCGACCAGGCCGGCGACACGGTCGCGCACACCGCGTTCGGGCTGGTCAAGGAGGAGGAGCGGTACACGCTCACCGTCCACGTCAAGGACCGGGCCGGAGCGGCCGCCGCCGCCGACCTCACCGTGCAGCGGCTCGCCGGGGGCGAGGACGCCCTGCCCGCCCACGTCGGCGACTCCGGCACCCTGAAGCTCCGCCTGAAGCCCGGCACGTACTCTCTCGCCTCCTTCCTCGACGTGCCCGGCAGCCACGGCGCCGACTCCCTCGGCCTCGGCTTCCTCGCGGCCCCCGAGATCACGCTCGACCGGGACCGGGACGTCGTCCTGGACGGCCGGAAGCTGCGGGAGATCAGCGCGGACGTCGACCGGCGCACCGAGACCCGCCAACTGCTCATGGAGTACGACCGGCAGGCGAACGGCGCCGACCTGTTCGGCGCGGTCCAGGTCCCCCTCGCCTACGACAGCGTCTTCGCCGCGCCCACGCCCGAGGTCACACGGGGCAGCTTCGAGTACCGCACGGTGTGGCGGCTGGCCGAGCCGATGCTGGAGGTCGAGGGCGTCCGCGAGGCCACCGTCCAGCCGGGCGGCACCCTCGCCGCGGGCCGTACCCGGCTGCCGCTGGTGGACGTGGGCGACGGACCCGTCACGGGGGTGTCGGGCAAGGCGGTGCTCGCCCGCCTCACCGGGGGCGCCGACCCGGCCGCGCTCGCCGAGGCCGCGCAGCGGGCGGGCGCCGAGGCCCTGTTCGTCACGGACGACACGCCCGGCCGGCTGATGGCCTGGTGGGGCACCGGCGACAACGCCGACTGGCCGCTGACGATCGCCACGGTGGACCGGGCGGACGCGGCACGCCTGCGCGCGGCGGGCCGGGTCGACATGACCGGCACGGCGAACTCGCCGTACGTGTACGACCTGTCCGAGGGGCACCGGGGCGCGATCCCCGACCGGGACCTCACGTACGCGCCCCGCGGCCGGGAACTCGCCGCCGTGGACGTCTCCTTCCACGCGGCGCGGCCCGGCAACGGCGGCGAGTTCCGGTACTCCCTCACCGACGCCTTCCCCGTCGGCCTAGGCTTCCAGGAGCGCGTCGCCCTGCCCGCGCGGCGCACCGACTACGTCTCCACCGGGCCCGGCCAGCGGTGGCACGAGTCCGTCACCACCGCCGACGGCGCGCTGGAGGAGCGCAGCGGACTCGTCCGCTACGACGGCGGCACCCGGCCCGCCCTCCACTGGTTCCGGCCGGTGTGGCATCCGTGGCTGGGTACCGGACTCGGCTGGGGCCAGCAGCGCGCCGGGAACCGGATCCAGCTGAACACACCCGGCTGGGGGGACTCGGGCCCCGACCACACCGGCTTCGGCGACGTGTGGAGCGAGGACAGCGGAATGAGCCAGACCACCGCCGTCCACCTGGACGGCACCCTGGTCGACCGGCGGTCCGGCTCCGCCGCCTATGTGTGGGACGCGCCCGCCGACGAGCACACCTACCGGGTGGTCACCGACACCGCCCTGGACGCCGGCCGGTGGCCGCTGGCCACCCGGGGCCACACCGAGTGGACCTTCCGGTCGGCGGCCACCCCCGAGGACCACTGGACGTATCTGCCGCTGATCAACCTCGGGTACGACCTCGACACCGACCTCGCGGGCCGGGTGCGCGGCGGCCGGCGCACACCGATCGCCCTCGGCGCCGCGTACGTGGCGCACGCGGCCGGCACCGGCACCCTCGGCGGCGCGCGGCTGGAGGTGTCGTACGACGACGGCACCACCTGGCGGACGGTCCCGCTGACCGCGGGCCGGGGCGCCTCCTGGCACGGCACGCTGGCCGTGCCCCGCGGCGCCGCCCATGTCTCCCTGCGCGCCTCGGCCCGCGACGACAGGGGCGGATCGGTCACCCAGGAGATCGTCCGGGCGGTGGCGGTGAGGTGACCTGGGGCCGGGGGCGGTCCACGATGCCCCGGACCACCCCCAGCTCCACCAGGTCCTGGGGCCGGATGCGCAGCTGTGCCGCGGTCGCCTCCACCTCCCGCGGCGGGCGCTTGAGGATGGCCGCGGCGAGTTCCGGGGCGATCACCGAGAAGTAGCTGTCCGGTGTGGCCCAGGTGTTGCCGGGCGCGGCCAGCGCGAGGGCGCCGCCGGAGCCGCCCTCGCCGATGACGAGGGTGGTGATCGGCACCAGGGCGTCGGCCACCGCGCCGAACACCTCGGCGATGGCCGCGCCGGCGCCCTGCCGCTCCGCCTCCGGGTCGTTCGCGGCACCCGGGGTGTCCACCAGCGTCAGCACCGGGATGCCGAGCCGGTCCGCGAGCCGGATCAGCCGCGCGGCGGTGCGGTACCCGGCGGGGCGGGTCGCCGTCCCGGTCTGCGCCGCGTAGGCCACGGTACGGCCGTCCCGCTCGCCGAACCCGCACAGCATCCCGTCGGGATCGGCACCGCCGCACCGGTCGCCGCCGATGTCCGCGCGGTATGTGAAGTAGGCGTCCAGATAGGCCCGGGCCCGCGGCCGTCCGGCGGAGCGGGCACGCCGGACGGCGTCGAAGCCGGTGGCGGGCAGCACGCCGTCCCCGAGCGCGGCCGGGACGGGCGCGGGCACGACGCGCCGCCCGTCGGCGCGGGACGCCGTCGCGTCGCCCTCCGCGAAGAACCCGACGGAATCCCTCCCCGCCGTCGTCGCCCCGGGCTCCGCGGGTGCGGGTGCGGGTGCGGGTGCCGTGCCGGACGAGGCGTCCGTCGTCATGGCGCCGGGTTCCGTGGGTGCGGGCGCCGTGCCGGACCTGCCGTCCGCCGCCGTGGTGCCCGGCTCCAGGGGCGCGGGTGCGGGTGGCGTGCCGGACGGGGCGTCCGTCGTCGTGGCGCCGGGCTCCGTCGGTGTCGGTGTCTCAGCGGACATGCCGTCCGCTCGTCCGGCCGTTCCCCGCGACAGCAGCCGCAGCCACCCGCCCAGCGTCGAGCGGAGCTCCCGCGGCGGCACCACCGCGTCCGCCGAGCCCGCCGCCACCTGCGCCTGGGCCGTGTACGCGGCCGGGTCCGCGGCGGGCGGGCGGACCCGGGAGCCGGCGAAGCCGACCTGGGCGCCCGGCAGGGCCAGGACGACGTCCGCGCCCGCGCCGAGGGTCGCCCAGCCGCCGCCCGTCGTCGGATCCCGCAGGACCGCGATCTGGGGCAGACCGGCCCGGCGGGTCAGCGCGGACTGCCGGGCCACCCGCTGGAGCTGGGTCAGCGCGAGCATGCCCTCCTGCATACGGCTGCCGCCGGTGGCGATCAACGGCACGACCGGGAGCCGGTGCGCGCGGGCATGGGTGTACGCCGCCTCCAGCCGGTCTCCGGTGCGTTCGCCCAGCGAGCCGCCGAGGAAGCCGAACTCGAAGGCGATCAGCACGGCCGCCGTGCCCTCGACGGTGACGGTGCCGCAGACGACCGACTCCTGTTCGCCGGTGCGGGCCGCGGCACGGGCGCGGGAGGCGTCGTAGCCCTGCCAGCCCAGGGGGCCGTCCGGCCGCGACTCCCGGTGCGGGGCGGGGAGTTCACGGAAGCTGTCCGCGTCCGCGACCAGCGCCAGCGTCTCCCGCGCCGAGAGCCGCTCAGGCATCGGCCAGGGCCCGCTTCATGATCTTCCCCATGTCGTTGCGGGGGAGCGCCGCCAGGTAGCGGACGACCCGGGGGCGCTTGTGCGGGGCCAGGCGCCGGGCCACATGGTCCGCCAGCTCCTCGGCGCGGGGCGGGGCCGCCGGGTCGGCCGGGACGATCCAGGCCACGATCCGCTCGCCCAGATCGGCGTCCGGCTCCCCGGTGACCGCCGCCTCCCGCACCGCCGGATGCTCCAGCAGCGCGTTCTCGATCTCACCGGCCCCGATCTTGTAACCGCCGCTCTTGATCAGGTCGGTGGCCTTGCGCCCGACGATACGGACATAGCCGTCGGGCTCGCGCACGGCCATGTCCCCGGTGCGGAAGAAGCCGTCGGCGGTGAACGCGGCGGCGGTGGCGTCGGGCCGGTTCAGGTACTCGGTGAACAGGTTGGGGCCGCGCACCTGGATCTCGCCGACGGTCTCCCCGTCGTACGCGGTGATCTCCGTACCGTCCTCCTCCACCAGCCGCAGCCGCACCCCCGGCAGCGGCACCCCCACCGTGCCCGCGCGGGCCTCGCCGTCGGCGCGGACGCTGGTGTTCATCAGCGTCTCGGTCATGCCGTACCGCTCGATCACCCGGCGCCCGGTGGCCGCGGCGATCCGCTCGTGGTCGTGGACCGGCAGCGCGGCCGAGCCGGAGACCAGCAGCCGGGCCCGGGCCAGCGCCTTGGCCAGCTCCGGGTCGTCCGGCAGAGCCTCGGCGATCCGGTGGTACATCGTCGGCACCCCGAACAGCATGGTCGCGCCGCCGTTCAGCTCCCGGGCCACGCCCTCGGGCGAGAACCGTCCCAGGTGCCGCACCGAGCCGCCGCGCCGCAGCGGCCCGAGGACGCCCAGCACCAGCCCGTGCACATGGAACAGCGGCAGCCCGTGCACCAGCACGTCGTCGCCGGTCCACTGCCAGGCGTCGGCGAGCGCGTCCAGAGTGGTCGCCAGGGCCCGGCGGGGCAGGACCGCGCCCTTGGGCGGGCCGGTGGTACCGGAGGTGTAGACGATCAGCGCCGGGTCGCCGTCCGCCGCCCGCTCCCCGGGGAGCGTCCCGGCGGCGGCCGCGTCCACGTCGGCCCGGGGCAGGGCGGCCAGGGCCGGGGGGAGTTCGGCGCCGGGCGCGGCGAGGACGAGCGACGGCGCGCTGTCGGAGAGGATGTGCGCCAGCTCCTTCTCGCCCGACTTCGGGTTGAGGGGCACCGCGGCCGCCCCGGCGAGCAGCACGCCGGCCACGGCGACGGCGGTCTCCAGTTCCGGGGTGGCCCACACGGCGACCCGGCCGGAGTCCCGGACCCGGGCGGCGACGGCGCCCGCGGCGCCCGCGAGTTCGCCGTACGTCAGGGTCCTGGGGCCGAACCGCAGGGCGACCCGCTCGCCCGGACCGTCCGTCAGGGCGGGGAAGAGAGAGGACACGCGGCGTGCTCCTTACTGTCGGCGGTGCCGACCGGCGGGACGACAGCACCCTTCCTACACCAGGAGCGCGGCGTTCCGCGGAGGGGTGCCGGGTATCACCTCCGGGCGCCGGCCGGCCGGCCCGCCGGGGGCGGAGGGCGGGCCGGTCCAGGCGCGTCACACGGGCTGTCCCGGTTCCCGGAGCGCTTGTTAGCCTCACAGCCGCACCGACCGCCGAACCTTCGTACGACAGGGAGCCCGCCGTGCCCCGGATCGCCCTCGCCACCTACGACCCGGGAGCCGGGCCGAGCAAGGACACCGACCTGCCCGTGCTGGTGCGGGCGCTCAGGGACGCCGGTGCCCGGGCGGAGGCCCGGTACTGGGACGACCCGGAGGCGGACTGGGGCGGCTACGACCTGGTGGTCATCCGCTCGACCTGGGACTACAGCTGGCGGGCCGCCGAGTTCGCCGCCTGGGTGGAGCGGACCGGCACGCTGACCCGGCTGGCCAATCCGGCGCCCGTGGTGCGCTGGAACTCCGACAAGCGGTATCTCGGAGAGCTGGCGGCGGCCGGTGTGCCCACCGTCCCCACCCGCTATCTGGCGCCCGGTGAGCCGGCCGACCTGCCCGCCGGGCACGAGTTCGTGGTCAAGCCGACCTCGGGCGCGGGTGCCCGGTTCGCCGCCCGCTACACGCCCGCCGAGCACGACACGGCGGTACGGCAGCTCGCGCGGATGCACGCGGAGGGTTTCACCGCGATGGTCCAGCCGTACATGCCGGGCATCGACGTGCGAGGGGAGCGGGCGCTCCAGTTCTTCGGCGGCCGGCTGCTGCACGCCAGCTGGAAGGGCGCCGTCCTGACGCCCGGCACCCCGTACGACGCCGACAAGGTGGCCCATCCCGGCCTGGAGCGCTGGCAGCCCACGGACGCCGAACTCGCCGTGGCCGAGAAGGCGCTTACGGCCGTGCCCGACGGCTCCGCACTGCTGTACGCGCGCGTGGACCTGGTGGACGGCGACGACGGCGAACCGCGCCTGATGGAGCTGGAACTGGTCGAGCCGAACCTGTTCCTGTGGCTGCACCCGGACTCGCTGCCACGGGTGACGGAGGCGATCCTGTCGGCGGCCTAGCCGCGTCGCCCCGCGAGCTCCCGCCACCGGGGGCCGGGCCGGGGGCCGGCCTTCCGGTGATCCCCGCGCCCGCCGGCCGCCGCCTGTATACGGTGCCTGTACACCGGTGTCCGTATGCCGGTGTCCGTATGCCGATGCGGGTCAACCGGTGCCTGGGTGAAGGCGCGTGACGACGAGGGGGATGCTGTGGACAAGGTATGGCTGGTGACCGGGGCGACCAGCGGGTTCGGGCGGGAGATCACCGAGGCGGCCGTCGCCGCCGGTGACCTGGTGGTGGGCGCGGCCCGCCGCCCCGAGGCCCTGGACGACCTGGTGGCCGCCCACCCCGGCCGGGTGGAGGCGCTGCGCCTGGACGTGACCGACGCGGCCGCGATCGACGCGGCGGTCCGTGACGTCGTGGCCCGTCACGGCCGGATCGACGTGCTGGTCAACAACGCGGGCCGCACGCACGTCGGCGCGGTGGAGGAGACCACCGACGCGGAGCTGCGGGACCTGTTCGACCTGCACTTCTTCGGGCCGGTGGCGCTCGTGCGGGCCGTGCTGCCGCACATGCGGGAGCGGCGCTCGGGCGCGATCGTGCAGATGAGCAGCATGGGCGGGCAGATGTCCTTCGCGGGCTTCGGGGCGTACAGCGGCACGAAGTTCGCGCTGGAGGGCATCTCCGAGGCGCTCGCGGACGAGGTGGCGGAGTTCGGCATCAAGGTGCTGATCGTGGAGCCGGGCGCGTTCCGGACGTCCCTGTTCGGCGCCGGCCGGGCCGGGGCCAGCCCCGACAGCGGGGTGTACGCCAAGGTGGGCGAGACCCGGACCGTCGTCTCCGGCGGCGACGGCACCCAGCCCGGCGACCCGGCCAGGGCCGCGGCCGTGATCCTGGCCGCGCTGGAGGCCGACCGGACCCCGCTCAGGCTGCCGCTCGGCGACGACGGGGTGAGCGCGGTCCTGGCCCACCTCGACCAGGTCCGCGCGGAGGTCACCGAGTGGGAGAAGCAGACGCGGGCGACGGGGTTCGAGGCTCTCTAGGACGCGTGCCGGTCAGGCGACGACCGCCGTCCGCTGGAGCAGTCCCCAGGTGAACTCCGCGACCACCTGGCGCCGTACGCCGTCCCGGTCGGGCACGGTCAGGGCGAGCCCCCACCGGGTGGGGGCCGTGCCCTCCAGGGGGCGGGCCGGGGCGAAGGCGCGGGCGGCCTCGTCGACCGTGCAGGACCAGGGGGTCAGGTCCGCCAGGGTGCGCAGGGCGGGCGCCGGGGCGTCCGGCGCCCGTACCAGCCACTCGTTCCAGACCCCGCCGTCGGGCCCGACGAGCACCTCGAAACGCAGCCCGGGCCAGAGCGGCAGGGACCACTGCCGGGCCTCGCAGTCGACGTCGCCGAGCCGGCGGGGCAGGACGGACTCGGGCTCGCCCAGCACCGACCGGTAGCGGGCGGCGGCGCCGCGCGCCCGGGGCGAGCGGACCATGGACTGCCACCGCTTGTTGGCCTCCCGCATGTCGGCGGCCGACGCGCCGAGCCGCCGCCGGGCGTCCTCCACGAGGCCGGGGTTGTGGTCGGCCATGCGGCGCAGCAGCACCAGCTGGAAGTCGGGACGCATGAGGTCCATGGTGCCCGGCCGGTCCGGGCCATTGCCCGCGCCCCTTTCCCTGACTAGCCTGTGTTCGTCATGCCGATCGCCTGTTGATATCTCGAACACCTGGGGGTGCGTGATATCGCGGACAGGCGCTTAGACCCAAGGGAGGGGGCCGGACGTGGGACGCCTCGTGCCTGCCGTGACCCGGGCTCTCGACATTCTTGAGCTGTTCCTCGACGGGGACGGGACGCTCTCCGCCCCCGACATCGTGCGCAGACTCCAGCTGCCGCGCACCACCGTGCACGAGCTGGTCACCACGCTCTCCGCACGGTCGTACATCGTGCCGGTGCCCGGACAGCCCGGACGGTACCGGCTCGGCGTACGCCCGTACCAGCTCGGCAGCCGGTACGCCGAGCAGCTCGACCTCGCCGCCGAGGGCCAGCAGGTGGCCCGCTCCGTCGCCGAGACCTGCGACGAGACGGTGCACGTGGCGATCCTGGAGGACACCGACGTCATCTACATCGCCAAGGTCGACTCCACGCACGCCGTCCGCATGGTCTCCGCGGCCGGCCGCCGGCTGCCCGCCCACTGCACCTCGGTCGGCAAGATGCTGCTGGCCTCGCTGCCGGAGCAGGAGCTGACCGCGCGCATCCCCGACGGGACCGAGCTGGCCGCGATGACCCCGAACAGCATCACCGAACCGGGCGCGCTGCGCGAGGCCCTGGCGGAGATCCGGCAGCGCGGGATCGCGGTCGAGAGCCGCGAGTCCAACCCGGACGTCTCCTGCGTGGCCGCGCCGGTCCGCGACCGCACCGGCCAGGTGGTGGCCGCGCTGTCCATCTCCGTCCCGATGATCCGCTGGAGCGAGGAGCGCCGGGCCGAGCTGGAGGAACTGGCCGCGAAGGGCGCGGCGGAACTGTCGGAGCGACTGGGTCACAGGAGTGCGGCATGACGGCATACGAGGTCGCGGTGCGGGCGGAGGCGGCGCTCGGCGAGGGCCCGACCTGGGACGCGGCGACGGACCGGCTGGTCTGGCTGGACATCCTGGGCATGCGGATCCACACCTACGATCCCGTCTCCGGGCGCCGTACGGTCCGTACGGCACCCCAGCACGTCGGCGCGGCCAAGCCCCGCGCGGGCGGCGGCCTGGTGCTGAACCTGCGGGACGGCGTCGGCCTGCTGGACGCCGACGGCACGTTCCGCTGGCTGCACCACGAGCCGGTCGCGGGCCGCCGCGCCAACGACGCGGCGGTGGCCCCCGACGGCTCTCTGTGGGCGGGCACGATGCGGTACGACGAGGCGACGGGCGGCGGCACGCTGTCCCGGCTGACGGGCGACGGCACCGTGCGGACGGTGCTGACCGGCGTCACCGTCAGCAACGGCACCGGCTGGAGCCCCGACGGCCGCCTCATGTACTACGTCGACACCCCGACCCGCCGCGTGGACGTCTTCGACCACGACGCCGACGGCGTCCACGAGCGCCGCCCGCTGGTGGAGATCGAGGAGGGCGCGGGCTTCCCGGACGGCCTGACGGTCGACGCGGAGGGCTGTGTGTGGGTCGCTCTGTGGGACGGGGGAGCGGTCCGCCGCTACACGCCCGCCGGCGAGCTGGACCGGGTGATCACCCTGCCGGCGCCGCGGACGACGGCGTGCGCGTTCGGCGGGGCCGGCCTGACCGACCTCTACATCACGACCGCCCGCACGGGCCTGTCGGCACCGCATCCCCTGTCGGGCTCGCTGCTGGTGGTACCGGGCGCGGGCAAGGGCCTGCCCCAGCCGGCGTTCGCGGGCTGAGCGCCCCGGCTCACTCGGGCACGCCCACGCCCTCGGCCGGGACGGCCGCCCGCGCGCGGACCGCCTCGATGTCGCCGGGACGGCGCAGGGCCCGGGAGACGGCGCCGATGTCCCGGAACAGGTCGGCGGGGCCGGGGCCGGCGGTCGGCCCCGGCGGCTCCGGCGTGCGCGCCCCGGTCCCGACGGCGTCGAGGATGCTCACCGCGGCGGCCAGCGCGCGGGCCCGCGCGGGCGGGTGACCGAGGCCGAGGGCGGCGTCGTACGAGCGCCTGCCGAGCCCGGTGTCGAGGTGCCGGGCCAGCGGCAGCAGCACGTCCCGGATGAACGTCTCGCGGCGGGTGAGCCGCAGTTCGGGCGTGGCGCGCAGCGCGAACGGCACCCCCTCGCCGCTCGCGTCGCGCAGCAGCCGGTACAGCGGCAGCAGTTCGCGGTGGGCGAGCCGGACCCGCCGGCGGTCGCGCAGGTACTGGCCGGCGTGCGGCAGCACGAAGCCGGCGGCGATCAGGATGGCGGAGAGGGACGCCAGGAGCGGGGCCAGATCGGTGCTCAGCCAGTCCAGGTCCCGCCCGCACCAGCGGGCGCCGACGGCGGTCAGCTTCGCCGCGCCGAGGAGCAGGTTCAGCACGTAGCCGGCGCCGAGCAGGCGCAACCCCCGCCGCAGCCAGGCGTCCAGGCCCTCGGCGCGCACCCAGTCCCGGATCAGCCGGAAGGTGATCAGGCAGGCCGCGGCGTGCGCGAGCAGGTAGAGCAGGATCTCCTCGCGCATGAACGGCGTGGTGGCGTAGTAGGTGTCCAGGTCCCGCAGCCGCTCCTCGGGGGCGTCGGCGAACAGGAAGCACACCCACAGGGCGACGATGACCCCCGAGTACGCCGAGATCACCCAGCGCGTCGCGCGGCGGGTGGCCGCCGAACGGCGGGCCAGGCCGTTGCGCCAGGTGACGAGGAGCAGCAGGCAGGAGCCGCAGAACGCGGTGATGAGCGAATAGCACCAGGGCGCCGAGAAGTTGGGCACGCCGGTCAGCCGGTTGACCCGGGCGATGGTGGACGGAGTGCAGAACACGAACACCGCGCAGGCGAGCAGCAGCACTCCGCCGACCGCGCGCAGCAGCGGGTCCCGCCACAGGCGGATGATCGTGGGCAGCTTGATCACCAGGGCGGCGGTGAGCACGGCCGTGGGGATCCAGAAGGAGATGTAGAACTCGCCGAGGATTCCCGAGGGGTCCACCGCCAGCAGGGTCACCGCGCGGCTTCCCCTTCCTCCCGCGCCCGGTCGGCCTCGGCGGTGCCGGGCGCGGGTGCCGGGAGCCCGGTCGCGCGCGGTGCCTCGCCGGGCCGTCCGTCGGGTCCCCGCACGCCGGTGCGCCTCTTCGGCCCGTCCGCCCGGTCGCGGCCGCGATAGCCGAGGGACCGCTGGAGGGGGTCCGGCGGGGCGGGGCGGGTCCCGGCGAGCTGGTCGCGGAACAGGGTGGCCAGGCGGTGCCCGAAGTCGTCGGCCTCGGCCTCGTCGGACTCGCGGGAGCCGTTGCGGGCGGCCACCGTGAGGGCCATGTCCCGCCAGCCGGGCGTGTCGGCGAGGGCGCGGGCCGCGGCGGTCCCGGCGAGATGGTGGTGCCGGTGCCCGGTGTGCAGATGCCACAGCTCGTGGCCCAGGATGACCAGTTGCTGCACCGCCTCGGCCCGGTCCTCCACGATGACCAGGTCGAAGTCGGCGAACTCGACCCACAGGCCGGTGACTTCGATCTCGTCGGGGAACCGCTCGAACCGCAGCTCCACCGGCCGGCCGGCGCGCAGCGCGCTCATCTCCTCGCACAGGGCCCGGCACAACGCCCGTACGTCGTCGGGCGGTTCGGGACGGCTGTGGACGGCGGCGGCGAGGTCGCCGGCCAGGGAGCGCATGGCCGGGCCGGAGCCGGAGCGCCGCAGTCGTGCGGCGAGGCGTGCCGCCCGCTCCCGCGCGCCGCCGAGACTCATCTGGCTCCCTTCCCGCCGCCGGTTGCGGCCGGTCCGAGCGTACGCGGCCCCATGCGCCCCCGTCATGCGATCCGACGACCGTTGTTCAACAGAGAACCAGCTGTGAGCCGGTGCGCGAACCCTCGACGAGGAAGCACTTCGCTCCTGCGACCCGTTCGAAAGTTGCGAGTGCTCTTCGCCCTGTCGAACGAAGGATGGACAGGGCAGGGGACGCGTCGAAGCCCGCCCCCGCGACACCCTCGCCGGCCCCGAACGCGTCACCCCGCGCCCGGTCGAGGGCACCGCCCTGACGGACGGCACCCTCACGGCCGTACTGGAGCCGCTGTCCTGGAACGTGATCAGACCGGCGTGACCGGCACCCCGCCGGCCGCGCTGCCGAGCAGCGTCAGGCGGACCGTCCCGGGGCCCGACAGCGTGGTGAACTCCGAGAGGACCGCGAGCGCCAGGGTGTTGGTGCCCCGGGTGCGCAGGATGCCGTTCGGCAGGACGAAGGTGTGCTGGGGGCCGACGTTGTTGATGTACTGGCCCAGGTTCCAGCCGTTGAGGAAGATCTGGGCGCGGTAGGCCCGGTACGGGTCGTCGTCGAGGGTCAGGCCGACCGACGCGTCGACGTCGGCCGGCACCGACAGCCGGAACGTGGTCCGGTACCAGGTCACGCCCTGCCGCCGTACGGCGCGCGGGAAGGTCACCCGCTCCCAGTCCCGGTCCCGCAGGCCGGGCAGATGCCAGCCTTCCCGCTCGCCGTACAGACCGCCGTTGTTCAGCGGCCCGCGCACCGGGTCGGCGGGTCCCTCGCCCTGGATGCGCCAGCTCACCTTCGGCGCGGCGCCCGTGAAGCGGACCTCCGTGAGGCCGCGGGCCGCCTTGTGCGTGTCGAGCGCCTTGCCGTCCTGGTCGTGCTGCATGCGCCGGACGAGGACGGACAGCACGTGCCGGCCGGGGGAGCGCAGCCGCTCGCGCACCGGGAAGACCGCCGTGTCCGTCCAGCTTCCCTTGCGGACCGTGCCCTTGTCCGGCACCGGCATCCGGTGCGTGCCCAGCGGCTCGCCGTCCAGCCAGGCCATCAGCAGGCCCTGCGTGCCGGTGCTGTAGGCGAGCGAGACCTCCTCGACGCCGGTCGCGTCGTCGAAGCCGCCCCGGTACCAGACGTCCCCGTAGTGGAAGCCGTAGTCGTCGGCGAACAGCACCGGCCGGCCGTCGGGGACCGCCGTGGTGCTGAACGACGAGGTCTTGTCCGCCCGCTTCCACGAGGAGTCGTCGAAACCCGGGCCCGCCTCCGGGTTCTCCGTCCGCATCCGCCAGCCGCCCAGCTCGGGCAGCCGCACCTCGGGCACCCCCGGCAGCTCCCCGGTGCTCATCAGGCTGCCGGAGAGGGTGACCCGGGTGGCCACCCGCTGTCCGTTCCACACCACGGTGTCGATACCGCGCGGACCCCACACCTCCAGGGCGGTCCGCTCGGTGACGTCACCGGTCAGACGGACCTGCGAGCCGCTCAGTTCGACGTGCCGCAGCAGTGTCGGGCCGTACACCAGGAGCGTCCCGGACGGGGTGTCGTACGGGAACAGGCGGACGGCGGTCGCGTCGTCGGCGAAGAGCAGCAGCAGCGGGGTGTCCGTCTCGCCGTTCTGCACCAGCACCCGGGTCAGCCCGGCCTCCCCCAGGGGCGCGTTCACATGCAGTTCGCCCCGGTCGTAGGCCCAGCCGCCCTCCGGGTCCAGCCGCTGTACGAACGGCTCGGCCGGGCACTCCAGCACCAGCTCGGCCATGTCGCCGCGCCGGCCCGTGAACACGGCGATGTCCTGGCGGCCCGCCGTCAGCCGCATCATGGGCGCGGCGGTGGAGTACTTCAGGGTCCGCTTGCCCAGCGACAGCCCGGTGGTCAGCAGCTTGGCGTCCCTGCCGGGCACGGTGAGGCGCAGCTCGCCGGCGGCGGTCGGCAGGCCGGTGGTGACCGGCTCCGTGCCGTCGTTGCGGGCGACGTACACGTGCGCGCCGGTGTCCTGGTTGGTGAGGTGGTAGACCTTCAGCCCCTCGGCCTCGACGTCCGCCGCCCGGTCCAGCTTGGCGAAGTCGGGCACGCGCTGGAACAGATGACCGAGCTGGTGCATCGGGGCGATCTTGTCGGTGACGCCCCGGCCCTCGTCGATCGCGGCGCCGTAGTCGTACGACGTGTAGACGACCGGCGCGGGCAGCCAGCCCCACGAGGTCCCGCCGAACGTCATGTACACGTTGTGCAGGGTGAGCCCGTTGGCGAGGTTGGTCAGATAGAAGCGCCGCTCGTAGGCCGCGTCCCGGGTGCGCCGCGACTCGGCGTACCCCTTGCCGTCGAACTCGGCCCCGCCCCAGGGATCGAACCAGCCGCCACCGAACTCGGGCACGAACCCGGGCGTGCCGGGCGAGGCGGTGGCGCCGCCCTTCGCCCCGCCGGGGCCGTAGTGCCCCCAGTCGGGCGGGGGCTGGGACGGCGAGGGGTAGCCGTCGAAGCCGTACAGCCAGCCGCCCCGCTCGCCGCCGGTGTCGAAGGAGCCGGGTACCCAGTAGCCGTTGCGGCCCTTGTCGTTGTGGAACAGCGGGACGTCGATCCCGTCGGCCCGCACCTTCCGGTAGAGGTGGGACATGTAGTTCCGGCCGGAGGCGTCGCGCGCGTGGGCGTCGTACTCGTTCTCGATCTGGTACAGCAGGACCGTGCCGGTGCCCTGCGTGAACAGATGCCGGCGGGCGATCCGGTTCACCTGGGTCAGCCACTCGTCGACGTGCGACAGATAGGTGGGGTCGTCGGTCCGGGCGGTGCCCTCGGTCGCCGTCAGCCAGCCGGGGAAGCCGCCGCCGTCGACCTCGGCGTTGATGTAGGGGCCGGGGCGCAGGATGACGTACAGACCGGTCTCGGCGGCCGTGCGCAGGAACAGGCCGAGGTCCCGGACGCCGGTGAAGTCGTATCTGCCGGGCGCGGGGGAGTGGTAGTTCCAGGCGACGTAGACGCTGACGGCGTTGTAGCCGTGCGCCCGCATCTTCTGCAGCACGTCCCGCCACAGGGACGGGCTCGGCAGCCGGAAGGGGTGCATCTCGCCGGACCACACCACCAGCCGCCGCCCGTCCACGAGCAGCGAGTAACGGTCGTAGCCGATCGTGTGGCGCTCGCCGTCGGCGCGCGGCGGGACCGGCGCCGGGCCGGTCGGGGCGCTGCCGCCGGCGTACGCCGAGGGGGCCCCGGGGCCGCCGCTGCCGCCCAGGGCGAGCCCGAGCGCGGCCGAGCCGGCCAGGGCACTGAAGGTACGTCTGCTGAGCGCCAAGGTGGATCCTCCCGGGCGATCTTACGGGGCGCGGGTGCGGCCATTCTCCACGGAGACACGCCCCACAATGGACGCATGAGGATCTCGGCGCGGGCGGATTACGCGGTACGGGCGGTACTGGAGCTGGCCGTACGGCAGGGTAACGGCCCGGTGAAGGCAGAGGAAATCGCCGCCGTGCAGGACATCCCGCACAAGTTCCTGGAGGGCATCCTGGGCGACCTCAGGCGGGCCGGGGTCGTGGACAGCCGGCGCGGCGGGGGCGGCGGCTACCGGCTGGCGCGGGACGCCGCCGCGATCACCGTGGCGGACGTCATCCGGGCGGTCGACGGTCCCATCGTCTCCGTGCGCGGCGAACGCCCGACCGGGCTCGCCTACACGGGCACGGCCCAGCCCCTGCTGCCGCTGTGGATCGCCCTGCGCGCCAATGTCCGCCGGATCCTGGAGGGGGTCACGCTCGCCGACCTCGCGGCGGACGCCCTGCCCGAGCCGGTCCGGTCGCTGGCGGCGGAACCGGCGGCCTGGGAGAACCCCTGAGCGAGCGGGCGCGCCGCCGGCGGTCCTCCCGGACGAGCCCGTGAACAGCCCGGTACGAGCCGTGAAAAGCCCGGTGCGAGCCGTGAAAAGCCTGGTGTGAATGGCCGGAGTTCACCCTCCCGGCCCCGGGCGGGGCTTCCTACGATGCCCACGCCTCCTTCGCCGGTTCACAGATGACACACAGGTTCTTCACCTTTGAACGGTGGTCGTGAGGTACACCCCCCACCCGACAACCGGGAGAAACCATGGCTGGTGGACTCCTCCTGAGCGGCGCCGTGGCCGCTCTTCTCACCTCCGCGCTACCCGCCCAGAGCCCCTCCTCCGTCTTCGACAACCCGCCCCCGGACAAGATCGTCATCGACGTGGCGACGGTGAACGGCTCCGGCTGTCCCGCGGGCACGGCCGCCGTGGCCGTGTCCCCGGACAACACGGCGTTCACCGTGACCTACAGCGAATACCTGGCCAAGGCCGGGGGCGGCTCCGATCCCACGGCCTTCCGCAAGAACTGTCAGCTCAACCTGGTGGTCCATGTGCCCCAGGGCTTCACCTACGCGGTCGCGAGCGCCGACTACCGGGGCTTCGCCTCGCTCCAGAAGGGCGCCACCGGCACGCAGAAGGCGTCCTACTACTTCCAGGGCTCGTCGAACACCGTGCCCCGGACCCACCCCTTCACCGGCCCCTACAACGACGACTGGCAGGCCACCGACGACACCGACTGGGCCCAGCTCGTCTGGGCACCCTGTGGTGTCCTGCGCAACTTCAACATCAACACCGAGCTGCGGGTGACCGCCGGCACCACCTCTCCCGACAAGGTCAGCTTCATGACGATGGACTCGACGGACGGGGACATCAGCACGGTCTACCACCTGGCGTGGAAGGAGTGCCCGGGCTCCTAGCCGGAGCGGGAACACGACGGAGCCCGCGCCCCTCGCGGAGGGACGCGGGCTCCTGGGACGCCTACCCCGCCTGTCCCATCCCCGCGGCGCTCGGCCAGCTCTGGGCGTTGGGCCAGCCGGTCGCGGGGGCGGGGGTCAGGCCCGCGGCGGGGGCCGGGGCCGTCATCCCGCGGACCTGGGCCGCGGTGAGACCGCCCCGGGCCGGGACCCCGGGCGGGGTGGGTGCCATCGCCGCCGCGGGAGCCGCAGGAGCCACGAGGGGCGCCGGTGCGGGAGCGGCTACGGGCACCGGCACCGGCACCGGCGCGGGTACGGGTGCGGCGGGGAGCGGGGGCGGTGTGACGGCGGGGGTCAGGAGCGGAGCCGGCTGCGCCGGTTGCGGTGCCGGGACCATCGGCTGTGCCACCGGGACCGGCTGTGCCGCCGGGGCCATCGGCTGGGGTGCGGGGACCGGCTGGGGTGCGGGGGCCATCGGCTGGGGTGCGGGGACCGGCTGGGGTGCGGGGGCCATCGGCTGGGGTGCGGGGACCGGCTGGGCCACCGGGGCCATCGGCTGGGGTGCGGGGGACGGCTGGGCTGCCGCCGGCATCGGCATCCCGCCGCCGGCCGGCGCGACGGCGGCGGGGAGCGGCATGCCGGTGCCGGCGGCCGGGGAAGGGCCGGGTGCGGTGAGCCGCAGGCCGGCCCCGTTGGTCGCGCTGACCAGCCGGTCGACCGCCGCCGTACCCGAGCTGTAGCTGGTCCCGGTGCCCGGCTCGGGTACGGCGGCTCCCCTCCCGGACCCGTAGAGCACCTGTTCCAGGCCGGACACCAGGCGACGCACGTCGACCTGGGGGCGCACCACGAGCCGCAGGAAGCGGCTGGAGGATCCGATCTTGTTGCCGCACTCGCGCACCAGGATCCGGTGCTCGGTGAGCATCCGGTCCCGGACCACCGTGCCCTCGGCGCCCACGGGCAGGCGCACGAAGAGGAAGTTCCCCTGGGAGGGGTAGACGGTGAGGCCGGGGAGCGCGGAGAGGTGGCTGGCCATCTCCAGACGGTCGCGGCGGACCTGGGTCAGGCTCTGCGCGTACTCGGCGCCGTGCTCCTTCAGCATGAACACCACGTGTTCGGCGAAGGCGTTGAGGTTCCACTTCGGCAGCATCGAGCGGATCCGGCCCGCCAGCGCCGGGTTGGCGACCAGGTAGCCGAAGCGGATGCCGTGCAGGCCGAAGTTCTTGCCCAGGCTGCGCAGCACGATCACATTGGGGCGGAGCATGGCCTCCTGGACGACGCTCGGCTCGGTCTCCGCGTCGGCGAACTCCAGGAACGACTCGTCGATCACCACCAGGTCCAGGTCCGCCATGGCGTCCATGAACTGCACCACCTGCTGACGGCGCAGATAGCCGCCGTCGGGGTTGTTGGGGTTGCAGATCACGGCCACCCGGGTGCCCCGGGCACGGATGAACTCGGCGTACTGGCCGAGGTCCAGGGCGAAGTCGTTCGCCTCCTGGAGCGGGAACATGTCGACCCGCTTGCCCGTCTCCATCGGCTGGTCGGTCCAGCGGCCGAACGTGGGCACGGGCACGGCCAGGGACTCGCGGACCAGCAGATGGTCGATCCAGGTGATCAGCTCGGTGGAGCCGTTGCCCATCGCCACGCACTGCGGCGGCAGCTGGAGCAGACCGCACAGCTCGCTCGTGATGGTGTCGGCGCCGCTCGGGTAGTACGTGATGATCTCGCGCAACCGGGTCGCCATCTCCTCGAACATGGCGGGGGTGGGGAAGTAGGGGTTGCACGGGATGCAGAAGTCCACCGGGCCGGCCCCGTCGCCGCCCTCCCGCGTCAGCGCCGCCATGGAGGGGCTGTGCGCGGCGGTGCCGCGGAACAACGAGGTGACGTTGCCGGCCAAGGGGACCTCCGTTCAGGGTGGCCCGTGCGGGGGAGCACGGGCCGCCCTTGGATACGGAGGGGACGACGATGGTGTTCAACTCACGGGTCGCGTGAGCGACTTCACGTCCCGAACGTGTGGATCGTCGTCGTCCGGTACGTCTGCCCGGGGCGCAGCACGGTGGACGGGAACGACGGCTCGTTCGGCGAGTCCGGGAAGTGCTGGGTCTCCAGGCACAGGCCGTCGCCCTGCCGGTAGGTCCGCCCGGACGGGCCGACCAGGGTGCCGTCGAGGAAGTTGCCCGAGTAGAACTGCACACCGGGCTGGTCGGTGAAGATCTTCAGGGTGCGGCCGGATCCCGGGTCGCGGAGCGTCGCCGCGTGCTCCGGCCGTGCGGTCACCCCCTTGTCGAGCACGAAGTTGTGGTCGTAGCCCTTGGCGGTCACCAGCTGGCCGTGGCCGACGCGGATGTCGCGGCCGACCGGCTTGGGGCGGGTGAAGTCGAACGGGGTGCCCGCGACCCGCGCCGCCTCGCCGGTGGGGATCAGCCCCGGGTCGGTGGGGGTGTACCGGCTCGCGGCCAGCCACAGCTCGTGGTCGTGGATGCTGCCGGTGCCCTCGCCCGCCAGGTTGTAGTACGTGTGGTTGGTGAGGTTGACGACCGTCGGCCTGTCGGTGGTGGCCTCGTAGTCGATCCGCCAGTCGCCGTGCCGGTTCAGCGTGAAGGTGACCTTCGTCCTCAGGGTGCCGGGGTAGCCCATCTCGCCGTCGGCGCTCGTGTAGTACAGGCGCAGTCCGACGTCCGGGCCCGCGGTGAACGGCTCGACGTCCCACACCTTGGTGTTGAAGCCCTTGGCCCCTCCGTGCAGGCTGTTCTCGCCGTCGTTGACGGACAGCTGGTACGTCCTGCCGTCCAGGGTGAACCGGCCCCCCGCGATGCGGTTGCCGTAGCGGCCGATCGTGGCGCCGAAGAAGGTGGTCCCGGCGGCGTAGGCGGCGAGGTTGTCGTAGCCGAGCGAGACGTTGGCGTACCGGCCGTGCCGGTCGGGGATCTCCAGCGACTGGACGATGCCGCCGTAGGAGAGGACCTTCAGCCGGGTGCCGCCGTTCGCCAGCGACCAGCGGTACACCTTCGTGCCGTCCGCGAGGGTGCCGAAGAGTTCCCTCACGGGCTTCCGGCCTCCCGGCCCGGCGGCGGCCCGGTCACCTCCCGCGGCGGCGGCCGGGGTCTGCGTCGTGCCGAGCGTGGTGGCGGCGAGGCCCACCGCGGCTGCTCCCGCGATGACCGTGCGTCTGTTCAGTTCCATGGATGCGGCTCCCTTTTCCGGGCGCTTACGAACCGGACTTGCGCTTGTTCCACACGTCGAACCCGACCGCCACCAGCAGGGCGATGCCCTTGATGACCTGCTGCCAGTCGGTGCCCACGCTGAGGAGGTTCATGCCGTTGTTCAGCACGCCGAGGACGAGCCCGCCGATGATGGCGCCGAGGACGGTGCCGACACCGCCGCTCATGGACGCGCCGCCGATGAACGACGAGGCGATGGCCTCCAGTTCGTAGTTGAGGCCGGCCTTCGGCGAGGCCGCGTTCAGGCGGGCGGCGACCACCAGACCCGCCAGGGCCGCGAGCACGCCCATGTTCAGGAAGACGTAGAAGGTGACCCTCTTGTCCTTGACGCCGGACAGCTTGGCCGCCGGCAGGTTGCCGCCGATCGCGTAGATGTGCCGGCCGAAGACGGCGTTGCGCATGACGTAGCCGTAGCCCACCACCAGCGCGCCCAGGATGATCAGCACGATGGGGGCGCCCTTGTAGCTGGCGAGCAGCATCGTGACGACGAGGATCGCGGCGCTGATGGCGACGAGCTTGAGCAGGAAGAGGTTGCGCGGCGGCACCTCCAGGGCGAACTCCTGCTGGCGCTTGCGGTCGCGGAACTCCTGCGTGACCGTGAAGACGATCAGGACGATGCCCAGCAGCAGGGTGATGTTGTGGTAGTTGGTGTCCGGGCCGGCCTCCGGCAGGAAGCCGTTGCCCATCTTCTCCAGGCCGCCCGGGAACGGGCCGAGGGTCTGGCCCTCCAGGAAGATCTCCGTCAGACCGCGGAAGATCAGCATCCCGGCGAGGGTGACGATGAACGACGGGATGCCGAAGTAGGCGATCATGAAGCCCTGTGCCGCGCCGGCCACCGCGCCCACCAGCAGGCACAGCACCAGCGCGACCGGCCAGGCCACCCCGTGCTGCACCGTCAGGACGGCCGCGAACGCGCCGACGAACGCCGTCAGCGAGCCGACCGACAGGTCGATGTGGCCCGCGATGATCACCAGCATCATGCCGATCGCGAGGATCAGGATGTGGCTGTTCTGGAGCACCAGGTTGGAGACGTTGCGGGGCAGCAGCAGGTCGCCGTCGGTCCACACCGAGAACAGGACCACGATCAGGCCGAGGGCGATCAGCATGCCGTACTGCCGCATGTTGTTGCGCAGGCCGTTCAGCATCAGCTGAAGCAGGCCGCCGGAGGCCGCGTCGCCGCTCTTCCCGGGCGGCGCCGGGGCCGGGGTCTTGGCGGTCACGTCCGTGCTCATCGGGTTACCTCTTTGTCCTTCGTCATCTGGCGCATCAGCGATTCCTGGGATGCCTCGGCCCGGGAGAACTCGCCGGTCAGCCGCCCCGCGGCCATCGTGTAGATGCGGTCGCACATGCCGAGCAGCTCCGGCAGCTCGGAGGAGATGAAGACGACCGCCCTGCCCTCGGCCGCCAGCTGGTCGATGACCGTGTAGATCTCGAACTTGGCGCCGACGTCGATTCCGCGCGTCGGCTCGTCCAGGATCAGGACGTCAGGACCCGCGAAGATCCACTTGCTGAGGACGACCTTCTGCTGGTTGCCGCCCGAGAGCTTGCCCACCGGCTCGAAGACGGTCGGCGCCTTGATGTTCATGGAGGTGCGGAACCGCTCGGCGACCTGCCGTTCCTCGTGTTCGTCGACCACGCCGCGCCGGGCCACCTTGCCGAGGGAGGTCAGCGAGATGTTGCGGTTGATGGTGTCGATGAGGTTGAGGCCGTAGTGCTTGCGGTCCTCGGTGACGTAGGCGATGCCGTGCCCGATCGCCTCGGCGACGGACTTCGTCCGGATCTCCGCGCCGTCCTTGAGGACCGTGCCGCCCGCGTACCGGCCGTAGGACCGTCCGAAGACGCTCATGGCCAGCTCGGTGCGGCCGGCGCCCATGAGCCCCGCGATGCCGACGATCTCCCCGCGCCGCACGGCGAGCGACACGTTGTCGACGACCTTGCGCTGCTGGTCGATCGGGTGGTGCACGGTCCAGTCGCGGATCTCCAGGGCGGGGGCGGTGCCCTCCTCCGCCCGGTGCGGGGTGCGCTCGGGGAAGCGGTGGTCGAGGTCGCGGCCGACCATGCCGCTGATGATCCGGTCCTCCGTGGTCTCCGGAGCCTTCACGTCGAGCGTCTCGATGGAGCGTCCGTCGCGGATGATCGTCACCGAGTCGGCGACCCGGCGTATCTCGCCCAGCTTGTGGGAGATGACGATCGAGGTGATCCCCTGCTTCTTCAGCTCCAGGATCAGATCGAGCAGTTTGCCGCTGTCCTCGTCGTTCAGCGCCGCCGTCGGCTCGTCCAGGATGAGCAGCCTCACCTTCTTCGACAGCGCCTTCGCGATCTCCACGAGCTGCTGCTTGCCCACGCCGATGTCGGCGACGCGGGTCTCGGGATGGTCGGTCAGGCCCACCCGGCGCAGCAGTTCGGTGGCGTGCCTGAGCGTGTCGTTCCAGTTGATGAATCCGCGCGTGGCGTGCTCGTTGCCGAGGAAGATGTTCTCCGCGAGGGAGAGGTAGGGCACCAGCGCCAGTTCCTGGTGGATGATGACGATGCCGTGGTGCTCGCTCGCCCGGATGTCCTTGAACCGGCACGGCTTCCCCTGGAAGAGGATCTCGCCCTCGTAGCTGCCGTGCGGATGGACGCCGGACAGCACCTTCATCAGGGTGGACTTGCCGGCGCCGTTCTCCCCGCAGATGGCGTGGACCTCGCCCTGACGTACCGTCAGTGTGACGTCCGAGAGCGCTTTGACACCGGGAAAGGTCTTGACGATCGAGCGCATTTCCAGGACGGGTCCCGCCATGGTCGTGCCTTCCAATCAGTGTGGGGTCGTCGGGTGGGCGGGACTCACTTGAGCTGGTCGTCCGTGTAGTAGCCGCCCGTGACGAGCACGTCCTCGTAGTTGGTCTTGTCGACGCTGACCGGCTGGAGCAGGTAGGCGGGGACGACCTTGGTGCCGTTGTCGTAGGACTTGGTGTCGTTGACCTCGGGCTTCTTGTCCTTCAGCAGGTCGTCGACCATCGTCGAGGCGACCTCGGCCAGCTTGCGCAGGTCCTTGTAGACGGTCTGCGTCTGCTGACCGCCGATGATCGACTTCACGGAGGCCAGCTCGGCGTCCTGGCCGGTGATGACCGGCAGCGGCTTGTTCCCGGAGCCGTAGCCGTCCGACTTCAGCGCGGAGAGCACACCGATGGATATGCCGTCGTAGGGCGAGAGGACGGCGTCGACCCGCTCGCTCTTGTACGAGGAGGTGAGGATGTCGTCCATGCGCCGCTGCGCGGTGGCGCCGTCCCAGCGCAGCGTGACGACCTTGTTGAGCGCGGTCTGGCCGGACCGGACGACGAGCTGCTTCTTGTCCAGGTACGGCTTGAGCACGCTCATCGCGCCGTTGAAGAAGTACCGGGTGTTGTTGTCGTCGTTGGAGCCGGCGAACAGCTCGATGTTGAACGGGCCCGACTTGCCCTTGCCCAGCCCGAGCTTGTCCACGATGTACTGGCCCTGAAGCCTGCCGACCTTCTCGTTGTCGAACGAGGCGTAGTAGTCGACGTTCTTGCTGCCGAGGATCAGGCGGTCGTAGGAGATGACCGGGATGCCGGCGTCCGCGGCCTGCTGGAGCACGCTGTTCAGGGACTTGTTGTCGATGGCCGCGATGATCAGGCCCTTGACGCCCTGCGTGATCAGGTTCTCGATCTGCGAGACCTGCTGCTCCGGGTCGTCCTCGCCGTAGACCAGCTTGGTCTTGTACCCCTTGGCCTCCAGGTCCTTGACGACGTTCTTGCCGTCGGAGATCCAGCGCTCGGAGGATTTCGTCGGCATGGCGATGCCGATGGTGGCGCCCTTGACGTCGCCCGGCTTCTCCTTGCTGCCGCCCTCGCTGTTCTGGCCGCAGGAGGTCAGGGTGAGGGCGAGCGTGGCGGCTGAGGCCAGCACGGCGAGGGCGGCTCTGCGGTTGCGCATGGGGATCAGTCCTTGTCGTTCTCGTCGTTGAGAGGAGCGGAGGTTTCGACGGGGAAGCGGTTGAGGGGGCCGGGCAGCCGGGAGCCGAGCGGCGCCATGTCGCCGTCCGCGCCGTGCCGGGCGAGCAGGTCCAGGGCGAGCCGGCCGCGCCGCACCCGCTCCCGGGCGGTGTCCAGGGTCACGTCCCGCAGATGGGTGCCCCAGGGGTAGATGCCGGGGGCCTTGGACAGACCGAACTTCAGATAGAGCGGTGCACCGCGCCGGATCAGCTCGGCGACCTCGTACATCCGGATGTAGCCGCCGAGGTCGTCGGGGGCCTCGATGTACATGTCCATGGGAGCGCCGGACACCCGGCGGATCTCGGTGAGGTGGTCCAGCGTCAGATCGCTGGGGACGTTGACGGAGTCGGCGCCGAGCCGCTCGTACACGGCGTAGGAGGCCGGGTTGACGGGGCCGATCAGCGCCGACACCTTGAGGGTGGTGCCGGCCGGGATGATCCCTCGCTCGCGGGCCCGGTGCAGGGTCCACAGCACGCCCTCGTCGGCGACCAGCAGGCACCGCACGCCCAGCTCGGTGGCCCGGACGGCGTCCTCGACACAGCCGGCGACCGCGTCGTGGCCCCGGGCGCGCAGTCCGGCCCCCCGCGAGTCGGAGCGCACCGAGCCGCCGATGTCCCAGGTGCCGCGCGGGCCGGTGAACAGGCAGAGTTCGATGTCGCGTTCGCCGGTGGCCTCGACCATCTCGGTGATCTCGGCGTCGGTGAGCATCCACACGCCGCTGCCCTGGCTGATCCGGTGGATCGGCACGTCGAGGCGCGAGGCCTCCTTCAGGACGACCGCCAGCGCTTCGGGACCCTCGCACGAGGGGATCTCGGTGCGCCAGCGGCCGCCGCCCGGGAAGGAGTGGGCGGAGGTGTCGGCGGGGTCGAGGGCGGGCGCGCCCAGGCCGAGTGCGGCGAGCACCGGCTCGCCGGGCCTGCGGGCTGCCGGGGCGGAAGCGTCGGTCACAAGCTGTCCTTCGTGTTCGGTATTTCGGACAAGGTTCGCGGCTCTGGGCAGGGAAAGGCCCTGGGGGTGCGCCGGCCGGGGAGCCGTCGGGTCGCGCCCCGGCCGGCGCACGGTCAGGGGCGGAGCAGCACCTTGCCCACCTTCGGATCGCCGGCCCCCACCAGCTCGATGGCCCGGGCGAACTCGGTCAGCGGCAGCTCGTGCGTGACCAGCGGCAGTGGATCGAGCAGCCCCGCGCCGAACACCCGCACGGTGTGCGCCCAGGCGTCCGGCGGCGCCCCGAAGACGGTGTGCACCTCCAGCTGCCGTACGACGAGGTCGGTCGGGTCCAGCCCGTCCGCGCCCGGCGCCGGGATCCCGGTGAGGACCAGGCGTCCGCCGCGCCGGAGCAGCGCGGCGGCGGTGCGCGCGGCCGACGCGGACCCGGCGGTCTCGATCACCACGTCGAAGTCGCCGGGGGGTGCCGGATCCTCGGCGTCCCGGACCCGGAAGCCGGTCGCTCCGAACCGCCGGGAGAGGGCCTCCCGGTCGTCCCGGACGCCCACGACGAGCAGTTCCGCGGGGGAGACCGCCGTCAGGAACTGCACGGCGAACATGCCCAGGGTGCCGGTGCCGACCACCGCGACCCGCTCGCCGGGCCGGACGTTCGCCTTCAGCGCGGCGGCGGCGACACAGGCGGCCGGCTCCAGCAGCGCGGCGGCGGTGAGGTCGGCGTCGTCCGGCAGGACGTGCAGCAGCCGGGCGGGCAGGGTGAGCGTGGCCGCCATGGCGCCGGGCCGGGTGAAGCCGGTCTCCTCGTACCCGGCGGTGCACAGCGTGGTCTCGCCCGCGTGACAGCGTTCGCAGACCTGGCAGTTGCGGAAGCCCTCGCCGACCACCTTGCGGCCGAGGAGCGAGCCCGGCACCCCGGCGCCCACCGCCGTGACCGTTCCCGACCACTCGTGGCCGGGGGTGACCGGGTAGGTCACGTACCCCTCGGGCCGGTTGCCCTGGTACACCTCGCGGTCGCTGCCGCAGATGCCGACCGCGTGCACGGCGACCAGCGCCTCGCCGGGGCCGGGGTCCCGGGGCGTGTGGTCCTCCACCCGGTGGGCACCGGGCGCCTCGACCAGAACGTGCCGGCTCACTCGCTCCCCTTCGGCCTGCGCTGCTCCCAGCCGTCGGCCCACAGGTCGAACCGGGCCTGCTGCTGCGGGAACTCGGCCGCCGCGTCGACGTCCAGCTCCACACCGAGACCGGGCGCGTCGGACAGCTCGAAGTACCCGTCCACGACCTGGGGCGCCCCCTTGACCACCTTCTTGATCTCCGCGTCCGCGAAGTCGTTGAAGTGCTCAAGGATCTTGAAGTTCGGGGAGGTGAAGCCGACCTGGAGGGAGGCGGCGGTGAGCACGGGCCCGCCGACGTTGTGCGGGGCGACGAGCATGTAGTGGGTCTCGGCGGTGGCGGCCAGCTTCCGGGTCTCCCAGATGCCGCCGATGTGGCCGACGTCGGGCTGGATGATGTCGACGGCCTGGCTCTCGAACAGTTCCCGGAACTCGATCCGGTCGTGGATGCGTTCACCGGTGGCGACCGGCATGTCCACCTTGGCCGCGACCTTCTCCAGCGCCTTGAGGTTCTCCGGCGGCACCGGCTCCTCCAGCCAGGCCGGCTTGAAGGGCGCCATCTCCTTCGCCAGCCGGACGGCGGTGGCGGGGGAGAAGCGGCCGTGCATCTCCAGCATGAGCTCGGCCTCCGGGCCGATGGCGTCCCGCACGGCCTCGATGAGCGAGACGGCGTACAGGGTCTCCCGGTGGTCCAGCTCGAAGTGCCCGGTGCCGAACGGGTCGATCTTCAGCGCCCGGTAGCCGCGCTCCATCACCCCCTGCGCGGCCTTGTGGTACGCCTCCGGGGTCCGCTCGGTCGTGTACCAGCCGTTGGCGTACGCCTTGACCCTGTCGGTCACCTTCCCGCCGAGCAGCTGCCACACCGGCACGCCCAGCGCCTTGCCCTTGATGTCCCAGCACGCCATCTCCACCACCGCGATGCCGGACATGACGATCTCGCCGGCCCGGCCGTAGTCGCCGTACTTCATACGGCGCACGAGATCCTCGACGGCGAACGGGTCCGAGCCGAGAATGTGGTTGGCCTCGGCCTCCCGCAGATAGCCGATCAGCGCGTCGGTGTGACCGAGCATCCGGGTCTCGCCGACTCCCGTGATCCCCTCGTCGGTGTGCACCTGAACGTAGGTCAGGTTGCGCCACGGCGTGCCGACCACGTGTGTGCTGATTCCGGTGATGCGCACGGCAGTTGCCCCTCAGCTGTTCGAGATTTCGTCACACGTTCGAAATGCTGGCGTGACAGTAAGGACGGGGCGGCAGGGGTGTCAATGGGGCGAACAGGTAACGGTTTCGGCACGGCTTTCGAGAACTCTTTCGATCTCCCACCAAACCTTCACAGGCTCGCCGCGAACCCGGGCCGCGCGGACTCTAGTCTTCCCGCGTCATGGACTACTGCCACCCGTGCCAACGGCACCTCAACGGCGCCCTGGCCTGCCCGGGGTGCGGCATGCCCGCCGACCGCCTCGCCGTCACCGCGGCGGCGCCGGCCGCGCACCCGCACGGACACGGACACGGGTACGAGCAGGCACCGGCGGGGTACGGGGCCCCCGCCCGCGAGCCTTCGTACGGCGAGCGGGGCTACGCCGAACGGGCGTACGGCGAGGAGCCGTACGAGAAGCCGCACGAGGCCGGTGAGGACGACCTTCACGAGTCCTCCGGATACACCGAGTCCCCCGAGTCCCCCGGGTCCCCCGAACACGCCGAGTCCTCCGTGTCCCCCGAGTCCTCCGGATACACCGAGTCCTCCGAGTCCCCGGAGTCCGCCGCCCCCGTCGGCCGGAGCGCCGGTGGCCGTGCCGCCGCCCGCGCCGAGGCCGGCCGGCGGGACCGCAAGGCCGCCCTGCACCGGCGTCGCCGGCGCCGTACCGTGCTGGTCGCGGCCGGCTTCGTGCTCGCGGCCGGCGGGCTGAGCATCGCCGAACTCGGCACGGACGCCCCCTTCTCGCCCTTCTCCAGTGACACCCCCGCGCCGGGCGCGGACACCTCGGCGGACGGCGGCGCCGCCTCCACCGCGCCGGACCGCACCGCCGCCCCGATAGACGCCGTCTCCACCGCCGCCCCGGGCGCGAGTGCCTCCGCCTCCCCGGACGCCTCGGCCTCCGCCTCCGCCTCGAAGCCGCCGAAGGACAAGGACTCCGCCTCCCCTTCCGCGCACGGCAGCGACGAGGCGCAGCAGTCGGCCGCGACGGGTTCCGGTACGCCCCCCGCGACCCCCTCCGCCCCGCCCGCCACGCCGTCCGCCACCCCCACCGCGGCCCCCACGACCGCCGACCCCACCCCCGAGCCGACGCCCACCAAGACCTGCGACCGCTTCCTGTGGTGGTGCACCTGACCGCCGTCGGCCCCGGCCGCGGTTGAGTCGAACCGGCACGTCTCCCCGTACCGATCCCGGGAACGCCCCGAGCCGGCGGGGGCGTCGCGCCGAGGGAGAGCAGCGGGCAGCGGCTCGGTCGAGGAGAGTGGATGACGCAGGAGATCACCGTCCGGGGCACGGTCGCCGAGGGCTTCGCATCGGTGCGCGAGGAGTTCGCCGCCTTCGTCGCCGAGGAGCGGGGCGACTACGAGGGCCAGCTGTGCGTCCATGTCCACGGGCGCCGGGTCGTGGACCTGTGGGCGGGCGAGGGGGTGACGGGCGACTCGCTGTACGGCGTGTACTCGGCCACGAAGGGCGCGGCCCACCTGGTCGTGGCGCTGCTCGTGCAGGACGGCACGCTGGAGCTGGACCGGAAGGTCACCTACTACTGGCCGGAGTTCGCCGCCGAGGGCAAGGGCGCGCTGACCCTGCGGGACGTGCTCGCGCACCGGGCCGGCCTGATCGGCACCGACAGCGGGTTCAGCCTCGCCGAGCTGGCCGACGACCGGGTGACGGCCGAGCGCCTCGCCGACCAGCGGCCGTTCTGGCGGCCGGGCACGGCCTTCGGCTGCCACGCGCTGGTGATCGGCGCGCTCACCGGCGAGGTGGTCCGCCGGGCGACGGGACGCACGCTCCAGGAGGTCTACGAGGAGCGGGTCCGCGCCCCGCACGGCCTCGACCTGTACCTGGGTCTGCCGGCCGTGCACGAGCCCCGGTTCCGCACGGCCCAGCCGATGCTCCCGACCCCCGCGCAGCAGGCGCAGCAGGACGCCCGGCCGACCGGTCCGCACACCCTGGCGGCGGTCGCCCTCAACCGGCACGGCGCCGAGCCCACGGCCCTGGAGAGCCTGGCGAACGAGCGGCTGATCCGCGCCAAGGGCCCCGCCTCGGTGGGCGGTGTCGGCTCGGCGCGCGGCCTCGCGGGCATGTACGCGGCGATGATCGGCGAGGTGGACGGCAGGGCGCCGCTGCTGAAGGAGGACACGCTGGCGGAGTTCGGCCGCATCCACTCCGTGGGCTACGACCTGGTGACCCGCGAGCACGGCGGTTTCGGCCTCGGCTTCGAGGCGACCGCCGACACCTGGCACCCCTTCCTGGGCGCCGGCACGGTCGGCCACAGCGGCGCGAACGGCGTCCAGTCCTTCGCGGACCCCCGCGGCCGGATCGCCTACGGCTACACCCGCCGGAGGTTCGCGTTCCCGGGAGGGGCGGCACCGGAGAACAACAGGCTGGCGGCGGCCGTCCGCAGAGCGGCGGCGGCCGTCCGCTAGGCACCGGCCCGCGGAGACGAGACGGCCGCACCCCACGTCCAGGGGCGCGGCCGCCGCTGTACGCAACGACGAGGGTCAGACCAGCGTCACGGTGATGTTCCCGCGCGTCGCCTTCGAGTAGGGGCACACCTGGTGGGCCTTCTCGACCAGCTCCCGGGCGGCGTCGGCGGAGACGTTCGGAATGCTCGCAGAGATCTCCACGATGATCCCGAACCCGTCGTCGTTCTTGCCGATGCCGACCTTGGCGGTGACCGTGGAGCCGGTGATGTCGGCACCCTCCTGGCGGGCCACGACACCGAGCGCCCCCTGGAAGCAGGCGCTGTACCCGGCGGCGAACAGCTGCTCGGGGTTGGTGCCGGCGCCGTTGCCGCCCATCTCCTTGGGCGGGTTCACGACGACGTCGAGCTTGCCGTCGTCGGTGGCGACCCGGCCGTCGCGGCCGTTCTCGGCGGTGGCGACGGCGGTGTACAGGACGTCGGACTGCGTGATGGGCATGCGGTTGTCTTCCTCCTCGGTCCGCCGCGACTCGCGCCCACGATCGACGACGGATTTCGGAAAGAAGTTACCGCATGCCGAAAAGGTCGTGAAGGCTAGAGCTTGACGACCATCTTGCCGACGTTGTCGCCGCGCAGCACCCCGAGGAAGGCCTCCAGGTTGTTCTCGATGCCCTCGGCCACGGTCTCCCGGTACTTCAGCGCGCCCGAGGCGACCCAGGGGCCGACCTCCTGGACGAACTGCGGCTGGAGGTCGTAGTGGTCGCCGACCAGGAAGCCCTCGATCCGGCCGCGGGTCTGGATCAGCCGGGCGAGGTTCTTCGGACCGGGGGCGGGCTCGGTGTTGTTGTAGACCGAGATCATGCCGCAGACCGCGATCCGGCCGCCTTCGTTGAGCGACCCGATGGCCGCCTCCAGGTGGTCCCCGCCGACGTTGTCGAAGTAGACGTCGATCCCGTCGGGCGCGGCCTCGCGCAGCTGCTCGGCGACCGGGCCGTTCTTGTAGTTGAACGCGGCGTCGAAGCCGTACTCCTCCACCAGCAGCTTGACCTTCTCGTCGGAGCCGGCCGAGCCGATGACCCGGGAGGCGCCCTTGAGCTTGGCGATCTGGCCCACCTGGCTGCCGACGGCGCCGGCCGCGCCGGAGACGAACACGACGTCGCCCTCCTTGAGGGAGGCGGTGCGCAGCAGGCCGGCGTAGGCGGTGAGGCCGGTCATGCCGAGGACGCCGAGGTAGGTCGACAGGGGGGCCGCCTCCGGGTCCACCTTGACGGCGTGCTTGGCGTCCACGACGGCGTACTCGCGCCAGCCGAAGAAGTGCAGGACGTGGTCGCCGGCCGCGATGCCCTCGGCGTTGGACTCGATCACCTCGCCGACCGCGCCGCCCTGCATGACCTTGCCCAGCTCGAAGGGGGCGACGTACGACTTCGCGGCACTCATCCGGCCGCGCATGTACGGGTCGACGGAGAGGTACTTGTTCCGCACCAGCACCTGACCCTCGCCCGGAGCCGGGACGGGGGTCTCGACGAGGGCGAAGTCCTCGGGCTTCGGCCAGCCGACGGGACGGCTGAGCAGGTGCCACTCGCGGTTGATCATGAGGAAGCCTTTCGTGTTACTTCAGTACCTGAAACAACCATGCTCCTGAATATTTCATGATGTCAAGTAACCGGGTATCCTGGTGGGCATGTCCACCCCATCCAGGAACCACCGCCCCGACGCCGTCACCATGGAGGTCGTCGAGCTGATCGGTGATGTCGTGGCCCGCTTCTACGCGGACTACGAGAAGGCGGCGGGCGAGCACACGCTGACCGGCGCGCAGGCCCGGCTCCTCAGCCTGCTCTCGCTGGAGCCGCTGCCCATGCGCAAGCTGGCCCAGAAACTGAAGTGCGAGCCGTCGAACGTGACGGGGATCGTGGACCGTCTGGAGAACCGCGGCCTGGTCGAGCGCCGCCCCGACCCGGCCGACCGCCGGGTGAAGGTGGCCGCCGCCACCGAGGAGGGCCGCCGCGTGGCCCGTGACCTGCGCGAGGGCCTCCACTTCGCCCGCGAGCCGCTCGCCGGTCTCTCCGCGGAGGAGCGCGGCTCCCTGCGGGACCTGCTCCGCCGCATGCTGGCCGGCTGAACCCCCCGCGCTGTCACCCCGAGCCAGTAAAGTCCTCGCCATGCGCGATCTTGGGGTGGGTTTCGGGTATCTGCTGAAGGGCCAGCGATGGGTGGCCCGGCACGGGCGCCAGTACGGATTCGGGCTGCTGCCCGGACTGATCACGCTGGTGCTGTACGCCGCCGCGCTGGTCGCGCTGGCCGTCTGGGGCGAGTCCGCCGTGACCTGGGCGACCCCCTTCGCGGACGACTGGACGAGCCCCTGGCAGGGCCTGGTCCGCGGCTTCCTGACGGCCGTCCTGTTCGCCCTCGGCCTGCTGCTGGCGGTGCTGACCTTCACCGCGGTCACCCTGCTGGTCGGCCAGCCCTTCTACGAGAACCTCTCCGAGCGGGTCGACGCCGACGTCTCGCCCGACGGCACCGCTCCCCGCTCGGACCTCCCGCTCTGGCGCGAACTGTGGATATCGGCCCGGGACAGCCTGCGCATCCTGGTCCGGGCCGGTCTGTGGGCCGTGCTGCTGTTCGCCCTCGGGTTCCTCCCGGTCGTGGGGCAGACCGTCGTACCCGTGCTCGGCTTCTTCGTCACCGGCTTCTTCCTCACCGAGGAGCTCGCCGCCGTGGCCCTGCAGCGCCGGAGCGTCGAACTGCGCGCCCGCCTCGCCCTGCTCCGCTCCCGCAAGACCCTGGTCTGGGGCTTCGGCACACCCCTGGGCCTGGCCTTCCTGGTTCCGTTCGTCGCCGTGTTCCTGATGCCGGGCGCGGTCGCGGGCGCCACCCTGCTCGCCCGCGACCTGCTGGGCGAGGAGAGCGCGGCCGACAGCGCCGACGAAGAAGAGGAGAACGCCGCTCCATGACCGGCATACTCGCCGTGGCCGTCATCACCGTCCTGGCGGTCGTCGCGCCCGGCGCCGACTTCGCCATGATCGTGCGCAACAGCTACCTCTACGGCCGCCGCACCGGCCTGCTCGCCGCCCTCGGGGTCGCCGCCGGCGTCCTGGTGCACGTCACCTACACCATGCTCGGTGTCGGCCTGCTGATCGCCTCCTCCGCCTACCTGTTCACGGTGATCAAGCTCATCGGCGCGGCCTACCTGGTGTACGTCGGCGTACGGACCTTCCGGACCCGCGGCGAGGTGAAGGTCGACCTGGCACAGGGGGAGCGGCTGACCCCCTTCGCCGCGCTGCGCACCGGATTCCTCACCAACGTCCTCAACCCCAAGACGACCCTCTTCGTCGTGTCGACCTTCTCCCAGGTCGTCGATCCGGACACCCCGGTGTACGAACAGGCGGGCATCGGCCTGTTCATGTCGCTGGCCCACCTGCTCTGGTTCGGCGTGGTCGCCGTCTTCTTCTCCCACGACCGGATGCGGGCGCTGATGCTGCGCGGCCAGAAGGTGCTCAACAAGGTGATCGGTTCGGTCCTGGCCGGTCTCGGGGTCAGTCTCGCGCTCGCTCCGTCGCACTGAGCGCGACCGTCACGATCGACCGCACCTGCGCGATGATGTCCAGCCGGTTGCGCACGAACTCGGGGTCGGTGACCTCGGTGGTGTTCCCGGCGCCGAACTGCAGGACCGGCGTGTGCACATGCCCGCCGGGAAGCCTGTCGTGCAGCCCGAGCCGGTCGCGCAGCAGGGTGGCCCGGTAGGCGATCTCGTTGGAGAGGTAGTCGCCGCCGCCCCCGGCACGGGCCGTCGAACCGGCGGTCGGCCCGTCCGGCCGCACCACGGGACCGGTGCCTCCCGCCGGGATCTCGGTCACCTCCGTGTGGTCGTAGACCGGGAAGCGCCCGGTGTCCGCGGCCGCGACGGCGGCGTACGGCAGGGTCGTGCTCGTCCACTGGGGCTGCGTGGCCGGGCCGGTCACCGGGACCGTCTCCGTCCGCGAGACGTCGTCGTTGTCCGGGAAGCCGCCGCGCCAGGCGCCGTTGGTGCGCTCGATGTCGAACCGGCCGGCCCGGCCCTGGCTCACGGTCGTGAACAGGTCGGCCTTCGGCAGATACGGCCGCAGCGTCCGCTCCACCGTGCCCTCGGCGAAGTCCTGCCAGCGCACCGGGAACACGGCGGTCTCGATGCGCGCCGGTCCCTCGGCCGTCTCGACGACCGTACCGTCGAGCGCCAGCGCGCTCGCTCCCGACGGATTGGAGATGCGGATGTCCCGGTCGAGCGTGAAGGGGTCGAAGCCGGTGAGCAGGACGCGCCGCAGCCGCCCCGCCGCCGGGTAGCGGATGTCGGTCTGCCCGCGCGAGGCGCGTTCCAGCCGGTCCAGCAGTGCGGCGCGCCGTCCGGCGCCGAGCCCGAACCCCGGCTCCCAGGTGCGCACCTGACGGGTCATCCCCAGCCGCGCCCAGTACAGCGGCCGGTCGTCGTCCCGGCTCAGGTCGCCGCCCGCCGGACCCCGCCCCTGCGCCCGCTCCACGGCCCGCCGCCACAGCGCGGTCCCCTGCCGTACGACGACGCGGCGGGCCTGCTCGTAGGAGTGCGCCCGCGTCAGCTCCCGGCCGAACCCGGGCGCCACGTCGTCGAATCCGGAGCGCCGGAGGATCTCCTGGGGCACGGCCTTGTCGAGCCGCTGCTCCTCGACGGTGGCGGCGGGCGCGGCCGGCGTGGCGCAGGCCGTGGTGACGGGGGCGGACAGGCCGGTCAGCAGGGTCAGGCCGAGGATGCCGAGGCGCAGGCGTATACGGGGCAAGGGAGTTCGGGTCCTTCCGTCGCTGTGGGGCGCGTGGTGCGGTGGACGGCGGCAGTATCGCGTGCCGGAAGCGGCCCGCGCCATGGTGCGTGCCGTCCCCCCGCCCCGCGCCCGCGAGGTCCCGGGCTCTCGCGCCGTCTCCGCGCGGAGGCCGGCTCGGCGAGCGGGTCCGGGGCGGCGCTGCCGGCCGGCGTCCGGTGTCCCCTCGCTCCGCCGGCGCGCCGAGCAGGCGCAGGAAGTCCCGGAACGCCCCCGGCAGGTCGACCGGCTCCGGGTCCGGGAGCCACTGGTACCGGAGGCCGTCCAGCACGGCGATGAGCAGCGGGGCGGTGCGTCTCCACAGGTGGTGGAGGCACGATGGGAGGCACCAGCACGGACTCGACGAGGAGGAACCGTGATGGCAGGATCCCAGCCCACCCCGGCCGAGAGGGCCCGCGAGACGGTCGTGGAGGCCGCTCTCGGCACCCTCGACCTGGACGCCAAGGCCCGCCTGCTGGCCGGCCAGGACACGTGGACCCTGCCCGCACTGCCCGAGATCGGCCTGGGCTCCCTGGTCATGTCGGACGGCCCGATCGGCGTCCGGGGCGTTCGCTGGACCGCCGACGACCCCTCCGTGGCCCTGCCCTCACCGACCGCGCTCGCCGCCACCTGGGACCCGGAACTCGCCCGCCGCGCCGGTGTGCTGCTCGCCCAGGAGGCCCGCCGCAAGGGCGTCCACGTCCTGCTCGCCCCCACCGTCAACCTGCACCGCTCCCCGCTCGGCGGCCGCCACTTCGAGTGCTACAGCGAGGACCCGTACCTGACCGGCGCCATCGGCACCGGCTACGTCCGGGGCGTCCAGTCCGGCGGGGTCGGCACCACCGTCAAGCACTTCGTCGCCAACGACGCCGAGACCGACCGCTTCACGGTGAACAACCTGGTCTCCGCACGCGCCCTGCGCGAGCTGTACCTGGCCCCCTTCGAGGCGATCGTCGCTGACGCCCGCCCCTGGGGCATCATGACCGCCTACAACACGGTCAACGGCACGACGATGACCGAGCACCACCACCTCGTCAACGAAGTCCTGCGCGGCGAATGGGGCTTCGACGGCTTCAACGTCTCCGACTGGATGGCCGCCCGGGACACCGTGAAGGCCGCGGACGGCGGTCTGGACGTCGCCATGCCCGGCCCGCGGACCGTCTACGGGCCCGCCCTCGCGCAGGCCGTACGGGACGGCAGGGTCGCCGAGGAGACGGTCGACGCGGCCGTCCGCCGTGTGCTGCGCCTCGCCGCCCGCGCCGGCGTCCTGGCCGGCGCCGACCCGGCCGTCGCCGAACCGCCCGCGCCCGTCGACGGCGAGGCCCTGGCCCGCGAGGTCGCCCGCCGCTCCTTCGTCCTGGTCCGCAACGAGCACGCGGCCCTGCCGCTGCGGCCGGGCGGCACCGTGGCCCTGATCGGCGCCGCCGCCCGCGACGCCCGGGTGCTCGGCGGCGGCTCCGCCACCGTCTTCCCCGCCCGGATCGTCTCCCCGCTCGACGGCCTCACCGCCGCCCTCCCCGAAGGCACCCTCACCTACGTCGTCGGCGCCGACCCGTCGACCGAACCGGCCGTCGCCGACCGGGGTTTCGCCCTGCGAGCCGTCTGCCGTGACGCCGTCGGCGAGATCATCGGCAGCCGCTCCGCCCCCGGCGGCCTCATCCAGTGGATGGGCACCGACCTGCCCGAGGGCGTCACCCACGACACCCTCCACACCATCGAGCTGACCGGCACCTTCACCCCGCGCGAGTCCGGCCCGCACACCTTCGGCATCAAGGGCACCGGAGCCTTCGCGCTGACCGTCGCCGGCACGACGTACTTCGACGACACCCAGGTCCCCGGCAAGGAAGACCCCTTCGAGGCGTTCTTCGGCGCCCCCGTCCCCCGCGCCCGGGCCGAACTGATCGCGGGCGAACCGGTCGACGTCTCCCTCACCCACGTCGTCCGGCTCCCCGACGACATTCCCATGGAGGTGGTCGCCTTCGCCCTCGCCCACAGTGGCCCGCGGCGCGACGCGGACGAGCTGATCGCCGAGGCCGCCGAGGCCGCCCGCGACGCGGACACGGCGGTCGTCGTGGTCGCCACCACCGACCGCGTGGAGTCCGAGGGCTTCGACCGCGCGGACCTGAGGCTCCCCGGCCGCCAGGACGACCTGGTCCGCGCGGTCGCCGCCGCCAACCCGAACACCGTCGTGGTCGTCAACTCCGGCTCCCCGGTCGAACTGCCCTGGCGGGACGAGGTCGCCGCCGTCCTGCTGACCTGGTTCCCCGGCCAGGAGGGCGGCGCCGCCCTCGCCGACGTCCTCACCGGCGCCCACGAGCCCGGCGGCCGGCTCCCCACCACCTGGGGGTCCCTCGCCGACGCCCCGGTCACCCAGGTCGTCCCGGTCGACGGCGAGCTGCCGTACCGCGAGGACCTCTTCATCGGCTACCGCGCCTGGGAGCGGGCCGGCCGCACCCCCGCGTACCCCTTCGGCCACGGCCTCGGCTACACCGACTGGGCCTACGAGTCCCTGGACACCGACGGCACCACCGTGCGCGTGCGCCTGCGCAACACCGGCGGGCGGCCCGGCCGCGAGGTCGTCCAGCTCTACGTCGCCCCGGCCGGGCCCGGCCCCGAGCGCCCGGCGCGCCGGCTGGCCGGCTTCGCCTCCCTGGAGGCCGGGCCCGGCGAGAGCGCCGAGGTCACCGTGGAGCTGCCGCGCCGGGCCTTCGAGGTCTGGGACGAGACGGCCGGGGCATGGATGTGTGTGAAAGGTTCGTACGAGATCGCCGCCGGACGCTCGATCGCCGACCGCAGGCTGACCGCGGCGATTAACGTCTGATCCTGGACAAGTCCCCCGACGGGAGGGGGACGCGTCCGCGCGAGCAGCCCCGGTCCGGGACCTGACCCCTGGACCGGGGCTTCACGCTCCCCGGGGAGCGGACGGCCGGTCCCGCACGCCGAAGCCGTACACCGTCTCGGACCGGTACACCTCGCCGGGCCGCAGCTCGGTGCGCGGGAACTCCGGCCGGTTGGGCGAGTCCGGGAAGTGCTGTGTCTCCAGGGCGACCCCGGCACCGGGGGCGAGCGGCGCGGACAGATGGCCGGCGGTGTACACCTGGAGGCCCGGCTCGGTCGTCGCGACCGTCAGGGTCCGCCCGGAGACGGGGTCGTACAGCTCGGCGACCTCCTCGGCCGCCTCGGTCACCCCCTTGTCCAGGACGAAGTTGTGGTCGTAGCCGGAGCCGGTCCGGCGGCCCGTACGGAAGTCGAACCGGGAACCCGACACGTCCTGCGGAGCGCCGGCCGGGATCAGGTCCGCGTCCACCGGCGTGTACCGGGACGCGGCCAGCCGCAGCTCGTGCCCGCCCGCGTCGCCGTGGCCGGTCAGGTTCCAGTACGTGTGGCTGGTCAGGTTCACGATCGTCGGTGCGTCGGTGACCGCCTCGTAGGCGATCCGCAGCGCGCCCGACGCCCCCAGCGTGTACGTCACGGTCACCGTCAGCCGGCCCGGGAAGCCCTCCTCGCCGTGCGGGCTCACCCGGCTCAGGCGCACCCCGTGCGGCACCGGCGTCACGTCCCACACCCGCTTGTCGAAACCCCGCTCGCCGCCGTGCAGCGAGTGGGGGCCGTTGTTCCGCGCCAGCGTGTACGTCCGGCCGTCCAGCGGGAACCGGGCGCCCGCGATCCGGTTCGCGTACCGGCCGATCACGGCCCCCAGATACGGCTCCGGGTGCGCCAGATAGCCGTCGAGGTCGGGGAACCCCAGCACCACGTCCGCCGTCCGCCCGGTCCCGTCGGGCACCTCGGCCGACTGCACGATCCCCCCGTACGACAGCACCCGCACCCGCACTCCGCCGCGCTCCAGCGTCCAGCGGTGCACCGGGGTGCCGTCGGAAAGTGTGCCGAAAAGTTCGTTCATGTGGGAAACCCTAGGTCACGGATTCCGCGCTGTGATCCTCCGGTACGCGATCTCCGCCAGCCGCGCCTGGCCGTCCTTGCTGGGGTGGAACCAGTCCCAGTGGCTGAGCTGATCCGTGCCGAAGCGGTAGTCGTACACCGCGTCGTCGTCGAAGCGGCAGCGGCGGTCCTTCGCGCAGACCTCCCGCAGCACCTTGTTGTACGCCACCACCCGCTGCTGCACGGAGTCCCGGCGCAGCATCGCCGTGCTGGTCAGATCGTCCGCGTCGCTCAGCATCGAGGGGCAGATGCCCAGCTTCCACACCTGCTTGCCCAGCGGGTTCGTCCGTCCCTCGGACCACAGCCGCTTCAGGTTCGGCACACTCGCCACGTACACCTGCGTCTTCGGCAGCGTCGAGCGCAGCGTGCCGAGCGCCTCCTCGAAGTCCGTGCGGAAGGCCGACACCGAGGTCATCGCCGAGGCCGACGACCGGCAGGCGTCGTTCGCCCCCACCATCACCGTCACCAGCTCGGGTTCGTGGGCGGCGGCCTGCTCCATCTGCTCCGGCAGATCGGCCATGCGGGCGCCGGTCACCGCGTGGTTCCAGCTGTGCGCCGCCGCGCCCGCCGCGCCCAGCAGCCGCACCGCGAGGCTGTCCACCCCGGCGTCGTCGCCCGTCGCCCACGACACCTCCGGGCAGTCCGACAGCACCGTGCACGCGTCGAAGCCGCGCGTGATGGAGTCGCCCACCGCGGCGACCGAGTCCGGGCTGCGGTCCCACAGCGGGGGCCGGGGCGCGTGCGCCCTGGTGCCGTCCGGCGCCGGTGCGCTCCCGTCCCCGCCGTCACATCCGGCGACCCCCAGCAGCACGGCCGACACGACGGCGAGGGCGGCCCGCACACGCTGGCTTCGCTTCCGCATCCCTGCTGTTCCCCTCGCTCGACGGTCGGCGCTCCCTCTCATCACAACGTGCGAGGGTTCCCGGTCCGGCGCCCGGGAACGGAGGACCCCCGTACAAGCGTCCCCCCGGGTGAATGGCGGCGGTTTCCTGGCACCGGGACCGACGGTACGTCACACTCCTTGCGCCGCCGCAAGGTAGCCTCGCCATCAACGCGGCCGTCGCGCCACTGCCGCCCAGCCAGTCCGCAAGATGTCCCGCTCTGCCCGGAGGTTCCGGTGACGACACGTGGAGTTCTGTACGTGCACTCCGCGCCGCGCGCGCTCTGCCCGCACGTCGAGTGGGCCGTCGCCGGGGTGCTCGGCACGCGCGTCAACCTCGACTGGATCCGGCAGCCCGCGGCCCCCGGCACCTGGCGTTCGGAGTTCTCCTGGCAGGGCGAGGCCGGCACCGCCTCCAAGCTGGCCTCCGCGCTGCGCGGCTGGCACCTGCTGCGCTTCGAGGTCACCGCCGAGCCCTGCCCGACCGCCGAGGGCGAGCGCTACAGCTGCACCCCCGACCTCGGCATCTTCCACGCCGTCACCGGCATCCACGGCGACATCCTGATCCCCGAGGACCGCCTGCGCGCGGCGCTGACGCGGTCTCAGCGGGGAGAGACCGACCTGGAAGCGGAGATCGCCAAGCTGCTGGGCAAGCCGTGGGACGACGAACTGGAGCCGTTCCGGTACGCGGGCGAGGGCGCGCCCGTGCGCTGGCTGCACCAGGTGGTGTGAGTTTCCGTACACGGCCGAAGGGCCCTCACCCGCGGGTGAGGGCCCTTCGCCTTTGTGCTCGGACGGGTGCTCAGACGGTCCTGAACGCCAGCACCACGTTGTGCCCGCCGAAGCCGAACGAATCGTTCAGCGCGGCGATCCGGCCCTCGGGCAGCGCCCGCGCCTCGCCGCGCACGACGTCCGCGTTGACCTCGGGGTCCAGCTCGCGCACGTTGATGGTCGGCGGAGCCGTACGGTTCACCAGCGCCAGGATCGACGCGACGGTCTCGACACCGCCGGCGCCGCCGAGCAGGTGACCGGTCATCGACTTGGTGGCGGAGATGGCCATGTGGTCGACGTCGTCGCCGAACACCTTCCGCAGCGCCTTGATCTCGGCGACGTCGCCCTGCGGCGTGGACGTGGCGTGCGCGTTCACGTGCACGATCTCGGCCGGCTTCAGATCCGTGCTGTCCAGCAGGTTCTGCAGCGCGTGCGCGATGCCGTTGCCGGAGGGCTCCGGCTGCGTGATGTGGTGGCCGTCGGCGGAGATGCCCTGCCCGACCGCCTCGGCGTAGATCCGGGCGCCGCGGGCCTTCGCGTGCTCCTCGGACTCCAGGACGATCACACCGGCGCCCTCGCCGAGCACGAAGCCGTCACGACCGGAGTCGTAGGGACGGGACGCGCCCTGCGGGTCGTCGTTGTTCTTGGACATCGCCATCATGTTGCCGAACGCGGCGATCGGCAGCGGGTGGATGGCGGCCTCGGTACCACCGGCCACGACCACGTCCGCACGCCCGGTGCGGATCATCTCGATCGCGTACCCGATGGCCTCCGCGCCCGAGGCGCAGGCCGAGACGGGGGTGTGCACACCGGCGCGGGCACCCAGCTCGATACCGACGTTGGCCGCCGGGGAGTTGGGCATCAGCATCGGCACGGTGTGCGGGGAGACGCGGCGTACGCCCTTCTCCTTGAGCACGTCGTACTGGTCCAGCAGGGTCGTCACGCCGCCGATGCCGGAGGCGATGACCGCACCGACACGGTCGGGGTTCACGGACGCGTCCTCACCGGCCTTGGCGGTGAAACCGGCGTCCTTCCAGGCCTCCTGAGCGGCGATCAGCGCGAACTGCGCCGACCGGTCCAGCTTGCGGGCCTGCGGCCGGGGGATGATCTCGCCCGGCTCGACGGCGATCTGCGCGGCGATCTTGACCGGCAGCTCCTCCGCCCAGTCCTGTTCGAGCCGGCTGACGCCGGACGTGCCGGCGACGAGGGCCTCCCAGGTCGAGGCTGCGTCGCCACCCAGCGGTGTGGTTGCGCCGATACCGGTGACGACCACGGTGCGATTGGTCGGGCTCACGGGAATTCTTTCTCCAACGGATACGGGAGGACTACCCCCGCGTCTGCGGGGATTACGGCGCCACCGCCGGGTGGCGGGGCCATGCAGCCTGCGGCCTAGTGGGTGGCTCAGGCCTGGTGCTTGAGGATGTAGTCGGTCGCGTCGCCGACGGTCTTGAGGTTCTTGACGTCCTCGTCCGGGATCTTGACGTCGAAGCGCTCTTCGGCGGCGACGACGACCTCGACCATGGACAGCGAGTCGACGTCCAGGTCGTCGGTGAAGGACTTGTCCAGCTGGACGTCCTCAACCGGGATGCCGGCGATCTCGTTCACGATCTCGGCGAGACCTTCGACGATCTCTTCCTGAGTGGCGGCCATGTTGGCGCTCCTTCTTCGATAATCCAGACGGTTTGTGGCAGTTTCGCCCGTACCGGTTCGCATGATCCGGCACGGAGTGCCTAGGGGAGGGTAACGACCGTGGCGGCGTAGACGAGACCCGCCCCGAATCCGATGACGAGCGCGGTGTCGCCGCTCTTCGCCTCCCCGGTTGCCAGGAGCCGCTCCATCGCGAGCGGGATCGAGGCGGCCGAGGTGTTGCCGGTGGTGCGGATGTCACGGGCGACCGTGACGTGCTCCGGCAGCTTCAGCGTCTTCACCATCGAGTCGATGATCCGCACGTTGGCCTGGTGCGGGATGAAGACGTCCAGGTCGTCCGGGGTGATTCCGGCCGCGTCCAGCGCCTGCTGGGCGACCTTCGCCATCTCGAACACGGCCCAGCGGAAGACCGCCTGGCCCTCCTGCGTGATCGCAGGGAACTTGATGTTGCCCTCGCTGTCCAGGGGCAGCGTGGAGACGTCGCCGACGTGGAAGCGGTCCCACGGGACGGTCTGCTTGATCGTCTCGGACTTGTCGCCCTCGGAGCCCCACACGGTCGGGCCGATCGCCGGCTCGGCCGAGGGGCCGACCACGACCGCGCCGGCGCCGTCGCCGAACAGGAAGGCCGTGGCCCGGTCCTCCAGATCGGTCAGGTCGCTCAGCCGCTCCACACCGATGACGAGGACGTACTCGGCGGAACCTTCCACCACCATGCCCTTGGCGAGCGTCAGGCCGTAGCCGAAGCCCGCGCAGCCCGCCGAGATGTCGAAGGCGGCGGCCTTGTCGGTGCCGAGCTTGTCGGCGATCTCGGTGGCGACGGCCGGGGTCTGGCTGAAGTGCGAGACGGTCGAGACGACGACCGCGCCGATCTGCTCGGCGTCGATGCCGGCGTCCGCGATCGCCTTGCCGGAGGCCTCGATCGCCATCGCGGCCACGGTCTCCTCGGGGCCCGCCCAGTGCCGGGTCTCGATGCCGGAGCGCGAGCGGATCCACTCGTCGGAGGAGTCGATCTTCTCGAGGATCACCTCGTTCGGCACGACCCGGGTCGGCCGGTAGCCGCCGACGCCGAGGATGCGCGCATACGGGGCGCCCTTGCTGGGCTTGATCTTCGACATGCTGCTCGGACTCCTTGTCAGGCGCCCGCCGCGTCAGCGGCAGGTGTGGACGCCTCGGCGATGAGCTCGCGAGCGGCGTCGAGGTCGGCGGGGGTCTTCAGGGCCAGCGTCGCGACGCCGGGCAGGGCGCGCTTGGCCAGGCCGGTCAGGGTGCCGCCCGGGCACACCTCGATGATCGCGGTGACGCCCAGCTCCTTGAAGGTCTCCATGCACAGGTCCCAGCGGACCGGGTTGGCGACCTGGCCGACCAGCCGCTCCAGCACCTCGGTGCCGGCGGCGACGGTCCGGCCGTCCTTGTTGGAGACGTAGGTGATCCGGGGGTCGGCCGGCGACAGCTCCGCCGCGGCCTTCTCCAGCGTCTCGACCGCGGGGGCCATGTGGCGGGTGTGGAAGGCGCCGGCCACCTTCAGCGGAACGACCTTGCGCACGCCTTCGGGCTTGTCCTCGCTCAGCGCCGCCAGCTGCTCCAGCGTGCCCGCGGCGACGATCTGGCCGGCACCGTTGATGTTCGCCGGGGTCAGGCCCAGCTTCTCCAAGTGCGGCAGGGTCACCTCGGGGGCGCCGCCGAGCAGCGCCGCCATGCCGGTCTCGGTGACCGCGGCGGCGTCGGCCATCGCCAGGCCCCGCTTGCGGACGAGACCGAGGGCGGCCGTGTCGTCCAGGACGCCGGCGAAGGCCGCGGCGGTGATCTCGCCCACGCTGTGGCCCGCGACCGCGCCCGGCGCGATCTCGGACATGTCACCGAGTGCCACGGCGGACAGGATACCGGCGGCGACCAGCAGCGGCTGGGCCACCGCCGTGTCACGGATGGCGTCGGCGTCGGCCTGGGTCCCGTAGTGGACCAGGTCCAGACCGATGGCGTCCGACCATGCGGCGACACGGTCCGCGGCACCGGGCAGTTCGAGCCAGGGAGTCAGGAAGCCGGGCGTCTGGGCGCCCTGGCCGGGAGCGACGAGTACGAGCACTCTCACACTCTCTCTTGGGGACGGCCGCGGCCGCCCGTGAGGACAGGGACGAAGAACACGGAGGCCTTTTGTGGGCCTCCGACAAAACCCTATGGCTGGCCATCACCATCGGCCAGACGCCCCAGGATGAGCGCAATCCGTAGTGTGAACGCGGATCGTACATCCGATGGCGACCAACCGGTGACGTCAGTCACACGTCGGAGCCGGTAGCGCACGGTGTTCGGGTGAACGAAGAGCATCCTCGCCGCGCCTTCGAGGCTGCTCGCCTGCTCCAGGTAGACACTCAGGGTTTCCAGCAGTGCCGAGCCGGCCTCCTCCAGCGGTCTGTAGATCTCCTCCACCAGCTGCTCGCGGGCGCTGGGATCCCCCGCGATGGCCCGCTCCGGCAGGAGATCGTCCGCCAGCACCGGGCGCGGCGCGTCCTGCCAGGCGGAACACGCCTTCAGTCCCGCGGCGGCGGCCTGCGCGGACCGGGTGGCGGCCAGCAGATCGGGTACGACGGGCCCCGCGACGACCGCTCCCGCGGCGAACGGCCCGATCAGCGACCTGGCGACGGCGAGCGGGTTGTCGCTGCCGCCCGCGATGACGACGAGACGGTCCCCGAGCACCCCGGTGAGCACCTGGAGCTTGGCGTGCCGGGAGGCCCGCCGGATGGCCTCGACGGTCAGCTCGCTGTCCCCGTCGGGCGCGGTCCCGAGCACGACGCACACATGCTCGGGCGAGTTCCAGCCGAGCGCCGCGGCCCGGCTCACGGCCCCCTCGTCCGCCTCTCCGCTGAGCACGGCGTTCACCACCAGCGACTCCAGCCGCGCGTCCCAGGCACCCCGTGCCTCGGCGGCCTGGGCGTACACCTGGGCGGTGGCGAAGGCGATCTCCCGGGCGTACACCAGCAGTGCCTCGCGCAGCACCCTCTCGTCCCCGGGCGCCGCCACCTCGTCGATGGCGGACTCCATGACCTCGATCGTGGTCCGCACCATCTCCACGGTCTGCCGCAGCGTGATGGCCCGGGTCAGCTCGCGGGGCGCGGTCCCGAAGACGTCCGTGGAGATCGCCTGGGGCGCGTCCGGCCGCCGGAACCACTCGGTGAAGGCCGCGATGCCCGCCTGCGCCACGAGACCGATCCAGGAACGGTTCTCCGGTGGCATGGCCCGGTACCACGGCAGGGTCTCGTCCATGCGCGCGATGGCTTGCGCGGCGAGACTCCCGGAGGACTTCTCCAGCCGCTTCAGGGTCGCGGAGTGCGCGTGGACGTCGTGGACTCGGGGACCGCCGGAGTGGGATTCGGGTTCGGGCACGGGGACAAGACTGCCTTATCCGGACGGGCGGGTGCGTCGCCGGGGCGGTGCTCGGCGGCTCACCCGCCTCCCCGGGCGGCCCGGCCGGCTCCGGCTCCCCGGCGGCCGGCGCGTGCGGCCGGCGCGTGCCGGCGGGCCCCCGCCCCAGGTCGGGACGCCGGACCGGGCGGGACTAACGTGGTGCCCGTGATGGACGTACGGCGCGCCGGCGAGCGCTACCGCGGAGGGGACCCGGAAGCCGGGATCGACACCCGCCACGCCTTCTCCTTCGGCCCGCACTACGACCCCGGCAACCTGCGGTTCGGCGCGGTGATCGCCTGCAACGAGGAGCGGCTCGCCCCCGGCGCCGGTTTCGACGAGCACCCGCACAGCCACACCGAGATCGTCACGTGGGTGGTCGAGGGCGAGCTGACCCACCGCGACTCGACGGGCCACGAGACCCGGGTCCGCCCCGGGGACGTCCAGCACCTCGGCGCGGCGGCGGGCGTGCGGCACGTGGAACGCAACGACGGGGACGTCCCCCTGACCTTCGTCCAGATGTGGCTGACGCCACGCGAGCCGGGCGGCGACCCCTCGTACGCCCTCGTCCCGGACCTCGCCGACTCCACTCCCTACGCCGTCCCGGCGGCGGGCGCGACGCTCCACGTGCGCCGGCCGGGGCCGGGGCAGCGGACCGGGGTGCCGGACGCGGCGTACGTGTACCTGCACGTGGTGCGGGGCGAGGTCCTGCTGGACGGGGAGACGCTGGGGGCGGGCGACGCGGCGCGGATCACGGGGGCGGAAGGGATGGAGGCGGTGGCGGTGACCGCCGCGGAACTGCTGCTGTGGGAGATGGCGCCGTAGCGCACCGCCGTCGTCCCGCCGCGGCTCCGGCCCGCCCGGACGCGCCCCCGGCGGGACGCTCCCTCAGCCCCGCAGCTCTCCCAGCACCGCGTCCGTGAACACCGGCCACGCCTCGATAGCCCAGGGCCCGAACGCCCGGTCCGTCAGCGCGACCCCCGCCACCCCGGCGTCGGGGTCGGTCCACAGGAACGTGCCGGACTGACCGAAGTGGCCGAACGTCCGGGGGGAGGACGAGGAGCCCGTCCAGTGCGGCGACTTGCCGTCCCGGATCTCGAAGCCCAGGCCCCAGTCGTTGGGGTTCTGGTGGCCGTAGCCCGGCAGGACGCCCTTGGTCCCGGGGTACTGCACGGTCATCGCCGCCGCCACCGTCCGCGGGTCCAGCAGCCGCGGCGCCTGCACCTCCGCCGCGAACCGCAGCAGGTCCGTCACCGTCGAGATCCCGTCCTTCGCCGGCGAGCCCTCCAGCGACGTCGCCGTCATGCCCAGCGGCTCCAGCACGGCCTGCCGCAGATACTCGGCGAACGGGATGTCCGTCGCCTTGGCGATGTGGTCCCCGAGCTGCTCGAACCCGGCGTTGGAGTACAGCCGCCGCTCCCCGGGCCGAGCCGTCGTCCGGTGCTCGTCGAAGGCCAGCCCGGAGGTGTGCGCGAGCAGATGGCGGACCGTCGACCCGGGCGGACCGGCCGGCTCGTCCAGCTCGACGGCACCCTCCTCGTACGCGACGAGCGCCGCGTACGCCGCGAGCGGCTTGGTGACGGAGGCCAGCGGGAAGCGGTGGCCGACGGGGCCGTGCGTCCCGAGGACGGTCCCGTCGGCTCGTACGACACCCGCCGCGGCGGTGGGGACGGGCCAGTTCTCGATCAGCGCCAGACTCTGCAACGACATGGGCCCGAGCCTATGCGGCGCGCGGCGGCGGCCGCATCGACGGGGTCGGGGTCCCGCCTCGGCCTCGGGCCGGGGCCCGGCGTACGGCGGCACGCCGCCCCCCGCGGCCCCCGGCCGGTCCTGCCGGTTTCTTACCGGACCGGCTTGCTTGGAGTGCACTCGAAGGCCATAGCGTGGGGTCATGACGGTGATGCAGACCACGCCAGCGGCCACCGAGGGCGCCACCCCCGCCGACATCTGCTCCGCCCCGCCCCGGCGCCACCCCCGCCCCGACGGCCAGGACCGCTACACGATCAGCGAGGTCGTCGCCTTCACCGGTCTGACCGCGCACACCCTGCGCTGGTACGAGCGGATCGGCCTGATGCCGCACGTCGACCGCTCGCACACCGGTCAGCGCCGCTACAGCAACCGCGACCTGGACTGGCTGGACTTCGTGACCAAGCTCCGGCTGACCGGCATGCCGGTGGCGGACATGGTCCGGTACGCGGAACTGGTCAGGGAGGGCGAGCACACGTACGCGGAGCGCCGCGCCCTGCTGGAGTCGACCCGCCGGGACGTCCTGACCCGTGTCGCGGAGCTGCGGGACACACTCGCCGTACTCGACCGGAAGATCAGCTTCTACGCGACGGAGGGCACCACACGATGACCGACGCCAGGATTCCGACCACACGGCTCGGCGAGACCGGCCCCGTGGTCGGCGTACAGGGCCTCGGCTGCATGGGCATGAGCTTCGCCTACGGCCCCACGGACGCGGGGCAGGCGCGCGCCGCGCTGGACCGGGCGCTGGAGCTGGGCGTGACGCTGTACGACACGGCGGACGCCTACGGCGCCGGGGACAACGAGCGGTTCCTGTCCCCGTTCTTCCGGGCCCACCGGGACGAGGTGGTCATCGCCACCAAGTTCGCCCTGGCGATCCCGCCGGACGACCCGACGAAGCGGATCATCCGCAACGACGCGCCGTACATCCGCGAGGCCGTCGAGGCCAGCCTGAAGCGGCTCGGCGTCGACGTGATCGACCTCTACTACATGCACCGCCGCGATGTGAACGTCCCCGTCGAGGAGACCGTCGGCACCATGGCGGAGCTGGTCCGCGAGGGCAAGGTCAAGCATCTCGGGCTGAGCGAGGTCACCGCCGACGAGCTGCGCGCGGCGCACGCCGTGCACCCGATCGCGGCCGTGCAGTCGGAGTGGTCCCTGTTCAGCCGGGACATCGAGGCGCGGGTGGTGCCGGCCGCGCGGGACCTGGGCGTCGCCCTCGTGCCGTACTCCCCGCTCGGCCGCGGCTTTCTCACCGGTTCCTTCGCCGACGCCGAGCGGGACCTCACGGCCGGCGACTTCCGCCGCCAGCACCCCCGCTTCACCGGCGCCAACGCGTCCTCCAACGCGGCCCTCCTGGCACCGCTGCGGGCGGTCGCCGAGGCGCACGACGCCACCCTCGGCCAGATCGCCCTCGCCTGGGTGCAGCAGCGGGCGGTGACCGACGGCCTGACGGTGGTCCCCATCCCGGGCACGCGCAGGCCGGGCCGGGTGGAGGAGAACCTGGCGGCGATCCGCGTCACCCTGACCGACGAGGAACTGGCGCTGCTGGACCCGATCGCGGCCAAGGTGGCGGGCACCCGCTACGCGGACATGACGTTCGCCTCCGCGGGACGGGAGTAGCTCACAGCTCCGCCAGCAGTTCCGCCTTCTTGCTGGAGAACTCCTCGTCGGTGACCAGCCCGGCCTGGTGCAGCTCCCCGAGATGCCGGATCCGCTCGGCGATGTCGGCGGGGTCACGCCGTGACGGGGCCGGTACCGCGGGTACCGGCCCCCGGGAGCGCACGGCCGCCAGCACCGCCGCGGCGAACGGCAGCGACTCGTGCACCGGTCCGTAGCCCAGGCCGAAGACCACCGACGCGGGGTCCTGGTCCGGCTGTGCCGGCCGGCCGGAGCCCGGGTCGCGGGGCAGCAGTCGCAGATGTCCCTCGAACACCTCCGGCGACCGCCACTCCACCCCGCTCAGCCCGGTCACCGCGAAGCTCTGGTCGCCGGCCTTCCACTTCGCCGAGGACGCCCCCGTCCAGGACCAGCGGAACTGCACGGACGTCCCGTCGAAGGACGCCTTGCCGTCGTACGCCTTGAACTGGAGCGGTGCCTCGGGCGCCGCCACCAGGTGCCGCTCGGCGGGGCCGGACTCGGTCAGCAGCCCCTTCAGCTCGTCGGCGTAGTACTCGGCGAGGGTCTCCCGCTCGGCCGGCAGCACCAGCCGGTAGGGGTCGGAGCCCTCCTTGAGCTGGCCGTCGGCGGCCTCCATCAGCGGATCGGCGCCGGGGCGCGGCACCAGGCGCAGGGCGACCGTGCCGCGCTTGCCCGGGGCGAGGGTCACGCCCTCGACCGCGGCCAGCGGGATCCGCCGCTCGCCGAGCGCCTGGAACAGCTTCGGTGTTCGAATCCCCCGTTCGTAACGGATGAGCACGGAGTCGGACTCGAACTCCCAGACGGCATGAAAACCCGCCAGTACGTCACCCATGCGGCTCATCGTATGCGGCACGTGCTCCTCCGTCGCCACCCGCGCAGACCGCACTTCCTGCTGTTTCTACGCGCGTCCGGCTGTCGTCGTGCCGGACAGACCGGACCGGCACGCATCGTTCTCCCGTGCGCACGTGACCTCGTCGTACGCGCCCACGCCGATGGAGGCGAGGTTGCGCAGGCTGTCCGTGCCGGGCTCGAAGTAACCGCTGTGCCCCTGGGCGTCCCGGGCCGACAGCACCCGCGCCCCGAACGCCGAGGACACCGGGTCGGCGCCGTGACCGAGGCCGCCCAGCTCCAGGTACGGCACGTCCTGCACCCAGTCGCTGGCGTCCCGCATGGCCCACACGCGGGCCGACGTGCCCAGGTGGGAGGCGCCGGTGACGCGCATGCCGGGGCTCGCGGCCACCGCTATGTCGGAGACCCGGCGGGGCATGCCGCGGGCGGCGACCCCGCAGACCACCGAGCCGTAGCTGTGACAGAACATCGACACCGGGGCCCGGCCGGGCAGGGCGCGCAGCAGCGCGTTCAGCCGTACGGCGCCCTCCTGGGCGCGCAGCCCGGTGGCCGCGTCCACCCCGAGCCCGTCGGGGGAGGTGTAGTCGGCCCAGGCGATCACGGCGGTGCGGGTCCCGGGGCTCGCCGTGCGCTCGGCCGCGTACAGGGCCTTGGCCATGCCGACCGGGGCGCTGTACTTCCGGTACGTCCGCTGGAAGGTGAGCAGGTCGGTGTCGACGCCGGGGACGACGACCGAGATCCGCCGGGCCGAGGGCAGGTCGCCGAACACCTCGGCGATCCGGCCGGAACCCGCGGGGTCGAAGGCCAGGATCTGCCGGCCGGGGTTCAGCAGGGACTCGTAGCGGTGCATCCGGTGGCCGGCGTCCTGCTGGCCGGCCGAGCTCAGCCGGCTGTCGTGCATCCGCTTCTTCTCGACCTTGCGGGCCTGCTCCAGCGCGATGTGGTTGGCCCGGTAGCGCAGGGAGACGGGAGCGCCGTTCATGTTGCCGACCGCGAGCGGGTAGCGGTGGGCGAGGCGGTCGCGCTCGTGCGGGGTCAGCGAGGCGAAGAAGCGGGTGAGGCGCGCCGGGGCGGACTCGGGGTCCGGCAGGTGGTGGCCGTGGATGCGGCCGTGCTCCCACTTGGCGAGCGAGGCCAGCAGCGCTGTCGGCTCCCGGTGGCTGCGCAGCGCGGTCCAGCCGGTGGTCGCGAGCATCACGAACACCACGGCCAGGGCCAGCAGTGCGCGCCAGACGTTGAGTTGCGGGGAGGTGTCGAAGGAAGTCACTGGGAGGACACACTAGGAGAACGAGCGGGTCTCGGGGTAACCGAGTGACAGGGATCACGTTTCGGTACGGGGCGGTCACGGAGCCGACGATCTACGGTGCGCCGCCTCCGAGTTCACCCCGAGCGGCTTGCCGGGTTCGCCCGGAGCCGCGCCCGCGTTCCGCCGGACGCCGTGTCAACGACCCGGGGTGCCGCGCCAGTTTCCGGTGAGCGCCGAACCCACCTGATCGAGGTACGTGGCGGTGAGCGTACGGATGGATTCCACGCTGAGGTCGTCGCTCGTGCACCACTGCCGTTCGGTGACGCGAATCACCCCGCCGAACACGGCCACCGTCAGCCGTGGCCGCGGGTCGGTGTCCGCGTCGACACCCTCCCGCTCGGCCAGCACGCGCGCGAGGGCTTCCTCGGCCGCCGCCGACCGGCGCAGATGGGCGGCGAGCAGCGCGGGCGTGGCGTCGATCGTCCGGTACATGCGCAGATACAGCTCGACCGGGACGACCGACTCGACGGTCCCCCGGATGGTGTCCCAGCCTTCCAGGAACGCCTGCCGGAGGGCCTTCATGGGCGCCTCGTGCGCGGGGCGCGCGCGTACCGCCTCCACGAAGGCCGCCTCGGTCATCCTCTGCACCGCGAAGGCCACGTCCTCCTTGCCCGCGAAGTAGCGGAAGAAGGTGCGCTGCGAGACGTCGACGGCCTCGGCGATCTCGTCGATGGTCGTCTGCTCGTAGCCCTTGGTGGTGAACAGTTCGAGAGCGGCCCGCAGCAGCGATTCCCGCGTATGCCGCTTCTTGCGCTCGCGCAGCGTCTCCATGGCCTCTCTCCCGTGAACGGGCCGGGGGGTCCGGCCGAGGTCGCGATGTCGTGTCAGTAACCGCCTTGTGAATTGGTTTGTCAATTGGCAGTCGCTGTCACTAACCTGAGTTTATGACTAGTCAGACCACCATCGACGCGACGGGGCCGGGGGACGACACACCGGCTGCCTCGTCGGGGCCGCAGCCGGGCGCGGGCCTGCGCGGCCATCCGTGGCTCACGCTCATCACCGTCGCCGTAGGGGTCATGATGGTGGCCCTGGACGGCACCATCGTGGCGATCGCCAACCCGGCGATCCGTGACGACCTGAACGCGTCCTTCGCCGACGTGCAGTGGGTCTCCAACGCCTACTTCCTCGCCCTCGCGGTCACCCTGATCACCGCGGGCAAGCTCGGTGACCGCTTCGGTCACCGGCAGACCTTCCTCATCGGCGTGACCGGCTTCGCCGCCGCCTCCGGTGCCATCGGGCTGTCCGGCACCATCGCCGCGGTCGTGACCTTCCGGGTCTTCCAGGGCCTGTTCGGCGCGCTGCTGATGCCGGCCGCCCTCGGCGTGCTGCGGGCCACCTTCCCGGCCGAGAAGCTCAACATGGCCATCGGCGTGTGGGGCATGGTGATCGGCGCCTCCACGGCCGGCGGCCCGATCCTCGGCGGTGTCCTCGTCGAGCACGTCAACTGGCAGTCGGTGTTCTTCATCAACGTGCCGGTCGGTGTCGTCGCGCTGCTCCTCGGCTCGCTGATCCTGCTCGACCACCGGGCCGAGAACGCCCCGCGCTCCTTCGACATCCCCGGCATCGCCTTGCTGTCCGGCGCGATGTTCTGCCTGGTCTGGGCGCTCATCAAGGCCCCGACCTGGGGCTGGGGCGACGCCCGGACCCTGCTGTTCCTCGCCGGGTCCGTCGTGCTCTTCGCCGCCTTCTCCTTCTGGGAGACGAAGGTCGCCGAGCCGCTGATCCCGCTGGGCCTGTTCCGCTCGGTCGCCCTGTCGGCGGGTGTCGTCCTGATGATGCTGATGGCCATCGCCTTCATGGGCGGCCTGTTCTTCGTGACGTTCTACCTCCAGAAGGTCCACGGGATGAGCCCGGTCAAGGCCGGCGCCCATCTGCTGCCGCTCACCGGCATGATCATCATCGGCTCGCCGATCGCCGGCTCCGCGATCACCAGGTTCGGCCCGCGCATCCCGCTGGCCTTCGGCATGGCCGTGACCGCGGGCGCGCTGTGCGGCATGTCGACGCTCAAGGTGGACACCGGCAGCGGTGTGATGTCCCTCTGGTTCGCGCTGCTCGGCCTCGGCCTCGCGCCGGTCATGGTGGGTGCCACCGAGGTCATCGTCGGCAACGCCCCCCTGGAGCTGTCCGGCGTGGCCGGCGGTCTCCAGCAGGCGGGGATGCAGATCGGCAGCAGCCTCGGCACGGCGGTGCTGGGCGCCGTGATGGCCTCCAGGGTCGACAGCGAGCTGCCCGGCAAGTGGGCGGACGCGGGACTGCCGAAGCTGACCCCCGATCAGCTGGACAAGGCCTCCGAGGCGGTCCAGGTCGGCGTGGCCCCGGTGACGAAGGGCATGCCGGAGCCGGTCGTCGCGAAGATCACCGCCGTCACGCACGACACCTTCATCTCCAGTATGAGCCTCGCCTCCCTGGTCGCGGCCGGCGTGGCCCTGTTCGCCGTCCTCGTCGCGCTGTTCACCAAGCGCGGCGCGAACGCGGAGGCGGGCGCCGAGGCGGGCGTCGGCCACATCTGACCCCCCGAGCCATGCCCCTTCCCGGCGGAGTTCCCCTATCAGGGTGACTCCGCCGAACATTCCTCGCTCCCGGCACGCGCCGCAGGTCACAGTGGGTCAAGTCCTCCGCAGGGCATGGGAGGACCGCCGGGCCGCGGCGCGCCGCCGGAGGGGGGTGGCGCGCGCAGGTCTGCCGGCGCCGAACCGGGGTACCCGCACACCGAAGCCGAACTGTCCAGAGACCTCAGGGAGTTGATGATGGCGGGCTTCGGGCAAGGAACGCGCGGGTACCCCCGGTCACGTGGCCGGACGTGGCGGCGGACCGGGCCGGACCGTGCGACGCTCGGGATCATCGGCTCCATCTGTGCGGTGGCCGGCTTCTTCGCGCTGGGCATCGTGCTGGGCCCAGTGGCGATCTTCTGCGGCTGGCAGTCGATGGGCCGCACGTGGTCCGGCGACCGCGACGTGCCGGCTCTGGTGGCCCTGGTCCTGGGTGCGATCGACACCCTGCTGGCCCTCATCGCCCTGGTGGGCATGGCCGCATGGAGCAACGGACTGCTGTAGGCCGGCAGCCGTCGTGCCGTCGGGCCACGGGTGTGTCCCGGTGCCGCGGGCGACCGGTCAGCGCCGCTGCTCCTGCCGCTCCGCCAGCCGGGCCACCTCGGCCCGCAGCAGACGGACCTCCTCGGTCAGCGAGGCGATCGCCTCCGTCTGCCGCCGCTCCTCCACGTCGTCCTTTTCGAACCGCGAGATGAACCATGCGGCGATGTTCGCGGTGACGACACCCAGGAGCGCGATCCCCGACAGCATCAGCCCCACCGCGATCATCCGCCCGAGGCCGGTCGTGGGGGCGTGATCGCCGTATCCGACGGTCGTCATCGTCGTGAAGGACCACCACACCGCGTCACCCAGCGTCCGGATGTTCCCGTGCGGTGCCGCCCGCTCCACGGACAGCACCGCGAGCGAGCCGAACATCAGCAGGCCGATCACGGCCCCCACGACGTAGGTGGTCAGCCGGATCTGCGGGGCCATCCGTGCCCGCCGGCCCACGAGCAGCAGGGTCGACACCAGCCGCAGCAGCCGGAGCGGCTGGAGCATGGGCAGGACGACCGCGCACAGGTCCAGCCAGTGCCGCCGGACGAACTCCTTGCGCCGGGGGGCCAGGGCCAGCCGGACCAGATAGTCGAGGGCGAACGCCCCCCACACCAGCCACTCCACCACCGTGCACGCGGAGGTCACGGAGGGGCCGGCGGAAGCGTCCACGATCGGCACCGCGTACGCGACGGCGAAGGCCACCGCGAGCGCCAACAGCGGCCGCTGGGTGTGCCGCTCCCACCGCGTCTGCGCCGACAGCTGATCCATGTAAGCAATCGTAAAGAAAGAGTAAGGGCGACGAACAACCCACCTCGCCGCCCTCGCCCCCTTCAACCGGCCGCAGCAACCGACGCGATACCTCTCAGCCCCCCCCCGGATCAGCGCCCCGAAGGGGCGCGGGGAACTGCGCGACCAGCCTCCACCGATCCGCACATACCCCGGCACCCCGGTCCCCCGGCGGCTCCCCCCGTCGGCCTAAGCCGAGCGCAGCGTCACGCGTCGCCGCCCGCCGCCCCCGGGTCCGCCGCCGAGACGTCCAGCAGCTGGTACCGGTCGATGGCCTGCTTCAGCACGGACCGGTCGACCTTGCCCTCGCGCGCCAGCTCGGTCAGCACCGCGACCACGATCGACTGGGCGTCGATGTGGAAGAAGCGGCGCGCGGCCCCCCGGGTGTCGGCGAAGCCGAAGCCGTCGGCGCCGAGGGACTGGTACGTGCCGGGCACCCAGCGCGCGATCTGGTCCGGCACCGATCGCATCCAGTCGGACACGGCCACGAACGGACCCTCGGCGCCGCTGAGCTTCCGGGTCACGAACGGCACCCGCTGCTCCTCCTCGGGATGCAGCAGATTGTGCTGCTCGCACGCCACGGCCTCGCGGCGCAGCTCGTTCCAGGAGGTCGCGGACCACACGTCCGCCCTGACGTTCCACTCCTCGCCGAGGATCCGCTGCGCCTCCAGCGCCCACGGCACCGCGACACCGGAGGCCATGATCTGCGCCGGGACGCCGCCGCCGGTGCCCTCGCCGATCTTGTAGACGCCCTTGACGATGCCCTCGACGTCCACGTTCGCCGGCTCGGCCGGGTGCTGGATGGGCTCGTTGTAGACGGTGAGGTAGTAGAAGACGTCCTCGCCGTGCGGATGCTCCTCCGAGCTGCCGTACATCCGGCGCAGCCCGTCCTGCACGATGTGCGCGATCTCGTAGGCGTACGCCGGGTCGTACGCCACGCACGCCGGGTTGGTGGACGCCAGCAGCTGCGAGTGGCCGTCCGCGTGCTGGAGCCCCTCACCGGTCAGGGTCGTACGGCCGGCGGTGGCGCCCAGCACGAATCCGCGCGCCAGCTGGTCGGCCATCTGCCAGAACTGGTCGCCGGTGCGCTGGAAGCCGAACATCGAGTAGAAGACGTACACCGGGATCAGCGGCTCGCCGTGCGTGGCGTACGCCGAGCCCGCCGCGATCAGCGAGGCCGTGCAGCCCGCCTCGGAGATGCCGTCGTGCAGCATCTGGCCGGTCGGCGACTCCTTGTAGGCCAGGAGCAGCTCCCGGTCCACCGACTCGTACTGCTGGCCGAGCGGGTTGTAGATCTTCGCACTCGGGAAGAAGGAGTCCATACCGAAGGTGCGGTACTCGTCCGGCGCGATCAGTACGAACCTCTTGCCGATCTCCTTGTCCCGCATGAGGTCCTTGAGGAGGCGCACAAAGGCCATGGTCGTCGCGATGGACTGCTGGCCCGTGCCCTTCTTCACGGTCGCGTACGTCTTGTCGTCCGGCAGGGCGAGCGGCTCGGAGCGTACGACGCGGGTCGGGACGTAGCCGCCGAGCCCCTTGCGGCGGTCGTGCATGTACTGGATCTCGGCCGAGTCCGGGCCGGGGTGGTAGTACGGCGGCAGGCCGGACTCCAGCTCCTTGTCGGAGATCGGCAGGTGGAGGCGGTCCCGGAAGCGCTTGAGGTCGTCGACCGTCAGCTTCTTCATCTGGTGCGTGGCGTTGCGGCCCTCGAAGTTCGGGCCCAGGGTCCAGCCCTTGACCGTCTTGGCCAGGATGACCGTCGGCTGGCCCTTGTGCTCCAGGGCCGCCTTGTACGCGGCGTAGATCTTCCGGTGGTCGTGACCGCCGCGGCCCAGCATCAGGATCTGGTGGTCGCTCATGTTCTCGACCATGGCGCGCAGCCGCTGGTCCTCGCCGAAGAAGTGCTCGCGGATGTAGGAGCCGGACTCCGTGGCGTAGGTCTGGAACTGCCCGTCCGGGGTCGTGTTCATCTTGTTGACCAGGACGCCGTCGCGGTCCTGGGCGAGCAGCGGGTCCCAGGAGCGGTCCCAGATCAGCTTGATCACGTTCCAGCCGGCGCCCCGGAAGACCGACTCCAGCTCCTGGATGACCTTGCCGTTGCCGCGCACCGGGCCGTCCAGCCGCTGGAGGTTGCAGTTGACCACGAAGGTCAGGTTGTCCAGGCCCTCGCGGGCGGCCAGGGTCAGCTGGCCGAGCGACTCGGGCTCGTCCATCTCGCCGTCGCCGAGGAACGCCCACACGTGCGACCGGGAGGTGTCGGCGATGCCGCGCGCCTGCATGTAGCGGTTCATCCGCGCCTGGTAGATCGCGCCGAGCGGGCCGAGGCCCATGGAGACGGTCGGGAACTCCCAGAAGTCCGGCATCGAGCGCGGATGGGGGTAGCTGGACAGGCCGTCGGGGTACTTCGACTTCTCCTGGCGGAAGCCGTCGAGCTGGTTCTCGGTGAGCCGGTCGAGCAGGTACGCGCGGGCGTAGATGCCGGGGGAGGCGTGGCCCTGGAAGAAGACCTGGTCACCGCCGTCGCCCTCGTCCTTGCCGCGGAAGAAGTGGTTGAAGCCCACGTCGTACAGCGAGGCGGAGGAGGCGAAGGTGGCGATGTGGCCGCCGACGCCGATGCCGGGCCGCTGGGCGCGCGAGACCATCACGGCCGCGTTCCAGCGGGTCGCGTTGAGGATCTTGCGCTCGATCTCCTCGTTGCCGGGGAAGAACGGCTCGGCCCGGGTGGGGATCGTGTTGACGTAGTCCGTGCTGCGCATCTCGGGTACGGCCACGCGCCTCTCGCGGGCCCGCTCGATCAGGCGCAGCATGAGATAGCGGGCCCGCTCCCGGCCGCGCTCGTCGACGGCGGCGTCGAGCGAGTCGAGCCACTCCTGGGTCTCTTCGGGATCGAAGTCAGGAACCTGACTCGGAAGGCCGCCAATGATGATCGGGTTGCGATCGGATCCGGAAGGCACGCTGTTCCTTACCTGTCAGAGGGCCGGTTTCTCCACCTGCCTACACCGTTCCCCATCGTGTACCGCGGGAAGGCGTACGTCATCTCCACGGCCGTCACCACCGGAAAGCGGCAACCGGTGCCGCACCGATGCTCGGACGGTCAAAAGGCAACGATACGCCCGAGGTGTGACGCGCTTGGCAAAGTTGTTCGAGCAACGTAAGACCGGATGATTCCGAACCGTACAAACCGGGCACATCGGTGTGGTGTGGGTCAGGCAGAATCGAGATACGGTGCCAGGAGTTGCGGCGACACGGCCAGGATCGTCACCGTTTCGACGGTCCCGACGGCCGGGTACTTGCGCGATCCGCCCCGCCCGTGTGGACTACGGCCAATGCTGCGCACGCGCGTGGCTGAGACATTCACCAAGACATGATCAGGAGGCAACCCGTGAGCGCGACCGCGGACCACGCGGAGGAGCGGACGAACCCTGCCGCCAGGCTGGGGTTCCAGCCCGGGCAGGTGGTCCAGGAGATCGGCTACGACGACGACGTCGACCAGGAACTCCGCGAAACCATCGAGGAAGCCGTCGAGGGCGACCTGATGGACGAGGAATACGACGACGTGGCCGACGCCGTTGTGCTGTGGTTCCGTGACGACGACGGTGACCTGACGGATGCGCTGGTGGATGCCACCACGTACATCGAAGAGGGCGGCACGATCCTTCTCCTCACGCCGAAGACAGGCCGTTCGGGCTACGTGGAGCCGAGCGACATCCAGGACGCCGCCACGACGGCCGGCCTGACGGCGTCGAAGAGCGTCAGTGTGGGCAAGGACTGGAGCGGCAGCCGGCTGGCGACGCCGAAGGCGGCCAAGTCCAAGAGGTGACCCGCCTCGAACGCCGGACGGGCTGGTTTTCGCCCCAGCCCGTCCGGAAGGTCCCGGTGATCGCTGCGTAGGGTGGACCCGAGCGTTCTGCTGTCCGCTCACCCGAACAGCCCACCGAAGGGATGCACGACCATGGCGATCCAGGTCGGCGACAAGGCGCCCGACTTCGAGCTGAAGGACAACCACGGCCGGAGCGTGAAGCTCTCGGACTTCCACGGCGAGAAGAACGTGGTCCTGCTCTTCTACCCGTTCGCCTTCACCGGTGTGTGCACCGGCGAGCTGTGCGAACTGCGCGACAACCTGCCGAAGTTCTCGGACCGCGACACCCAGCTGCTCGCCGTCTCCAACGACTCCATCCACACCCTGCGCGTCTTCGCCGAGCAGGAGGGTCTGGAGTACCCCCTGCTCAGCGACTTCTGGCCGCACGGCAACGTCTCGCGCGCCTACGGCGTCTTCGACGAGGACAAGGGCTGCGCCGTCCGGGGCACCTTCGTCATCGACAAGGAGGGCGTCGTGCGGTGGACCGTGGTCAACGGCCTGCCGGACGCCCGTGACCTCGACGAGTACGTGAAGGCGCTCGACGCCCTGTGAGCAGGCCGCGGGCCGACACCTGTGATTCCTCGGCTCCAGGGTCTGCGGGGGGCGGGAACCCGTCACTAGGATCGGCACGTTGATCCCATATCCGAAGCACGACGGGGCTCCCCGCCCCTGGACACCACATGGAGGACCCGTGGGAGTCAGCCTCAGCAAGGGCGGCAACGTATCGCTGACGAAGGAGGCCCCGGGCCTGACCGCCGTCATCGTCGGTCTGGGGTGGGACGTGCGCACCACGACCGGCACGGACTTCGACCTCGACGCCAGCGCGCTGCTGCTGAACAACTCCGGCAAGGTCATCAGCGACCAGCACTTCGTCTTCTTCAACAACCTCAAGAGCCCCGACGGCTCGGTCGAGCACACCGGCGACAACATCACCGGTGAGGGCGAGGGCGACGACGAGCAGATCAAGGTGAACCTGGCCGGCGTCCCGGCCGACGTCGACAAGATCGTGTTCCCGGTGTCGATCTATGACGCCGAGAACCGCCAGCAGTCCTTCGGCCAGGTCCGCAACGCCTTCATCCGCGTCGCGAACCAGGCCGACGAGCGGGAGATCGCCCGGTACGACCTGAGCGAGGACGCCTCCACCGAGACCGCCATGGTCTTCGGCGAGCTGTACCGGCACGGGGCGGAGTGGAAGTTCCGCGCCATCGGTCAGGGCTACGCCTCCGGGCTGCGCGGCATCGCCCAGGACTTCGGCGTCAACGTCTGACGCGTACGGCCCTCGTGTCCGGCGCCGCACCGTTCAGGGGCGGCGCCGGACGCGCAGGACAACCAAAGAAGCACCACCAGGGGAGGACCAGCATCATGGGCGTCACACTCGCCAAAGGGGGCAATGTCTCCCTCTCCAAGGCCGCACCGAACCTCACCAACGTCCTGATCGGGCTCGGCTGGGACGCGCGCTCCACCACCGGAGCCCCCTTCGACCTGGACGCCAGCGCGCTGCTGTGCGGCGCGGGCAACCGGGTGCTGGGCGACGAGTGGTTCGTGTTCTACAACCAGCTGACGAGCCCCGACGGCTCCGTGGAGCACACCGGCGACAACCTCACCGGTGAGGGCGAGGGCGACGACGAGTCGATCCTGGTGGACCTCGCCAAGGTCCCCTCGCAGTGCGAGAAGATCATCTTCCCTGTCTCGATCCACATGGCGGACGAGCGGGGCCAGACCTTCGGTCAGGTCTCCAACGCGTTCATCCGCGTCGTCAACCAGGCCGACGGCCAGGAACTGGCCCGCTACGACCTCAGCGAGGACGCCTCCACCGAGACCGCGATGATCTTCGGCGAGCTGTACCGGTACCAGGGCGAATGGAAGTTCCGCGCAGTGGGTCAGGGGTACGCATCGGGGCTCCGGGGCATCGCTCTAGACTTCGGAGTCAACGTTTCGTAAAGCCGCGTACGGCGCGGGGGAGTCCCTCCCCCAGACTTCGTCTGGGAGGTGCCCCCACAACACGATGGGGTAGCCAGTGCTTCTCAAAACCTTCGGCTGGTCGTTCGCGGTCACCGCGCTCGGTCTGGTCGCTGCGGCGTTCTACGGGGGGTGGACCGCCTTCGGCATCGTGGCGATCCTGGCCATCCTGGAGATCTCGCTGTCCTTCGACAACGCGGTGGTCAACGCCGGAATCCTGAAGAAGATGAATGCCTTCTGGCAGAAGATCTTCCTCACGGTCGGCGTCCTCATCGCGGTCTTCGGCATGCGGCTGGTCTTTCCCGTCGTCATCGTCGCGATCAGCGCCAAGATGGGCCCGATCGAGGCCGTCGACCTCGCGCTCAACAACAAGGACCGCTACCAGGAACTGGTGACCGACGCCCACCCGGCGATCGCCGCCTTCGGTGGCATGTTCCTGCTGATGATCTTCCTCGACTTCATCTTCGAGGACCGGGACATCCAGTGGCTGCGCTGGATCGAGCGTCCCCTGGCCAAGCTCGGCAAGGTCGACATGCTGTCGGTCTGCATCGCGCTGGTCGTCCTGCTCATCACCTCCTTCACCTTCGCCACCCACGCCCACCAGCACGGCGGCGCCCACGTGGACAAGGCCCAGACGGTCCTGATCGCCGGTATCGCCGGCCTGATCACCTACATGGTCGTCGGCGGTCTCTCCGGGTACTTCGAGGACAAGCTGGAGGAAGAGGAGGAGCGCGAGCACGAGGAGGAGGAAGAGGCCACCCGCTCGGGCAAGCAGAAGCCCGCCATCGTCCTGGCCGGCCAGGCCGCGTTCTTCATGTTCCTCTACCTGGAGGTCCTGGACGCGTCCTTCTCCTTCGACGGCGTGATCGGCGCCTTCGCCATCACCAACGACATCGTCCTGATGGCCCTCGGCCTCGGCATCGGCGCGATGTACGTCCGGTCGCTCACCGTGTACCTGGTCCGCCAGGGCACCCTCGACGACTACGTCTACCTGGAGCACGGCGCCCACTACGCCATCGGCGCCCTCGCCGTGATCCTCATGGTCACCATCCAGCACGAGATCAACGAGGTGATCACCGGTCTCGTCGGCGTCGTCCTGATCGCCTGGTCCTTCTGGTCCTCGGTCCGCCGCAACCGCGCACTGGCCGCCGCGGGCGAGGGCACCGACGAGAAGGCCGAGGTCTCCTCCGGGGTGTGACACCCCGGACGGTGAGGAACGCTCTGAGCGGGGCGGCCGACGCGGTCGGCCGCCCCGCTCATGTCACAACGGGTAGGTGGGGGCGGGAATGGGTTTCTTCGACGGGCTGCTGGGCGGGCGCGCCGCCGACTTCGACTCGGGCAACGCGTCGTCCAACGCCATAGAGCTGACCAAACGGCACCAGACGGTGTCCTTGACCAAGCAGGACGCGGCCACCGGCCATCTGCGCGTCAATCTCACCTGGCGGATGCGGACCTCCGACTTCGACGCGACCGGTCGCACCAGTCTGTTCCGGCACCCCTTCAAGGCGCTGAAGCCGCCGGAGGTCCTCGGCCACGGGCAGAGCATGGTCAACGTCGACCTCGACCTAGGCTGCCTGTACGAGCTGACCGACGGCACCAAGGGGGTCGTCCAGCCGCTCGGCGGCTATCTGGGCGACGTCAACGCACCGCCGTACATCAAGCTCAGCGGCGACGACCGGTTCGGCTCGGGGTCCGGCGAGACGATGTACGTCAACCTCGACCACCGGGACGCCCTCAAGCGCCTGCTGGTCTTCGTCTACATCTACGACCAGACCCCGGCCTTCGACCGTACGCACGCCATCGTCACGCTCTACCCCAGCAGCGGCCCCCGCATCGAGATAGGACTGGACGAGCGCCACCCCCAGGCCCGCTCCTGCGCCGTGGTCATGATCGAGAACATCAAGGGCGAACTGGTCGTCCGCCGCGAGGTGAAGTTCGTCTACGGCTTCCAGGGCGAACTGGACCGCCTCTACGGCTGGGGCCTCCAGTGGGGCAGGGGGTACAAGGCCAAGGCGGACAGGTGAACGCGCGCCCCGCAGGGGCGCGGGGCACCGCGCCGGCGCCCACGGACCGCCCCCGGCCGCCGTACGGCCGGACGCCCTGAATTCTCGGACGGACTACCGCCCGAGGAACTGCGGCCCCTGCGGCGGCAGCCGGAAGTTCGGATCGGCCCCCACCGGCACCGGCACCGGCTGGGACGGCGGGTAGCCGTACGCCGGCTGCGGATACCCGTACGCCGACGGCGCCGACGTCGACTGCGGATACCCGTACGCGGGCTGCTGTGCGGGCAGTGCGGACGTCGGCTGCTCCGGGGGCAGCGGCTGGGACGACGTCGGCTCGGCCGGGGCCCGCTCCTCCGCCGCCTCCGACTCGTCCACCGAGATGCCGAAGTCCGTGGCGAGCCCCTTCAGCCCGTTCGAATAGCCCTCGCCCAGCGCCCGGAACTTCCAGCCCTCCCCGCGCCGGTACAGCTCACCGCAGATCAGCGCCGTCTCCGCGCCGGTCTCCGGCTTGATGTCGAACCGGGCCAGCGGCTCACCGTCGGCGACGGCCGCGTCGTACAGCTGGATGCACAGCGCCGGCACCTGGTCGAAGGGGACCCCGTCGGCGGAGGCGACCAGCAGGATCCGGCCCACACCGGGCTCCACGCCGGGCAGGTCCGTCTGGATCGTGTCGGTCAGCCCCTCGGCGAGCCGCTTCTTGCCGAGCCGCCACACTTTCCCGGAGGGGTGCCGGGGCTGGTTGTAGAAGACGAAGTCCTCGTCGGAGCGCACACGGCCGTCGGAACCCAGCAGCAGCGCCGACACGTCCACGTCCGGAACGTCCTGGCCGGGCGTCCAGCGCAGCACGGCGCGCACCGTGGTGGCCTCCAGCGGGACGTTCGACCCCTTCAGCATCGCGTGCGTCATGCGGTCATCCTGCCTTCTCGGTCCTGGTCACGACAATGCGGGGGGCCGCGCCGCCGACATGGGCGGGTTACCGGAAATTCATGCCCGCCGGGAACCCCCGACATGGATCCCTACGTACTATTACCGGCCACCCTTTACCGAACCCAGAGGCTCGGCTCGCACCCTGAGGGAGTCCTATGCGTCATTTCGGGCACATCGCCCCCGAGGTGCGTCAGCGCCTCTTCCATCAGGAGCCGTGCGCCTTCACCGCCGACTCCTCGGCCCGGCTGCTCTCCGCGGCGCTGGGCGCCACGCTGTACAGTCCGGCCACCCGGCCGCGGCTCGCCGACGACATCGTCAAACAGGCCGGCAACGGCGTGGTCTCGATGGTCCTGTGCCTGGAGGACTCGATCGGCGACGCGGACGTCGCCGCGGGCGAGGAGAACCTCGTCCGGCAGCTGACCGACCTCGCCGGCCGGCCCGGTGCGGAGCCGCCCCTGCTGTTCATCCGGGTGCGCTTCCCCGAGCAGATCCCGGACCTGGTCCGCCGCCTGGGGCCGGCCGTGCGCCTGCTGTCCGGGTTCGTGCTGCCCAAGTTCACCGAGGAACGCGGCATGCCCTTCCTGGAGGCCCTCGCCGCGGCCGAGAAGGCCGGCGGCCGGCGGCTCTTCGCCATGCCCGTCCTGGAGTCCCCCGAGCTGCTCTACCGCGAGTCGCGCGTGGACACCCTGGAGGGCATCTCCCGCGCGGTCGGCAAGTACCGCGACCGGGTGCTGGCCCTCCGCCTCGGCGTCACCGACTTCTGCTCCTCCTACGGCCTGCGCCGCGCCCCCGACATGACGGCGTACGACGTGCAGATCGTCGCCTCCGTGATCGCCGACGTCGTGAACATGCTCGGCCGCGCCGACGGCACCGGCTTCACGGTCACCGGCCCGGTCTGGGAGTACTTCCGCGTACCCGAACGCATGTTCAAGCCGCAGCTCCGGCAGAGCCCCTTCCTGGAGGTGCAGGCCGTCGAGCTGCGCGAGAGGCTCATCGAGCACGCCATGGACGGACTGCTCCGGGAGATCTCCCTCGACCAGGCCAACGGTCTGCTCGGCAAGACCTGCATCCATCCCTCCCACGTGCTCCCGGTGCACGCGCTCTCCGTGGTCAGCCACGAGGAGTTCAGCGACGCCCAGGACATCCTGCGGCCGGAACGCGGCGGCGGGGGTGTACTCCGGTCGGCCTACACGAACAAGATGAACGAAGTGAAGCCGCACCGGGCCTGGGCCGAGCGGACCCTGCTCCGGGCCGAGGTGTTCGGCGTCGCGCACGAGGACGTCGGCTTCGTGGAACTGCTCGCCGCCGGCATACCCGGCTGAACCTCTCGCCACCTCTCCAAGGAACGCATGAAGAACGCAGTGAACGACGGGGTCTGGTCCGGCAGCTGGGTCGCCGAGCGACTCGGGGTCGGACTCGTGGGCGACGACGGGCTGCGGGCCCTGCTCGGGCTGGCGCTGCGCCGCAACCCGAAGCGGGCCCACCTGCTGGTCTCCAACGTCCTCGGCAAGCACGTCCCCCAGTCGCCGGCCGTGGTCCACGGCCACGGACTCGGGCTGGGCCGCCGCGTCCGCGACCTGCTCGGCGAGGCGGAGACGGCCGGCGCGGTCGTCCTCGGGTACGCGGAGACCGCGACGGGGCTCGGGCACTCCGTGGCCGACGGACTCGGGGGGGCGCCGTATCTGCACTCCACGCGGCGGCCGGTGCCCGGGGTCGCCCCCGCGGGCGGCTTCGAGGAGTCGCACTCGCACGCCACCTCGCATCTGCTGCTGCCGGAGGACCCCGCTCTGCTCGCCGGCGGCGGGCCGCTGGTGCTGGTCGACGACGAGTTCTCCACCGGCAACACCGTGCTCAACACCATCCGCGACCTGCACGAGCGGTATCCGCGGAGGCGGTACGTGGTGGTCGCGCTGGTCGATATGCGGGCGCCCGAGGACACGGCCCGGATGGCACGCTTCGCCGAGGAGATCGGGGCGCGGGTGGACCTCGTCGCCGCCGCGTCGGGGACCGTACGGCTGCCGGAGGGCGTGCTGGAGAAGGGGCGGCGGCTGGTGGCGGAGTGCGAGGCCGCCGCGGCGGACCCCGCCCGGGCGGCGGAGCCGCACGACGTGCCGCCCGGCGCCGCTGCGGGCACGCCCCGGCCGCCGCACGTCACCGAGGTCGACCTGCACTGGCCGCCCGCCCTGCCCGACGGCGGCCGGCACGGCTTCACCCCCGCCCACCGCCGGCGGCTGGAGGCCGCGCTGCCCGCCATGGCCGCCCGCATCCGGGACGCCCTGCCGGCCGGCGCCCGCCGCGTCCTCGTGCTGGGCTTCGAGGAGCTGATGTACGCCCCGCTGCGGCTCGCCGGTGAGCTGGAGCGGCTGGGCGCCGCGGAGGTGCGGTTCTCCACCACCACCCGCTCGCCCGTCCTCGCGGTCGACGACCCCGGCTACGCGATCCGCACCCGCCTGGTCTTCCCCGCCCACGACGACCCGGCCGACGGCCCCGGCGAGCGCTACGCCTACAACGTGGCCGGCGGTGGTTTCGACGCCGTCGTCGCCGTGGTCGACTCCGTCGCCGACACCCCCGCCCTGCGCGCGCCCGGCGGCCTGCTCGCCGCTCTCGCCGCGCACACCCCGCACGTCCTGCTCGCGGTCGTCCCCTCGTACGTTCCCGCGTCCCCGCATGCTCCCGAAAGGCCGGCCATGCTGCCCGAGCCCCTCCGCGGCCCCGCGTTCTCCTCGTACCCGCCGGACGAGGTGGGCTGGCTGCTCCAGGACCTCTCCGACGTCACGCTGGAGGCGCCCACCGAGGAGCGGGAGGAGGCCATCCAGAGCGGCGGCGCGCACTACGCCGAGTCGCTGCCGGTGGAGTACCAGCCCAGCGAGCAGTACCAGGAGCTGTTCCACGCGGCCCTCGACGCCTCGGCCGCCCGGCTCGCCCGGGCCGTCGGCGTGGTGACCGAGACCGTCGTCACCGAGCGGTCGCCGCGCCCGGTGCTGGTCTCCCTCGCCCGCGCCGGCACCCCGGTCGGCGTCCTGATGCGCCGCTGGGCGCGGTTCCGGCACGGCCTCGACCTGCCGCACTACGCCGTGTCGATCGTGCGCGGCCGGGGCATCGACGCCAACGCGCTGCGCTGGCTCGCCGCCCACCACGACCCCCGGGACGTCGTGTTCGTCGACGGCTGGACCGGCAAGGGCGCCATCACCCGGGAACTCGCCGAGGCGGTGCGGGAGTTCGAGGCGGAAGAGGGCGTCACCGGGTTCGACCCGGAGATCGCCGTCCTCGCCGACCCCGGCTCCTGTGTGCGCACCTTCGGCACCCGCGAGGACTTCCTCATCCCCTCCGCCTGCCTCAACTCCACGGTGTCCGGCCTGATATCGCGCACGGTCCTGCGCGCGGACCTGGTCGGTCCGCACGACTTCCACGGCGCCAAGTTCTACCGCGAACTCGCCGGCTCCGACGTCTCCGTGGCCTTCCTCGACGCCGTCGGCGCCCGCTTCCCCGAGGTCGCCGACACCGTCGACGGCGCGGTCAAGGAGCTGCTGGCCACGGACCGCACCCCGACCTGGGCGGGCTGGCGCGCGGTCGAGCGGATCAGCGAGGAGTACGGCATCCACGACGTGAACCTCGTCAAGCCCGGCGTCGGCGAGACCACCCGGGTGCTGCTGCGCCGGGTGCCCTGGAAGATCCTCGCGCGGGCGGGGGCCGGTGCCGACCTGGACCATGTGCGGCTGCTGGCCGAGCAGCGCGGCGTGCCGGTCGAGGAGGTCGGCGACCTGCCCTACACCTGTGTCGGACTGATCCATCCCCGGTACACGCGCGGCGCCACGGGCGCCGACGGCAAGGCGGTGAACCTCTGATGCCGGTCCTGGTGGCGAGCGACCTCGACCGTACGCTCATCTACTCCTCGGCGGCCCTCGCGCTGACCATGCCCGACGCGCGGGCACCCCGGCTGCTGTGCGTGGAGGTGCACGAGGCCAAGCCGCTCTCCTACCTGACGGAGACCGCGGCCCGGCTGCTGACCGACCTCGGCGACGCGGCCGTCTTCGTGCCGACGACGACCCGGACGCGCAAGCAGTACCAGCGCATCAGCCTGCCCGGTCCGCCGCCGAAGTACGCGATCTGCGCCAACGGCGGCCATCTGCTGGTCGACGGGGTCACCGACGCCGACTGGCACGCGGGCGTACAGGCGCGGCTCGCCGACGAGTGCGCGCCGCTGGCGGAGATCCGCGAGCATCTGCTGCGCTCCGCCGACCCGGTGTGGGCGCGCAAGCACCGGGTCGCCGAGGACCTCTTCGCCTACCTCGTGGTGGAGCGCGAGCTGCTGCCCGCGGACTGGGTGAAGGAGCTGGCGGTGTGGGCGGAGGACCGCGGCTGGACGGTGTCCTTGCAGGGCCGCAAGATCTACGCCGTCCCGCGGCCGCTCACCAAGAGCGCGGCCGTCCGTGAGGTCGTCCGACGCACGGGCGCGGAGCTGACGCTGGCCGCCGGTGACTCCCTGCTCGACGCCGACCTGCTGCTGGCCGCCGACCGCGGCTGGCGCCCCGGACACGGGGAGCTGGCCGACGCCGGCTGGAGCGCGCCGGAGATCAGCGCGCTGCCGGAGCGGGGGGTGCTGGCGGGGGAGCGGATCCTGCGGGAGTTCCTGCGGGCGGCCCGTACGGCGGCGCCCTAGGGGCCCGGCGGAGCTATCCGCAGCACCCGCCGCCGCAGCACCCGCCGCCGCCGGCCCGGGGCGCGGGCGTCGGCGCGGGTGCGCTCGACACGCCGCCCACGGCCACCGTCGACAGCAACTTCACCGTGTCGTCGTGGCCCGCGGGGCAGCTCGCGGGGGCGGCGGACTGGGCCATCGGGCGGCTGAGTTCGAACGTGTCGCCGCAGGTCCGGCAGCGGTACTCGTAACGAGGCATGCGCTCAGGTTAGCCGTCAAGGGCCGGCCGGGGGCATCTCAATGTTTCATGAGTGTTGCTTTCTATCCGGCATATGTGCAGAGCATTCGAAAACGTTACTGATAATTTGTGAACGCCGTTGCGAGGATGCTCAGCTCACCCGCGCGAGCAAGACCTAGTGCGGAGGGAGAGACGCAGGCGTGACCGATGCGTCGCAGGGGGAGGACGGCCCCATGGGGGGTGGCCGTGGCGAGAAGCCGCAGAACGCCGACGAGACCCTGCATCTGAGAGTCGACGCCCTCAGGGCGGACGAGACCATGCAGCTGCGCGTCCCCCCGCCGCCGGAGCCACCCGCTCCGGGCGGCGGCCGGGCCGAGCGGCGGCGGAGCGCGCGCTCCACCGGCCGCTCCGCCGGCCGTGAGCGGGCCGGGCTCGCGGCGGCGATCGCGAGCGCCGCCGGCCGGCTGTTCGGCCCGCTGGCCCCGTACTGGGCCCGAATAGCCCCCTACGCGCGCCGCCTGAAGCCGGTCTACCCGCGCCCCGGCCGCACCGGCTGGCGCCGCTGGATGCCCTCCTGGCGCCAGTGGGCCGGCGGTGTCCTGACGTCGTTCGGTCTGCTCAGCGCGTTCCTCGTCACCGCGTACGCGATGACGGACATACCGAGCAATCTGAACTCGTACGCGACCCAGCAGGACAACGTGTACTTCTGGTCCGACGGCACGCCGATGGCCCGCACCGGCTGGGTGCAGCGGCAGGCGATGCCGCTCAAGGACATCCCCCACGACGTCCGCTGGGCGGTGCTGGCGGCGGAGAACGAGAGCTTCTACTCGGACCCGGGCATATCCGTCAAGGGCATCACCCGGGCCCTGTTCCGCACGGTGGGCGAGGGGGACACCGAGGGCGGATCCACTATTACCCAGCAGTATGTGAAGAACGTTTATCTCACGCAGAACCAGACCATAAGCCGTAAATTCACCGAGGCGATGATCTCGCTCAAGCTCGACAACAAGATGAGCAAGGACGAGATCCTGGAGGGGTACCTCAACACCAGCTGGTTCGGCCGCGGCAGCTACGGCATCCAGCGCGCGGCCCAGGCGTACTACGGCAAGGACGTCGGCGAGCTGAACGCCTCCGAGGCGGCCATGCTCGCCTCCCTGCTCAAGGGCGCCGGCCTCTACGACCCCACCCTCAGCAAGGCCAACCACGCGCGGGCGGTGGAGCGCTGGTCCTGGATCCTGGACCGCATGGTCAAGATCGGCAAGCTGTCGCCGGGGGAGCGGGCCAAGTACAAGACCTTCCCCGATCCGCTCAAGAGCAACCCGCTGTACAACACCGGCGCACAGAGCGACTACCTGGTGGAGCTGGCCTCGCAGTACGCCAAGAAGGCCGGCCACCTGACGGACAAGCAGTTCGACCTCGGCGGCTACCAGATCTACACGACCTTCGACCGCAAGCGGGAGAAGGCGCTCACCGACGCCGTCGCCAAGGAGCGCAAGGAGGCCCGGCAGGGCGATCCGGCGACGGCGAAGAACGGGCACTACGGCGCCGCCTCGGTGGCCGCGGACGGCCGGATCCTCGCCGTCTACGGCGGACCGGACCACCGCAAGCAGGGCTTCAACGAGTCCAACGCCACCACGGTCCCGGCCGGGACCGCCTTCCTGCCGTTCGTCTACGCCGCCGGACTCGAACACGGTGTGCACAAGACCCGCGGCGGACCCGCCACCCCCGTCACCCCGGACAGCGTCTACGACGGCGACGACGGCGTGCCCGTCACCACGCCCGAGGGGCCGTACTGGGACCGCAGCGGCAAGAAGGTCGCCGCGCACAACGACGGCGGGAAGTCGTACGGGCAGATCACCCTGCGCGAAGCGCTCGCCAAGTCGGTGAACACCCCGTTCATGCAGCTCGGCATGGACGCCGGCCTGGAGACGGTGCGCCAGACCGCGGAGCAGTCCGGACTGCTGTCCTCCAGCATGGGGCCCCAGGTGCCGGCCCTGTCGCTGGGCAACTCCACGCCCAGTGCGATCCGGATGGCCAGCGGCTACGCCACCTTCGCCGCGGCCGGCAACCACACCGAGCCGTACTCGGTGCGCCGGATCACCCGCAACGGCTCCCCGATCCCCCTGACCACCCCGCACCCCAAGCGCGCGGTGGGCGCCCAGGTGGCCGAGGAGGTCACGGAGGCGCTCGCGGACTCCTTCCGCACCGCGCATCCCGAGGCGGCCGGCCGGCCGGGGGTGTCCGGGAAGGCCGGCACCAACGAGAAGGGCACCGCCGCCTGGTACGTCGGCACGGCCGACTCGGTGTCCACCGCGATCGTCGTCTACCGGATCGACCTGGCGAAGTCCCTGGAGCCGCTGCCGCTCAAGGGACTGGCCGGTACGTCCGCCAACAGCGTCCCGTACGCCCTCTGGTCGGCCGCGACGGGGATCGGCTGAGCCGTGACCCGTCCACCCTCCCTCCCGCAGAATGAGCCGCGCATGCCCCGCAACATGTCGTCGTCCTCAGGCCGTCGCCGAGCCCCGCGCCGCCGCAGTGCGCCCCGCGCCACCCGGCCACAGGTCCTGACCCTGGCCGCCCTCCTCGTCGTGGCCTCGCTGGTGGCCGGGTACCTGGCGCTGTCCGGCACGGACAGCAACAGCACGCCGACCGGCGCGGCCGGCAAGAAGGCCACGGCCGCGCCGAAGGCCAGCCCCACCCCGCAATGGGACGGCAAGACCAAGATCCTCGGGGACGGGTCCACCTCCTACACCGGGCCGCAGAAGGGGCAGTTGGCGGCGAAGCCGCTCAAGCCGGGCGAGAAGCCGCCGCAGTTCGTGGTCTTCTCCTGGGACGGCGCGCTCCAGGGCAGCGACGAGCTGTTCTCGCACTACCGGGAGCTGGCCAAGCAGTACGACGCCCACATGACCTTCTTCCTCACCGGCATCTACCTGCTGCCCAAGAGCAAGAAGGCCCAGTACCACGGCCCCCTGCACGAGCCGGGCGACGCCGCGATCGACTACGCCACCGACGACCACATCCGCAGCACGCTGGACCAGCTGGGCCGGGCGTACGAGGACGGCAACGAGATCGGCACCCACTTCAACGGCCACTTCTGCGGCGCCAAGGGCGGCGGCGACTGGAGCGTCGAGCAGTGGAAGAGCGAGATCGACCAGTTCTACTCCTTCGTGGAGCACTGGAAGACCAACACCGGCTGGAAGGACGTGCCCGCGCTGCCCTTCGACTTCAAGAAGGAGGTCACCGGCGGCCGGGCGCCCTGCCTGGAGGGCCAGAAGAACCTGCTGAAGGCCATCAAGGGCTACGGCTGGCGCTACGACGCCAGCTCCCCGGGCGACTTCCAGATATGGCCCTCGAAGAAGAACGGCATCTGGGACTTCCCGCTCCAGCTGCTCCCCTACACGGACAACGTCCAGGCCCTGTCCATGGACTTCAACTTCCTGTACAACCAGTCCGACGGTGAGACCCAGGGCGACCCCGCCAAGTTCCCCGAGTGGGAGCAGATGACCGTGGACTCGTACATGAAGGGGTTCAACCGGGTCTACTACGGCAGCCGGGCGCCGCTGTTCATCGGAAACCACTTCGAGGACTGGAACGGCGACATCTACATGAAGTCCGTCGACCAGGTGGTCAAGAACGTGTGCACCAAGAAGGGCGTCAAGTGCGTGTCCTTCAAGGAGCTGACGGACTGGCTGGACGCGCAGAAGCCGGCGACCCTGGCCGCCCTGCGCAGCCTCGACCCCGCCCAGTCGCCCGACTGGTCGGCGGTCGTCAAGTGACAAGTGCGCTCAGGGGGTTCCACTTGTGCAACCCCCTTCACAATCGGCACTCCCGTCATGCGAAGATGCCCCTCGCCCGGTAGGTGTACCGGCGTAGAGGGGAACATCATTGAAATCAAGAAGACTGAGCCGTAAGCGGAGCCGTACCGCCATAATCACCGCCGCCGCCGCCTCGGTGGTCGCGGGTGTGGCCCTGGTTCCCAACTGGAGCGCGGGCGCGGCGGTGACCGACGACCCGACGGTGGACGCGGCCACCAAGGCGACCTTCCAGCGGCTGGCCGACGCGGTCTTCACCGACCGTACACAGGCTCTCGTGCAGGGCACGGGCAAGGCGGACACCCGGCACACGTCCGGTTTCTCGGGGGCCGTGCGGCTGTCCGGCGGGCAGACCAGTGAGCAGAAGTCCGCGCTGGACGAACTGCGCGACCGCCGGAGCCGGCTCGCCCGGCTGGGGGAGACCTACCGGGCCGGCAGCACCAAGGTCACGCTGGACGCCACCCAGGTGAAGGGCCGGCACGCGAAGGTCGCGGTCACCGAGACCACGACGCTCAGCTACGACAAGGCCACCGGCAAGACTCCGGCGTCCACCGGATTCACGGCCCACCACGAGCTGAGTTTCAAGGCCGACCGGCACGGCGACTGGCAGCTCACCGGCATCAAGGACACCGACCAGGGCTACCTCGCGGTGAACCAGGTCGCCAAGCCCGAGGTCGCCAAGGTGAGGACCACCGCCGACGACGGCCCGCCGAGCGCGGCCCGCGCGGCCACCACCTGGCCCGCACCGGTCAACCGGAAGAACTTCTCCGCGACCGGCTACGACTACAAGGCCATGGTGGCGTACGCGGCCAAGTACTGGAACAAGTACAACCCGGACTACCCCGACTTCAACGGGCAGGGAGCCGGCGGCGACTGCACCAACTTCGTCAGCCAGGCCCTGAAGGCGGGCGGCTGGAAGCACGTCCCCGGTTACACGAACGACTTCCACAAGTGGTTCGGCAACTCGGAGATCCAGTCGGACTCGTTCGTGGGTGTCAACGAGTTCTCCTGGTTCGCCCTGTCCTCGAAGCGGGCCACCAGCCTCGCCAACGTCTACCAGCTGGACCTCGGCGACGTGCTGCAGATGGACTTCAACCGGGACGGGTCGAAGGACCACTCGATGATCGTCACCAACCGTGACAGCCGGGGCGTGCCGTACGTGAGCTACCACTCGACCAACACGTACAACCGGTCGGTGGCCAGCCTCGTCGCCTCGTACCCGGGCGCCGCGTTCTACGCCTACCGGACCTGACCCGGTCCCGGCTGCGGGCCCCGCCGCTCCTGCCCTTCCCGCTGCTCGGCTTGCGTCCGCTGCTCCTGCGGGGAGGGTTCCGGGTGGCGGGCCCGCCAGTACGGGTTGTCGTACGGCAGGGTGTGGCCGACCCGGCCGTACATGCCGAAGGTCATCAGCAGCAGTCCCACGATGAAGCTGAAGAACACGTTCTGGAGCCTGAACGCCAGGAAGTTGTTGTCGGTGTCCAGCAGGCCGAGGAACAGGAAGCCGTTCAGCAGGAACAGCACACCGAGGACCATGTTCAGGGTCGACGCGAAGTTCCCGCCGATCACCATGCCGACCAGCAGCAGCGCGCCGATGCAGATCGACAGCACACTGAGCGTGCCGTTGGTGTTCAGCCCCGAGACCGAGTTCCCGCCGGTGTCGAAGAAGCCGATGTGGTTGATCAGGCCGAGTACGCCGAAGACGATCAGGAAGGTGCCGATCAGGCCCGCGCCGATCCGGTAGACCGTGTTCAGCCGGTGATCGACGGGCAGATGGTCGTCCAGCCGGGTCGGTCGCCGTCCCCCGGCCTTCCTCGTGTGCACTGCGTGTGTGGCCATGTCCGCCTCCCTCGGGCGCTAGCGGAGGCCATCCGTCCACCCAATATCCGCCCGCCCCGGTCCCCCGGCAACACGCACGGCCCGGGACTCAGGTCACGCCGCCGCGTTCCTCGCGGATCTGCGCCACCACCCGCGCCACCGTCCGCCGCACCGCCTCGGTCTCGGTCAGGAAGTGCCAGAAGTCCGGGTGCCGCCCCTCCAGCGTGCCGATCGCCCGCTCCAGCCGGGCCACGGCGTCGTCCAGCGGCCGGGCGTGCCGCGGATCCGGGGTCGTCCGCCCCGTCATGGCCAGCCGCTGGGCGTCCCGGATCGCGAACCGGGTCCGCTCGATCTCCGCCTGCGGGTCCTTCTGGACCGCGTTCAGCCTGTTCAGCCGGTCACCGGCGGCCGACACCGCCTCGTCGGTGGCATTCAGCAGCGCCCGTACGGTCGACAGCAGCGAGGTGGCGTCCGGCCACCGCTGGGCGTCCCGGGCGGTCTGGGCCTCGCGGAGCTTCAGCTCGGCCTGCCGTACGTTCTCCGCGGCCTGCGCGGGCACCTGCTGGAGATCCTGCCAGCAGGCGGCGGAGAACCGGCGCCGCAGCTCGCTCAGGACCGGATCCACCTGCCCGGCCCGCGTGGTCAGCGCCTCCGCCCTGGTCCGCAGGGACACCAGCCGGTGATCGATCTCGGCCGCCCGTTCCGGCAGCCGCTCGGCCTCGGCCCTGATCGTCCCGGCCTCGCGCTGGAGCCGTTCGGCCCGCTCCAGCGTCGCCTGCACGCCGTGCTGCCCGGCGCCCTGGTTCAGCCGGGTCAGCTCCGGCGACAGCGCCGCGAGGCGTGCGGCGAGTTCGTCGGCCCGCAGGTTCTTCTCCCGTACGGCGTCCAGGGCGTTGCTCGCGGCCAGCAGCGACTGCCGGGCCCGCTCCACGGCGGGTGCCAGCCGGGCCAGCCGGGTCTCCGCCGTGCCCAGCAGCGGCCCGAGCGAGCCGCCGAACCGGTCCAGTTCCTGCCGGACCGCGAGCAGTCCGTCCTTGGCCGCGGTCAGCTCGGCCCGGGCCCGGGAGGCCGCGCCGGCCTCCAGGTCGTGCCGGTCCAGGTCGTGGGCGTCCACGGCCTGGATGTACTGCCGGCTGGCCTCGTCGATGCGGGCTCCGAGCGCTTCGAAGTCGGAGGCGGCGCGGCGGGCGGCGGGGGAGTCGTCCACCGCCGTGATGGTCTCGACCGAGATCCGCAGGTCCCGCTGGGCGGTGTCCAGTTCGTAGAAGGCCGCCGCGGCGGCGTCCTTCGCGGCCTGCGCCTCGGCCCGCTGGCTCTCGGCTCGCCCGCCGAACCAGCGCCGGGTGCCCCCGCCGGCGAACGCGGCGGCCAGCACCGGCGCGGCCAGCACCGGCAGGCAGAGCAGGGCGAGGGTGTCCCGCAGGGGCGAGGGGCCGCGCCGGGGCCGTGCGGTGGACGGCGACCGGTACGGCGGTGTCGCTGGCGTGCCCGGTGTCGCCGTCACATCCCTCTCCCGTGCTGTGGTCGCCCCTGGGTGGTGTCATTCTCCCACCCGTTGAAGACGAACACACGGGCCGGTCAGTTCGCTGTGCGCACCGTTACCTTTCCGTCCGCGGTGTGCGCCGACACCCGGTGCGGGCTGTCGTCGTCGCGGGGCACCGACACCGACACCGCCCCGTCGTCGGAACCGGCCGACACCCGGTAGGGGCTCTCGGGCAGGGCGACCGTCACCGAGCCGTCGTCGCTGCGCGCGTCCACGAGGTCGGGGGCGCGCAGCAGCCGGACGTCCACCGAGCCGTCGTCCGTGACGGCCTTCACCCGGCGCGAGGCCACCTCCGCCCGCACCGACCCGTCGTCGGCCGCCAGGTCCAGCGGCCCGCTGGAGTCGGTGACGTGGACGGCGCCGTCGGCGGCGCGGATGCTGAGCGGGTCCCGGAACCCGGAGGCCCGCACGCTGCCGTCCGCGTTCTCGACCCGGACACCGATCCCGCGGGGCACCACGATCCGGTGCCGGGCCGAGCAGTCGGCGATGAAGCCGGAGCAGTGCACCTTCAGCACGAGCCGGTCGTCCTTGAAGGACCACCGCACCGTGGGATCGCCGCCGACGACCACGGACCCCTCGAACCAGCGGGTGACGCCGACGGTCCCGGCCTTCTGCGCGTCCGCGGCGACGACCTCCAGGGCGGAGTTGTCGGAGTCGACGGTGAGGGTGTGCCCGTGCAGCGCGAAGGTCCGGTGATCCGGGTGGTCGTCGTCGGCGGCGGAGGCACCGCACGCACTGACGCCGGCGATGAGCGCGGCGGCGAGCGCGGCCGTGCCGGCGGCGCGGACGGAACGTGAACGGGCCATTCGGTCTTCTCCCCCTGATCCGGACCGCCGGACCGGCGGCCGGAGTGTGTCGGTCTCCGAAGACCGTAGAAGACCACCGGGGGAACGGCGCTCCGGCGGCCACCCGGACCGGACCGGGGGATAACCCCACCCCGCGCCGGGAAGGCCGGGGCGCACCGGCCCCGGAGGCGGGGGGAGGGCTCCGTGGACGCGGGGAGGATGGTTTGCGGTGCAGCCCACCCGGCAATGTAGGCTGTCGACCTGTCCCGGGTGCGTAGCTCAGGGGTAGAGCGCCTGCCTTACAAGCAGGATGTCGGCGGTTCGAAACCGTCCGCGCCCACCGATACGGCCCCTCGGAGAGTCTCCGGGGGGCCGTCTTCGTGCCTCACTCCTCCGCCGTCTCCTCATGGGCGTGTTTCAGCCGCGTGCGCGCCGCCACCCGGTCCCCCGCCGCGACCTCGGCCCAGAACCGGTGCGTGGTGACGAAGACCGCCAGCTCGTGCTCGCGCCGCCGCAGCTTCTCCACCTCGGCCTGCTCGTCCTCCGTCCAGCCGGGGGACGCGGGCCGCTCCACCTTCCGCCAGCCGTTGTCGTCGCTGAAGCCGTCCCTCGGCTCGACCGACCAGGGCAGCCGCTTCAGCAGGGCCGACAGCTCGGCCCGGACCTGATGCAGCTCCTCCTGGCCGGCGAGGAGGTCACTGGGGAATTCAGAGGTCGTACCCACGCGGCAATGGTACGCCTGTTCGATTTTGTGGAGCGAGGCCGATCCCGAGGTTCCGGCGGGATTCAGCCGAACGGGTGACCGGGCCCGTGACCGGGCCCGTGGCCGGGCCCGGTCCCGGGCGTCAGTGGCCGGCGGCCCGCAGCTCCCGCACGAGCCGCGCCGCCACCGGCACCGGCACACCGTGCCGCTCGGCCGCGCGCAGCAACGCCCCGCCGATCGCGTCGAGTTCCAGCGGGCGGCCCGCCGCGGCGTCGCGCTGCATCGACGACCGGGCGGCCGGCGGGAAGGCGTCGTACCGGGCGAGGGCCTGGGCCGGGTCGGCGGGGGCGCCGCAGGCCCGGCTGACCGCGGTGGTCTCGGCGACCAGCGCCTCCAGCTCGGTCCGGTACCGGGTGCGGGCCTCGCCGAGCGGGACGCCGTACCGGGTGGTGAGCAGGGCGAACGGGGCCAGGAACGCCATCTTGGCCCACAGGACCGCCGTCTCCGCCCCGGCCACCCGGGCGGTCGGGCCCGCGGCCGTTAGCCGGGCGGCCAGGGCGTCCAGCCGGTCCCGCGGCACGGCGTCCCCGGCCAGGTCGATCTCCGTGAACGGGCTGCCGTGTTCGATCACGCCCGGGGTGAGCCGGGTGGACTCCACGCGGATCACGGCCGGGGCGACCCGGTCGGGGCGGTACCGGGCGCGCAGGGCGGCGGGGTGTTCGACCCCGTTCAGCAGCGGTACGACCAGGGCGTCGCCGAGAGCGGCGGGCGCGACGCGGGTCAGGGCGGCGTCCAGCGCCGTGTGCTTGACGGTGATCAGGCAGGCGTCCACCGGTTCGCGCAGCTCGGTGTCGGCCTCGACGGCGGCCGTGAACTCGCCGAACTGCGGGCTGCGGACCGTGATGCCGGTCCGGCGCAGCGTGCCGGCCGTGGCGTCGCCGGCCAGGCAGATCACGCGGTGCCCGGAGCGGGACAGCAGGGCGGCGAGCAGACCTCCGGTGCCGCCGGGGCCGAGGACGGCCACGGTGAGCGGATTCGTCATGAAGTTGTCCTTTCGACGGTCGGCCCCGGGTGTCGGTGGCCGCCTTCGGGCCGATCATCGCAGGGGACGGGCGGGCTGCGCGAGACTGGGGACATGTGCCGGAGCATCAAGACCCTGCGCCCGCCCGTCCTGCCCGGTGAGGCCACGGACGACGACATTCGCGCCGCCGCGTTGCAGTACGTACGGAAGATCTCGGGCTTCCGCGCCCCCGCGGCCCACAACCGGGAGGTCTTCGACGAGGCGGTCGACGCCGTGGCCCGGGCCACCGCGGAGCTGCTCGGGGGGCTGGAGGTGCGGGGGCGTCCCGTGCGGGACAAGGGCTGACAGGCCCGCACCAGGACCGCCGCCGCGGCACTCGCCGTAATCCGGCATGTCGCCATAACTCTGATCGCGTACAAGGGAGTTGGGTCGTACAGGGCATGATGAAGCGCGTCTTCCGCTTGCCCTCGACGCCCTGGAGTCCCCTGTGCCTGCCGCAATCCCCATCGCCCTGGTCGGGGCCGGACCGCGTGGAACCAGCGTCCTGGAACGCCTCTGCGCCTCCGCACCGGAACTCCTTCCCCCCGGTGTCCGGCTGACCGTCCACGTGGTCGACCCGGCGCCGCCGGGCCCCGGCCGGGTCTGGCGGACCGGGCAGTCGGCCGAGCTGCTGATGAACACCGTGGCGAGCCAGGTCACCCTGTTCACCGACGCCGGCGTGGGCTGCTCGGGCCCGATCCGGCCGGGCCCCAGTCTGTACGAGTGGGCCGACGGCGAACTGGGCCCGGACGACTATCCGACCCGCGCGCACTACGGCCGCTACCTGGAGTGGGTGTTCGCCCGTACGGTCCGCGCGGCCCCGGCCGCGGTGCGCGTGGAGACCCACCGGGCCCGCGCCGTACGGCTGGCCGACGAGGCCGACGGCCGGCAGCGGCTCACCCTGGACGACGGCCGGGTCCTGACCGGGCTCGCCGCGGTGGTGCTGGCCCAGGGGCATCTGCCCGCCGCGCCGGACGGGGAACAGCTCGCCTTCGCCGCGTACGCCGCCCGGCACGGCCTGTGCCATGTCCCGCCCGCCAATCCGGCCGACGTCGACCTCTCCGCGCTCCGGCCCGGCGCGCCCGTGCTGCTGCGCGGTCTCGGCCTCACCTTCTTCGACCATCTCGCCCTGCTCACCACGGGGCGGGGCGGCCGCTTCGCGCGCCGGCCCGACGGCGGTCTGCGCTACCTCCCCTCCGGCCGCGAGCCGCGCCTGTACGCCGGTTCCCGGCGCGGCGTGCCGTACCAGGCGCGCGGCGACAACGCCAAGGGCGCGTCGGGCCGGCACACCCCGCTGGTCCTCACCCCGCGGGTGATCGCCGGCTTCCGCGGGCGCGCCGACTCCGGCGAGGCGCCCGACTTCCTCGCGGAGATCTGGCCGTTGGTGGCGAAGGAGGTGGAGACGGTCTACTACGGCGCGCTGACCCGGTGTCCCGGCTTCGCCGCGCGCTTCCTGGCCGTCCCCCACGGTGACCCGCAGGAGTCCCGGATCCTGGACGAGTTCGGGGTGGCGGCGGCCGACCGGTGGAGCTGGCGCCGGATCGCCCGCCCCTACGAGGAGCGGGAGTTCGCCGATCCGGGGCAGTGGCGGGCATGGCTGCTGGCCCATCTGCGCGAGGATGCCGCGCAGGCCGCGCTGGGGAACGTGGCGGGGCCGCTCAAGGCGGCGCTCGACGTGCTGCGCGATCTGCGCAACGAGATCCGGCTGGTGGTCGACCACGGCGGGCTGACCGGCGCCTCCCGCCGGGCGCACCTGGACCGCTGGTACACCCCGCTCAACGCCTTCCTGTCCATCGGCCCGCCCCGGCGCCGCATCGAGGAACTGGCCGCGCTGGTCGAGGCGGGCGCGGTGGAGGTGCTCGGCCCGGGGCTGGAGGTGCGGGCCGAGCACGGGGCCTGGGCGGCACGGTCATCGGCCGTGCCGGGCTCGGCCGCCCGTGTGACCACTGTCATAGAGGCCCGGCTCCCGGAGCCCGATCTGCGGCGCACGGGCGACGAGTTGCTCGCCGGACTGCTCGCCGACGGCGGCTGCCGGCCGCACACCGTGGACGGCTACGAGACCGGCGGACTGGACGTCACGCGCCGGCCGTATCACCTGATGGACCGTCAAGGTGTGCCGCACGCACGGCGGTTCGCGTTCGGGGTGCCCACCGAAGGGGTGCACTGGGTGACCGCGGCCGGGGCCCGGCCGGGGGTGGACTCGGTCACGCTGTCGGACGCCGACGCGGTGGCGCGGGCCGCGCTGCGGGCGGCGGTGCCGGCCGCGGAGCGGCGGTCCGGGGCAGCTCCGCGAGTAGATGTTGAACTTGCAAGTATTGATTAGGCGTGCCTAACCTGTGGCTCCATTCGGTACCGCCGCCCCCACGACCGGCCTCTCAGTCCCCGGCCGGCCCGACCGACACCGAAGAGGAGCGAACCCTCATGTCCGCACGTCTCAACTCCGCTCAGCCCTACGTCATCGGGCTCTTCCGCATCGTCCTCGGCCTGCTCTTCGCGGTGCACGGCGCCGCCTCCCTGTTCGGCGTCCTCGGCGGCGCCGCGGGCACCGGCGGCACGATCGCGGCCGGTACCTGGCCCGGCTGGTACGCGGCCGTGATCCAGCTCGCCGCCGGCGCCCTGGTGCTGCTCGGCCTCGGCACCCGCGGCGCCGCGCTGATCGCCTCCGGCTCGATGGCGTACGCCTACTTCGACGTCCACCAGCAGGCCGCCCTGTGGCCCATCCAGAACGGCGGCGAGCTGTCGGCGCTGTTCTGCTGGACCTTCTTCCTGCTGGTCTTCACCGGCTCCGGCGCCTTCGGCCTCGACCGGCTCTTCGGCCGCACGGCGGCGGACGGCGAGCGCGCGGCGGAGCAGGCCCCGGCGACGGCCTGAACCCGCGCGCGTGCGACGCACTGTGAGCAATCTGTAATCATCGCGGGAGCCCCCGGCGGATCTTCTGTCACACCCCCGGCGTACGCTGTATGGCTGTTCAACGGGGGAGTGACGGGAGTTCGTCGTGTGGGAAAGCGTGGGGTCGCTGGCGGCCGGACCATGGATCTACGCCGTGGTGGCCCTGTCGGTGCTGCTCGACGTGTTCCTGCCGATCCTGCCCAGCGGCGTGCTCGTCATCACGGCCGGTACGGCAGCGGCGGCGGGTTCGGGTGCGGCGGCGGGCCAGGTCCCGCACGACGTGCCGGACATCATGGCCCTGGTGCTGTCCGCGGCCACCGCCTCGGTCCTCGGTGACCTGGTGGCCTACCGGCTGGCCTGGCGGGGCGGGGAGCGGCTGGACCGGGCGATAGCCCGCTCCCGTCGGCTGGCCGCCGCGCAGGAACGTCTCGGCGAGGCGCTCGCCCGGGGCGGCGGCGCGCTGGTCGTCCTCGCCCGTTTCGCCCCCGCGGGCCGCTCGGTCGTCTCCTTCTGCGCCGGTGCCGCCCATCGCCGCATCCGCGACTTCCTGCCCTGGTCGGCCCTGGCCGGCCTGTCCTGGGCCGCCTACAGCGTGGCCCTCGGCTACTACGGCGCCCAGTGGCTGGGCGCGACCTGGCTCGCCACCGGCGTCTCGGTGGCGGCGCTCTTCGCCGCGGGCGCGGCGGCGGGCTTCCTGGTGCGCAGGCGCCCGGCCGCCTGACGGCGGACGCCCGCGAGGGCACCGGGAACCGTGCGAAGGGCCCCGGGGAACGACGTGCGGGGCCCGCGGCCGCCGTACGGCCGCGGACCCCGCGGTGCTCCCGGGTGCGAGGGACTCAGCAGCTCGCCAGGTAGTTCGTCAGCGCGCTCTTCTCGGCGGAGTCGACCGAGAGGTTGTAGTAGTACTTCACCTGCACCCAGGCGCGGACGTACGTGCAGACGTACGCGGACCGGGACGGCACCCAGGTCGCCGGGTCCTGGTCGCCCTTGGCCTGGTTGACGTTGTCGGTGACGGCGATCAGCTGCGGCCGGGTGAGGTCGTTCGCGAACCCCTGCCGCTGCGCGGTGGTCCACTTGCTCGCGCCGGAGTCCCAGGCCTCGGCCAGCGGGACGAGGTGGTCGATGTCGAGGTCGGCGGCGGCGGTCCAGGTGGCGCCGTCGTACGGGGAGTACCAGCTGCCGCTGGTGGCGGCGCAGGAGGAGTCGGTGACGACGTTCGAGCCGTCCCGCTTCAGGACCGTCTCGCGGGTGTTGCAGGCGCCGCTGATGGTGATCCAGTGCGGGAACAGGTCGCGGCTGTAGCCGGTGCGGTTCTCGGTGGCCACGGTCAGCTGGGAGAGGTAGCCGCGGGCGGTGGCGGCGCTGACCGGCGTGGGGAGGGCGGCCGAGGCGCTCGGGGAGTTGAAGAGGGCGACGGAGGCTATGAGGCCGGTGAGGGCCGCGAGTATGCTCGTCCGTCGACGCGCGTAGAACTTGGACATGACTGAACTCCCTTGTGGGGTCGGGCTGTTGGGGCGCGGGCGTGGGAATGCTCGCGGGGCCGCGTTGCCGGGGGGTGAGCGCTCGGTAAGAAGCTAGTGACGTGTTCATGTCATGCCAAGGTTGACTACGGAACTTTCACATCCCGTACGATGGGGAGCGCAGAAGGGGAGTAGCTCTTCGCCGGACCGTCGACATACTGCTCAGCGAGCCTGAGCCGGCGCCCGGAGGCGGACTCGCGTCGTCGAGTCCCGCCAGCGAGACCTTCGGCAAGCAGTGCACGCCCGTGCCCCCGGCACGGGCGCCGAGTGTGCTGCCATGCCGAGGTGTCATCGTGTGACGTACCGCACTCTCGGTGGGGCAGCCCGACCGATTGAGGAACCTTGATCAGCATCACCGTGACGGCGCTCGTCTTCGGCGTCGTCTTCCTGGCCGAGCTGCCGGACAAGACCGCGCTCGCCGGCCTCGTCCTCGGCACCCGCTACCGGGCCTCGTACGTGTTCGCGGGCGTCGCCGCCGCCTTCCTGCTGCATGTCGTGCTCGCCGTCGCGGCCGGCAGCGTGCTGACCCTGCTGCCGCAGCAGATCGTGCACGCCGTCACCGGTGCCCTCTTCCTCGGCGGCGCCGCGATGCTGCTGCTGAAGAAGGACGAGGACGACGAGGAGATCAAGAAGCCCGCCGACCAGTCCTTCTGGAAGGTCGCGGGGACCGGCTTCATGCTGATCCTCGTCGCCGAGTTCGGTGATCTCACGCAGATCATGACCGCCAACCTGGCCGCCCGCTACGACGACCCGGTCTCCGTGGGTCTCGGCGCCGTGCTGGGCCTGTGGGCCGTCGCCGGACTGGGCATCGTCGGCGGAAAGGCCCTGATGAAGCGGGTACCGCTGCGGCTGATCACGCAGATCGCGGCGCTGGTGATGCTGGCGCTCGGCGTGTGGAGCCTGTACGAGGCCGTGACCGGCTGAGCCGGACGGCGGATGAATGCCCGCCGGGGCGGTGGCGGGTCGAGCCAGGGTTTTGTACCGTGGAGGAACAAAGTGGCTCCCGCCCGTTTTCCCTGACCGGCGGGCGGGGCCGCCTTGTCCCTCCCGACGTCTCTCCCGAGACAGGGCCTTTTTCGTTCCATGGAGCTGCCGATGCCGGCCACCGCCGTCCCCGCCGTCCTCACCGCCCGCGCCCTCCTGCTCGACATGGACGGCACCCTCGTCAACTCGGACGCCGTGGTCGAGCGCATCTGGCGGCGCTGGGCCGAGCGGCACGGGCTGGACGGCGACGAGACGATGAAGGTCGTCCACGGCCGGCAGGGGCACGCCTCCATGGCCGTGCTCCTGCCCGGCCGGCCGGTGGAGCAGAACCTCGCCGACAACGCCCGCATGCTCGCCGAGGAGACCGCCGACACCGACGGCGTGATCGAGATCCCCGGCGCCGGGGCCTTCCTCGCCGCGCTGGCCGGGCTTCCGCACGCGCTGGTGACCTCCGCCGACGTCGCCCTGTCCACCGCGCGCATGAACGCCGCCGGGCTGCCGCTGCCGGCGGTGCGGGTCACCGCCGAGTCGGTGGGCGCGAGCAAGCCCGACCCCGAGGGCTTCCTGAAGGGCGCCGCCGAGCTGGGCGTCGACCCGGCCGACTGCATCGTCTTCGAGGACTCCGGCGCGGGGATCGCGGCGGGGCGCGCCGCGGGGATGCGGGTCGTCGGCGTCGGCCCGCGGGCCGTCGTCCACGAGCCGGACGTGGCGGTGCGCGACCTCACCCGGGTGCGCGTCGAGGCGGCCGCCGACGGAACGATCCGGCTGCACATCGGCTGACGCCCGCCGCGTGGTGCCCGCTACGCGGGCGGGCCGGGCGCCGGGGGACGGCGGCAGCCGCAGAGGGGGCAGCTCGGCTGGGGGTACGGCCGCGTGGGGTCGGCCCCCTGTGTGGTGAGGCTCTCGGAGTCCTGGGGCGGGTCGCCCTGGGCGTCGGGGTCGGCGACGGGCCAGACGACCGCGGCCCTGAGCCGGGGCAGCCAGGCCAGCCACCGTCGTCCGGCGGGCGGATCGGCGTCGCCGTGCTCCGTCTCCGGTCCTCGCCGGACGGGTCCGCCGGCCGCGCGGGGAACGGGCTGCACGGGCAGCCGGCTCGGCGGCGGTGAGCCCGCGGACGAGAAGCCGGGAGACGGAAAACCGGGGAACGGGTGGCCGGGCTGCGGGAAGCCGGGGAACGGGTGGCCGGGCTGCGGGAAGCCGGCGGACGGGTGGCCGGGCTGCGGGAAGCCGGGGGACGGGAAGCCGGGCGGGGCGAAGTCGCCGGGAGGCGCGGCCTCAGGGGACCACGGCCATGACCCCTCGTCCGGGACGGGGTCCGCGAAGGGGTCCGCGAAGGGGTCCGCGAAGGGGTCCGGAGACGGGACGGGGTCCGGGAAGGGGCCCGGAAAAGGGCCCAGGAAGGGAAAGCGCGGGGCGGACAGACCCAAGGGCAGCGTCGGGGTGTCCGGGCCGGCCGGCGGTGCGGCTGCCGGCTCCCAGGGTTCCGGGCGGAAGACCGGGGTCGGCGCTCGGTGGGCCGGCCGCATCGAGGGGATGTGGATACGGACGCGCACCCTGCCGTCCGGCGGTAAGAACGGCTGTGCCGGGTCCGCGAGGGGTGGTCCCGGTGGGGGAGCGAAGGGCTGTGCCGGGTCCGCGAGGGATGGCCCCGGTGGGGGAGCGAAGGGCTGTGCCGGGTCCGCGAGGGATGGCCCCGGTGGGGGAGTGAACGGCGGTGCCGGGTCCGCGCGGGGTGGTCCCGGCGGGGGAGCGGTCGGCAGGCGCAAGGAGAGCGTCGGCGTGTCGCCGGGCGGGGGCAGGCCCGGTAAGCGCCGCGACACCTCCGCCCGCTCCCGCTCGGACAAGGTCCGCGCCGGGGGCTCGGGCGGCCCCGGCGGAGGCAGGGGCAGGCCGTCCAGTCCCGGCCGGGCGGAAGGGATCCGCCGGGGCAGCGGAGGGCTCGCCCCGCCCGCCCGGGGCAGGGCCCGCCTGCCCCTCTCCCTGCGGCCGGTGCAGTCGGCGCACGGCACGGCCCCCCAGCCGCCGGTGTCGGTGTAGCCGAAGGAGGGCCGCTGGCACACGGGGCAGGACAGGTCACCGCGCCGCTGGGCCTGGTCGACGAGGAGCTCGCGCGTCATCCGGGCGGTGGTCTCCGCCTCCCGGTCCCCGGGGCCGGGGATGTGCACCTTCAGGCGCAGCCCGGGTTCGCGTACGGCGGCGGCCTCCAAGTCCCGCATGAGCTGCTGGAGGTCGCGGGCGGAGACCTGGGAGTGGTGGGTGAGCAGACGCCGGCGCCGCTCGTTGAAGCGTTCGCGGGCCTGCCGGCGGTCCGCGTCGGCACGCTCCCACGCCTTCTGCCACTCCGGCAGGTGGCTCTCCCGGACACCGCACGCCTGCGCGAAGGCGAGAATGAACTCCAGGCTCGGCTTGGAGCGCTGCTGCAGGACGCGGCTGGTGGTGCTGTGGGGCAGCCGTCCCTGGCCGCCGATCCGCTCGTTCAGCTCCCGCAGGGGCGGCTTGCCCTCGTCGTGATAGAGACCGACCAGCGCGGAATGCAGGTCGGCGAAGTTCTTCACCACGCTGATGTGGACGCCGCTCTGGCGGCCGGCCAGGACCTCACGGGCGCTGACCTCGTCCCGCCGCGCCTGCTTCCACAGCCGCTCCGCCTCCCGCTCGCCCAGCCCGCACGCCCGTGCGTAGGCGAGGACGGTCGGCTTGCGGGGTACGCTGCGCCCCGACGCCGTGCGGGCGAGGGTGTCTGCGCTGAACTCACACCGCTCGGCGAGCTGTTCGTAGGTGAGTCCCGCGGCCTCGCGACCGGCGCGCAGCCAGGTCACGAGGGCACGCAGCGACTTACCGCACTCGCCGACCGGGTTCTCCCGGCGTCCCATGCGACGATCAGACCTCAGCACATCCCGGCCGGCCAACCGGCGCACCGCGCAGCCGCCGGACGAAGCCCACCCCGAGGGCGACGGCCTCCGTCAGCAGCACCGCCACGCTCGCGGCGGACAGACCCGCCCGGGCCAGCAGGGCGGCGACGACGATGATGACGATCAGTACTCCGGCCTCCGGGCCGCTCAGCCGGCGACGCCGACCGGACGCGCTGCACGACGGATTACGCACCATGAACTCTCCATTGAACGTAGTGCTCTGCGAGATGTACGGGCTCGAAACGACGGCTCCCCCGAGCGGTTGCCGCCGCCGCTCGTACGACAGGTGATGTTGCAGCATCCGCGTCCGGTCCACTAACCCTCACCGACCCAATCCGCATCGGTGTCCCTGTGACGATCCGGCCCTGTCCGGCAAGGTGCGCGGGCTTCCGCCAGGTAGTGGACCTGTCGCCGGACGGGAAGCCGCAGTCTTGTCCCACCTTCACCGCCGGTTCCCGGGCGTACGGGGGATTCCCGCAGGGGCGTTCCGGCTGCCGTCCTCCCGGCGGAGGCCGGGGCGGGACACCTCGCCGCAGCTCATCCCGGCAGCCGGAGCAGGGAATTCCGCAGCCGCATCCCCGGAGTGACCAACCATGCGGTCACGGCCGGTCCCGGCAGGCGCGTATCCGTCGGCCGATTCGCACCGGGCGGACCCGCGCGGGCACCGCGGGCCCGGTTCCCGGGCGCGGGCGCCGGCCGTGTCACCGGTCTGTGACAGCGATGTCCTGGAACGAAGACACCGGGATCCTCCCGGCCCACGGCCTCCTCTCAGTGACCGAGCCAGCACCGAGAGGCCGGAGCAGCTCCGGCCGCCGTCACCGATCACCAAGGGGATTTCATGTCCGGCAACCGTCGCAAGGCCCTCCTCGTCTCCGTAGCCCTCGTGGGCGGCGCCGCGCTGATGACGGCGTGCCAGGGCTCGGACACGGCCACCGACACCGGTGCCGCGCCGCGGTCCCCGGCCGCCACGCGGTCCGCCGGCCACACGGCCACCCCGTCCGGCTCCTCCGGCTCCTCGGACACCTCGGGCTCGTCCGCCGCGGGCAGTGGTCAGGGCGCGGGCAAGGGCTCCGCCGGGACGGGCAAGGGCGCGGGGAGCACGGACGGGGCCGGTTCCGGTGCCGACACGGGGGCCGGCGGGCGGCAGCCGGTCGGGCAGAGCTGCGGCGCCAACGACATCTCCTGGAGCACCAGGAACGAGAGCCAGGCCGGCGGGTACATCCTGGTCATGGCGAAGGCGAAGCCGGGGATCACCTGTGTGCTGCCCGCCGCGCTGCCGACCGTGGCGTTCGGTTCCGACGGCACCGAGGCGGGCCCCGCGGAGCAGTCCGCCGCCCGGCAGATCACGCTCAGCGGGAGCACCACCGCGTACGCCGGGGTGAACCCGAAGAGCAGCGGCGAGAACGGCGGCAAGGAGCTGGACAGCATCATCGTCGGCGTCGGCGACGAGGACCCCGACCCGGTCTCGCTGCCGGTCGGCACCATCACCGTCGACGCCCCCGTCGTCACCAACTGGCACACCGCCCCGGCGGACGCCGTTCCCTCCGCCTGACGAGCCGGGCCGCCGGGGACGGCCGAGAGAACGGGCCGCCCGGGAACCGGGCCGCCCGAGGCCCCGGCCGGGGAGACCGGCCGGGGCGTCCGGACAGGCCGTACGGAGGGCCCACGATGGAACTCGACAGGCCGTACGCGGGGACTCCCACCACGATGGAACACGTGGGAAGAGGTACCTCAGAGCCCCGGGAGGTCTCCATGGCCCTGGACACGCACGGCACGGGGACGGGCGCGCGGAGCGGTGAGCACGTGCCGGGCGGCGTGCTCGTCCCGATCGGCGCCCTTCTGCTGGGCCTGCTGCTCGCCGCCCTCGACCAGACGATCGTGTCGACCGCGCTGCCGACGATCGTGAGCGATCTCGGCGGCCTGGAGCATCTCTCCTGGGTCGTCACCGCCTATCTGCTGGCGTCGACCGCCGCCACCCCGCTGTGGGGCAAGCTCGGCGACCAGTACGGCCGCAAGCGGCTGTTCCAGACCGCCATCGTGATCTTCCTGATCGGCTCGGCACTGTGCGGCATGGCGCAGGACATGCCGCAGCTCATCGCCTTCCGCGCGGTGCAGGGCCTGGGCGGCGGCGGGCTGATGGTGCTGTCCATGGCGATCGTCGGCGATCTCGTGCCGCCGCGCGAACGCGGCCGCTACCAGGGCCTGTTCGGTGCCGTGTTCGGCGCGACCAGCGTGCTCGGGCCGCTGCTCGGCGGCGTCTTCACCGAGCATCTCAGCTGGCGCTGGGTGTTCTACGTCAACCTGCCCGTCGGTGTGGTCGCGCTCGCCGTGATCGCCGTCGCCCTGCGCATCCCGCGCCGCGCCGCGCACCATGTCATCGACTACCTGGGGACGTTCCTGATCGCCGCCGTGGCGACCTGTCTGGTGCTGGTCGCCTCGCTCGGCGGCACGACCTGGGCCTGGGACTCGGTCCATATCATCGGGCTCGCCGTGCTGGGGGTCGTCCTCGCCCTCGCCTTCGTCGCCGTCGAGCGCCGGGCCGCCGAACCCGTGCTGCCGATGGGGCTGTTCCGCATCCGCACCTTCACCCTGGCCGCCGTCATCAGTTTCATCGTCGGCTTCGCCATGTTCGGCGCGATGACCTATCTGCCGACCTTCCTCCAGGTCGTGCACGGCATCTCACCCACCCTGTCCGGCGTGCACATGCTGCCGATGGTGGTGGGTCTGCTGCTGTCCTCCACGGTCTCCGGGCAGATCGTCAGCCGCACCGGCCGCTGGAAGGTGTTCCCGGTCGCCGGCACCGCCGTCACCGCCGTCGGCCTGCTGCTCCTGCACCGGCTCGACGAGCACAGCCCGACCGCCGAGATGAGCGTCTACTTCTTCGTCTTCGGCCTCGGACTCGGCCTGGTCATGCAGGTCCTGATACTGATCGTGCAGAACGCCGTCTCCTACGAGGATCTCGGCGTCGCCACCTCCGGCGCCACCTTCTTCCGCTCCATCGGCGCCTCCTTCGGCGTGGCCATCTTCGGCACGGTCTTCGCGAGCCGTCTCGGCGACAGGCTCGCCGACGCCTTCCGGGCCGTACGCCTGCCGCCCGGCGCCTCCGCCGACGCGCTGAAGTCCGACCCCCGGGGCATCGCCGCCCTGCCGCCCGCACTGCGCCCGGCGGCCCTGCACGCGTACGCGTCCGCCATCACCGACGTCTTCCTGTACGCCGCGCCCGTCGCGTTCCTCGGCTTCCTGCTGGCGTGGTTCCTGAAGGAGGACCGGCTGCGCGGCTCGGTCACCGCACCCGACGTCTCCGAGACCCTGCCGCCGAACCCGGTCGAACGCTCCTCCTACGACGAGGTGTGCCGGTCCCTGTCGGTGCTGGGCACCCGGGAGGGCCGCCGCGAGATCTACCGGAAGATCACCGAACGGGCCGGGTACGACCTGCTGCCCGCCGCCAGCTGGATGCTGCTGCGCATCCGCCGCTACGGCTCCGTCGAACCGGGGATGCTGGCCGAGCGCAGCGCGGTCCCGCTCCAGGCGGTCATGGCCGCCGAGCGCCAGATCGAGGAACGGCGGCTGGGCGAACGGCAGGGCCTGGACCTCGTCCTGACCGACACCGGCCGCCAGGTCGCCGACCGGCTCGCCCGGGCCCGCGAGGAGTCCCTGGCCGAGCTGCTCGGCGACTGGTGGCGGCCCGGCCGCTCGGCCGACCTCACCCGGCTGGTCCAGGAGCTGAACGGCGAGCTGTGCGGCGCCGAGAGCGAACGCCCGCACGACACCGGCACGGTCACCCGGTCCGGCTGACGCCCGCCAGCTCCTTGCGGAACCAGTGCTCGGCGTACCGGTCGGTGTTGTGCGGGCCGGTCTCGGTGTAGCCGAGGCGGGCGTACAGGGCGCGGGCCTCGACGAGGTCGCCGCGGGTGTCCAGGACGATCCGCCGGGCGCCGAGGGCACGGGCGGCCTCCTCGGCGGCGGCCACCAGGAGCGCGGCCCCGCCCCGGCCGCGCGCCTGCGGCAGCACGAACACCCGGGTCAGTTCGGCGGTGTCCGCGTCCAGCAGGCGCACGCCCGCCGAGCCGGCCGGCCGGCCGTCGTACCGTCCGACGAGCAACCGCCCGCCCGGCGGCGCCAGGTCGGCTCCGGTCGTGGCCGCGATCTGCCGCTCCAGCTCCGCGGGGTCGGTGCGGTGCCCCTCGTGCAGCAGGTACCAGCGGTCGCTGACCTCCGTGTAGTACGCCCGCCACAGCGCGGCGGCGGCCGGACAGTCGTACGGCTCCGGAGCGATCGTCCATGTCATGCGGGCCATTGTCGGGAGGCGGGGGGTACCCGCCGCAACCGGATATCGGGGCGGCCGGCGGTGCCGTTTGCGGGCCGGGTTCCGGGTCACCCGAAGGGAGAACCGGCCGGCGGAGCCGGTCCGATCGGAAGGCAACCATGTCCACAGGCCTGATCATTCTGTTGATCGTGATCGCGGCGGTCGTGGTCGTCGGGGCGGTGGCCCTGCTTCTGCGCAGCCGCGGACGGCACGGGGGGCCCGGTCTGCGCCGGCGCTTCGGACCCGAGTACGAGCGGACCGTGGCCCTGCACGACGGGGACGCCAAGGCCGCCGAAAGGGAGCTGGCCGACCGCGTCGAACGCCACGGTGATCTGCGCGAACGCCCGCTGGAGGGCGCCGAGCGGGAGCGGTACGCGCAGCGCTGGACCGCACTTCAGGAGCGCTTCGTCGACGCTCCGCGGGAAGCGGTGTCGGAGGCCGACCGGCTGCTCGCGGAAGTCGCCGCCGTACGCGGGTACCCCGACGGCGGACGGTACGAGGAGCAGCTCGCCGCGCTGTCCGTGCACCACGCCGACCACGTCGACGGCTACCGGCAGGTCCACCGGGCGGCCCGGGCCGGCACCGACGGCGGAGCGGGCCGGGACGGCGCCGGGACCGAGGAACTGCGCTCGGCGCTGCTCGAAGCCCGCGCCCTCTTCGACGACCTGACCAGCGACTCCGGCCGGCACCGGGCGCCCGGCGGCACGAGCCGCACCACGGCCCCCGCCGGAACCCGTTCCCACGCACGCCCGCACGCGCCCTGGGCCCTGCACCGGAGCCGACCGAAGGAGAGCTGAGCGCCATGCCGGACAGGACGAGCGACCCGGGCGCCGGACGGCGTCCGGCCGAGGGGCCAGCGGGTGACGAGCGGCGTTTCGCCGAGGGGCGACCGGGTGACGAGGGCATGTCGGAGGAGGAGCGGATGACGCGGAGGGAGTCCTGGCCCGAGGAGCGTACGGAGCCCCGGCCCGAGGAGCGGACGGAGTCCCGGCCCGGGGAGCGGCTGGAGTCCCGGTCCGGGGAGCGGCTGACCGGTGAGGCGGCTCCGGCGGAGCGTCCGGGCCGGCTGCGCGGCTCGGCCGGACCCGGCCGGGAGGGCCTGACGGGCGACGACCGCGCCCCGGAGGACACCGCGCCGGCCCCGGGGGCGCACGGCACGGAAGGGCTCCGCCCGGGTACGGAGGATCTCGGGAGCGGCGTGGACGAGGGGTTCACCGCCAGCCACCGGGCCGAGTGGTCGGCGATCTCCGAGGAGGACCGGATGCCCGCCAACGGGCTCGGCGCGCCCGCCCCGGACCAGGACACCGGACGCGAGGCCGCCAGCACCGACTCCCCGGGGCGGGACGCCTGGCCGACGGCGTTCGGCACCGCCGCCCCCGCGGCGCCGCTGCTGCCCCGCGAGGAGAGCGAGCAGTGGGAGCGGCGGATCCGGGAGACGGTCGGCGCCTTCGTCGAGGAGCCCGCGGCGGCCGTCGAGCAGGCCGACCGGGCGCTGGAGGAGATCGCCGCACGGTTCAGTGAGGCCGTGACCCGGCGCCGCCGCACCCTGCGGATGTCCTGGGAGAGCGGCGAGGCCGACACCGAGCAGCTTCGGCTCGCCCTGCGCGACTACCGGGAGCTGGCCGGACGCCTGCTACGCGGCTGACCCCGGCCCGTCTCCGTGGGCGGCAGCCCGGCGCTGCCGCCACTCGCGCACGACCTCTTCCACGTCGTACGGCTTCTTGCCCAGGGGCGGGCCGGGCGGCGGCTTGAACATCATGTCGCGGATCTTGACGTTGACATCCTCGATGATCTTCCGGGCGATCCGCTCCGAAGGCGCCGCGCGGGCCGCGGCCAGCGCGTCCTCCGCCTCCTTGCGCAGGGCGAGCGCGGGCGGCAGCACGGACAGGCCCTCGCGCGCCATCTTCCGTCTGACCCACCACAGTTCGTCGTACGCGGTCTCCAGCTCCGTGGGCAGCGGCGCCCCCGCTCCCGGCAGCCGGTCGAACTCCCCGCGCCCCTGCGCGTCACGGATCTGCTTGTCCACCCAGGACTCGAACGGGACGCCCGGTGGCTTTCGCTCGGTCATGGCCCCCATTGTGCCGGACGGGACCCCGCCGGGCGTTTTATCATGCGGCGGCGGTACGGCAATCCGCCCACCGCACCAGGACGTTTCAGGGGGAGCGCTCGTGCTCGAACTCACCATGGCCACCGTCTCCGGGGAGGACGCGGGTGCCACGGCCGGTATGACCATGGCCGAGGCGCCCAGCGAACCCGGGACGCTGCTGCGGATCGGCCGTGACGCGGCGGTGTGCCGGCTGGTCACCCCCGAGGACTGGCTCTTCGTCTCCCGCGTCCACCTGGAACTGCTGTGCGGCCCGGACGGCACCTGGCAGCTGACCTGGCTGCGCGGCTCGCAGCCCGACCCGGCGTCCGAGGTCCGGATCGCCTTCGGGCAGCACGCGCAGCCCGTCGGCTACGGCGCGACGGTGCCGCTGCCCCACGGCGGCTCCGGCGAGATCGTCGTCCAGGACCGCACCGCGCCCCGCAGCGTCAACGTCGGCTTCTACCACGAGGTCTGAGCGCGCGGCCCGGCCCCCGGCGCCGCGCCGTCCGGCTCAGCCCAGCACCCGGGCCAGCGCGAAGCCGTCGTAGCCCTTGCGGCCGACCGTCTGGAGCGCGGTTCCGCTCAGCCTCGGGTGGGTGGCGATCATTTCGATGGCGGCGCGGCTGCCGACCACGTCCGGCTCGGTGCTGCGCGCGTCGGCGACCCGTCCGTCGCGCACCACGTTGTCCACGACGATCAGGCTGCCCGCCCGGGTGAGCCGCAGCGCCCACTCCACGTAGTGGGCGTTGTTGGCCTTGTCCGCGTCGATGAAGACGAGGTCGAAGGGGGCCGGGTTCTCGTCGGCGAGCTTGGGCAGCGACTCCAGGGCCGGGCCGACGCGCACCTCCACGACCCGTTCCAGACCGGCGCGGGCGATGTTGCGGGCGGCCACGTCGGCGTGCTTGGCGTTGTACTCCAGCGAGATCAGCCTGCCGTCCTCGGGCAGGGCACGGCCCAGCCAGATCGTGCTGTACCCGCCGAGCGTGCCGATCTCCAGGACGTTCCGCGCGCCCTGCACCTGGGCGAGCAGATGGAGGAACTTGCCCTGCGCGGCCGTGACGGCGATGGCGGGCAGCCCGGCGGCCTCGCTGTCCCGCAGGGCCGCCCGCAGCGCCTCGTCGTCCGGTGAGAGGTGGCTGATGAAGTAGTCGTCTACGTCGTCCCAGAGCTGCGACCCGCTCATAGCGCCTGCTGCCTTTCCCGAGTGCCTTCCGGAGGCTGTTTCGCCCTGCCCGCTTCGATGATCTCAGCCGAGCGGCGCGGAAGGGGAGACCGGCGGCTCGGTGACCGTCTGCCGTGAGCGCCGTACGACGATCAGGGCCACGGCCGCGACGGCCGCGGCCAGCGCGCCGCCGACCGTCAGCGACCAGGCCGGGATCCCGCCGATCCGGCGCAGTTCGTCCTCGTAGATCACCTGCTGGACCGGCGTGTCCGCGGCCGCCCGGCGCAGCTCGTGGTCGCCGGAGATGCGGGCGGGGTCGGGGAAGGTCTGGGTGAGTGCCGTCAGGTACGGGGTGCCGTCGGTCAGCTTCGCCAGGGCGCCGCCGCGCCGCGGCTGAAGCCGGCCGGCGTACAGCACCTCGGGCCGTGTGCCGCCGATCGTGCCGCTCGTCTCCATGCGGTGCGCGGCCAGGATGTACAGGCCGAGCGACTGCGGGTTGGCGGCCAGCCGGGACAGGCGCATCGGGTAGACCGGGCGGTCGGCGGCGAAGGTGAGGTGGAGCGGGGCGAGGGCGCCGTGCAGCGGGGTGCCGTGGGCGTCCGGGGCGAGGCGGACGGCGACGTACTCCCAGTGGCGGTCGACGTACGGCCGGAGGGCGGTCTTCAGCCGGGCGGGCAGGGGGAAGCCGTGGTCGTGCAGCCAGTCCTGGAGGGCGGCCGGGTCGGTGGCGGTCAGCCGGGCCACGTCGAAGGGGCCGAGCCGCTGGATGCGGCCGACGACCCCGACGCCGGCGGCGCCTGCGCCGGGGAGCGGGGCGTCGGCGGCCGTGTCGTGGTCGTCGAAGGGCCATTCGCCGTTGTGCGGCCAGAAGTGGTACCGGGTGCGGTGGACCGGGGCGACGGCCTCGGCCAGCTGGTCGAAGACGGCGGAGTCGCCGAGCCGGACGGTGGCCCGGTGCGGGACCGGCATGATCCAGGCGGCGTGCCCGGCGTCGCCGTCGACCGTCAGCCGCATCACGATCTGCTCCTGCCGCCCGTCCCAGCGCAGCACCGACTGCTCGTCGGAGACGGCGATGCGGGTGGCCGGGTCCGGCACCATGGCACCACAGCCGCAGGCATAGGCCGGCGCCATCAGCCAGCCGAGCTGCACACCGAGCAGGGCGAGAACGACGGAGAGTATCCGGGCACGAGTCACGGGCTTACAGACGGCACGAACACCGACATGGTTCCGCCCCGGACAGGCCCCCGGAGCAACGCCGACCTGCACGACGGCCCACAGGCGAGAACGAGGAAGGCGCCCCCGAAGGGGCGCCGGTAACTGCGCGCTCAGCCCCCACGCACCCGCACCCGACAGGCGGCCTCGCTCCTGCGGAGCAGACCGCCCGCAGGCGAGAACGAGGAGGGCGCCCCCGAAGGGGCGCGGGGAACTGCGCGACCAGCCCCCACGCACCCGCACCCGGCACCCGGCCCCCGCCCCGGGCAGGGCTCAGCGGCCTTCGACCGCCGGTGCGGACCCCGGCAGCGGGCGGCCCGCCGATTCCGACATCAGCCACACCGCGACACCGCCCACGACAGCCGCGGCCATCATGTAGTACGCGGGCATCATCATGTTCCCCGTCGCCCCGATCAGCGCCGTCACGACCAGCGGAGTCGTCCCGCCGAACAGCGACACGGAGATGTTGAAGCCGATCGACAGGGAGCCGTAGCGCACCCGCGTCGGGAAGAGGGCCGGCAGCGCGGCCGGCATGGCCGCGGTGAAGCAGACCAGGAGCAGACCCAGCGCACCCATGCCCAGCGCGACGGCGACCAGGCTGCCCTCGCGGATCAGCAGCAGCGCCGGGATGGACAGGAAGAGGAATCCGGCGCAGCCGGCGGCGATCACCGGACGACGGCCGACCCGGTCGGTCAGCGCGCCGGCGAACGGCTGGACGATCATCATCAGGGCCATCACCCCGAGCACGACCAGCAGCCCGTGCGTCTCGTCGTACTTCAGCTCGCTGGTGAGATAGCTCGGCATGTACGACAGCAGCATGTAGTCGGTGACGTTGAAGACCAGGACCAGGCCCATGCACAGCAGCAGGGACTTCCACTGGCCGGTGATCATCTCGCGCAGCGGCACCTTGGGCCGGGCGGCCTCGGCCTTCTCCACCTCGGCCGCGAACGCCGGGGTCTCCTCCAGCCGCATCCGCAGGTACAGGCCGATGATGCCCATCGGACCCGCGATCAGGAACGGCACGCGCCAGCCCCAGGCCAGCAGGTCGTCCGTGGAGAGCACGGCCGTCATGACCGTCACCAGGCCGGCGCCGCCGATGTAGCCGGCGAGCGTGCCGAACTCCAGCCAGCTGCCGAGGAAGCCGCGCTTCTTGTCCGGCGCGTACTCGGCGATGAACGTGGTCGCACCCGCGTACTCACCGCCGGTGGAGAAGCCCTGCACCAGGCGGGCGGCCAGCAGCAGGATCGGCGCGCCGACGCCGATCGCCGCGTACGACGGGATCAGGCCGATCGCGAACGTGCCCGCCGCCATCATGATCATGGTGAGGGCGAGGACCTTCTGGCGGCCCACGCGGTCGCCCAGCGGTCCGAAGACCATGCCGCCGATGGGGCGGACGAGGAAGGCCGCCGCGAAGGCGCCGAACGTCGACAACAGCTGTGCGGTGGGGTTGCCGGAGGGGAAGAAGACCTTGCCCAGGGTGACCGCGATGTAGCTGTAGACACCGAAGTCGAACCATTCCATCGCGTTGCCGAGCGCCGCCGCCTTCACGGCGCGCTTGACGAGCGCGGGGTCGGTGACGGTGACGTCGTGGGCCTTTCCGGCCCGCCGGGTCTTCTGATGCGGGATGACTGCTGTGGCGGTCGCCAAAACGGGGCTCGCCTACCTCTCGACGGGGACAGGGACGGGCCCGGACGGCAGCAGTGACGTCAACGGGCCGAAAATCGACCATAGAGGGGCTTCCACCCCTTACGTGCTGTATGCACTTAGGTGCAGTGTGCAGCGAAAGTGCGGATACGCAGGTACATCTGCCCGTTCACACAGCGCCATGCCACCTGCTCACTGTGATGCTTCTCGCGCCCCGGGTGCGCAACCGGGCCCGTCGCGGACTGTCGGCATCCGGACAAACGGAGACGCGCGCCGCTCGCCGCCCCGGTCGCCGCCTCAGCCCGTCCCGCACTCGAACCAGACCGTCTTCCCGCCGCCGGGAGCCGGTGACACGCCCCACTTCTCCACCACGGCGTCCAGCAGCGCCAGTCCCCGTCCGCGCTCGGAGTCCTGGTCGAGATCGGTCTCCAGGCGGGGGAGCGGGGAGTGGGCGTCGGTGACCTCGGTCCGCACGCCCGCCGTCTGCCGGGTCACGACGAGGGTGCAGCGGCGGTCGGGCACGTGCCGTACGACGTTGGTCACCAGCTCGCTCACGCCCAGCTCCACGGCGAAGGCCAGGGCCTCCAGTTCCCACTCGTGCAGCAGTGAGCGGACGATACGGCGGATGTGGCGCACCGAGTGCTCGCCCACGGTGAGCTGCATGCGGTACTGGGGCGGGTGGGGAAAGTTCAGGTTCACGGGACGAGGCTGACCTGGCGTCACTACGCTGGGCTACAGGATGAACACAACGGGTCCGGGAGGGGACTTGTCATGGTGAACATCAACACCCTCGACCCGGGCGCCTCACCGCTCGACTACTACGGCTTCGAGTTGCGCCGGTACCGGGAGGCGGCGGGGCTGACACAGCGGCAGCTCGGGGACATCGTCAACTACACGGGGTCGCTCGTCGGCCAGGTGGAGACGGCGCGGAAGCTGCCGACGCCGGAGTTCAGCGAACGCGTGGATGCGGCGCTGGGGACGGGTGGGTTGCTGACCCGGTTGGTCCCGCTGGTGATGCGCAGCCAACTCCCGGCGTGGTTCCAGCAGGTGGCTGAGCTGGAGGCAAGGGCCACCCAGATCAACACCTTCCACACGCACCTGTTTCATGGCTTGTTGCAGACCCCGGCATACGCGCGTGCTGTGCTGGGTGTACTCGACCAGACCAGGCTCGACGACCGTACTGCCGCGCGGATGGCTCGCCAGCTCATCTTTGAGAAGCAGGAACCCCCGTTCTTCTGGGCGATCATCAGCGAGGGTGCGTTGCTTCAAGAGATCGGTGACAAGGGCGTCATGCGTGAGCAGCTCGCACACCTGCTGAGGTTCGAGGGCAACCCCTTGATCAACATTCAGATCTTGCCGTTCACGGCCGGAGCGCACTCGGGACTGCAAGGCTCTTTCGACCTCTACCACTTCGAGCACGACCCGGCCATCGTGTACACGGAGGGCTATGGTGGCAGCGGGCATCCAACCGCCGACCGAGGCACCGTCAAGAAGTGCTCACTCCGATACGATCATCTCCAGGCTGCCGCACTGTCCCTCCGGGACTCGGTGAAGCTGATTCGGCGAGTGATGGAGGACCGCTATGGAGATCAACTGGCGTAAGTCCAGCTACAGCGGCGACGAGGGCGGCTCGTGCGTCGAATGTGCGCCGTTGGGCGGCCTCTCCTGGCGTAAGTCGTCCTACAGCAGCGACCAGGGCGGCGATTGCGTAGAGATCGCCGAAACCCCCACCGCCACCCTCCTCATCCGCGACTCCAAGAACCCGGCGGGACCGGTCCTCACGGTCGACCCCGCCGCGTTCACCAGCTTCGTCTCCTGGACGTCGGCTACAGCCGCTGGATGATCGTCCCGGTCGCCAGCCCACCGCCCGCGCACATCGTGACGAGCGCGAACTCCTTGTCGCCGCGCTCCAGTTCGTGCAGGGCGGTGGTGATCAGACGCGCGCCCGTCGCGCCCACCGGATGGCCCAGCGCGATCGCACCGCCGTTGACGTTGACCTTGTCCAGGTTCTGCTCGAAGACCTGAGCCCAGCTCAACACCACGGAAGCGAAAGCCTCGTTGATCTCCACGAGGTCGATGTCCTTCAGGGACATGCCCGCCTTGCCCAGCACCGCGCGTGTCGCGTCGATGGGGCCGTCCAGATGGAAATGCGGGTCGGCGCCGACCAGGGCCTGCGCGACGATACGTGCCCTCGGCTTCAGCTTCAGGGCGCGAGCCATCCGCTTGGACGCCCACATGATCGCCGAGGCGCCGTCGGAGATCTGCGAGGAGTTCCCGGCCGTGTGCACCGCCGTGGGCATGACCGGCTTCAGGCCGGCCAGCGCCTCCCGGGAGGTGTCGCGCAGTCCCTCGTCCTTGTCGACCAGCCGCCACATGCCCTGACCGGCGTACTGCTCCTCCTCCGTGGTGGGGACCTGCACGGCGAAGGTCTCCCGCTTGAAACGTTCCTCCGCCCAGGCGAGGGCGGCCCGCTCCTGGGACAGCAGGCCGAGCGCGTCGACGTCCTCGCGGGTCAGACCCCGGTGCCGGGCGATCCGCTCGGCCGCCTCGAACTGGTTGGGCAGGTCGACGTTCCACTCGTCCGGGAACGGCTTCCCCGGGCCGTGCTTGGAGCCGGAGCCCAGCGGCACCCGGGACATCGCCTCGACGCCGCAGCTGATGCCCACGTCGATCACGCCCGCCGCGACCATGTTGGCCACCATGTGGGAGGCCTGCTGCGAGGACCCGCACTGACAGTCGACCGTCGTGGCCGCCGTCTCGTACGGCAGTCCCATGGTCAGCCAGGCCGTGCGCGCGGGATTCATGGACTGCTCGCCGGCGTGGGTCACCGTGCCGCCGACGATCTGCTCGACCGCGTCGGCGGGGATGCCGGTGCGGCCGAGGAGTTCACGGTAGGTCTCGCCCAGCAGGTAGGCGGGGTGCAGGTTGGCGAGCGCGCCGCCGCGCTTGCCGATCGGGGTGCGGACGGCTTCGACGATCACGGGTTCGGCGGCCATGGGTGCGGGTCCTCTCCGAGAGGGCTCTCCTCCAGAACTAGTACGCGTTCTAGTTCTGCCCAGCAGTCTGCTGACGTGACGTCCATCACCGCAAGGGTCTTGCAGGTGCCGGGGGTGCGATCTGCACGACTCCCGCACCGATTGGGGGTGCCGTACCTCTTGCTACTTGTAGAACCCGTTACTACCTTCACGGCACCCGCTGATGGTCCGTCAGATGGCTGGAGTCGCCGATGCCCTGTCCAGCGCTGCCCGACGGGTTCGACCTCACCGACCCCGACCTGCTGCACCACCGCGTGCCCCTCCCGGAGTTCGCCGAGCTGCGCCGCACCGAACCGGTCCGCCGGATCCCGCAGCCGCACGGCCTCGCGGGCTTCGCCGACACCGGCTACTGGGCCGTGACCAGGCACGCCGACGTCAAGTACGTCTCCACGCACCCCGAGCTGTTCTCCTCCTCCCTGAACACCGCGATCATCCGCTTCAACGAGCACATCGAGCGCGACGCGATCGACGCGCAGCGGCTGATCCTGCTCAACATGGATCCTCCGGAACATACGCGGGTGCGTCAGATAGTGCAGCGAGGGTTCACGCCACGCTCCATCCGCGCGCTGGAGGACCGGCTGCGCAACCGGGCCGAGGCGATCGTCGCCGCCGCCCGCGCCCGCTCCGGCCCCTTCGACTTCGTCACCGAGGTCGCCTGCGAACTGCCGCTCCAGGCCATCGCCGAGCTGATCGGCGTCCCGCAGGAGGACCGGTCCAAGATCTTCGACTGGTCCAACAAGATGATCGCCTACGACGACCCCGAGTACGCGATCACCGAGGAGGTCGGAGCCCAGTCCGCCGTCGAGATCATCGCGTACGCCATGAACATGGCCGCCGAGCGCAAGAAGTGCCCGGCGCACGACATCGTGACGACGCTGGTGGCGGCGGAGGACGAGGGCAACCTGAACTCCGACGAGTTCGGCTTCTTCGTGCTGATGCTGGCGGTGGCCGGCAACGAGACCACGCGCAACGCCATCACCCACGGCATGCACGCCTTCCTCACCCACCCCGAGCAGTGGGACCTCTTCCGCCGCGAGCGCCCCTCGACCACGGCCGAGGAGATCGTCCGCTGGGCGACCCCGGTGAACGCCTTCCAGCGCACGGCGACCCAGGACACCGAGCTGGGCGGCGCCCTGATCAAGCGGGGCGACCGGGTCGGCCTCTTCTACGCCTCGGCCAACCACGACCCCGAGGTCTTCGCCGATCCCGACGCCTTCGACATCACCCGTGACCCCAACCCCCACCTGGGCTTCGGCGGCGGCGGTCCCCACTTCTGCCTCGGCAAGTCCCTGGCCGTCCTGGAGATCGACCTGATCTTCCACGCGATAGCCGACGCGATGCCGGACCTGCGGCTGTCGGGTGACCCCCGCCGCCTGCGCTCGGCCTGGATCAACGGTGTGAAGGAACTCCCCGTGGCCGCCGGCTGAGCCGTGGCGTCCGTCACTCCCGGCCCGACGCCACCGCCGCCAGCACCCCCGAGACCAGGGCCGCGATCAGCAGGGGGACGGCCAGGCCGTGGTGCAGGACCAGCCAGGCGCCCAGGCAGGCGCCCCCGGCCATCGCCAGGGCCGAGGCCGTGCGGCGCGGGGAGCGGTGGCCCGTGCCGTCACCGAACCGCGACTCGGAGGCCAGGGCCGTCAGGGTCATCGTCAGGACCGTGGTGGTGAGGTCGGCCACGCCCAGTTTGCGGACCGTGGCGTTGCGCAGGCCCATCGCGACGGCCGTGAGGGCGATCAGGGCGTAGCGGGTGCCGCTGCTGCCGTCGGCGTCCGGCCAGGCGAAGGCCACCACGGCGGACATCCCGACCAGCACCGCCTCCGCCGCCAGGGTCAGCCGGGTCCGGCGGCGGCGGGCGCGTTCACCGTGGTGGCGGGCCGCCAGCCGGCCGCCGGCCGCCGCGCCCAGCAGGAAGCAGGCCAGTGAGGTGGCCGTATGGGGCACGGAGAAGCCGGGGGCACCGGCCGCGGCGAAGCCGAGGACGACCACGTTGCCGGTCATGTTGGCCGTGAAGACCCGGCCGAGGCCGAGATAGCCGACGGCGTCGATCAGGCCGCTGACCACGGTCAGCGCGAGCAGCACGGCCACCAGCCGCAGCCCGCGCTCCTCCGGGTCCCGCACGGGTGGTGTCGCCGTCGTCATCGTTCCTCCGCGGGGGCAGCGGGCCGTACCGAGGGCTCTCGGACGTCCTGGCGCAGCCTGCGGCCCAGGCGTCCGGATCAGGACACGGGACACGCGCGGGACGGAGACAAGGCAGCCCGGTCGGCCCAGCCGCGCGGACCGGCGACACCCGGCGCCGGGGCCGGGGCGGGCCGGTGGCCCGGAGCCGGAGCCGCCCGGACATGCGCACGCACCCTCGCCCGGCGGATGGGCGAGGGTGCGGAAGCGGAAGGTGGAGCCGGTCGTCCGGCTCACAGGCGCGGCGCGGGCGCCGCCGGCTCTGCGAAGAGCGGTTCGGCGCGGGCCGGCGCCCGGGGAGGTGCGGGCCGGTGCGGGCCGACGCGGGGAGGGGTGGCCCGGTGCGGGCCGACCCGGGGAGGTCCGGCTCAGTACCAGCCGTTGGCCTGCCAGAAGTTCCAGGCCTTGACCGGGCTGCCGTAGCGGGAGTTCATGTAGTCCAGGCCCCACTTGATCTGGGTGGCCGGGTTGGTCTTCCAGTCGGAGCCGGCGGACGCCATCTTCGAACCCGGCAGGGCCTGGACCAGGCCGTAGGCGCCGGAGGAGCTGTTGGTGGCGGCGGGGTTCCAGCCGCTCTCGTGCTCGACGATCTTGCTGAAGGCGTTGAACTGCGCGGCGTCCGGGATCATCTGGTGCGCGATCGACTGAGCGGAGGAGGCCGGGGCGGCCTGGGCGGGCGCCGCGGTGAGAGCCATGCCGACGGTGGCGGCGGCCACGGCGGCGGTGGTGAGGGCCTTCTTCGGGGAAGCGATGCGGCGGATGAAAGAGACGGACACGGAGTACCTCTTGCGTCGGGGACGGGGGATCGCCCGCATGGATGGACCACGCGCTGTGGCCGTATGCGTCGGCGCCGCGGCCCGGGTGGGCTCGTGGCGCCTGGCGACGTCCTCAAGACAAGCAGGCCCGGAACCCGTCCGCAATGACCCCTTTTACTAGTTGTGGCCGGATGGGGGAGAAACGTCTCCTCTGTGACGTGCGCCGCAATCCGCAGGTCAGAAGGGGTGCACGAGCGGACAAAACGGACAGTCGGGAGTACGGCCCCGGGTCGTAGGTGACGTGCGTCATGTGGGGTGCTTCACCGGCCCGCTCACGCCTCGCGAGCGAGGTGTCACCCTGCGGGGCCGTCGAATGTGACCGCGGTCTCGAAAGCGGCCCGCCGCGTGGCCCGGCGCAGCGCCCGCAGCACCGCAGGGCCGAGGGCGAGGGTCAGCACGACGGTGCAGACGGCGCGGCCCAGGTCCCAGCCGAGCGAGGTGGCCAGGCAGTACGCGATGAAACGGGCCAGGTTCTCGGCGACCGGCGCATGGCCCTGGAAGGAGATGTTCGAGGCCGCACCGCCCAGGAAGGGCCAGCCGGCCAGGTTCATGACGGTGCCGTAGGCGAAGGCGGCGAGGAAGCCGTACCCCGCGAGCATCACCAGCTCGGCACGGCCGCGCAGCCGGACCGGCCCCGGCAGCAGCCCGGCGCCCAGCGTGAACCAGCCCATCGACAGCATCTGGAACGGCAGCCACGGTCCGACCCCGCCCGTGAGCAGCGCGGACGCGAACATCGTCACCGAGCCCAGCGCGAACCCGAACCCCGGGCCGAGCACCCGCCCGCTCAGCACCATCAGGAAGAACATCGGCTCGATCCCCGCCGTACCGGCACCGATCGGCCGCAGCGCCGCCCCCGTCGCGGCCAGCACCCCCAGCATGGCCACGGCCTTCGGCCCCAGCGCCGACTCCGAGATCGCCGCCGCCACGACCGCCACCAGCAGCACCAGCAGCCCCGCGAAGAGCCAGGGCGCGTCCTGGGAGTGCGCGTTCAGCGCCGAGTCGGGCGGAGCGAGAAAAGGCCAGCAGAAGCCGACCACACCCACGGCACTGACCAGCACCAGCGCGACGAGGGAGCGAGGGCCGAGGGGGAGGGCGCGGACGCGGGGGGCGCGGGTGCGGCGTGCTTCGGCGGTATCGGAGGTGCTGGGGGTGTTGAGGGAGGCGGGGGTGCTGGGGGTGTTGGGGGTGCTGGGGGTGTTGAGGGAGGCGGGGGTGCTGGAGGTGCTGAGGGGGGTGGGGGGCGGGGTGGGGTCGGTGTGGGTCACGCGAGTGCCTCCCGTACCTCGGTCACCGTCAGCCACCGCTGCGGGGCCAGGATCTTCGTCACCTGCGGGGCGTAGGAAGGGGAGGACACCACTATCTCGGCCATCGGTCCGTCCGCGATCACCTCGCCCTCGGCGAGCAGCACCACCCGGTGGGCCAGCTCGGCGGCCAGCTCCACGTCGTGCGTGGCCAGCACGATCGCGTGCCCCTCGGCCGCCAGGCCGCGCAGTACGGCGACCAGGCGGGCCTTGGCCGCGTAGTCCAGACCGCGGGTCGGCTCGTCCAGCAGGAGCAGGGGAGGGCGGGCGGTCAGGACCACGGCCAGCGCGAGCGCCAGGCACTGGCCCTCCGAAAGGTCCCGGGGATGCGTGTCGTCCGCGACGCCCGGGAGCAGTTCGGACACCAGGGCCCGGCAGGTGCCGGCGGCGGCACCGGCGTCCTTGTCGGCCGCGGCGCACTCGGCGGCGACCGTGTCCGCGTAGAGGAGGTCGCGCGGCTCCTGCGGGACGAGGCCGACCTGGCGGACGAGATCCTGGGGCGGGGTGCGGTGGGGGGCCAGACCGCCGACGAGGACGGACCCGGCCGACGGCGGGGTGAGGCCGACGAGCGAGCCGAGCAGGGTGGACTTGCCGGCGCCGTTACGGCCCATGAGGGCGATGGTCTCGCCGGGGGCGACGGTCAGATTCACGTGCCGGAGGGCGGGGACGCGGTCCCGGCGGACGGCGAGGGAGTGGACGTCGGCGATGCGCTGGGGTGCGGGGGCCGGGGTGGGGGCGGCGGGGCGGCGCCGGTACCGGAACCGGAACCGGAACCCGGATCGGCGCCCGGTGCCTGTGCCGGCCGGGGGTGGGGACGCTTGCCCGCGCTCGCGGGGTGCCGCCGCGCCCACCCGTGCCGCCCCAGCGGCACGACTGCCCGCGGCTGTGGGGGCTGAGGGGGGCGTGGTGGTGCGGCTGTCCGTGGCTGTGGGGGGTGCGGGGGCTGTGGTGGTGCGGCTGTCCGTGGCTGTGGGGGCTATGGGCCCTATGGGACCTGTGGGGGCTGCGGGGGTGCGGTTGGCCGTGGCTGCGGTCAGGCGGGCGCGGAGGCCGTCGGCGCGGCGGCGGGCGTCTCGGACCGTCAGGGGGAGGGGCGACCAGGCGGCCAGACGGCCGAGGGCGACCACCGGGGGGTACACCGGGGACACGGACATCACCTCGGCCGGGGGGCCCACCACGGGTGGCTCGCCGGGCGCGGGCAGCAGCACGACCCGGTCGGCGTACTGGATCACCCGCTCCAGCCGGTGCTCGGCCATCAGGACCGTCGTCCCCAGATCGTGCACCAGCCGTTGCAGCACGGCCAGGACCTCCTCCGCGGCGGCCGGGTCCAGCGCCGAGGTCGGCTCGTCCAGGACCAGCAGCCGCGGATGCGGGGTGAGGACCGAGCCGATCGCCACCCGCTGCCGCTGCCCGCCGGAGAGCGTGGCGATCGGGCGGTGGCGCAGGTCGGCCAGGCCCAGCAGGTCCAGGGTCTCCTCCACCCGGCGTCGCATGACCTCCGGGGCGAGCCCCAACGACTCCATGCCGTAGGCGAGTTCGTCCTCCACGATGTCCGTCACGAAGTGCGCGAGGGGATCCTGGCCCACCGTGCCGACCACATCGGCGAGCTCCCGCGGCTGATGGGTCCGGGTGTCCCGGCCGGCCACCGTCACGCGTCCGCGCAACGTGCCGCCGGTGAAGTGCGGGACCAGTCCGCTCACCGCGCCCAGCACGGTGGACTTGCCGACTCCGGAGGGACCGGCCAGCAGTACCAGTTCACCCTCGGGCACCTCGAAGTCCACACCGGAGACGGTGGGTTCGGCGGCACCCTCGTACGTCACACTGACATCCTCGAAGCGGATCACGCGTGCTCCTTGGGGACGGCGAAGGCGGGCAGCAGGGCGAGCAGGACGGCCGCGGCGGGCCAGAGCGGCAGGGTGGGGGCGACGAGGGGGACGACCCCGGGGTGCAGGGCGTCGGGATCGCGGTCCGCGGCGAGCGCGAGCAGCGCGGCGACGGCGGCACCGGAACCGGCGACCAGCCAGGCCCGCGCGTCCCACGGGTCCGGGCGGTACCGGGTGCGCAGCGAACGCCGGCCTCCCAGCCGCAGTCCCGCGAGGGCGGCGACGACTCCGGCGAGCAGCAGCGGCAGCCCGTACGTGCCCCCCTCCGCCGTCAGCAGCCCGTACGTTCCCGCGCAGACGCCGAGCAGGCCGCCGAGGGTGAGCGCGGCCGTCGTACGGCGGACGGGGGCGGGGACCTCGGCGGTACGGCCGTAGCCGCGGGACTCCATCGCGGCGGCGAGCGCGACCGAGCGTTCCAGCGCGCCCTCCAGGACCGGCAGCCCGACCTGGAGCAGACCCCGCAGGCCCCGGTCCGGACGGCCGCGCAGCCGGCGGGCGGCGCGCAGCCGGTGGACGTCGGCGATCAGATGCGGGGCGAAGGTGAGGGCGACGACCACGGCCACGCCGGTCTCGTACAGGGCGCCGGGCAGGGACTTGAGCAGTCGGGAGGGGCTGGCCAGGGAGTTCGCCGCGCCGACGCAGATGAGCAGGGTGGCGAGCCGCAAGCCGTCGTAGGCGGCGAAGAGCACCGCCTCGGCGGTGACCCTGCCGCCCAGCCGGATGCCCTGCGCCCAGTGGGGGAGCGGGACTTCGGGGAGGGTGACGAGGATGTGGGTGCCCGGGATGGGGGAACCGAGCGCCACCGCGAAGAGGACGCGGATCACGAGGACGGCGAGCGCGAGCCTGACGAAGGCGGTGTAGGAGCGGGCCCAGGGGGTGGGGGAACGATGGGTCGCCACCACGTAGGCGGAGGCGGCTATGAGCAGGCCGAGGAGGAGCGGGTTGGTGGTACGGCTGGCGCCGACCCCGAGAGCCACCGCCCACAGCCACCAGGCCCCCGGATGCACAGTGCCCCGGCGCCGAACGGACCGCGCCCCACCCCCCGGCCAAGCCCGAGAGCCCGGCACCCACGACTCCCCACGGCCACGAGGAACCACCCGCCCGGCCCCAGCGGCACGGGGAACCGCCCGCCCGGCCCCAGCGGCACGGGGAACCACCCGCCCGGCCCCAGCGGCGCGGGGAACCACCCGCCCGGCCCCAGCGGCGCGGGGAACCGCCCGCCCGGCCACGACGCACCCGCACTCGCACGGCTGCCGGTCCCCGGGGCACTCATCGGACTGCGATGCCGGAACCCCCCTGGGGGCGCGGGGAACCACCCGCCCGGCCACGACGCACCCGCACTCGCACGGCTGCCCGTCCCCGGGGCACTCATCGGACTGCGATGCCGGAACCCCCCTGGAGGCGCGGGGAACTGCGCGCCCAGCCACGACGCACCCGCACCCGCCCCCGCACGGCTGCCCGCCCGCGCGCGGCTGCCCGCCCCCGCACTCGCACGACGGCCCGGTCTCACCCGGCCGCATCGCGCCGCCGCCGTGCCTGCCATGCCGCCGCGGCCGCCAGAAGGGCGACCGCTCCCGCGCCGATCGGCAGGCCCAGCGAGGGCCCGCTGTCCGACCCGGTCTTCTTCGCGGCACCCGCGTCGTTCTCCGCGGCACCCGCGTCGTTCCTCGCGCCGTCCGCGGCGTCCTTCGCGGCACCCGCCTCCTCCGCCGAGACCTGCTCCCCGCACCCCTTCACCGGGTACCCGGCGATCGCGCACAACAGGGCGTTGGTGTCGTACCGCAGCGGCTCGGCCACAGCGGCCAGCGCATCCGCACTGGTCGCGTCGGACGCCACCCGCGCACAAGCCGTACGGCGCTCCGGCGGCGCCTCGCCGGACGGCGCGTCCGCGCGGGTGCCGAAGTCCAGGACCACGGCGACCCGCTTCGTCCCCGGCTTCCCGGCCGTACCCGAGCAGATCGCGTCGAAGTCCGCCGCACCCCGCGGCCGGCTCGCGTCCGCGGAGTCCGCGCTCACCGCGAACCGGAAACCCTCCACCGCGCCGTCGTCGGGACGGGTGGCCGACGGGCCCTGCGTGGCGTAGGCCCAGTGGTCACCGGTGCGCTCCCAGAAGGACCAGTACCGGTAGCCGGCGGCGTCGGCCTGCCCGGCGGAGCCGAGGAGCAGCGCGGCGGCGACCACCGGCACGGCACGGCGGACGGCACTCACGGCTGCTGCTTCTTCCGGCCGCTGAGCAGGAAGCCGATGCCGATACCGGCGACGAGTCCGATACCGACGATCCACCAGACGCCGGTGCCGGAGTCCTCCGCGTCCTCCGTGTCCTCGGCGTCCTTCGCGGCCGACGCCGACTCGTGCGCGGCGGAGTCCATGTGCGGCGCGGGGCCGAGGGCGTTGAGGGAGCGGACCAGGCTGGTGCCGTCGAAGTCGCCGGGCTGCTCCCCGATCGCGTGCGCGGCGAGGATCAGCTGCGCGTACGCCGCCGGGCCGCTCAGCCGCGCCCAGTCACCGGCGTTCTTCTCCAGCCAGGCGTACGCCTTCTTCGCCGGCTCGGTCCGTCCGTCCGCGGCGAGCGCGACGACGGCGTCCGCGGTGTTGCCGAAGTCGGGCTGGGCCTTGGCGCCGGGCATGGTGGACATCAGGTGGCCGGACTTCGCGAGGACCGCCGCCAGGTACGCGCCGGCGTTGTCGGCGACCTGCTCCCGGGAGAGGCGGCCGGACTCGGCGCAGGCGTCCTGCGCCGGGGCCTTGCCGGTCTGCGCCACGAACCCCTTGCCGAGCGCGCCCAGCACACCGGCGGCCGTCGCGTCCGCGTTGGCGGCCAGCTCGCCCTTCTTGTCCGGCTGGTAGGCGAGCGCGCCGCCGCCGTCCTGGTCGCAGGGGATCGACCAGGCGGGCAGCGCGTCGTAGGGGGACTTGCCGGACTTGCGGACGTCGGCGGGGTCGGCGCCGGCCGCGGTCAGCGCGCCGATGACGACGGAGGTGGAGTTGGCGTCGCTGGCGTTGCCGGGGAAGTAGCCCCAGCCGCCGTCCTTGTTCTGCACGGACTTCAGCCAGTCCACGGCCTTGCCGACGGCACCGCCGCGCCCGCCGGCCGCGGCCAGCGCCTGGACGGCGGCGGCCGTGCTGTTGGTGTCGGTCTTCACCTTGTCGTCACAGGGCTTCGCCGGAGCGGCGCGGAAGGCGGCGAAGGCGCCGTTCGCGCACTGCTGCCCGGCGAGCCAGTCCACCGCCTCGGCGGCAGGCCGGTAGCCGAGCGTCCGCTGCGCGACCAGCGTCAGCGACTGCCGCCACACGCCGTCGAACGTCGGGTCGCTCTTGCCGTACAGCCCGGCGGGGACCGTCGTCTTCGGGGCGGACGGGGACGGGTCGGCGGCCGTGGCGGGCGCGGCTGCGGCCAGCACGCCTACGGCGGCGAGAGCCGCGGCACTGCGGCGGACGTTCATGGTCGGCGACTGCCTCTCCTGCGGGGAGCCGGGCAGCGCACGGGTGACACCCCGGGCGGCTCGGCTCCGTAGACCTCGACGGTGCCGTGCGCGGCGGGCCGCCTGCGCACGTGAGCCGGTCAACGTCCCGCCCGGGGCGATCCGGCTCACCGCCTCGCGGCGGCACACGGTTGCGGGCCAGCGCCGGAATTGCACCGGCTTCCCCCCGTACGGGTGTGATGACGACCCCGCCACCTTACCGGCCGCCCGAAGCGAGCCGAGGGGTGGCTGTGCGCACACCGGCGCGGTGACCGGGGTCACGGTCGTGAAGGGGGCGGGGAGAGCGCTCGGTCCGGGGCGGGCGGGCGGTGCGTACGCCGGTGTGCGCACGAGAGCGGTGACGCGTGGGCGCCGGTACGGAGGGCGACGGCTGCCGGTGGGCTAGGCCGCGTACGCGTCCGGTGCCGGTGCCGGTGCCGGTGCCGGTGTCACCGTCGCCGTCAGGTGGCGGGCCGTCCGGCGCAAGGTCTCCTCGCACGCGGCGGCGTCCTCGCCCGTCACCACCCAGTGGGCGAGGCGGTCGGTGACGTCCGCGTACGGGGCCGCCGTCACCGGGGCGCCGGTCCGTCCGGTGAGCACCATGCGCTCGACGGCCGGCTCGTCCCCGGCGGCGGGGTCCAGGTCCAGGTGGGTCAGGTGGCCGGTCACCGCCGGGTAGGCGAACTGGACGGCGGCCGCCTCCTGCCGGGTGGGGACCAGCTCCGGGTGCCGGCCGGTGGCCAGGGCGGCCGCCGCGCGGGCCAGGTCGACGCCGGTGGCCCGCTCCACCAGCAGCGGGATCAGATCGCCGGGCAGATGCGGGGCGACGGCCAGGACACGGGGGCCGCGCGCGGTCAGCCGCAGCGTGAGATGCGCGACCGTGCGGGTGAGACCGAGGGCGCGCACGCTCCGCTCGACGCACTGACGCAGGAACCGGTTGTGCAGCAGCCCGTCATGGGCGTGGACGCCGTGCCGCAGCGGGTGGCGGGCGGGCGGCGGACCCGCCGTCGTACGGGTGAGCGCGACGATGCGGACCTCGTCGTCCAGGACGACCGTCTCGGCGGACACCAGCGGCCCCTCCGCGGCGTCGGGATCCTCGGGCCCGGCCGTCGGCACGCTGTGCCGCCGCAGCAGCGACCGTGACGCGACGGGGTCCGCGCAGGCCGCGGCCGTCTCGTCCGGCAGGCCCGGTAACCCCAGCCGGCCCGCGAGCCGCGCCGCGGTGACCAGATACTCCCCGGACCAGGTCAGCACCCCGCCCACCGCGGCCCCGGCCGCGTACCGCAGCACCGCCTCGGTCGTCTGCGCCTCCCGGGCCGGGTCCGCCGCGAGATGACCGCTCAGATACGGGCACGCCCACGCCGGCGGGTCCGGGTCGACCAGCACCACCGGGCACACCGCGGCGATCCGGGCCAGCGGGAACTCACCGCAGCCGTCCCGGCGGCCGGCCCCGAGAAGGAGGACGGGCTGCGCCATGGGTGCCTGGACCTTCCTCGGGGTGGAGGCGGACGAGAAACACCCCGGATGCCGCTCCCCCATAGGCGGCACCCGGGGCGGGTCGGATCTTGCTCTCCGTGCAGTGATCCTCACCCACCGCACCATCAACTGTCAACGATAGCTGCGCAATTGCGCAGGGGGCCTTGTCACGTCTGGTCGCCGACCGGGCGAGCGGGTAGCCTCGCGCCCAGCCGCCGAACGGACGACACGCCCAGGGGGGACCTCGGTGAGTGACTCCTACGCCTCGCTGGCCGACGTCCTGGACCGGCTCGGCGAACTGACCGGGCGGCCCGGACGGCTGCCCGAGGCCCTCGACGTGGCCGGCCTCTCCTACCGCACCGGCATCCCCGTCTGCGTCGTCGTCGACCTGCTCTCCGGCTGCCGGGCCGGCGAGACCTGCCTGGCCCAACGCGTGCGCCAGAGACTGGACTTCATACGGGAGAGCCGACGCCGGCCGGACGGCAAGCGGTACTCGCTGGACGAGCTGGCCAGGATCGCCGGCACCAGCCGGCAGTGGCTGAGCGAATGGCGCAAGAGCGGCATGCCCAGCCTCGAACACGCCGACCGGCTGCGCCGGTTCTTCGGCCTGCCCGCCGGCTTCTTCACCGCGGACGAGCCCGAGGCGCTGCACGAGGCGCTGCAACCGGTGCTCCAGAGCCTGGAGGCCGAGGCGGACCCGCTGCTGCGGCTGCGCGAGAGCGGACTGATACGACTGGCCGCACGGGCGCCGCAGATGAACGCCCGTCAGCTCGCCACCCTGGCCGACCTGGCCGAGATGATCATCGCCTCGGAACGGGCGGGGGACACCGGGCGTGCCTGAACAGTCCGCAGGCCACGAGCATCCGCGGTCGGCGGCGTCCCCGAAGCAGCCGAAGTCCTCCCGGTCACCGAAGCGCTTCCTCGACCGGCTCGTGCGCGACACCGTCCGCACCCTCACCCCGCCGACCGCCCCGGAGGCGTTCCTGCACGCGCTGTGCGCCACGCTCAGCCCGCAACTGGACCGCCCGGTCCGGCTGAAGTTCGTCGCGTTCCCGCCCGGCCTGGACGTCTCCGGGATCACTCTCGCACGGGACGACGAGTACATCGTCGTGGTCGAGGACCGGGCCCCGGACCCGCACAAGTTCGTCATCACCGGGCACGAGATCGGCCACATCCACTACGGCACGCTGGACGTGCACTACCCGGGCGGGCTGCCCGCCGCCGCCCGCCGGCTGCTGTGCCGCGCCGAGGACGCCGTCCCCTGGGACCGGGTGGTCGCCATGGCCACCCGCTCGCCCGCCGCCGCGGCGGCCGAGGCCGAATGGGAGGCCGAGGAGTGCGGGCTGCGGCTCGCGGCGAAGTTCTCCAAGGTCGTCGGGCCCGGCGCGGCCGGCCGGATGACCCAGGACACCCTCACCGACCGGCTGTCGTCCTCGCTGTGCAGCATCGGCGGCCCGTGATGCGCTGGGACATCGCCGGTTGCTTCACCGCCTACGCGGTCCCGGCCGCCCTGCTCGCCGTCGCCTTCGTCATCAAGCTGCCGCTGCTGCGGCGCGCCTGGCAGGACCCGATCCTGCGGGCCACCGCCCTGCTGCTCGGCATCGGCGCGATCGTCTTCGCCTCGCTGCCGCCGACCAGCCTGCACCGCATCAACGTGCTCGCCGGCATCCCCAACTTCGCCGGTGTGTGGGTGTATTCGCTGCTGACCGTCTACTGCGGCGCCTGTCTGTGGCTCATCATCACCTGGCGCGAGCCGCCGTCCGCGGTGCGCCGCCGCCGCACCCGTCTGGTCTGGGTGGCGTACTCCGTCATCATCGTCGGCCTGTGGGCGACGTTCCTGCTCGGCGACCACCACGAGGAGCGGCTGCGCGACCTCGACACCTACTACGCCGACACGCCCTGGATGCGCGAGTTCGTGCTGCTCTACCTGATCGCGCACCTGGTGTCCGCGGTGGTCGCGGCCGGCATGCTGTGGGCCTGGTACCGGGAGATCGAGGACAGGTGGCTGCGCCGGGCGGTCATCTTCCTCCAGGAGGCGTACGCCCTCGGGCTCCTCTTCGACATCGGCAAACTCGCCGCGATCGGCGCGCGGTGGAGCGGCCGGAACTGGGACTGGCTGTCCACGTACGTCGCCCCGCCGTTCGCCATCGCCGAGGCGGCCCTGGTGGCCGTCGGCTTCATCGTGGGGCAGGCCGGGCCCTGGGCCGAGGAGCGCCGGCGGCTGGTGCGCACCCACCGGCGCCTGAAGCCGCTGTGGCAGGTCATGCTGACCGTCACCGCGCCGTCGGCGCCCGCGACCGGCCGGGTCAGCGGTGCCGCCCTCCGCCTGGAGCTGCGCCGGGCCGCCATCAACGACGGCCTGCTCAAGCTGGCCCCGCACCTGTGCGCGGACCGGCGGGAGCGGTGGCGGCAGGCGGCGACGGAGGCGGGCCACCCGGAGTCCGAGGCGCGGAGCATCGCGGCGGCGGTGGACATCTTCGTCGCGGCCGAGGCGCTGCGCGCACCCGGTGACGGCGACCGCCCGACGCCGGCCGGGCACCCCGGGTTCGCCTGCGTCCCCGACAGCGAACTGGAGTCGGTCGCGGGCGCGTTGCGCTTCCACGCCCCGGCCGTCGAGAGGTTCCGCCGGCAGGCGGTCGTCACGGAGGGCCTCACCTCACCCGCCTGACCCCACCCCTGCCGCGCCGCCGCCCGCCCCGCCCCCGCCTGATTCTCCGCTGCCCGGGCCGCCGCGGCCTGATCCTCCGCCGCCCGGCCCGCTGCTTGATTCTCCGCTGCCCGGCCCGCCTCCGCCCGGCCCGCCGGGAGCCGTTGTCACACGGCCACGTACGTCACCGGCTCGGTTCCCGGCACCGGCTCCGCCCGCCCCAGCTTCACCAGGCGGCGCAGATGGGACTCGGCCTCCGAGACCGCGATGGTGCGGGAGCCGAAGGGGATGTCGGCCCAGGGACGGTTCCACTCCATGCGTTCGGCGAGCTGCCAGGGGGTGAGGGGCTCGGCCAGGAGCGCGAGCAGGTTGCCCAGGCGGCTCTCGTGGTGTTCGAGCAGCGCCCGTACCCGCGCCGGGGCGTCGGTGAAGGCGTGCTGATGGGCCGGGAGGACCTCGGCGGGGGCGAGCCGGCCGATCCGCTCCAGGGAGTCGAGATAGTCGCCCAGGGGATCCGTCACGGTGGCGTCGTCGGGATCCTCGTACAGCCCGATGTGCGGAGAGATCCCGGGCAGCAGGTGGTCGCCGCTGAACAGGCGGCCGTGACCGCCGGGCCGGGCCGGGTGCGCCTCCTCCAGGTGCAGGCAGACATGGCCGGGCGTGTGACCCGGGGTCCAGATCGCGCGCAGCCGGCGTCCCGGCAGGTCCAGAAGCTCGCCCGGGACGATCTCCCGGTCCGGCAGGGCGGGTGCGAGGCCGGGCACGGTGCGCCTCCGGGGGGCCCGAAGCGGCGCCACATGCTCCTCGGGCGCCCCGGCCGCCGCCAGCTTGGCCGCCATGTACGAGAACCACCGCTCCGGCCGGCTCTCCCGCGCCCGGCGCACGATCGCCGTGTCGGCCGCGTGCAGTGCCACCCAGGCGCCGGACGCCTCGCGCACCCGCGCCGACAGCCCGTGGTGGTCCGGGTGATGGTGGGTGACGACCACGCCGTAGACCTCGCCGACCGCCGTACCGCACTCCGCCAGCCCCGCCGCGAGCGTGTCCCAGGACGCGGGATCGTCCCACCCGGTGTCGATCAGCACCGGGCCCCGGTCGGTGTCCACCACGTACACCAGCGTGTACCCGAGGGGATTGTCCGGGATCGGCACCTGAACGGACCGCACGCCCCCGCCGTGATCGAAGGTCACCACCATCAACTCCCCGCCCCCTCCGCCACGCGGCCATCGCCCACTATAACTAGAACTGGTTCCAATGGGTGCTCAAGTCGACTGATCCCTTCGGCCGTTGGGCCACGGATGACTGCCTGGGCCGGCCGTGACGAGTGCGGCTCCGGATCGATCCCCATGCTCGATGGTGCACACGGGGGTGCGCGCTATTCCACGCCTGCCGAGAAGTCCAAATTCGCCGGAAGAGAAGGGAGTCGCCGCTCGGTCACTGCCACGGCGTCGCTCACGACCTCGAACTTGACGTGATCGATCCAGACTCGACCGTCCCCGTCGAGCAGTACGCCGAAGGAGATATCCGCACTGTGCGGGGGAACGTCCAGGACAACGCTGTACACGTTCCATCCGGTGGTCCCGGTGATTCTGCGATCGTACATGTTGTCGAAACCGAGTGTGCGATCGTCCTCGCCGTCAATCCGCATCCAAAGGCCGGACCACCCGAGAACATCTCTGGTTTTGATCATCGCCGAAATCCTCAGGCGTGTCCCACGGTAGCTGTCCGCCCTGATGCTCTGGGCAAGCGTGGCGAACCCCTTAGGATTTCGATGCGATCGGATGAAACTGCTTGCATGCCCTGTGCAGAACACCTCGGCATCGACGCCGAAATCGTAGTCCTCGACAGCAGGACCGTCCGCGGCCCAACCTTTCGGTAAGTTGTCGAGCGACCGGCGCGCTGTCCTGTCCACTCCGATCTCCGTCAGGATACGAGAAGTTTCGGCCCGAGTCCTTTCCGCCTCCGCGTCGAGTTTTCGCACCTCTGCACGCGCCTTTTGCCTTGTAGTCCAAAAGGTGACCAGCGCCACCAGAACTCCGCCAACAATGGGACCCAGGAACCCGGTGGTGGAGCTGCCCATATCTCACCTCGGAGTGGCGTGCTTTTCTGCACGCCGTTGATCCGGTCGGGATGTGGCGCTTCGACGCACCGCATCCACCTCTCTGCCGATTGCCCGAGGTCACCGTACATGGGCCGAAGGTTGCGCGTCGGAAAATCCAGACCGCTTGTTCGACCACGGATGTGACGCTGCCGTGGCTGGTTCCTGAAGGCTGGCCGGTGACGAAGAAGTCCTCGCTCATGGCTCCTCGCGCCCTGCGGGTGGAGACGCATCTCGTGCCGGGCGGTGAGGGCGTGCGGGGCGAGCGGTCGACGGTAGGGGCCGGGCGGCCGGCGAAGGCGACGGCGGCCCGTGGGCGGCCCGGGCGGGGCCGTGCGCGACGGGCCCCGCACCAGTGGCAAACCCGCTGGTGCGGACCCGTTCGGTCCCGGCCATTGCCCCCTATAACTAGAACTGATATCAGTTCTGAAACAGCGTCAGAAAGTCGCGGTGCGGCGGGAGGCAGGCGGCCATGACCGAGCTCGTGGAACACGGACAGCTGTTCATCGGCGGGGAGTGGACCGACCCGCTGGGCCGGGACGTCATCGAGGTGATCTCGCCACACACCGAGGAGGTCATCGGCCGCGTGCCGCACGCCTCCCGGGAGGACGTCGACCGGGCCGTGGCCGTCGCGCGCCGCGCCTTCGACGAAGGGCCCTGGCCCCGGGCCACGCTGGAGGAGCGGATCGAGATCGTCGGCCGCATCAAGGACGGCATCGCCGCCCGGCACGAGGAGATCGCCCGGGTGATCTCCTCGGAGAACGGCTCCCCGTACTCCTGGAGCGTCCTCGCCCAGGCCCTCGGCGCGATGATGGTGTGGGACTCGGCGATCCGGGTCGCCCGGGAGTTCACCTACGAGGAGCGCCGGGACGGTGCCCTCGGCCCGGTCCTGGTCCGCCGGGAACCGGTCGGCGTGGTGGCCGCCGTGGTGCCGTGGAACGTCCCGCAGTTCGTCGCCGCCGCCAAGCTCGCGCCCGCGCTGCTGAGCGGCTGCACGGTCGTCCTCAAGCCGTCCCCGGAGTCCCCGCTGGACGCGTACCTGCTGGGCGAGATCGCACGGCAGGCCGGTCTCCCCGAGGGCGTGCTGTCCATCCTCCCCGCCGACCGCGAGGTCAGCGAGTACCTGGTCGGGCACCCCGGCGTCGACAAGGTCTCCTTCACCGGCTCGGTCGCGGCCGGCAAGCGGGTGATGGAGGTCGCCGCCCGCAACCTCACCCGGGTCACCCTGGAACTGGGCGGCAAGTCGGCGGCGGTCGTGCTGCCCGACGCGGACCTCCGGGCGGCCGTCTCCGGGATCGTCCCCGCGGCCTGGATGAACAACGGACAGGCCTGCGTCGCGCAGACCCGCATCCTCGTCCCGCGCACCCGCTACGACGAGTTCGCGGACGCCTTCGCCCAGGCGGCGGGCGCCCTTCGGGTCGGCGACCCGCTGGACCCGGCGACCCAGGTCGGCCCGCTGGTCGCCGAGCGGCAGCAGCGCCGCAACCTCGACTACATCCGCGTCGGCCAGGAGGAGGGCGCCAAGATCCTCACCGGCGGCGGCCGTCCGCCGGGTCTGGAACGGGGCTGGTACGTCGAGCCGACCCTCTTCGGCGACGTCGACAACTCCATGCGCATCGCCCGGGAGGAGATCTTCGGCCCGGTCGTCTGCCTGCTGCCGTACGGCGACGAGTCCGAGGCCGTGAAGATCGCCAACGACTCCGACTACGGCCTCTCCGGCAGCGTGTGGACGGCGGACGTCGAGCACGGCATCGACATCGCCCGGCGGGTCCGTACCGGCACCTACTCCGTCAACACCTTCAGCCTGGACATGCTCGGCCCGTTCGGCGGCTACAAGAACTCCGGCCTGGGGCGGGAGTTCGGCCCGGAGGGCTACGGCGAGTACCTGGAGCACAAGATGATCCATCTGCCGGCGGGGGCGTAGCCCATGGGCGACCGCTGGCACATCGAGGTCGACCGGTCGGTGTGCATCGGCTCGGCCCAGTGCCTCCACCACGCCCCGGACGGCTTCCGCCTCGACTCCGCCCGCCAGTCCCACCCCGTCCGCCCGGACACCGACGCGGCCGAACAACTCCTGGCGGCCGCCGAGAGCTGCCCGGTGGAAGCCATCGTGATCACCCTGCTGGGCAGCGGGGAGGCGGTGTTCCCGCCGGAGGAGTAGGAGTGTGACACGGCTCATGCCGCGTCGTGTCACGGACGATGGGCTCGGTCTCGTCTCGGGTGGGACGAACTGTTCCGAGGGGAGACCGAGATGAAGGTTGTCGTGGTGGGGGCCGGGTACGCGGGTACGTTCGCGGCGAACCGGGTGGCCCGGAAGGTGAAGGGCGCCGAGGTCACGGTGGTCAACGCGCGGCCCGAGTTCGTGGAGCGGATCCGGCTGCACCAGCAGGTCGCCGGGACCGGCGTGGCCGCGACCCCGCTCACGTCGATGCTGCGGGGCTCGATCGCGTCCCGCGTCGGCACGGTCGAGAGGATCGGCGACGGCACGGTCACCCTGGCAGACGGCGAGAGCCTCGGCTTCGACCGTCTCTTCCTGGCCGTGGGCAGCACGGTACGGCCCCTGGCGGGCACGGTCCCGGTCGGTACGTGGGAGGGGGCCCAGCAGGCCCGTACGGCACTGGCCGCGCTGCCCGCGGGCGCCACCGTGACGGTGGTCGGGGGAGGCCCGACGGGCATCGAGACGGCGACCGAGGTGGCCGAGGCCCGGCCCGGACTGCGGGTGCGGCTCGTCGCGCCGGCGGTCGCCGACTGCTTGTCCGGCGCCGCACGGCAGCGGGCTCTCGCCGCCCTGGACCGGCTCGGGGTGGAGGTCGTCGGCGACGGTGTCGAGGAGGTCGTGGGCGCGGCTGCCGCGGTGGGCGCGAAGGGCGCGACGGGTGCTGTGGGTGCCGTGGGTGCCGTGGGGTTGGGCGGCGCGGCGGGGGAGGAGGGGGCGGGGCGGTTCCGGGGGGTGCTGCGGCTGCGGTCGGGCCGGGAGGCGGGCTCCGACCTGACGCTGTGGGCGATCGTGTCGGGCGTACCCGAACTCGCCGCGCGCAGCGGCCTGGAGGTCGACGCGGAGGGCCGTGTCGTCGTGGACGAGTTCCTGCGCAGCGTCACCGACGAGCGGATCTTCGCCGTGGGCGACTGCGCGGCGGTGCCCGGTGCCCGCTTCGGCTGCCAGACCGCCGCCCCGCAGGCCCGCGCCGCGGCCGACGCCCTGGCCCGCCTGGCCGGGGGCCGCACACCGGAGCCGTACTCCCTCCACTACGTGGCCCGCTGCGTCAGCCTCGGCCACAAGGACGCGGTGGCCCAGTTCACCCACCGCGACGACAGCCTGCGGGACAGGTACATCAAGGGGCGCACCGCGACGGCGTTCAAGGGGATCGTCTTCAGCGGCACCAGGTACATCTCGCGCAAGGGGGCCGGTGCCTGAACGCCGGGGTAGGCTCCTGCGGTTCCGAGGAGATACCGAACCCGGTGGGGAGCAGCGTGCACGAGTCCGAGGCCAAGCGGCTGATCGACGAGGCCTACGAGGCGTGGAACGCCGAGGACTGGCCGACGGCGGCCGGACTCTTCGAGCGGGTTCTCGCGCACCACCCGGACGCGCCGGAGAGCGCGGTGTGGTGGTACGACGCCGCTCTCGCCCACAAGTTCCTGCGCAACTGGGCCAAGGCGTACGAGCTGGGCCGCGAGGCCGCCGCCCGCGCCCCGCGCGGCGAGGGCGATCCGGCGTACTGGAACCTGGGCATCGCGGCCACCATCCAGCGCGACTGGGCCACCGCGCGGCAGGCGTGGGAGGGCTTCGGCATCCGGCTGCCGGAGGGGGAGGGCCCGGTCGAGGGGCGGTTCGGCGCCGCCTGTGTGCGCCTGGACACGGGCGGGGAGCGGGAGGTGGTCTGGATCGACCGCCTGTGCCCCGCCCGCGGGCGCGTCATGAACGTGCCGGGGAGCGCCGGCCGGCGCTTCGGCGAGGTCGTCGTGCACGACGGCGAACCCAGGGGCCGCCGGATCGTCGACGGCCGTGAGTACCCGGTCTTCGACGAACTCCTCCTCTTCGAGTCCTCCGACCTGCCGACGCTCACGGTGACGGTGCACGCGGGCGAGGCCGCCGACGTCGACGCCCTGGTCGAGCTGTTCTCCGGGCAGGACTACGGCGCCGAACCCGCGAGCAGCTTCGAGCTGCTGTGCGCCTGCTGCAGCGAGGGCACGCACGAGCGGGAACGGCAGGTCCACGCGGGCAGCCAGCGGGTGTGCCTGGCGGCTCCGGAGGAGGAGGCCCGACGTCTGCTGGACCAGTGGGCCGCGGCGTCGTCGGCGGGGCGCGGCTGGGACGGTCTGGAGGCGGCGGAGCGCGCGTGAGCAGGCGTGAGCACGCGTGAGGCGGGGGCCGTCACGGCTCGGGCGTCACGGCGAGGAACCTGTTCGTAAATGGTGTGAATTGGCGGGTTCCGTCATGCCGTATCCGTTCTATGCTGGTATCAGCCTACGAGGCGAGTGAGGGAGTCCAACCGGAGTAGCCGACTCAGGCGAGACGCACAAGCATCCGCCCGGGCCGACAGCGACGGTAGGGCTGAGAGGCCGAAGGACAGCAGTAGGGTCCGACGGCGACCCCCATCACCTGATCCGGACCATGCCGGCGAAGGGAACCCGTCTCGTAGGTCTTTCGCGTTCCGGGTCCTTCGCGTTCCAGGTCCTTCGCTTTCCGGGTCCTTCGCGTTCCTGGTCTTCGGAGCGGTGCGGACACCGGCGGCGTTCGGCACGGTTCGGCGGGTGTGCCGAAGAGGGGCCGGCCGGCCTGCGGTTTCTCGCCGGGGGTTCGGGGTGCGTCGGGGTTCGGCCGGGGCGGGGTCCGCGGGAGCGATGGTCGTCGTGCATCTCGTCGGCCGTCCGTTCCGGAGGGAACGCCATGACCTCTCAGCTGCCGGTTCCCCTTCAGCTGCCCGTCCTGCTCGCCGCGCTCGTCTTCCTCGCCGTCTACGCCGGTGTCGTCCTGCCCGCCGTGTGGTCCCGCCGCCCGGCCCGGCGTACCGCCGCCCGCGCGGTGCTCGCCCAGCTCCTGGGTGCCCTGCGCCGCCGGCGGCGGGGGTGATCACGGGCGGGCCGGCGGCTCCGTCAGGTCGATCAGGCGGCACACCGTCTCGATGTCGATCTTCACCTGCGCGATGGAGGCCCGGCCGGAGAGCCAGGTGATCAGGGCCGAGTGCCAGGTGTGCTCGATGACCCGGACCGCGGACAACTGCTCGGGGGTGGGGTCCGCCTGCCCCATCGCGTCCAGGATGATCGCCGTCGTCTGGCGGGAGACCTGGTCGACCTCGGGCGACACGCTGCGGTCGGCGAAGGTGAGCGCGCGGACCATCGCGTCGGCCAGGTGCGGCTCGCGCTGGAGCGCCCGGAAGGCCCGCATCAGGGTCTCGGCGACCCGCCCGGCGGCCGTGTCCCCCGCCGGCGGCTTCTTGCGCAGGGTGCCGTGCATGTGCTCCAGCTGGTCCTGCATGGTGGCCACCAGCAGGTGCACCTTGGACGGGAAGTAGCGGTAGAGGGTGCCCAGGGCCACCTGGGAGGATTCCGCCACCTCGCGCATCTGCACGGCGTCGAACCCGCCCCTGCTGGCCAGCTGGGCGCTGGCGTGCAGGATCCGGCGGCGACGGGCCTCCTGCCGCTCGGTGAGAGGCGGCGAGGCCGGTCGCGAGGTACTGGCTTCCGCAGGCATGGGTCCCGTTCCGTGACAGTCGGTGAGGGCGGCTGTAGGGCTCGTGATCAACCAGCATGGCAGGGCCGCGCGCCGTGGCGCGAATCACCTGATCCACTGCTCACAGCGCCCCTACCTGCCGGTAGATTCAGAGCCTCTTGAACGATCAAGTCTGAAACTTGTTCTAGATTAGCGTCCCGGCTAGTCTCGCGGGACAGTGCAGGCAGAAGGGGGCACGGAGTGACCGCTGAGGCCCGGGAAGCGGGTGCCCAGGAGGACCCCGCGTCCGACGGCGAGCGACCGCTCGACATCGCGCTCCTCACCTACAAAGGGAACCCGTTCTGCGGGGGGCAGGGTGTCTACGTACGGCACCTCTCGCGCGAGCTGGCCCGCCTCGGCCACCGGGTCGAGGTCATCGGATCGCAGCCGTACCCCGTCCTCGACGAGGGCGTGGACTACGCCGGACGGCTGAAGCTGACCGAGCTGCCCAGCCTCGACCTCTACCGTCAGCCCGACCCCTTCCGCACCCCGAAGCGGGACGAGTACCGGGACTGGATCGACGCCCTGGAAGTCGGCACCATGTGGACCGGCGGCTTCCCCGAGCCGCTGACCTTCTCCCTCCGCGCCCGCCACCATCTGCGCGCCCGCCGCGGCGAGTTCGACGTCGTCCACGACAACCAGACCCTGGGCTACGGGCTGCTGGGCGACATCGGCGCCCCCCTGGTCACCACGATCCACCACCCCATCACCGTGGACCGGCGGCTGGAGCTGGACGCCGCCGACACCTGGCAGCGCCGCTACTCGGTGCGCCGCTGGTACGCCTTCACCCGCATGCAGAAGCGCGTCGCCCGCCGCCTGCCCTCGGTCCTCACCGTCTCCGGCAGCTCCCGCCAGGAGATCGAGGACCACCTCGGTGTCCGGAACGACCGGATTCATGTCGTCCACATCGGCGCCGACACCGACCTGTTCGCGCCGAATCCCGCCGTGCCCGAGGTGCCGGGCCGGATCGTCACCACCTCCAGCGCGGACGTCCCCCTCAAGGGGCTGGTGTACCTCGTGGAGGCGCTCGCCAAGCTGCGCACCGAGCACCCCGCCGCCCACCTCGTCGTCGTCGGCAAGCGCCCGCAGGAGGGGCCCGTCGCGCAGGCGATCGAGCGGTACGGCCTCGAAGGCGCCGTGGACTTCGTCAAGGGCATCTCCGACGCCGAACTGGTCGACCTGATCCGGTCCGCGCAGGTCGCCTGCGTGCCCTCCCTCTACGAGGGCTTCTCGCTGCCCGCCGCCGAGGCCATGGCCACCGGCACCCCGCTGGTCGCCACCACCGGCGGCGCGATCCCCGAGGTCGCGGGCCGCGACGGAGAGACCTGCCTGGCCGTGCCGCCCGGCGACGCGGGGGCGCTGGCCGCCGCGCTGGGCCGGCTGCTCGGCGATGCGGAGCTGCGGGCGCGGCTCGGCCACGCCGGCCGCGAGCGCGTGCTCGACCGCTTCACCTGGGCCCGCGCCGCCGAGGGGACCGTGGCCCACTACCGCGAGGCCGTCGCCCGCACCGCGGGCCGGCCCCCGCGCCGCGCCGCCGCGGACCCCGGCCGCTCCGCGGCCCAGACCCCCGGCCGCTCCGCGGCTGCGGCAAGTGTTGCAGGCGTCTCCTCCGAAAGCAGGGCCACGTGCTGACCGTCGACTTCTCCCGGTTCCCGCTCGCCCCGGGCGACCGTGTCCTGGACCTCGGCTGCGGGGCCGGCCGGCACGCCTTCGAGTGCTACCGGCGCGGCGCCCAGGTCGTGGCCCTGGACCAGAACGGCGAGGAGATCCGCGAGGTCGCCAAGTGGTTCGCGGCGATGAAGGAGGCGGGGGAGGCCCCCGAGGGCGCCACCGCCACGGCGATGGAGGGCGACGCCCTGGCCCTCCCCTTCCCCGACGAGTCCTTCGACGTCGTCATCATCTCCGAGGTGATGGAGCACATCCCCGACGACAAGGGCGTGCTCGCCGAGATGGTGCGCGTGCTGAGGCCCGGCGGGCGCATCGCGATCACCGTGCCGCGCTACGGCCCCGAGAAGGTCTGCTGGGCGCTGTCCGACGCCTACCACGAGGTCGAGGGCGGCCACATCCGCATCTACAAGGCCGACGAACTGGTCGCCAGGGTCCGCGAGGCGGGCCTGAAGCCGTACGGCAGCCACCACGCGCACGCCCTGCACTCGCCGTACTGGTGGCTGAAGTGCGCGTTCGGCGTCGACAACGACAAGGCGCTGCCGGTGCGGGCGTACCACAAGCTGCTGGTCTGGGACATCATGAAGAAGCCGCTCGCCACGCGGGTCGCCGAGCAGGCGCTGAACCCGCTGATCGGCAAGAGCTTCGTGGTCTACGCGACCAAGCCGCACCTGCCGCGGCTGGCCGAAGAGGCGGCCGCCCGGTGACCACCCCCCGGACAGAACACCTCGTCCTGCCCGGGGTCCTCACCGCCGAGCAGGCCGCCGCGACCGTCGCCGGCATCCTCGGCGTGCAGCGGGAGGACGGCGCCCTGCCGTGGTTCCGCGGGCACCACCTGGACCCCTGGGACCACACCGAGGCCGCCATGGCCCTGGACGCGGCCGGCGAGCACGAGGCCGCCGAGCGGGCGTACGACTGGCTGGCCCGGCACCAGAACGAGGACGGCTCCTGGTACGCCGCCTACGCCGACGGCGCCCACGACGACGTCACCGACCGCGCCCGCGAGTCCAACTTCGTCGCCTACATAGCCGTCGGCGTCTGGCACCACTACCTGTCCACGGGCGACGACACGTTCCTGGACCGGCTGTGGCCGACCGTCTACGCGGCCGTCGAGTGGGTGCTGCGGCTCCAGCAGCCCGGCGGCCAGATCGGCTGGCGGCGCGAGGACGACGGCACGCCCACGGCCGACGCCCTCCTCACCGGCAGCTCCTCCGTCCACCACGCGCTGCGCTGCGCGCTCGCCATCGCCGAGCAGCGCGAAGAGCCGCAGCCGGACTGGGAGTTGGCGGCCGGTGCGCTGCGCCACGCGATCCGCCGGCACCCCGAGCGCTTCCTCGACAAGGACCGCTACTCGATGGACTGGTACTACCCGGTCCTCGGCGGCGCGCTCACCGGGGCGGAGGCCAAGGCCCGCATCGAGGAGTCCTGGGACCGCTTCGTCGTCCCCGGCCTGGGCGTGCGCTGCGTGATCCCCAACCCCTGGGTGACCGGCGGCGAGTCCAGCGAACTCGCCCTGGCCCTGTGGGCGATGGGCGAGTCCGACCGGGCCCTGGAGATCCTCCAGTCCATCCAGCACCTGCGGGATCCCGAGAGCGGCCTTTACTGGACGGGCTACGTCTTCGAGGACGACGCGATCTGGCCCCGCGAACTGACCACCTGGACGGCGGGCTCCCTGCTCCTGGCCGTGGCCGCGCTGGGCGGCCACGAGGCCACCTGCGCGGTGTTCGGCGGCGAACACCTGCCGGCCGGCCTGGACCCGGACTGCTGCGCCTGACCCACACCGCCGCCGGCGCCCGCGCCTCCGTCGCCGCCGGCCCCTGCCGGCGGCGACGGAAGGGCCGTCAGTGCCGGTGCATCCGGTTGGCGACCGCGTGGCCGACGAACAGGTAGACCACGGCGGCGAGGCCGTATCCGGCGACCACACGGGCCCACGCCTCGTCGAACGTGAAGAGGTCGTGGGACCAGCCGGCCAGCCAGGCGGCGGTGTCGTGCACGAACTGGACCAGGCTGTTGGCCCGGTTCGCGTCCAGCAGGTACATCAGGATCCACAGGCCGAGTATGAAGGCCATGACGTCGGCGACGATCGCTATGACCGTCCCGGCCTGATTCGCGCCAGTGCGATATCGAGACATGTTCTTCGGATTGCCGCTTCCCGAGCGGTGAAACAAGTCCGGGCACCCGGACGGCGTCCCCCGAGTGGCGGATCCTGCCGCCCCGGGCGAGGCTGCCGGAGGAAGCAGACCGCTCGGGGAGGACACGTCGGGAGGACCCCGTGCCCGTACCGATACGGCGCCTCTTCGTGGCGCTCACCCTGTGCTGCGCCCTGGTGGCCGGAGCCACCGCCTGCGGCGGCGGCGAGAAGAGCAGTACGAAGGACCGCGCGGCGGCGCAAGCCGTGCCCGCCGCCGACAGCCCCAGTCCCAGCCCCTCCGCGTCCGTCGAACGCCAGAAGCTCGCCAAGACCCGCTTCGTGGCCAACGCGGGCCTCGCCGCCGGCGCCGTCTACCAGTGGATCGTGAAGCCCTGGAAGGCCGGCAAGTTCAAGAAGGGCGCCAAGGGCCGCAGGACCGCCCTGATCAAGGCCGGCCTCGCCGGTGCCTTCGCCTACAACCGGCTCAAGGCGGCCCAGCGCAACGCCCAGGGCGATCCGACGCTCGCCAAGGCCATCGCGCCGCTCGGCGCCGGCATCGACGCCCTGAAGAACCTGGCGTCCAAGCTCCGCAAGGGCGACGAGAGCGCGGCGGGCTCCTTCGGCGACATCATCGACCGGGTCAAGGACGCGGGGCAGAGCGCGGGCGCGCCGGTGAAGAACCAGGTGCCCACGTCCGCCCAGCTGGCCAAGGGCTAGGCGTTCAGCTCCGCGAGCACCCGCAGCGTGTGCGGGTCCGGTGACAGGGCCAGCAGGTCCGTCACCGGCCCCGCGCGCCACAACTCCAGCCGCTCGGCGATGCGTTCACGCGGGCCGACCAGCGAGATCTCGTCGGCGAAGGCGTCCGGCACGGCCAGCACGGCCTCCTCCCGGCGTCCGGCGAGGAACAGTTCCCGGATCCGCCGGGCCTCCTCCTCGTACCCCATGCGTGCCATCAGCTCGGCGTGGAAGTTGCGGGCCGCGTGCCCCATCCCGCCGATGTAGAAGCCGAGCATGGCCTTGACGGGCAGCAGCCCCTCCGGCACGTCGTCGCAGACCTTCACCCGGGCCATCGGGGCCACCAGGAACCCCTTGGGCAACTCCCGCACCACGTCCCCGTACACCTCGGGCCGGCCGGGTGCCCAGTACAGCGGCAGCCAGCCGTCGGCGATCCGGGCGGTCTGGGCGACGTTCCGGGGTCCCTCGGCGCCGAGCAGCACGGGCAGGTCGCGGCGCAGGGGATGGGTGATCGGCTTCAGCGGCTTGCCGAGCCCGGTGCCGTCCGGCCCCCGGTACGGCAGCGGGTGGAACCGCCCGTCCACCGTCACCGGCGCCTCCCGGCGCAGCACCTGCCGTACCACGTCCACGTACTCCCGGGTCGCGGTCAGCGGCGACTTGGGGAAGGGGCGGCCGTACCAGCCCTCCACCACCTGCGGCCCCGACAGCCCGAGCCCGAGCAGCACGCGTCCGCCGGAGAGGTGGTCCAGGGTGAGCGCGTGCATCGCGGTGGCGGCCGGCGACCGCGCGGCCATCTGGGCAACCGCCGTGCCCAGCCTGATCGTCGACGTCCGCGCGGCGATCCAGGTGAGCGGGGTGAAGGCGTCCGACCCCCAGGACTCCGCCGTCCACACGGAGTCGTACCCGAGCCGCTCCGCCTCCAGCGCGAGCGGCACCTGACCGGCGTCCGGACCACGCCCCCAGTAACCGAGTGCCAGACCGAGCCGCATACACCTGCCTCCTGACGTACCCTCAGATACCAGCCGGGGAGGCGACTGTACGACAACGGCCCCCCGCCCGGAAGGGCGAGGGGCCGGTGCGGTACGGCGGTGGGGCTCAGCCGCGCTGGATGCCGGAGGTGTCCTGCAGCACGCCACGGCGGCCGTCCTGGGTCTGCGCGATCAGCGTGGCACCGCGCTGCTCGACGGCCAGGTACCAAGTGCCCGGGGCCAGTTCGGCGATCGGGTTCGGCGATCCGTCCTCCGCGAACAGCTGACGGGGCACCGGCACGGCGAACCAGAACGGCGAGAAGTCCCCGGCCGGAGGCTGCGCGGCCGGAGCACCCGGCGCCGGGGCGCCCGCCGGGGCGCCCGCGGCCGGAGCGGCCTGCGCGGCCGGCGGCTGCGGCTGCCCGAACGGCTGGCCCGGCTGCGGCTGGGCGCCGTAAGGCTGCTGCGGCTGGGCACCCGGGTAGCCGTAACCACCGGGCGGCTGGGCGCCGTAGGGCTGCGGAGCGGCCGGCTTGGCAGCCGGGACCAGCGCGGCCTGAAGGGCGGGGACCAGCGGGGTGGCGACGGCGGCGGCGGCCAGCACCAGAGCGGCGATGAGACCCAGGATCAGTCCGGAACCGGCGTCGACCTTGAACAACTCGTTCTCGTCGAGGGCGCCCAGCGGGTCGACGATCGTCCAGAACGACGTCCACGCGGCGAGAATCGTGAAGGCGACGCCGACTTGGCCGAGGTCGAGGCCCAGGACCTTGCGCGGCTGCGGAAGGGCACGGGCGAGGACGATCAGGACCGCGCCGACGATGCCGCCGACGTACATGCTCATCACCAGGCCGAGGTTGTCCCAGGCGTTGGGGATGTCGCTGCCGTTGGTGTCGTACGTGTCGAGGAACGACGCGATGAACAGCAACACCGCTGCTCCGATCACCACGCCGTCGCCTCTAGTGAGGGAGCGGATATTCACTTCAGGTCCTTCGTAGGTCGTCTCGTCGTCGTAGACACTATCGCCCGCAAGATCCGGCTGTCCGGCCGGTTCCGCCCGCCGGTCACGACTCGCGCAGGAAGCTCACGATTCCCTCAGAGATCCCTTGCGCCGCCTGTTGCCGCCAGGCGCCGCTGGTCAGCAGTGCCGCGTCCTTGCTATCGCGCATGTTGCCGCACTCGATGAAGACCTTGGGAACCGTTGACAGATTGAGACCGCCCAGATCCGTGCGCGTGACGAGACCGGTACCTTCGCCCAGGTAGTTGGAGGGTGGCTCGCCGGTCTTGCGCAGGAAGTCGCCCGCGACGCGCACCCCGAGGTCACGGGACGGACCGACGATGCCGCGGGTGTCCGCGGCGCCCGCGTGCACCGACCCCGGCAGGATGACGTGGAAGCCGCGGTCGCCCTCGGCGGAGCCGTCGGCGTGGATGGAGATCGCCGCGTCCGCGTGTGCCTCGTTGCCGATCCGGGCCCGCTCGTCCACGCACGGCCCCCAGGCCGGGCTGTCGCCGTCACGGGTCATCTTCACCGTGGCGCCCTGCCGTTCGAGGAGGGTCCGCAGCCGGTGTGCCACGTCGAGCGTGAACTGCGCTTCGGTGTAGCCGTCGTTGGTGGACGTACCGGTGGTGTCGCACTCCTTGCTGTTGGTGCCGATGTCCACCTGACGGTTGATCTCCGCCGTGTGCCGGAAGTTGCCCGGGTTGTGCCCCGGGTCGACGACGACGACCTTCCCCTTGAGCGGGCCGGTGGCGTCCGGCCGGGCGGAGGGCGAGGCGGACACCTTGCCGTCGTCGGGGGAGGTGCCCGGGGCCGCCGGGCGGGGGGACGCCGGGGACGTCCGGGGGACCGGCGTGGAGGACGCGGAGGGCGCCGCGTGGTCCGCGTCGCCGCCGCCCGCCGCCTCGTACACCATCCAGCCGAGCAACGCGCCGGGCACCAGCGCGGCGAGCGCCACGGTCAGCGGGCCCCGCCGGGGCCGGCGGGGCTGCGGGGGATCGAATTCGGGGCCTGCGTAGGACACGTCTGCGACTCTAACCGGGGGCTCAGATCCCCGCTCCCGTTCGCCGCAGGACTCGCAGCGAGCCGGCGGCCGAAACCTCGGTGAACGCCCCGGATCCGAGGGCCCGCAGGTAGACCCGGTACGGCGCCTGGCCCGTGAACTCGTCCTCCGGGTGCGGGAAGACGTCGTGGATGACGAGCAACCCGCCTTCGGCCACATGGGTGGCCCAGCCCTCGTAGTCGGCGCCGGCGTGCTCGTCGGTGTGGCCGCCGTCGATGAACACGAGACCGAGCGGGGAGTTCCAGACCGCGGCGATCTGCGGCGACCGGCCGACCAGCGCCACGACGTGCTCCTCCAGCCCCGCCGCGAACAGCGTGCGCCGGAAGGCGGGGAGCGTGTCCATCAGCCCGATCTCCGGGTCGACCGTCTCCGGGTCGTGGTAGTCCCAGCCGGGCTGCTGCTCCTCGCTGCCGCGGTGGTGGTCGACGGTGAGCGCGGTGACCCCGGCCGCGCGGGCGGCGTCGGCGAGCAGGATCGTGGAGCGGCCGCAGTAGGTGCCGATCTCCATCAGCGGCAGCCCCAGCCGCCCGGCCTCCACCGCCGCGGCGTACAGCGCCAGCCCTTCGTCCACGGGCATGAACCCCTTGGCAGCCTCGAACGCGGCCAGGATCTCGGGCTTGGGGGCGTGCGCGGGCATGGCGGGCCTTTCCTCGTACGACTGTCCGGCCGCCCATGCTGCCGCACCCCCGGCCAGGTGGGTGACGGGGGGTGCGGTGGCAGAGGGGGCGGGGCCGCGCCGGACGGCGGTGCGGCGGCGCCGCGTGGCGCGACCGGCCACGAGGGCGCCGCGGCCGCCGGACGGCACACCGCGGCACACACACCGGCATTCCGTGGGTCACGAGTCCGCGGCACTCCGTGGGTCACGAGTCCGCGGCGCTCTGTGGGTCACGAGTCCGCGGCGCTCTCTGGGTCACGAGTCCGCGGCGCTCTGTGGGTCACGAGTCCGCGGCACTCCTTGGGTTACGCGGTCACCGTCTCACCCGGCAGGGAGAGGTCCAGGTCGACCGCCTCCTCGTGACCGGAGTGCGTGGCGGAGGAGGCGAGCGGCCCGTGCCCCTCGGCCCGGGCGGCGAGCACGTACGCCCCCTCGGCCGGCACCGTCAGCACATAGCTGCCGTCCGCCTCGGAGAGCGTCGCCCCCGCCTGCCGCCCCCGCCGGTCGATCAGTGTCACCTTGGCCCGGGCGACCGGGGCGCCGTCCGCGCCGAGCACCCGGCCGCGGAAGCCCCGCAGCGCCTCCTCGGCCCGCTCCAGCACCGCGTCCTCCTCGCTGCTCGCCCGCAGCTGCGTGTGCTGCGCCGGGCGGCCGGCCTTCGGCAGGAACAGCGCCAGCAGCAGGCCCACCGCGACGGCGGCCGTGGCGATCAGGAAGGAGACCCGGAAGCCGTGCATGGTCGGGATCGCGACGCCGCCCACGTTGTTCGCCGTGTTGGCCAGCACCATGCCGATGACGGCGCTCGACACCGACGTGCCGATGGACCGCATCAGGGTGTTCAGGCCGTTGGCCGCGCCGGTCTCCGAGGCGGGGACCGCGCCGACGATCAGCGCGGGCAGCGAGGAGTAGGCGAGGCCGATGCCGGCGCCGAGGACGACCGAGGTGACGACCGTCTGCCAGGCCGCGTCCATCAGGCCGAGGCCGCCGCCGTAGCCGAGCGCGATGATCAGCAGGCCGATGATCAGGGTGGTCTTCGGGCCGTACTTGGCGGACAGCCGGGCGTAGACCGGCGCCGTGAACATCATCGTCAGGCCCAGCGGGGCGACGCACAGGCCCGCGACGACCATGGACTGGCCGAGGCCGTAGCCCGTGGCCGCGGGCAGCTGGAGCAGCTGGGGCAGGACCAGCGAGACGACGTAGAACGCCACGCCGACCATGATCGACGCGAGGTTGGTGAAGAGGACGGCCGGACGGGCGGTGGTGCGCAGGTCGACCAGGGGCGCCTGGACGCGCAGCTCGTACAGGCCCCACAGCAGGAGCACGACGACCGAGGCGGCGAACAGGCCGAGCGTGGTGCCCGAGGACCAGCCCCAGTCGCTGCCCTTCGTGATGGGCAGCAGGAGCAGCACCAGGCCGGTGGACAGGCCGAGCGCGCCGAGCAGGTCGAAGGTGCCCTCGGCGCGCATCGGGGACTCGGGGACGACGAGGAGGGTGAGGACGATGGCGAGCACGCCGAGGCCGGCCGCGCCGTAGAACAGGGCGTGCCAGTTCGCGTGCTGGGCGACGAGAGCCGCGGCGGGCAGCGCGAGGCCGCCGCCGACGCCGATCGAGGAACTCATCAGGGCCATGGCCGAGCCGAGCTTCTCGCGCGGCAGCATGTCGCGCATCAGGCCGATGCCGAGGGGGATCGCGCCCATGGCGAAGCCCTGGAGGGTACGGCCCGCGATCATGATGAGCAGCTGGCTGGTGAGCGCGCTGACCAGGGCGCCCACCACCATCACGGCGAGGCTGAGGACGAGCATGCGGCGCTTGCCGTACAGGTCGCCGAGCCGGCCCATGATGGGGGTGGCGACGGCGCCGGACAGCAGCGTCGAGGTGAGGACCCAGGTGGCGTTGCTCGGGGCGGTGTCCAGCAGCTGCGGCAGATCCTTGATGACCGGCACGAGCAGCGTCTGCATCACCGCGACCACGATGCCCGCGAAGGCGAGCACCGGTACCACGGCGCCACCCGCTCTCCGGGTGGGCTGATCGGTCGTCGCGTCTGTCATGGGGTGAGGCCTTCCGCGTGTCATAAGTTCCGGGTAAACCTCGTATGCACAGGCAACTATTCCGTTGCTTCGGGCCCCTAATGAAATCTTGACCCTTCCATGGGTATCTGATGCGGCGTCATGAGGCTGGCCTCTTGGTGGAACACGTTCTAGTCTGCGCGCCATGAAGGCCTATGTCGCCGGGGTCGGGATGACCAGGTTCGAGAAGCCCGAGACCCGTGAATGGCAGTACTGGGACATGGTGCGCGAGGCGGGCGGAGCGGCGCTCGCGGACGCCGGCATCGCCTACGAAGACGTGGAACAGGTTCCCATCGGCTACTGCTTCCAGCCCTCCACCGCCGGCCAGCGGGCCGTCTACGAACTCGGCCTGACCGGCGTGCCCGTCTACAACGTCAACAACAACTGCGCGACCGGCGCCACCGCGCTCATGCTGGCCCGGCAGCTGGTGGAGGGCGGGGCCGGCGACTGCGTGCTCGCGCTCGGCTTCGAGAAGATGCGCAAGGGCGCGCTCGGCGCGGGCGCCGACGGCGGCGACTTCTCCGCCTCCCCCGTGGCCCGGCACTACGGCGTCATGGCCGCCCGGCACGGCTTCGAGGCGAGCCCGCCGACCGCGCAGATCTTCGGGGACGCCGCCCGCGAGCACATGGCGAGGTACGGCACCACCGAGGCCCAGCTCGCCGCGGTCGCCGCCAAGAACCACCGGCACTCGGCGCACAACCCCTACGCCCAGTTCCGGGACGTCTACGAGGTCGACGAGATCCTCGCCGCGCGCCCGGTCCACCGGCCGCTCACCAGGCTCCAGTGCTCACCGACCTCGGACGGCGCGGCGGCGGCCGTGGTGGTGTCCGAGCGGTTCGCCGAGGAGCGCTCCCTGACCGGCCTGGTCGAGATCGTCGCCCAGGCCATGACCACCGACACCGCGGAGTCCTTCGCGTCGGGCTCGTGCATCGACGTCGTCGGGCAGCCGATGTCCCGGGAGGCGGCACGCCGGGTGTACGACCGCGCCGGGCTCGGCATCGAGGACGTGGACGTGATCGAGCTGCACGACTGCTTCTCCGTCAACGAACTGCTGACGTACGAGGCGCTCGGCATGTGCGCGCCGGGGGAGTCGGGCGGGCTGGTCGAGTCGGGCGCGACGACCTACGGCGGCCGGTGGGTGGTGAACCCGTCCGGCGGGCTCATCTCCAAGGGCCACCCGCTGGGCGCGACCGGTCTGGCGCAGACGGCCGAGCTGGTGTGGCAGCTGCGCGGCACGGCGGGCGAGCGGCAGGTGCCGGGGGCGCGGGTGGGGCTCGCGCACAACATCGGGCTGGGCGGCGCGGCGGTGGTGACGGTGCTGCGGGCGGTGTAGGACGGGGTGGGTGCAGGCGGGCCCGGTGCAGGACGGGGTGGGTGCGGGCGGGGCCGGTGCAGGGCGAGGCGGGTGCAGGGCGGGGTGGGTGCAGGACGCGGCGGGTGCAGGACGCGGCGCGGAGAAAAATCTTCGAGTTCCGCGGACCGGGGCAACGGTCCGGGCGGCCCATGGCCTCCTTTGAATATCTAGGAGGTGCCCATGGGGGACGGGAAGCAGACTCGGAACGAGGAGTTCCAGAGCTTCGTGGTCGGCCGCTGGCCGCGGTTGATGCGTACGGCATTTCTGCTCACGGGGGAGCAGCACGCGGCCGAGGACCTGGTCCAGTCGACGCTCGAACAGGTCTTCGTGGCCTGGCGCCGGGTCGGCGCGGCCGACGATCCGGAGGCGTACGTACGGCGCGTGATGATCAACGGTCACGCGCGCAGGCACCGCAGGAAACTCAGGGAGTTCCTGGCGCCGAAGGACGACTCCGGCCTGGTGCGCGAGGTGGCCGACACGGGCGACCGGATCGCCCAGGCCGATGACCGCAGCACCCTGCTGAAGGCGCTCGCGCAACTGCCGCCGCGCCAGCGGGCGGCGGTCGTCCTGCGCTACTGGGAGGACCTGACGGAGACACAGGTGGCGGAGGCCATGGGCTGCTCGGTCGGCACGGTGAAGAGCAACACGGCCAAGGGGATCGCGAAACTCCGCGCCATACCGGCACTGGCGGAGACGGTGACGCACGGAGGGCGGAAGTGATGAGCGTGAACCGGGAGAACCACGACATGACGCAGACGGACATCGGCCTCCTGCTCGCGGACGCGGCGGACGAGGTCGAGATCGGCATAGCCCCGGTCCAGGCCGTCATCCGCGGGGGCCGGCGCCGGCGGGCGCGGCGCTGGGCGGTGGCGGCGGCCACGACCCTGGTGCTGGCGGGGTCGACGGGAGCGACGCTGGCCTTCGCCGGGCTGCCCGGGGAGCACGGGGACCGGGAGGCGCCGATGGCGTCCGGGCCGGCGTCCGCCGAGCAGCGGCATGTGTACGACCCGCAGCAGACGGAGCTGGCGCGGGGGACCGAGCACGGCAAGGAGTGGCGGGTCTGGGTCCAGGTGTGGGGCGCGCCGCGTGACGCGCGGGAGGCGGGCCGGCAGTTCGACGCCATGCGGCAGATGGGTCTGCGGCCGGCCGTGGACAAGGCCGCCGGCCTGGTCGGCAAGACCTCGTACTTCTCCGTCCGGTCCTACGGCGACGACCCTTCCGTGGTGGTCATGTTCGACACGGTCGAGCGGATCGACCGGCTCTCGGGCACCGACCTCCAGGCAGCCGCCGTCAACCTGGAGGGGATCGACCCCAAGGGTCCCTTCCGGCTGGTGGTCGGTCATGTGGCGAAGTCCGCCCGGGAGGTCACCTGCCGCTGGAAGGACGGCCGGTCCACCGCGGCCCGTCCGGAGGGCCCCATTCCCGCCGCCCATGACAGCTCCTCGCTGATCCGCCCGGTGGCCGGCTATCCGGGAGGGAACTGGTTCGTGTGCGTCGCCCCCGAGGGGACGGCCCTGAAGGAGGCCAAAGTGACGAAGTGACCCGCCGCGGGGGCGGCTCCGCTCACAGCCACCCCTGCTGCCGGGCCTCCCGGACCGCCTCCGCCCGGTTGCGGGTGCCGGTCTTGCCGATCGCCGCGGAGAGGTAGTTGCGGACGGTGGACTCGGAGAGCCGGAGCCGCGCGGCGATGTCGGCGACGGTCGCCCCGTCCGCCGACGCGTTCAGCACTTCGCGCTCGCGGGCGGTCAGCGGACTGGGCCCGGCGCTGAGCGCGGCGGCGGCCAGCGCCGGATCCACCACGGTCTCCCCGGTGAGCACGCGGCGGATCGCCGCGGCCAGCTCCTCCACCGGCCCGTCCTTGACGAGGAATCCGGCCGCACCGGCCTCCATGGCCCGGCGCAGATAACCGGGCCGGCCGAAGGTGGTGAGGATCAGCACCCGGCAGTCGGGCGCCTGCTCCCGCAGCTCGGCGGCCGCGTCCAGCCCGCTCATGCCCGGCAGTTCGATGTCGAGCAGGGCCACGTCCGGCCGGTGGGCGAGCACGGCGTCCACGATGCCGTCGCCCGCGCCCAGCTGGGCCACGACCTCGATGTCCGCCTCCATGCCGAGCAGTAGGGCGAGCGCGCCGCGCATCATGCCCTGGTCCTCGGCGAGCAGTACCCGGATGCACGTGGCGGGCCGATGGCCCCGGGGCATCTCGTTCATGGGGTCAGAGTACGGCGGCGCCCCGGGCCCGGTGGCCGTGCCGGGCGTCCCGCCCCCGCCGCGGAAGAGGGAAGTCCTCCCGCCGTCGTCCGCCGCCCGGGCCGCCGCCGGTCAAAGACTCCCCCTTTTCGGCTGCCGCGGGGGTTGACGATTCCCGAGGGGGCCAAAACAATCGCCTCTGCATTTCCAGGAATCCCCGGTAATTCCACAGAGGAAAAGGTTCGGTATTTCGATCGAACGCCGTTCGGGATATCGGACGCAAGGGACCGACGACCGCACCGCCCCCGACGAACCCGAGGTGCACCGTGCTCCTGAGAACCCCCCGCGCTCTTCTCTCCGTCCTCGCCGTCTGTGCCGCGCTCGCCGCGCTGCTGCTCGGCACCGGCGCGCCCCCGGCCGCCGCCGCGAACGCGCTGCCCTGCGATCTCTACGGCGCCGCCGGCACCCCCTGCGTCGCCGCGCACAGCATGGTCCGGGCGCTGTACGCGTCGTACGGCGGCCCGCTGTACCAGGTGCAGCGGGCCTCGGACCGGGCCGTCGCGAACATCGGCCCTCAGGTCGCCGGCGGGTACGCCGACGCCGCCGCCCAGGACTCCTTCTGCTCCGGCACGACCTGCGTCGTCACCGAGATCTACGACCAGTCCCCGCGCCACAACGACCTCACGATCGAGGGAGCGGGCGGAGCCGGGGCCGCCGACGTGGGGGCACCCGCGGACGCCCTGCCGGTGACCGCCGGCGGCCACCAGGTCTACGGCCTGGAGATCTCCGCCGGCATGGGCTACCGGGACAACTCCACCTCGGGCGTGGCCGTGAACGGGCAGGCCGAGGGGATGTACATGGTCACCTCGGGCACGCACGTCAACAACCGCTGCTGCTTCGACTACGGCAACGCCGAGACCAACAACATGGACACCGGCAACGGCCACATGGACGCCATCAACTTCGGCACCGAGTGCTGGTTCGCCCCCTGCTACGGCCAAGGCCCGTGGGTGCAGGCCGACCTGGAGAACGGGCTGTTCCAGTCCGACGCCGGCTACAGCAGGAACACCGCGAACACCGGCACCGGGCCGCTGCCGTTCGTGACCGCGCTGCTGAAGAACAACGGCCAGGACCATTTCGCGCTGAAGTACGGAAACGCCCGGTCGGGCGGGCTGACCACCACCTATTCCGGGGGTGAGCCGACCGCCGGCGGATACGCGCCGATGCGTCAGGAAGGCGCCATCGTCCTCGGTACCGGCGGGGACAACAGCAACGGCTCCATCGGGTCCTTCTTCGAGGGCGTGATGACCTCGGGCATCCCGACCGACGCCGCCGACAACGCCGTCCAGGCGAACATCGTCTCCGTCGGCTACGGCGGCCCGACCGGCGGCACCGGCACGCTGAGCCCCGGCTCGGAGATCTCGCTGCGCGCCACGACCTCCTGCTGCACGAACGGCTATGTCCGCCACCGGAACGACGCGGGCGTCCTCTCCACGGTGACGGCGAGCAGCTCGTCCCTCGACAAGAACGACGCCACCTGGATCGTCCGCCGGGGTCTCGCGAACGGCTCCTGCGTCTCCTTCGAGTCGCGGAACTACCCCGGTGACTTCCTGCGCCACTACGACTACCGCCTCTACCGGCAGCCCATGGACGGCACCGGCCAGTTCCGGGCCGACGCCACCTTCTGCCCGGGAACCGGCAAGAGCGGCACCGGTACCTCGTTCGCCTCGTACAACTACCCGACGAGATACCTGCGCCACTACGACCACGACCTGTACATAGCCAGCAACGGCGGATCCCACGACTTCGACAGCGGGACGTCCTGGACGGACGACGTCAGCTGGTCCGTCGGCTCGCCCTGGGCGCCCTAGCCGTCCGCGGCGGCCGCGGCCGCGGACGCCGTCCGCTCGTCGGCGCCGGCCGGAAGGTCCGCGGTGACCGTGAAGCCGCCGCGCGGCGCCGGGCCGGCCGTGAGGGAGCCGCCCGCCGCCGCGAGGCGCTCGGTCAGCCCCTTCAGCCCCGTACCGCCGACGCCCTCGCGGGCGTCCGCCGCGGCCGCGGTGCCCGTGCCGTCGTCCGCGACCGTCAGCCGGACCCGCTCGGCGGCTCCCTCCACGGTGATCTCGCAGCGGCTCGCCCGGCTGTGCCGGACCACGTTGGTGACCGCCTCGCGCACCACCCAGCCGAGCAGCGCCTCGGTCTGCGGGTCGAGCGGCGTCCCCGACTGGCGGACCACCGGCCGCACGCTCGCCGCGGACAGGGCCGAGCGGGCCCGGGACAGCTCGGTGGCCAGGCTGCCCTCGCGGTAGCCGGTCACCGCCTCGCGGATCTCGGTGAGCGCCTGCCGGCCCACCGACTCGATGTCGGTGATCTGTCCCAGCGCCGCGTCCATGTCGCGCGGCGCCAGCCGGCGGGCCGCCTCCGACTTCACCACGATCACCGACAGGGTGTGCCCGAGCAGATCGTGCAGATCGCGGGAGAACCGCAGCCGTTCCTTCTCCACCGCGCGCCGGGCCAGCTCCTCACGGGCGTCCCGCAGTTCCCGCACGGCCTCCGACAGGCTGAGGATCGCGGCGGTCACCATGCTGGAGATGAAGGTGGCGTACCCGATGCCCGACGCCTCCCCCCAGCCTCCGCGGACGTAGGAGACGACACCCGCGTACACGGCGAGCAGCAGTCCCGTGCGGCCGAGCCACGGGCCGCGCAGACAGGCGCCCGTCGCCAGTCCCAGCAGCGGGAAGAACGTCAGCCACTCGCCGCCGTAGCCGAGCGCGAGACCTGTGGTCAGCAGGCCCATCAGCCCCAGCGCCACCCGGGTGGACACCGCCTCCCGCTTGGCGCGGTCGAAGGAGCGGAAAGTGACGTAGACGTAGAGGGAGTTGAAGGCGAGCAGGCCCAGGCCGCCGACCCACGGGTCCGGGGTCCGGCCCTGGAGCACATTGGAGAGGGATCCCAGGCCCATCAGCAGCCACGGCAGCAGGGCGAAGCCGCTCGGGGGCGGGCCCGGGTGGTCGACGTCCGGGAATTCCCGCTTCCCGCCGGTGGCCCGCCGTGCGGCCTTGAACCGCTCGTGCTCCGCCTTCCACTCGTCGCGTGCCGTCCGCCAGGTCCGTACCCGGCACCGCGCTCTTCGTCGCCATGTCATGTCCGTGTTTCCCCCGATCAGCCGGTCGCCGCCCTCCGGCGGCGCGACAGCCCAGCGTACGAATCGAACACTACGAAGCCGGACACCCGCTCCGGCAGAGGCGTATGTACGGACTCCGGCAGGACAAATGTCCCGGCCTCCGCCGAGCTGACGCGGCGTCAGGAGCCTTCACAAGTGCGGAGTGCTGGGCTATACAGAGGGCGCCGGACTGGAACGCGTTCTAGATCGGCTCGCAGCGACCCCGGTGCGGCCGACGGTGCGGACGTCCGCGCCGGGGTCTTCCGCCGCCACTGTTTCAGGAGCCTCATGCCCATCGACGCAGCGAAGGCCCTCGCGGCCGAACCCCGGACCGGCGAGATCACCTGGGACCACCGGGACGTCCAGCTCTACCACCTGGGGATCGGCGCCGGCACCGACCCGGACAAGGACAGCCCCGCCACCGACCCGGACGAGCTGCGCTACACCCTGGAGTCCCGGCTGCACGTCCTGCCGAGCTTCGCCACCGTCGCGGGCGCCGGCTCCCCCGGCGTGATCGGCGGACTGGCCATGCCGGGCATCGACGTCGACCTGGCCAGGGTGCTGCACGGCGGCCAGAGCCTGACCCTCCACCGCCCCATCCCGGCCGCGGGCACCGCCACCGCCACCGGCCGTATCGCCGCCGTCCACGACAAGGGCAAGGCCGCGGTCCTGGTCATGCGCACCGACGTCGCCGACGCCGAGGGCCCGCTGTGGACCAACGACGCGCAGATCTTCGTCCGCGGCGAGGGCGGCTTCGGCGGCGACCGCGGCCCCTCCGTCACCCTCGACGCGCCCGCCGGCGACCCCGACCGGACCGTCGACCGGCCCGTCCGCCCCGACCAGGCCCTCCTCTACCGCCTCTCCGGCGACTACAACCCCCTGCACGCCGACCCCGAGTTCGCCAAGCTCGCCGGCTTCGACAAGCCGATCCTGCACGGTCTGTGCACCTACGGCATCACGCTCAAGGCGGTCGTGGACACGCTGCTCGCCGGCGACGTGACCCGGGTGCGCGGCTACCGCACCCGGTTCGCCGGAGTCGTGTTCCCGGGGGAGACCCTGCGCATCCGCATGTGGCGCGAGCCGGAGCGGGTGCGGATCACCGTGGGGGTCCTCGAACGACAGGACGCGCCGGTCCTCGCGGACACCGTCGTAGACCACTGCTGAAACCAGTATCCGAGGGGAGCCGCACCATGCGCGCAGCCGTACTGCACGAGATCGGCCAGGAGAAGCTGGAGGTCCTCGACGACGTCGAGGCGGTGGGCTTCGGCCCCGGCAAGGTCAGGGTCCGGGTGCGCGCCACCGGGCTGTGCCACTCGGACCTGTCCGCGATGAGCGGGGTACTGCCCCAGCCGGCCCCCTTCGTGCCCGGCCACGAGGGCGCCGGCGAGATCCTCGAAGTGGGGGACGGAGTGCGGCACCTCAAGCCCGGCGACCGGGTCGTCCTGTGCTGGCTGCCGGCCTGCGGCGCCTGCCCGGCCTGCCGGCGCGGGCAGACCCAGCTCTGCCTGGCCGGGTTCATGAACGCCGGCACCCCCAACTTCCGCCGCCCCGGCGGCGACCTCTTCGGCTTCGCGGGCACCGGCACCTTCGCCGAGGAGGTCGTGGTCGACGCCGGCTGCGCCGTGCCCCTCCCCGAGGACGTGCCCTTCGACATCGCCGCGCTGATCGGCTGCGGCGTGACGACCGGTCTCGGCGCCGCCCTCAACACCGCCGACGTCACGGCCGGCTCGTCGGTCGCCGTCATCGGCTGCGGAGGCGTCGGCATCTCGGCGGTGCAGGGGGCCCGGCTGAAGGGGGCCGCGGAGATCGTCGCCGTCGACCCGGTCGCCTCCCGGCGCGAGTCGGCCCTCGGGTTCGGCGCCACCCGGGCGATCGCCCCCGACGAACTGCCCGACGCCAAGCAGCAGATCACCGGCGGCGAGGGCTTCGACTACGTCTTCGAGGTCGTCGGCCGGTCCGCCACCGCCCGCACCGCCTACGAGAACACCCGGCGCGGCGGCACCCTCGTCGTGGTGGGCGCCGGCGCCATGGACGACTTCCTCCAGCTCAACATGTTCGAGCTGTTCTTCGACGAGAAGCGCATCCTGCCGTCCATGTACGGCGGCGGCGACGTCCTGCGCTCCTACGAACGCACGATCGCCCTGTGGCGGGCCGGCCGCGTCGACCTGGCGGGCCTGATCACCCACCGGGTGCCGCTCGCGGAGATCGACGAGGCACTGGACCAGATGCGTACCGGGACCGCCCTGCGTACCTGCATCGAGATCTGAGAGAGCCGAGGACTCCCGGAATGTCACAGCCACTGGAGGGACTGTCCGCGATCGTCACCGGCGGCGGACGCGGGCTCGGCCGGGCCGAGGCCCTGGAACTCGCCCGGCTCGGCGCGGCCGTCGTCGTCAACGACTACGGCCGGCCCGGCCGGGACGGTACCGGCGCGGCGTCGGCGGGGCCCGCCGAGGAGGTCGCGGCGGAGATCCGCGCGGCCGGCGGCCGGGCCCTCGCGCACACCGGGGACATCGCCGACTTCGAGCAGGCGGGCGAACTCGTCCGGACGGCGATCGCCGAGTTCGGCAAGCTGGACATCCTCGTCAACAACGCCGGCATCCTGCGCGACCGCATGGTCTTCTCCATGACCGAGGACGAGTGGGACTCGGTGATCCGCGTCCACCTCAAGGGGCACTTCAACACCACCCGCTTCGCCGCCGCGCACTGGCGGGAGCGGTCCAAGGCGGCCGGGGCGGCGGTGTACGGGCGCATCGTGAACACCTCCTCGGAGGCGTTCCTGGCCGGGTCCGCGGGCCAGCCCAACTACGCGGCGGCGAAAGGCGGAATCGTCGGCCTGACCACCTCCACCGCCCTCGCCCTCGCCAAGTACGGCGTCACGGCCAACGTCATCTGCCCGCGTGCCCGCACCCGGATGACCGAGGACGTCTTCGCGGGCTTCGGGACACCGGAGGAGGGACTGGACCCGCTCGCTCCCGAGCATGTCGCCCCGCTCGTGGGCTATCTCGCCGCACCGGCCGCCGCCCGGGTCAACGGCCAGCTGCTCGTCGTCCACGGCGGGATGGTCGCCGTGATCGAACGGCCGCGGATACAGGCGAAGTTCGACAGCAAGCAGGACACCTTCACCCACGACGAACTCGACGCCCTGCTCACCCCGCACTACGCGGACCGGCCGGCGGGGGAGACCTTCGCGGCGGCGGAGGTGCTGGGACTCAAGCGGGGGTGAGGCACGGGAGAGGAGCGGAAAAGGAGAGAGGGGGCACCCGGCGGGTGCCCCCTCTTCGCTCACTGTGCCGTCAGGCAGCCACCTCGGCCGCCTCCTGGACCGGCTTGCGGTGCCGGCCGTGCGGATCCGTCTCGCTCTCCTGGGCCGCGATCTGGCCCCGGTGCCGGCCGTGGCCGCCGGTCTCGTAAGAGTCGGCAGACAGCTGCTCAGTGGTGCTGGTGTCGCTCATCGGACGTATTCACCCCGTCAACATGATCTTTCGTACAGCCGAGCGAGTGTAACCGGCGCACCACGGGCCGAATCCAGGCGCACACGCCAACCGGCACTAGTTCGTTACAAGACGCCCCAGAGGTGCCTGCTGCAACGGCACCGGAGTCACCGCCGGTGCCGGGGACACCGGCACCGCCTCGCGGGGTACGGGCATCCCGTCGGGCGGCCCGTACTCCTCCATGGGCGCGGGCAGCGCCGCCACACCGCACGGGGTGCCGTCCGTGGCGTAGGGCAGCCGGAGCACCCCGTCCCTGGTCCACAGCCCGGACCCGGCCAGCCAGCCCTCGGGCGCCGCGAGGTGCCGGACCTGCCGTTCGGCCGGCCGCCAGACGCCCACCCAGGTGCCGAACGCCCCGTCGAAGCGCAGCGCCACCGCGCAGCTCTCCGGCGTCAGCATCTGCCCCGGCTGGATCGCGAACGGCGTCACCGCGCACTCCGGCAGCCGCAGGCACTCCGGGAACCGCACCGGCAGGGTGCTGCCGAGCACGCCCCAGCCCAGCCGTTCCCGTCCCGGGCAGGGGGCGTCGGAGGAGATCAGCAGCAGTCCGCTGTCGAGGTCGGCGAGGAGCAGCCGGTCGTCGCTGCCGTCCGCGATCTGCAACAGCGGCGAGACCTCGCCGGCGCGCTCCAGATCCACCACCACCGTCTTGGTGCACCCGTCCAGCTCCCGGTCGAGCGCCAGCAGCCGTCCGGCACCGTCCAGCCAGACCCCGCCCGAGCAGCGCCCCGGCACCTCGGCGAGCCGTTCCGGCCCGAACGCCCCGCCCGCCACCAGCCACACCGCACTGGAGTCCGCTCCCACGGCGAGGGCGTACGCCCGCACGCCCCCCGGGGCCGGCGGCAGCAGGGTGAGCCGGGCGGCGGATCCGGGGCACTCCACCGCGCCCAGCGGCAGCTCGCCGGTGCCCGGCCCGGTCGGATACAGCAGCGAGAAGGCGTGCCGCCCGGCCACCAGCCGGTGGATCAGCACCCGCCCGTCGCCCATCGGCTGCACCTCGGTGCCGGGCTCCTCCGGCTGGTTGCCGGGCAGCGGCACCGCGTACGGCTCCGGGCCGTCCAGGGTCCAGCGCTCCGGGAACCAGCAGTCGCCGGCCGCCGCCAGCCGGGCGGCGTACGCGCCGTCCGCGGTGATCGCGCATCCGGTCCCCGGAGTGCCGTCCGCCGTGGTCGCGGGCCCCGTCCCCGGCGCGCCGTCGGCCCCGTCCGCGGGCGGGGTTTCGATCGCACAGGCCGTCATCGTTGGGTCACCTCCGGCGACGAAGCTAGTTTTCGCACGCACAGGCGGGGGACCGGCCCACTTCCGCTTCACACATAAGGGTGGCGCAGAAGCGATTCACCTGAGGAAACCGGGGCGTGTGTGCTGAGCGGGGGCAGAGCGGGCGCATGCGGTACAGCCCCGCCGAACGGCCAGGTAGCCTTGGCCCGTGCCCCGTCTGTCTGAAGTCATCGCCGCGCTGGAGAACCTGTGGCCCGCCGAGCGGGCCGAGTCCTGGGACGCGGTCGGAACGGTCGTGGGCGACCCCGACCAGGAGGTCACCCGGGTCCTGTTCGCCGTCGACCCCGTACAGGAGATCGTCGACGAGGCGGTCAAGCTCGGCGCCGACCTGCTCGTCACCCACCACCCGCTCTACCTGCGGGGTACGACCACGGTCGCGGCCACGCACTTCAAGGGCCGGGTCGTGCACACGCTGATCAAGAACGACATCGCGCTGCACGTCGCCCACACCAACGCCGACACCGCCGACCCCGGAGTCTCCGACGCCCTCGCCGGCGCCCTCGACCTGCGTGTCGTACGCCCCCTCGTGCCCGACCCCACCGACCCGCACGGGTGCCGGGGCCTCGGTCGCGTCTGCGAACTCGACCATCCCCTCACCGTCCGCGAACTGGCCGCCCGCGCCGCCGAGCGGCTGCCCGCCACCGCGCAGGGCATCCGGGTGGCCGGCGACCCCGAGGCCGTGGTCCGCACGGTCGCCGTCAGCGGCGGCTCCGGCGACAGCCTCTTCGACCAGGTCCGCGCGGCCGGCGTCGACGCCTTCCTCACCGCCGACCTGCGCCACCACCCCGCGTCCGAGGCGGTGGCCCACGGCCCCCTCGCGCTGATCGACGCGGCGCACTGGGCCACCGAGTGGCCCTGGTGCGAGCTGGCCGCGAGCCAGCTCGACGAGATCTCCGACCGTCACGGCTGGGACCTGCGCGTCCACGTCTCCAAGACGGTCACCGACCCCTGGACCGCCCACGCGGCGTCCACCACCGCCCACCCGTCGCCCACCACCACCCTTCCAACGAGCGCTTCGCGCGCCCCTTCCGATACCACGGGAGCCCCCAACTGAACGCCGCGCCCGCCGACCAGATCCGACTCCTCGACGTCCAGGCCCTCGACGTCCGCCTCCAGCAGCTCGCGCACAAGCGGAAGTCCCTGCCCGAGCACGCCGAGATCGAGTCGCTGACGAAGGACCTCACGCAGCTGCGCGACCTGCTCGTGGCCGCGCAGACGGAGGAGAGCGACTGCGCCCGCGAGCAGACCAAGGCCGAGCAGGACGTCGACCAGGTGCGCCAGCGCGCCGTCCGCGACCAGCAGCGCCTGGACTCCGGTGCGGTCACCTCGCCGAAGGACCTGTCCAACCTCCAGCACGAGATCGCCTCGCTCGCCAAGCGGCAGGGCGACCTGGAGGACGTGGTCCTGGAGGTCATGGAGCGCCGCGAGGCCGCGCAGGAGCGGGTGAACGAGCTGACCGAGCGGGTCGGCTCGGTGCAGTCGAAGATCGACGACGCGACCGGCCGCCGGGACGCCGCGTTCGAGGAGATCGACGGCGAGGCCGCCTCCGTCACCAAGGAGCGCGAGGTCGTGGCGGCGTCCGTCCCGGCGGACCTCCTCAAGCTGTACGACAAGCTGCGCCTGCAGCAGGGCGGCATCGGCGCCGCCAAGCTGTACGCCCGCACCTGCCAGGGCTGCCGGCAGGAGCTGGCCATCACCGAGCTGAACGAGATCCGCTCGGCCGCGCCGGACACGGTGGTCCGCTGCGAGAACTGCCGGCGCATCCTGGTGCGTACGGCGGAGTCGGGTCTGTAGGAGACACGGGGACAAGGGGCTTCAGGGGTGCGGGAGTTCATCGTCGAGGCCGACGGCGGGTCGCGGGGCAACCCCGGGCCCGCCGGTTACGGCGCCGTGGTCTGCGACGCGGCGACCGGAGAGACGCTGACGGAGACGGCGGAGTACATCGGCGTCGCGACGAACAACGTCGCCGAGTACCGGGGCCTGGTGGCCGGCCTGCGCGCCGCCCGCGCCCTCGACCCGTCCGCGCCGGTGCACGTCCGGATGGACTCCAAGCTCGTCATCGAGCAGATGTCGGGCCGCTGGAAGATCAAGCACCCCGACATGAAGCCGCTGGCGACGGAGGCGCGGTCCGTCCTTCCGCCGGGCCAGGTCACCTACGAGTGGATCCCCCGCGACCGCAACAAGCACGCGGACCGTCTGGCCAACGAGGCGATGGACGCGGGAGCCAAGGGCGGCCAGTGGTCCCCGTCCGGCTCCCGGGCGGCCCTGGACACCCCGCCCGCCCTGCCCGAGCCGTCGGGCCCGCCCGGTGACGCGGCAGCGGGCGCGGCGAAGGCCCGGGCGGCGCTGGCGGCCGCCGCGGCACGGCCGGTGGCGGCTCCGGCCGGGGACGACGTCGAAGCGGAGGCGGTGCGCGAGGCGGAGGCCGTGCGCGAGGCGGAGGCGGTGCGCGAGGCGGAGGCCGTGCGGCCCGGCGAGCGGCGCCCGTCCTCCTCCGGCGAGGAGCGTCGCACGGCTCCGGGCTGGAGCGCCGCCCCCGACCTCGGTGCCCCCGCCACCTTCGTCCTCCTCCGCCACGGCGAAACCCCCCTCACCCCGCAGAAGCGCTTCTCCGGCAGCGGCGGCACCGACCCCTCCCTCTCGGACGCGGGACGTGAGCAGGCCCGGCGGGTGGCGGAGGCGCTCGCGCGGCGCGGCACCGTCCAGGCGATCGTCGCCTCCCCCCTCGCCCGCACCCGCGAAACGGCCGGGATCGTCGCCGCCCGCCTCGACCTGGGCGTCACGATCGAGGACGGCCTGCGGGAGACGGACTTCGGCGCCTGGGAGGGCCTGACCTTCGGCGAGGTCCGCGAACGCCACCCGGACGACCTGAACACCTGGCTCGCCGACCCGGAGGCCCACCCCACCGGCGGCGGCGAGAGCTTCGCGGAGACCGCCACGCGGATGGAGGCCACCCGGGAGAAGCTGGTCGCGGCCTACGCGGGCCGCACCGTCCTGCTGGTCACGCACGTCACGCCGATCAAGACCCTCGTCCGCCTCGCCCTCGGCGCCCCGCCCGAGGCGCTGTTCCGGATGGAGCTCTCGGCGGCCTCCCTGTCGGCGGTGGCGTACTACGCGGACGGCAACGCGAGCGTACGGCTGTTCAACGACACGTCCCACCTGCGGCCCTGAGCCCGGCCGCGGCCCGCGCCAGCTCCTCGATCCGGCCCCAGTCCCCGGCGGCCACCGCGTCCGCCGGGACCATCCAGCTGCCGCCCACGCAGCCGACGTTGGGCAGGGCCAGATACTCCGGCGCGATCGCCGGGCCGATCCCGCCGGTCGGGCAGAAGCGGGCCTCGGGCAGCGGCCCGGCCAGCGACCTCAGATAGGCCGTACCGCCCGCCGCCTGCGCCGGGAAGAACTTCATCTCCCGCACCCCGCGCTCCAGCAGCGCCACGACCTCCGAGGCGGTCGAGACCCCCGGCAGGAACGGCACCCCGGACTCCCGCATCGCCGTCAGCAGCGCCTGCGTCCAGCCGGGGCTGACCAGGAAGCGCGCCCCGGCCGCCGTGCACGCCGCCACGTGCCCGGGTGTGAGGACCGTGCCCGCCCCGACCACGGCCCGGGGGACCTCGGCGGCGATCGCCCGGATCGCGTCCAGCGCGGCCGGGGTCCGCAGGGTCACCTCGATCGCGGGCAGCCCGCCCGCCACCAGCGCCCGCGCCAGCGGAACGGCGTCGGCGGCGTCGGCGAGCACCACGACGGGCACGACGGGCGCGAGATCCAGCACGGAGGCAGCCGGAGGGGAGGGCAGCGGCGAGGTCATGCCCTCATCGTGCCCAGCGACTGCACCTCACGCAACGAGCGTTGCGCATGTCGCAACGCGCCGCTTCCGGGTCAGTGGATCTCGTCCACCAGCACGTCCAGCGCCCACGCCTTGCCCGCCTTCCCGGGCGCCGCCGCCTCGACGACGTATCCCAGTTCCCGCAGCGCCGTCACCAGCTCGGCGGGATCCCCCGGCGCCGCGGCGGCGGTCAGCAGGCTGCGGACGATCCGCCCCTTCGTCGCCTTGTTGAAGTGGCTGACGACCTTCCGGGTCGGCGCGTGCAGCACCCGCACCGTCGCCGTGCGCCCGGCCACCTCGCCCTTCGGCTTCCAGGCCGTCGCGTAGGCCGAGGACCGCAGATCCAGCACCAGCCCCTGCCCGGCGGCCTCCGGCATGACCTCGGCCATCGGCGCCCGCCAGTGCCCGGCCAGCGCGCCGAGCCCCGGCAGCTTCACCCCCATCGAGCAGCGGTAGGAGGGGATCGGGTCCGTCACCCGCACGGCGCCCCACAGCCCCGAGAAGACCAGCAGCTCCTGCGCCGCGCGCCGCTTCGCCGCCGCGTCCAGCGTGGCCAGGCCGAGGGCGTCGTAGAGGACACCGGTGTAGATCTCCCCGGCGGGGCGGGCGCCGGCCGTGCGCAGGCCGGCGTTCTTCGCGACCTCGCCGCGCAGTCCCTCGCTCAGCCCGAGCACCTCGCGGGCCTTCTCCTCGTCGCCGGCGCACAGCTCGACCAGCTCCGCGAGCACGGCCTCCCGCGCGGCGGTCAGCCCCGGCAGGGACAGCGACGCGAGCTCCAGCGGGGCGCCCTCGCCCGGGTTCGCCTTGCCTTCGGAGGGCGGCAGCAGGACCAGCAACACGTACTCCTTACGTAGACCTCCGCGCCAGGGTACGGCGTGCCCCCGCTCCGCCCCCGCCCTACGCTCGCTGTATGCCCCGCCGCGAGATCCGCGTCACCGGCGCCCCCGAGGCCCCCCTCCGGGCCGCGCTCGCCGCGCTCCGTGCCGAGCTGGGCATCCCCGAGGACTTCCCGCCGGAGGTCCGGGCGGAGGCCGAGCGTGCGGCGAAGGTGCCCCCGCCACCGTCGTACGACGCCACGGACATCCCCTTCTTCACCCTCGATCCGCCCGCCGCCACGGATCTCGACCGGGCCGCCCACCTGTCCCGGCGCGGCACCGGCTACCGCGTCCGGTACGCCATCGCCGACGTCGCCGCCTTCGTCGTCCCCGGCGGGCCGCTGGACGCGGCGGCGCACCGGCGTGTGACCACCCTGTACTTCCCCGACGAGAAGGTCCCGCTGCACCCCGCCGTGCTGAGCGAGGACGCGGCCGGCCTGCTGCCGGGGCGGACCCGGCCGGCCGCGCTGTGGACCGTCGACCTGGACGCCGACGGCCGCGCCCTCACCGCCGACGTGCGCCGTGCCCTGGTCCGCAGCCGCGCCAGGCTCGACCACGCGGGCGTGCAGCGGGACATCGACGCGGGGACGGCCGAGGAACCCGTCGCCCTGCTCAAGGAGATCGGCGAGGCACGGCAGCGGCTGGAGGCCGAGCGCGGCGGGATCTCCCTGAACGTGCCCGAGCAGGAGATCGTCGAGCACCACCACGCCTACGAGCCGCGCTATCGCGCCCCGCTGCCCGCCGACGGCTGGAACGCCCAGCTCTCCCTGCTCACCGGCATGGCCGCCGCCGACCTGATGCTCGCCCACGGCACCGGCATCCTGCGCACCCTCCCGGCCGCCCCGGACGGCGCGGTGGGGCGGCTGCGCCGTACCGCCACCGCCCTGCGCGTCGACTGGCCGCACCATGTGTCGTACGCGGCACTGCTGCGCACCCTCGACCCGGACGACCCGCGCCACGCGGCCTTCCTCCAGGAGTGCACCACCCTGCTGCGCGGCGCCGGCTACACCGTCTTCCGGGACGGCGCGCTGCCCGCGCTCACCACCCACGCGGCCGTCGCCGCGCCCTACGCCCACTGCACGGCCCCGCTGCGCCGCCTCGCCGACCGCTACTCCGCCGAGATCTGTCTCGCCGCCTGCGCCGGGCAGACCCCGCCCGACTGGGTGCTCGCCGGGCTGGACGCGCTGCCCCGGCGGATGGCCGACGGGTCCCGGCTGGCCGGCACGGTCGAGCGGGAGTGCGTCGACATCGTGGCGGCGGCCCTGCTCGAGGACCGGGTGGGAGAGGTCTTCGACGCCTGTCTGGTGGACGTGGACGAGCACCGGCCGGCCGTGGGAACCGTGCAGGTGCTGTCCCCGGCGGTCGTCGGGCGGGTCGAGGGCGAGCACCTGACGCCGGGCGAACGCCTGCGGGTACGGCTCGCCCGGGCCGACCCGGGCAGGTCGAAGCTCCTGTTCACCGTGGTGTGAGGGCGTCGCTCACCGCGCTGCGAGAGCCTCGACGAGGCCGCCGGGGTCGTCCGCGTACAGCCGCACGACGCGCACCCGCCTGCGGCGGCCGAGCAGGGTCGTGTGGACGACCGGTTCGGCGAGTTCGAGCGTCACCGTGGTCTGGGAGCCGACGGCGAGGTCGAGGATGTCCGCCGTGGGCTCGTGCGTGGTCCGCGTCTCCCGGCGGACGGCGGCGATCGAGGCCAGCGGGATCCGCAGGTCCACCCGGGCCCCGTGGCGCACCCTCAGCTCCCGTGGCGTCAGCACGTGGGGGCGGACCACACAGGCCGCGTGCAGGCCGACCACGAACAGCACCGTGTAGACGTCCAGCACCAGCATCACCTCGTGCGCCACGGGCATGCCGCGCAGCATGACGGCCATGCCGACCGTCTCGACCAGGCACACGAAGGCCAGCCCCAGCATCGTCGCGCCCTGCCCGCGCGCGTACCCGAACGCCCGCCCGCCGGCGGTGCCCTCGGTGCGCCTGGCCAGCCACAGCGCCAGGCCGGCCAGCAGCCGCAGCTCGTGCCGGACCAGCCGGTACACCGCCGTCATGTGCCCTCCCCCTGGACGAGGGCCAGCGTACGGCGGATCACCTCGGCCTGGGCGGGGCCGAAGTCGGCGTACAGGGCGCGCAGGACCGCGTGGTCCGGGTCCGCCGGACCGGCCGGCAGGAGACCGGCCGGCACGCAGTCGACCAGCATGCGCGCCGCCCGTTCCACGCGCGGATCGTCCGGGGAGGCGTCCGCCAGCGCGTCCAGCAGGGCGTACGCCTCCCGGGCGCGCGCCACGGTGTCCGGGTCGTCCAGTACGCCGCGCAGCGCGGAGAGCAGCCGCTCCCGCTCCTCGGGCGACGCCGCGGTGTCCACCAGGGCGAGGACCTCGCGGTCCTTGGCCGCCATGGGGGAGTCGACGTGCGGCAACGCGGCCAGCAGTCCGGCCAGTCCGGGCGAGACGGGCCCCTCGGCGGGCAGCTCCCCGGCCTCCAGCAGCGCCCGCAGCCGCTGCCGGCGCGCGCGGATCGCCGCCTCCTGCCGGGCCAGGTCCTCGTCCAGTTCGGTGAGCACTTCGGCGAGGTCCTTGCCGGCGTCGTCGGCGAGCACGTCCCGTACCTCGGTGAGGCCCAGTCCCAGCTCGGTCAGGCGCCGGATCCGGGCGAGCACGACGGCGTGCCGCAGGGTGTAGTGCCGGTAGCCGTTGGAGAGCCGCTCCGGCTCCGGCAGCAGGCCCACGTGGTGGTAGTGCCGCACCGTGCGCGTGGTGACGCCCACGGTGGCGGCGAGTTCTCCGATCCGCATGGGACCAGTACAGACGTTGACGCAGCGGAGGGGTCAAGCGGCGGCCGAGGGCGTGCCGAGCCAGCGTTCCAGGGCCTCCGGCAGCCCGTCGCCGCCCGGTGCGTCGGCGGCCCACGCCACGAAGCCGTCCGGCCGTACGAACAGCGCCCGCAGTCCGGGGCGGTCCGGGCAGACGGCCGTGACCACGTCCAGCCGGTCCCCGTGTCCCCCGGCGCGGGCCCGCAGCCCGGCGTCGTCGGCGAGGTCGAGCAGCAGGGCGCGGCCGCCGTGCAGCAGGTCGCCGAGCCGGGTGCCGTCGGACAGCTCCGGATCGAGGGCGCCGGCGCCGGTCAGCGGGTGGTCGCCGGGCAGGTCGTAGCGCTGCCAGAGGCCGGAGATCTTCGTGACGAAGTAGGTCGTGCCGGTACCGGTCAGCGCCAGGTCGGTCACCACCCGGCGCAGGGCACGGGCGTGCCGGTCCGGGCGCATCACGGCGATCTGGGCGCGGGTCCAGTCGAGCACCCAGGCGCCGACGGGGTGCCGCTCGGCGGTGTAGGTGTCCAGCAGGGACTCGGGTGCCGTGCCCCGGACGACGGCGGCCAGCTTCCAGCCCAGGTTCATCGCGTCCCCGATGCCCAGGTTGAGGCCCTGCCCGCCGAACGGCGAGTGCACGTGGGCCGCGTCGCCCGCGAGCAGCACCCGGCCCTTGCGGTAGTCGGTGGCCTGGCGGGCGTTGTCGGTGAACCGGGTCGCGGTGACCACCTTGCCCACGGTGACCTCGGGGACCCCGGACACCCGGCGCAGACTGGCCTGGAGTTCCGCCGCGGTGACGGGCGCCGACCGGTCGGCCGGGGGGCCGTCGAACTCCACGCTGAGCACCCGGCCGGGGAACGGCCCGTGCGCGTACGTCCCCGTGTCCGTGGTGTTCCAGCCCGCGCCCAGCCGCTCGTGACCGGTCAGCTCCACGACCGCCTGATAGCCGGTGATCTCCGGATCCGTGCCGGGGAAGTCGAACCCGGCGAGCTTGCGGACGGTGCTGCGGCCACCGTCGCAGCCGACGAGCCAGCCGGCCCGGACCGTGCCCCCGTCGGTGTGCACGGCGACCCCGTCCTCGTCCGCGTCGAAACCGGTCAGCTCCACGCCCCGGCGCACCTCCGCCCCGAGCCGCGCGGCCCGCCGGGCCAGGATCCGCTCCAGCTCGGCCTGGGGCACCCCGAGGCCGCTCTCGGCGGCGGGGCCGGCGTCGGCCCAGGCGGGGTCGGAGCCGTCGAACAGATCGGGGTCCATCATGATCCCGGCGAAGTGCCCGGCGAACCTGGGCGGCACCTTGAGGTCTCCCTGGGCCTTGCCGCCGGCCATGAAGGCGCGGATCCGCTCCCGTGCCGCCTCCCACACCGCCGTCAGCTCGGGCAGGAGCCCCCGCCGGTGGAGGGCGAGCGCGCTCGGGATGTTGATCGAGCCCGCCTTGATCGTCTCGTCCACCTCGGCCAGCCGCTCCACGACCAGCACCCGCGCTCCGCCCAGCCGCAGTTCGCAGGCGAGGAAGAGCCCCACGGGGCCGGCGCCGGCCACCACCACGTCGTAGTCCGTCGTCGTCATGAACTTGACTGTAGTCACTAAAAGTTTTGAGCGGCTATAGTTTTTCCATGAACATCAAGGACGGCTCCCCGGGCGACGGCTCCACCGGCGACCTCCCGGAGGGTGACCTCTCCTTGCGGGAGCGCAAGAAGCGGCAGACCCGGCAGCGCATCTCGGACATCGCCACGGTCCTGATCGGGGAGCGCGGCTTCGACGCGGTGACCGTGGCCGAGATCGCCCGTGCGGTGGGCGTCTCCCCGATGACGGTCTTCAACTACTTCCCGCGCAAGGAAGACCTGTTCCTCGACCGCATCCCGCAGGCCGCCGCCCTCTTCGCCGCGGCCGTCCGTGACCGGGCCCCCGGCGAGCCCCCGCTCACCGCCCTGCGCGGCCTCGCGCTCCGGCTCCTCGACGAGCGGCACCCCCTGGGCGGGGTGGGGGAGGGTTTCGCCGATTTCTGGCGGACCGTCGTCGGCTCGGCGGCGCTGCGCGCCCGGGCCCGCGAAGGCGTGGAGGAGGTCGAACTGGCGCTCGCCGCCGCCCTGGAGGACGCGGGCGTGGCGGACCCCCGGCTGGTGGCGGCGCTGGCCGTGGCCGCGTACCGGACGGTCTTCGTCGCGTCCGTGCGCCGGCTGGTGGCGGGCGACCCGGTGGAGGAGGTGGCGCGGGCGCACCGGGCGCGACTGGAGACGGCGTTCGGGGCGCTGGAGCGGGCGGACCTTGACGGCTAACACCGTTAGCCGTACGGTCATGGCTAACGGCGTTAGCCACACACCTACCCGGCGGCGTCGGTCGGCCCGCAACGACCCGGAGGCAGCCATGACCGCGACAGCCGGCACCACCCCGCGCTCCACGTCCACCGTCCTGCGCCGCGCCGCCTGGCTGGCCTTCGCCCTGTTCTGGACCGCCTTCGCGGGGGTGGAGTCCGTGAACCACGGCTGGCCGGCCGTGACCCTCGCCCTGGTCTTCCTCGTCCTGCCCGACCTGGCCTTCCTGGTCGCCCTCGACGAGGCTCCCCGCACGGCCAAGGGGCAGCTGCCGCCGCGCGCGGTGCCGTACTACAACGCGCTGCACCGCGCCCTGGTCCCGCTCGCGCTCGCCGTCGCCTACACCGTGCTCCCCGTGGACTGGCCGCCCGCCTTCGCCGCGCTGTGCGGCTGGCTCGCCCACATCTCGTACGATCGCGCCTTCGGCTACGGACCGCGTACGAAGGAGGGATTCCAGCGTGACTGACCGGCTCACCCCGCGGGCGCGGGAGATCGTGACGGCGGCCCGGGCCCTCCTGGAGGAGGCCGGGCCCGACCGGCTCACCATGCGCACCCTCGCCGACCGCCTGGGCATCAAGGCCCCGTCCCTGTACAAGCACTTCCCCGACAAGCACGCCGTCGAGGTGGAGCTGGTCGCCCAGCTGCTCACGGAGACCGCCGAGGTCCTGGAGGCCGTCGAGGCCCGCGCCCCCGGCTCGCTGTCCGCGCTCGCCGGGGCGTACCGCGGTCACGCTCTCGCCCACCCCCACCTGTACTGCCTGGCCACCGAACGCCCCCTGCCTCGTGAGTCGCTCCCGGCCGGCCTGGAGGACCGGGCCGCCCTGCCGCTGCTGCGCGCCTGCGGCGGCGACCTGGACCTGGCCCGCGCCGTCTGGGCCTTCGCCCACGGCATGGTCGTCCTGGAGATCCACGGCCGCTTCCCGCCCGACGCCGGCCTGGACGCGGCATGGAAGCGGGGCCTGTCGGCGTTCCACCCGTAGGGCTTTCGTTCGGATCAGGCCGGATCAGCCCGGATCGGGCCGCCCCGGGTGTCGCGGACCCGGGCCGATCCCGGCGAAGCCCCCTGGCGGGCGGCACGGAGAAGGGGAAACCGATGGGGGAACAGGCACGCTGGACACGGGCCCGGCTCGGCCGGTGCGGACCCCCGCTCGACCTGCTCACCGCGAGCTTCCGCCGGCATGTGTACGCCCCCCACGCCCACGACGAGTACACCATCGGCGTCTGCGTGGGCGGCACCGAGATCATCGACTACCGGGGCGGCCACATCAGCACCGGCCCCGGCACGATCGTCGTCCTCGAACCCGGCGAGATGCACACCGGCGGCCCCGGCAACCCCACCGACGGCTACGCCTACCGCGCCCTGTACGCCGAGCCGTCCCTGCTCGCCGACGGCACCCTCGGCCGGCTGCCGCACTTCCGCCACCCCCTCATCGACGACCCCGCGCTCGCCACGGCCCTGCGCACCGCCCACACCGAGCTGAGCGCCTGCCCCGACCCGCTGGAGACCGAGTCCGTCCTGCCCTGGCTGCTGACCGCGCTCGCCCGGCGGCACTCCGGGGCACGGCCCGCCGCCGACCGCGTCCCCGGCGCCGCCGCCATAGCCCGCACGGTCCGCGACCGCCTCGCCGACGAACTCACCGACCCGCCGTCCCTCGCCCTGCTCGCCACCGACCTCGGTCTGTCCCGCTACCAGCTCCTGCGCGCCTTCCGTACGGCGATGGGCATCCCCCCGTACGCCTGGCTCGCCCAGCACCGGGTGACCAAGGCGCGTGTCCTGCTGGAGGGCGGCCTGCGCCCGGCCGAGGTGGCCGCCCTCGTGGGCTTCGCCGACCAGGCCCATCTGACCCGCTGGTTCCGCCGGGTGCTCGGGGTGACCCCGGCCGTCTACCGCAACAGCGTTCAAGACCGGCGGTGGCCGGGCGGCCGAGACTCGGCCGTATGACTGCACGCGGCTGGTTCCTGTTCTCCCTGATGGGAGTGGTCTGGGGCATCCCCTATCTGATGATCAAGGTGGCGGTGGACGCGGTGTCCCCGCCGGTCGTGGTGTTCACACGGTGTGCTCTCGGCGCGGCCCTGCTGCTCCCGTTCGCCCTGCGCCAAGGCGGCTTCGGCGCCTCGATACGGGCCCACTGGCGCCCCGTGCTGGCCTTCGCGGCGCTGGAGATCATGGGCCCCTGGTACACCCTCACCGACGCCGAACGGCACCTGTCCAGCTCGACGGCGGGCCTGCTCATCGCCGGGGTGCCGATCGTCGGCGTGGTCCTGGCCCGGCTCCTCGGCGACACGGAACACCTCGGCGTCCGCCGGGTCGCGGGCCTCGCCCTCGGCCTCGCGGGCGTGGCGGTCCTCACCCTCCCGCACCTCACCGGCGGCGACGCCCGCTCCCTGGTGGAGGTCCTGCTGACGGTCCTGGGCTATGCCACCGCCCCGCTGATCGCGGCCCGCCGCCTCAAGGAGGTCCCCTCCCTCCATCTGACGGCCGCCTGTCTGACCCTGGCCGCCCTGGTCTACGCCCCCGCCGCCGTCCTCACCCGCCCGTCCTCCGTCCCCGCCGCCCCGGTCCTGGCCGCGCTGGCCGGGCTGGGCGTGATCTGCACCGCGGTGGCCTTCGTCGCGTTCCTGGAGCTGATCAGGGAGGCCGGTCCCACCCGGGCCACGGTGATCACCTACGTCAACCCGGCGGTGGCGGTGGCGGCGGGCGCCCTGCTCCTGGACGAGCCGCTGACCCGCACGGTGCTGGCCGCGTTCGGGCTCATCCTGGCCGGTTCGGTCCTGGCGACGGCCGCCGGTCCGCGGCGCGGCAGCCGCCCGGTACCATGGTCGGCACGGCAGACGAGCCGGGCGGGCGGCCGCGTGGAGTCCCCTTAGGGGGCTTCCCGAGGAACGTCCGGGCTCCACAGGGCAGGGTGGTGGCTAACGGCCACCCGGGGTGACCCGCGGGACAGTGCCACAGAAAGCAGACCGCCGGGGATCTCGGTCCTCGGTAAGGGTGAAACGGTGGTGTAAGAGACCACCAGTGCCCAGGGTGACCTGGGCAGCTAGGTAAACCCCACCCGGAGCAAGGTCAAGAGGGAGCACCTCGGTGCTCCTGCGCGGACGTTCGAGGGCTGCCCGCCCGAGTCCGCGGGTAGACCGCACGAGGCCGGCGGCAACGCCGGCCCTAGATGGATGGCCGTCGCCCCGGCGCCCGCGAGGGCACCGGGGAACAGAACCCGGCGTACAGCCCGACTCGTCTGCCTCCCAGGCTTCTGGCCTGCGGCATCAAAGGCCCGGACATATCGTTGCTCATGGGCGCCCGTATGCCGTGCGTGGTCTGCCGGGTGGGAGATCCGTGCCAGAGACATGGCGGGGACCAGCGCTCCGGCAGAGATGTCAGGGCGCCTGAGGCTTCCGATGTCTGCCGGTTCCTGGGCCGAGCTTCGGTGTTGCCTCGGGGACGGGGGCGGGGGCGGGGGCGGTAGCGTGCGGAAACAGAATGCGCCTCGCTTCCGCGAGATTCGCCGCGAAGCTGTGCGGCTCCCACATATGGCCGTTCCACCGCTGGACCGCGCGGGGCGCGTCGGGGTTCAGATGCGATGCCCTCGGGCCGTCGCCGGTCAGGAGGGGTACGGCGCGGAGTCGTCCGATCCTCGCGTCGCGACGCTCGGCCCACTGGGAGAGCGGTTCGTCGTCCATGTCCGGAGCGTAGTGGGTCAGCTGATCCGGTGCTCCCAGCGCAGGGAGGGGGCCTGGTCGACCCAGTACTGATGGGACGCGGGCGTCACGCGGAGCCGTACGGAGTCGATCTCCGGCGCCCCGGCGTCCTGCCAGGCGACGAGAGAACGCTCCACGTCGTTCCACAGGGCCACCGGGCCGCCTTGGCGAACGGTCCAGCTCTCGCCGTCGACGAGGAACTCGGCGAACGATTCCTTCTCCGGATCGAACAGGTACAGCATGGGCGACCCGTCACCGTCCGTCGCGCGGACGAACTGAGCGCCGGGCGCGGCCAACTGTGCCAGAAAGGCGGGCATCCATTCCTCAAGGACGAGAGGGGACAGCAGAGCGGGCCGCTCACTGTCCGCGTACGCGGTCCGCGTGGAGAGGTCGCCCGCCACGGGGGTCGCTGCCTGGGCCCGCGCCTGCATGAAGGAGGACCTCCCGACGATCGAGCCCTCGGCGGTGCCGTCATCGCCGACGGCCGGTTCCCGCCTCCCCGAGGAACGAGGAGCCTGTTACCTCCAGCTCGGCCGCCCCGGCCTCGCGGAAGACGCTCTCACCGCAGCCCTCGCCCAACCGCTGTCGCTGCGTCGCCGTGCCGCTGTCTTGAGCGACCTTGCCGTCCTCGGAGCGCATCGGGGCGATGTCGATCAGGTTGTGCAGTACGCGGAGGCCGTGCTCGGCCTGGCCGACCGGTCGGACTCGGGATTCATCGGAAAGAAGCTGAACGGGCTTCGAGGGCGTCTTGCCCCACTCATGACCGATGGCCGAGTCTCAGATCTGGATCACCGAATCGCGGCGCTTCCGCGCACCGCATGATGAGAGGGACACGCGCATGAATGACGGCCGGATCTTCCGCGAGGCGTGGATCGATGGTGTGAACAAGCACTATCCCGGCGAGCCCAAGCCTGGCTACGTCACGCCGTGGGACGAGACGCCCGCGTGGGAGCGCGAAGCCGCCACCGCCGTGTACGGGCAGGTGCGCGACTTCATCGAGGTCAGCGGCGGACATGCGGCCCGGCTCACCCGCGAGCAGAAGAGCCGGTTCGTCGCGATCTGCTGGACCGCCCAGATGTTCAGGCACTTCGAAGACCCGAAGCCCGGATATGTCGCCGACTGGTCCGACCTGCCGGTCTGGCAGCGGGAGACGGACGCGGACATCTTCGAACGCATCGAGGAGACCGTCTGACCTCAGGAGCGAAGACGTCCCCGTCCGGGCCGATCCGGGCGGGGCCGTCTTGTTGCGCCGCCATCAAAGTAGCCACGGAAGCACCATCCCTGCGTGTTTGGGCAGCTCATAGCGTTGCGCATGCTGTTCCCGGCATACAAGCCCGACTCGTCTGCCGCTCCCCCCGACCCGGCCGAAGCCGCCCGGTGGCACGCGCGGTGCCGAGGGTTCGGCGTGGACGGGCGGCCGGGTGGTCGCCGGGCTGGTCGGCCGGGGGGTGTCGGCGTCGGCGTGAGCGGTCAGGCGGTCGTCGCCGCTGCCGCGGCCTTGCGGAGCGGGGGTGCGAAGGCCAGGGCGATCAGGGACAGGACCAGGTTGAGGATCAGGGTCACCGTGAACGCGTGCGTGTAGGCGTGCCGTGAGCCGCCGTCGCCGAGGGTGCTGAAGTAGAGCAGGCCGACGAGTGTGATGCCGACGGACATGCCCAGCTGGCCCACGGTCTCCAGCATGCCGGCCGCGCTGCCGGCCTCCTGCGGCGGAACTCCGGTGAGCGCGGCGCCGAGCAGCGGGCTGACGCCCAGGCCCTGGCCCACGCCGATGACGACGAGCGCGGGGACGAGCACCGGGCCGGACAGGGAGTCGCCCGCGCCCAGCGCGGTCAGCAGCAGCAGGAGGTAGCCGAGCGCGTTGAGCCCGTACCCGGCGGTCAGGACGTGCAGGCCGAGCCGCGGCATGATCTTCGGCAGGGCCAGTGAGGTGCCGGTGAACGCGATGCCGAGCGGGGCGAACAGCAGGCCGGACTCCAGGGCCGAGTAGCCGAGCCCGCTCTGGAGCTGGACGGCGAGGACGAAGAACAGGCCGGCGTTGCAGGCGAAGAACGCCAGGAACAGCGCGTTGCCCGAGCGGTAGGCGCCCAGCCGCAGCAGCGGCGGGTTGACCAGGGGCTGCCCGCCGGCCGCGGCCAGCCGTTGCTGCCACCAGCCGAACGCCACGAAGCACGGTACGGACAGCACCATCATCACGAAGCACCACACCGGCCAGCCGGCCGTACGGCCCTCCGCGAGGGGGAACGACAGCAGCAGCAGGGCGAGGGTGAGCAGGGCGACGCCGGGCAGGTCGAGGCGGGGGCGCGTGGTGCCCCGGAACCCGGGCATGGTCAGCGCGGCACCGGCGATGGCGGCCAGCCCCAGCGGCAGGTTGACCAGGAAGATCGGGCGCCAGCCCCAGCCGAACAGGTCCAGGTGGACGAGGACGCCGCCGATCAGCTGGCCGGTGATGGCGGCGAGGCCGATGGTGACGCCGAACAGTGCCAGGGCCTTGTCGCGCCGGGCGCCCTCGAACGAGGTCTGGATGATGGACAGGATCTGCGGGAAGAACAGCGCCGCCGCCAGGCCCTGGACACAGCGGAAGGCGATCAGCGCCACGGGGGCGGGGGCCACGCCGCAGGCCAGCGAGGCGACCGTGAACAGCCCGAGGCCGGTGAGGAACATCCGCTTGTAGCCGAGGATGTCGCCGAGCCGGCCGCCGGTGACCAGGAAGAGGCCGTACACCAGGATGTACCCGCCCACCGTCATCTCGGCGGCGGAGACGGACGCGCCGAGGTCGGTCCGGATGGAGGGGATGGCGACGTTGACGATGTAGGAGTCCATCATCGCCATGAACGTCGCGGCCATCGCGACCAGGACCATCGCCTTGACCCGGGCGGGCGGCAGCGGCGGCGGGGCGCCGTCGGCGCCGGGCGGGGCGGCGTCCGGCTTCTCGTCCGGGTCGGTGAGGGACACGGACCGGTCATCCTGCATGTGCGGGCCTGCTCTCGTGGGTGGGGGGCGCCGGGTCGGCGTCGAACTCGGGGCCGAGCAGGTGGAGGCGGGTCCCCACCAGTTCGACCCGGGAGCACACGCCGAGCTTCTGGAAGATCTTCCGGAGGTGGAAGTTGACGGTGTGGGGGGAGAGGTTGACGCGGGAGGCGATCTGACGGTTGGTCAGTCCGGCGGCGACGAGACGGGTGATGGCCTGTTCGGTGGGGCTGAGCACACCGCCCTCGGTGTCGTCCGCGGACGGCTCGTGCCGCAGCAGGGCCGCGGCCTCGTACAGCAACGGGTGGCGGAAGCGCAGCCGGTCGCCGTCCAGGACGAGCACCCCGGCCTCCGTCGCCTCGCGTACGGCGCCCAGTACGGACACCGCCCGGCCGTCGGGCAACTGCATCAGCTCGCTCATCCGCGGCGGCAACTGCCGTGCCGCCACCGCCTGGAGCAGCTCCCGGGTCCGGGCCGACAGCCGGGGGTCCGCGCTCAGCAGCGTGGCCACCACCTGCGGCGGCGGAGTCGCCGACGCGAGGCTCGCGACACCTCCGCACACCCGGTACCCGCCCCCCTCGGCCAGCGCCTCCAGCACGGCCGTCAGCAGACCAGGATGGCCGCCGCAGGCCGTGAGCAGGCGCTCCACCGAGACGTCCGGGGAGCCGCCGAGCCGGTCCGCGGCCATGCGCAGCGCGTCCCGGCGGCGCAGCGGGCCGAGTGTCAGCTCGACCGTGTCCGGGTGCCGGCACACCGCGTGCGAGGCCGGTCCGCCGGTGCCGGACAGCAGCCACACCACCCGGCGGGCCGACCGGGCCGACGGCAGCGCCCGCAGCGCGGCCGGTACGTCGGGATCGTCCCAGGCGACGTCGTCGAGCGCGACGAGGACGGGCCGGCCCGCCGCATCGCGCGCGGCCGGCCGCGCGGCGGGAACACCGGCGGCACCGAGAACGCCGAGAACGTCGTCGAGCAGATTCGGGCCGTGGTGCGGGATGTTCTCTCCGGCCAAGCCGGAAAATGTCTGGAAACCGGTGGCGCCGGCCATGAGGGAAGCCGCCAGGAGCAACCTCTTGTGCTGCGCGGCAGAGCCGCCTATGACGTCGAATCCGACCTCTCGGGCGGTGTCCGAAATGCGGTTGACCAAACTGGTCTTTCCGTAACCCTTCGGGCCCTGGAGAAGAATCAGATTGCTGTGGCCGTGCCGTATCCGTTGTAAGCGCTGTCGTATTAGCCATTGTTCATGGATGCGGCCGTACAGCTTCATTTACATCCCCCGTGTGTGCCTGTTACAGCAGTCGGCGCTGCACGCGCTCACTAGGCACGATGCCATGCGTGCCGCGTCGGACATTAACTGACCAGGGTAAAGAAAATCCCATGGTTCACGGGCCATACCCCACCCTTCCTGAGAGAGTCAACTACTCGAACAAGTAGTGGCTGATTTCCAGAGGGTTTGACAGCTTTGAACGGTCCGCGGAAGAGGTGCCGTCGGGCCTCGAAGCGATCTCTACGGGGGAGAGTCACATCGACATGCCAGACGCCGACCGGGGCATTCGTCTGCCGTTGACCGCCGCACAGGAAGGCGTATGGGCCGCACAGCGGCTGAATCCGACGAACCCGCGCTACAACTGCGCCAGCTACCTGGAGATCCACGGTCCGGTCGACGCGGGGCTGGTCGGCCGCGCGGTGCGGACCGCGCTGGCCGAGGCGGAAGCGCTGCGGGTACGGCTGGACGACGACGGCCGGCCGGGCCAGACCGTACTGCCGGTGGCCGAAAGCAGCCCCCTCGACGTGCTCGACCTGTCGTCCGCCGCGTCCCCGCGGGCCGCCGCCGAGGAGTGGATGCGCGCCGACCTGTCCCGGCCGGTCGAACCGACCGGCCGGCCGCTCGTCCGGCACGTGCTCGTCAAGGAGTCCGCCGACTCCTGGCTGCTGTACCTGCGCTACCACCACGTGGTCATGGACGGCCTCGGCCACACGGTCCACGTCCGCCGCATCGCCGCCGTGTACACCGCGCTCGCGGCCGGCGCCGAACCCCCCGCCGTACGGACGCTGCCGCTGCGCCGCCTGGTCGAGGAGGACACCGCCTACCCCGGCTCGGCCGGTCACGCCCGCGACCGTGCCTTCTGGCTCGGCCGATTCGCCGACCGCCCCGCCCCGGTGAGCCTGGGCGACCGGCACACCCGGGCCGCCGGCGGGCTGCTGCGCCGCACCACCGACCTCGCCGAAGCCGACACCGCCCTGCTCAGGGAGACCGCCCGGCAGCTCGCGGCCCGCCCCTCCACCCTGCTCGTCGCCGCCGTGGCCGTCTACCAGAGCAGGCTCACCGGCAGCGAGGAGACCCTGCTGCGGGTGCCGCTGCCCGCCCGCCCCTCCGGCGCGGCCATCGGCACCCCCGCCATGTTCGCCAACGAACTCCCCGTACGCATCGCCGCCCCCCGCGCCGCCTCCTTCGCCGAGGTCGTCGCCGAAGTGGCCCGGGAACTCGGCGACACCCTGCGCCACCAGCGCTTCCGCGGCGAGCAGCTGCACCGCGAGCTGTTTCCCGAAGGGCGCCGCGAACCGCTCGCCGGCACCACCGTCAACGTGGTCACCTTCGACGCCGACGTGTCCTTCGCCGGCCTGCCGAGCACCGCTCACCACCTGTCCTCCGGCCCCGTCGACGACCTGCGCTTCGACTTCTTCTCGGACGCCCGCGGCAGCCGGGTACGGCTGCACACCGACGCCAACCCCGAACGGCACCCGGCCGGCGCCCCCGCCGCCCACACCCGCCGGCTGCTCACCCTGCTGCGCGCGGCCCTCACCGACCCCGGACGGACGGTCGGCACGCTGCCGCTGCTGGACGACACCGAGCGCCGGGCGGTCCTCGCCGCGGGCGCGCCCGAGCGGCGCGACTACGACCTGGCCACTCCGCTGCACGAGCTGGTGACGGCCCAGGCCGCCCGCACCCCCGACGCCGTGGCCGCCACCGACGACACCACGTCCCTCACCTACCGCGAACTCGCCGACCGGGCCCGCCGCCTCGCCCGCCACCTCGGCGAACAGGGCGTGACCCCCGGCACGGTCGTCGGCGTGTGCCAGGAGCGCTCGGTCCACCTGGCCGTCTCCCTGCTCGCCGTCCTCCTGGCCGGCGGCGCCTACCTGCCGCTGGACCCCGAACTGCCCGACCGGCGGCTGGCGTTCCAGATCCAGGACGCGGCCGTGGGCACCGTCCTGGCCACCGCGCGGACCGCCGGCCGCCCCGCCGCGGCCGGAGCCCGGGTCGTCACCGTGGACGAGGTGCTGCCCGCCCTGCCCCCCGCCGACGGCCCGCTGCCCGCCACCGGCCCCGCCGACATCGCCTACGTCATCTACACCTCGGGCTCCACCGGAACGCCCAAGGGCGTCGCCGTACCCCACCGGGGCGTGGTCAACCGACTGCTGTGGATGCAGGAGGAGTACGCCCTCGAACCCGGCGAATGCGTGCTGCAGAAGACCCCGTTCACCTTCGACGTGTCGGTGTGGGAGTTCTTCTGGCCGCTGCTCGCCGGCGCCCGGCTGCACCTCCTCACGCCCGGCGCCCACCGCGACCCGCGGGCCGTCGCCGCCGCCGTCCGCGCCCACGGCGTGACCACCCTGCACTTCGTGCCGCCCATGCTCGACCTGTTCCTCGGCGAGCCCGACGCGGCCCGCCTGCCCACCCTGCGCCGGGTGGTGTGCAGCGGCGAGGCGCTGCGCCCGGAGACCGTCGCCCGGTTCTTCGCCGTCCACGGCCCCTCCGCCGACGCCCCCGGCCTGTACAACCTCTACGGGCCGACCGAGGCCGCCATCGACGTCACCCATCTGCGCTGCACCGAGCGGCACGGCGGCGGGCCGGTGCCGATCGGCCGGGCCGTCGCCAACACCAGCCTCTACGTGCTCGACCCGGGCGGCGAACCGCTGCCCTTCGGAGTGCCCGGGGAACTCCACATCGGGGGTGCGCAGGTCGCCGCCGGCTATCTGGGCCGGCCCGAGCAGACCGCGGAACGCTTCGTCACCGACCCGTACACCCCCGGCGGCACGGTCCTCTACCGCACCGGCGACCTCGCCGTGCTGCGGGAGGACGGCGAGGTCGAGTACCGCGGCCGGCTCGACCACCAGCTGAAGATCCGCGGCTTCCGCATCGAACCGGGGGAGATCGAGTCGGCGCTGCTCGCCCTGCCCGGTGTCGAGCAGGCCGTCGTCACCGCACCCCGGCAGGCCGACGGACAGCACCGGCTGCTCGCCCACGCCGTCGCCCCCGGCACCACCGCCGAGGCCCTGACGGTCGCGCTGGCCGAGCGGCTGCCCGAGTACATGGTGCCGTCCGCCGTGCTCCTGCTCGACGCCCTGCCGCTGTCACCCAACGGCAAGGTCGACCGGCGCGCCCTGCCCCAGCCCCCCGCTCCCGCCACCGCCCGCACCACCCCCGGCGCGGGCCCGCTGGACGAGGACGAACAGCGGATCCACGACGCCTTCGCCGCCGTACTCGGCACCGAACGGGTCGACGCCGGCACCTCCTTCTTCGCCCTGGGCGGCGACTCCCTGCTCAGCATCCGGCTGCGCACCGCCCTGGAGCACACCGGCGTCACCTTCGACCTGCCCGACCTGTACGAGGCACCCAGCGTCCGCGCCCTGGCCCGCCGCACCCGGCCGTACGTGCCCGCCGGACCGCACACCCGGCCCTTCTGGCTGCTGTCCGCCGCCGACCGCGAGCTGCTGCCCGACGGCCTGGACGACGCCCACCCGCTCAGCAGCATGCAGTCCGGCATGGTGTTCCACGCCGAGTACGAGGAGAACTCCTCCGTCTACCGGGTGGTCACCAGCATCCGCGTCCGGCTGCCCTTCGCCGAGGGGCCGCTGCGCGCCGCGCTGGCCGGCACCGTCCGGCGCCACCCGGCGCTGCGCAGCTCCTTCCACCTGACCGGCTTCGGCGAACCGCTCCAGCTGGTGCACCGGGACGTCACCGTCCCCCTCGTGATCGACGAGGACCTGCGGGGGGCCGCCCCCGACGTCCGCGACGCCCGGCTCGACGCGTGGGCCGAGGCGGCCAAGCACCATGTCTTCGACCTCACCGCGGCCCCGCTGCTGGCCTTCACGGCCCACCCGCTGGACGCGGAATCGTTCCAGCTGAGCGTCGTCGAGCACCATGTGGTGCTGGACGGCTGGAGCGACGCGGCGATGCTGGACGAGATCGTCGCCCGCTACCGGGCCGCGCTCTCCGGCGAGGACCTCTTCCTGCCCGAGATCCCCAGCACCTTCCGCGAGTTCGTCGCCGCCGAACGGCGGGCCGCGGACCGGCCGGAACACCGCGCGTTCTGGGCCGGGGAACTGGCCGGCGCCGAGCCGGCCCCGCTGCCGGCCCGCACCACGGGCCGCCCGGCCGGCGCCCGGCACCGGCGGTTCGACGTGCCGCTGGAGCAGACCACCGGCACCCGGATCGCCGCCGCGGCCCGCGCCGCCGGACTGCCCCCGAAGTCGCTGCTGGCCGCGGCCCACGCCGTCGTCCTGCACACCGTGGCACCCGGCGACGAGGTGCTCACCGGCGTCGTCACCCACGGCCGGCTCGCGGACGACGGCGGCGACCAGGCCATCGGCGTCTTCCTCAACACGCTGCCGCTCCGGCTGACCGTGACCGACGGCTCCTGGCTGGACCTCGCCCATCGGGTGCGCGCCCACGAGCGGCGCACCCTGCCGCACCGCCGCTACCCGTTCGCCCGCGTCCTGCGCGACCACCCCGACCTCGCGCTGGACTCCTACGTCAACTTCATGGACTTCCACCAGCAGTGGGGTTCCGACGCCGCGATCCAGGACGGCTTCGGCATCGCCGAGACCAACTTCCCGCTCGCCGTGAACTTCCTGGTCGACCCGGCGGGCGGCCGGCTGCGGCTGTGGCTGGACTGCGACACCTCGCTGCTCGACCCCGAGTTCTGCGACCGGCTGACCGGCTACTACGGCCGCGCCCTCGCCGCGCTCGCCGCCGACCCCGCCGCCGCCCCGCCGGACGAACTGCGCGGCCCCGCCGAACGGGCCCTCCTCGACGGCTGGAACGACACGGCGGTGCCCTACGACACCGGCGCGACCGTCGCCGGGCTCATCGACCGGCAGATCGCCGCCACCCCCGGGGCCACCGCGCTCGTCGACGCCCGCGAACACCTCACCTACGCCGAACTCGACGAGCGGGCCGCCCGCCTGGCCCACCATCTGCGCGCGCACGGTGCCGGCCGCGGGCGCCGGGTCGGCGTGAGCCTACGGCGCTCGGCCGACCTCGTCGTCACCCTGCTCGCCGTGGCCCGCACCGGCGCCGCCTACGTCCCGATGGACCCCGGCTTCCCCGCCGACCGGCTCGCCTACATCGCCACCGACGCCGCCCTGGACTGCCTGGTCACGGGCCCCGGCGGCCCCGAGGACCTGCCCGCCGGGGCGGTCGTACGGCTCGACCGGGACGCGGAGCGGATCGCCGCCCGGCCCACCGGCCCGCTGGACGGCCCCGGCGCCGACGACCCGGTGTACGTCATCTACACCTCCGGCTCCACCGGGCGCCCCAAGGGCACGGTGCTGCCGCACCGCAACGTCGTCAACTTCTTCGCCGGCATGGACCTGCGGATCGGGCTCGCCGCCGACGACGTCGTCCTCGCCCTCACCAGCGTCTCCTTCGACATCTCCGTCCTCGAACTGCTGTGGCCCCTCACCCGCGGCGCCGCGGTCGTCGTGGGCGGCGAGCGGATGATCGAGCGGCTCGCCCCCGCCGACGGCGACGACTCCCTCCCCGGACTCCTCGCACGCCACCACGCCACGCTGCTCCAGGCCACCCCGTCGTTCCTCGCGGCGGTCGCGGCCCAGCCGGAGGCGCTGGACGCGCTGCGCCCGCTGCGCGCCCTGCTGGTCGGCGGCGAGGCGTTCCCCTCCGGGCTCGCCCGGCGGCTGCTGACCGCGCTTCCGGCGGTGCGGGTCCACAACATGTACGGCCCCACCGAGACCACCATCTGGTCCACGGTCCACGAACTCGACCGCGAACGGGACGCGGACGCCGCGGCCCTCCCGATCGGCAGCCCGATCGCCAACACGACCGTCCGGGTCGTCGCCGGGGACGGCCGTGAGACCCCCGTCGGCGTCGCCGGTGAGCTGTGGATCGGCGGCGACGGGGTCGCCCGCGGATACCTGGACCGGCCCGAGCTGACCGCCGAGCGGTTCGTCACGGCGGCCGGGGCCCGCTGGTACCGCACGGGGGACCGGGTGCGGTGGCGGGCCGACGGGGTGCTGGAGTTCCTCGGCCGCATCGACCGCCAGGTGAAGATCCTCGGGCACCGGGTCGAGCCCGACGAGGTGGAGAGCGTCCTGTCCCGCCACCCCGAGGCCGCCTCGGTCGCCGTCGTCGCCGCGCGGCGCGCGGGCGGCGGAGCCGAACTCGTCGCCTACGTCGCCCCGGCCGGGCAGGGCCGGAACGCCGACGGGGAGCGCGGCCACGTGGACCGCTGGCGGGAGGTGTGGGAGGGCGCGTACCGCCCGGACGGCCCGGACGGCCCGGACGGCCCGGACGGCCCGGACGGCCCGGACGAGACCGCGGGGACCCGGGGACCGGCGGGACCGGAGGGACGGGAGGGCGCCGGGAGCGCCCCCTCCGGCGACGAGCGGGACTTCGCCGGATGGCTCAGCAGCTACACCAAGCGGCCGATCCCCGCGCACGAGATGCGGGACTGGCTGGACCGCACCGTCGACCGCATCCGGCGGACCGGCGGCGCCAGGATCGTGGACGTCGGCGTCGGTGTCGGCCTGTACCTGCGCCGGCTCGCCCCGGACGCCGACTCCTACCTGGGACTCGACCTCTCCCCGGCCGCCCTGGCCACGGCCGCCGCATCGGTCTCCGGCGACCGCGGCCTGCCCGCCCACGTCACGCTGCGCCAGGCCGAGGCCACCGCCCTGGCCGGGCTGCCCGACGCCGGCGCCGACCTGGTGCTGTTCAACTCCGTCGTGCAGTACTTCCCCGGCCCGGACTACCTGCACCGGGCGCTCACCGAGGCGGTCCGGGTCGCCGGCCCCGACGGTGCCGTGTTCGTCGGCGACGTCCGGGACCTGACGCTGCTGCCCGCCTTCCACGCGGACACCCAGCTGCGCCGCGCCCCCGCGCTCGGCCCGGCCCGGGAGGTCTCGGCCGCCGCGGCCCGCGCCCTCGCCGAGGAACGCGAACTGTGCCTGGCCCCGGCCTTCTTCGAGGAGTTCGCCGCGAACGCCGGGCTCGGCCTGCGCATCGAGCTGAAGCGCGGCCGGTACGCCAACGAGCTGACCCGGTTCCGCTGGGACGCGACCCTGTACGGCCCCGGCCGCGCCCCGGACGGCGACGCCGACGGCAAGCGGCTGTCCTGGGCCGACCTGACCGGCCCCGACGCCCTCGCGGACCTGCTGGCGGGCACCGCGCCCGAGCGGAACCTGACCGTCACCGGCCTGCCCGACCGGCGGCTGGTCCGCCCGCTCGCCGCCCTCGCCCTGCTGCGCGGCGAGCCCGGCCCCGAACAGACCGCGTGGGAGCTGGAGCGCGCCCTGTGGGAGGCCGCCGCCGACCAGGGGATCGACCCCGAGGACATCGCGGAACTGGGCGAACGGCACGGCCGGACCGTCCGCCTGCTCCCGCCCGCCCCCGGCCGCACGGGCACGTTCGACGTCGTCTTCGAGCCGCGCGCCACCGCGCACGAACGCGAACCGGGCGCCGCCGCACCGGAATCCGAGCAGGCGGCCCGGCCGTCGAGGAAGCAGTGAGCACCGTGAACGCATCCACCCCGCCCCTGGCCAACGATCCGCTGGCCCAGACGGCCTGGGCCGCCTTCCGTACCCGGCTGCGCGACTTCGCCGCCGAACAGCTGCCGGAGGCGATGGTCCCGTCCCGGTTCGTCGTCCTGCCCGAGCTGCCCAAGCTGCCCAACGGCAAGGTGGACCGCGGCCGGCTGCCGGCGGTGCCGGACGGCGAGAGCGCCGGTACCGCCTACGTGGCCCCGGGGACCCCCCTGGAGATCCGGCTCGCCGAGATCTGGGCCGACCTGCTCGGCGTCGGCCGCGTCGGCCTGAAGGACAACTTCTTCGAGCTGGGCGGCGACTCCCTCGCCGCGGCCCAGATGGCGGCCCGGCTGCGCGCGGCGACCGGCCTCCAGGTGAGCCTGCGCGGCCTGTTCGACCACCCCACCCTGGAGCGGCTGGTCCGCCACCTGGACGCCCAGGACGGTACGGCGGCCACCGGCGACCCCGGCCGGCACCCGCGGTCCATCGCCGGCGCGGACCTCGCCGCCGAGGCCGTCCTGCCCGCCGACATCACCCCCGCCGCGGACGCCCTCCCGCCGGCCCCGGCGCCGTACCGCACCGTGCTGCTCACCGGCGGCACCGGCTACACCGGGGCCTTCCTGATGCGCGAGCTGCTCGACCGCTCCGGCGCCCGCCTGTACGTCCTGGTCCGCGCCGACACCCCCGCGCAGGCGGCGGACCGGGTGCGGGCCGCGATGGAGCGGTACGGGGTGTGGCGCGAGGGCGACGAGAAACGATTCACCGGGGTGCCCGGCGACCTGGCCCGGCCCTACTTCGGCCTGGACCACGGCACCTACCTGCGGCTCGCCCGGGACGTCGAGATGATCGTCCACAACGGCGCCTGGTCCAGCTACGCGCTGCCGTACCGCAGGCTCAAGCCCGTCAACGTGCTCGGCACCCAGGAGGTGCTGCGGCTCGCCGCCCGCCACCGGATCAAGCCGGTGCACTACATCTCCTCCCTCGCCGTCTACCCCGGCCGGCCCGGCGAGCACCGGTGGGCGGAGGACGCGGCCACCGACCCCGAGGGCGTGGTCGGCGGCTACCGGCAGACCAAGTGGGTCGGCGACCGCATGATGGCCCAGGCCCACGAACGCGGCCTGCCCGCCTGCGTCTACCGGCCCGGCCAGATCACCGGCGCCCAGAGCACCGGCGCCTGCGCCGAGGACACCTTCCTCAACGCCACCCTCAAGGGCTGCGTCCAGCTCGGCGCGGCCCTGGAGTTCGACGTGTTCCTGGAGATGACCCCCGTCGACTTCTGCGCCGCCGCCGTCGCCCACATCGCCCTGAGCGGCCGCCGGCACGGCACCTCCTTCAACCTGCCCGGCGGCCGTCCGCTCGCCTGGGACCGGCTCGTCGGACTGCTCGCCGAGTGCGGCTACCCGCTGCGCCGGCTGTCGTACGCCGACTGGTACGCCGAACTGACCGACGCCGTGGAACGCGGCGAGGAGAACGAACTCGCCCGGTTCCTGCCCCTGTTCGGCGCCGACCAGCCCGCCGAGGACCTCGGCTACCGGGGCAGCCGCCCCGTCTTCGACACCACCCACCTGCGGGCCGCGCTGGCCGGTTCGGACATCACCTGCCTGCCGCCCGAGCGCGAGCTGGTCGGCCGCTACCTGGACCACTTCGAAGCCACCCGCTTCCTGCCCGCGCGCGCCGAGAGGACAGCCCCGTGACCCAGCCCTCCCTCCTGGACGAGCCCAGCGCCCTGCATCTGCTGCGCCGGCACGCCGCCGAGCGGCCCGCCCGCGCCGCGGTCACCTTCGTCCACGACCACGACGCGGCCGACGGCGCCCGCACCCTCGACTACGCGGCCCTGGACGCCGAGGCCCGCCGCGTCGCCTCCTGGCTCCAGGAGCGCTGCGCGCCCGGCGACCGCGTCCTGCTGCTGCACCCGCCGGGCCTGCCCTTCGTCACCGCCTTCCTCGGCTGCCTGTACGCCGGGACGGTCGCCGTGCCCTCGCCGATGCCCGGCCAGTTCCAGTACCAGCAGCGCCGGGTCACCGGGATCGCGCTGGACGCCGGGGTGAGCGTCGCGCTCACCGACGGCGGACAGCTGGACGAGGCCCGCCGCTGGATCGACGCCGAGGGCCTGGACTTCGCCGTCGAGGCCAGCGACACCCCCGGGTTCGGCGACGCCGGCCGCTGGCGCGACCCCGGGGCCGGCGCCGCCGACCTGGTCCTGCTCCAGTACACCTCCGGCTCGACCGGCGACCCCAAGGGCGTCATGGTCGACCACCGCAACCTGCTGCACAACGCCGACAGCCTGCGCCGCGCCCTCGGGCTGACGGCCGACACCAACTTCGGCGGCTGGATCCCGCTCTACCACGACATGGGCCTGATGGGTCAGCTGCTGCCCAGCCTCTTCCTCGGCAGCAGCTGCGCCCTGATGTCCCCCATGGCGTTCCTCAAGCGCCCGCACCAGTGGCTCAGCCTCATCGACCGCTACGACGTGGGCTACTCGGCCGCCCCAAACTTCGCCTACGAGCTGTGCGTACGCCGGGTCACCGACGCCCAGCTCGCCCGGCTGGACCTCTCCCGCTGGCGGTTCGCGGCCAACGGCTCCGAGCCCATCCAGGCGTCCACGCTGCGCGACTTCGCCGAGCGTTTCGGCGCCGCCGGGTTCAGCGCGGAGGCCCTCGCCCCCTGCTACGGCATGGCCGAGGCCACCGTGTTCGTCTCCGGTCTGGCCGGCCGGCCGCCCCGGATCGAGCCCGTCGACTCCGACGCCCTGGAGAAGCACGTCCTCCAGGCCCCCCTGCCCGACGGCCCGGTCCGCGAGCTGGTGGGCTGCGGGAACGTACCGGACTTCGACGTCCGCGTCGTGGACCCGGCCGACGGCACGGTGCTGTCCGACGGCAGCACGGGCGAGATCTGGCTGCGCGGCCCCAGCGTGGCCGCCGGCTACTGGGGACGCCCGGACGCCACCGAGGAGACCTTCGGCGCGCGCACCGCCGACGGCGAGGGACCGTTCCTGCGCACGGGCGACCTGGGTGCCCTCGTGGACGGCGAGATCTATGTGACCGGCCGCAGCAAGGACCTGCTGATCGTGCACGGCCGCAACCTCTACCCCCAGGACATCGAGCACGAACTGCGCCACCGCCACCCCGAGCTGGCCACGCTCGCCGGCACCGCGTTCACCGTGCCCCTGCCGCAGGAGGAGGTGGTCGTGCTGCACGAGATCCGCGGCCGGTTCACCGACGAGCAGTACGCGGAGCTGTCCCGGGCCATGCGGACCACCGTCTACCGGGAGTTCGGGGTGCGCACGGCCGGACTGGTGCTGCTGCGGCCCGGATCCGTCCGCAAGACCACCAGCGGCAAGGTCCAGCGCTCCGAGATGCGGCGGCTCTTCCTCGACGGCGCGCTCACCCCGCTCCACACCCACCTGGAACCCGCGGTGCGCGAGCTGGTGGACCCGGTGGACGGGGCCCCCGCGTGAGCGGCGGCGCGGCTCGCTGGCCCACCGGGCTGCCCGGCGTCCTGGACGACGCGATCGAGGCCGCGGCGGCGCCGGGCGGCCCGTTCCACCCGGCGACCGGCGCCCGGCTCGACGCCCGCGAGGAGTTCCCCGCCGACGCCTGTGCCGTCCTGGACGAGCACGCCATGGCCCGCGCCTATGTGCCGGCCGAGCTGGGCGGCGTCCCCGGCGGGCTGCCGGAACTGGTCGCCGCGCTGCGCACGGTGGCCCGCCGGGACGTGACCGTCGCCGTCGCGCACGGCAAGACGTTCCTCGGCTCGGTGCCGACCTGGGTGGCCGGCACCGACGGGCAGCGGCGGGCCCTCGCCCGCCGGGTGCTGGACGGCGCGGTGGTCTCCTGGGGCCTGACCGAACCGGGCCACGGCAGCGACCTGCTGGCCGGCCGGCTGACCGCCGAACCCACGGCGGACGGCGGACGGCGGCTCGACGGCGCCAAGTGGCCCATCAACAACGCCACCCGCGGCGACCTGATCTCGGTGCTGGCCCGCACCGCACCCGAGGGCGGCCCGCGCGGCTTCGGCCTCCTCCTGGTCGACAAGGCCACGCTGCCCCCCGGCAGCTGGAGCCCGCTGCCCAAGGAGCCGACCCACGGCATCCGGGGCGCCGACATCAGCGGCATCCGCTTCACCGGCGCCGAGGTCCCCGCCGACGCCCTGACCGGCGGGCCCGGCGACGGCCTGGACGTGGTCCTGCGCTCCTTGCAGCTGACCCGGACCGTGTGCACGTCCCTGTCGCTCGGCGCCGGGGAGCACGCCCTGCGGCTGGCCCACGCCTTCGCCGCCGGACGCGCCATGTACGGCACCGCCCTGCTGCGGCTGCCGCTGGCCCGCCGGGTCCTGGGGCGGGCCGCGGCCTCGCTCGCACTCGCCGATGCCGCCTCGCTGCTGGCGGCGCGCGCCGCGCACTGTCTGACCGGGGAGATGAGCGTGGTCTCGGCGGTCGTGAAGGCCGGCGTACCGGAGATCGTCCAGCTCGCCGTCGACGACCTCGCCGAACTCCTCGGCGCCCGGGGGTTCCTGACCGAGCACCACGAGCACGGCGCCTTCCAGAAGCTGGAGCGCGACCATCGCATCGTCGCCGTCTTCGACGGCAGCACGGCGGTCAACCGGGCCTCGCTGATCAACCAGTTCCCGGCGCTCGCCCGGCTGCACCGCACCGGCACCCACGACACCGAGGGCCTCGCCGCCGCCGTCGCCGCCGGACCCGTCCCGCCCCTCGACTTCGGGGCGCTGCGCCTGTTCAGCCGCACCGGATGCAGCGTGGTGCAGGCCCTGCCCGACGCCGTCGGCCGGCTCGCCGCTCTCGCCGCCGCCGGGGACGTGCCGCCCCGCGTCCCCGAGCTGGCCCGCGCACTGGCCACGGAGGCGACGGCGGTCGCCGACGCCATGGCGGCAGCACGCCCGGCCGGCCGCGACACCCCGCCCGGGGACTTCGGGACCGCCCGCCGCTACGAACGCTGCTTCGCCGGCGCCGCGGCCGCCCTGCTGCTCCTCGCCGACCCCGGCGACCAGGTGCGCGTCACCTCGCTCACGGCCGCGCTGGAGCGGGCCCTGGAACTCCTCCGGCCGGGCCACGAGGCACCCGAGGAGGCGTACGAACCCATGCTGGAGACGCTCGCGGAACCGGCGAAGGAGCTGATCGCATGACCTCGCCGAGCCCCGCGCACACGGCACCCCGCCCCGGTGCCGAGCCGTCCGGCACCGCCGGCACCGGTGCCCACCCGTCCGGTGCCCACCCGTCCGGCACCCTCCCGGCCGGCCGCGCGGCCGCGGACCACCTGGAGGAGCTGTTCGGCGACGCCGGCGACCCGGCCAACCCGGTGGGCCGCGACGCCGTCCTCGCCGCCGACGACCGCGGCGAGATGCTCGCGGCCGGCGAGGACCTGCTGACCGGCTTCGGGCTGAACGCCCACTTCGTCCCCCGGGGCCTGGGCGGCCGGTTCGAGCAGCTGGACGACCTGGTCCGGGTCATGCGGGCCGTCTACCGCCGCGACCCCTGCCTCGGCCTCGGCTACGGCGCCGGCTCCTTCATGGCCGCCGTCAACGTGTGGACGGCCGGCAGCGACGAGCAGCGGCACCGGCTGGCCCGGCGGCTGCTGTCCGGCGGCCGGGCGGCCTGCGCCTACCACGAGCTGGACCACGGCAACGACTTCACCCGGGCCGGGCTCACCGCCCTGCCCGGCCCCGACGGCCGGCTCCGCCTGAACGGCCGCAAGGAGGTCGTCGCCAACCTGCGGCGCGCCGAGACCGTGGTCCTCTTCGCCCGCACCGACCCGGCCCACGGCAGCCGCAGCCACTCCCAGCTGCTGTTCGACACCGCCGCCCTGCCCGCGACGGCGGTACGGCACCTGGACCGGTTCCCCACCGCCGGCATGCGCGGAGTCCCGCTCGGCGGCATCGAGTTCACCGACTGCCCGGTACCCGACGACAGCGTGGTGGGCCGCCCCGGCCACGGCGTCGAGACCGCCCTGCGCTCGTTCCAGCTGACCCGCGTCGCCCTGCCCGGCATGACGATCGGCCTGCTCGACACCGCCCTGCGCACCGCCGTACGCGGCGCCCGCGGACGCACCCTGTACGGCGGACGGGCCGCGGACCTGCCGCTGTCCCGGTCGATCCTCGCCGAGACCTTCGCCGACCTGCTGCTGGCGGACACCTTCACCACGGTCGCCGCCCGCGCCGCGCACACCGCCCCGGCGCGGGCCGCCGTCTACGCGAGCGCGGTCAAGTCCTTCGTCCCGACCGTCCTGATCCGCGCCGTCCAGCGGCTGTCCGAACTGCTCGGCTCCCAGTTCTATCTGCGCGCCGCGGAACAGCCCCTGTTCCAGAAGCTGCTGCGGGACGTGCAGCCCTCCGCGTTCGGCCACGCCTCCCGGGTCTCCTGCCAGTCCGCGCTGCTGCCGCAGCTGCCGCTCACCGCCCGCCGCGGCTGGCGCGACGACACGGCCGACCCGCTGCCCGCCGAGACCTTCCGCCCCGGCGCCCCGCTGCCCCCGCTGCGCTTCTCCGGCCTCACCGTCTCGGCCGGCGGACGCGACCCGCTGGCCCGCTCCCTCGTGCTCGCCACCGCCTCCGCCGCCGACGGCGATCCGCTCTCCGCGGCCGGCCGCGCCTGGTGCGCGGAGCTGGCGGCGCTCACCGCCGACGCGACCGGCCTGCCCCCCGCCCTCATCGGCCCCGACGCCCCCCCGTACGCCTTCGGACTGACCGCCCGCTGGACCGGTGTCCTGGCCGCCTCGGCCTGCCTGAACACCTGGTGGAACCGCCCCGGCGAGGCCACCGGGAGCAGCGCGGACCCGGCCGTCACCCTCGCCGTCCTGCACCGGCTCGGCGCCCATCTCGACCACCACCGCGAGCCGCTGCCGCCCCGCCTCGCCGAACCGCTGGGCGCCGAACTCGACCGGCGCTTCGACGCCGGACTCACCTTCGACCTCGACCGCCGCCCCACCGGGGCCTGACCGCCGCCAGGAGCACCCATGTCCGAACTGACCACCCAGACCCCCCAGCCGACCGCCGCCGAACTGGTCGACTGGCTGCGCGGACGCGTCGCCGCCCAGACCGGCCGCCCCGCCGCCGAGATCGACGCCGACGTCCCGCTCAACGACTACGGCCTGGACTCGGTGTACGTGTTCGGCCTGTGCGCCGAGATAGAGGACCAGTACGGCATCGAGGTGGAGCCCACCGTCATGTGGGACAACACCTCCCTCGCCCCGCTCGCCGACGCCCTGCTCGGACTGATCGCCGCGCGCTGAGGCGCCCGCCGCAGCCCCCGCCCGTACCGCCGTCCGCCCTCTCCCGGAGCCGCCGCGATGACCGCTCTCCTGCCCGAGTTCCCGATGCCCCGCGAGCACCCCCTCGACCCGCCGCCCCAGTACCGCGCGCTCAGCGCCGAACGCCCGGTGTTCCAGGTGCGCACGCCCCGCGGCGACAGCGCCTGGGTCGTCACCCGCCACGAGGACGTCCGGGCCGTGCTCACCCACCGTGCCTTCAGCTCCGACCCGCGCACTCCCGGCTTCCCCACCTACGTCACCGGTGACGTGCCCCCGCCCGCGGGCTTCTTCATGCAGGCCGACCCGCCGGACCACGGGCGGCTGCGCCGCACCGTGACCCGGGAGTTCCTCATCAACCAGATGGAGGCGCTGCGCCCCACCATGCGCCGCATCCTGGACGGCCTGGTCGACCGGATGACCGCGGACGGCCGCCGCTCCGCCGACCTGGTCCGCGAGTTCGCGCTGCCCATGGCCGCCATGACCATCTGCGAGATCCTCGGCGTCCCCTTCGAGGACCATGTGCTGTTCGTACGGCTCACCGACACCGTCCTGGACCGCTCCAGCACCCCCGAACAGGCCGTGCAGGCGGCCACCGAGCTGATGGGCTACTTCGACCGGCTGGTCACCGCCAAGGAACGGAAGCCGTCCGAGGACCTCTTCGGCCGCATGGTCGCCCGCTCCGCCGAGGGCGGCCTCCACCACGAGGAACTCGTCGGCATGGCCGCCCTGCTGCTGCTCGCCGGTTACGACACGATGGCGCAGATGATCGGCATCGGCACCGTCACCCTCTTCGAACACCCCGCGCAGCTCGACGAGTTGAAGCGGGACGGCGCCCTGCTGCCGGGCGCCGTGGAGGAGCTGCTGCGCTACCTGTCCATCAACCACGCCGGACTGCCGCGCGCCGCCACCGAGGACGTCGTCGTCGGCGGCCAGCAGATCCGCGCCGGGGACGGCGTCCTGGTCATGCTGAACGCCGCCAACCGCGACGAGGCGGTCTTCGAGAACGCCGACACCTTCGACATCCACCGCGAGAACACCGGCCGGCACCTCGCCTTCGGCCACGGCTTCCACAAGTGCGTCGGTGCCACCCTCGCCCGGGTCGAACTCACCGAGGTCTTCGGCGGCCTGTTCCGCCGCCTGCCCGGTCTGCGCCCCGCGAAGACCGTCGAGGAACTGCCCTTCCGCCACGACATGGTGCTCTACGGGGTCCGAGAACTCCCCGTCACCTGGTGACCCGGACCCGCCGACCCCCCACCCCCCGAAGGAACCCCCCAGTGACCGCATGCCCCCACGCCGCCGGCGCCCTGTTCACCCCGGCGTTCGTCGCCGACCCCCACCCCGTGTACGCCGCACTGCGCGAGGAGGGCCGGGCGCACCGCGTCACCCTGCCCGGCGGAGTCGAGGCGTGGCTGCTCACCGGTTACGAGGACTGCCGCCGTGCCTTCCTCGACAACGACTCCTACTCCAAGGACATGGCGGCCACCTGGACCGCCTTCCGGGAGCAGCGGGTCCCGGTCACGGGGGACGTGGTGATCGGCATGGGCGACTCCATGCTGGTGTCCGACCCGCCCCGGCACACCCGGCTGCGGTCGCTGGTCTCCAAGGGGTTCACCCCCCGCCGCATCGAGGCCCTCGCGCCGAGCATCGAGGCCACCGCGAACCGGCTGCTCGACGACCTCCTGCGGCGCGGCGGCGAGCAGGCCGGCCGCGCCGACCTGACCACCGAGTTCGCCGCGCTGCTGCCGATGGAGGTGGTCCGGCACCTGCTGGACGTGCCCGCCGAGGACGGGGAGCGGCTGCGGCGCGCGGTCGAGGCCGTGATGAGCAACGACGAGGACAGCCGGGACACCGCGATGGCCGCCTTCCAGGAGGTCCACGACCACCTGCGCGCCCTCGTCGCCCGCAAGCGCGCCGAGGGCGGCGACGACCTCACCTCGGCGCTCATCGTCGCCCGTGACGAGGACGACCGGCTCAGCGAGGACGAACTCGTCTCCATGCTGGCGCTGCTGCTCTCCGCCGGGCACGAGACCACCGTGAACCTGCTCGGCAGCGCCGTCCTCGCCCTGCTCCGCCACCCCGGGCAGCTCGCGCTGCTGAGGAAGGAGCCCGAGCGCTGGCCGGACGCCGTGGAGGAGGTGCTGCGCTGGGACGGTCCGATCCAGAACGCCATCTGGCGCTTCACCCGCAAGCCGGTCACCGTCGGCGACGTCACCATCCCGGCGGGCGAGGCCGTGGCGCTGAGCGTGGCCGCCGCCGACCGCGACCCCGAACGCTTCCCCGGCGGCGAGGAGTTCGACGTCACCCGCGGCGAGCGCGCGCACCTCGCCTTCGGCCACGGCATCCACCACTGCCTGGGCGCGCCGCTGGCCCGCCTGGAGGCCCGGATCGCGGTACCGCTGGTGTTCGCGAAGCTGCCCGGCCTGACCCTGGCCGGCGATCCCGCCTACCGCTCCTCCACCGTCTCCCGGGCCCTTTCCTCCCTGCCGGTGACCTTCGGGAACGTAGGCTGACCGGCATGAAGATCCTCGGTCTGTGCGGAAGCCTGCGATCCGGGTCGCTCAACGCGGCCGTGCTGCGCTCGGCGGCGGAACTGACGCTGCCCCCGCGCGAACTCACCGTCGACCCGGGCCTGGACCGGCTGCCCTTCTTCAACGCCGACGTCGAGCAGAACGCGCTGCCCGGGATCGTGGCCGGGCTGCGGGCCGCGGTCGGCGCGGCGGACGGCCTGCTGATCGTGACCCCGGAGTACGCCCACGGCACCTCGGGCGTGCTGAAGAACGCCCTGGAGTGGCTGGTCGGCGGCGGCGAGATCGCCGACAAGCCGGTGGCCCTGGCGAGCGCGTCCCCCGCGGTGACCGGCGGCGACCGGGCCCGCGCCTGGCTGGCCGAGACGCTCGCCGTGATGGGCGCCCGGGTGCTCCCGCAGGACCTGCGCATCCCGCAGGCCACGCTGAAGATCGCGGACGGCCGGGTCACCGACGCGCCGACCCGCGAGGCCCTGTCCGGCCTCCTGGACGACCTCGCCCGAGCCGCCGCCGAGGCCCGCGAGAACGACGGCACCTACGCGTCCTGACGTCAACCGGCAGGGGGCCCGTCCCCGGAGCGCGCGCGCCGGGGACGGGCCCCCTGTGCTCCGGTACGGGACCGGGTCAGAACTCGTCGTCGAACGACACCGAGCCT
>NZ_JAINRE010000019.1 GCF_020400595.1 Streptomyces naphthomycinicus | reverse complement strand
GCGAGCGAGAGGTCCCAGGAGCTGACCCAGATGCGGTTGCGTGCGGTGTCGCCCGGGGTCATCGGCAGGATGTCGAGGAGCATCGCGCGCACCGTGGCGAGCCCCCGCGCCGGCCGCGCTCTGCGGGGGCGCTGCGCGGTGTCCTTCTCCAGCAGGTCCAGCGCGTGCGTGACGAGAGCCCGTTTGGTCGGGAAGTAGTGCATCAGCATCCCGGTCGAGACGCTCATCGCGGTGGCGACGGCGCGCAGGGTCAGCCCGCCGAACCCCTTGTCGGCGAGGACACTCCACACCGCCTCGGACACGTCCTTGCGGCGGGCTTCACGGTCTCCGGGTGCGGGCGGCATGCTGCTAGCTTACGTACCGAACGCTTGTTACGTACCTGGAGAGCGAGGCCCCATGTTCACCCTGCCGCTCGGCGACCGTGCTCAGCTCCGCCCCCTGGAGCCCTGGCAGGCACCGGAGTTCCTGGCCCACATCGACCGGGCCCGGGCCACCGTCGATCCGTGGATACCCTGGGCCTCCCTCAGCACCGACCTCGCCTCCGCCACGGCCACCCTCCAGCGCTACGCCGACCGGCAGGCCACGGACGGCGCCCGGATCCACGGCATCTGGCTGGACGGCACCCTGGTCGGCGGCGTCATGTTCACCCGCTTCGACTGCGCCTCCGGGGTGTGCGAGGTCGGCTGCTGGCTGGAGCGGGCCGGAGAGGGGCAGGGGCTGGTCACGCGGGCCTGCCGGGCGCTGATCGACTGGGCCTTCGCGCAGCGCGGGATGAGCCGGGTCGAATGGTGGGCCGCCTCGGGCAACGCCCGCAGCATCGCGGTCGCCCGCCGGCTCGGCATGAGCCGCGACGGTGTGCTGCGGCGGCACTCCGTCCACCGGGGCGAACGGCGCGACATAGAGGTGTGGTCGGTCCTCGCCGAGGAGTGGCCGACCGCCGGTGACGCGTCCGAGGCCGCCGTCCGCGCGGAGATCGACCGGCTGATGGGCGTGTTCGTGGGCGCCTTCACCAACACGGGCGGCAGACGGCCGGACCTCGGCGTCATCCGTGACGTCTTCGTACCGCAGGGGCGGATCATCGCGAATGTCGGCGACGAACCCGTGATCTACGACGTCGACGGGTTCATCGCTCCACGCCAGAAGATGCTCACCGACGGGACCCTGACGGAGTTCTCCGAGTGGGAGGTGGCCGAGCGCACCGAGATCTTCGGGTCGATCGCCCACCGGTTCAGCGAGTACCGCAAGTCCGGTTACCACAACGGCGCGTGGTTCGAGGGGCGCGGCCACAAGACCACCCAGTTCCTGCGCACCCCTGCGGGCTGGAGGATGTCCTCCCTGGCCTGGGACGACGTCCCCGGAAGGCCGTAAGAGCCGCAGGCCGCAAGAGCCGCAAGCCGTACGAGCCGCAAGCCGTAAGAGCCGCAAGCCGTAAGAGCCACAGGCCGTACGGACCCGGGCGGGGTTCCCCGCCTTGTACGGCGTGCGGCTCGCCGCCGAGTGACCCAAAGGCATCTGCTGCCCGTCAGGGTCAAATGGGGGCTGCTGCGCTTCAATACCTGGAGAGGGCTTACGTGGTCTTCGTCAGGCACGGCGGATGCTGTGCTCCGACCATGATCGTGGGGGGACGGTGTGGCGGTCACTTCGCTTGTGGGTGATTCTGCTCGGTGTTTCGACTGGAGCGGCGGCCGCGGTGCCGGCGGCATCGGCCTGGCTGCCCGCTGGCTGGACTGCCGTGGCTGCGGCGCTCGCAGCCACGGCGACCGGTATCTTCGCTGACGAGGCGAGGTCCGCTCTCCAGTCGCACCGGCAGCAACAACGGGCTGCCCAGCTACGCGACAGGGGGCTGGCCGAGCGGGCGCAGCGAGTGCGGGATGTGACGGACCCGATCAGCCTGGGTGTCCACCCTTCTGCGGTGCGTCGTACCACTCGTCGTGAGTCGGATCGGCTTCCCGCCTTCGTTGAGCGTGACCGGTTCGACGAGGTGGTACGGCGGATCGTGCAGGGGGGCTTCGTACTGATCGTCGGTGATTCGACGGCCGGAAAGTCCCGCTTGGCCTACGAGGCCATGCGCGTGGCTGTCCCCGATTCCATGCTGTTGCAGGCTCGGCCGTCGGATGATCTGCAAGCGCTCTCCTCCGCTGTGTGCGCGCTTCAGCGCTGTGTGGTGTGGTTCGACGAGTTCGACCAGTTCCTGCGAGCGGGCGGCCTCACCCTGCAAATGGTCAAAGACATGCTCGCCGGCCCGCAACGGGAGGTGGTGCTTCTGGCGTCGATGCGCAGCAAGGAGTACGACCGGTACAGCGCGCGTCAGCGCGATGTCACGGACGCGGCCACCTGGAGAGCAGGCCGGGAGGTTCTGCTGCATGCGGCAGAACCCGTGGAGCTTGATCGCCTGTGGTCACCGGGGGAGGTCGAGCGGGCGCAAGAGGTGGGCGGGGACCCGCGGCTGAGGGCGGCAGCACAGGCATCCGACCGCTTCGGGGTCGCGGAGGTGCTCGCCGCCGGTCCGGAACTGCTCAACGACTGGATGCACGCGTGGCAGACGGGTGCGCATCCACGCGGCGCCGCCTTGGTCGCTGCCGCCGTCGACTGCCGGCGTATGGGACTGCACCGGCCCGTACCCGCGTCGCTGCTGGTGGCGTTGCACGAGGTCTATCTGTCGGCCCGGGGCGGGTCCGTCCTGCGGCCGGAGCCCCTTGCCGATGCTCTGGCGTGGGCGACGGCCCCGGTGCAGGGGGCCAGCAGCCTTCTGCTGCCTGATCGGGACAACTATCTGGCATTCGACTACTTGATCGACTTCCCCGGTCTGCCGGCCATTCCGGAACGCAGCTGGGAGACGCTGCTTCCCGCTGTCTCGGCGGAAGACGCCTTCGACATCGGCTGGGCGGCCGTCGACCTGATGCGGCCGACCATCGCCCTCAAGGCTTTCGACATCGCGCGAGAGCACGAAGTGCCGGACGCCGACTACGCACACGCCATCGCCCTGGGCAACGCAGGACAGCCCCTGCCCGCCGTCAGCCGGCTGCGCAGACTGCACCGGCGACGTGACACGCTGCTCGGCCCGGACCACCCCGACACCCTCACGGCGCGTCACGACATAGCCCGCTACCTCGCCGAGGCGGGCCGACTGCCGGAAGCGGTCGCCCTCCTGGACCGTCTCGCCCCCGACCGAGAGCGTGTCCTGGGCGCCCGTCACGCAGCGACGCTGGTCACCCGCACCAGCAAGGCCCGGTTCCTGCGCGACGGCGGCGACGCTCCAGGGGCGCTGCACCAGTTGCGCGAGGTCCTGCCCGACCTCACGGCCGCTTTGGGGCCGGAGCACGTGGACGTCCTGCTCGCACGTCAGGAACTGGCCAGGACCCTCGGCCGTACCGGCCAGACCTCCGACGCCCTCGTCTCCATGACCGAGATCCTCGAGGACCAGCAGCGCATCCTGGGCGCGGCGCACCCCCACACACTCAGCACCCGCTTCGACCTGGCGCTCCTCGTGGGCCAGTCCGGGGACCTCCAGGAGGCAATCCGGCAACTGGAAGCCCTCCTTGGCGAGCAGGAGCGCATACTCGGCCTGCACTCACGCACCCTGAGCACCCGTCACCAGCTCGGCCGCTTCCGGGCACATACCGGTGACCTGGGCCAGGCCGAAGAGATGCTGTCCGCGGTGCTCAGAGATCAAGAACGCTTCCACGGCTCGTCGCATCCCCGCACCCTGGCCACCCGTTATGACCACGCCCTGGTCGTGCGTCGCATCCGAGGTGCGCAGGCGGCTGCCGCACTGCTGGAGGCACTGGAGGAAGACTGTCTCCGGGCGCTGGGCAGCAGCCATCCACTCACTCGGACGGTCGTCACAGCACGCCGATGAGGCCACGGCCTCTCCTCACCGTCGGGACCGCGGGGGCATACGGTCAGGTCCGTCTGGGCCGATGTCTCCGTGGTGGCTCGCGGTTTACAGGAACGCTTCACGAACAGCGACGTCCGGGATGTCGGCGAAGGACTGCGACACCCGTCACAGCAGCACACCAGCTATCGGGGTCGCGTGACCGGACGGCCAGGAGGCCGGCCGTGGTCGCCTCAGGTCAGCGGTTGCCGGGGCTCAGGAGCGTGGCGGCCGCGGCGATGAATGCGGCGGATGCTTCCTTGGCGGCATGCCGCCGGGCGTCCAGGTCGGTCCGGTCGGTGGCCTTGCGCAGCGCGTACGTGGCATCTGCGGCCTGCTGGGCGGGGCCGGTCAACTCGGGGACCAGGACCTGCAGACGGATGTGGGGCGCGGTGATCGCCGACCGGGTGTCATGGGACCTCGTCTGTGCCTCCAGCTGGTGCTCGGTGCCGGTCTCGGTCAGGGCCAGACGCTCCCGATGGAACATCGCCGAGCGGTGCGCGTCCAGGGCGGCCGCGAAGTCGGTGACGGCGTCGAGCTGGTCCCGGCGGTGGCCGTCGGCGCGTTCCTCGGCGCGTGCGGTGCGTGCCGAGCGATGCTGGAGAAGTCCGGCGGTCAGGGCACCGGCGAGGGTGCCGAGTACGGCAACGATCGAAGGCCATATGGACATCGGCTGGCGGGTCCTCTCGGGTGGTCGGTTGCGCTCGGTGATCTGGTCGGCATGGTGTCCCGGACGCGAGCTGCCGAACCCGGACGACCGGGCGTCAAGCCCGTGCACCCGAGGGCTCCCGAGCGCCGGCCTCCACCCCTACCATCACGCACATGTCGATCACCTCTCACATACCCGTTCTCCACGCCGGCAGGGAAACCGTCGCGCTCGCGGAGAACGATGCGCTGATCGTGCGCCGTCCGCACGAGCAGACGCACATCCCGCTCAAGGCCATCAGCCGTGTGCTCGCCGAAGGGCAGTCCGTCACGATCGAGCTGACCGCCGCGCCGACCACGGAGAGGACGCACGTCCACCGGGTCTGGGACGTGGTGGACGCCGCCGCGGCCGTCGCCTTCGCCGACGCCGTGAACGCGGCTCTGCCAGGGCGGACCGGGGAGACGGAGGCGGTCGACGGCGCGGACCTCGTCTCGGGCGAGCGCCTGTACCAGCCGAGCTACCGGAACTGGCTTCGCGGGATGAAGCGCGGCGCGTTCGTCGCGGCCCTGGTGGCCATCGGCTCATGCGTGCTCGTCGGCTTCATGGGAAGCCCGGGCGCCATGATCTTCATCATCCCGTTCAGCTTCTTCGGGATACTGATCTTCACGTTCGGCGCGTTCCTCGCCTACGCACCGGTCGAGGAGCGGTACCTGCGGAAGCACGGCGTCCGGACGGCCGCCATCCGGCTCCAGGACCAGCCCGGCCTGTACGCGTACACGGATCCGGGGGGCGTGGTCCGCACCGTACGGCACTCCATCCCGACGTGGAGCATCGAGGCGGCGTACGACCCACGCGACCCCGGCCGCGTACTTCCGCTGCAGTCGCGGGGCCGGCGGATCCGGGACGCCGTCCTGGTTGCTTTCACCCTCGGCATCGGCCTTCTCTTCGCCGGCGGGGCCGTCGTGGCGGTGGTCGGCGCTTTCCTCGGCAAGTTCGACAGCCTGCGCTGAGACGCGCCCCACAGGGGGTTCGCGCAGGCCCTGGTGGAGATCGGTGCGTCGTTCCCGAAGCGGCGGGCTGGAGGGTGGGGTCGAACGAGCGGCTGCACAACGTCGCGGCGTGGCGTGAGGCGCCGTTCCACACCGATGCGGAGCGCGCGGCACTGGCGCTGGCCGAGGCCGCCACCCGGCTCCAGGACGGTGCGGAGGGAGTCACCGACGGGATCCGGGAAGAGGTCGACGCCCATTTCACCGAGGAGTTGGTCGGCGCGATCAACCTGGAGATCGCGCCGACCAGCTTCTTCAACAGGATCAACCGCACCATCGGGGAAGCGGCCGGTCAGACCTGAGGCTGAGCCGAAGCCGGGGCACCGGCGCCGCTTCCTCCCCCCTTCCTCCCCCGGCGGCCGCTCACGCCGGCCTCCGGCACGCCGGCCGCACCACGGCCCTCGCTCGGCGGCAAACGCTGCGGTCGCCGTTCTGCTCGCTGCGGGACGGGACGGGCATCCGCCGGCGTGGCGAAGGCGCCGGCGGTCGTCCGGGGTGCCGGAGTGGTCCGCCGGGACTGCTACCGACGTGCGCGACGGATGCGTACCGGTCCGCGCACCTCAGTCTCCACGACGGGCCGCCCGGCCTGGGTCACCTCGACCTTGCCGGCCGCCACCAGACGCCAGGCTGCTCGACGGGCTGGTTCCATCAGAGCCCGCCAGCCCTCGTCGTCACCCTCGTAGACCTCGCGCGCCGCGTCGGACGGACAGATCGAAGCAGTGTCGGCACGGCGCTCCAGCAGGCTCATGATGACCCGCTCCAGCCGCTGGGTGAGCTGTCGATCCGTCTCCGCCACGCAATCCAGTGTGGCACCGTTTGCACAGCCGAGGAGTCCGGCCCGGGCATGCCCGGTACCGGTGTGGTGCCCAGGGCTTCCTCACCGGCCTCCCCACAGCGAGCCCTGCCCGGCTTCCGCGGCCGCCGCAGCCGTCACACGGCCCCAGGTGCTCGCGCGTCCGCGCCCCCACCACAGCCTTCCGTAGGGGGTTGGTTCCGCACTGTCCCACAAGGAAATGTCCGGTCCCTGGGTCATCGGTCGGCGGCGATGACGGATTCCGCGACGGACGTGCGGGCGTACAGCACTGAGCGGCCGGCCCGGTGGGCGGTGACGAAGCCGGCATCGCGCAGTGCCGTGAGGTTCTGGGAGATCCCTGCCTTGGACATCCCGGTGCGGTGAGCCAGTTCTGTCGTGGTGGCCGGAGTCTCCAGTTCGGTGAGCAGGAGGGTCCGGGCACGGCCCAGCACGGCGACGATCGCCTCGGTACCGGTGACGGTGCGGCGTTCCCACAGCATGCCGTTGCCGCGGGCTCGGTAGACGAGTTGCGGCGGGTCCGGCGGAGCGACCCGCGTGGACAGGCCCGGTCCCTTGAAGGCCGAAGGGATCAGGAGCATCCCTGTGCCCGCCGTCTCCCGGGAGAGGGGCCGTGGCCAGCGGACCAGCCGCAGGACGTCGTCGTTCCAGCTGACCTGTGGATGGAGTTCGTTGAAGAGGTGACTGGCTCCGTACTGCGAGACCTGCCGGGCGCGGTGGAAGACGTCGGCGTCCAGTACCGTGCGGATCCGCGCCCAGTAGGGAGCGAGCGCCAGCTCCCAGTAGGTCTCGATCTCCTCCGCGACCTTGGCCAGGCGGGTGTGCGGATCGGCGTACAGGGAGCGCAGCCGGGGTCCGATGCCGCCCTGGTGGTATCCGAGGTGGTCGAGGTCCTTGCGGATGCGGTCGGCAGGAGAGGCCACGACCGCGGCCAGCTCCTCCGCCAGCGTGGGGGCCGGCCCGGAGGGTGCCGGGTTGAGGAAGTCCGGGGCGTAGCCCGTGGGCGGGATCAGTTCGGCGAGCCATGCCTTGTCCAAGCCGGCAGCCGCAACCCGCGGCCGCACCTGTTCCAGCCAGCGACGGTGCACGGGATCCGCGGCACCGGACTTCAGCAGTCGGAAGCTGGCCCCGACCTCCCACATCGGCGAGATGGCGAACCGCACCTGCGCCACATCGCTCGCCGAGAACGCAAGCTCCGCCACGAGCCCCCCACTATTCACATATACCTGAATCAATGGCGGCCACCCTAGCGTGTGGAGATCCTTCCGGCATGACCTCAGAGACGATCACCGCCGCCGCATCGGGAACCTGGAAGCTGGGAGACCTGACGGTCAACCGGATCGGCTTCGGGGCGATGCGCCTGCCGCAGACCGGCAAGGCACTCGTGCCCGACGCCGTCCCGCGCGACCGCGACCAGGCCATCAGCGTGCTGCGCCGCGCCGTCGAGCTCGGCGTGAACCACATCGACACCGCCGCGTTCTACTTCTCTGCGCTGCGCTCGGCCAACGAACTCATCAACCGAGCCCTGGCCCCGTACCCGGACGATCTCGTCATCGCCACCAAGGTCGGGGAGCCACGCGACCCGTCGGGAGCGTGGCTGCCCCAGGCCAGGCCGGAGCAGTTGCGCGGACTGGTCGAGGAGAACCTGCGCCAGCTCGGCCGTGACCACCTCGACGTGGTGAACCTGCGCATCGTCGGCACCGGTTCGATCGCCGAGCGCTTCGGTGCGCTGGCCGAGCTGCGCGAGGCCGGACTCATCCGCCACCTCGGCATCTCCAACGTCCACCCCCATCACCTCGCCGAGGCCCAGGCCATCGCGCCGGTGGTCTGCGTGCAGAACATGTACGGGCTCGGAGTGCGGCCCGAGCAGGACGCCTTCGTCCGTACCTGCGGCGAGCAGGGGGTCGCCTTCGTGCCGTTCTACGCGATCGCCGCCACCGGGCGCCAGGCCGGGGCGAGCGGCAGCGACCATCCGGAGATCCTGTCCGTCGCCCGGGCACATGGGGCCGGCCCCGCCCAGGTCCGGATAGCCTGGACCCTGCACCGCGGCCCGCACGTGCTGGCCATCCCGGGCACCGGTGACCCCCGCCACCTGGCATCGAACGTCGCCGCAGGCGCCCTCCGGCTCTCCGAGGAAGAGGTTGCCGTCCTCGACTCCCTGCACCGCCAGAATCCCTGAACGGCTCTGCGGGGCCGCCAAAGGGCGCACCGCCCACCGCGCTCCTTGCTCGCGCATGCGCAGCGAGCGTGAGGTCGAGCAGGTGCAATGTCGCGCACGGCGTGGTGGACGCGATCGCCCCCGAGACAACAGTCGCGCGGAATCCTCATTGCAGGCCGGTCGCGCTCGCACTCCCGTCGCCCACGACCTCATTCATGTGCCTCCGTATCGAGGCGTGCAAGCCCCTGTTCCCAGCGTCGTCGGCGCTCGTCCTCAGTCTGCTCCCACCAGGGGGTGCCCCGTTCGCCCAGCGCGACCTTCGCCCGGTTCACGCGTGCACGCGCTGCCCGCTCGGCCTCCACATCGCCCGCAGTGGTCGCGGAGCGCACCGCGCGACGAGCCGACATGAGGTGACGCCGAAGACGAGCGGCGGTTTCCTCTGGAATCAACGGATCGGTTGCCCGCCATTTCCTTCCCCTGATGACGACGAAGTGCCCGTCGGGAGTCACCTCCGGTGACTGGTTTGCTTCCACGCAAACGATTCTGGGCACTCGAGTCCGCCCCGGCGCGGCGCGGCGCATCCCAGCGCGGCGCCAAGGCGACGCCGTATGTCAGGCCGCACAGCAGCTGTGGCTGCTCCGCAGATCCAGGAGCTTTCGGATCCGGAAATCAGTCGTCGGCCTGGTCCACGCCGTCCAGCAGGGCCAGTTGCCGGCGGACTGCGGCGGTCACTCTGCTCTCGTCGCCGGTGGCGAGCAGATCGAGCAGTGCACCGCGCAGTACGGCCAGCGTCAGTGTGCGGCGGACGGCGCCCTGCTCGGCGTCTCGTTCGGCCTGCGGCTGACAGCCGGCGAGCACGTCGAGCCAGTCCTCCACGGTGCCCTTGGCGAAGCCTGCCCAAGGGCCGTCGGGATCAACGAGAGAGCGTACATATGTCTCGGCCCACAGGCGCAGCAGGGGGCGGTGCTCGGAGGCGGCGAGCCAGGCCCACACCTCCTGTGCCGCGACGGCGAGACCAACGGGCTGCTCGGGCCGGCGGAGGCCGTCCAGGAGCGCCAGTTCTTCCGCGCGGGCTCGCTCCAGCAACGCCCGCACGAGTCCGTCCTTGTTCCCGAACAGGAACATCAGCACGCGTGGGCTGGATCCGATCGCCTCGGCAAGCGGGCGTAGCGACAGATCGGTCAGACCGTGCAGGAGAGCGTACTGATAGGCGGCTTCGAGAAGCTCTGTCTGGCGAGTGGACGGGTTTGCGGTACGCGGAGGCATGGGCCTAGCCTAAAGCAACTGACACAGTCGTGTCAGTTGCCGATATCGATCAGGACGAGTACGGAGAGTGCGCATGCTGGAAGGAGCCCGCCAGCGGCAGGTCTCGATTCGCCGCGCCGACCGCCCGGGGGATCTGGGCTGGATGGTGATGGCCCACGGCGAGCTGTATGACCAGCAGTTCGGCTGGAACACGGAGTTCGAGGCCCTGGTGGCGAAGATCGTCGGTGATTACGCCACAACGCGGTCCGAGGCGAGGGAAGCGGCTTGGATCGCGGAGGTCGACGGCGAACGGGCGGGTTGCGTGATGCTCGTGGCCGACGACCAGCCGGGAGTGGCCAAGCTGCGTGTCCTGCTCGTGACCCCGAGCGCCCGCGGCCTCGGCATGGGCACTCGCCTGGTCGAGGAGGCCCTGGCTTTCGCCCGCGCAGCCGGCTACCAGCGCGTGACGCTGTGGACCACCGACAACCTGGCGTCCGCGCGCAGGATCTACCAGCACTTCGGGTTCACCCTCACCGACGAGAAACCCACCCGGGGATTCGGCCATGACCTCGTCGGCCAGACCTGGAGCCTCGACCTCCTCGACAGCGCAGCGGGATGAAGACGAGCAGCCTTCGCGTGGCCCTGCCTTGGGCTGATCTCCCTCTCACCTGCTGCTACGGTCCGCAGGCGTCCGCCCTTGTCCGCCGCTGTTCGCCTGCGCCATCACACAGTTGGACACTCACTCGGGACGCGAACCACTTGGAACGCGCTGCGAGGGTTCGACGAGAGCCTGCTGTTCGCGTGAGATGGCTGTGCCATCAAGGCACGAGAAACCGTGCTGCCCCCGGGCGGCCGTCCGCGTACCCTCGGTCTGAACCATGGAGGTGGGAGTCTGCGTTGTACGCACACGAGGTGATCCTGAACGAACTCGCACAGGGGCGTAGACCGGCGACCGAGGGCGTTGAGTGGTTCGAGGGCCTCTCAGAGGATGACCGACGCAAGGTCCTTCACGCCCTGGTGCTGTTCTGCGGTCAGGCCCGCGCCTGCGAGGAGGACGTGCCGGAGAGCATCGCGCGTTCCGGCATCCGCCCCACCCACACGCCGGCGGTGATGCTGTCGAAGTGGCGCTTCGGGATGGAAGCACTCCCGGCCTACGAACTCACCAAGTCTTTCCGCCTGCTCATCGCCCTTTTCAGCATCGCGGACACCCGCAGGCGGTCGCTGTACTGCGCTGGGGGATGTGGCCACGCGTGGCACAACCTGCCGGATCCACCACGCAACGCAACCTAAGGTGACTGCTCGCCCTGGGTCTTGCCGGGGATGTTGGGAAGCTGGGATTTCCCCGATCAGGGGCGGTGGACGCGCGCGCCTGGTGGTCGTCATCGGTCGTCCTTGGCCACTGTTGAGCGGCCTCGGACGGCCCGGAGACGGCCCAGCCCCAGCGTACTCGGCTGCCAGCCGGCACCTTCAATGAGCCCGTCTGAACCTCAGCCGACGACAGTCAGCCACGACGGTGTGTGCCGACCGATCAGGCACGCGCGTGCCTCGCTGCACCCCCACCAGCCTCAGACCCTGTTTTTGAACACTGGCCATGAGGTCTGGCCGGTTGGATGATCTGGGCTGTGGCGTCTGGCGGGGCGGACCGGCGGTACTGCCGGGAGTGTGGTGATCCGCTTCCGCCGACGATGACGGCGGAAGCGGTGTTCTGCTCGGGCCGGTGCAGGTCACGGCGGTGGCGGAGGCTTCAGCGGACCCGGCAACGGGTGATCGCGATGCAGGGGGGTGACCAGGCCGAGTGTCCGGTTTGTGGGCGGTCGTGGACAGTGGGGGTCGAGCGATCACGGTCTGCGGTGTACTGCTCGCCCCGGTGCCGGGTGCGAGCCTGTCGCGAACGGCAGGCGTCGCGGAACGGTGTTGCAGAAACGCCGTAGCCGAACGCCACGCCGACACCACAGGCCACGTTGGTTGTTCGTGGGGATTGGGACGGCCGTGGAGTGCTTCGAGCGCCCCTGATTCGCGCTCTGTCCGCTGCTGTCGGGTCCGCGTCACGGTGGGAAAGTCCCAGGCGGAATGTCTCCTTCACCGGTCACACGGAGTGGCCGATCTGGCCCGGAGGATGGACGGTGGGTATCATGTCGGACCGGGTCGGAAACGTCACTCTGGAACGTTACGAACAGATCGTCAACCAGGCGCGTGAGCTGATCGAACAGCTCACCGGCGCTCAGTTCGCGCTGGGCGACCTGGCGTTGGAGATCGAGCCCTTGCGGCCGCTGGGCGGCTCGCACGAGGCCCCGGACGAGGTGCTGTTCACTGTCGAGGAGTCGCTCACTCGGTTCGCCGATGACATCGGGGTCGCGTTGTCGACGGTGGAGAAGTGGCGGTGGACCGCCTCAAGGTGGCCGGCCGGGCGGCGCCGCAAGGGCATCTCGTTCAGCGTCTACCGGATCCTGGCATCGGTACGGGACGACGCCGAGCGGTGGGCGTCGCTGGACGACCCGCCGTTCAACGAACGTACAGGTCAGCGCAAATGGACACCGGACGGCGCGAAGCGTCTGGTCGGACAACGGGTCGACCGGCCGGTCACCACCGAGGAGAAGGTCCAGGCCGTCACCGACCTCACGCGGGATGAGGAAGTCGCCGCGATCGTCACCGCCGATCTGCTGCGGCGTCCGGCGGCCGCCGCTCAGCTCCCGCAGGAGGAGCGGGTCCGTGTCGTCCAGGAGCTGACCCGGGACGACGACGTCGCCAAGACTGTGACCACGGACCTTCTGCGGCGGCCAGCGGTCGCGCGGGAGACCATGCGGGACGACACTGCGCGGTTCCTGGTGAACCGGGCACAGTTCGACAACTCCGCGCAGGTCAGGGAGCGGATCCGCGAGCACACTCCGGCTGTGAGGAAGATCGAGCACACCATCGAGTACCTGGATCTCGTGGGTTCGTGCCACAGCTATGTGGCCAGCCTCGGCCGGCTCGTTCCCCGGCTGCGGGGCCAGGAGTTCACCGAGGACGAACGCGAGACCGTCCGCCGTGGCATTGCCAAGGTTCGCGCGGCGGCCGACTGGCTCGAAGCCGCCATAGACAACGGCGAGTTCACCCTCGATGAGCAGTTGGCCCAGCTCCTCAAGGGCGAGTAGGTCATGACCCGCCGCCGCGAGGCACGGCCGTTCGCGGAGCATTACGGCGACCTGGTACGCGTCGCCCTGATGGAAGCAAGGCCCGCCGGCCTGCACACACGCCAGCTCGTCTCCGCGAACCGTTTGACAAAGTCACAGGTCGCCAGGGGGATCAGGCATCTGCGGGACGTCGGCGCGGCCGAACACCTCACCCCGATCATCTGGCGGCGAAGGGACGGCTACATGTTCTCCGACGATCCCGCGGACTGGATCGAGTACGAGAAGAAGCAGTTCCAGCAGATCCTCGGCCGGCTCACCCGGATGATCACAGGGACGCTCGCCCCGCACCTGGCCCGCTATCCCGACGACGAATGGGCCCAGCTGGCATCGGCCCAGCTCACCGGCGTCCGCGCCACCCTCGCCCAGCTCACGAAATAGCCGCCGCCCCCGCCAGAACCGAAGGCCGACATGCGCCGCCGCCGCTACCCCTCCGACACCGCCGTCGCCGAATGGGCCCTGCTCGAACCGCTGCTGCCCATCCCGGCCTGCCAGACCAAGACAGGCGGGCACCCCGAGAAGTGGCCCAGGCGCGAGATCGTCGATGCCATCCGCTACATCGTCGACAACGGCGCCAAATGGAGGGCTCTGTCTGCCGATTTCCCGCCATGGGAGACGGTCTATGGGTTTCTTGCGCGGTGGAACCGGGCGGGCGTGGTGGCCTGGATCCGTGACCAGCTGCGGCGCAGGATCCGCACGAACCTCGGCCGCTGCCCCTATCCCGTGACCCTGATCGTCGACTCGCAGTCGGTGAAAGCCGCCGACACCGTCTCGAAGGCCACCCGCGGTTATGACGCCGGGAAGAAGATCAACGGTCGCAAGAGACACATCGCTGTCGACACCAAGGGCCTACCCGTGATGATCACGGTGACCCGCGCGGACATGACGGACCGCGATGCCGCCCGCGAAATGCTCTTCCGCCTGCGACTCACCCATCCGCAGATCACCCAGATCTGGGCCGACTCCGCATACGCCGGCCAGCTCGTCGACTGGGCCGAACACCGCCTTCACCTGACCCTGCGGACCGTCAGCAGGCCCAAGGACGCCAAGGGATTCGTCATCCTTCCCCGCCGCTGGAAAGTAGAACGAACGCTGGGCTGGATCATGCACGCCCGTCGCAACGTCCGCGACTACGAACGCCTCCCGCAACATAGCGAAGCCCACCTGACCTGGTCACTCATCACCCTGATGACCCGACGCCTGACCCGAACCCCAGCAACCCAGAAAGCTGCCGGACGCCGGTGAGATACCGGCTGAACGCCTCACCGCTGTCCGGATCGAACCGGTACTGCTGCATTAACTCGAGTACCCGACCCGAGTGGCCAGCAGGAATAATCACCACGTGAACCAACACAGACCCGACGAGCGGAAGATCATTAAGGCCCGCGCCAGTAGGACTCCAGGACGTGTAGTGCGCATCGACCTGGGCGACGGTCGATGCGCCTATGGACGGCAACTCACGGGAGTGACTGTCGAGTTCTACGACCGGATCGGAGAGCCTGGAGAACCCGTCGATCTGATCGAGATTGTCGCCGCACCGGTCGCCTTCAGGATCTGGGTCACGAGTTCCGCATTTCGGCGGCATGGTGGCTGGGAACTGCTCGACGTGGTCTCCCTGACCCAGGAGGAACAAGCCGAGATTCATAAATACGCCAAGCAAGATCCTCTCAGTGGCAGCCTCACCATCTACAGAGTTGATCCCGCCTCTGGCACAGGGAGCGAGACCTCCGCGACGATCGAGGAGTGTCAGGCCTTGGAGCGAGCTGCGGTCTGGAGCCCCGAGCACGTTGAGGATCGACTGCGGGACCACTTCGACGGCCGTCCGAACCGATGGGCGGAGTCAATGCGCTTGAAGCCGTGACACTCCGCAAGGCTCGGGGCATCAGCGACACGCCCGAAGACACATCTCCACAGGTTCGACAGGATCAGAAACAGGCACTCAGCCCTGCTGCCTGTGCCGCCGACCAGAGCAAGCGCCGACGGCCGGCACCGGATGAAGGCAGCCAGCCGAGCCCTCAGCCCGGGAAGCCAGGGGCATTGACAAGAGGTTGCCGACCCGACCTGTGGCGATGCCGTATCGGAGCCTGGGTCTCCACCGGCCTGTTCCCCGCTGTCCCCCGTGGTTCCCCGCACAATCTGGCACGGGTCTGGCACGGCCGTGTCGTCGAGCAGCACGGCAAGCTCTTCCAGGTCGTTCGCGACCATGACTTGAGCGAGGCGTCCGGCGATGGCCACGACCTCTGGCCAAGCAGATGCCCGAAGATACTCCGCGTCGGTGTCATTGGGCGCTCGGCTGCCGCGACGTTGAGCGCGGCACCGAGTTCTCTCATCAATACGACCTCTTCGTCACTTCGGAGACTGACGCCGAGGTACCGCTCTGGCTCGTCGGCGTCGCAGAAGTCGTCGAAGAGTGGACGGGCGTTGCCGAGGTGCGGGCTTCGGCGCCTTGCCGAAGAATCGTTTACGGCCTGGTCTTCTCGTGGAGGGTCTTGCGCTCGCGCGTGTTTCGCCGGTGCGCAGGGCACGCGACGAGGGGTTGTGGCATGCCCGTTTCCCTGACTGCGGGCAGTTTCCGTGTGTCCGGGACGGGGCCAGGAGACCTTGGGGTCCGGACGGGTGCGGGGGGCGTAGGCGCGATGGGACGTGGTCCGCTGCCGAGTGGGCCGCATTTCTGGAGAGGTGTACCGCCCGATGCAGATCGATCTGAGCGGACGGACCGCGCTGGTCACCGGGTCGACGGCGGGAATCGGGGAGGCGACCGCGCAGGCGCTGGCCGCCGCCGGGGCCGATGTCGTGGTCAACGGCCGTAATGCCGATCGTGTCGCCGAGACGGCGGAGCGGATCGGGGGCCGCGGTGTCACGGCCGACGTCGGGACGGCCGAGGGGACGGCCGACCTGATCCGGCAACTGCCCGAGGCCGACATCCTGGTCAACAACACCGGCGTCTTCGAGACCAGGCCCGTATTCGAGATCACCGACGCGGACTGGCTGCGCCTCTACGAGGTCAACGTGCTCTCCGGCGTGCGCCTCGCGCGCCACTACGCACCGCGGATGGTCCGGCGCGGATGGGGTCGCGTGATCTTCGTCAGCAGCGAGGCGGGCGTACAGACACCGACGGACATGGTCCACTACGGGATGACCAAGACGGCGCAGCTTGCCGTGTCCCGCGGCATGGCCCAGGAGGTCGCCGGCACCGGGGTGACGGTGAACTGTGTACTGCCCGGGCCGACGATGAGCGACGGCGTGCTGGCCATGTTCGACGAACTGTATCCCGGCCTTGATCCGGGTGAGCAGGAGCGGCGCTATCTTGCGGAGAACCGCGCGGCCGCGTCCCTGCTCAAACGGCTGATCCGTCCGCACGAGGTGGCCAGCATGATCACGTATGTGGCATCGGAGCAGGCCTCGGCGACCACGGGCAGGGCGCTGGGCGCCGATGGCGGCCTTGTTCCCACGATCGTCCCCTGACGGGGCCCCGGCAGCGGCCGGCCCGCCCCGACCGGCGACTGACGGGCTCCCCGGCAGCGGGCGGCCCGCTCCGGTCGGCGCCCGCGAAGCCGACCCACGGTGGCGGAGGCCCGTGCCCCGTCCATCCCTCTCAAGGCGACGGCACCACCGTTTGCATTACCCCGCGTCTGCAACTATCGTCGTCAGCAATTAAGCGCGTCTGCAATTATTCGCCCGGCGCGCGGACACTGATCGAAAAGGCACCCGCATGTCACTCAAGAACCTCCTTCCCGGCCGGCTCGGCTTCGGCACCGCCCCGCTGGGCAACATGTTCCGCGCGATCCCCGACGAGGAGGCCCGCGCCACCGTCGAGGCCGCCTGGGACCAGGGCATCCGCTACTACGACACCGCCCCCTTCTACGGCGCCGGCCTCGCCGAGGAGCGCCTGGGCCAGGTCATCTCCGCCAAGCCCCGCGACGCCTACGTACTGTCCACCAAGGTCGGCCGGGTCATCCTCGACGAGCCGGAGACCGATGTCCCCGACTTCGGCGAGAAGGGCGGCCTCTTCGAGCACGGCAACCCCAACAAGATCGTCCACGAGTGGACCGCCGAGGCCACCGAGCGCTCCATCGAGGGCAGCCTCAAGCGCCTCGGTGTCGACCGGCTCGACATCGTCTGGGTGCACGACATCGCCCAGGACTTCCACGGCGACGCCTGGATCCAGAAGTTCGAGGAGGCCCGCACCGGAGCCTTCCGCGTCCTGTCCCGTCTGCGCGACGAGGGCGTCATCAAGGCCTGGGGCCTGGGTGTCAACAAGACCGAGCCCATCGAGCTCACCCTCGCCCTGGACGAGCCCCGCCCCGACGGCTTCCTCCTCGCCGGCCGCTACACCCTCCTCGACCACGAGCACGCCCTCCAGCGGCTGCTGCCCATGGCACAGGAACAGAACGTCGACATGGTCGTCGGCGGACCCTACAGCTCCGGCATCCTCGCCGGCGGCAGCCACTTCGAGTACCAGCAGGCCCCGCCGGAGATCATCGAGCGCGTCGGCAGGCTCAAGGCCCTCGCCGACCAGCACGGCATCAGCATCAAGGCCGCCGCCCTGCAGTTCTCCCTCGTCCACCCCGTGACCGCCGCGGTCATCCCCGGCGCCACGCGCCCGAGCCGGATCGCGGAGGACATCTCCGCCCTGAACGAGAACATCCCGGCCGCCTTCTGGCACGACCTGCGCGCCGCCGGCCTGGTCAGCCCCGCCGCCCCGCTGCCCGACGGCGCCTGACCCCCACGCCCCCCGGCACACCTCCCCCCACAGCAAGATTCAGGAGTACGACCATGGCCTCGACCTCCGTGAGCCGCATAGTGCCCGCCTCGCCCGACAAGGTCTGGAACCTCATCGGCGGCTTCGACGCCCTGCCCGACTGGCTTCCCTACATCCCCGAGAGCACCGCACTCGAAGGGGGCCGGGTACGCCGGCTGAAGAACCCCGAGGGCGAGGTCATCACCGAACGCCTCGTCGACTTCAACGAGACCGAGCGCCACTACAGCTACGCCATCCTCCAGGCCCCGTTCCCCGTCAACGGCTACGTGTCGACCATTCGGGTCCATGCGATCCCCGGCGAGGAGAACGCCGCCGAGGTCCAGTGGTCCGGCCGCTTCAACCCGGACGGCGCCACCGAGAACGAGGTCGTCGACCTGTTCACCGGGATCTACCGCGACGGCCTCGACGCCCTCCACCAGACCCTCTCCGGCTGACGCCGCGGCCGTCCCGGAGCCCGGCCGCGCGGCCTGGACACGCCCCACGCGTGCCCGGGCCGCGGCCCGTCGGCACACCGAGCCGAGCGGACGGATCCCGCGGAGCGGACCGGCCGCGCTCCCTGACGAGACATGCGTGCCTGACCTCGCCGTCGGCGCTGTGCCCGTCGCCCCCCCCACCGGCCCCGGTCGTGGCAGAGCGCTCCTCCGAACACTGAAGCCGCGCTCCACGCATCGGGCATCGGGTCTCGGGCATCGGCTGCGCCGCGTTCACTCCAGCGGTTCCGTCAAAGCCTTGATGGCCGGACGGAGCAGCGCGGCGATGCGATCGGCGGGCGCCTCACGGAGTGTGGCCAGGTCGAGCAGCTGGTGGCCGATGGTGACGCCCAGCAACGTGGTGACGACCAGTGCGGCGCGCAGTTCGGGATCCTCGGCAGCAGGCAGGGCCGCACCGACGCCGTCGATCTGCCGGCCGAGAGCCGCGCGGACGTAATCGGCTGCCGTCTGGTCGGTGAGCATGGACCGCATCATCGCCAGCGTGCCTTCGGGAAGTCCGCCGAGCTTGAGGCCGAGCGAGGCCAGCAACTGATCGACGAGAACGTCGGTGTCAGTGGCCGTCGGCTGGGCGGGGAACGCCTGCACAGCCTGGGTGAACAGCTCCCGCTTGGAGCCGAAGTACTGCATGACCAGAGCCGGGTCGACGTTCGCCGCGGCCGCCACAGCACGGATGGTGGTGCGCTCGAATCCCTTCTCGGCGAACAACTCGCGGGCGCCGTCCAGGATGCGCGCCTCAGTCGCTCGGCGGCGGTCGGCGCGGGACTGGCGAAGAGTGGACACCGCTTCACTCTACAGCCGTTGACCGAGCTGGCGACCAGCCCTACGGTGTTGAGTCAACAACCGTTGAGCGAGGGGAATTCACCCGTGTCGCAACCGGAAATGCCTGCTGCTCGCACCCCCCATGAGGTGCTGACCTGCTACTACCAGGCCATGCTCGACAAGTCGCCGGACGATCTCGCCGCTCTCTACGCCGTGGACGCGGTGCACGAGTTCCCCTTCGCCTTTCCCGGCTTCCCACCGCTCTACGAGGGGCGTGAGGCCGTGCGCGCGGGATACAGGGCGGCCTGGGGCTCCAGCCCCGCCCAGGTACAGGAGGTCAGGAGGGTCGCGGCCTACGAGACCGCCGATCCGGAAGTGATCGTCGCCGAGCATGTCGTGGTGGCGACACTGACGACCGAGGCCACCACGTTCACCGTCCCCGGCCTCCTGATTCTCCACGTCCGCAACGGACTGATCACACGAGTCCGCGACTACATGGACGGCTCGAAGGTCGCCAACGCCAGAACGTGAAGGCCGGGCGAGTGCGACGGCAGCCCGACCCCGCACAGCGCCTGGATCGCCCCCGACCGACTCGTCCCGACTCGTCGCCCTCGCAATCGGCGGTTCAGCCTTCGGACAGGAGCCAGCCGATGCGCAGTTCTTCCGCACCCGGGCGGAAGGTCCGCAAGAGCTCGGCGCGCTCGGGGTCACCTTCGGGGAGGTTGTCGGCGAGGAGGGCCTGCGCGGCGATCGTCTGGGGCCGGGCGCCGAGTGCGGCGCGCAGGTGGAGTGAGCGGCGCAGCATCGCGATCCGCTCGGTGGGCTCCTTGTGCGGTGCGAGGTGCCGGATGATGTAGGACTCGAAGTAGCCGTCGCCGGTCTTCGTCGCGATCTTGAGAGCGGTCTCGTAGCGCGGAAGGGCGCCGGCCGGGTCCTCGTCGATGTTGTCCAGCAGTACGGCCCAGTGGTACTCGGCCCACGCGCGCTGCTTCTCGTCGCCGCTGTCGGCCGCCGCGCGGTAACCGGCCTCGGCCACGGCGCGGTCGTCGGGGCGGGGATCGCGCCGGAACAGCAGGCGGCTATAGGCGAGTCGCGCCGTGAGCAGGTGCGCGGTCGGCGATGCGGGATCGAGCGCGGCGACCGCCTTCTCCGCCTCCTCATGACCCTCCATCCGGAAGAACCAGCGGTCGACAGCGATCTCCGCGCGCAGCTCGGGCTCGGCGTCGTGCCCCAGGGCGGCGAGTGCGGCGTCCCACTCCCCGAGCAGCTGGAGGCGGCGAGCTATGTAGGTGTCATCAGATAGCATGGCACCTACAGTAGGAAGCGGCGATGTAGGTGGTCAAGTGCAATACGGTGACTACATTGGGAACGTGACACGGCTGGCCGTCGAGCTGGCCAATACCGGGACCCTCGACCAGCACGGCGAACTGGTCGCCGCGTTCTTCGCGGAACACGAGGTCACTCCGCCTCCGGGCGGCGACTACGGCGAGCTGCCCGACATCGTGCGCACGGCCCTGGCGCAGACGGTCGACGGCGCCGCCCCCGACGCCGTACACCGCCTGCTGCGCGACTATCCGCCGGACATGCACCTGTCCGATCACGACGGCCTCGGCGGCTGGCACATCCACTTCAGCCGCAACGGCACCCCGGCCAAGCGCTGGGTCGGCCAGCTGATCGCCGCCAAACTCGCCCTGGTCGTGGCCGGGGATCCGACGGTGACGCTGGGGCGGTGCGCCGCGGTCGGGTGCGGAAACTACTTCGTGGACCAGTCACGCAACCGGACGCGCCGATTCTGCTCCAACGCGTGCGCGAGCCGGACGACGGTGGCGGCTCATCGGGCCCGGGCGGCGAAGAACTCCTAGCAGAGTCCGTTGCGGAGACGTCGCGAGCGGATGTTTGCGCAGCCAAGGGGGACCAAGCTCGTGCCGGGAGGCTCGGGGCGCATAGGGCCAGGCGTCCGCGACGTGGGACACGGACGCCAAGATTCCCCCATTTGCCCGCATCTCGTGTACAACCTTACGGCTCGGCCGGCTGTCTCACCGGGCATCAGAGTCACGCGACCAAGGGGGACAGGATGCGACTTGTCAGAGCGGCAGTGGCGGTGCTCATGCTCGCGGGCGCCACGCTGGGGACGGCGGCGAGCACCGCGGGCGCGGCCCCGGCGGAGGGAACCCGCGCGGCGGCCTGCCCGACGGGCTGGGGCAGCGGCGCCAAGACAGGCGCCACCGTGAGGTCCGATCACCTGGAGGACATCCGGACCGGACGGCACGAGTGTTACGACCGCATCGTGTTCGACGTGCCCGGCGGTGGTGACCAGATCGGCTACCACGTCCAGTACGTGGACCGGTTCTACGCGGACCCCTCGGGCGCATACATACCGGTTGCCGGCGGGGCGATCCTCGACATCCGCGTCGGCGCGTGGAGCTACGACGTGGAGGCCGGCGTGCCGACCTACCCGGGGAAGGTGGGCGAGGCCCTGCCCGGTGTGAACATCAGCGGGTACACCACCTTCCGGGACACCCGGTTCGGCGGCACCTTCGAGGGGCAGACGCAGGTCGGTCTCGGTACGCGCGCCCGACTTCCGTTCCGCGTGACCCGGTTGGACGACCGGATCGTGGTCGACGTGGCCCACAGCTGGACGAGTTAGCCATCGCCTCCGGGGGCGTGATCGTTGGTTGATCCGTGCATGACTGATTTGCCGTGGCCGCCGTGCGTCTCCGGCGCGGACACGCACGGCAGCCAGGGCCTGGCCGGCCGCTGGATACCGGCCAGGCCCGCCACGACCCCGGGGTGGTGAGCGCACTGAGCGAGGTGGCTGGAATGCGTGTTGAGTCCCCGACCCGTCAGCCCTAGGTTCGGCCCAACGCAAATCGTGCGACACGGGGGAAAACAATGAAGCTGGCAAACCTGTCAGGGCGTCTGAAAGTGCGGGCTTCCACCGCTGCGGTGGCCGTCGGAGCCGCTCTGGCCGCTTCGATGCTGGCTGCGTCTCCTGCCGCAGCCATGTGGATCGACCCGAACCCCGGGCCTGCGCCCGACAATTGCGCGCCCGGCAACGTCTGCGTCTATGCCGCTCTGATCCCAGTCGGCATGACACCCGAACACCGGTACTACTACTACGGCTCGTACAACTTCGTAAATGAGTACGACGATCACACCGTGTGGAACAACCAGACCGGCGGAGCCCGCGCGCTGCTGTGCCTTGGCTACAACGGAACCAACTGCACCGTCACCATTCCCGCCGGCCAGGCGTTCCACGGATCGCTCACGCCGTACAACTCGATCAAGCTGATCTCCTGACCGTAGCCTTCCGAGTCCAAGCAGAAGGTGGCCGACGGGGAGAGAGCGGGGCGACACCGACAGCCCGTGACCGTACGGTGTTTCGGGCGCGGCCCCGGCGGGTGCGTGTCAGCGCATCCGCCCCCCGCGGATACACGCGTGAGGCTCCGCACCGGCGCGGCAGCGCAGGGCGGGGCCTCACGGCGTGCGGACGGGTCACCTGCCGCAACGGGCGCGTGCACCTTGTACGTCAAGTGCCGAAAATCCGCCGCGGACGAAGATCGGCTACCTGTGACCTCCGCCGTCCAGGCCGAGGCAGCGGCCGCGCACGAGGGCGCCGGGCTGCGACGGCGTCTCGACGGGCATCCGGCCGACGCGTCGTCAGAAGTCGTACGGCTTCTCGGTGTTCCAGTTCAGCACGTCGGCCTCGTTCCAGCTGAACTGCGGCTGCTTGCCCTTGGCGTCGACGGAGTAGAAGGGGCCGTTGTGACCGTCCGCGCCGCGCAGCGCGATCGCGAACGAGTGCGCCGTGTGGTTCCCCGAGCCGTAGTCGAAGAGGTTCACCGCGCTGTACACCTTGCCTCCGGGCCGAAGCGTGAGGTTCTTGTCGCCGCCCGGGTTGTCCTTGTTCGAGTGCGGCAGTGCGGCGCCGTCGACGTCCTCGCCGAGCTTCACGGCCGGGTACGAGGTCACCCAGCACGGCTTGGTGCCCTCGTTCGAGGCGGTGACCAGCAGGTGATCGCCCTGCTGACCGGCGAACCGGTGCACCGCGGTGACCATCAGCTCGTCTCCGCGGCACGGCTGGGTGCCGGCCGTTGCGCCCTTGCTCGCGACCTTGCCCGTCCCGCCCGAGGCGGGTGCCGAGCGCGTCTCCTCCTTGGTGCCCCCACCACTGTCGGCCTGCTCCTCGCTGCCTTTGCCGGGTCCGTTGGACGCGGACCGGCTCTGCGCGGTGCCGGCGGCGTGGTCGCCGCCCGCCGCCTTCGAGTCGTCGTCAGTGCCGCCACAGGCGGTCAGGCCCAGCGCCAGCGCTGCGGTGACAGCGGCCAGGGCGGCGGAACGGACGGTACGGCGGGCACGGTACGTGGTCATGATGAAAGCTCCCCGAGTGGTCTGTCAGGACGCGGCCCCCGCTCTCGCAGGCGACCGGCCGCATCGGCTGTTTCGCTACGCCCCATGAGATGACGCCGCAGCGGACGTTGTTCCGCCGGGTCTGTCCGCGTTCGGTAACAAGGCAACAGGCCGCGGACACACCGGGGTTCTTGCCGGACCCGTCAGCGGTGCGGCGCCGCCGGCCGCTGCGGCACGGGGACCGCCGCCAGACACTCCCGTCCCGCCCACTGAGCCCGCACGCAAAAGGTGGGCCGTCCCTGAACGGAACGACCCACCTTCGACACACAGGCTCATGAGTGGGCGTCAGCTACCGCCGGACACGGAGGTCGGTGGCGGTGGCATCAGCGCAGTCCGGCGAAGAGATCGTTCTCGGGTACGGCCGCGCCGGTGGTGTCCTGGACACGTACGAAGGTCTCCATGCCCATCAACTCGCCGAACCTCTCCTTGCCCATCCTGAGGAAGAAGATGTTCTCGCCCTGACTGGCGTGCGCGGCCAACGCGTCGAACTTCTGGCCGCTGAAGCCGGTCGCGTCCACCCATGTGGTGATCTCATCGTCGGGGAGGCCGATCTCGGCCATCGCTGCGGCCTCGGCCGGATCCGGCTCCGGCATGTCCTCATGGAACTCGCGCATGATCTCGCCGAACCGCTGCATCATCGAGCGGGGCATCGTGGTCCAGTACACCTTCGATGCCAGCCCGGTCATCTCCAGCGCCGCCATCGTGATGCGGTGGGCCTGGATGTGGTCGGGATGGCCGTAGAAGCCGTTCTCGTCGTAGGTGACGACCACATCGGGTCGGTAGTGCCGCATGAGTTCCGCGAGTCGGGCCGCGCCTTCCTGCACGGGGGTCTGCCAGAAGGAGCCGGGGGCGTCGTTGCTCGGCCAGCCCATCATCCCGGAGTCGGCATAGTCCAGCGTCTCAAGATCGCTGATCTTCAGGACCTCACAGCTCGCTTCGAGTTCTCGACGGCGCAGCGCGGCGACCGCCGCCGGATCGTGCCCGGGATCCCCCGGCTTGACACCTCCCGGTCCGTCACCGCAACCGCCGTCGGTACACGTCACGAGAACCGTGCGGATGCCCTCCGCCGCGTACCGCGCGAGAACCCCTCCGGTTCCGGTGGCCTCGTCGTCGGGGTGGGCGTGTACCGCCATGAGCGTCAAGGGCCGGTCAGTCATGAAACAGTCCTCCTGCAGAGATTCGTCTTGGTCCGAGTATGCGGCCGGCGTACCGCGATCCCGGCGCCCGGATCCCGGTGGGGCCGGACGACCTCGTGGCCTCCGTGTTCCCCGCCCATGCGGTGCCGGTCCCTCCGTCGAGGCAACCGTGCCCGCCGGACCGGCTGTTCCCGGCGCGGCCGCTCGGCCTTCCGGACGTCGGCGTTCAACCACGAACAAGTATGGATACGCCTGCCTCGGCTCGGGATACGCCTGCCTCGGCACCGTCACCGCGACCGCACTCCCACTGGTCGGCGCCGGCCGCTTCGGCCGGGGCTGGCAGCGTCTCGCCCTTCGACGCCGTCTGGTCCCCGGGTCGCCGCCGGGCCCGGTGCCCCTCCCCCACCCATCCGGGAAGGCCCTGACACACCCCTTTACCTGGCTGTCATGTCCCTGTAGCTTCCGCTATTGCAAGTGCTTGCAGCAAGTTACCGACTGTCATTTCGTTCAACTCCCCACCGCAGCCCGGGAGACGCCATGAGATTCAGGTCGACAGCTCCGCCAAGCGCAAGACCACGACCCCGCCGACTACGACCCGCGCTCGCGGCGGCCGCCGCGGCCGCCGCGGTCATCGGACTGCTCGGAGGACCGTCGCCGTCCCCTCCCGGCTCCATGCGGCCGGTAGCGGCCACCTCCAGCAGCACGACCGTCTTCTACTACACGAAGACGAAGAACTGGACGTCCACCTACCTGCACTACGCCCCCGACGGCGGCTCGTGGACCACCGTCCCCGGCACGCGGATGGAGGCCGCCTGCACGGACTGGGTGAAGAAGACCGTCGACCTCGGTTCCGCCACCGGGCTACAGGCCACCTTCAACAACGGCGGCGGCGTCTGGGACAACAACGGCGGCGGCAATTACGCCCTGGGCACCGGAACCGTCACCGTCAAGGACGGGGTGATCGCCCACAGCGACCCCTGCGCGGACACCGGCACCGGGACCGGCAACGAGGCGACCGTCTACTACTCGACGGCCACCACCGGCTGGACCACCGCCAACATCCACTACGCCCCGGCCGGCGGCTCCTGGACCACCGTCCCCGGAGCCGGCATGGAGCCCGCCTGCACCGGCTGGTGGAAGAAGACCCTCGACATCGGCACCGCCACCTCGCTCAAGGCCGCGTTCAACAACGGCAACGGCGTCTGGGACAACAACAACAGCGCCGACTACACCATCGCCACGGGCACCTCCACCGTGAAGGACCAGAAGGTCACCACCGGCGCGAAGGACCCCTGCGCCGCGACAGTCCCCGACACCCAGGCCCCGACGGCCCCCGCCAAGGTCACCGCCACCGCCACCAACACCTCCGTCGTGGTGGGCTGGGACGCGGCCACCGACGACACGGGGGTGGTGAAGTACCAGGTCACGCGCACGGGCGGCACCAGGGGCACGACCGTCACGGACGTCACCTCGACGGTCCTGTCCGACACCGGGCTGGAGGAGAAGACGGCCTACACCTACACCGTCAAGGCGATCGACGCGGCCGGCAACACCTCACCCGCCTCCGCGGCGGCCTCCGTGACCACCGGGGAAAAGGCACCGGACCCCGCCACCGGCACTCCGCTGGGCACCGACCCGCGCAAGGACCCCATCTACTTTGTCCTCACCGCCCGCTTCAACGACGGTGACGGTTCCAACAACCGCGGCGGCAGCCAGGACGTGAAGTCGGGCAACGCGGCCAACAACGACCCGATGTTCCGCGGCGACTTCAAGGGACTGGTCGACAAACTCGACTACATCAAGGGCCTCGGCTTCTCCGCGGTCTGGATCACCCCCGTGGTCCTCAACCGCTCGGACTACGACTACCACGGCTACCACGGCTACGACTTCTACAAGGTCGACCCGCGTCTGGAATCGGCCGGCGCCTCCTACCAGGACCTGATCAACGCCGCCCACGCCAAGGGCATGAAGATCTACCAGGACGTGGTGTACAACCACAGCTCCCGCTGGGGCGCCAAGGGCCTGTTCACACCGACCGTGTACGGCGTCCGCGACAGCCAGTGGAGCTGGTACTACGACGAGAAGCACGACGGCTTCGAGTACGACGGTCTGACCGTCGAGCCCAAGTCCGGTAAGTCGTACTACAACGGCGACCTGTGGTCCACCACCGAACCGACGGGCAACACCTGCGTCAACTGGGGCAAGCCCACCGGTGGCAAGAGCGCGGAGGGCTACACCGTCTACAACTGCCAGTGGCCCAGCCCCACCTCGGGCATGTTCCCGAAGCAGTACTACCACCAGTGCTGGATCGGCAACTGGGAGGGCGAGGACTCACGCTCCTGCTGGCTGCACGAGGACCTCGCGGACTTCAACACCGAGTCGGCCCCGGTGCAGAACTACCTCATCGGCGCCTACGACAAGTACATCGACATGGGCGTCGACGGCTTCCGCCTGGACACGGCCGTACACATCCCCCGGGTCACCTGGAACCGCCGCTTCCTGCCCGCCATCCAGGAACGGGTCGCCCAGAAGTTCGGCGCCGACAAGGCGGCGAACTTCTTCGTCTTCGCCGAGGTCGGGGCCTTCGTCAACGACAAGTGGAACCGCGGGTCGGTGAACCACTCCGCCCAGTTCTACACCTGGAAGGAACGCAAGGAGTACAGCGCCGACGACGTCCAGGCGGCCCGCGACCAGTACGACTACGAGGAACAGCTCGGCACCGGCAACCAGCCCACCTCCACCAACGCGTTCCTCGACGGCAACAACTACCACGCCCCGGACCACTCGAAGTCCTCCGGCATGAACATCATCGACATGCGTATGCACATGAACTTCAGTGACGCGCAGAACGCCTACAGCAACGGCAAGGACTCCGACGACAGCGTCAACGACGCCACCTACAACGTCGTCTACGTCGACAGCCACGACTACGGCCCCAACAAGTCGAGCACCCGCTACAGTGGCGGCACCGACGCCTGGGCCGAGAACATGTCCCTGATGTGGACCTTCCGCGGCATCCCGACGCTGTACTACGGCTCGGAGATCGAGTTCCAGAAGGGCAAGCAGATCGACTGCGGTCCCACCTGCCCGCTCACCTCCACCGGACGTGCCTACTACGGCGACCACCTGGCCGGCACCGTCACCGCCCCGGACTTCGGCAAGGTCGGCTCCGCCACCGGCGAGGTCGCCAACACCCTCGCCCAGCCCCTGGTCAAGCACCTCCAGCGGCTCAACCAGATCCGCCGGGCCGTTCCCGCCCTGCAGATGGGCCAGTACTCCACCGACGGCATCTCCGGGGGCATGGCGTTCAAGCGCCGCTACACCAGCGGCAGCACGGACAGCTTCGCCCTCGTCACAGTCACCGGCGGCGCCACCTACACCGGAATCCCGAACGGCACCTACACCGACGCCGTCACCGGGGACGTGAGAACCGTCTCGAACGGCACACTGTCCGTCGCGGCTCCGGGCAAGGGCAATCTCCGAGTGTACGTACTCAACGGTCCCGGCAAGATCGGCAGCGACGGCCCCTACCTGAAGTGACGCCTCAGGGCTGCGGAGCGCCTCGGGCCGCGCCCCGCAGCCTGCACCGAGATCGGCGACGAGCCGCTTCACCGATGTCTCATGCCATCGGTGAAGCGGCACCGGACGCCAGGGCCCCGAAGCACGGCTGCGCCTTGTATCGACCGGCGTCTTCTGGAACCTCCCCCGCCCTGCCCGCATCTAGCTGTGCGGTGAGGCAGGAGCGGTGGCATCGGGTCCCGCAGGGGTGTCTTCACCAGGGGGATTCTCATGGCGCGGCGGACACTGGCGGTCTCCGCTCTGGGCCTGGTGGTACTGCTGGGGGCCGCGGCCTGCGGCAACGATCAGGGGTCGGCCGACGCTCGTCCCGTCGCATGCGGAACGTCCCAGCTGGGCTGGAAGATGACCCGTCTGGCCGACGAGCAGCGGAACACGCCGGCGGCCGTACTCAGCGCCGAGAACAAGGGCTCGAAGTCCTGCGCCTTCGACGGCTACCCGGACATCGACGTGTACATCGGCAAGGGGGCGTCGGCCGCCGGGAAGCCGAAGAAGGGGGCCACGCCGGTCCGCCTGGAGCTGCGCCCGGGACACACCGTCGAGTTCCCGCTCTTCTACGCGGCGTCGGCCGCTCCGGGAGACGCTTGCGAGGTCTCGGCCGAGTACGACCCCAGCATCACCGTGGTACCCCCGCACACCAAGGACGGTTCCCTGGTCAGGATGACGGATGCGAAGGGGCGTCATGTGCGGGCACAGGTGTGCGGCATCGACATCGAACTCGGCTCGCCGCGACTGCGCTGAGAGACGCGGACGTTGACCAGCGGCATGTGAATTATCGTATGCACACGCACGGCGGCCGTGCCATCATGGCCGCCGCGACCGCTGACCACGGTCGATCGACAGCCGCCGCACGGCGGCACGGGGGAATTCACCTACGGGTGCGCTGTGGTGCGCCGCGAGCGCGGCGCAGACCATCGGCGGACGATCACGCGCCGGAGTCCGCGACAGCGGCTTGCCGCCTGTCGTGTGGCAGTGGCCTGCCTTTGAATCCTCCTGCCCCCGTCCGGCCTGCCTCAGTAGGAGAAACCAGAAGTGCTCGATACACGAATACGTCGCGGAGCCGTCGCGGCGGTGAGCGCCGCGCTGCTGCTCGGCAGTGCCGCGGCGGCGCGGGCCGACACCGCGGCCCCCGTTCCGGACAGACCGGCACCGAGCGCGTCCGCCCAGCCCACCGCTTCGGTGCCACCGCACGGCACCGGTCCCATGCCGGCACTCTCGACCGTTCCCGCGGCCCGGCCCGCGGCCTCCGGCACGCCGGTGCCGGCCCCCGACGACGACTGGACGGCCCAGGACGCCATCCGTTTCTGGACGCCCGGGCGCATGGCCGCGGCCACCGACCCCTCGGGCCGCACCGCCCCGCCGAAAGGCTCGGTGGCGGCCCGGCACCAGGGTTCCGCCACCGGCATCACCGCCCAGCACTTCTCGGGCATCAAGTCCGTCGGCACGATCTTCAGCACCGGCGCGGGCCTGAAGGGCCACCGCTGTTCGGCCAGTGTGGTGCGCAGCGGGGGGCACAACCTGATCCTCACCGCCGGGCACTGTGTCGGCGCGAAGTCCATGTTCGTGCCCATGTACGACCACACCAAGAGCGCGGCCCAGCAGCCGAACGGGGTCTGGGCGGTCGACAAGTGGTTCCGTGACAAGCGGTACGCCTCGGACAAGACCAAGAACTCCGACATGGACTACGCCTTCGCGAGCCTGAAGCCCAACGGCCGCAAGAATGTCCAGGACGTCGTGGGCGCCAACACGCTCGCCCGTACGCCCGGCTATGCCAACAGGGTGACCGTCATCGGCTACCCGAAGATCGCGCACAACCCGCAGGACCAGGCGGTCCGCTGCCCCCACGTCTCCACGACCGCGCTGTCCGGCTACTACCAGATGCAGATCAACTGCGCGGGCATGTGGGGCGGGGTCTCCGGCGGGCCGTGGTTCTCCAAGTTCGACGCCTCCGGCAACACGGGCACGATCATCGGCAACGTGGGCGGCTACATGCAGGGCGGCCCGGACGTGCCGCAGACCGACCACCGGTACAACGAGATCAGCTACAGCCCGCTGTACGGCGACCGCTTCTTCAAGCTCTACGCCGACGCCCAGAAGGGCCGCAACCCCGACTACGGCCCGTATCGGCAGCCTCCCCTGCCCTACACCATGGGAGCCGGTTCGACCTGGAAGCACGCCAAGCTGATGGCGTCGGGCGACTTCAACGGCAACGGCCACAGCGACATGATCGTGGTGTGGGGTGACGGAGAGGCCACGCTCTACAGCAGTGACGGCAAGGGCCGCTTCACCGGCGAGCGGCGGCTGCTGGCCAAGAACGACACCTGGAAGCACGCGGTGACCATCACCGCGGGCGACTTCACCGGCTCCGACCGGTTCGATCTGCTGGTGCGCTGGACCGACGGCGAGGTGACGCTGTACGGCGACGTCGGCACCAAGGGCCTGAACTGGGCCGGCACCCAGATGATCAAGCCCAACGACCTCTGGAAGGACGCGACGCAGATCGCGGCGGGCCGTTTCGGCTCCTCCCGGTACGTCACCGACCTGATCGTGCGCTGGGTCGACGGCGAGGTCACCCTCTACACCGACGTCAGCGCCGGCACCTTCGGCCAGGAGCACAAGCTGAAGGGCAGGAACGACACCTGGCGGGACGCCACCCTGCTCACCGCCGGCGAGTACTCCGGCAGTGCCAAGTGGGACCTCATGGTGCGCTGGACCGACGGCGAGCTCGACAACTACGTCAACACCAGCCCGTCGGGCCTGGGCGACGAGCAGCGCCTCCTGGACAAGAACGACCTCTGGAAGCACGACACGGTCATGACGACCGGTGAGTTCACCGGCGACGGCCGGACCGACGACCTCGTCGTCCGCTGGTCGGACGGCGAGACCACGATGTACACGGACACCCGCGCGGCCCGTCTGGGCAGCGAGGGAACCCTGGTCCACGCCGCCTGCTGCTGATCCTCGGCCGGGCCCCCGACGCCCTCCGCACGAACAGCGTGCGGAGGGCGTCGGGGGTCCGGCGATCACCAGTGAGCCGGTGCGCGCGGCGCACTCGGCGTGGGCACGAGTGCCCCATGGGGCACTCTGCACGCTCTACCGATGCCCACGGCCGCCGGAAATGATGAGCACACCGCACATGGACCACGTGACCGCACCCCTGCGCCTCGGCCGGGCGGGCATGCGGCGGAAGGAGCCCATGGTGTTACTTCTCATCTCCCCGGACGGCGTCGAGGAGGCCCTCGACTGTGCGAAGGCGGCGGAGCACCTCGACATCGTCGACGTCAAGAAGCCGGACGAGGGCTCGCTCGGCGCGAACTTCCCCTGGGTCATCAGAGAGATCCGCGACGCGGTCCCGGGTGACAAGCCGGTGTCCGCCACCGTGGGAGACGTCCCGTACAAGCCCGGCACGGTGGCGCAGGCCGCGCTCGGCGCGGTCGTGTCCGGCGCCACGTACATCAAGGTCGGCCTCTACGGGTGCACGACGCCCGATCAGGGCATCGAGGTCATGCGCGCGGTCGTCCGTGCGGTGAAGGACCACCGCCCCGAAGCGCTCGTCGTCGCCTCGGGCTACGCCGACGCCCACCGGATCGGCTCCGTCAACCCGCTCGCCGTACCCGACATCGCCGCGCGCTCCGGCGCCGACGCGGCCATGCTCGACACCGCCGTCAAGGACGGGACACGGCTGTTCGACCACGTACCGCCGGACGTCTGCGCCGAGTTCGTCCGGCTGGCCCACGCGTCCGGTCTGCTCACCGCCCTCGCGGGCAGTGTCACCCAGGCGGACCTCGGTCCGCTGACCCGCATCGGCACGGACATCGTGGGCGTGCGCGGAGCGGTCTGCGAGGGCGGCGACCGCAATGCCGGAAGGATTCAGCCGCATCTGGTGGCCGCCTTCCGGGCGGAGATGGACCGGCAGGCCCGGGCGCACGCGGCCGCCGTCCCCGCCGCGAACTGACGGACCACCGGCATGCCGACCTCCGAGCCGGACCGCGTCCCCGGACGCCGGACCGCGCGTTTCGCCGTCGTCGACCCGGCCACCGGGGAGACCTTCGCCGAGGCCCCCGACCAGCAGCCGGACGAGTTGGACGCCGTGGTCGACCGGGCCCGCCGGGCCTGGTACGACTGGCGCGCCGACCCCGCCGCCCGCACCAGCGCGTTGCGCGTGGCGGCCGACGCCGTGGAGCGGGCCGGCGACGACCTCGCCCGGCTGCTCACCCGGGAGCAGGGCAAGCCCCTGGCCGAGTCGTACGCGGAGATCGCCCGTACGGCGGCCCGTCTGCGCTACTTCGCCGGGCTGTCCCCCAGGCCCCGGCGGATCACCGACGGCCGGCCCGTACACAGCGAGATCCGCTGGCGCCCCCTCGGCCCCGTCGCCGCGATCGTGCCATGGAACTTTCCCCTTCAGCTCGCGGCGGCGAAGTTCGCGCCCGCGCTCGCGGCGGGCAACACCCTGATCCTCAAACCGTCCCCGTTCACTCCCCTGGCCACCCGACTGCTCGGCTCCGTCCTCGCCACCGCCCTGCCCGAGGACGTGCTGACCGTCGTCACCGGCCGCGAACCCCTCGGCGCCCGCCTCGCCTCCCATCCGGGCATCCGCCATGTCACCTTCACCGGCTCGGTGCCCACCGGGCGGGCCGTCGCCGAAGCGGCGGCGGCCTCACTCGCCCGGGTCACCCTGGAACTGGGCGGCAACGACGCCGCCGTCCTGCTGGACGACGTCGAGGTGGACGGGATCGCGGACCGGCTGTTCTGGGCCGCGTTCCGCAACTGCGGGCAGGTCTGCATGGCGGTGAAACGCGTCTACGCCCCGGCCCGGCTCCACGCCGAGGTCGTCGAAGCCCTCGCCCAGCGCGCGAAGACCGTCGCCGTCGGGGCCGGACTCGACCCGGACACCCGGCTGGGCCCGGTCAACAACGCTCCCCAGCTGGCCCGGGTCGAGCAGGTCACGCGGCAGGCCCTGGCGGACGGTGCGCGGGCCGCGGCCGGCGGCCGGCGGCCGGACGGGCCGGGCTATTTCTTCCCTCCCACGATCCTGACCGACGTCCCGGCGGGCAGCCCGGTGGTGACCGAGGAACAGTTCGGACCGGTCCTGCCGGTGCTGCCGTACCGGAGCCTCGACGAAGCCGTCGACGCGGCCAACGCCACCGGCTTCGGACTGGGCGGTTCCGTGTGGGGCACCGATCTCGACCGGGCCGAGGCGGTGGCCGACCGGCTCGAGTGCGGCACGGCCTGGATCAACCACCATGCCGAACTGTCCCTCGCCCAGCCCTTCGCGGGCGTCAAGGACAGCGGCGTCGGCGTCGCGGGCGGACCGTGGGGGCTCTACGGCAACCTCCGGCCGTTCGTCGTCCACCGCCCGCAGGAGGCATGACGATGAGATTCCAGGCGGCCGTACTGCGCTCGTACGAGGACCCGTTCGCGGTCGAGGAGGTGGCCCTGCGCACGGAACCCGCCGACGGGGAGCTCCTGGTCGAGATCGCGGGCTGCGGGATGTGCCGGACCGATCTCGCGGTCCGGCGATCGGCCGGCCGCAGCCCGCTGCCGGCGGTGCTCGGCCACGAGGGAGCCGGGGTCGTGGTGCGGACCGACGGCGGCCCGGACACCGCGATCGGTGTCGGTGACCACGTCGTGCTGAGCTTCGACTCCTGCGGACACTGCTGGAACTGCCGTGGCGCGGCCCCCGCCTACTGCGACTCCTTCGCCTCCCTCAACCTCTTCGGAGGACGCAAGGAGGACGTGCCGCGGCTCACCGACGCGACCGGAGGAGCGCTGGCCCCCCGCTGGTTCGGGCAGTCCTCGTTCGCCGAGTACGCGCTCGTCCCGGCCCGCAACGCCGTCCGGGTCGACCCCGCGCTGCCCGTCGAACTGCTCGGGCCGCTCGGCTGCGGATTCCTCACCGGCGCCGGAGCCGTGCTGAACACCTTCGGCGCCGGCCCCGGCGACACCCTCGCGGTCTTCGGCGCGGGAGCGGTGGGCCTGGCCGCGGTGATGGCGGCCACCGCCGCCGGCGCGCTGACCGTGGCCGTCGACCGGCATCCCCGACGGCTGGCCCTGGCGGAACGCCTCGGCGCGATCCCGCTCCCCGCCGCGACGCCCGGACTGCCCGAGCGGATCCGGCGGCTGACCGGCGGCGGCGCGCAGTACGCCCTCGACACCACGGCCTCGCCCCCGCTCGTCAACGACGCGCTCCGGGCACTGCGCCCCACCGGCAGCCTCGGTCTGGTGGCACGGCTCCACACCGCGCTGACGCTCGAACCGGGCACGCTGGACCGGGGCCGCAGCATCCGCCACATCTGCGAGGGGGACGCCGTACCCGGACTGCTGATACCCCGGCTGACCGGCCTGTGGCAGGCCGGACGCTTCCCCTTCGACCAGCTGATCCGCACCTACCCGCTGACCGACATCAACGAGGCCGAACGCGACTGCGACGCGGGCCGCGTGGTCAAACCCGTCCTGCTCCCGAAGGGAAGAAGCCGATGAGCGAGGCAAGTGGCACCGCGGACCCTACGCATCCGACGGACAGGCGATTCCCGGTCCCCACCCCCGCAGACGGAGGAAGCATGGTCGGCACGGCGCCACGGCACACGGACGTGGAAGGCGTGGGCGGAGGCGTGGGCCTGACCGCTCTCCTGGTCGCCGCGGCACGGGCGATCGAGACCCACCGCCACGACAGCCTGGCGAGGGACGTCTACGCGGAGCACTTCGTGCGCGCCGCCCCGGCCTGCGCCCACTGGCCGGTGCGCATCCAGCAGGTCCCGGACGGCGACGGCAATCCGCTGTGGGGGCGGTTCGCCCGCTACTTCGGCCTGCGCACCAGGGTCCTCGACGACTTCCTCCTCCGGTCGGTCCGTACGAGCGCCCGCCAAGTGGTGCTGCTGGGCGCGGGGTTGGACACCCGTGCCTTCCGGCTGGACTGGCCGTCCGACTGCGTGGTCTTCGAGATCGACAGGGCGGGTGTGCTGGCGTTCAAGGACCGGGTGCTCACGGACCTGCCGGCCACCGCGAAGGCGAAGCGCGTGCCCGTGCCGGCCGACCTGCGCGCCGACTGGGTCACCGCGCTCACCACCGCCGGTTTCGACCCGGGCGCACCGAGCGTCTGGCTGGCCGAGGGACTGCTCTTCTACCTGCCGAGCCCGGCCGAGACGTACCTCGTCGACACGGTGGACCGGCTGACCACCGAGGGCAGCGCACTGGCCTACGAGGCCAAGCTGGAGAAGGACCTGCTGGTGTACCGCGACAGCGCGATCTACACGGCGACGCGTGAACAGATCGGGATCGACCTGCTCCACCTCTTCGACAAGGGGCCACGGCCCGACTCCGCTGGCGACCTGACGGCCAAGGGCTGGTCCACCTCGGTACACACCCCCTTCGACTTCACCCGCCGGCACGGACGCGGTCCTCTCCCCGAGCCGAACGACGCGCTGGAGGGAAACCGCTGGGTGTTCGCGCACAAGGGCTGAGCACAGGCTGCCGGCGGACGGCTCACGTGCGGTGCGCGGCGGGGCCGGCGGCGTTCCCCGTCGCCTCGCCGCCGGTGGTGGCTTCCCGCAGCAGGAAGTGGCCGCTCGCGCCGGCCGCCAGCAGTCCGGCCACCATGACGATCAGGCTCAGTCCGGGCCCGGAGGACCAGTCGACGTGGGCGGCGCGGGCGGCCAGCACGACGGCCGTCGCCAGGGCCGTGCCGGGCAGGGACAGCAGGGCCGCTCGGGTGCGGTCGAGGTCGTCCTCGGCGAGGGAGCCGAGGACGCCCACGCCGAGGGCGAGCGCCCAGACGCCCAGGGCCTGCGCGTCCACGCGGTTGGTCTGCCAGGGGACGAAGTCGGCCCAGAAACCGGGCCGGACCAGCAGTCCGGTGCCGATGCCCAGCCAGGAGGAGCCCAGCACCGCGAGCGCCGGCTTCGCCCAGCCCGGCAGTGACAAGGTGCGCGGCGGGGGCGGCCCGGAGCGGGTGAAGGCCTGTCCGGCCAGGCAGACGGCCGCCGCCGTGCACAGCAGGCCGAGCGTGCACAGCCAGCCGAGGCTGAACAGCACGGAGACGATCGGGCCGCCCTCGGCGATGTACAGCCGGTGCGCGTTGACCAGACTGACGGCGAACAGCCCGGCCAGCACGACGGTCAGCGGCAGGACGAGGGTGCGGGCCTGCTGCCAGGTGGCCGCGCGGGCGAGCGCGAACAGTGCCGGAGCGGTGCCCAGCATGGCGGCACCGAGCAGTCCGGGGCTGAGCGGTTCCGGGGACGGCCAGGCGCCGAGGACGTGTCCGGTCAGGGCGACGGCCGTGAGGACGCCCCCGACGAGCAGGTTGACGACCGCGACGGCGACGGCGAGCAGGGCCACGCCGGGCGACAGCGGCCGGCCCGGCGGGAGCGCCGGCGGGACGGGCGGGGCCGTGGACGTCGGATCCGGTGCGGCGGGGTCGGTCGGCTGGGCCATGACGGTTTCCGTTTCCGGGGTTCGGCGGTGGCGGCGGACGACGGGGGCGGGTCGCGGGCGCGCCGCGGACACGTTCCAGGTGCCGGTCAGGGCACCGGGGTCGGCGCCGCGGTCACGGGCAGCCGGGCCGCCCGTGTTCGTACGACGACTTCACGGGCGTACATCAGGCGCAGGCTGACCACAACGGTGGCGCCGAAGGCCGTCATGCCGCAGCCGATGGCGACGCCCGCGGTCAGCGCGGTGAACCGGTCCAGCCGAAGGCTGTGTTCGCAGAGGAGGACCGCGCCGGCGGACAGCACGGGTGCCAGACAGAGGCCGACGAGATGGATCCGCCACTCCTCGCGCGCCCAGGGCCGGCCGGTGCGGCCCGCGCGCCGTGCGCCGAGTGCCATGACCGCGTAGGCCACGGCATAGGGCAGCAGGTAGGCGACCAGCAGCCGCCGCCCGGTGGTGCCGTGGCCGGCGAGGGCACGCACGAGCCACGCCAGGGCGGCCGCGCCGGCCAGGTGGGCCGCGGCGGTCACGGGCAGCGGGGCCCAGGAGCGGCCGAGGCCCTCGACCGTGTCCCGCCGGTCCCGGGCACGGGAGGCGAGCAGGGCGCCGAACACGACGAGCGACCCGAGGTGCATGATCGCCACCCGGTTGATCTCCGTCATCGGCAGCCCCGGCAGCACCGCCGGCAGAGCGCCCCACTCCAGGCGCAGCAGGGGCGCGGTGAGGAGGTAGCCGTAGCAGAGGAGCATCCAGCGCTGGTGGAGGCCGGGGAAGCCGCCCATCGCCGCGAGGATGCCGAAGGTGACGCTCAGGACGGTGCCGACGAGGATCGTGGCGAGGACGATCCAGAAGGCGGCCCCGCTGAAGGCGTCCCGGGGCGCGGTGCGGGCCAGGTAGAGACCGGCGCCCGCCATGGAGGCGTAGACGGTGACCGCGAACAGGGCGCCGAGGGCGCGGTGCAGGCGTGCGCGGCGGCGCGCGGCCGTCAGCAGCTGCGCGGGCCCGAGCAGCATGAGCACGCCGCCGAGGACGGAGTGCACGATCATCGGGATCAGGCTGTGCCGGTACGGGGCGACCCGGGTCGCCAGCGCGTCGGCGACGTACCGGGGCGACACGGTGTGCGCCAGCAGCCACCTGCCCGGCGCGGCCGCGCCGGGACGCGCGTACGACCACAGCTCCGTCATCGCGAAGGGCGCGTACCAGAGGCACACGACCGTCACGGCCACCGCGGCGGCGCGCCGCCAGGTGCTCGTCGTCCACGGACGCACGGCGCCCCCCTGCTCCTCGGCGGCTCGTCCCGCCCGCTGTCCCGGTCCCCCGCCATAGTCTCTTCTGGACTATCAGCGGGTTACCGACGGTAGAGCCGGCCGCCGGTGAGGTCAACGGTCCGGTGCGCGTTCGTCCCGGCGGCCGACCCACTCCCAGAACTCGGTCATCATCCGCTCGTACCGGATACCGAACTCGAGCGCCTCCCGCTGCCCGGGGGTGAGCAACTCGCCGACGCTCTCGGCGAGTTCCTCGTACTCCCCCAACGTGCGCCGGTGTTCGTCGAGTTGTACGGGGACGAGCGCCTCGGGGCCGGCCCCGAACCACAGCTTCAGGATGCCGCGTTCACGTGCCTCGACCGGGACGAACTCCGGGTCGGCGAGCCAGTCACGCAGGGCGCGCCTGCCCGGGTCCGTCAGCGACAGCACCCGGCGGTTGCGTCCGCTCTCCTGCCGGACCTGGGCCAGCAGCCCGGCCGCGAGCAGCCGGTCGCACTGGGCGTAGACCTGCGCGTGCGGGACCGACCAGAACGGCGCGACGGTGCGGCCCGCCTCCACTTTCACGTCGTACGGGCTGGCCTCCCCGAGCTTGTCGATGATGCCGAGGACCAGGAAGGACGAGGTGGTCAGCCGCACGTCAGCCATGGCGCCGACCGTACCGCTCCGCACGCGGTCACGGGGGACCCGGGTGACGGTCGGCCCTGTTCAGGCCTCCGGCCGCCACTCGAACATCAGGATGGTGGCGTCGTCCCGCAGCCGGCTGTCCCGGGAGTCCGGCAGGGAGTGGATCAGGCGCCGGAGCGATTCGGGGGCGATCTCGCCGGTGGCGCCGGCCCGGATGACGTAGTCCGCGAAGCGTTCGAGGCCGAGCAGTGTGCCGTCGGCCATCCGGGCCTCGGTGACACCGTCGGTGTAGAGCACTGGTCGGGCAGCCACTGGGTGAGCGCCTGGTCCACTCCCTCCACGAGAGAGCGCGGTTCGGCGTCCGTACGCCGGGCGTTGCGGCAGGCGGCCGGCGCGACCGCGCTGGTCAGCCCCGACAGCAGGTTGTGCCCCATGGCGTCCAGGACCACGGCGTGCAGGGCGGTCGTGGTCAGCGAGTGGTCGAAGGCGTCGCCGCCGATGTCGTAGGCGGTTCCAGGACCGCCATGGAGACGACCTGACCGTTGCCGATGGTGCGCGGCGGCAGGAAGGCCCGCAGCATCTCGGCGGGCAGTTGAGCACGCCCGCCCCGGTCACGGCCCTCCACGGACCCCGGTACGTCGCTGGTGGAGGCGGGGCCGCGCGTCATGGCCGCAGACTCTCATCAGGACGCGGTTACACGTGTAACATCCACGCTGCGCCGACGGTCACGCGCCGTCGAGCCCGCCCGGCCGACGACGGAAGGCCTCCCGACATGACCTCCACAGCCCCCGCCCGGCTCGACACCGGCTGGCCGCCGCCCCCGTTCCTGGCGCCCCTGCCCGCCGTGACCGGCACCGACGGCGTGCGCCGCTTCCACGGGCTGAGCTACGCCACCTCACCCGGCTACCGCCCGCGGCTGCTGGACGTGCACGTACCACCGGGCCGGGAACGCGTACCGGCCGTCGTGTGGATCCACGGCGGCGGCTGGCTCGACGGCGACCGGCGCTATCCGCCGCCGACCGTGCCGGTGGAGCTGCTGCACGGGGCCGTCCTCGGCGCCGGCCTCGCGCTGGTGAGCGTCGACTACCGGCACAGCCTCGAAGCGCCCTTCCCCGCCCAGTTGCACGACGTCAAGGCCGCCATCCGGTACGTACGGCGGCACGCCGGCCTCCTCGGCGTCGACGCCGGACGGATCGGCGCCTGGGGCGAGTCGGCCGGCGGCCATCTCGCCGCCCTCGCCGGCCTCGTCCGCGCCGGCGCCCACGGGTGCGGACCCGCGGGGCTCGCGGGGCTCGAAGGACGGGAAGGCGTGCCCGACGGGGACAGCACGGTGCGGGCCGTGGTCGACTGGTACGGCGTGTCCGACATCGAACCCCTGCTCGGACAGCCCCTGCCCGCGCCCGCCGTCCCGCCGGACGCGCCGCCGTATCCGCATCCGTTCGAGGCCCTGCTCGGCGGGCCCCCGGCCGAGCGGCGCGAACGGGCCCGCGCGGCCAGTCCCGTGACGTACGCGGCCGGACCCACCCCGCCCCCGTTCCTGCTGGTCCACGGCCGCGAGGACGGGGTCGTCCCGTACCGCCAGAGCGAGGCGCTCGCCCGCGCCCTGACGGCGGCGGGCGGGGACGTCACGCTGCGGCCCGTGGAAGGGGCCGACCACATCTTCCTCGGCTCGCCCGAGGTGCCGGCCGTCGTCGCGGAAAGCGTCGGCTTCCTGCGCCGCCATCTGACCGCCCGGTGACCGCTCGACCACTCGACCTCCCGGTGCCCCTCGGCCTCCCGGCGACCGGTCCGATCGGCGGAGCCGGCGCGGAGTTCGCGCCCGCCCGCGATCCGATCGCCGGCGTGGCGCGCTCACCCCCCGGCTCACCCCCGGCTCACCCCCGGCTCACCCCCGGCCCGCACCCGACGACGGGCGGCCGGCGCCCGAACGGCCGTGCTCCTTGCCGGACTTCGGTCCTGGGAGCGGGGACGGCCGTACGGGCGCCGGCCACGTCAGGGCGGCGGACCGGCCGGGACTCAGCCGACGGCGAGCTTCTTCAGCTGGTCCGTGTTGCCGTTGAAGCGGTCGTGGTCACCGACCGTCTTCCCCGTGGAGGTGTACTGCCACATCGTGTGGAACGACCAGCCCGCCGGCAGGGTGCCCACCGTCGAGGCGTAGCGCGCGACCCACAGCGGGTTGCTCGCACCGAAGCCGGAGTAGTTGCCGGTGCACTCCGACCACCAGCTGGTGGCCGTGTAGATGACCGCGTCGCGGCCGGTGCGGGACTTGTAGCGGTTCAGGAAGTCGCGGATCCAGCTGACCATGCCGCTCTTGGACTTGCCGTAGCAGGAGCCGCCGTAGGGGTTCCACTCGATGTCGAGGACGCCGGGGAGGGTCTTGGCGTCCTTCGACCAGCCGCCGCCGTGGTTCACGAAGTAGTCGGCCTGGGCGGCGCCGCCTGCCGTGTCCGGCGTGGCGAAGTGGTACGCGCCGCGGATCATGCCGACGTCGTACGAGCCGTTGTACTGCTGGGTGAAGTAGGGGTTGGTGTAGTACGTCCCTTCGGTGGCCTTGGTGTACGCCCATCTGGTGCCGCTGCCCCACAGCGTCGACCAGGCGACGTTCCCTTGATGGCTGGCTACGTCCACGCCTTCGGTCTGGGAGGCGCGGGGCGCGGGAGGCGGTTCGCCCGTGGAGCCGTCATGGGCGAGGACGCCGATGCCCATGTAGGCGCTGCCGCGCGCGAGTGATCCCCCGGCCGGATTCGGCACGGCCAGGGGACTCGACAGGAACAGGAGCAGGCCGGTCAGAGTGCCGGTGAGGCACAGGCGGGACCGGCCGCGCAGGGATATGGAGGTTCGCACGGGATCCATCTGACCCGGGGCCGGGTCGTTCCGCACCCCGGGTTCCGCCCAACGATGCCCTGCGCGGCCGGTGTTAGCCCATGCGGGTGTCCGTCAGCCCTCGATCCGGTGCTGCGTCCAGAAGGAGGTCAGGTCCGTGCTCGTGGCGGCCTGGGCCGCCGCCTTGAACTCGGCCGTGGTGGACACGCCGTACCAGTGCGCGGTCGCGTAGTCCTTGAGCACCTTGGCCATGGCGGTGTCGCCGAGGACGCGCCGCAGGTCGTGCAGGGCGCACTTGCCGTAGCCGTAGACGACGGTGGAATAGCGCGAGGAGTGCGCGTCCCAGTAGGCCATCGAGTTGGTGATCTTCTCGGCGCTGGAGGCCCAGGACACGCTGCTCCAGCAGCCGCTGCCGGTCTTGCCGAGGGCGAGGTCGGTGGCGTAGTCGGTGAACGCCTCGTCCAGCCAGGGACTGGTGTACTCGTCGTCGCCGACGATGCCGTACCACCACTGGTGGCCGATCTCGTGGGTGAGGGCGGTGGTGCTGACCAGGTCCAGGACGAAGCCGGGGTACTCCATGCCGCCGAACCAGTAGTTGTTGTCGATGACCGCGTCCAGCTCGCCGTACGGGTAGGCGCCGAACCGGGCGGCGTGGGCGTCGACCGCGGTCCTGGCGGTGCTGAGCATCGACTGGGCGCTGGAGGAGCTGATCCCCGTGACGGAGTAGATGTTCACCGGGACACCGCCGGACGAGGTGCCGGAGATCTTGGTGAAGGGTCCGGCCGCCCAGGCGAAGTCACGGACCTTGCTCGCGGTGGCCGTGGTGACCGTGCGTCCGCTGGAGCCAGGCGTGTCCGTGGAGGTGCCGGTCGCCGGGACCAGCAGGCCGCTGGGGTGGTCGAGGGTGACCTTGAAGTCGGCGGCCAGGGAGTAGAACGACTCGCCGTTGTTGGTGTACGGGTCCAGGTGCCAGCCCGCGCTGTCGCGGACGGCGAGGACGGGCAGGGCGTTGCCGATGAAACTGAACGCGCCGTCGTGGCCGAAGCGGTCGGCGCCGCTGGGCACGGTGATGCCCAGGTCGAAGCCGATGGTGGCGCTCTGGCCCTGGGCGAGCGGGCTCGGCAGGTCGATCTTCAGAGCGGTGCAGGCAACGGAGAGGGCGCCGGCGGTGCCGCCGGTGACGTTGCCGACCTTGATGGGCGGGGCGTCGCAGGTGCCGTGGTAGTTGTCCCACAGCCGCAGGTACACCTCGCCGAGCGCGGCGGCGGAGGCGTTGGTGAACGTCACGCTCTCGTGGCCGGACCAGACGGTGCCGCTGGAGTCGCTGCTCAGGTTCACGGTGTAGCCGGGCGCGGCGGGGGTGCGGGTGGCGTCCGTGGTGGGCGGGGTGGTGCCGCCGGAGGTGTCGAGGGCGATGTCGTCCAGGACGAAGCTCGTCTGGAGGCTGGAGTCCTCGCTCCCGGTGAAGGACAGGTTCACGGTCTGGCCGGCGAACGACGACACGTCGAGGGACTTCTGGACGTAGCCGGTGTTCTTGTCCAGGTTCGAATAGGTGGCCAGGGTGGTGCTGCCGATCTTGGCCGTGAGCTTGTCGTAGGCGACGGACGAGGTCGTCTCGGCGGTGTCGGTGTGCAGCCAGAAGCTCAGGGTGGCGGTGCTGCATCCGGACGGGATGGTCACGCTCTGGGTGAGGGTGTCGGTGTGGGTGCCGCCGACACCGTCCAGCCAGGCGTAGGAGCTGCCGCCGTGGGCGGTCTGCCCGGAGCGGCTGGTGATCACGGTGGACGAGGAGGCCGTCCACGGTGAAGTGCCGTTCTCGAAGCCGCCGTTGGTGACCGTCTGGGCCGGCGTGCAGGCCGCGGCGACGGGGGCGGTGGCGGGCTGGGCGGTGGCGAGGGTGCCGGGGAGGAAGAGGGCGGCCGTCGTGGCGACGGTGACCGCGCCTGCGCCGAGGGCCTTGTGGGGGGTCGATCTCACACGCTACTCCTTCTGCGGCGGCCGGGGTCCGGCCTGCTCGATGACCGCCCGGCCGGCTGGGGTGCGCCGGGGAGCGGTCCCGTACGGGGCTTGCGCGTTCGCTGTGCGGGAGGTGCGCCGCGCCCCTGTGGGTGAGGGCGCGGACTGCCGAAAGAGTGACAGATTTGTCCGGGGCATGCCAGACAGGGGGGTGCGGGGGCGTGCCCGGCCGGCCCGGGCCCCGCCCCGCGGCCGGCGGGCGAGGCCGGGATCAGGCGGAACGCAGCGTCACGAAGACGGCCCGCAGCCGGCTGTCGTCCGGTCCCGGCCAGCCGGTGGCGACATGGCCGACGGCGTCCTGGGGCACGAGCGGCGGGTTCTCGGCCACCGGGCCGAGGACACGGTGGACCTGGAGGACCGTGCCGTCGGGCAGGGGCAGCAGCGTGCCGTCCTCGTCGTCGGCCGGCTCGGGGGTGAACCCCGCCGGAGCGAGCGGGGCGCCGCGGTGGGAACGGGTCACCTCATGGTCGGGCGTGTCGCTGACGCTCTGGGCCATCGCCCGCGCCCGGCCCTCGATCAGCGACAGCAACTCGGTGACCAGCACCGGGTCGTGGCAGCCGTCGTAGATCCAGCGCGTCCCCAGCACCCCGTGCTCCATCGTGCCGACGAGGCCGCGCTCGGCGCCCTCCAGCGGCGCCCCGCGGTAGGTGAGGGGCGCCAGGTACGCCGTCCGCTCGGGTCCGCCGGTGTCGGTGACCACGATGAACTCGATGCCGACCTCGCCGTCGGGGTCGTCCAGCCGGAAGCCGCCGGACTTCTCCAGCACGGGGGCGGGGCCGCCGCGGTACCACGGGCGGGTCGGAAGCCAGTCGGTGAGCAGTTCGGTCTTCGTCGGCTTGAGGGTGGTGTGATGGATGACGGCCATGCCGGTCGGTGCCTCCCGTCGCACGGATGCGGAAGCCTCAGCCTTCCACACCGTCCCCGCCGGTCAGCGCCGGGGTCAACGTGGTCCAGGGGTTGGGCGGTTCGCCCGTCACCGGCCCGCACACCGCCGCGCCCCGCTCGTGCGCGGTGCGCACGGCGAGCGGGACGAGGGCCTCGGGGACGCCGTAGACCAGATGGCACAGCCGGTCGGGCGGATACCGCGCGGTCCAGGACGGCCGGGTGAACGCCGAGACGTACGTGGTCCAGTGCCCCTCGAAGGTGACGGTCAGGTCGGCGAGGCGTGCGTAGCCGGGGGCCGGGTGGACCCCGGGGTTGAGGACCACGGTCCCGGCGCCGAGCCGGCGCAGCTCCCGGACCAGCCGGCGGCAGGCGGGCAGACCCTCCGGACCGGCGGTGACCTGGTCCAGGAAGAAGCCGTCGGCCGCGTACCACTCCTGGTGCCGGCGCACGTCCTCGGTGATCCGGTCCCGGTCCCGCACGCCGTAGTCGGTGTCGACGTAGCCGAGCAGCCGGGCCCCGGCCGCGCGCAGGGCCCGGGCCGCCGCGGTGAACGCGGGGTCGGGGGCGGTGCCGGGGCCGCTCGCCGGGTTGAGGACGACGGCGTAGGTGCCCGTCGCCGCCTCGATGAGCCGGTGCCAGGCGCCGGGGTCCTCGGCCGGGTGCACGTACAGCGGTATCAGCAGGCTCACGGCACCGGCTCCGTGGTGGCCGCCCACAGCGCGGCGAGCGCCTCGTCGAGGCTGTGCACCGGCCGCCAGCCCAGGGACCGGGCCGCGGCGGAGACGTCCGAGCACTGCCACGACACCGGCGCCGAGCGCGCCGAGCCGCCCGTCGTCTCCTCCAGCCTTCCGCGGAACCCCGCGTGCCGGGCCAGACCGTGCGCCACCTCCCGTACCGGTACGGCGGTCCCGCCGCTGATGTTGAGCACCGGGGGGAGCGGGGCGGGCGTGGTGACGGCGGACTCGACCGCCCGGGACACATCGCGCACGTCGACGAAGTCACGGTGGGCGGAGAGGTCCCCGAGGCGCAGCACCGCCCCGGGGTCCTGCCCGGCGGGGCGGAGCAGCGCGGCGAGCCGCCCGGGCAGGCTCGCGACGGGCGCCCCGGGGCCGACCGGATTGCCGACCCGCAGCACCACCGCGTCCAGGGCGGCGGAGGTCACCGCCAGCGTGCCCGCCAGTTTGGCCGCGCCGTACGGTGTGACCGGGCAGGCGGGTGCCGACTCGCCGGCCGGCACGCCGGGAGCGCCCGGCCCGTACTCGGCGGCCGAGCCCAGGTGCACCAGGCGGGCCGTGGGAGCCGCCTCGCGCAGCGCCGCGCAGAGCACCGCGGGCCCGCGGGCGTTGACCTCGGCCAGGGTGACGGTGTCGCCTGCGGTGGCGCCCGCGCAGTTGACCACGGCGTCGGGCGCCGCCGCCGCCAGGGTGCCGGCGAGCCGCTCCGGCCGGTCGTGGGCGAGGTCGACGGCGAAGTCGGCGGTGGTGCGGCGGCCGGCGGCGAGGACGTGCGCGCCCGGGCGGGCGCGCAGCCGCTCGGCCACATGGCGGCCCAGATACCCGGTGCCGCCCAGGACGAGAATGCGCATGAGGTTCTCAGGCTCCCTTGAGCAGCAGGGACTTGCGGCTGGTGAACTCGGCGTTGGCCCGGTCGTAGTCGTCGGGGCGGCCGATGTCCAGCCAGTAGCCGTCGAACTCGTAGGCGTGCGGGGGGTTCCGGGTCTTCAGCAGATCGAGGACGAGTTCGTCGAAGCCGAGCGGCAGGCCCGGCGTGTAGCCGTCCAGCGTCGCGCGGCTGAGGCCGTAGACGCCCATGGAGACCCGGTAGTCCATGCTGGGCTTCTCGGTGAACGCGACGACCTTGCTCGCGTCGGTGGTGAGCACACCGAAGTCGATGTGCACCTTGCGGGCGTAGGTGGCGATGGTGAGCGGAGCACAAGACGCCTGGTGCCGGCGCAGCACGTCGGCGTAGTCCAGGTCGGTGAGGATGTCGCCGTTCATCACCAGGAACGTCTCGGGCAGCCGGTCTTTGAGGCCCAGCAGCGGGCCCATGGTGCCGAGCGGGTTCTCCTCGGTGGCGTAGTCGATGTTCATGCCCCACTGGGAACCGTCGCCGACGTAGGCGCGGATGATCTCGCCGAGGTGTCCTATCGCGAGGGTGCAGCGGGTGAAACCCGCGGTGGACAGCTGGCGCAGCACGATCTCCAGGATGGCGTGCTGGTCGCCGATGGGGACGAGCGGCTTGGGCAGCGCGGTGGTGTAGGGCCGCAGCCGGACGCCCTTGCCTCCCGCCAGGATCACTGCGTGCATGGGGTTCCTCCTTCGTTGGTCGGGGGCCGTGCCGGACGGGTCAGATGTTGTAGATGCCGGTCTTGTAGCGGGCCAGGTTGGCCGGGTCGCGGAAGAACTCCACCGTGTGGGCGAGCCCCTGCTCCAAGGTGTGCCCCGGCTGCCAGCCGGTGGCCGCGGTGAGCCGGGTGGCGTCGGCGACCAGCCGCATGACCTCGGAGGACGTGGGCCGGATGCGCGCGGGGTCCTCGCGGACGTCGAGGGCGGTGTCCATGACCTTGCCGATCAGGGCGACGAGGTCGCCGACCGAGATCTCGCCGCCCGTACCGGCGTTGAGGGTGCGGCCGACGACCTTCTCGGCGGGGGCGGAGCCGACGGCGAGGAACGCCTGAGCGGTGTCCTTGACGAAGGTGAAGTCACGGGTGGGACGCAGGTCGCCGAGGGTGATGGCCCGCTCCCCGGCGGCCACCTGGCCGATGACGGTGGGGATGACCGCGCGCATCGACTGGCGGGGCCCGAAGGTGTTGAACGGGCGGAGGGTGACGACCGGCGTGCCGAAGCTGGCGTGGTAGCTGTCGGCGAGCCGGTCCCCGCCGGCCTTCGAGGCGGCGTAGGGGGACTGGGTGTTGACGGGGTGGTCCTCGGTGATGGGCACGGTCCGGGCGGTGCCGTAGGTCTCGCTGGTGGAGGTGTGCACCAGCCGGGGTGTGCCCAGCGCCCGGACCGCCTCCAGGACGTTGAGGGTGCCGGTGACGTTGGTCTCCACGTAGCTGTGCGGCGCCTGGTAGGAGTACGGGATCGCGATCAGGGCGGCCAGGTGGTAGGCGACGTCGGCACCGTCGAGCAGGCCGCGGACCGAGCCGGGGTCGCGGACGTCGCCGAGCACGATCTCCACGTGGTCCAGGACGTCCGGGGCGAGGGTCTCCAGCCAGCCGTAGGAGGAGAAGGAGTTGTACTGGGCCATGGCCCTGACCCGGTGCCCGGCGGCGACCAGGGCCTCGGTGAGGTGGGAGCCGATGAAGCCTTCGGCTCCGGTGACGGCGGCGAGCGGTGCGGAGGTCAACTCGGAGGGTCCTTCCGGTGGATCGGTCGTGGCAGACCGGTCGTGGCGGATCGGTCGCGGTGGATCAGTCGTGGCGGATCAGTCGCGGTGGATCAGTCGTGGTGGATCAGTCGTGGTGGATCGGTCGTGGTGGATCGGTCCTGGTGGATCGGGGCGGATCGGTCCTGATGGATCGGGGCGGATCGGCCGTGGTGAGTCGGTCGTGGTGAGTCGGTCGCGGTGGCCGGGTCCCGCGGGACGGCGTCAGGCGTGCCGGGCGGGCCGGCCGAGCAGCCACAGCGTGTACGCCAGCAGGCCCAGCACGGCGGCGCCGCAGCACAGGGGCAGGGCGGCGGTGCCCGGTGGCGAGCGGAGCGGTGCGGCCGCGGCGATCACGGCGGCGGCCAGGCAGATCACGGCCGGGGGCCAGGCGGCCCCGAACGCCTGGAGCAGCAGCCCGGTCCACAGGGCGGCCGCGAGCAGCAGGAGCGCGGCCGGTGCGGCTCCGGTGAGGTACGCGGCGGGCAGCAGCGGCAGCAGGTAGGCGAGCAGACAGCCGCCGAGGACCGCGGCGGAGCGCAGCAGGAACCCGGCGGGGGTGGCGGTGGCACGCAGCGCGGCCACGGACAGCCCCCGGTAGCGGTGGAGCAGCCATTCGGCCGGGCCCATGCTGACCGTCAGCACGATCACCGCGTACGGCTCCTGCCGCCCTTCGAGCAGGACCAGCACTCCGGCGGCCAGTCCGAACAGCCCGTACGGCAGGGACCACAGCAGCCGGGGGCGCTTGCCGTCGCCGCCGGCCGGACCGGCGAGGGTCCCGCGCAGGGTGTGTCCGGTGGCGGCCACGGTGGCGAGCAGCGCCAGCAGCACGGTCCCGGTGCGCGGCGCGGTGCCGGGTTCCCACCAGGGCAGTACGGCGGCGCCCGCGATCAGCGGGGTGAGCGCGGCGAGCAGCAGCCGTTCGCGGGCCAGCACAAGCAGGACACCGGCCGCCGCCAGGTAGAGCGACTGGGCGGCCGCGGCCAGGAGCACCGGGGCGGTGCCGGCGAGCGGAGCCGCGACGGCCGTGGCGAGGGCCGCGCCCAGCGGGGCCCCGGTCAGCAGGGTGCGGGCGGCCTCCCGCCGGCCGGCCGCCATCCGCAGGTGGGCGCGGTGGCCGAGGGCCTGGCCCCACGCCCAGGAGACGATGCCGGCGGCGATCAGCGCGGCGGCGTGCCGGCCGGGCTGCCACAGGGGGGCGGTGAGCAGGTAGGCGAGGCCCGGCAGGGCGAAGAGCAGTCCGCGCAGCAGGCAGCGCACGGTGTCCGGGCGCCAGGGGTCGGCGGCCGGCGCCGGTTCCGGGAAGGTCCGGGGCACCTGCTCGTAGAGGGCGGTGGCCAGGGAGAACAGGTTGGGATGACCGTAACGCTCCTTGATCTGTTCGGCGGTCAGTCCCTCGGCCTCCAGCAGGGCGGCCACCTCGTACGGATGGACCGCGGGGCCTATGCGGTCGGCGAGGTCGGCGGCCAGCCGGCTCACCGCCTCGGGGTCGGGGCCGTGGCCGGGCAGCCGCAGGGCCAGGGTGCGGTCGTCACCGCGGGCGGGTGTCCCGGCGAGCCGCAGTGCGAGGGTGTCCTGTTCGGCGCCGCCCGGTTCGAGCGCCATGGGCCCGCTCATCCGGCCAGGCTCCCCGCGACGACCGGAAGGTCCCGCCCGGGTGCGGCCGGTACGGTGAACGGCCGGGCGTGGGAGGGCAGTTCGAGGTATATCGCACGGAAGGTGTCGATGGTCTGGCGCAGGGTGAACTGCTCGATCACCCGGAGCCGGGCCGCCTCGCCCATGCCCCTTCGCCGCTGGGCGTCGCCGAGCAGTTCCAGCGCCGCCGCCGCCATGCGGGCCGGGTCGCGCGGCGGGACCACGAGACCGGTGTCGCCGACGGCCTCCCGGACGCCCCCCACATCGGTGGAGACGGTGGCCCGGCCGCAGGACATGGCCTCGATCAGGGTGAACGGGAAGCCCTCGCTGATGCTGGAGAGCATGACGACGTTCCCGGCCGCGTAGGCGTCCTTGATGTCCTCCACCCGGCCCTCGAACGTGACGGCGTCCGCGTGCCCGAGTTCGGCGGCGAGGGCCTCGCAGCGTTCCCGGTACGCCTCGCCGCCGCGGGGGGTGCCGCCGAAGAGCCGCAGCCGGGCCTCGGGGATCTCCTCGGCGACCAGGGCGAAGGCGCGGATCAGGGTCTCCAGGTCCTTGATGGGGTCGACGCGGCCGGCCCAGCTGAGGGTGGGCACGTCCGGTTCGGGGCCGGCGGGCGGGAAGGCGGCCGGGTCCACGCCGTTGTAGACGGTGCGGATGGCCGCCGGGTCGGCGCCGCCCTGCTCCTCCCAGAGCCGGTTGTAGCGGTTGCCGGGGGTGATCAGGGCCGCTCGGCGGTAGCTCTCCTCGGCCAGCAGCCGGAAGAAGCCGAGGACGACGGCCTTCACCGGCCAGCGGTACGGGGCGGTGCGGTAGCCGAGGTAACGCTCCCGCAGGTAGACGCCGTGCTCGGTGAGCAGCAGCGGGACCTCGTAGCGCTCCAGTCCGGCGAGTCCGGGCAGCACGGCCACGCCGCCGCTGACCGCGTGGGCCACGCCGTGCCGGGGCGGGGGTGCGGCGAGCGGGCGCAGGGCGTGTTCCAGCAGGGCGGTGGCGGTGACCGCGTCGTGCAGGGTGGGCCCGGCCTCCCGGACGGTTAGTCCGGGGCGGTTCCACACCGCGGCGAGGATGGATACGGCCTGGTCGCCGCGGAGGAACGGGCTGAGCGTGCCGTCGGCGGCAGCGCGGGCCATCGTGTACAGGGCGGCCGGGAAGTGCTGTTCGGCGTGCGGGTCGAGCAGCGCGGTCAGGAAGCGTTCGTAGGCGGCGGCGAGCCGGTTGCGGGATCGTCCCCGGGGCGGGCGGCCCTCGGGCGGCGCTCCCCACATGGGCACGGAGAGCACGCCGCGGACATGGGCGGGCAGGTCCCAGACCACGGGTTCGCGTCCGGTGCCGGTGACGGCGACGACGTCGAAGTCGAAGTCGGGCATGCCCTGGACGAGTTGGTCGCACCAGACGCTGACGCCGCCATGACTGTGCGGGTAGGTGCCTTCGGTGAGCAGGGTGACGTGCGGCGCGCCGGAGGGGCGCGCGCCGTGCTGAACGTGCATCGATGGGGCTCCACGGCCGAGGTGTGGGGTGGTCGTGCGGGTCCCGGCCGCCGGTGGACGGCCGGGACCCGGGCCCGTACGGCCGGCTCCCGTCGCGAGGCGCGCGGGAGTCGCCGGACCGGCCCTGAGGTCGGTGCGTGGTTCAGCTGTCCGGGGTGTACGGAACCTGCTCGGTCACGCCCGCGGGGACCTCGGTGCGCGGAGCCGGGGCGCCGGCCGCGGTGGTGTGCGCGGTCGCGGCCGGTGCTGCGGCGGCGGACGTCGGCAGGGTGTAGGTGAGCGCGCCGCCGGTGGCGGCGGTCCAGCCGGACACGGCGCCCGCGTAGGCGGTGCCGTAGGCGGAGCCGGCGAGGGTGGTGCCGGCGGGCAGGGTCGCCGGGACGGCGGTGCCGTTCGGTCCTTGCACGGTGACGGTGCCGCCGATGCGGTAGGCGGTGATCCGGCCGGCCTGCACGGCGGACTTCCAGGCGGCGCGGCGCTGGAGTTCGACGCCGATGTCCCTCATCCGCAGGTTCACCACGGGGGTGTCGTCCGCGAACAGGGCGGTGTAGCCGTCGAGGACGCCGTCCAGGACGGGGTAGGCGATGCGGTCCTCGGCGAGGTTGGACTGGTGGATGAAGTGCGGCTCGGGGTCGCCCGACAGGACGTGGCCGAGGGCGATCCGGGTCTCCAGCGGCACGATGTAGCCGGTGTAGCCGGTGCCGGTGTCCAGCGGGGCGGGCAGGCAGGTCGTGGTCGCCGGGTTGTCCTCGCAGATGCCGCTGCCGCCCTGGGCGCGGCTGGTGTAGAGCCAGTTGTACTCGTCGACCTGCTCGGTGGCCCTGCCCGCGTTGTAGAAGACGTTCATCGGGTAGCGGGCGACCGTGGTGGCGGGGCCGACCTGGCGTTGTACGGGGTCGCGGGAGTTGTCGGAGGCGAGCCAGGTGACGCCGTTGTCCGCGAGGGCGAGGGGCAGGTTGGGGTTGTCCGCGGGCTGCTGCGGCTCCAGCTTCAGGCCGGAGTGCTCACCGGTGACCAACTCGTTGTCGTCGAGCGGCAGTCCGGCGGTCTGGGCCCAGGCGCGGTTGGTGGCGATCTCGTAGTCGATCGTGCCGCGGCTGACCCACCTGGTGCTGCCGTCGGCATTGGTCCGGCACGTCCACGGCACGACGGTGACGTTCTGCTCGCAGCCGAGGAAGGCGTGCGTGTAGGTGTGGTTCACCCAGCGGAACTGGTTCCGGTCGGCGATCAGCTTGTCGGCGAGCTGGTCGACGCCGTCGTCGTCCTCGCGCTGGTCGACGCTGCCGGCGCCGTTGAAGACCAGGTCGAGGGTGAAGTGGTGGCTGTTCTGCCAGGCGGTGGCGTGGTCGACGTCGGACGGGGTCATCCGGATCGGGTGGGGCGTGCCCGCGTCGCCCGAGCAGTCGACGTCGCCGGGGGTGCAGTTGAGCTGGGTGTCCCAGCGGTCGTCGGCGGCGAAGACGTCGTCCACGTGGACGGCGAAGTAGTTGCGGGAGGCACCGAGGTGCACTCCGCCGGTCATCCACTCCACGATGCCGCGGGCCAGCAGCCGGAACTGCTGCTGGTACCGGTTGTAGACGAAGGTGACGACCAGTTCGCGCCGCCCGTCGTGACGGTACTCGCCGACCAGGGAGCCCTGCCTGGTGGTACCGGGGACGGGAGCCTGCACGTACGGGGTGAAGTCCGCTCCGGGTGCGGGAGTCGACAGGTAGGCGTAACTCTCGCCGACGGTGGGCGAGTTGTCCTCGAAGGGTACCGCGCCGTCGAGGTAGCCGAAGGGGCCGGCCTGGCCGGCGGCGGTGACCTGGGCCTGGACGCCGTCGATGCTGCCCGAGTAGCCATCGGAGGCGGGGATCTGCAGGCCGGCCTGCGGGCGGGCGTAGGTGTAGGCGTCGACCTGCGGGATCGCGTACGTCTGTTCGTAGGCGGCGAGCGCGCTCATCTCGGCGCTGCCGGCCGGGAACGGGTTGTCGTTGGGCAGGACGACAGCCTGGAACCTGGCGCGCGGCCGGCCGTCGACGGCGTCGGCGAGGAAGCCCGCGTCGATGGCGGGGCGGTCGGAGCGCGTGAGGTCGACCTCCGTGTACGGCGTTCCGGCGGTGTCGAGTTCGGCGGCGATGGCATCGGCGGCCGGACCACCGTCGCTCACCACCAGAACTCTGAGGTCGATGCGCGGTGCGGTGGCGTCGGCCTGCGCCGGGCCGGCCGGCAGGCCCAGCGCGGCAACGAGCGCACCCACCGTGAGCACGGTGGTGCGAATGGTCCGCTTCATGCGGTGAAGTCCCCTCCCCGGGCAGGGGTGAGCACAGCTCCCATGGAGCGGACGCACCCCCTGGCGTGACGCCGGCGTCCCCCTCAGAAGCCGGTCGTCAACGCTTCCGTCGCGTCACATGGTGATGGCTCTGTGTAGCTTTTGTGGTCGAGTTACGAAACCTGACGGAAAGTGCAGGTGTCCAACCACATCCCGAAGCAACCTGATCGTCCTTTTCGCCGTCCGCGCCATATGGGGGTCATGACGGAGGACCAGTCCTGGCGACTGGTCCGGCCGCCCTACGACGCACCGGCGGACCGTTTCGGCCCGCCGGGCGAGGGGTCGGCATTCGGTTCCGTGCGGGACCCGCGGCCGGCGGCCGGCTCCCGTCGTCACCGCCACGGAACCGGGAGCCCGTCAGGCGCACAGCACCCGCGTCTCGGGCGGGCAGACGGGTCCGCCGTTGGTGTTGGAGCTGTCGCTGAACTCGGCGTAGCAGTACGAGTAGAAGCCGATGTTCCCGTTGCAGCCGGAGTCGGCGGCGACTTGCAGGGTCAGCGTGAGGGCCACCGGTTGTGGCGGGCGCCCCTTCCCGGCCATGGAGCGGATTCCGGTCGGAGTCCGCAGGGACGGTGCGGCGGGGACGGGACGCCGCCGACGTGCCCGGAAGACCCGTGACGCCGGGACAGGACACCGGTCGGCGTCCTGTCCCGGCGTCGCCGGATGCGGTCAGCGGGGTGAGCGGGCGTGGGCCCGCTCGAAGGCGGCGAAGGCGGTCTCCTGACGCCATTCGAGGCCGGCCCTGGCGCTGTCCGCGAGCAGCCGCCGGCAGGCGGCGCCGCGCACGGGCAGACCCGGGTGTTCGGTGCGGCAGGCCGCGACCGGGCGGTAGCCGGAGGCGGTGGGGTTGCCCTGCCACAGGCTCGCGCCCGGCAGGAACCCGTACTCCAGGGAGGCCCGGGCCAGGTCCTTCAGTTCGGGGTAGCCCAGCCCGTAGGTGGCGGAGGCGTACCGGTACTCGTGGCCGATGTCGATGCGGGACACCCCGGGATCGTCGGTGGCGAGGACGATCGGGACGCCGTAGCGGCGGTAGGTGCCGAAGGGATGGTCACCGCCCTTGACGCCGAGGATCTGGGCGTTGCTGGAGAAGGGCACCTCCACGGCCACCTCGCGGTCCGCCATCGTACGGGCGGTGCGCTGCCAGTCGTCCTCGTGGACGAGGTCGACGCCGTGCCCGACGCGCTCGGTGCGGGCGACGTCCACGGCCTCGCCGATGTGGAACGTCAGGTCCTCGGGCTTGACCAGTCCGGGCCACAGCTCACCCGCGTGCAGGGTGACATGGGCCTTCGGGTACTGGGTGCGCAGATAGCCGACCATGCGCATCTGCAGACGGTAGTCGCGCAGGGAGCTGTCCCAGTCCTCGGGCTGGACGAGGTTCACGGCGACGAACCGGTGGTCGGCTCCGGCCAGCCGCATGCCCAGGGCGAGCTGGGTGAAGACCCGCTCCGGCGAACTGCCGCGGGACGCCTGGGAGATCCAGCGGACGGTGAGGCCACAGGCGGCCCGGGCCCGCGCGGTGCCGCAGTGCTCGGCGGCGCGGAACTCGGCGTCGCCCTCGTCGGCCTCCGCGCGGGCGTCGGCGACCAGCTTGTCCAGCTTGCCGTCGGCGAGCAGCCTGCGGTGCAGGGCGGCGAGGTCGTCGTCCCAGCCGACCTGGGCGGCGAGCTTCTTCGCACCGTCGGAGGCGGGGGTGACCATCGTCTCCAGGTAGAACTGGTTGTTGCGTACGGCGGTGTCGGCGGCCTCGGCGAGCAGCTTCCCCCGGTGCCGCCAGGTGACCTCCCCGAACCTGTCGAAGGTGGCGAAGAAATGGTCGTGCCCGTTCTGATCGGGCGGGAAGCCCTCCATGGACCAGGCACGGATCACCGCGTCGCGGAAGACCCGGTCGGTGCGCGCGTCGGCGGCCGGGCGGGTGCCGGCCGCGCAGGGTGAAGCGACGGCGGTCAGCGTCGCGGTGTCGATGCACAGCCCGTCCTCGGCGGCCAGCTCGATCAGGTACTCCGTGGACACCGCTCCGGAGAGGTGGTTGTGCAGGTCTCCGCCCTTGGGCAGCTGCCGGAAGAAGTCACGCAGGGCGGCGGGCCGGTCCCGCACGGACCGGAGGTAGGCGTCCGTGCGCGCTTCCGCCGCCGTGCTCCGCCGGGGCTGCGGCGCGGCGGGCCGGCCGTCCCGGTCCGCGCCCTGCGCGGCGGCGGGCAGGGCGGACAGCAGGGACAGGACGCTGAGGGCACCGAGCGCGGCCGGAACGACCCGGCGGCGCAGGACACTTCGACGATGCAGAGTCACAGGGGCATGATCACGGACGGATTGCTACGACATGCACCGATCCGACGGATAGGGGCCAAGAGCACCCGACCGAGTGACACTCCTCCCTCGCCGGCCCCCCGGCCTCAGGATCTCGCGGTGCGGAGCCGCCACCGCGGACGCACCCAGGTGTTCGCCGTCGCGCGGGCCCGGGGCATCGGCGAACGGGCCGGCACCGGGCGCGGACCCGATTCACCTCGCCTCCGAAGCCGGAGGAATCCCCGGCAGAGCCCGGTGACTACTGCAACGCCACCAGTTCGCCGGCCCCGTCCAGGAGCACACCGAACGCGTCGAGCCATGTCTTGCGTGCGGCGAGGACTCCCTGGCCTCGGTCGTGCCCGTGCTGGAAGACCGCGGACAGAGGTTCGCGCCTGGCGCGTGTTCGTGCCTGCCAGGTATCCGGATCGAGATCGAAGGGCTTCGTGATGTTCCCGTCCCGCAGCCCCACCCACAGCCTGCGCATCTCCAGCATGCGGGCAGGCGTGAGCCAGGCCTGGTCGGCCTCGGCCATCTGGAATCGCAGCCCCTGGTCCAGCTCCTCCCAGTGCGCCTGGAGATCGTCCAGCCAGAGCGCCTGCGGACCAGCCGTCTGGGCGGTCATGGCGGTGAGCGCCTGCTGGTACGCCGCTTCGAGAGGGCGAACCTGATCGAGCCACGTCTCGACTGCCTGACTGATCTCATAGGTCCCTTGGCCCGGAGCGAACGACACCGGCCGAACTCGGCGGAGCGCCGCCAGGGCCCTGTCCAGGTCGCTCTTCCGGGCACGCAGGGACGCCAGGTCGGCGGCGGCGAAGGGGCGCAGCAGCACCTGCTGGAAAGCGTCGACGTCTCGTCGGGCGCGGCGTCGGATCTGCTGCTTCTGAAGCGCTTCCGCCTGCGCGTTGCTGAGGTACCCGAGGACGAGCAGCGCGGTCGGGATGCCGAACATGACGCTGGTGAGGCTGGAGATCAGGTTGGTGAGGAAGCTCTGGTGCTCCCACCAGCCGTGATGGTCGCCGTAGACACCGACGACTATGCCCAGCACCCCCAGCGGCACACACACGTACACCACGAAGCGGATCGCCTTCGGTCGCGAAGACCACCCTCGTCGCACCCGCACCCACCAGTCACCCGGCACGTTCCCACCCCCGGCAAGCCCGCAAGATCGCAGCCGACAGTAGCGGAGGTGCGGACGACTCCGGGCGGGGGGGGCGAGGGGCTCCGTCGGCGTCGTGGCGGGGAGGGGTGGCCGTTCGCCCGGGAGCCGGGCATGTGCCGACCCATCGAGGGTACGTGAGCTGCGACTTCGTACGTCGGCGATCGCCAAGGAGGCGGCACACATGCTCATGGCACACCCCGCGGTACTGAAGGACCTCATCGCCCAGTACGAGGCCCTCACCCTGCTCGGGGCGGAGGCGAGCACCCCCCAGGCCCAGCAGCGGCTCGCGGACGTGGCCTACACGCTGTGTGTCGCCACCGGCACCCGCGACGTCGACATGGCCCTGATCGCCGCCCGTCACCGCCTGTCGGGGGCCCGTCCGGAGGACGACTCCCTGCTCCAGACGCCCGCGGCGTACATCGCCGCGCCGCGGGCCGGCGCGGCGGACGCCGCCGCCCCGCAGGCGTCCGGGCTCTGAGAGCGGGCCCGCCCGCGGGGCGGGTGTCCGCGCCATCCTCCACAACTCGTCGCCTCCGGCTTCTGGCCGACGAGACCTACCGGGCGGTATACAAGGCCCGTCCAACGCGCGAGGGCCGCTCTTCGGTGCCGTCGTCGCGCGCCGCGGTGGTCGCAGGGGGAGGATTCATGGCGTACGAGACGCGTCCGGCGGGCGGGACGGGAGGCCGGCGGCGGGCCGCCGTGCTCGGGGCGGCGCTGGGCGGGTGCGCTCTCGTCGCGGCCGGCACGGCACCGGCCGCCGTGGCGCACTCCGCCGGACACGGCCGCGCGAGTTCCTACGTGGCGCTCGGTGACTCCTACACCTCGGGCCCCGGCATCCCGCGTCAGGTGGACGCCGCCTGCGGGCGTTCGGACCACAACTACCCCTCGCTGGTGGCGGCTCAGGGGAGAGCGGCCGCGTTCACGGACGTGAGCTGCGGCGGTGCCACGACGGCGGAGATGTGGCAGGCACAGGGCTCCCATCCGCCCCAGCTCGACGCCCTGGACCGGCACACGGATCTGGTGACCCTTCAGATCGGCGGCAACGACGTGGGCTTCGGCTCCGTCATCGGCACCTGCGCCCGCCTCGCCGCCCAGGACCCGGCGGGCAACCCCTGCGAGCGTTCCTACAACGCGTCCGGCCACGACCAGCTGGCCCTCGCCGTCGCGCGGACCGCGCCCAAGGTCGACCGGGTGCTGCGCGCCGTGCGCGCCCGGGCACCGCACGCCCGGGTGGTCGTCGTCGGCTACCCGGACCTGCTGCCCGACGACGGCAGCGGCTGCTTCCCGCAAGTACCCTTCGCTCAGCAGGACTTCCCTTATCTGCGGGACACCGAGAAGCGGCTGAACCTGATGCTGCGGCTGGTGGCGGCCGTGAACCGGGCCGCGTACGTGGACACCTACGGCCCCACGGCCGGTCACGACATGTGCAAGGCGCCCGGGGACCGCTGGATCGAGCCGTTGCAGCCCGCCTCCCCCGCGGCCCCGGCACACCCCAACGCCCGGGGGGAAGCGGCCATGGCTCAGGCCGTGCTGGCCCGGCTGGAGCGGGGACGGGGACGGAGCTGAGCCGTGGGGCGGCCCCCTCGACGGAGGCCGCCCCGCGGTCCGGTCAGGCGCCGAGCGCGCCCAGCACCACCGCCTGGGCCTCCTCCTGCACCCGGGCGAGGTGGTCGGTGCCGAGGAAGGACTCGGCGTACACCTTGTAGACGTCCTCGGTGCCCGACGGCCGGGCGGCGAACCAGGCGTTCTCGGTGGTGACCTTGATGCCGCCGATCGCGGCACCGTTGCCGGGCGCCTCGGTGAGCACGGCCGTGACCGCCTCCCCGGCCAGCGTGTCCGCGGTGACCTGGGCCGGCGACAACTTGCCCAGCAGCGCCTTCTGTTCGCGCGTGGCGGGGGCGTCGATGCGGGCGTAGGAGGGGGCGCCGAAGCGGGCGGTCAGGTCGGTGTAGTGCTCCGAGGGGGTCTTGCCGGTGACGGCCGTGATCTCGGAGGCGAGCAGGGCGAGGATGATGCCGTCCTTGTCGGTGGTCCACACCGAGCCGTCCCGGCGCAGGAAGGACGCGCCGGCCGACTCCTCGCCGCCGAACCCGAGATCGCCGCCGACGAGTCCGTCCACGAACCACTTGAACCCGACCGGCACCTCGACCAGCCTGCGGCCCAGGTCGGCGGCGACCCGGTCGATCATCGTGGAGGAGACGAGGGTCTTGCCGATGCCCGCCTCGGCCGGCCACCGGTCGCGGTGCCGGAACAGGTAGGAGATGGCGACCGCGAGGTAGTGGTTGGGGTTCATCAGGCCCGCGTCCGGGGTGACGATGCCGTGCCGGTCGGCGTCGGCGTCGTTGCCGGTGGCGATGCGGAAGCGGTCGCGCTGCTCGATGAGGGAGGCCATCGCGTACGGCGAGGAGCAGTCCATGCGGATCTGGCCGTCCCAGTCCAGCGTCATGAACCGCCAGGTGGGGTCGGTGTGCGGGTTGACGACGGTCAGGTCGATGCCGTGCTGTTCGGCGATCCGGCCCCAGTAGGCGACGGAGGCGCCGCCCAGCGGGTCGGCGCCGATGCGCACGCCGGCCGCGCGGATCGCGTCCAGGTCCAGCACGCCGGGCAGGTCGGTGACGTACGTGCCGAGGAAGTCGTACCCCCGGGTGGTGTCCGCGGCGAGGGCACGGGCGTACGGCAGCCGGCGCACGTCCTTCAGGCCGCCCGTGATGATCTCATTGGCGCGGTCCTGGATCCAGGAGGTGGCGCCGGAGGCCGCCGGGCCGCCGCTCGGCGGGTTGTACTTGAAGCCGCCGTCGGCGGGCGGGTTGTGGGAAGGGGTGACGACCACGCCGTCGGCGAGGCCGGAGGTGCGGCCCCGGTTGTACGTCAGGATGGCGTGCGACACGGCCGGGGTGGGCGTGTAGCCGTCCGCGCTGTCGACGAGCACGGTCACCTCGTTGGCGGCGAACACCTCCAGCGCGGTGGCCTTCGCCGGTTCGGACAGGGCGTGGGTGTCGGCGCCCAGGAAGAGCGGGCCGTCGGTGCCCTGGGTCGCGCGGTATTCGCAGATGGCCTGGCTGGTGGCGGCGATGTGGTCTTCGTTGAAGGCGCTCGCCAGGGACGAACCACGGTGTCCCGAGGTGCCGAACGCCACCCGCTGTCCCGGGTCGGCCGGGTCGGGGTGCAGCGTGTAGTACGCCGTGACCAGCCGGGCCACGTCGACAAGGTCCTCGGGACCGGCCGGCCGGCCGGCTCGCTCGTGCGGCATGAGTCCGTTCCTCCGCATCGGTGGGATCGATCGCTCGCCACCCATCTTTCCTCGTCAGGGGCGTACCGTGCGAGTGGGCCCCACCGGCCGGGCGCACCCGGCCCGGCCGTCCCGTGGTCCGGTCCTGCGCCCTGGCGGCCGCCGTCCCCGCGATCACCGCGATCCGGCGGGTCGCGGCACGGCAGGCCGGCGGGCCGCGTTCCCTTGTTCCGGTGTCCGCGCCCGCCGGTCCGCCGCATGTCTCACGGGGCCGGTGGATCAGCCGATGTGGTAACTGTCCCCGTAGACCTTCCAGTCCAGCGGGGTGTTCAGGTCGAGGTTGCCCTTGCGCAGGAAGACGCGCTGCTCGGTGTCGACGCGGCTGGTGTCGCTGTGCGCCTCCTCCTGCCTCATGGCCCAGACCCGGGCGTCCAGGAAGGCGTTGAGGTACGTCGTCTCGTTCCCGCCCTGGGCCGGCGGCTTGGCGCTGCGCAGCGCACGTGCCCGGATGTTGCGGAAGCTGGTCGGGTCGTCGCCGTCGCCGTGCATCACGATGGCGTCGTAGTAGATGAACTGGCCGAGGGCGCGCACTCCGTCGGTCTTGCCCTGGGCGACCGCGGGGTTGAAGTAGACGCGGTCGCGTTCGTCGTTCTGGGCCTGCTGGAACGCGGTGTCCTGGGCGGCGGTCCGCCAGTCCTTCGGGAAGTTCGGGTCCAGACCGGAGTGCGAGTCGGTGCCGTTCACCTTGCGCAGGGCGGGCAGGTACTTGGCGAGGACGTTGCCGGGCTTGCGGTCGGTGTAGAGCTGGACCAGGTCGAGCATGTCGCCGGTGCCGGAGCAGAAGCCGATGATGCCGGCGGTGTAGCCGCGGCCGTCGCCGATGTCCTCGATGTACTTGTACTGGGCCTTCCAGTCGAGCGAGGAGTTCTCCGCGCTCGACACCAGCTTCATGGCGATCTCCTTCTTCGCGGGGTCGTCCAGGCCCGGCGCGGCGGCCCGGGCCGTGCCGACGGGCGCGACACCGAGCAGGGCGCCGGAGGCGACGGCGCCCAGCACGGCCACGACGGCCCGCCGGGAGAGGCGGGCGGAGGAAGCTGTCTCGCGTTCTGCGTGCACCACAGGGGCTCCAAGGGAGAGTGGGGGGTGGCGAGTTGGTCCGTACCGATACTGGTAGGAAAGTTTCCTATCAAATACGGTGCGAGCCGGTAACCCGGCAGGCGGGAAGTTCGTAGGATCGAACAACCCTCGGCCCCTCCCCCGGCCGGCTCAGCCGTGCGGCGCCTGCTCGCGGTCGCGCGCGAAGGCGTACAACTCCTCGGAGGTGGTGATGAGTTCGCGCCGCTCCTCGCGCGAGCCGACCATCGGCCGCGAGCCCTTCAGCGGAACCTGGGCGCTCTCCGGCAGGAACCTGACGGTCAGCAGGCCGATGACGCCGGCCGCCATCAGGTAGTAGGCGGGCATGAGGTCGTCCCCGCTGAGGTCGACCAGCGCGGCGGTGACGAGGGGGGTGGTGCCGCCGAACGCGGCGACGGCGAAGTTGAATCCGATGCCCATGGCCGCGTAGCGGACGGCGGTCGGGAACAGGGCGGGCAGGGTGGCCGCGCTGGGGGCGGCGAAGCACGCCAGCAGCGTGGCCAGCAGCAGCACCCCGAGGATCGGCGGCCAGGTGCCGTGCGCCTTGATCAGCAGGAAGGCCGGCACGGCGAGCACGATCATCGCCGCGGCGCCGACGGCGTAGAGCGGACGGCGGCCCACCCGGTCGCTGAGCCGGCCCAGGAAGGTGATCAGTACGACGATCCAGACCATGCCGACGAGCACCAGGAGGTCGGCCGAGCCGCTGGAGCGGTGCAGGGTCTCGGTCTGATAGGTGGGCAGGTAGCCGGTGACCATGTAGTTGGTGACGTTGTAGAGCAGCACCAGGCCCATGCAGACCAGCAGGGGCCGCCAGTGGTTGCGGACGATGTCCTTGAACTCGCTGCCCGCCGATTCCTGCGCCAGGCTCTTCTCGTGGTCGTCCAACTGCTGCTGGAAGGCCGGGGACTCCTCCAGCTTCAGCCGCATGTAGAGGCCGATCACGCCGAGCGGTCCGGCGATCAGGAACGGCACACGCCAGCCCCAGGAGAGCATCTGAGCGTCCGTCAGGGCCAGGTTGAGCACGGTCACCAGGGCCGAGCCGAGGGCATAGCCCACGAAGGTGCCGAAGTCGAGCCAGCTGGAGAGGAAGCCGCGCCGCCGGTCCGGGGAGTACTCGGCGACGAAGGTGGTCGCCCCGCCGTACTCTCCGCCGGTGGAGAAGCCCTGGACCATCCGGGCCAGCAGGAGCAGCACCGGCGCGGCGATGCCGATCGTGGCGTACCCGGGGATGACGCCGATGGCGAAGGTGCCCGCCGCCATCATGATCATGGTGGTGGCGAGCACCTTCTGCCGGCCGATCCGGTCGCCGAGCGGCCCGAAGACCAGGCCGCCGAGCGGTCGCACGACGAAGGCGGCGGCGAAGGTGGCGAACGAGGAGATGACCTGGGCGGCCGGAGACGCCCCCGGGAAGAACACCTTGCCGATGGTGGCGGCGAGGTAGCTGTAGACACCGAAGTCGAACCACTCCATGCAGTTGCCGAGCGCGGAGGCGCCGACGGCCCGCCGGAGCAGCGGCGGCTCGACGACCTCGACGTCGTCCGTGCGGAAGGCCCGCCGGTTGCGCCGGAGCCGGCGGGTCAGCTCTTCCCGGACCTGGTGCGGCAGCCGCGCCACGGCCGTCGGTACCCGCGGCCCTCTCCGGGCATCCTGTTCCCCGCCGGCCGTCGCACCTCTCACGAGCGTCTCCCTCCGTTCGCTCCCTTGATCACCGCCTGCCCCGCCCGCCGATTAAGAAACGGAACCACTCAATCCCATCCGGGACGGCGGTTGGACTTGCCCGGCGCCACGGAGGAGGGTGGACGGGCCCGTGCGCACACGCAGGGGCACCCCTACGGCACCACCCGGAGAAGACCCGATGACGTACGTCGCGGACCCCGCTCGCTACGACGGCACCATGCGCTACCGGCGCACCGGCCGTTCCGGACTGGACCTCCCGGTCCTTTCCCTGGGCTACTGGCACAACTTCGGCGACGACCGCCCGTTCGAGACCCAGCGCGAGATCGCGCTGCGCGCCTTCGACCTCGGGATCACCCATCACGACCTGGCCAACAACTACGGTCCGCCGTACGGCGCGGCCGAGAGCAACTTCGGGCGGCTGCTCAAGCGGGATCTGGCCCCGTACCGGGACGAGCTGGTGGTCTCCACCAAGGCCGGCTGGGACATGTGGCCCGGCCCCTACGGGCAGGGCGGCGGCTCCCGCAAGTACCTGCTGGCCTCGCTGGACCAGTCGCTCAGCCGGACGGGCCTGGACTACGTGGACATCTTCTACTCGCACCGGCTGGACGCCGGCACGCCCCTGGAGGAGACCATGGGCGCGCTCGACACCGCCGTCCGCCAGGGCAAGGCGCTGTACGTGGGCATCTCCTCCTACGACACCGAGCGCACCCGGCAGGCCGTCGCGATCCTGCGCGACCTCGGCACCCCGCTGCTGATCCACCAGCCGTCGTACAGCATGCTCAACCGCTGGATCGAGACCGACGGCCTGCTGGACGCGGCCGAGGAGGAGGGCTTCGGTGTCATCGGCTTCACGGCGCTCGCCCAGGGGCTGCTCACCGGCCGCTACCTGGACGGCGTGCCCCAGGACTCGCGGGCCGCGCAGGGAACGTCGCTGGACGCCGCCTGGCTGACGGAGGACATGCGGGGCCGCCTGCGGGCCCTGAACGACATCGCGGCCCGGCGCGGGCAGACACTGGCCCAGCTGGCGCTGGCCTGGGCGCTGCGGGACGAGCGGGTGACGTCCCTCGTCATCGGTGCCTCGCGGGTCGAGCAGCTGGAGCAGAACGTCGCCGCGCTGGAGAACCTCGCCTTCGACGACGAGGAGCTGGCCGAGATCGACAGGTACGCCACCGAGGGCGGCGTGGACCTGTGGCGTGACGCCCGGCTGGGAAACCTCGGCTGAGGGAGCGCGGCGGATCGGCCGGCGGGGAAGTGCCCTCGGCATGGCATCCAGTGACACCCGTCACTGACATGGGGCATAAGTCAGACATAATGGACGTTGTTCGGACCACACCCCGGCGTGTCCCTCTCCCCGACCGCAAGGAGCCGCTCACCGCATGGCGCACGGAGCCCACCGCAGCCACCTTCTCCCTCCCCACCCCGACCTGGGGCTCGCCCGCGACTGCGAGCAGTGCCTCGGGTGGGGAACCGTCGTGACCCGCGACGGGGACCACGAACTGTGCCACGCGTGCCAGCCCGGCGCCGCCGGGGGCGAGGACCCTCTCGCCTCCGACTCCTAGCACCCCGCCCCCCTGCCCCGGCCCTGGGCCCTCCCCCGCAGCGATCACGCCGCAGGGTAGAGTTCGATTAAAAGTTTCACCAAGAAACATTCAAGCCGGGCAGGGGGGCAGCCATGAGCGCCGCACGCACGAGCAGGACACCGTTGCCGGGGATCGGCGTCCGGTACGACCTCACGACACGCGAACACCAACACCTGTCGGTGGTGGCCCACCGGGACGGCTCGCGCACGCTGAGCGCCTACCGGCGCGACGATCCCGATGCCTGCGGGCTGTCGGTCCACCTCACCGGCCAGGAGGCGGAGGCGATGGTGGACGCCCTGAAGCCGACCCACCACAGCCCCACCCTGCTGTCCACGACGGAACTGGGCCTGGTGGCCGAGCGGATCGAGCTGACCGCGGTGTCGTACTGGAACGGACGGCTGCTCGGCGACACCCGCATGCGCACCGAGACCGGTGTGTCGATCGTCGCCGTCCTGCGGCGCGCCGAGGCCATCCCCTCCCCCGGCCCCGGCTACCGGCTCGCCGGCGGGGACACGCTGATCGTCATCGGCACCCGCGAGGGCGTCGACGCGGCCGCGGCGATACTCGGGCGGGAGTGATCCGGATGCATTCCTCCGCGGGCTTCCTGATCGAGTTCGGCGCGATCATCCTGGGCCTCGGGCTGCTGGGCCGGCTCGCCGCCCGCCTGCGGTTCTCGCCGATCCCGCTGTACCTCCTGGCCGGCCTGGCCTTCGGCGAGGGCGGGCTGCTGCCCCTCGGCGCCAGCGAGGAGTTCGTGGCCATCGGCGCCGAGATAGGCGTGATCCTGCTGCTGCTGATGCTGGGCCTCGAATACACGGCCGGCGATCTGGTCTCCAACCTCAAGACCCAGTACCCCGCCGGGATCGTCGACGCCACCCTGAACGCCCTGCCCGGCGCGGCCATGGCCCTGCTGCTGGGCTGGGGACCCATCGCCGCCGTCGTCCTGGCCGGCATCACCTGGATCTCGTCCTCCGGTGTCATCGCCAAGGTCCTCGGCGACCTGGGCCGGATCGGCAACCGCGAGACGCCGGTGATCCTCAGCATCCTGGTGCTGGAGGACCTGTCCATGGCCGTCTATCTGCCCGTCGTCACCGCCCTGCTCGCCGGGACCGGTTTCGCCGCGGGCAGCGTCACGCTGGCCATCGCGCTCGGGGTGGCGGGTCTGGTCCTGCTGGTGGCGGTGCGCTACGGCCGGCACATCTCCCGCTTCGTCTCCACCGACGACCCCGAGAAGCTGCTGCTGGTGGTGCTCGGTCTGACGCTGGTGGTGGCCGGTGTCGCCCAGCAGCTTCAGGTCTCGGCGGCGGTCGGCGCGTTCCTGGTGGGCATCGCCCTGTCCGGGGAGGTCGCCGAGGGCGCCCACAACCTGCTGGCGCCGCTGCGGGACCTGTTCGCGGCCGTGTTCTTCGTCTTCTTCGGCCTGCACACCGACCCGGCGAGCATCCCGCCCGTGCTGCTGCCCGCGCTCGCCCTGGCCGTCGTCACCACCCTCACGAAGATCGCGACCGGTTACTGGGCGGCACGCCGTGCCGGGATCTCGGCCAAGGGCCGATGGCGGGCCGGCGGCACCCTGGTGGCCCGCGGCGAGTTCTCCATCGTCATCGCCGGGCTCGCCGTCACCTCCGGCATCGACTCCGACCTCGGTCCGCTGGCCACCGCCTATGTGCTGATCCTGGTGGTCCTCGGCCCGCTCACCGCCCGGTACACCGAGCCGCTCGCCCTGCTGCTGACCGGCCGCCGGGACCGGCGCACGGCGGCTCCGGCCGAGGCCGGCCCGGACGCCGTGGCCGAGGAGCAGGCCCCGGCCACCCGCCCCTGAACGACGCCCGCCGGGGCCGTCGTACGGTGGCGCCGACGTACGGTGGAGGCATGTCCCCACCTCTTCCGGGACCGCTGGATCATCTGGCACCGCTGCTCGGCCACTACGGCTACTGGGCCGTGGGGGCCGTGGTCTTCGTGGAGGACTTCGGGGTCCCCGCGCCCGGCGAGACGATCCTCCTCGCCGCGGGGGTGTACGCGGGCGCGGAGCGGCTGGACGTCGTGGCCGTGGCGGCCGTCGCGTTCGCCGCGGCCGTGGCCGGGGACAACCTGGGCTATCTGATCGGCCGGTCCGGCGGACGCGCCTTCGTGCACCGGTGGGGCCGGTACGTCCTGCTGACGCCCGAGCGGTTCGCGGCCGCCGAAGGGTTCTTCACGCGGCACGGCGGCAAGATCGTCACGGTGGCCCGGTTCGTGGAGGGCCTGCGCCAGGCCAACGGCATCATCGCGGGGACGACCGGCATGCGCTGGCGCCGCTTCCTCGTCTTCAACGCCCTCGGCGCGGCCCTCTGGGTCGGGCTGTGGACGACGCTGGCCTATCTGGCCGGCAGCCACATCACCGCGGTCTACGACGAGGTCAAGCACTACCAGCTGTACGTCGTCCTCACCGCCGCGGCCGTGGTGGCGGCGCTCGTCGTACGGCACCTGCTGCGGCGGCGGCAGCGCTGATCTCCGCCCGTCGCCTCAGCCCCCTGCCGACCCGTGGGCGTGCAGGTACTCCAGCGCGTCCTGCACGACCGTGCGCCGGTACCAGGAACGCCATGCGGCCAGGTCCCCGGCCAGCGCGTCGAGGAGGGCCTCCTCACCGGGGGTCAGCCAGGCGCCCGGGTCCGCCCGGTGCACGCCGAGCACGCCGGTGCACTGGCCGTCGTTCATGACCATGGGTGTGCAGTACAGGGCGCGGCTGCCGACGGCGAGCGCCGCACGGCCGACGGGATGACTCGCCAGCTCCGGCTCGGCGGCCACGTCGGGGACGGTCACCGGCCGGCCCTCGGCCTGCGCCCGCGCACACACCGCGGGCGGTCCGCCGACCAGGGCCATGCAGTCGCGGTAGGCGGCGTCCAGTCCGTGATGGGCCTCCAGGACCAGCGCCTCGTCCTGCACGGCGTCGGTCAGATGGATCTCGGCCGCGTCCGCGTCCGCCAGCGTCACCGCCTCGTACACGGCGGCCCTCAGCACCTGCCGACGGTCGCGCGGATCCACCGGATCGGCGCAGGTCAGCCTGATGGCGGGCGGCGGGATGTGCCGGCGTCCCGGGAACCACTCCGCCGCCGTACGCGGCGGCGGAGCCGTCACCACCGCCGAGGCCAGCACCCGCAGCGGGACGTTGTGGTGCTGGGAGCCCGCGCGCAGCAGGGCGAAAGCGGCGGCCGGATCGGGCAGCGAGTAGCGGGCGATCAGGATGCCCTGGGCGATGCCGATGATCCCGCTGGTGCGGGCCTTGGCCCGCAGGCCGAAGACCTCGCAGACCTCGCTGGGGATCTCCTCGGCCGGTTCCCGCCCGCTTGTCTGCGCCGGTGCCGGAACGCCGGCGCGGGCGGTGGCGAGGGCGCCTTCCAGGCTGGGATACAGCCGGATGCCCGGCAGGGGCGGTGTCATGAGGACACTGCTGACCTGGGGCGAGGCACCGGCGACCAGGACGGGGCCGGCGGCGCGGTGCCGGGTGTGGGCGTCCAGGGTGTCCACGGCCGTGCTGCTCAGCCGGCGCACGCCGGACATGTCCAGGACGAGTCGCAGACCGCGTTCGTCGGCGCGCCGCAGCCGCAGGTCCAGTTCGCGCCCGAGTACGCCGGCGTCCCGGACGTCGACGATCTCCGACAGCCGCAGCACCACCGCCTGCTCGGCCACCGGCCGCATGGCCACCCTGTCACCGTGCCTCATGGAGCACCCCGATCAGTCCTCGGCCGTCTGCCGCTTCCTGACCGCTTCTTGTTTCACCTTCTGCCTCCCGGGCGCGGAAGGCAAGCAGCCGCCGCGGCGGGTCGGGGGCCGCGGCCGGACCGACCGGCGTGCCGTTGGTACGCCCCCCTCCCGCGGTAGCACACTGGAGAGGACCGGGCATCATGAGGCACCGGTCCAGGGCTCCCCCGGTTCGGAGAAGTGCTGGGGGAGCCCCGAGGTGTCCGGCCCCGCCCCCGGTTCCTCCCCTGTACGCCATCCGATGCGCTCCTGGGTGTTACCTGTGGGTAATTCCGGATGGTTTGATGTGCGGCGCCACTCAGCCCCTTCATCGACAGGGAGATCCAGTGACGCCCTTCGCACCGCGCCGCGCCCTCGCCGCGGCCGTGCTCGCCCTCGCCCTGCCCGTGGCGGCGCTCGCCGCTCCGGCTCCGGCCGCGGCCGCCGCCGGACCGGCACCCGCGCTTCGGGTCCTGACGTACAACGTCTTCCTCATGAGCAAGAACCTGTACCCCAACTGGGGCCAGGACCACCGGGCCGCGGAGATACCGAAGGCGTCCTTCTTCCAGGGCAACGACGTGGTGGTCCTGGAGGAGGCGTTCGACAACTCCGCGTCGGACGCGCTGAAGCGGGCGGCGGCGGACCGGTACCCGTACCAGACACCGGTGGTGGGGCGCAGCCGTGACGGCTGGGACGCGACCGGCGGGGCGTACTCCGCCACCACGCCCGAGGACGGCGGGGTCACCGTGCTGAGCAAGTGGCCGATCCTCCGCAAGGAGCAGTACGTCTACCAGGACGCCTGCGGCTCCGACTGGTGGTCGAACAAGGGCTTCGCGTACGTGGTGCTGGACGTCGGCGGGACCCGGGTGCACGTCGTCGGCACGCACACGCAGTCCACGGACTCCGGGTGCGGCGCGGGCGAGGCGGCACGGGACCGCGGCCGGCAGTTCCGGGCGATCGACGCCTTCCTCGACGCGAAGAACATCCCCGCGGACGAGGAGGTCCTGGTCGCGGGCGACCTCAATGTGGACTCGCGCAGCGGTGAGTACGCCTCGATGCTCGCCGACGCGGACCTGGCCGGAGCCGACGCGCGCACCGGCCACCCGTACTCGTTCGACACGCAGGAGAACTCGATCGCCCGCGACCGCTATCCGGACGATCCGCGCGAGGACCTGGACTATGTTCTCGCCCGTGCCGGCCACGCCCGTCCGGCGCGCTGGCACAACGAGGTCGTCGAGGAGCGGTCGGCTCCCTGGACCGTGAGCAGCTGGGGCACGTCGTACACGTACACGAACCTCTCCGACCACTATCCGCTGCGGGCGTACGCCGGCTAGCGCGGGATGCGCGCGGACCGGTCCCCGGTCGCCGGGACCGGTTCGCGCGGCGGGGTGCCGTCGGCGGTGCGTTCGTGGCCGCCCCGCAGCGCCGAGGCGAGCGCGGACACCAGGGCCATCGCGGCGGCGACCCCGAAGACGATGCTCAGCCCGTGGTGGAAGGGGCCGGAGACCAGTTCGGAGAAGAAGCTGTGCCCGGTCAGGGTGGCGCGCTGGGCCTCGGTCAGGTGGTCCAGCACGCCGCCGCCGAGCAGATGGCCGACGGGGTTGTCGCCGAGGAAGGTGGCGAACAGGGTGCTGACGGGCGGCAGGGAGGCCACCTCGTGGGCGGTCGGGGCGGGCACCCCGTGCGCCTGGAGTCCGCTGCTGAGGGTCGACGGCAGGGAGGAGGCCAGCCCGGAGACCATCAGGGAGAAGAAGACACCGATCGACAGGGCCGTGCCGGAGTTCTGGAAGGTGGAACGCATCCCGGAGGCGACGCCCCGGTACCGGGCGGGCACGCTGCCCATGACGGACGAGGTGTTGGGCGCGGAGAACATGCCCTGGCCCACTCCGCTGAGCAGCAGCAGCGCGGCGAAGGCGGGGTAGTCGAAGTTCACCGGCAGCGCGAGCAGTCCGACGAAGGACGCGGCGACGAGGAGCAGTCCGGTGGTGGAGAAGAGGCGGGCGCCGAACCGGTCGGACAGATAGCCGCAGACGGGCCCCGCGATCAGGAAGCCCAGGGTGAGCGGCAGCATGAAGATGCCCGCCCACAGCGGGGTGTCCTCGAAGTCGTAGCCGTGCAGGGGCAGCCAGATGCCCTGGAGCCAGATGATGAGCATGAACTGCAGGCCGCCCCGGGCGATGGCGGTGAGCAGTGCGGCGAGGTTGCCCGCGGCGAACGCCCGCACCTTGAACAGTGACAGCCGGAACATCGGCTCGGCGACCCGGCTCTCGACGACGCAGAACGCCAGCAGCAGCAGTGCGCCGCCGGACAGCCCGGTGAGCACCCAGGGGTTGGTCCAGCCCGTGGAGTGACCGCCGTAGGGCTGGATGCCGTAGGTGATGCCCGCGAGCAGGATGCCGGCGCCGGAGGCGAAGGTGAGGTTGCCGAGCCAGTCGATCCGGCCGCGGGCGCCGGCCGACGTCTCCCTGAGACTCACGTACGACCAGATCGTGCCGGTGACGCTGACCGGGACGCTCACCCAGAACACCGCCCGCCAGTCGACGGCCGCGAGCAGGCCGCCGGCGAGCAGGCCGAGGAACTGCCCGGCGAGCGCGGTGATCTGGTTGATGCCGAGGGCCATGCCGCGCTGGCGGGCCGGGAAGGCGTCGGTGAGGATGGCGGCCGAGTTGGCGGTGAGCATGGACCCGCCGAAGGCCTGCACCACGCGCCACAGGATCAGCCAGAGCGCGCCCGCGCCGACCCGGAAGGGATCCAGGGACAGGGCCACGGAGGCGACCGCGAAGACGAGGAAGCCCAGGTTGTAGATGCGGACCCGGCCGAACATGTCGCCGAGCCGGCCGAGGACGACGACCAGCACCGCCGAGACCAGCAGATAGCCCAGGATCATCCACAGCAGGTAGCCGATGTTGCCGGGCGCGAGCGGGTCGAGGCCGATCCCCCGGAAGATGGCGGGCAGCGAGATGATCACGATGGAGGCGTCCATCGTGGCGATCAGCACGCCGAGCGTGGTGTTGGACAGCGCGACCCACTTGTAGCCGGGGCCCGGGGGTGTGTCGCTCAGCCGGGCCGAGCGGGCGAGCAGCCGGGCCCGTATGCCGCCGGCGGCCGGGCCCCGAGGGGTGTGTGCCTGACCGGTCACAGGTGTTCCGCCAATCGGTCGAGCAGGGGCAGGGCGTCGGAGAGGGCCTGCCGTTCCCGCGGGGTGAACTCGTCCAGGGCTCGGGCGAGCCGGCTGACGGACTCGGATCGGCGCTGCTCCAGCACGGCCCGGCCCTCCTCGGTGACGGTCACGACGATCCGGCGCCCGTCGGCGGGGTCCGGGCTGCGGGTCACCAGTCCGCGGTGTGCGAGTCCGGCGAGCGTACTGGCCATGGCCTGCGGTCGCACCCGCTCCGCGTCGGCGAGCGAGCCGGGTGAGTCCGGGCCGGTGCGGGCGAGGCGGGCGAGCACCGAGACACCGGAGAGGGAGAGATCGCCGACGGCGTGTGCCTGGCGCAGTCGGCGCACGATCCGGCCCATGGCCAGGCGGAGGGCGCCCGCGAGTGCGTTGGTGTCCACGTTTGATAACAGTAGATTTATCAGTTTGGACTGTTCAACCAAGACTGGGTAATGCCGCCCTCCGGGCACACGGCCGCGGGCCCCGGCCGTACGGCCGGGGCCCGCGGAGTCGAACGGGGCGCGCCTACCAGCGGTACCAGCGGCCCCGCCGGCCTCCGGTCCCCGTCGGGCGGACGACGAAGCCCACCAGCCACAGCACGAGTACGATCACCGCGATCCACCACAGCGCCTTCAGAGCGAAGCCCGCCCCGAAAAGAATCAGAGCCAGTAGAAGAACCAGAAGCAAAGGAACCATGTTTATCCACCTCCGCATCGGCGGGTGCCCGCGGATTCCGTGATCAAGCTCCGGAATTTCCGCCGGAGGCCGGATGCGGATTTCTGGTTTGCACATCGGCTGAGCGGCAATCCGAAAGGCGACCAGAGACCGCGTCGAGGTTGGGATGTGACACGCGATGGCTGGCAGCAAGAAGGCCAAGGGCAAGGCCGAGCAGGCCAAGGGCAAGGCCAAGGAGGCCGTCGGCCGGGCCGTCGGAAACGAACGCCTGGAGGCCGAGGGCCGCATGGAGGGCGCTCGCGGAGACGCCCGGCAGGCCAAGGAGAAGGCGAAGGACGTCTTCAAGCACTGAGGTCGGCACAGATTCGACCGGGAACGGGTCCGGAAATCCAGCGGAAGCGGATTTCAGGGCCCGTTCCGCTGTGTGCCCGGAGTGTTCGGGCCACCCGCCCCGGCCCCGTTCCGCTGTGTCAGCGGGGCGCTCCGACCGCCCGCCTTCGGGCCCCGTTCCGCCAGGTGCCCGACGTGGTCGGACCACCCTCCCCCGACTTCCCACGCCACCGCCCGCACCGCCTTCCAGCAGGCGTTCGTGCGCATCCGGAGGATTCCTCACGGACATCCCCTTGACCGTCGGTCCAGCGGGTAGCCGGGCAGGGACGGAACGACCTCCTGTGCACGGGAACGGCCACTGACCCCGGAGGAAAAGGGCAACGAGGATGGACATCCCGCTGAGGACCCACGCGACGACGACGCGGGGACGCACGGCACCCCTGCGCTACAGCCGTACCTGGGACACCGGCGTATCCGGCATCGGCGAGGCCAGAGACGCCGTCGCCGCCCTGCTCGCCCGGGCATGTCCGGCACCCGGGCGGCGCCCGGTGCAGGATGCCCAGCTCGTCGTCAGCGAACTCGTCACCAACGCGGCGAAGCACGCGCCCGGCCCGTGCGCGCTGGGCCTGGAGCTGCTGCCCGGCGCGACCGAGCTGCGCATCACCGTCACGGACACCTCCCGGGAGCCGCCGCGCCGGCGCCCTCCCGATCCCCGGCGGATCGGGGGACACGGGCTGAATCTCGTGAAGATGCTCGCCCGCAGCCTGGAGGTGACCCGGCTGCCGCACGGCAAGCGGGTCACGGCGACCGTCCCTCTCGTCCCTGCGACCGCCGGCTGAACGGCCGGACCGGTCAGGCGACCCTGATGCCGATGATGCACGTGTCGTCGTCGGTGTCCGACCTGCTGTAGGTGAGCAGCCGGTCCAGTTGCTGGTCCAGGGTGCTGGGCGCGGAGCGCGCCGTCTCCAGGAGATGGGACAGCGACTCCTCCACCGAGCGGTCCCGGCGCTCGATCAGACCGTCGGTGTACATCAGCAGGGTGTCCCCCGCGGCCAGCTGCACCTCCGTCTCCTCGTAGCGCGCCTCCGGCACGGCGCCCAGCAGCAGCCCCTTGACCGGGGGCAGCGCGGTGGCGTCCGGCTGCCGCACCAGCACCGGCGGCAGATGGCCGGCCCGCGCCCAGCGCAGGATCCGCCGCTCGCCGTCGTACAGGCCGCACACGGCGGTCGCGGTGACGGCGCCCGTCAGATGGTGGGCGACGATGTTCAGCCAGGACAGCAGCTGTGCCGGGCCGGCCCCGGTCACCGCGAGGCCCCGCAGCGCGTTGCGCAGGACCACCATGCTGGTCGCGGCCTCTATGCCGTGCCCGGCGACGTCGCCGACGCACAGCAGGACCAGTCCCGAGGGCAGGACGACGGCGTCGTACCAGTCGCCGCCGACCAGATGCTCGGTCTCCGCGGGCCGGTAGCGCACCGCCACCTGGAGGCCGGGCACCCGCAGCGGGGCCTGGGCCGGGGGCATGATGGCGTGCTGGAGCTGAAGGGCCAGCCGGTTGCGCTCCGCGGCCTGCTGCTCGGTGTGGGCGAGCTGGTCGCGGGTGGCGGCGAGGGCGACCTCGGTCCAGTGCTGGGCGGAGATGTCCTGGTAGGCGCCGCGGAGGACGAAGAGCTGACCGGCGGTGTCGAGGACCGGTTCGGCCACCACCCGCATGTGCCGGGTCACGCCGTCCGGACGCAGCAGGCGGAACGCGGCGGAGGCGGGCCTGCGATGGTGCAGCAGGGTGCGCAGGAAACGGCCGAGGGTGACGGCGTCGTCCGGGTGGGCGTGGGCCGGCAGGTCCTGGAGGGCGACCGGCGGGCCGCCGACCGGCCGGCCGTACAGGTCGAACAGCTGGCCGTTCCAGGTGATCTCGCTGGTGAGCAGGTTCTCCTCGAACCCTCCGATGCGGCCGAGCCGCTGGGCGTGCTGGAGCAGACTGGCCAGACGTGCCGTCTCGTCCTCGATACGCCAGATCAGCAGCACCGCGGTGCCGTGCCGGCTCACGCTGATGTCGGCGACGGCCGACAGCGGCACCTGGTCGACCAGGGCGGTCAGCCGCATCCGGTGGGCGCGGAACGGCTCACCGGTGGCGTAGACCCGTTCCACGCGCTGGAACAGCTCGCCGGTGCCGGCCGCCATCGGATAGGCCTCCAGCAGCAGGGCGCCGCCCACGACGGCCCGGGGGCGGCCCGCGGGGTCCAGGAATCGGCTGTTGACGTGCTGGATGCGGAAGTCGACCAGCTGCCCGGCGTCGTCCAGGTGCGGCACGAGCACCAGGGCCGGGTCGTGCAGCCCGTCGGCCAGGTCCATCAGCTCGACCACGTCGGGCAGCGGCCCTTGCTCCGGCCCGGTGCCGGGCGGCGGTGCGAAGGTCTCCAGGGTGTGCGCGCACAGCTCGGCGAGGGCCTCCACCTGCCGGAGGACCGGGCGCGGCAGCGGGCCTTCCGGTGTGGCCCAGGCGATCTCCAGGACGCCGTGGATCCGGCCGCCGGTCCCGGACGGAACGGCGATCCGCGCGCCTTCGGCATACTCGCGCCGGCCGATCGTGGGGAGTCCGGACTGGGCGAGCGAGGGCAGCCACTTGCCGTCGGGTTCGGTCAGTCCGCGCCGGGCCACCGTGGCCACGTCGGGCGGGACATAGCGCCAGCGGGCCGCCTCGCCCGGCGGGAAGCCCGCGCTGCCCGCGAGGGTCAGCGAACCGTCCGGACCCGCCGACCAGATCGCCACGGCGACCGCGCCCAGCGGGCGCAGGGCGTGTTCGAGCAGCGAGTCGGCCATCGCCTGCGTGTCGGGTGCGGCCAGGACGCCGCTCTCGGCCGCGCGCAGGCGTACGGCGGCGGACTCCGTGACGGGCTCCGCCCGGTCCGCGGCGACGGACAGGAACGCCTCGGTGACCTCCGAGACGCGGTCCCGGGCCGCCTGGTTGATGACGTCCACCGCGAATTCCAGCGGCGTGACCTGTGCCTGCTCGGTCAGTTCGGCGAGCTGCCGGGCGGCCTGGGCGGGGCCGCAGCCCAGGCGCTCGACCAGGATGCCCTTGGCCAGCTCGATCAGCGCCCGGCCTTCCGCCTCGGCCTGGGCCACCCGCACCTCCCGGCGCAGCCGTTCCACGGTGGCGGCGAGCCGGCCCACCGGGGTGGTGGCGGGCACCTCGGGGAGCATCACCTCGACCGGCGGGAGCAGGTCGGGCGGGCCGGCCGGCGCGCCGACCCCGGCGGGCTGTTCGTGGGCGGTCACCGGGTCGGTGCTCCTCGGCCTGCGGACGGACGGGCGCGCCGTGCCGGGCTCATGCGGGGAGCCAGCGTCGGACACAGGCGATGAGGTCATGAGTGTCCACCGGTTTCGTGACGTAGTCGCTGGCGCCGGAGGCGAGGCTCTTCTCCCGGTCGCCCTGCATGGCCTTGGCGGTCACCGCGATGACCGGCAGCTCGGCGTACTGCGGCATCCGGCGGATCTCGGCCGTGGCAGTGTAGCCGTCCATCTCGGGCATCATCACGTCCATCAGGACGAGTTCGACGTCCGGGTTGTTCATCAGCGTCTCGATGCCCTTGCGGCCGTTCTCCGCGTGCAGGACACGGAAGCCGTGCAGTTCGAGGATGCCGCTGAGCGCGAACAGGTTCCGGGCGTCGTCGTCGACGACGAGAACGGTACGGCCGCGGGTCTCCTCGTCGATCAGGTGGGGCGCGGTGCGCGGGTGCTCGTCCCCGCGGACCAGGGTGAGCACTTCGCCGGGCTCCTCCGCCGACAGGTGCAGCGCGATCCGCTCGCGCAGCTCGTCCAGGCTGTACAGGTACTCCAGCGAAGCGCCCGCGGTGCCCTCGGCGAGCGACTCGGTGCGCTGCGAACTGTGCACCAGCACCGGGACGCTCGTCAGGGCCGAGTCGCCGCGCAGGGCCTCCAGGAAGCGGGCCGACTCGCCTTCGGGCATGCCGAGTTCCACCACGACGCAGTGGCAGGGTTCGGCGGCGAGGGCACCGGCCGCCTCCTGGGCGCCGACCGCGGTGATGATGTCGACGGGGGTGCCGCCGCCGTCGGCGCGGGCGTGCTCCAGATCCCGGACCACGCTCTCGGCGACCAGGGTGAGCAGCCCGCGCGGGCGCTCCTCGACCACGAGGAGACGACGCGGGCGTTCACGTTTCGCGGTGACCGGCGGCAGCTCCTGGGGCAGACCGTGTCCGCGCGTGCCCTCGGTCAGTTCCCGCTCGGCCTTCGGGGCGGGGCGTCCGCCGCGCACGTGTTCCTCGAAATCCGGCCGGGCGACGGGCAGGTAGAGGGTGAAGGTGCTGCCCTTGCCGGGGGTGCTGTCCACGGTGACGGCGCCGCCGAGCAGGTGGGCGATCTCCCGGGTGATGGACAGGCCGAGCCCGGTGCCGCCGTACTTGCGGCTCGTGGTGCCGTCCGCCTGCTGGAACGCGCCGAAGATGGTCTCCAGCTGCTGCTCGGGGATGCCGATGCCGGTGTCCATCACCCGGAACGCGACGATCGCGCCGCCCCGCACGACACCGTGGGGCACGTCGTCGTCGGTGGCGGGTTCGACCCGCAGCTCGACACCGCCCTGTTCGGTGAACTTCACCGCGTTGGACAGCAGGTTGCGCAGGACCTGCCGGAGCCGGGAGTCGTCGGTGAGCAGGTCGGCGGGGGCGCCGGTCGCCGTGGCGACCGTGAAGTCCAGGCTCTTCTGCGAGGTCATCGGCCGGAAGGTGGCCTCGACGTACTCGATCAGCTGCCGCAGCGGGACCCGCTCCGGCGTGACGTCCATCTTGCCGGCCTCGACCTTGGACAGGTCCAGGATGTCGTTGATGAGCTGGAGCAGGTCGGAGCCGGCCGAGTGGATGATGCCCGCGTACTCGACCTGCTTGGGGGTGAGGTTGCGGGAGGGGTTCTGGGCCAGCAGCTGGGCCAGGATGAGCAGGCTGTTGAGCGGGGTGCGCAGCTCGTGGCTCATGTTGGCGAGGAACTCGGACTTGTACTTGGAGGCGAGCGACAGCTGCTGGGCGCGTGCCTCCAGTTCCTGCCGGGCCTGTTCGATCTGGAGGTTCTTCGCCTCGATGTCCCGGTTCTGGTCGGCCAGCAGCGAGGCCTTCTCCTCCAGCTCCGCATTGGACTGCTGGAGTTCCTCCTGCCGGGCCTGCAACTCCGCCGAGCGGGACTGGAGTTCGCTGGTCAGGCGCTGCGACTCCTGGAGCAGTTCGTCGGTGCGGGCGTTGGCGACGATGGTGTTGACGTTCACGCCGATGGTGTCCACCAGCTGCTGGAGGAAGTCGCGCTGGATCGGGGTGAACAGGGTGACCGAGGCCAGCTCGATGACGCCGAGGACCTGGTCCTCGAAGACGATGGGGAGCAGCAGCAGCGCGGTCGGTTCGATCCGTCCGAGCCCGGAGGAGATGGTGACGTATCCGGGCGGCAGCTGGTCGACGGCGATGGTACGGCGGCTGCGCGCGGCCTGGCCGACCAGGGACCGGCCGAGCGGGATGCGGACGGGCCGGGTGTCCTCCTCGGGCCGGCCGTAGGAGCCGACGAGCCGCAGTTCGGGCCCGGAGGCGCCGTCCTCGGCCAGGTAGAAGGCGCCGTACTGGGCGGACACCTGGGGCGCCAGCTCGTCCATGATGAGTTCGGCCACGACGGGCAGGTCGCGGTGGCCCTGCATCAGGCCGGAGATCCGGGCGAGGTTGGTCTTGAGCCAGTCCTGTTCCTGGTTGGCCTGGGTGGTCTCGCGCAGGGACTCCACCATGGAGTTGATGTTGTCCTTGAGGTCGGCGACCTCCCCGGAGGCGTCGACGGTGATGGACCGGGTCAGATCGCCCTCGGCGACGGCGCTGGCCACGTCGGCGATGGCGCGGACCTGTCGGGTCAGGTTGCCGGCGAGTTCGTTGACGTTCTCGGTGAGCCGCTTCCAGGTGCCGGAGACGCCCTCGACCTCGGCCTGACCGCCGAGCCGGCCCTCGGTGCCCACCTCGCGGGCCACCCGGGTCACCTCGTCAGCGAACGCCGAGAGCTGGTCCACCATCGTGTTGATGGTCGTCTTCAGTTCGAGGATCTCGCCCCGGGCGTCGACGTCGATCTTCTTCGACAGATCGCCCTTGGCCACGGCCGTGGTCACCAGCGCGATGTTGCGCACCTGGCCGGTGAGGTTGTTGGCCATGGAGTTGACGTTGTCGGTGAGGTCCTTCCAGGTGCCGGCCACGTTGGGCACGTGGGCCTGGCCGCCGAGCCGGCCCTCGGTGCCCACCTCGCGGGCCACCCGGGTCACCTCGTCGGCGAACGCCGAGAGGGTGTCGACCATGGTGTTGATCACGTCGGCGAGGGCGGCGACCTCGCCCTTGGCCTCGACGGTGATCTTCTGGGAGAGGTCGCCCTTGGCGACGGCGGTGGCGACCTGGGCGATGGAGCGGACCTGCCCGGTGAGGTTGGACGCCATCACGTTGACGTTGTCGGTGAGGTCCTTCCAGGTACCGGCGACCCCGCGGACCTGCGCCTGACCCCCCAGGCGGCCCTCGGTACCGACCTCGCGGGCCACGCGGGTCACCTCGTCCGCGAAGCCCGAGAGCTGGTCGACCATCGTGTTGATGGTGCTCTTCAGCTCGAGGATCTCGCCCCGCGCGTCCACCGTGATCTTCTGCGACAGGTCACCCTGCGCCACCGCGGTGGCCACCTGGGCGACATTGCGCACCTGCGCCGTCAGATTCCCGGCCATGAAGTTCACCGAGTCCGTCAGGTCGCGCCAGGTGCCCTTCACGCCCTTGACGTCGGCCTGGCCGCCGAGCCGGCCCTCGGTGCCCACCTCGCGGGCCACCCGGGTCACCTCGTCCGCGAACGCCGAGAGCTGGTCGACCATCGTGTTGATGGTGCTCTTCAGCTCGAGGATCTCGCCCCGCGCGTCCACCGTGATCTTCTGCGACAGATCACCCTGCGCCACCGCGGTCGTCACCTGGGCGACATTGCGCACCTGCGCCGTCAGATTCCCGGCCATGAAATTGACCGAGTCCGTCAGGTCACGCCAGACACCGGCGACACCGGGCACCTGCGCCTGACCCCCCAGGCGGCCCTCGGTGCCGACCTCGCGCGCGACCCGGGTCACCTCGTCCGCGAACGCGGAGAGCTGATCCACCATCGTGTTGACGGTTTCCTTCAGCTGGAGGATCTCGCCGCGCGCGGGCACGTCGATCTTCTGCGACAGGTCGCCCTTGGCCACGGCGGTGGCCACCTGCGCGATGTCGCGGACCTGCGTGGTGAGGTTCCCCGCCATCGCGTTGACCGAGTCGGTCAGGTCCGCCCAGGTACCGGAGACGCCCGGCACCTGCGCCTGTCCGCCGAGGGTGCCCTCCGTGCCCACCTCGCGGGCCACCCGGGTGACTTCGGAGGTGAAGACGGACAACTGGTCGACCATGCCGTTGAAGACGGTGGCGATGTCGCCCAGAAGTCCGGTCGAGTCGTCCGGCAGCCGGGTGCCGAAGTCTCCGTCGCGCACCGCGGTCAGCCCCGCGAGCAGTCTTCTCAGTTCGTGGTCACCCGGGACCGCTTCGGTCGTCCCGGTTGCCTTGCCGGCCATGCGCACCCTCGATCCGCTCCCCAAGAGCCCCCGCGGCGAGGGCTCGGAACCGCGGCCGGGGGCATTCTGCCGCCCAGCCGTTGGTGTGTGCATTTCCGCAGTTCACGGATTTGCATGATGAGAAAATACGCCGCAGGTTAACCCACTCTCGAAGGCTTGGACAAAGCAATCGGCCATCCCTCGGCCGTCACGGAAGTCCTTCGTCCCGGGCGGGTGTAAGGCTGCGCCGGCCGGGTAGCCGGGAAGGTTCGACCCACGGTCCCCGGGTGCCTTCGGGCACCGCGGCGACGGCCGGGCGGGGGTCACGACGCCTCCCGCCCGGTGCGCGGCCCGGGGCCCTCGGTGGCTCCACGACGTGTCCCGTCCGGGGCCCTGTCCGGGGCCCTCGGTGGCTACACGAGGTGTCCCGTCCGGGGGGGGCTCTGTCCGGGGCCCTCGGCAGCGGCCTCGCGAGCGGTCCGGGCGTACCGGCGGGCACCGTTTCGGAAGCCGCGGGCGGGGGCACCCGTGGCAGGCTCGCTATGGAGCACCCCGGTGAGTGGGCCCGGCACCGGGGGGGGACGGCGAGGACACGGTGGCGGTGCCGGAGCAGCGGGGGCCGTCCCGGTGGTCGTGAGCGAGGAGGGACGGCATGAGGGACGCCGACGAGGGGCGCGGGAACGCGCTGTACGGCCCGCAGCCGGACGTGTCCGGCGCGGCCGGCTACCCGGACGCCCCGCCGCGAGTGGGCTTCTTCACCGACACCTCCGTGTGCATCGGCTGCAAGGCCTGCGAGGTGGCCTGCAAGGAGTGGAACGCGATCCCGGCGGACGGCCTCGGACTGACCGGCATGTCCTACGACAACACGCGGGGTCTCGGTGCCGACAGCTGGCGGCACGTGGCCTTCGTGGAGCAGCGCAGGCCGCTCGGCGGGCAGGAACCCGGGGTCGCGCACGACGACGTGGACGTCTTCGCCGCCGCGTCCCGGCTCGGCACCGACGCCCCCGCTCCGGGCCCCGCGCCGGAGACGGCGCCCGCCGAACGGATCTCCCCCCTCTCCCCCGAGGGCCGTACCGAACTGCGCTGGCTGATGTCCTCGGACGTGTGCAAGCACTGCACGCACGCGGCCTGCCTGGACGTGTGTCCCACGGGAGCGCTGTTCCGCACCGAGTTCGGCACGGTCGTCGTCCAGGAGGACGTCTGCAACGGCTGCGGGTACTGCGTGTCCGCCTGCCCCTACGGTGTCATCGACCAGCGCGAGGACGACGGCCGCGTCTGGAAGTGCACCCTGTGCTACGACCGGCTCGGTGTCGGCATGGAGCCGGCCTGTGCCAAGTCCTGCCCGACGGACTCGATCCAGTTCGGCCCGCTGGAGGAGCTGCGGGAGCGGGCGCGGGAGCGGGTGGCGCGCCTGCACGCGGCCGGCGTGACGGACGCCCGCCTCTACGGCGAGAGCCCGGACGACGGGGTGGGCGGAGCCGGCGCGTTCTTCCTGCTGCTGGACGAACCGGAGGTGTACGGGCTGCCCCCGGACCCGGTGGTCACCACCCGGGACCTGCCCGGCATGTGGCGGCACGCGGCCGTGGCCGCCGCCTCCCTGGTGGCCCTGGCCGCGGCCGGTTTCGCCAGGAGGCCGTGATGAGTGCCCGGCAGCGGCCCGACGAAGCCGTGAGCCTCGACCGGGAGCCCCGGGGAGGCCGTGGTGAGTCCCGACACCAGCCCCAGGAGGCCTCGATGAGCGCAGCAGCCCCAGGAGGCCTCGATGAGCGAGTCTGACGTCACCCGGGACGGCGTACGGGACGCCCGGCCCGGCCGGGAGGCGATGACCGGGGTCCACGCGGGCCGTCGCGGGCGCCGGCGCGGCCGGAGCGAGCGGCCGATGGTGCCGGACGCCGAGTTCGCGTCGTACTACGGTCTGCCCGTCCTCAACAAGCCGACGTGGAAGCCGCTGGACATCGCCGGGTATCTGTACCTCGGCGGGCTGGCGGGGGCGTCCTCGCTGCTGGCGGCCGGGGGCCAGCTGACCGGCCGGCCGGGGCTCGCGGCGCCGGCGAAGCTGGGCGCGGCCGGCGCCGTGTCCCTCTCGCTGGCGGCGCTCGTCCACGATCTGGGCCGGCCGGCCCGGTTCCTGAACATGCTCCGGGTGTTCAAGCCCACTTCCCCGATGAGCGTGGGCTCGTGGCTGCTGGCGGGGTACGCGCCCCTGGCGCTGACCGCCGCGGCCACCGAGGTGACCGGCCGGTACCGGCCGGTGGGTTCGGCCGCCACGGTGGCCGCCGCGTTCCTCGGACCGGCCGTGGCGACGTACACCGCGGTGCTGCTCTCGGACACCGCGGTGCCGTCCTGGCACGAGGGCTACCGCGAACTGCCCTACGTGTTCGCGGGCTCGGCCGCCACGGCGGCGTCCGGTCTGGCCCTGGCCGCGGCTCCGGCCGCGCAGGCGGGACCGGCCCGCCGGCTGGCCGTCCTCGGGGCCGCCCTGGAGCTGGGCGCCTTCCGGGTGATGAAGCGGCGCATGGGCCTGGTCGCCGAGCCGTTCGAGCAGGGCAGGCCGCGGCTGCTGCTGCGCGCCGCGGAGCTGCTGACGACGGGCGGCGCCGCCCTGGCCCTGCTGCGCGGACGGGACAGGCGTCCGGCCCTGGCGGCCGGTGCCGCGTTGCTCACCGGCTCGGCGGCCCTGCGCTTCGGGGTGTTCCACGCCGGGGTGGCCTCCGCGGAGGATCCCGCGTACACGGTGGCACCGCAGCGGGAGCGTCTGACGGCCAGCTGACGGACCCGTGTGCCGGCCGGGGCCCGGCCCGGTCGTGCGGGAGCGCGACGACCGGCGGCGGGCCCCCGTCGTGTCAGGGACCGGCCGGGCTCAGGGGGTGACGTCGATCCGGTACGCGAGCGCGGTGACCCGGAGGTCGCCGTGGTCGACCCACTCGGGGAACGCCAGCGTCTTGTGGCTGGTGGCGGCCGGCGGGGTGACCTGGAGATAGGCGGCGTGGACGGCGTCGGACGTACCGGTGTTGGCGTGCGTCCACGATATGACGGCCTCCGCGGTCCCGCCCTTACGGAGGGTCAGGGTGGTCTTGGCCGGGCTCTTGGCGTACCAGGTGTCGCCCCAGTGGGTGGTCGAGGGGAGCGTCCGGTGCGCGGCGTTCTCCAGGCCGAGGCCCGGGTAGCCCCGCAGCAGGCAGGTGTGCGCTCCGGTGTTCTTGAGCTTCAGCACCACGCCCTGGTGGTTCATGCCGCCGGCCAGTGTCTCGCCGAACGAGGCGCTCAGGCCGGACACGGTGCAGGTGGGGGTCGTGGACGCGGCAGCGGCGGCGCCCGCCGTCCCGGCGCCGGCGATGCCCAGTCCGGCCGCGGTGGTCACCGCGAGCGTCGCGCACAGGAGGCGCCGGCGCCGGTCGGACCGGGGGGCCGTGGCGGTCTCGGTCGTGTGGGTCTGGTCCTGATGGGTCATGGTGAGCGTTCTTCCCTTCCTTGCGGGTGTCGTGGCTCGCCTTGTACATCAGGTGGGATGCGCGACGGAGCGGAAAAGTTGGCACCCTGGCGAAAATTCGGAACTTTCTGTCATTTTCGCCACTGTCCGGCCGGAAACCGCCGTTCCGTGCTCCGGCGCGGTGCCGGCGTCGCGGCGGCCGCCGCGGTGTCCGCCGCACCCGCCGCCGCACACCCCTTCGACGCCATGCCCTCGGAAGAGGCCCCGCCGGATCCGTTTGGCCAGGCCCGGCACGGGTACTCCGCGGGCGACCCCGGCGGGAGACGTCCCGATCGGGAGCCTGCGGGAAGAGCGAGGGACCGAGCGGGAGGAGGGAGTCGTGGGCGTACGCACCTGGATCGACTCCTGGCCGGTGTACCGCCAGCTCACGGGCACGGATCCGCTCGGCCGGGGGGCCGCCGCCAAGAGCGGGCGCAGCGCGCGGCGGACGCCCCGGGTGGCCACCGCCGACCGGGTGGTGAAGTCCGTCTGCCCGTACTGCGCGGTGGGCTGCGGGCAGAACGTGTACGTCCAGGACGGCCGGGTCACCCAGATCGAGGGCGACCCGGACTCCCCCGTCTCACGCGGCCGGCTCTGCCCCAAGGGCGCGGCCAGCCTCCAGCTGACCACCGGGGACGCCCGCGAGCACCAGGTCCTGTACCGCCGCCCGCACGGCACCGAGTGGGAGCGGCTGGACCTGGACACGGCGATGGACATGATCGCCGACCGGGTGATCGAGGCCCGCCGGGCGGGCTGGCAGTGGGAGGTCGACGAGACCCGCACCCGGCGCACCCTGGGCATCGCGAGCCTCGGCGGGGCCACACTCGACAACGAAGAGAACTACCTGCTCAAAAAGCTGTTCACCGCGCTGGGTGCGATCCAGATCGAGAACCAGGCGCGCGTTTGACACTCCTCCACCGTTCCCGGTCTGGGAACCTCGTTCGGCCGCGGCGGCGCGACCACCTTCCAGCAGGATCTGCAGAACGCGGACTGCATCCTCATCGAGGGCTCCAACATGGCCGAGTGCCACCCGGTGGGGTTCCAGTGGGTGATGGAGGCCAAGGCGCGGGGCGCGAAGGTGATCCACGTCGATCCGCGGTTCACCCGCACCAGCGCGCTCGCCGACGTGCACGTGCCGCTGCGCGCGGGCACGGACATCGCGTTCCTCGGCGGGATCATCCATCATGTCCTGAGCGAGGAGAAGTACTTCCGCGACTACATCGTGGCGTACAGCAACGCCCCGATGATCCTGCGGGAGGACTTCCGGGACACCGAGGATCTGGCGGGCGTCTTCTCCGGCCTCGACACCGGCGGCCGCTCGTACGACAACGCCAGCTGGCAGTACGAGGGCACCGAGACGCAGGCGGCCTCGGGCGAACGCGACCAGGAGTACGAGAAGCGCACCGGCGGCGGCAGTTCCGTCACCGAGGCCGCCCGCGGCGAGGCCCATGGTTCCGGCGGCGCGGTGATCGGCGAGGGCGAGCCGGAGCGCGACGAGACGCTGACCCACCCGCGCTGTGTGTTCCAGGTGCTGAAGCGGCACTACGCCCGCTACACGCCGGAACTGGTCGAGCGGGTCTGCGGGGTGCCGCGGGATCTGTTCCGGCAGGTGTGCGAACTGGTCACGGAGAACTCCGGGCGCGACCGGACGACGGCGTTCGCCTACGCGGTGGGCTGGACGCAGCACACGGTGGGCGTGCAGAACGTCCGGGCGGCCGCCGTCCTGCAGACCCTGCTCGGCAACATCGGCCGGCCGGGCGGCGGCATCCTGGCCCTGCGCGGACACGCCTCCATCCAGGGGTCCACGGACATCCCGACCCTGTTCAACCTGCTTCCCGGCTACATCCCGATGCCGCACGCCCACCGGAACGAGGACCTGGACGCCTTCGTCGAGGGCTCGGCGGCGCACAAGGGCTACTGGGGCGGCATGCGCGCGTACGTGGTGAGCCTGCTCAAGGCGTACTGGGGTGACGCGGCGACCGCCGAGAACGACTTCTGCTTCGACTACCTGCCCCGGCTGACCGGCACGCACTCGACGTACGAGACGACGATGGCCCAGCTGGACGGCGTCTGCAAAGGCTACTTCCTGATCGGCGAGAACCCGGCGGTGGGCAACGCCGACGCGAAGCTGATACGGCTCGGCATGGCCAACCTGGACTGGCTGGTCGTCCGCGACTTCTCGCTCATCGAGTCGGCGACCTGGTGGCGTGACGGGCCCGAGATCGAGACCGGCGAGCTGCGCACCGAGGACATCCGCACCGAGGTGTTCTTCCTGCCGGCCGCCGCCCACACCGAGAAGGACGGCAGTTTCACCAACACCCAGCGGCTGCTCCAGTGGCACCACCAGGCCGTCGAGCCGCCCGGCGAGGCGCGCAGCGACCTGTGGTTCGCCTACCACCTGGGCCGGATCGTCCGGGAGAAGCTCGCCGGGTCCGGTGCCGAGATGGACCGGCCGGTCCACGACCTGGCGTGGGACTACCCGACGAAGGGCCGGCACGCCGAGCCGGACGCGGAGGCGGTCCTCGCCGAGATCAACGGCCGGGACGCGGAGGGCCGTCCGCTCTCCTCGTACGGGGAGCTGAAGGCCGACGGCTCGACGGCCTGCGGCTGCTGGATCTACTGCGGGGTGTACGCCGACGGTGTCAATCAGGCGGCCCGCCGCAAGCCCGGCCGGGAGCAGGACTGGGTGGCGGCGGAGTGGGCGTGGGCCTGGCCTGCCAACCGCCGGATCCTGTACAACCGCGCGTCCGCCGACCCCGAGGGCAGGCCGTGGAGCGAGCGCAAGGCGCTGGTGTGGTGGGACGCGGAGCACGGCGAGTGGACGGGCCACGACGTCCCCGACGTCCAGAAGGACAAGGCGCCGGATCACGAACCGCCCCCGGACGCGGAGGGGCCGGAGGCACTGTCCGGCAGGGACCCCTTCATCATGCAGGCCGACGGCAAGGCCTGGCTGTACGTGCCGTCCGGGCTCGTCGACGGACCGCTGCCGGCGCATTACGAACCGCAGGACTCCCCGTTCCCGAACCTGGTCTACGGCCAGCAGCGCAACCCCGTACGGCAACTGCTGCCGCCGCACCCCGACAACCGCTACCAGCCGAGCGGCGACGAGCCCGGCTCCCGGGTGTTCCCGTACGTGGCGACCACCTACCGGCTCACCGAGCACCACACGGCGGGCGGGATGTCCCGCTGGCAGCCGTATCTGGCGGAGCTCCAGCCGGAGTTCTTCTGCGAGGTGTCCCCGGAGCTGGCCGCGGAGCGGGGCCTGGCGCACACCGGGTGGGCGACGATCGTCAGCGCGCGGGGCGTGATCGAGGCCCGGGTGCTGGTCACCGACCGGATGACCCCGCTGACCGTGCACGGCCGACGGCTCCATCAGGTGGGGCTGCCCTATCACTGGGGCCCGAACGGCTACAGCACCGGCGACGCGGCCAACGAGCTGCTGCATCTGTCCCTGGACCCGAACACGCACATCCAGGAGACGAAGGCGTTCGCCGTCGACATCCGCCCCGGACGGCGCCCCCGGGGTCCGGCGGCCCCGATGCTGGTGCGGGCCTACCGGATCCGGGCGGGCATCGACGAGCACACCGGGACCGAGCCGTGAGCGGTGCCGCCCGAACGGAGCGGGGGCGGTCCTATCCGAGTACGAGGGAGTGCGTTCCGCGCGGCACCAGCTCCCCCACCACCGGCGCGCCGGGCACCTCCCCGGCGACGAGCAGCCCGCCGGACGTCTGCGCGTCGGCGAGCAGCAGCCGGGTGTCCGTGTCGGTGTGCCCGAAGTCGGTGTACGGCGCCACCCACTCCAGGTTGCGCCGGGTGCCACCGCTGACGTACCCGTCCCGTACGGCCTCCCGGGCGCCGTCCAGGTACGGGACGGCGGCGGTGTCGACCACGGCGGTCACCCCGGAGGCGCGGGCCAGTTTGTGGAGATGACCGAGGAATCCGAACCCGGTGACGTCGGTGGCGCACTCGGCTCCGGCGGCCAGCGCGGCCTCCGACGCCTCCCGGTTGAGCGCGGCCATCGTGGCGACGGCGTGCTCGAACCGCTCACCGGTGACCTTGTGGCGGTTGTTGAGGACGCCGGTGCCCAGCGGTTTGGTCAGCGACAGCGGCAGCCCGGGCCGGCCCGCGTCGTTGCGCAGCAGCCGCCCGGGGTCGGCGATACCGGTGACGGCCATGCCGTACTTGGGTTCCGGGTCGTCGACGCTGTGCCCGCCGCCGACATGGCAGCCGGCCTCGGTGGCGATGTCCAGTCCGCCGCGCAGCACCTCGCGGGCCAGCTCGAACGGGAGCCGGTCGCGCGGCCAGGCGAGCAGGTTGACGGCGAGCACGGGCCGGCCGCCCATCGCGTACACATCGGACAGGGCGTTGGCGGCGGCGATCCGGCCCCAGTCGTAGGCGTCGTCCACGACCGGGGTGAAGAAGTCGGCCGTGCAGACCAGGGCGGTGCCCCGGTGGGCGACCACGGCCGCGTCGTCGCCGGTGGCGAGGCCGACGAGGAGGGGGGTGTCGCCGCCCGTGAGCGGGGGCGCGGTGAGCCCGGCGACCACCTCCTCCAGTTCGCCGGGCGGGATCTTGCAGGCGCAGCCGCCGCCGTGGGCGAACTGGGTGAGCCGGACGGTCGCCGGCCGGGGCGGAGTCGATGCCGGTGTCGTTGTCATGACCGTGGTCTCCTGGGGCAGTAGCCTGACGAGCGGTGGAGGCGTGTGGGTGCCTGGTGGCCCTCCCGGTCTTCAAAACCGAGGGGCCCGAGGATCTCGGGCCGGCGGGTTCGATTCCCGTCCGCCTCCGTCCCCCGCCCGCGCGCGGCAGCGCCGGCGCAGGTCGTCGACGCGTTCCGTGTGTCCCCGGGCGTCCAGGAACTCCAGCAGCGGTACGGCCACCCGGCGGGTGGTGTCCAGCGCACGCCGGGCCTCGCTGAGCGTGAACGGCTGGGGAAGTGTGCGCAGGACGGCGGCGGCCTCCGTGTCCGCGCCGGGCAGCAGCACGATCCCGTCGGCGATCCGCAGCAGGTCCCCGGCGGCTGCCGCGGCGGCCAACGCCCGGCGGTCGAGACCGAGTTCGGCGAGACGTCCGGCCTCGGGGGCCCGGAAGGGAGCCCGGGTGAGGTCCTGGCGCAGGGAGTCCAGGGCCGCACGGACCGGTGCGGGCAGAGCGGGCCGGAGACTGTCCGCCGGATACAACCGGCCCTGCCGGCGGCCGAGTCGAGGCATCGCCGCGGCCAGCGCGTCGACCAGGACACGGTCGGGCAGGCCGAGCAGCCGGCGGGCCGCCTCGGTGGGCAGGCCGGGTTCCAGCGGGTGGGCGCGGGCATGCGCGTGGACCTCGGCGGCCAGGCGCTCCTTGAGGGCGGTCCAGTGCTCCGCGTCGGCCAGCCAGTCCCCGGCGACCGGTTCCCCGGGCGCCGGGATGCCCATCGCCCGCAGCTCGGCGCGCCGGATCAGCTTGCGGCGGCGCAGTTCGGCGGCGCCGTCGGGACGGCCGGTCAGGCCGGCGAGCTGCGTCGCACGGGCCCGCGCCGCGCCGCGCCGGGTCAGCCGGGGCGGCCGTACGTCCAGGACGGTGACCCCGCGGGGCATGCGGCCGCCGCCGGGTTCGCGGAGCACCGCCCGGTCGCCGGCCCGCAGGGGCAGCCCCCGGCGGAGGGTGAGCCGGGCGGTGTCCCGGCCGAGCGGACGGACGGTCACGGGCACGGCGGCCGTTCCGATGTGCAGGGTGACGCTCCGGGGCAGGTCGGCGACCGGTTCCCCGCCGACCCGTACGTCGGCCACCTCGGTGCACAGCCAGCGGCCGGGGGTCAGCAGCACCTGCCCGCGCCCCAGCGTGCCGTCCCCCTGGCCGTGCACGTTGACGGCGACGCGGGCCACCGCGCCGACGGCCGTCCGCTCCTGGTGCAGGGTCTGAAGGCCGCGCACCCGCAGCACGGCCGTCCCGTCCGCGGTGACCAGCCGGTCGCCGACGCGCAGGGTGCCCGCGCCGAGGGTGCCCGTCACCACGGTGCCGTGACCGCGGACGGTGAAGGCCCGGTCCAGCCACAGGCGGACGTCGGCGTCGGCGTCCGGCACCGGCAACTCCTCTGCCACCCTCGCGAGTTCGGTGCGGAGTGCGTCCAGTCCGGCGCCGGTGACCGCGCTGACCGCGATCTGCGGCACCTTGCCGAGGGAGGTTCCGGCCAGGCGCTCGACGGCGTCGGCGCGCACCGGTTCCGGATCGGCGAGGTCGCTGCGGGTCACGGCGAGGACGCCGTGCCGGACACCGAGCGCGTCGAGAACGGCCAGGTGCTCCTGCGACTGGGGCTGCCATCCCTGGTCGGCGGCGACCACGAAGAGCACGGCGGGGACGGGGCCGACACCGGCCAGCATGGTGGCGACGAACCGCTCGTGCCCGGGCACGTCCACGAAGGCGAGGTCCCGCCCCGCGAGACGGGTCCACACGAAGCCCAGGTCCAGCGTGAGGCCCCGGCGGCGCTCCTCCGCGTACCGGTCGGGCTCCATGCCGGTGAGGGCCCGTACGAGTGCGGACTTGCCGTGGTCGACATGGCCGGCGGTGGCGAACACCCGCATCACGCCCGCCCTTCCGCCGGAACCCGGCCCGTCCCCCGGCCCCGAGCGCTCGGCGAACCACCGGATGCCGGCGTGTCCTGGGGCGTGTTCTCCGGCACGTCCTCCGGTCCGTCCTGGAGCGTGTTCGCCGGCACGTCCTCCGGTCCGTCCTGGAGCGTGTTCTCCGGCACGTCCTGCGGCGCCGGCTCGGTGCCCGCCGACGGGTCGTCGTCCGACGCCGCGACCGCCCGCACCGCGTCCGCCAGCCGGTCGTCGTCCTCCGGTGGTACCGATCTCATGTCCAGCAGGCAGTGTCCCGCCTCCAGGCGGCCGACGACCGGGACCGGGCCGGTGCGCAGTGCGGCGGCGTACCGCTCGGGCAGGGCCAGGGCCGCGCTGGGCAGGGTGACCCCGGGTGCGCCTCCGCCGCCGACCGTGGCGGCGCTCGCGACCGGCCGTACGTCGATCCCGTCGGCGGTCAGTGCGGCGGCGAGCCGGTCGGCGCGGGCCCGGAGCCGGGCCGGGTCGGCGGTGAGCGCGAGGGCCGTCGGGGTGGGCGGACCGGTGAGGGTGGCCTCCAGGGCGGCCAGGGTCAGCTTGTCGACACGCAGGGCACGGGCCAGCGGATGCCGGGCCAGGGCCTGGACCAGGTCCCGGCGGCCGAGCAGGAGCCCGCACTGGGGGCCGCCGAGCAGCTTGTCGCCGCTCGCGGTGACGAGCGCGGCGCCGGCACGCAGCTGCGTGTCCGCGTCGGGTTCCCCGGGCAGGGCCGGATGCGGGGCGAGCAGCCCGGAACCGATGTCGACGACGACCGGGACGCCGAGTGCGGCGAGGTCGGCGACCTCGGCGGAACGGGTGAAGCCGGTGATGCGGAAGTTCGACGGGTGGACCTTCAGGACGAACCCGGTCAGCGGTCCGATGACGGCCGCGTAGTCGGCGGGGGCCGTCCGGTTGGTCGTACCGACCTCGCGGAGCCGGGCGCCGGTCGAGACGAGCAGGTCGGGCAGCCGGAAGCCGTCGCCGATCTCCACCATCTCGCCCCGGCTGACGACGATCTCCTTGCCGGCCGCCAGGGCGGTCGCGGCCAGGACGAGGGCGGCGGCGCCGTTGTTGACGACGTGCGCCGCACCGGCGGCCGGCACCCTCTCGTGCAGCGCGGCGAGCGCGGAGCGTCCTCTGCGGGCCCGCACGCCGGTCGTCAGGTCGAGTTCGACGTCCGTGGGACCGGCCGCCTCCCCGACCGCCTGCCGGGCGGCGGCGGACAGCGGGGCCCGGCCGAGGTTGGTGTGCAACAGCACGCCGGTCGCGTTGATCACCGGGCGCAGCCCGCTCGCGGTGCCGGGCAGCAGGTCGAGGGCCGTCTGCGGCACCTGTTCCGGCGCGATACCGCCCGCGCGGGCCCGCTCCTGCGCCTGCCGTACGGCGGCCTTCACCCGTCGCGCGCCGAGCCGGTCCACGGCGGCGGAGAGCCGGGGGTCGCGCAGCAGGGTGTCGGTGCGCGGGATGCGGCGGCGCGCGTCGGCCGGGTCCGGCCGACGCGGCGGGTCCCCGGGCCCGGGTGCGCGCCGTGGGGTGTCCTCGCCCGTCCGTCCTGGTTCCGGCCGCTGGTCCATGGCCGCTGTCCCTCCCGGTCCGGCCCCGTGCCCGTGCGGGCACCGCTCATCGTCTCCCAGTGCCCCCGGCGGGCCGTCCGACACGCCGGGGCGGAAGGTGCCGGAGGGCGCCGCCCGGGTACCCGGCGGCGCATGAGGGACCACGACCGCACCGCACAGGACGAGACCCCGACGACGGCCGGGCAAGGCGCCCGCCGGCCGTCCGAGACCGACCGCGAGCATGCCGCGGCCGAGCCGTTGGGCCACCCGTGTCCGGAGCGCCGGGCAGGAGTCCGGGCCCGGCATCGTATCGGCGAGGTGGCGGCCGTCGCGGACGCGCCGCCGGGGATCCTCGGGGGCCCGGGCCCGGCCGGCGGCCATCAGCCCGGCGCCGCCGGTCCCGCCCGTCCCGCCCGTCCACCGGCCCCTGGCCGGCACCGCACGCCGACGGGGACGCCGTCCGCGGAGCCGGGAAGTGACGACGAGGGGCCGGCGAACCGGCCGGAACGCTGACGGGGCCGGACCGCCCGTACGGCACCCCGCGCTCCGCCGGGCGCGCCCGCGGCTCTCCGGCCGCCCGGGCCGGGCCCGGTGCCCCCGGCGAACCCGCTCACCCCGAGCGGTTCACGGCGCCCCGGTCGGCCACGGCCGGTCGTCGACCTCGTCGGCCGTGTGCGGCCGGGGCAGCGGAGGCTCGCCCGCGGTGAGGTGTTCCAGCACCTCGACCAATTCCTGGCAGGCCTTCTCCACCGAGCGCCGGGTGTTGCGCTGCTCGGTGATCACGGCGGACAGCAGCAGCGCGGTGAGGGCCATCGCACCGTTGAACGCCTGGAGCTTCACCATCACCTCGACCCGGCTCAGCCCCGCGAAGCCGCCCACGCCGTCCGTCGCCGCGACCGTGGCGATCACGGACGTGAACAGCGCGCAGAGCACACTGCCCACCAGCTGGAACCGCAGGGCCGCCCAGATGATGAGCGGGTAGACGAGGAAGAGCAGGCTGAGCGAGCTGTGGGCGGCCAGCGGGACGAGGAGGCAGGCGACGACGGCCAGCGCGGTCGCCTCCTTCCAGCGCCCCAGGGGCAGGGGACGGCGGGCCGCGTGCAGCAACAGCAGCAGTGGGGTGACGATCAGGACGCCCATCGCGTCGCCCACCCACCAGGCGAGCCAGACGGGCCAGAAGCCGTGGGCGGCGAGGCTGCCCGTGAGGACGAGGAGGCCGACGCCGATCGTCGCGCTGATCAGCATGGCGGCCAGCGCGGCCAGGAACACCAGGGCGAGGCCGTCGCGCAGCCGGCTGAGATCGGTGCGGAAGCGGGCCCGGCGCAGCAGGAGTGCGGCGCAGACGGGAGCGGCGGTGTTGCCGATGAGGATGCCGAGGACATAGATGTCCGGCGTGGTGAGGGACAGGACGGAGAGGAAGGCGCCGAGCGTGATGGCGGGCCAGCAGTGCAGGCCGAAGATCAGCAGCGAGGCGACGGCCACGCCGGTCGGCGGCCAGATGGGGGTGACGACGGCGCCCTCGACGGTCAGCTCGCGCAGCAGGCCGAGCCGGGCCGCCCCGTAGTAGCAGGCGGCGACGACCAGCATCTGGACGGCCAGGCCGCCCGGCCGACGCAGCTCCTCGATACCCACCACAGCAGCCATCTCACACCGATCACCGCGGCTCGGCGAGGCGAGGGACGCTCCCCTCCGGCCCAATGGCCGAATGCCGGGCCGTCCCCGCGGCGACCGCGCACGGCGAGGTGCCGGGCGGTATGCGGTTCGCGAGGGCCGGAACGCACCGGACGGGGAGCCGATGGCACCGCGCGCGGCCCTTGGCGGTGCCGCTGGGCGGGTGGGGTGCCGGGGCCGGGCGTGGCGTGTCAGGGCGGGGGGCCGGGGCCGTCGAGGCCCACGACCAGGACCGCGGCGTCGTCGTCGTGCCCGACGCTCTCCGCGCACTTGATCACGGCCGCCGCGAGCGCGTGGACCCGGAGGCTGGCGACGGCGGCAATGCCCGCGAGCCGCACCACCTGATCGAGGCCGTCCTCGATGTTCAGCGAGGGCCCCTCCACCACACCGTCGGTGAGCAGGACGAACACTCCGCCGGTGGTGAGCCGGTGCCGGGTCACCGGGAACTCGATGCCCCGCTCGATACCCAGCGGTGGTCCTCCCACGTCGTCGACGACGCCGGACTTCCCGTCCGCCGTGGCCCACACGAACGGGATGTGGCCGGCCCGTGCGCTCTCCAGCACCCCGGTGGCCGGGTCGAGCCGCATGAAGGTGCAGGTGGCGAAGAGGTCGCTGCCCAGGGAGAGCAGCAGGTCGTTGGTGCGGGCCAGCAGCTCGCCCGGGTGGCCGGTGACCGAGGCGAGCGCCCGCAGTCCGGCCCTGACCTGGCCCATGAAGGCCGCGGCCTCGATGTTGTGCCCCTGCACGTCACCGATGGACAGTCCGATCCGGCCGTCCGGCAGGACGAAGGCGTCGTACCAGTCGCCGCCCACGTTGAGACCGAGGTTGGCCGGCATGTACCGCACCGCCAGATGGAGGCCGGGCGCGGCGGGCAGGTCCCGGGGGAGCATGCCGCGTTGCAGGGCGATGGCCAGCTCGACCTGGGTGCGCTGCGCCTCCGCGCGCTGGCGCGCCTGCGCGGTGAGCGAACCGAGTCTGGCCAGCAGCTCGTCGCCTGAGTCCGTGGGGCGCTTGCGGGGCATCGATCACTTCCGGCGGGGCGGTGGCTTCCGGAAGGCCGACCGCCTGAATTTTCGGCAAACGTCTAGATTTTACCTATTCAGGGTGATCGTGCCCCTGGGATGGCCCCGGTCAGCGGATCTCGGAGTCGATGCCGGTGATCACCGCGGGCCCGAGCGGTGCGGTCCGTTCGTCCAGCCCCGCGTCCCGGAGCGCGGCGTCCGCCAGCCGGCGCGCCTCCTCCTCGGCGTGCGGGCCGGTGTCCGCGTCGACGGTCAGGCGCAGGGTGAAGGTGTTGTCGTCGTTGACGCTGAGCATGTCCAGGTCCTCCGCACTGCCCATGCGCGTGCCGTGCGGATCGGCGGGCCGCAGCGCCCGGGCCAGCCGGCTGCGGGTGCCGGCCTCGATCCCGGTGGTGAAGGTGCCGGGGACGCTGATCACATAGGTCGTCATGGGACGGTCCTTTCCTCGGGCGTCCCCACGTCTACCCCGATTCGGGGCCTTCGCACAGCGGACCCGGCGCCGCCACCCGGGAGTGTCACCGCTGTCGCCGGCGCGCGGTCCGTCAACTCCTCTCCCCCGTCGCCCCCCGGACGGTGGACCTGCCCGTGTCGGGCCCGGAACGGGACGGGGCGCGGGTGGGAGATTACGGGTGCGGCCTCGGTCCGCGCCTCTCCCGTCTCCGTTCACGAAGGACACCGCAATGCGCCTGTGTCGTCCGCTCGCCGCCGTACTCGGTGGTCTGGCCCTCGTTCTGACCACCACGGGCTCCGCGCTCGCCGCCGGCGGCACGTTCGCCTGGGTCGGGCCCCAGGGCAAGGCGTACGCCATCGACAGCCCGCCGGACAACAAGTGCTTCGACATGGCCCAGGAGGCCCGCGGCGCCCGCAACGGGACGAAGAAGCCGCTCGTCGTCTACACGAAGAAGAAGTGCAAGGGTTCGGCGCTGCGACTGGCCCCCGGCAAGTCGGCGCCCGGCAGCGCCCGCTTCGCCAGCGTGATCTTCAACCCGCGCTGACCCCGCCGGCCCCGGAGGGATGCCCTCCTCGGGGGTGTGAGGCCCTCAGATCCAGCCGTCCAGCGCGCCCATGAAGCCGTCGAAGTCGTCGCGGAAAAGGCTGTGCCCGGCCCCCTCGACCGTACGGACCTCGAAGCCCCGGCGCACCAGCTCTCCGCCCAGCCCCGGCCGCAGGAGGTCGCCGGCGCCGGCCAGGACCACCAGTGAGGGCACCACCGGGCGCGCCGGTGTGCGGCTGACCGAGTAGATGCCCGGCAGGACGGCGGCCGAGGCGGGGTCCCAGGCCGCGAGCGTGGCCAGTTCGGTGTCCACGTCGGTCTCGTCCCAGCGCGGGTTGAGGCCCTTGATCACCACGCGGCGGGCGTTCTTGAAGGCGGCGAAGTACGCGGACGCCTGGGCCACTCGCGCGCTCACGTCCCAGGCCGGGTCGCAGTAGACGGCCCGGGCGGGCGCCAGGTCCTCGACGGCGCCGGCCAGCGCCAGGGCCCCGAGCGAGTGCCCGATCGCCAGCTCCGGCCGCCGCGGGAGGGTTTCGACGAGATCGCCCGCCCAGCTCTCGGGGCTGTACTCGCCCCGGCCGCTGGCGCCGTGCCCGCGCAGGTCCACGCCGACGACCCGGTATCCCTTGTCCGCCAGGACGGGCGCGACCCGGTGCCAGGCGCGATGGTCGGACATGATTCCGTGCACGAGCACGGCGATCCGGTCGCCGGTGCCCCACTCGTGCGTGTGCAGCCTCATCGACACGTCCTCCCCCGTCGTATCCGTCCGATCATGTCATCGCGGCCGGTGCCGGTTCCACCCTGGGCGGATTCGTGTCGATCGGGGCCGGGCGGGGCCGCCCGGGCGAGCCGGCGGCGGCTCACAGCGGGGAGTGGGCCACCGCCGTCACATAGGCGCCGAACAGCAGGGAGACGAGGGTGAGGGCGCCGTAGACGACGACCGCCTGGGCCCGGCGCGGCCACCAGGTCCGGGCGAGTGCGCGTGCCGTCGGGATGAGCAGCGGGAAGGCCGGCAGCAGGAACCGCGGCTTGGAGGAGAAGGAGCCGGAGCCGCCCAGGACGAGAGTGACCAGGACGCCGGAGAAGGCCACCAGGACCAGCGGGGCGCGGTCCAGGCAGAGCAGGACGAACAGCAGGGCGCCCACCGCGACGATCAGCAGGGCCGCCGGGTAGACGACGCCTCCGCCGTGCAGGAACAGGGCTTCGAGGAAGCGCAGCGAACCCGCGCTGAAATCGAAGCGGGAGTTCCAGGCGCTCTGGACCGTGAGGTAGCCGCCGAGCGGGTCTCCGATCCGGCTCCCCACCCACAGCACATAGCCGAGCCAGCCCAGCGGGGCCAGGACCGCCCCGGCCCACAGCCGTGCCGGGACCCGGCCGCGGCGGCGCAGTGCCTCGTGGCCGGCGGCGAGGAAGACGGCCGCCGCCACCGCGAATCCGCTGGGCCGGGCCAGGCCCGCCAGCGCGGCGAGGGTGCCGGCCCACAGCCAGCGCCCCCTGAGGACGCAGTACAGCGACCAGGCGGCGAGCGCGGCGAACAGCGACTCGGTGTAGGCGACAGTGAGTTCGACCGCCTGCGGCAGGGCGGCCCACAGGGCGACCAGCGCGGTGGCGACGCCCCGCCCGTACAGGTGGTGGCCGGTGCGGTGGATGCCGTACGCGGCCACGACCGCGGCCGTCCAGGCGACGAGCAGAGCGGCCTGGCCCGGGGCGATTGGCAGGACGGTGGTGAGGGCTCTGATGAGCGCGGGATAGAGGGGAAAGAACGCCCAGTCGGTCTGGACGGCGCCCTTCGGAGTGATCCAGATGAGGTCGCCGTAGCCGTGCGTGGCGATGTGCAGATACCAGCGGGAGTCCCAGGAGTGGGCCAGGTCCTCGACCGTCGGGCGGCCTCTGAGGCCGTTCGTGAGGGCCACCGCGGCGACCCCGGCGAGCCGGACGGCCACGAACAGGGCGAGGGCCGGCAGGGCGCCCCGCGGCGGGCCCGACCCGGCGGGCCGTGGCAGCCGGGGGCGGCCGAGCGGTCCCGAGGGGGCCGGCGGCGCGGTCCGGGGGACGAGGGAGGTACGCACGCTGTCGACCTTGGGCACGGCCGCGAGGAGACGCAATCCGCGACCCGGGTTTCCCGTGCACTTCCACCCTGATTCAGGACACGGGCGGTCCGGGGCGGCAGCCGTGGCGGGGCGGCGCGGATCCTGCCGGAGGGGGGCTGCGGGCGCGCCGACACGGTGTGGTTATCATATGAGCGCTGCCTAGCTCGAAAGATGGACCTGTGACTGTCAACGACGACTCGTTCACGAACTGGAAGATCCGCGAGGAGATCGCGGAGTCGATGATCCCGCTCATCGGGAAGCTGCACCGCGAGCAGGACGTGACCGTCCTGCTGCACAGCCGCTCCTTGGTGAACAAGTCGGTGGTCAGCATCCTCAAGACGCACCGCTTCGCCCGGCAGATCGACGGTGCCGAACTGTCGGTCACCGAGACCATGCCGTTCCTCCAGGCCCTGGCCGCCCTCGACCTCGGGCCGTCCCAGATCGACCTGGGCATGCTGGCCACCATGTACAAGGCCGACGACCGCGGCCTGAGCGTGGAGCAGTTCACCGCCGAGGCGGTCGCCGGTGCCACCGGTGCCAACAAGATCGAGCGCCGCGAGCCGCGCGACGTCGTCCTCTACGGCTTCGGCCGCATCGGCCGCCTCGTCGCCCGTCTGCTGATCGAGAAGTCCGGCTCCGGCAACGGCCTGCGGCTGCGCGCCATCGTCGTGCGCGGCGGCGGCGCCCAGGACATCGTCAAGCGCGCCTCGCTGCTGCGCCGCGACTCCATCCACGGCCAGTTCCAGGGCACCATCACCGTGGACGAGGACAGCAGCACGATCGTCGCGAACGGCAACGCCATCAAGGTGATCTACGCCGACGACCCCTCGCACGTGGACTACACCGAGTACGGCATCCGCGACGCCATCCTGATCGACAACACCGGCAAGTGGCGCGACCGCGAGGGCCTGTCCAAGCACCTGCGCCCCGGCATCGAGAAGGTCGTGCTGACCGCGCCGGGCAAGGGCGACGTCCCGAACATCGTGCACGGCGTCAACCACGACACCGTCAAGCCGGACGAGCAGATCCTGTCCTGCGCCTCCTGCACCACCAACGCGATCGTCCCGCCGCTGAAGGCGATGGACGACGAGTACGGCGTGCTGCGCGGGCACGTGGAGACCGTCCACTCGTTCACCAACGACCAGAACCTGCTGGACAACTACCACAAGTCCGAGCGCCGCGGCCGCTCCGCGCCGCTCAACATGGTCATCACCGAGACCGGCGCCGCCTCCGCCGTCGCCAAGGCGCTGCCCGACCTCAAGGCGAAGATCAGCGGCAGCTCGATCCGCGTCCCGGTGCCGGACGTGTCGATCGCGATCCTCAACCTCCAGCTGGCCCGCGAGGCCACCCGCGAGGAGGTCCACGACTACCTGCGCGAGGTCTCGCTGACCTCGCCGCTCAAGCGCCAGATCGACTTCACCACGGCGCCCGACGCGGTCTCCAGCGACTTCATCGGCTCGCGCCACGCCTCGATCGTGGACGCCGGCGCCCTGAAGGTCGACGGCGACAACGCGATCCTCTACCTCTGGTACGACAACGAGTTCGGCTACTCCTGCCAGGTCGTCCGCGTCGTGCAGCACGTGTCGGGCGTGGAGTACCCGACGTACCCGGCGACGGCGGTCTGATCCCCGTCCTTCCGCCTGCGCGTACGGCCGCCGTCCGGGGTTCCGGACGGCGGCCGTCTCGCTCGGGCGCGCGCGGTCAGGCCACGGCCGGCCTGGCGCAGGCGCCCGTGGCGCACGCCGTCAGCCACTGGTCGAAGTCGGCGTCGTAGCGGCTGCCGATGCCGTCGTGGTAGACGGCGTACCCGCCGGCGTAGTCACCGGCGCGGAAGCGGTCGAGCATGCGCTGGACGTCGTCCGGGTGCCGCTCGATCATGTAGCGCACGGCGAGGTACCCCCACGGGTAGGTACGGGTCACGTCGCTGTTGTCGTAGGTGTTCTCGAACAGGGTGCTCAGTCGGTACGTGTGCCGGCCCGCCTCCTGGATCGCCTGGTCGTCGGCGAGGCCGCGGTAGGCGTAGGAGACGTACTCGGCGACGCCCTCGATCCACCACACGTCGGGCACGGAGACCTGCCGCCCGAAGTCGCCCTTCATGTCGTCACGGGCGTCCAGGAAGTGCGTGTACTCGTGGTTGAGGTTCCAGATGCCGGCCGGGAAGCCGTCGTCGTAGCCCTTCCGGTACATGATCGACATCGGCTGGTTGGCCGGGTCCGACGGGTTGCCGCCCAGCGTCATGCCGCCGTTGTCGGTGCTGATGCCGTACATCGCGCCGGCGTACATCTGGTAGTCGGCGCGGCTGCTGAAGACCACGAGCCGGAGCGTCGAGGCGTACTGGCCGGGTATCGGCCCGCCGGCCTTCACGACCGCGCGGAAGTACGCGTCCTGGCGGAGCACACTGGCGCAGGCGGCGTCGAGGTCGGCGGCGCTCAGCGCCTGCGCGCGGACCGTGATGTTCGCGTCGCAGTGGCGGGTGACGGGCAGGACGGCCCGGTCGAGCTTCTCCGGCAGGCCGCAGACGTCGTAGTACGCGCAGTCGGCACTGTCGTAGTAGGCGGCCTGCGTGGCCACCGCCACCCACAGCCCGGCCGTCGGCCCGGTGATCGCGGTCCGGTCCAGCAGGTCCTTGGCCAGGGGCCCGGCGGTGTCCCGCAGCTCGGGGTGTTCGACGTAACGGGCGACGTTCATCCCGGCGTTGGAGTCCAGGAAGGCCAGGTCGGTGCCGAGCTGGTCGGTGTTGGCCAGCGCGAAGTCGTACAGGGTGTCGATGATGCGCGGGTCGGCCGCCACCGCCCGCACGTACTCGGGGTTCCAGTTGCCGCGCCACAGGGGCGTGTAGACGTCGTTGACGGCCCTGACCATGCTGTTCACGGAGTCGTACGAGCTGTCGTAGTCGTCGAGCAGCCGCCGGTAGACGGAGAGATAGCGGCCCTGCTGGTCGGCGCTGTCGGTGAGGATCACGGTCTCGCCGAGGATGTCGCCGTTGGCCGCCGTGACGTCCCGGGAGTGGGAGCGGGCGAAGAAGGCGTCGAGGCCGCCGGTGACGGCGGTGGTGAGCCGGGAGGTGTACGCGCCCACGTCCCCGGGGTGGTTGAACTGCACGTAGTAACCGGCGCGCAGGAAGAGGACCAGCTGGAGCAGACCGCCGGAGTTGTCGCCGCGGTACTTCCCGGCGGTGCCGGTGAACGCGTTCGCCACGGTCAGCATCTGCGGCTGGCGGAAAATGTCGCGGGCGTCCGTGCCGGTGACCGAGAAGAGCGTGTTGACGCAGTCCGGCGTCGCGGCCTTGACGTAGGAGACGAGGGCGGAGCCGGTACGGCTGCCGAAGTCGGCCGGGGTGCAGGCGGCCGCCTTCACCGTGCGCCCGGCGGACCGGGTGAACGCGGGCGGCAGCGGCGGCAGTTGGACCGGATCGAGCCGCTCGGCCCGCATCGCGGGGCGCTCGGTGCCGGCGGCGGTCGCGGCTGCGGGTGACGGCACGGGGAGGTGCGCGCGGGGTGCGGTGGCCGTGCCGGGGTGCGGGCGGGGTGCCGCCAGCGCCGGAGTGGACAGCAGGCCGGCCAGGGTGACGCAGACGGCGGCGGCGCCGGCGATACGGCCGGCCGTCCCTCTCGGCACGCGTCCGGGCAGCGCGAAGCGATAGCGCATCTGGATTCCTCCACGAAGTGATGCGCCTCTGTGGGGTGTTGAGGCGCGTGAGGCACTGTCTCAGCGCACCGTCCGGGCCAACAATGGCGTGTGACATAGCACATGTCACCGGCCGCTCATAACATCGCGGCCGTGTGCGCCGCGCGTGCCGGAAGGCCGTCGCGTCCTCGACAGGCCGAGCGCACGCCGGGGCGCACCTCGAGCCGGGGCGCGCATCCGCGCCCCGGTCGGAAAAAGGTGGCCTAGACCCGGCGCTCTCCCAGTGCCTTGCGCCGGTCGCCTAGGAGTGAAACGGCGACGGCGGCGAAGTAGAGCGCCCAGATCGGCGCGGCCAGCGCCAGCATGGTCAGCGGGTCCGTGCTCGGCGTCGCCACGGCCGAGAAGACCGTGATGCCCACGACCATGGCGCGCCACCGGCCGAGCATGCGCCGGCCGGACAGCACTCCGGTGAGGTTCAGCATCACCAGCAGCAGCGGCATCTCGAAGGCGAGACCGAAGACGACCACCATGCGGGTCACGAGGTCGAGCAGTTCGTCCAGCGGCAGCAGGTTGTTCACCCCGTGCGGGGTGAGGCCGATCAGCACCCTCGCGGTCCTGGGCAGCACCTGGTAGGCGAAGAAGGCGCCGCCGAGGAAGAGCGGGACGCCCGTGCCGACGAACGCGTAGGCGTATTTCCGCTCGCGCTTGTGCAGGCCGGGGGCGACGAACGCCCACAGTTGGTACAGCCATACCGGAGAGGCCAGCACGACGCCGGCCACCAGCGAGACCTTCAGCGCCAGGGTGAAGGGCGCGAGCAGACCGTTGATCGTGATGTGCGCGCAGGTGGTGTTCGCGGGCTGCGCGGCCAGCTCGGCGAAGGAGGTCGGGCAGCCGACCGATTCCAGCACCGGCCTGGTGAGGAAGTCGATGACCTCCTTGTAGAAGAAGGCCGCGCCGGCCGTGACGACCAGGATGGCCAGGACGGCCTTGGCGAGCCGGTTGCGGAGTTCACGAAGGTGCTCCGCGAGCGGCATCCGCCCCTCGGGGTCCTTGTTCCTGATGCGGACCGGCTGAAGCATGCCATGTCCTCATCGCGTGCGGTGCTCGGGGCGCGCCTCATCCGAGGCGTCGTCGTCCCGCATCGCCTTGGTCTCGCTCTTGAGGATCCGCAGGGACCTGCCCAGCGCCCGTGCGGTGTCGGGCAGTCTCTTCGAGCCGAAGATCATGATCACCACGGCGACCAGGATCAGCAGGTGCCAGGGCTCCAGCGCGTTGCGGAACATCGTCACACCGCCCTTTCGCACATATCGGCGCTCGTACCGCGTGACCGCTCCCGTTGCCGGTCGGCGCGTTCCCGCACGACCGCCGGGCGGGGAGGACGAGGCGAGTGGGTCTGGCGGGCCGGCGCGCGGACGTGCCGGGTGTCGCTGTCGTCGCTGGTCATGTTTCCTTCTTCCGGTGGGGTCGGAGCCGGGCTCCGGGTCGGGTCGGGTTCTGTTCAGGTTCCCGGGCGCCCGGCAGCCGTCCAGGCGGCGTACTCCTGGCGGACGTAGAGGCGGCGGCTGCGGGCGAGCGTGATCGTGCCGGGCCGGTGCGGACCGGCCACGAGGCCGGGGTGGCGGCGGTCGTACAGGACGAGTTGTCCGGCGGTCTCCGCGGCGGCCGCGACCGGGCCGGGACCGGGGGCGGCGGAGGCCAGTCGGTCCATGAGGGCGGCCCGGCGCAGCAGTCGGGCGCGTTCGGCGGCCGTCGCATCGGCCGGGGTACCGGTGCCGGGCCCGGTCCGGCGGCCGTCGCGTTCGGCCTCGAGTGCGAGCACTTGGTGCATCTCGCGGCGCAGGTCCGGTGCGTTGGCGTACGCCTCGTGCGGAGGCGGGACGTCGATGCCCTCGCCGTTGTCCGGGGTGATGTCCATGGTCACTTCCTCCTGGTCAGGGCGAGCACCTCAGGCGGGCGCGGACCTCGCGGCCGCTGCGTGTCTGGCGGGCCTCGGTCGACTGGGCGAGGTACTGGACGATGCCGGTGCCGCGGCCGTGTTCGTCGGAGGCCATGTCGGGGCGGTGGCGCTCCACTGCCCTGCCGGAGTCGGTGACCACGATGTGCAGCGTGCCGTCGTCGAGTACGAGCCGCAGGGTCATGTGCTCGCGGCCGTACTGGGCGGCGTTGGCGGCGAGTTCGTCGATGATGAGGACGGCGGAGTCCCGCTTGCTCACGGGTACCTGCCAGGCTTCCAGCAGATCCGCCGTGAAGTGACGGACGGCGCAGACGTGCGCCTCCTGCGCGGGCAGGGTGAGCAGCGCCTCGTGGCGGCGGGGCCGGCCGAGCTGTGGACTCGTGCGGGGGGAGTCGGTCACGAACATGGTTCTCTGGCTCTCTCGTGAGTATGCGGAGACCGGGAAGGGCGGACCACCAGCAGCAACCACTCGGGGTGTCGGCGGGCTGGGTCTGCATGGCGCGCTCATGTGGTTTCACGGGTGGCGCACGCCGAACGGTTCGAGTGGTCGGCCTCTTTTGCTCGACTTCTCGCGGCGCGCACCAGGGACGCCGGTCAGCCTCTCGGCGACGGAGGTACCGGTGCCGACTCCCGAGGTCGCCGTGCCGATACCCGAGCTGCCGTGGCCGGACGGCCCCACCGCCGCCGGAGCCGTGCCGCGTGCTGGAACCGGCCGGTGACGGTGGCCACGCTCGTGCCGGAGGAGGCCGGTGACGGTGGCCACGCGCGCGCCGGAGGAGGCCGGTGCCACGAGCACCGGCCTCCTCGAAGACCATCCGCCGGACGTCCCGTGCGCGCTCCCCCGGGCTGGTCCACCGGTCGTGGGCGGCTCACTCCCCCTCGCCCGCCCGGGCCCCTCCCGGCCGCTCGTCCCGCCGTGCGCTCACATCCGGCGGCCGTCGTCGGGTCACGCCCGGATCGTGACCAGCTTCTGGCCGTTGTCCGCGATGATCTCGAAGTGCTGGATGGTCTCGGGGGCCATGGCGACCGTCCCGGGGATCGTGGTGCCGGCCGGGTACTTGCCGGCCCACCAGGTGGCGCCGTCCGCCCTGGCTCCGCCGGGCCCGACCGCTTGCAGCCGGCAGGTGGTCCCGGCGGGCGCCCCCCTGGCCGAGACTTGCAGGACACTGCCCCAATCGGAGGGCGAGACCTTCACCGAGGCCGAGACGCCGGTGGCGGGATCGCTGCCGGAGAAGGTGCGCGTGAACGCGGTCGCGCTCGGCCCGGGCGGCGTCGCCACGCTGCCCACGGTGCCGACGGCGGCCAGCCACGTGCCGCCGGCCGCTGCCGCGACGAACACCAGTGAGGCGGCCGCGCCGGCCAGTTGCAGGCGCCGGGTTCTGCGGCGCCTGGTGGCGGCCTGCTGGAGCAGTCTCTCCAGCACACCTCCCTCCGGCGTCCGCGGTGTCACGGGCACGGCGGACGCCGGGGGCCCTTCGGGTGAAGGGCCGCCCACGGTTTCGCCCGCCCGTGCCACCAGCCGGTCGGCCAGGTCCCCGTCGGCCGTCGGCACCGTACCCCCCGAAGCCTCCGCCGGGGTCACCGTCGCCAGCAGCGCGGGCAGCCCCGCCAGCCGGGCGTGTTCCGCCCGGCACTCGGCGCAGTGCGCGAGATGGGCACGCACCAGTTCCGCTTCCTCCGGTGGCAGGGTGCCCAGGACGTACGCTCCGAGCGCCAGCCGGAGATCGTCGTGCTCCGCGCTCACGGTCGCCACCTCCCGCACGCCCCGGTCATGGCTCGATCCCGCGTTCCTGCAACGCCAGCCGCAGGGCGTGCAGGGCGTAGTACGTCCGCGACTTCACGGTGCCGAGCGGGATGCCGAGCACGCGTGCCGCCTCCGCCATGGTCCGGCCCTGGTAGTAGGTCTCCAGCAGGACGGCGCGGTGGTCGGGGGACAGTGACCGGACGGCGTCGGCGACCGCCCAGCTCTGCAGTGCCTGATCGATCTCGTCCTCGCCCGGGTTCTGCTCGGCTGCCCGCTCCAGCGCCTCGCCGCCGGTCTCGGCCGGTCTTGCCCGCCGGGCCCGGTGGGCGTCGATGACCAGGTGCCGGGCGACCGTGCACAGCCACGCCCGGGCCGGGCCGCGTGCGGGGTCGAACGCGGCGGGGTGCTGCCACGCCCGGAGCAGTGTCTCCTGCACCACGTCCTCCGCCCATTGCCAGTCTCCCGAGGTCAGTCGCAGCACGTAGTGGAACAGGGGCCCCGCGTGCTCGGCGTACAGAGTGCGCAGCAGTTCCTCGTCTGCGGTCGAAAGAGTCCCTGCACCAGAGACACGGTCCGCGGAGCGATCCGGACGGGTCCGCGGGCCACGTTTTCGGTTCCAGGGCATGAGCCGATCGTCGCGCATATGCATGGCTTTGTCCTGCAATGCACAGGAAGGTCCGGGGGACGTTCGGCGAGTGTCGTGGGCCAGGTGCTCCTGCCGGTCCGTCCGGCACCGCCTGCGCCCAGCGCGCATAACGTCCGGAACTGTGGCTGACCTGCGGCGATACCCATTGGTCCGGGAAAAGTGCGCATCTGTCGAACCGTGGGGCCCCCGCCGTCCGTGAAGCCGGACAAGAGCCGACTCCGGCGCTGTTCCTCATCGGTCCCCTCGCGGCAACGGAGGGGACGGAGGGGGCCGGCACACACCACGCGACGGAAGCGCTCCCGGCGCCGTCCGCCCCGCCCCCGTCCGCACCTTCGCGGCGCGCGGGGGCGGCGGTACGGCGCGGGGCGCGTCGAGGCGAGCGGCGCGCACGGGGCGACACCCCTGCCCGTCCGCCGGCCGGCCGGTGAGGGGCACGCGCCCACGGCCACGGCATCCACCACACCTTCGCGCGGGTGCGCGCGCCGAGCCGGCGCGGTCCACGTCTCCGCCCGATCAACGAGGAACGGACACCATGTACCTGAACCATCGCGCACCAGGCCGCCGGTCACGCGCCGCGGCCGGGATGGCTGTCGTCATCGTCACCACCGGCAGTGCTCTGGGGCTCCTCGGCGCATGCGGCCAGTCGTCGCAATCCCCGGCAGCCGGGGCCGGTGCCCTCACACCTGGCCCGGGTCAGCACCGGATGGCAGGGATGCCCGGCGCCACGGGGCCGGGGGGCGCGGCGGGCTCCGCTCCGGGCACCTCGCCGATGCCGGGCATGAGCATGCCCATGAGTCCCCCGGCCAAGGACGCGCAGGCCGCGCCGGTCACCGGCACCGCGGTGGCGATCAAGAACTTCGCGTTCTCCCCGGCCACGCTGAAGATCAAGGTGGGCACGACGGTGACGTGGACCAATCAGGACACCGACGCCCACACCGTCACCAGCACCGGATCGGGCGGCCCGTTGCGTTCGGCCGCCCTGGCCACCCACGCCACCTACCGCCACACGTTCACCAGGCCCGGCACCTACGCCTACCTCTGCACCATCCATCCGTTCATGACCGCCACCGTGGAGGTGACCCGATGACCGACCACTGGAACAGCCACGACGGAGCACCGGCCGAGGACACCGGCCGGCCCGACACCGAGCACGGGATGACCCGGCGCCAGCTCATGCGGCACACCGCCTGGTTCGGAGGCGCCGTGGTGCTCACCGTAGCCAGTGGACAGGTGATCAGCCAGATCGCCGACGCCCGGGAAGGCACCGCCCGGGATGCCGGGGCCGCCGCAGCGGAAAGCGGGACGCTGCGGTTCGTACAGGTCTCCGACAGCCACATCGGGTTCCAGGGCCCGGCCAACACGGATGTGGCCGGCTCGTTCTCCGAGGCGATTCACCAGGTCAACACGCTCGGCTTCCGGCCCGACTTCGTGATGCACAGCGGCGACCTGACCCACCTGTCCACGGCCGGGCAGTTCGACCAGGTCAAGCAGATGATGAGCGGCATACGGACGGACCGCGTCTTCACCGTGCCCGGCGAGCACGACTCCATCGGCGACGCGGGCCGCGCCTACCGGCGGACCTTCGGCACGGGCACGCTCGGCGACGGCTGGTACAGCTTCGACACCCACGGCGTGCACTTCATCGCCCTGGTCAACACCCTGAGCCTGGAGAAGCTCGGCCACCTCGGCAACGCCCAGATCGACTTCGTCCGCAAGGACCTCGCCGGACTGCCGTCGGACACCCCCATCGTCGTCTTCAGCCACATCCCGCTGTTCGCCATGTACCCGCGGTGGGGCTGGAGCACGGACGACGCCCTCAAGGTCATCGCCCTCCTGCGCCGCTTCTCCTCGGTCACCTGCCTCAACGGGCACGTCCACCAGCTCTTCACCAAGACGGAGGGCAACATCACCTTCCACTCCGCCACCACCACCGCCTACCCCCTGCCCCACCCGGGCCGCGCTCCCGCTCCCACCCCGCAGGTCGTCCCCGCCCGGCAGCTCAAGGAGGCACTCGGCATCCGCACCGTCGGCTACCGCCGGGGCGAACGCGAACTGGCCATCACGGACCGGAGGCTCAGGTGAACACCCGACGACTCCCCGCCCCCGCCCCGCGGCCGACACCCGCCGCGACACCCGCCGCCGGCGGATTCCACCCGAGGGACACCCCCATGCACCTGCAACCACGCCCGGGGATCGCCTGGCCGAGTCCGCGCCTGCGGGAACTGGACCATGCCGTACGCGCCCTGCTCGACCTGGACGACGACACGGCCGTCGTCATCCGTCAGCTCGTCCATGGCGAGCTCGGCCGCCCACCGCTGGAGACCGTCGTCGCGGTGCTGCCCATGGAGGGTGAACCCCGCCGCTGGGTGCTCCACCGCCCCGCCGAGCAGATCACCGAGCACGAACTGCGGGCCGCCCTGCTCGGCCACGGGCCGCGCTGACCGGTACCCGGCCGCCCCGCGGATCGCGTGCATCGCGCGGTGCAGGGCGACGGGGGGCGGCGCCGGTGAGCGCCTGAGCCGCGCGCCCGAGCCGGGCCGCCCCCCTGTCACGCCGTCGCCTTCGTACGAGGCGCACGGTGCCCCGGAGCCGCGCATCCCGCGCCGCCGCACGGATGCGCACCGGCGTGCGGCACGGCCGCCGGGCGCGGAGCCGACACATCGCCGTACCGGTGGTGGGACGCCACGGCCCGGCCCTGCCCGATCCGAACGAAAATCCCTAGCCGCGCCACGGACCGGTCACCGCGAACGTGGTGCCGGGCGTGTAGCAGTTGACGAACATCGTCTCGCCGTCGGGCGAGAAGGTGACCCCCGCGAACTCCCCCCACTCGGGCTCCGCCTCCGTCCCGATGTTCTGGCGGCCCCGGGCCATCGCGTACACCTCGCCCTTGCGGGTCACGCCGAAGACGTGCTGCGCGCCATTGCCGTCCTCGCACACCATCAGGCCGCCGCTGGGAGCGAGGCAGATGTTGTCCGGCGATTCGCCGGGCAGCTGCACGTCGGTGTGCGGGCCGAACACCACGACCAGTGTCAGCCGGCGGCGCGCCGGGTCGTAGCGCCAGATCTGCCCGTAGTGGTCGGCCCCCGAACCGTCCGCGCTGCGGGCGAAGGACGACACGAAGTACACGCAGCTGCCGCCCCAGTAGCAGCCCTCCAGCTTCTGCGCGTGCGTGATGCCGCCCGCGCCGTAGTCCTGGAACCGGGTCGGGGTGGAGGCGGCGGACGGGTCGGGGACGTCCGCCCATTCGACGCCGTCGAAGCGCGCGCCCGTCTCCTGGATCGTCGAAAGGTCCGGTACGCCGGGCACCCGCATCGCCTGGAGCCGGCCGCCGGCGCGCAGCGACCCCACGCCGCCCAGCGGCCTGTCCGGCAGGAAGCGGTAGAAGAGGCCGAACGGCTTCTCGAAGGCGTCCTCCGTCTCGTAGACGACGCCGTTGCGGGGGTCGACGGCGATCGCCTCGTGCTGGAAGCGGCCCATCGCGGTGAGCGGGACCGCTCCGGTGCGGTGCGGTTCGGTGGGGTGGACCTCGAAGATGAAGCCGTGGTCCTTGGTGTAGCCGTTGGTCCCTGCCCGGTCCTCGGTCTCCTCGCAGGTCAGCCAGGTACCCCAGGGGGTCCGGCCGCCCGCGCAGTTGACCGCCGTGCCGGCGATGGCGACCCGTTCGGAGAGCACGCGGTGGTGCGCGTCGAGCGTCAGGGCCGTACAGCCGCCCTTGCCCTGCGGGTCGTAGGTGAGACCGCTGACGGTCGGGACCGGGATGGAGGCGGTGGCGCGGTTCTCATGGTTGCGGACGAGGTGGGTGCGGCCCTTCCGCCCGGCGAAGGCGGCCATGCCGTCGTGGTGGGAGGGCACACGGCCCTCGCCCGAGCGGAGCTGCCGGCCCTCCTGGGAGAGCACGGTGTAGCGGAAACCTTTCGGCAGGTCGAGCAGGCCGTCCGGATCGGGGACGAGCGGGCCGTAGCCGGTGTGCCCCAGATTCCGGGCGGCGGCGGTCCCCGCGAAGAGCTCGGACAAGGCCCCGGTGAAGGCGATGCCCGCTCCCAGGGCGGTCGCGGTGGACAGGACCTGACGGCGCGTTGCAGACATGCGGCAACAACCTTCCTGCTGGCGGACAGGAACTGTGACCCGCCGTGTCTATCACCTGGTGCGGGCCTCGGGAACCACGCGTGGAGCAGGTGTCACTCCTCGACGGAGTGATTCCTCCAGGGCTCTTCGGTCCCGTGGGTCCCGCGCCCGCCGCCCGGTGCCGGTGCCGGTGCTCCTACGCGCCGGCGACGCTCCAGGTGCGCGAGGCCCAGGTGCGCAGGTGCGGGGCCTGGGCGACCAGATCGCGGTACGCGGCCGTGGCGGACTGGAACACCGTCTCCACGACGTCGTCGGTGACGGCGTCCGGCCGCCAGGCCAGCACATAGCGGCACCACAGCGGGGAGCCCGCCAGCGGCTTGACCACGACATGCGGGATCGGCCGCAGCGTCGGCTGCACGAGGGACACCCCGAGACCGTCGGCGATCATGCTCTGCAACTGGGTCTGGTCGCCGAGCCACTCGTGGACGGTGACCGGCGTGAACCCGGCCGCCGCACAGGCGTCGTAGAACACCCCCGGCCAGCCGGCGCCGTCGTCCGGGGTCACGAACCAGGCGTCCTCGGCGAGGTCGGCGAGCTGCACCTGGGCGTTCTGCCGCAGCCGGTGCCGGGCGGGCAGGGCGACGAACGTGGGCTCGGTGACGATCCCGCGGTGCCGTACGGCGGCCGAGTGCCGCAGTTCCATGCCCGGATAGTCGGCGGCGATGGCGGCGTCCACCGCGCCCTCCTCCAGCAGCTCCACGATCCGCGAGGACGCGTAGGCGCTGGTGACCGCGATCGTCAGTTCCGGCAGCCGGGCGCGGACGCGGGAGACCGTGCCGGAGAGCACGGGCGAGTTGGTCGCGGCCACGCGCAGCGTCCGGCGGGCGCGGGCGGCGGCCGGACGGTGCCCGATCGCGGCGGCCCGCGCGAGGACGTCGCGGGCCTGCTCGACGACCTCGGCGCCGTACCGGGTCGGCCGGACCCCGCTCGGCCCGCGCTCGAAGAGCGGCTTCCCCAGATGGCGCTCGATGCGCCGGAGCTGGGTGCTCACGGCCGGCTGCGAGTAGCCCAGCTGCGCCGCGGCGCGGCCCACACTGCCCGCGTCGGCGATCGCGCACAGCACCCGCAGATGCCGCAGCTCCAGCTCCATCGCTCCACTCCCCGTCCGTTTCCTCGTCCGGTCCCGGTACCGCGCCCGCGCCCATCGGCGGCCTCGGCCGTGCGCGCGCCGGTCCCCCGGTCCTCGCCGGCCGTGCTCGCGACCGGCGGACCGCAGCGTTCCATTGTGCCTCCCCGGGCACAAGGCGCAGGTCCGCCAGGGTACGGACGACCGGCGGCCGCCCTCCGCGGACGCCGCCGTACGCGTCGCGGGCGGCCGCACGGACTGCGCCCGCGCCGAGCGGCGACCCGGCCGTCACGCGGGGAGTCCCCGGGCGTCACGCACCGGGTTTTGAGAGACGTTTTACGCGGCACCCGGAACTGTGGGGCCCGCACGCGAAGTCTGACAGGGAGTCGGGCCCGTCAGGGTCGAAGTGCGAGAGAGCGGGGCAGGTCGTGGGACGGCGCAGGGGCGGCATAGGGATCGCACTCGTCACGGGCGCGATGCTGGTGGGCACGAGTGCCTGTGGCGGGGGCGGCGGCGACAAGGCGAGCGGGGACGACGCGAAGGGGGCGGACAAGCCGAGCGCGAGCGCCTCGCCGTCCCCGACGAAGCCCGCGGGCCCGCCGATGCTGCTGGAGACGATCACCCCGCAGACGGGAACCAAGGTCGGCGTGGCCATGCCGATCTCCGTGGTCTTCACGAATCCGGTGGCGCCGAAGGCACGGGCCACGGTGGAGAAGCACATGAAGGTGAGCGCCTCGCAGCCGGTGGAAGGCGCCTGGCACTGGTTCGGCGACAAGCGCGCCGACTGGCGGCCGAAGACGTACTGGCCCTCGGGCACGAAGGTGAAGATCGACGCCGACATGAAGGGCGTCAGCAACGGCAACGGACGCTACGGTGTGCACGGCTACACGCACACCTTCACGGTCGGCGACGACGTGCGCGCGGACGTCTCGGTGACCGGCCACACCATGAAGGTGACCCGGAACGGCAAGGCGGTGCGCACCCTGTCGATCAACGCGGGCAGCGCCCAGTACCCGACGTGGAACGGCACGATGGCCGTCATCGACAAGCAGGAGAAGGTCCACATGACCTCCTGCAGCGTCGGCATCAGCTGCGACAAGGGCAGCCCCAACTACTACGACCTCACGCTGCCCTGGGACGTCCACCTCACCCAGTCCGGCACGTACGTGCACTACTCGACCGGCGACCCCAATCCGGGCAGCGGCAGCGCCCGCGGCTCGCACGGCTGCGTCCATCTGTCCATGTCGGACGCCAAGTGGTTCTACGGCCAGGTCAAGCAGGGCGACCCGGTCACCATCACCGGCTCCCCCCGCGCCAAGGCCTCGGCCGACAACGGCTACGCCGCGTTCAACCTGGGCTGGGACGAGTGGCTCGCGGGCAGCGCGTCCGGACAGGGGACGACCGCGACGCTGTGAGGCGTCACGGTGGCGGCGCCGGGGGGAACGTCCGGGGAGCCGGGGCCGCCGGGATCGCAGACGGTTCACCGGCGGCCCCGGACCCCCGCTTCCGGCCGCCGAGAGTCCCCCGGCGCCCGCCGCGCCGACGAGTTCGGAGTTCAGGCAGTGCTTTTCGACATCACCCGCGGTGAACTCGCGGGCATCTTCGGCGAGGACCGGCTCGCGACCCTGCCCCCCGCCGCCTTCCCGCCCTCCGTCGCGGACACCGAGGGCGCCCGGCTCCTGGGGACCGTCGGCGTCCCCACCGGGACGCTGTGGCTGCGTGAGCCCGACGAGGACTCCGGCCGGCTGGCCCTCGTCCGGGACGTCGCCGACGCCGCGTCCTTCGAGGACGCCTCGAAGGACGCGGGCGACTGGCCCGTCATCGGCTGGCTGCTCAACGCCCACCTCGCCCTCGACCCCGGTTCCGGCAAGGTGTACGCCGTCGACGCCGACGAGGAGACCGTGCGGGAACTCCACACGGACGTCTCCTCCCTCGTCCGGGTCACCCTCCGGTTGCAGCGCCTGCTCGACGAGTTCACCTTCGGCGACGACGACGAGGAAGCCGGCTTCGAGCGCCTGGAACGCGAGATCGAGCGGATACGCCGGGAGACGAGCGGCGTCGACCCGCTCCCCTTCCGGGACGACGAGACCGTCTGGTCGGTGGTGGGCGAGGAGATCGCCGCGGGCCAGCGATTCCGGGGCGACAGCCCGGGGGCCCGCTCGCTCTACGGGTGAACACCGGGCCGATGCCGCCCCCGCGGAGTCAGTGGCGGCCCAGCACCTCCGCCACCCGGATGTACCCGTCCACGCCGTGGCCGAGGCCGATGACGCGGCGGGCCTGGCCCTCCACGGCCCGCATCACGGCCGCGTCGATGCCGTGGGACTCGGAGACGGCGACGACATGGGCCATGGTGGAGACGGCCGAGGTGATGGGGTTGATCTCACCGGAGTGGCTCCCGCTGTCGAAGTCCTCCGCGAAGGTCTCGAACAGCGGCGGCAGGATCGCCGCGATGCCCTGGGCGAGCGGGGCCAGTTCACCGGCGGTGACCCCCTCCGCCCGGGCGAGCGCCACGGCGTGCGCGTACCCCGCCATCGCGGTCCAGAAGACGTCGAGCAGCGCGATGTCGAACGTGGCGGCGCGCCCGATCTCCTCGCCCAGGTGGGTGTGCGTCCCGCCGAGCACCTCCAGCGCCGCCCGGTGCCTGTCGTAGAGGTCGCGCGGACCGCTGTGCAGGAAGACCGCCTCCGGGGTGCCGATGCTGGGCGCCGGGGTCATGATCGCGCCGTCCAGGTAGCCGACGCCGTGGTCCGCCGCCCACTGCGCGGTGTCCCGGGCGCGGCCCGGGGTGTCGGCGGTCAGGTTCACGACGGTACGGCCCTTCAGTGCGCGGGTGACGTCGTCGCGGCGCAGGATCGCGTCGGAGGCGTCGTAGTTGACCACGCAGACGACGGTCAACTCCCCCGCCGCCACGGCCTCCTCCGCCGACGCGGCGCCGGCCGCGCCCCGCTCGATCAGCTCGCGGTCCTTGCCGGGTGTGCGGTTCCAGACCGTGGTCCGCAGACCGGCCTCGACGAACGCGCCCGCCAGCGAGCGGCCCATGGGACCGAGGCCGAGCACGGTGACGGCAGGAAGATTCGTGGTGGTGGACATGTTGCAACTCCCGAATGTGATGGCGGGGAAGCGGCCGGATGGCCGTGGGAAACGAAGAGGACACAGAGGACACCGATGACGCGCAGCCGTGCCCAGGACCCGAACGTCTGCGGAGTGACCGCCGCGATCGCCGTGATCGACGGCAAGTGGAAGACGTCGTTGCTGTGGTTGCTGGAGTCCGGGCCGCACCGGCCGGGTGAACTGCGCCGTCGGCTGCCGGGGTTGAGCGAGAAGGTGCTGACCCAGGCGCTGCGCGAGATGACGGAGGACGGGCTGGTGCACCGGGAGGCGCACGACGTGCTGCCGCCGAAGACCGTGTACTCGCTGACCGCGTTCGGCCGCGACCTGGCCGAGGCCCTGGACCCCCTGGCCCAGTGGGGACACCGCCGTCTGGACCGGCTCCGCGAGCGCGAAGCGGCGTCCCGAGGCGCTGCGGCCGTCACCTCCTCTCGTGTCCTCGGCAGCCCCTGACCTCGGTGAACAGCCTCTCCCGGCCGGCCGGGGACTGCCAAGTACCCACAAAAAAGTGGGTGGTCGGCCCACTGCGGGCGCCTGGCCGGCCGGCACGGGAAGCCCCGGCGGGCAGACCCCGGCCTCGTGCCGCCCCGGCACCCCGCGGCGAGCTGCCGCCGGCACGAGGGCGGCGGATCCGGCCATGGCCCGACGGCCGGACGGGCCGTGGCCACGCTGGTCGCTGGTCGCTGGTCGCTGGTCGCACGGAGGGGCCGGAAGGGGCCCTAGGGGGAGTTCCTCGCCCCGTTCGCTCTGGTCCGCGCGTGCGCCGGAGGCCGGGTGAGCCCCGTCCGCCCTCCCATTTGCCTAAAGCCTTTAGGAAGTTCCATAATCGCCTCCGGCGAAGGGAGCGGAACCATGGTGCGCGCGGGTCTGACCACCGAGCGACTGGTCCGGGCCGGCGCGGAGCTGGCCGACGAGGTCGGCTTCGACCAGGTGACGGCGTCCGCGCTGGCCCGGCGGTTCGACGTCAAGGTGGCGAGCCTCTACTCGCATCTGAAGAACTCCCAGGACCTCAGGACGCGGATCGCGCTGCTCGCGCTGGAGGAGCTGGCCGACCGGGCCGCCGAAGCGCTGGCCGGCCGGTCCGGCAAGGACGCCCTCGGCGCCTTCGCCGACGTCTACCGGGACTACGCCCGGACGCACCCCGGACGCTACGCGGCGGCCCGGCACCCCCTGGACCCCGAGACGGCGGCCGGCAGCGCGGGCGTCCGGATCGCCCAGCTGACCCGGGCGATCCTGCGCGGCTACGACCTCACCGAACCGGACCAGACCCATGCGGTCCGCCTGCTGGGCAGCGTCTTCCACGGCTATGTCAGCCTGGAGTCGGCCGGCGGCTTCAGCCACAGCGCGCCCGACTCGCAGGAGTCGTGGACCCGGATCCTGGACGCCCTCGACTCCCTGCTGCGCAACTGGCCCGCGCACCCCTGACTCCCCCGTCGGCTCACACCAGGTGGGCGAAGACGACCAGGTTGTCGGTGTAGTCCCGCACGGTGTGGTCGTAGTCCCCGGCGCAGGTGATGAGCCGGACCTCGGGACGGTCGGCGTCCGCGTACACGCGCTTGCTGGGGAAGTCGTCCTTCGCGAAGGTCTCGGCGTCGTCCACGACGAAGTCCGCCGTGTGTCCGTCGGTCCGCTCCACGGAGAACCGGTCGCCGGGCTCCAGCTGGTCGAGGCCGGCGAAGACGGCCGCGGAGGTCACCGTGTCGACATGCCCGGCGATGATCGCGGTGCCCGTCTCGCCGGGCGAGACGCCGTCGGAGTACCAGCCGACGAGATTGGTGTCGCCGGCGGGCGGGGGCTGGAGCTGCCCCGAGGCGCCGATGACCAGGGTGGTGAACGGAGCGTCCACGGAGATCTTGGGGATGCGCAGGCGGACCGGCGAGGAGCGGGGCAGGGCGTCGCCGGGCTGCCGCGGGCCGGCCGTCGAAGCGGCGCCGGCGCCCGAGGCCCGGTGCGCCCCCGGTTCGTCGTCCGTCCCCTGATGGCCGCCGAAGAGACCGACGGCGAGGAAGACGGCCGCCACGCCCCACAGCGTCAGCCGCCCGCCGCGGCCGGAGCGGAGCTCGTCCGCCGGGGGTGCTGAGGGGGTCGCGGAGGGATCTGCTGCCATCGGACACCACCTCACTCGGGCACGGCAGCACGCGGATCAGGGCAGGGGACGGCGCCGGCACCGGCGTCCGGGCCATGCGCCGGGGGACGCGGGCCGCCGACACGGTCGGCGTATCGGCGGCGCCCGCAGCCCCTGGGACACGGCGGCCCGTCAGGACGCCGGCTGGGCGGCCTTCTTGCGGCGCATCGCGTACGCACCGGTGGCTGCTACGCCCAGTACGGCGAGGCCGCCCGCGGTGACACCGGGCGCGGCGAGCGCGCCACCGCCGGTGTGCATGCCACCGTGCGGCTTGCCGCGCCCTTCGTCCTCGCTCTCACCCCAGTCGCCCTTGCCGCCCTTCTCCTCCTTGTCGCCCTTGCCGCCCTTGTCGCCCTTGCCGCCACCGCCCTCGTCGTCGCCCTTGTCGCGGTAGCTCTCGGGATCGAACTTGTCCTCGCCGTCCGAACTCCAGTCGCCGCTGCGCACCGTGGCGAGCGCTCCGCCACCCGTGTGCATTCCGCCGCGCGGGCCGTCGTGTCCGCCCCCGCCGCCCCGCTTGTTGCCGTAGTCATTGTCCTGCTCCTCGTCGGAGCCGCTGTCTCGGTCGCTGTCGGATCCCTTGTCCTGGCCACGGTCGGAGTCGCTGTCTTGCTCCCTGCTGTTCGAGGAGCCGTCACGGCCGCCGTCGCGCTCGCCCGGGACGGCGAACGCCGCGCCGGGCGTGGCGAAGGCGAGGGCGGCGGTGGCCGCCGCCGTCGCCAGGAGCATGCGGGCAGAGCGCATAGTGATGTCCTTCCGCCGTGACCGGGCAGCGGATACCTCATCAGCTGGATGGACCCGGTCCCGACATGAACCACCGTCAGTGAGGCCCCTGGCTCCCACCATCCGAGCCGCCCAGCCGGGTCACCAAGCCACCCGTCTGCCCCAGCGCGCCCGCTGTGCGGCCCCTCGTCCGGACCAACGGCCGAAGCGGTCCGGCGCCTGGCCGAGTGACCGGGTCCCGCGCCGGCCGGGCGCGCCCGGCATCCGCCGGTCCGGTGCGGCGGCCCGGTGGTGCCGCCGCACCGAGAAGGAGGCACCCCATGCCCGCGAACACCCTCCGCGGAGCCGGAGTCCGGCGGCTGGCCGCCGCGGGGGCCGGTGCCCTGCTCGCCGTCGCCGCCCTCGCCGTCCCGGCCCGCGCCGGGGCCGGGGCCGGAGTCGCGACGGTGACCGAGTATCCGGTCACCACGACGGCCGGTGCCGCTCCCGCCGGCATCACCGGCGGACCGGACGGCGCGCTGTGGTTCACGGAGCACGGCGCCGGGCGGATCGGGCGGATGGCGGCCGACGGCACGGTCACCGACTTCCCGACCTCCGGCCCCGACACGGGCCCGGCCGAGATCGCTCAGGGACCGGACCGGGCCCTGTGGTTCACCGAGACCACAGCGGGCCGGATCGGCCGCGTCACCACCTCCGGCCGGCTCACCGAGTTCCCGCTGCCGAGGGCCGACAGCGGCCCCACCGGCCTCACGCTCGGCCCCGATCTGGCCCTGTGGTTCACCGAGGCGACGGGCAACCGGATCGGCCGCATCACGACCACGGGCCGGATCACCGAGTATCCGGTGCCCACCCGGGACGCCTCCCCCCACTCCATCGCGGCGGGCGGGGACGGCGCCCTGTGGTTCACCGAACTGAGCGGCGGCAAGGTCGGGCGGATCAGCACCGCCGGGCGGATCACCGAGTTCACGCTGCCGACCGGGTCCGGCTTCCCGGGCGGCATCGTCGCCGGGCCGGGCGGCATGTGGGTCACCGCGTCCGGTGCGCCCGCGGCCGTCCGGATCGGCTACACCGGGCACGTCACCCGGTTCCCGCTGCCCGGTGCGGACAGCCTGCCGGGCGGCATCGCACGCGGACCGGACGGCCTCGTCTGGTACGCCGACCGCGCCGGCCGCATCGGCCGCGTCGGCGCGACCGGCACGGTCACCACCTTTCCGGTGCCCGACGGCGCCGAGAAGGTGCCCCTGGGCCTGACCACCGGGCCCGGCCGGGCCGTGTGGTTCACGGAGCTGCTCGGCAACGCCCTCGGCCGGGTCCGGCTCCGCACGGAATGACACCCGGGGTACGGTCGTGTCCCCGCCCTCGTGATCACCGCCCTCTTGTTATGACCGCGGTCATAACGCAGGCTGGTGCGGACAGCACGGCAGGCCGACGCGGTGGGAGGAAGCGGTGGCGGACGGAACGGCGCGGGCCCTGTGGGAACGGTACGAACCGGTGCACGATCTCGTGTACTTCGCGCCCGAGGCGCACCGGGCAGCGGAGGAACTCGGACTGCGCGGCTTCTGGATGGGCTACTTCGCGCTGCGCGCGGCCCCGCTCGGCGCCGCGCCCCCGTCCGTGGTGACGAGCTGCTTCTACGTCTTCCACCCCGCGCGGGTGACCCGGGCGCTGCCGGACGCCTGGACCTACGCCGCTCCGGCCGACGTGCTGGCGGCCCGCGAGGAGGCGATGGACGCGGCGATGACCCGTCTGTTCGGCGAGGACACCGTCGGCTCCGCCGCTTTCGCAGAGGCGGCGGACCTCGCGTGGGAGGCCGCGGCCGCCGCGGACACCAGGGGCAGGGTGCTGGCCGCCGCCAACCAGGCGGTGGAGCGACCGGACCGGCCCGCCGCACGGCTCTGGCAGGCCGTGACGACCCTGCGCGAGCACCGGGGCGACTCCCATGTGGCGGTGCTGGTGAGCCTGGGCCTCGGGCCCGTGGAGGCCATGGTGCTGAAGGCGGCGGCCGGCGAGTCCGACGGGCCCTTCCTGCGCGAGACCCGGAAGTGGCCGGAGGCGGACTGGGCGGCGGCCGGGGCACGACTGCGCGCGGACGGCCGGCTCACGGCGGACGGCTCGCTCACCCCCGCGGGCGCGGCCGTGCGCGCGGAGGCCGAGGCGCTCACCGACGCGGCGGCCGAGGGGCCGTGGACCGTGCTGGGTGCCGAGCGGAGCGGGCGTCTGGCCGCGCTGCTGGAGCCGCTGGCCCGCGCCGTCGAGGGGTCGGGGCTGCTGCCGCCCGGGAATCCGGTGGGGCTGACCCGGGGGACGTACCCCGCCGGCGCCTGAGGCCCTCACCGGCGCCCCCGCCCGGGGTGCCGGGCCGGGGGCGCACCGTGCGGACGGCGGCGTCGCCGAGCCGGACGTCCGTCAGGGCGAGGCGGGGCAGGGCGTCGCCGATGGAGAGGTTCACCCGCAGCAGTTCCTCCAGCCCGGGCCGATCAGGTCGGGACGGTCGGTCCCTGAGGAGGTCGCGGGCGATGAGGTGGGTGAGCAGGTGGACCAGGGCCGTGGTGAGGAAGCCGGAGGTGGAGACGACACCGGCGCCGAACAGGGTGACACCGACGGTGGCCAGCATCTCGTCGGTGAGGTGCGCGTGACCGGGGTCCTCGCGCAGGGCGGCGAGTTCGCCCATCAGGCCGTGGGTCGCCGGATGGTCGAGCAGGGCCGTCATCCGGGCGATGTCCCGGTCCCCGTTGAGGCGCGCGCCGGTGACCGGGCACGGGAGTTCATGAAGGCGATGTCCATGCCGCGCAGGAAGGCCGGGGCCTCGCGCTGCGGGACGCCGAGGACGCGGCACTGCATGCCGGCCGGGTACGGCTCGCAGAACGCCCCGCGCAGGCCGGCCGTCGGCCCGTCGGCGACGAGCAGGTCCACGAGGCGGTGGGTCTCGGCGCGCAGTCATTCCGTCAGCCCCGGCGCCTTGGGGCTGAGCGCCATCGGCACCGCGCGGCGCAGTCCCGCCCCGGTGATGTTGCCCATGGTGTCGACTACCTCGGGCGGGATCGTGAGGGCGTACTGCCGGGGCACGCCGGGGGGCGGAGGTGTCCTTGAGGGAGAAGCGGTCGTCCTTGAGGACGCGCGCGCACAGCTCGTACGACGACACCAGCCAGGCCTCGTCGCCGGAGACGGTGCGCACGCGCCGCACGGGGGTGGCGGCGCGCAGCTCCGCGACCTCGGCGGGCACCCACCGATCAGCCGTGTGAACAACGCTTCAGGTCAATACACCCAGTCCCTGCGGGGCCCTGTGCCCCCGGTGTGGCGACGCGGCGGCATCACGCTAGCCGTACCGGATCACCACGGGTGGTAACAGCCTGGGTTTGGCCGAATTCAGTCGTATCAACGGTTGAACTGCCCGGCGACCGGCCCGCGTTGAGGGCCGTACCCTGGGGCCGTGGTCAACCGAGACGAGGATCCAGGGCAGGCGGCGGCCCGGCTCACCGGGCGTCCGGTCACCGGGGCTCCGCGGTCGTCGGGGTCACCCGCCGAAGTACTGCTGGACGGCGGGACACCCGTGATGGTCAAGCGCGGTGACGGTCCCGGTGCGGTGCGCGCCGAGGTGGCGGGGCTGCGCTGGCTGGCCGCCGCCGACGCGGTCCGGGTGCCGGAGGTACTCGGACACGACGAACGCTGGCTGGTGACCGAGCGGGTGCGGACCGGGTCGCCCGACCCGGAGTCGGCGCTGCGTTTCGGCCATGCTCTGGCCGCGTTGCACGCGGCCGGAGCGCCCCGCTTCGGGTCCCCGCCCCCCGACGGGCCGGAGGACGCCTGGATCGGCCTCGCCCCCATGCGGAACACGCCCGGCACGGACTGGCCGCGCTGGTACGCGGAGCACCGCGTGCTGCCGTACGTGCGCACCGCGGTCGACCGCGGCACGCTCCGCCCCGGCGAGGCATCCGCGTTCGAGCGGGTCTGCGCGCGGCTGCCCCGGCTGGCGGGCCCGGCGGAGCCGCCCGCCCGGCTGCACGGCGACCTGTGGAACGGCAATGTGCTGTGGGGCGCCGACGGCGAGGTCCGGCTCATCGACCCGGCCGCGCACGGCGGCCACCGGGAGACCGACCTGGCCATGCTCCGGCTGTTCGGCTGCCCCCACCTGGACCGGGTGCTGGCCGGCTACCAGCGGGCCGCGCCCCTGGCGGACGGCTGGCGGGACCGGGTGGCGCTGCACCAGCTCTTCCCGCTGCTGGTCCACGCGGTGCTGTTCGGGCGCGGATACGCCGAGCGGGCGCTGGCGGCCGCGCGGTCGGCACTCGCGGAGTGACGTAGACGACACCCCTTCCTAGCTGCGATTACGGAGCGTAAGGAAACCAATCACCCGTTCGATTCGTATAAGGACGTGAAAGCCGAATCAGGGAGAGACCATGCAACCGTTCACGCTCAACTACGCGCGACCCGTTGTGCAGTTGGACGTCACCACTCCGTACGCATACGACTCCGGACTGCAGTTGAACGTCCTCGCGGACGGACGGATCGCCGCCACCGACCACGCGACCCTGAGAGCACTGGGCACAACGACCTCCACCGCCGGTTCCAAGACGCATTTCGACGACTGAACCGCGGGCTTGCGAACGATGACCGTGCTCATCCTGACCAGTGAAGAAGACGTGACGGCGGACATGGTGGTCCTCCGGCTGGGCGAGGCCGGCGTGCCCGTCGTCCGGCTCGACCCCGCCGATCTCACCAACGGGGTGGCGCTGTCGGGCGAGTACGTGCAGGGCGCCGGACGGGGACATCTGTCCGTCGGCGGTCGCCTGGTGAGCATGAACGGCCTGCGCTCCATCTGGGTGCGCAGGCCGGGAGACCCGGCCGCCCGCGCCGCCCAGCCGTCCGCCTGGCTGACGGAGGAGTCCTCGCAGGCGCTGTACGGCATGCTGCGCGGCAGCGACGCCCGCTGGATGAACCATCCGGACGCCGCCCGCCGCGCGCGCCACAAACCCTGGCAGCTGCATCTGGCCCAGCGCAGCGGTCTCGCGGTGCCGGCCACCCTCATCACGACGTTCCCGCAGGCGGCGCGGGAGTTCGCGGAGCGCTTCCCGGACCTGGTGGTCAAGCCGGTCTCCGGCGCGCATCCGCAGGAGCCGCCCCGAGCGGTGCCGACCAGCAGGGTCGCGCCGGACGCCGACTTCTCCGCGGTGGCCTTCGGCCCGACCCTGCTGCAACGGCGGGTCCCCAAGCGGGCCGACATCCGGCTCACCGTCGTCGGCCGGACACTGCTGGCCGCCCGCAAGCCCGCCGACCCCCACGCCCACCCGGACGAGGTGGACGTCCGCTTCGCCCCGTCCGTCTCCCCCTGGCTGCCGGCGGACGTGCCGCCACGCGTCGCCGAGGGCGTGCTGCGCTACATGGCGGGTGCGGAACTGGCCTACGGGGCTTTCGACTTCGCGGAGGACTCCGACGGGATCTGGTGGTTCCTGGAGTGCAACCAGTCCGGCCAGTTCGGGTTCGTCGAGATGGACACCGGCCAGCCGATCGCCGCCACGATCGCCGAGTGGCTGGCCGGGCAGGGGGACGGGGGCCGCAGGTGTGCGGAGGGCGACCGGAGCGCAGCCTCTTGAGGGTGCGGGGACCGGCACGGAGAAAGGAACAGGACATGCGCATCGGACTGCTGGGAACGGGACCGTGGGCGCGGGCGGCGTACGCTCCCGCCCTGGCCGGGCACACCGGTCTGGAGTTCGCCGGGGTGTGGGGGCGCAGGCCGGAGGCGGCCACGGCCCTGGCGGACCGGTACGACGTCGTCGCTTACGCGGACGTGGACGCACTCCTGGCCGACGTGGACGCGGTGGCGGTGGCCCTGCCGCCCTCCGTGCAGGCCGAGCTGGCGGTGAGGGCGGCCCGGGCGGGCCGTCATCTGCTCCTGGACAAGCCGCTGGCGGTGTCGGTCGCCGAGGGGCGGGCCGTCGCGGAGGCGGTGGAGCGGGCCGGGGTGGCGTCGGTGGTGTTCTTCACCGCGCGCTTCCAGAAGGAGCCGGAGGCCTGGATCGAGGAACAGGCCGCCGCGGCGGGCTGGTTCACGGCGCGGGCACAGTGGCTGGGCGCGGTGTTCACGACCGACAGCCCGTTCGCGGACTCGCCCTGGCGGCGGGAGAAGGGCGCGCTGTGGGACGTCGGCCCGCACGCCCTGTCGGTCCTGCTGCCGGTCCTCGGCGACGTACGGCACGTCGTGGCGGCGGCGCACGGCCCGGCGGACACCGTCCACCTGGTGCTCGACCACGCCACCGGCGCGTCGAGCACCCTCACGCTGAGCCTGACGGCGCCGCCGGCCGCGGCCGGGGCCGACGTGGAACTGCGCGGTGAGGCGGGTGTGACGGTCCTGCCGGGGAGTTCCGAGGGAGCGGTCCCCGCGCTCACCCGGGCCGCCGACGCGCTGGTGCGGGCGGCCCGCACGGGCCGCCCGCACCCCTGCGACGCCGCGTTCGGCCTCCGGGTCACCGACATCCTGGCGACGGCGGAGGCCCGGCTGGCGTGCGGCACAGACTAGGGCGTGTGCCGCGGGTCAGCACGGCTCCGGGGGACGGCGCCCGCCGGCTCCGCCCCCGGTGGCCGGACCCGGAGTACGGATCCGGCCGGGCTCAGTCGCGGTCGGTCCAGTAGTTGACGCGTTCCCGTACGACCGGATAGCCCGCCGTGGTGAAGTGCGCGGCCATGGGGACGTTTCCCTGGTCGGTGGCGGCGGCGATGAACTCGGCGCCTTCACCGGCCAGGAAGTGGGTGCATTCGGCGAGCAGGTCGTAGGCGTAGCCGTGGCCGCGGTGCTCCGGCACCACACCGATGAACCCGACGCAGGGTCCGGACGGGTTGCGCGCCGGGATGTGGATGCCGACGGGTTCGCCCGCGGGGGTGCGGGCGACCTGCCACCAGGTCCTGGGCGACGGGAACCAGTGGAAGACGTCCAGTTCCTCCTGGGCGGCCCGGTCGACGCCGCCCTGTGCGACGGCCCGGCGGGCGTGGGCGTCGAGGGTGCCGGAGGCGATGCGGCGCAGCAGCGCGTGGAAGACGGCGTCGTCCGGTTCGGCGGTGAAGACGAGCCGTCCGGGCCGCTCGGGCAGCCCCAGCTCCGGGGTCCAGCGGTAGAGGAAGCGCTCCACCAGGGGGGTGTAGCCGGCCAGGCGGGCGGCGGCGGCACGGGTGCCGGCGGCGGTCCGCAGGTGCGGATCGCCGCGCCAGCCGGCGGGCAGGTCGAGTTCGAGTTCGGGGGTCCGCCAGGGCGCCGTCCGCAGCAGCTCGGCACCCGCCTCCTCCTCGCCCTCGGCGACGTCGAGCCAGTTGATCACCAGCGGCTCGGGGTCCTCGGCCCTGCCCCACCAGGCGGCGCGGGCCACGGTGCGGCCGTCGCGCCGGGCGACGCGCTGCCAGTCGAGGCGGAAACGGATCAGCCGGTGCCGCTCGCGGAAGCCGAGCGGGTCGGGCATGGTGTCGAAAACGTGGGCGCTGCTCTCGTCGAGCGTGCGCATGACCAGGTCGGTCAAGGATTCCTCCGGAAGACGCGTGGTGTGCGGCGCTCCCGGTCGGATCTCAGACGTGACACGCCCGCGGCACGGGGAGGGGGGAGCGCTTCATGATGGGCTCGTGCATGACGCTCGCCTCCTTCTTCCGTCCGGCTCGGGCGTGGTGATCACACCGTAGACGGGCGACCGGTGGGGCGTCCACCCGTTTTCCCGCGGGGCGCGGTGTGCGGGCGGCGGCGTAGCTTGGGGTTGTGAAGGCGGTGCGCGGCTGGTCGTCGCGCGGGGACCGGGAGGATCGCGGCTGGCTGCGGGGCGCACCACCGCCGTGGTGGATCCGGGTGCTGCCCGTGCTGCTGCTCGTGGTCGTCGGCTGCGGCACGCTGCTCTTTCCCCACACACGCGATCTCGGCTTCCTGCTGGGCGCCATCCCGCCGCTGGCGGTGCTGTCGTACGGCCCGGTGATGACCGCTCTGCTGGGCCTGGGCGTGCTCATGGTGCTGAACGTGCCGGCCACCCACCTGAACCGCCCCGGCGACACCGATCTGCTCACCATCGTGTTCGTGACCGCGCTGAGCGTGTTCGTGTCCTATGTGCGCAGCCGCCGCGACGCCCAGCTCGACACGGAGCGGGCGATCGGCGAGGCGGTGCAGCGGGCCGTACTGCCGCCGCTGCCGGCCCGGGTGGGACCGGTCCGGTGCGCGACCTTCTACCGGGCGGCGCAGGACGGCACGCTGGTGGGCGGGGACTTCTACGACGTGCGGGCGGGACCGCACGGCGTGCGCGCGGTGGTGGGCGACGTACAGGGTCACGGGCTGTCGGCGGTCGCGACGGTGGCCTCGCTGCTGGGGGCGTTCCGGGAGGCCGCCCTGGACCAGCCGGACCTGGAGTCGGTGGCGGCCCGGCTGGACCGCCGGCTGGCCGTGGACTCGGCGGACCAACGGCACCCGGAGCTGTTCGCGACGGCCCTGCTGCTGGAGTTCGGGGGCGGCACGGCCGCGGTGCGGGTGCTGGCCTGTGGCCATCCGGCACCCGTCCTGCTGTGCGAGGGAGAGGCCCGGGAGGTGACCGTCACGCCCTGTCTGCCGCTGGGCCTCGGGCTGATCGGCATGGAACGGCCGAAGGAGGTCACCGTGGCGCTCGGTCCGGGCGACCGGCTCTTCCTGGCCTCCGACGGCGTGTGGGAGGCGCGGAACGCCGACGGCGTCTTCTATCCGCTGCCGGAGCGGCTGGCCGAGCTGGCGGGCACCCCGTCCGCCGAGCTGCCCGCCGCGGTGTGGGCGGACCTGCTGCTGCGGCACTACAAGGTCCGCGACGACGCCACGATGCTGGTGCTGGCGCCCGAGACTCCCGACATCTGAGCACCGCCCGGCCGCCCCGGCCCCGCGTCGGCCCGCCCCGCCGCCGAGTCGTCTCCCGCCCGGCCGCCTTCCCTCGGTCCGCCCGGGCCGCCCGGCCGCCCCCTCCCGGCCCGCCGTCCGTCAGCCCACGTCCCACAGGAAGCGGTGGGTGTGGATGCCGAAGTACGGGAAGGAGCTGATCTCGCGGATGCCCTCGATGGGGCGGACCACGTCGTTGACGAAGTCGAGCAGCGCCTTCGGGCCCGGGGCGACCACCTCGGCGAAGAGGTCGAAGCCGCCCGAGGTGAGCACCGAGTAGACGACCTCGGGGCGCTCGGCGAGGGCGTCGGCGACGGTCCGGGGGTCGCCGTCGACGCCGATGCCGAGCAGGGCCATGGCCTGCCCGCCCATGGCCATCGGGTCGGTGACGCCCACCACCTGCACGGCTCTGGAGTCCAGCAGGCGCTGCAGGCGCTGCCGGGCCGCCGAGGCGGACAGGCCGACCCGGGGGCCGAGGTCGGCGTAGGCGATACGGCCGTCGGTCTGCAGTTCGCGCAGGATGGCCCGGTCGATGTCGTCCATGTCTCCCGCTCCTCTTCCCGGCTTCCCTCAGCCGGCCAGTTCCGACAGCGCTGCGGCGAAGACCTCGGTGTGGGTGTCGACGTCCCGTTCGGTGGTGTCCGGGCACATCAGTGCCATGTTGTGGAACGGGGTCAGCAGGATGCCCCGGTTGGCGAGGTAGAGGTGCAGGAAGTCCTCCAGCTCCGGGTCGGCGGCCGCCGCGGACGCGGTGCCGGTGCGCGGGGCCGGTGAGGTGAAGCGGTACTCGGTGCGGGCGCCGAGCCGGCTGACCGACCAGGGCAGCCGGTGCGCCTCGATGCCGGCCCGGACGCCCGTCTCGAACCGTTCGGCGAGCCTGCCCATCCGGGCGAACGCCTCGTCCGTCAGGACGTGTTCGAGGGTGGCCCGGGTCGCCGCGACCGACAGCGCGTTGCCGGCCAGGGTGCCGCCCACGCCGCCCATGTCGACGAGGTCCAGGTCGGTACGGGACAGCAGCCGCTCGGCGAGCGCGGCGGACAGCCCGTAGGCGCCGGCGGGGATGCCGCCGCCGATCGCCTTGCCGATGGTGAGCAGGTCGGGTTCCAGGTCCCAGGCCGCCGTGCAGCCGCCGGGTCCGGCGGAGAAGGTGTGGGTCTCGTCGTTGACGAGCAGCGTGCCGTACCGCCGGGTCAGTTCCCGGACCCCCTGGAGGTAGCCGGGTTCGGGCAGCACGATGCCGATGTTGGTGAGGGCGGGTTCCATCAGGACGGCGGCGACGTCCCCGTGGGCCAGTTCGCGCTCCAGCCCGGCGAGGTCGTTGAACTCGGCGACCCTGCTGGTGAGCGTCACGTCGCAGGGCGCGCCGACGTTGCCGGGCCGGGCGGTGCCGCCGCCGTCCGGGGCGGTGACGATCAGCGACTCGTCGACACTGCCGTGGTAGCAGTAGCTGTTGACCAGGATCTTCGGCCGGCCGGTGACGGCGCGGGCCAGCCGGATCGCCCAGCGGTTGGCGTCGGTGGCGGTGAGCGAGAAGCTCCAGCGGGCCAGGCCGAACCGCCGGGTCAGTTCGGCGCCCACCCACTCGGCGTCCTCGGTGGGCAGCATGGCGGTGGCTCCGCCCAGTTCGGTGAACCGTCGCCGCACCGCCTCGGTGACGGGTGCGGGCGAATGGCCGGCCATCGCGCCGGTGTCACCGAGGCAGAAGTCGACGTACTCGTGCCCGTCGACGTCGGTGACCCGCGCGCCCCGCGCCCCGGCCAGGTAGCGCGGGAAGGCACCGGCGGTCTTGTTCATCCAGGTCATCGGCACCCGGCCGAAGAGGTGGTCGGCGCGCCCGTAGGCCGCCCGGGAGCGCGGGTTCCGCCGTTCGGCCTCGGCGCTCTCGCGGGCCAGAAGGGCGTGCAGACGGGTGCGGGCCATGGGACACCTCGACGGAGACGACGATGGGCGAATGGCGCGAGCCTACGACTGAAAAGTCGAGTTCTTCAATGCCTTACGCGTGATTCGATCGTCGTGACGCGCGAATTGTGCGCGGCAGGACGGGCTGCTCACCGAACGGGTGACGCCTCCCTCCTCGTCAACTGACGAACCCGCACTCGGAGTTCGAACGACTCGCCTCAAACGCCAGGCCTCGCCACCCCTTCCGCCACGTAGAAATATCTACAACCATGCATATGCCGGGTCGGCGTGCCGACTACACGATGTGCCCGGTCACGACCGCCCCCTGCGCTCGGGCAGGCGGGCGAGGACACCCGGAGCAGTGCATGACGAACACGATGTGGAAGCGGGGCGTGGAGTGGCTGGCCGCGGCGTCGGCCGACCCGCGCGCCTGCAAATGGGAGTGGGACCATGGCGACGGCATCGCATTGCTGGAGGCGGGCCGGTTCTGGGACGTGCTGAGCGTTCCCGACCGGCTGGGACTGCTCACCCTCGACCTGCTGTGGCGGCCGGGCCTGCCGGTGCCGGGGCCGACGCTGGTGGACACGGCGGCGGAGCGGGTCGGCTTCTTCCTGCCGCCGGACCCGTCCGGGGGCTGGGTGGGGGCCGGTCTGCGGTACGCGACGAAGGGGTCCTGGGTCGCCGCACCGCCGCCGTACCGGCCGGCTCGCTCCCTGGAATGGCTGGTCCCGCCCGACGGCGCCGGCACGCTCCACGCACCCGGCACTCTGGAGGGCGCGCTGCGGCAGGCCAACGGCACGCTGGCGGTGCTCGCGCCGCTCCGCGGGCAGTAGGCGCAGCGGCGGACCCCGCGAGCCGGCCGCCCGCCCAGCCCCCCACCCGTGCCGCCCGCGCGCCCCGGTCCGGCCGCTCCTATGCTGAGAAGGTCCCGCTCCGACGTCCGTGTCCCGCGCGGTCGCCGCACGTGTGCTGGGAGGGCGCCCATGCCGTCCACGTCCGTACGCCTGCGCCGGGGGACCGTGGTCGCCGTGCTGGCGGGGACGCTGTGCGCTCCGCTCGCGACGGGGACGGAGCCGGCCTCCGCGCCTCCCGCTCCCGCGATCGGCACGCCCGTTGCCACGGCCTCGGGACCGGACGTCCGCGCCCTCTCCCCCGATGTCACGCGCCGACTCGACGCGGCCGTGGGACGGGTGATGCGCGAGGCGCACGTGCCGGGCGTGAGCGTCGGCGTCTGGACGCCCGGTCAGCGAAGCTACGTCCGTTCGTTCGGAGTGGCCGACAAGGCGACCGGCCGGAGGATGGCGCCCGGCCTGTACATGCGGATCGGCAGCGAGACGAAGACGTTCACCGTGACGGCGCTGCTGCAACTGGTGGACCAGGGGAAGGTCGGCCTGGACGACACGATCGACCGGTACGTCGACGGCGTACCGAACGGCGACCGGATCACGCTGCGCCAGCTGGCCGGCATGCGCAGCGGGCTGTTCAACTACTCCGCGGACGACGGCTTCTACCGGGCGCTGACGTCCGACCCCCGGCGCTCCTTCACTCCCCGCCAGCTGCTCGGCTACGCCTTCCGGCATCCGGTGATGTTCCGGCCGGGGGCCAAGTTCTACTACAGCAACACCAACCTGATCCTGCTCGGCCTGGTCGTGGAGAAGGAGAGCGGCCGCCGGCTCGGGGAGTACATCGAGAGGCACATCCTCGACCCGGCCGGCATGACGGACACGGTCTTCCCCCAGGGCGCCGAGTTCCCCACGCCGCACGCACAGGGGTACACCGACCAGACGGCGAACGGCAGGGTCGCCGAGACCGCCGGCTGGAACCCCTCCTGGGGCTGGGCGGCCGGCGCGATGATCTCCACGCTGCACGACCTGCGCATCTGGGCCCCCACCGTCGCGACCGGGGTACTGCCCGACGGCAAGCGCCTGATCAGCGCCGCGACGCAGAGACAGCGGCTCGTCACCCCGGCCACGTCGATCCCGGGCACCGGCTACGGCCTGGGCGTCTTCGACGTGCAGGGATGGATCGGCCACAACGGCTCCCTGCCCGGCTACGAATCGCTGACCATCTACTTCCCGGCCACCCGCACGACCGTCGTGGTGCTGCTCAACACCGACATCGACCACCGCGGGAACGAGCCCGGCACGTTGTTCGGCGAGGCCGTCACGGAGATCCTCTCCCCCCGGCACGTGTTCGACCTGCCCGCCGCACCGGCCGCCCGGTAGAGCGCCGATCCGGCCGGATACCGCGCCGCCCGCCCCCTGCCGCTGTGCACACGGCCGGTGACGCGCTGTACTGGAACCGGTACCGCCTCGTGGAAGGCCGACCAGTCTGGAGACAGTCGTGACCGTCACCGACCGCATCCCCCTCGACCCCTTCGGCTCCGACATCGTGGCGGAGAGCGCCCGGCTGCGCGCCCTCGGCCCCGTCGTGCCCGTCGAACTTCCCGGCTCCATCCCCGCCTGGGCGCCCACCGGCTACGACGCCCTCAAAGACCTCGTCCTCGATCCTCGTGTCAGCAAGGACGCGCGCCGGCACTGGCGGCTGTGGCCGGAGCTGGACAAGCACCCGTCCTGGCGCTGGATGGCGAACTGGGTGGGCGTGGTCAGCATGCTCTCCACCTACGGCGCCGACCACGCCCGGCTGCGCAAGCTGGTGGCACCGAGCTTCACCCACCGGCGCACGGAGGCCATGCGGCCCCGGGTGGCCGCTCTGACGGCCGAACTCCTGGACGCGCTGGAGGCCGAGGGAGCCGACGGCCGTACGGTCGATCTGCGGACCGGGCTCGCGCATCCGCTGCCGATGCGGATGATCTGCGAACTCCTCGGCGTACCGGAGGAGCTGCGGCCCGGCGCCGCGCGTCTCATCACCGACTTCATGGACACCTCCGATCCGAACCCCGAGTTCGCGGCGTCCGTGCACGAGCGGATCGGCTCGGTGCTGGGCGCGCTGATCGAGCACCGGCGGGCCCGTCCGGGCGACGACATCACCACGGAGCTGATCCGGGTGCACGAGGGCGGCGACCGGCTCTCGGACGAGGAGCTGCTGCACACCCTGCTGCTGGTGGTGGGAGCCGGGTTCGAGACCACCGTCAATCTGATCGGCAACGCCGTGGTGGCGCTGCTGACGGATCCGGCGCAGTCGGCCGCGGTGCGCGCGGGAGAGGTCGGCTGGAACGCGGTGGTCGACGAGACCCTGCGGGTGCACCCGTCCATCGCCGCGCTGCCGCTGCGGTTCGCGGTGGAGGAGCTGACGGTCGGCGGCGTGACGATTCCGGCCGGGGACGCGATCATCACGACGTACGCCGCCGCGGGCCTGGACCCGGCGCACTACGGTCCGGACGCGGCCGTCTTCGACGCGGCACGGGCGGCCGAGGACCATCTGGCGTTCGGGATCGGCGTGCACCGCTGCGTCGGGGCCCCGCTGGCCCGGCTGGAGGCCCTGACCGCGCTGCCCGCCCTGTTCTCCCGGTTCCCCGCGATGCGCCTGGCCGTACCGTCCGGCGGACTGCGCCACGTGCCCTCGTTCATCGCGCACGGCTGGCAGGAGATCCCGGTCCGGCTGGTCGGCTGAGGGCCCGCGCCCCGGCCGGCCTCGGCGGCCGGGGTTGTGGGACCGAACTCCGCCGACGGCCCGGGGGGGGGTGGGCCGCCGGCGGAGACGCCACGCCCGGGGCGGGGGGACGGCCCCGGGCGGCTCAGAGTTCCGATGCCCGCTCATGCGGGAAGTACGCAGGCGAATTCCGGACGATCGCCGGAGGGCGGCGCAGAGGGCGGAACGGGCCCGGCCGTCAGGCCGCCCCGCGGCGCCCGGCCGCCTCCCCCCGGCGGGTTCCGGTCGCCGCCGGGCGCCCTTTCACTCCGCCTGTCGCGCCGCCCCGCCCCGCATACCGGCCGCCGCGAGGACCGCGCCCAGCAGGCAGAGCACGCCGCTGAGCACCGCTGCGGCGTGCAGGCCGTTCAGGAACGCCCGGCCGCTGCCCTCGGCCACGGCCGCCCGGAGGGTGCCGGGCATGCTCCCGGAGACGGGCGCCACGCCCATCGCCACCGCGTCCTTGGCTTCCGCCAGCTTCTCCGCCAGGGCCCGGGGCACTCCGGCGGCGGTCAGCTCGGTCCGCAGGGTGGTACCGACGCGGGCGCTGATGACGGAGACCAGCACGGACGTGCCGAGGGCGCCGCCGATCTGGAGCGTGGTGGCCTGGAGGCCGCCGGCCACCCCGCCGTCCTGTACGGGCGCGTTGCCGACGATCGCGTCGGACGACGCGGAGAGCACCATGCCGACGCCTAGGCCGAGCGCGACGAACGGCGGCCACATGGTGGCGTACGAGGAGTCGCCGGACCAGGCGAGCATGGTGAAGCACGCGACGGCCTGGAGCAGCATGCCCAGCGGCATGCAGAAGCGGGCGCCGAAGCGCTGGGTCAGGGCGGCACCGAGCGGCGAGGCGACGAGAGAGGCGAGGCTCAGCGGCAGGGTGCGCACCCCCGCCTGAACGGGCGTCAGACCGCGCACGTTCTGGAGGTAGAGCATGATGAAGAAGATCACGCCCAGCATGACGAAGAAGTTGAGCGCGGTGATGACCGTACCGATCGTGAGGGCGCGGTTGCGGAAGAGCCGCATCGGCAGCAGCGGGTGCGCGACGCGCGTCTCGTGGCGGCCGAAGACGACGAGGAGCAGCAGGCCGGCGAGGATCGCGCCCCAGGTGCCGGCGGACGTCCAGCCCCAGGTCTCGCCCTTGACGACGCCGAAGACGACGCTCAGCAGGCCGAGCGCGAGCAGGACCACACCGGTGACGTCGAAGCGGTGGTGCCTGCCCGCGTTCTTCGACCGGGGCAGCACGAACGCGCTGAAGGCGCAGGCGAGCACGCCGATGGGCAGGTTGATGTAGAAGACGGACTCCCAGCTGACATGCTCCACCAGCAGACCGCCGACGATCGGGCCCAGGGCCGTGGACACGGCCGAGACCATCGCCCAGATGCCGACGGCCATGCCGAACCTGCGGGGCGGGAACACGGCCCGCAGCAGGCCGAGGGTGTTCGGCATCAGCAGACCGCCGAAGACTCCCTGGAGCGCACGGAAGGCGACGACGCCGGTGATGGAGCCGGACAGCCCGATGGCGACGGAGGACAGCGCGAATCCGGCGACGCCGGCGAGGTAGAAGGTGCGCCGCCCGAACCGGTCGCCGAGCTTGCCGCCGAGGATGAGGGTGGCGGCGAGGGCGAGCAGGTAGGCGTTGGTGACCCACTGCAACTGGGCGGTGGACGCGTGCAGTTCGCGGCCGATCTCGGGGTTGGCGATCGCCACGACGGATCCGTCGAGCTGAACCATGAACAGGCCGAAGGCGACCGCGCAGAGGGTGAGCCAGGGGTTGGCGCGCCGCCGGGCGGCGGCGGTGGCCGCAGCCGCGGGGAGCGCGGGCACGGCGGAGTGATCCACGGAGGTGGACGGCATGGGAGAGCCTCGTCTGATACGGGTCGGAAAGGGGTGCGGAGAACACGGGCACGCGGAAGCGGACCGTCCCGGGCGGCCAGGCGCGGGGACGTGACGGCGTTCGGGTCAGCGTGCGGCGGGGTGCAGCCGGTGCGTCAGCGAGTGGAGGGCGCCGAGGGCGGAGCCGAGCGCGTCCAGCTCGCCCTCGGTCAGGGACAGCAGCGCCTCGGTGAGGTGGGCGGCCTGGAGGACGTGCACCTCGTCCAGGCGCTGCCGGGCGACCGCCGTCGGGTGCAGTCGGGCGACACGCTTGTCGGCGCTGTCCCGCCGGCGCTCCAGCAGGCCCTGTTCGGTGAGCTGGGTGACGAGCGCGCTGACGTTGTTGGGCTTCATCAGCAGCGCGTCGGCGGCCTCGCGCACGGTGGTGCCGTGGTGCTCGGCGACATGGCGGAGGAGGTTCAGCTGCCCCTCGGGGGGCTTGGGGAGGGCGTAGTCGCGGGCGACCAGCCGGTCCAGGGCCCGGTGCAGCGCGGGCAGGGCGTCGGCGAGCGCCGAGGCGACGCTGTCGACGTCCCGCTGGGGAGCGCTGGATCCGGACACGCCCTCAGAGTAGGTATGACTTCATACCCGTGTCAAAAAGGTATGAGGTCATAGGTGTCGCCCGTGGCGGTACCGCGGCTGCGCGCCCCGTGCCCGGGGACGGCATAAGCTCGGCAGATGGCGAAGTACTTCGACGTGCACCCCGAGAACCCCCAGCCGCGCAGCGTCTCCCAGATCGTCGACGCGATCCGCTCGGACGCGCTCATCGCGTACCCGACCGACTCCTGTTACGCGCTCGGCTGCCGGCTGGGCAGCCGGGACGGCATCGACCGGATCCGTTCCATCCGCCGGCTGGACGACCGGCACCACTTCACGCTGATGTGCCGGGACTTCGCGCAGCTCGGCCAGTTCGTCCGGGTGGACAACGACGTGTTCCGGGCCGTCAAGGCCTCGACGCCGGGCAGCTACACCTTCATCCTGCCCGCCACCCGTGAGGTGCCCCGGATGCTGCAGCACCCGAAGAAGAAGACCGTGGGCGTGCGCATCCCCGACCATGTGGTGACCCAGGCGCTGCTGGCCGAGCTGGGCGAGCCGCTGCTGTCGAGCACGCTGCTGCTGCCGGACGAGGAGGAACCGCTGACCCAGGGCTGGGAGATCAAGGACCGGCTCGACCACGCGGTGGACGCGGTGGTCGACTCGGGCGACTGCGGCACCGAGCCCACGACCGTGGTCGACTTCTCGGGCGGCGAGGCGGAGATCGTCCGGCGGGGCGCGGGAGACACGAGCCGCTTCGAGTGAGCGCCGGGCGCACCGGATGCGGGGTGTCGATCTTGGCGTGACAGCATGGGGCACGGCCGCGGCGCCGAGGGCGGCGCCGCCGGCCCCCGTTCCCCGAGGGAGGGCCTGCTCACCATGACCGATGTCCAGGGAGACGTTGTCGACGTCCCGACCGAGGACGGCGTCGCCGATGCCTACGTCGTCCATCCGGCCGACGGACGCCCCCGTCCGGGCGTGCTGTTCTACCAGGACGCCTACGGGCCCCGACCGTACCTGAGGACGATGGCCGACCGGCTGGCCGCCGCCGGCTACACCGTGCTGATGCCGAACGCGTTCTACCGCCTCGGCCGGGCGCCGGTCGTGGACCTGCCCGAGTTCATCGACCCGGGCGCGGACCCCACCATCTGGGAGCGGCTCGGCCCGGTCGTGGCCGGACTGACCCCGGATCTCGTCCGGCGGGACGCGGGCGCCTATCTGCGGTGGCTGGCCGACAGCCCGCAGGTGTCCGCCGGCCCCGTGGCGCTCACCGGATACTGCATGGGCGCCCGGCTCGTGCTGTGGACCGCGGGCGCCCACCCGGAGCGGGTCGCGGCGGGGGCCGGCTTCCACGGCGGACGCCTCGCCACCGACGATCCCGACAGCCCGCACCTCGAAGCCCCGCGGATCACCGCGGAGCTGTACTTCGGGCATGCCGACGAGGACGCCTCGCTCCCCCCGGAGCAGGTGGCGCGCTTCGAGGACGCCCTGACCGCCGCCGGAGTGCGGCACACCTGCGAGGTCTACGCCGGCGCCCGGCACGGCTACACCCAGGCGGACACGCCCGCCTACGACGGGGCGGCCGACGAGCGGCACTGGGCGGCGCTGCTCGACCTGCTCGCGCGTACCTTCTGACGCCCGGCCGGGCGCGGTTCGCGCACACGATCCGACGCGCGGCCCGGCGCCTTCGGGCCGACGGCCCGGCGCCCGGCCCGGCGGTGGACGCCGGGCCGGATCCCGTCCGGGTCATTGACATGCACCCGCCTGAGCACGGAGTCTGAGAGCGCTCTCAAACAGGTACGGACCAATTCCGTACGACCCCGACCCCACACGGAGGTGGAGAGTGCCTCACAGGCTCACGCGCCGGGCACTGCCCCTGACGGCCGCCGCGGCCCTGCTCGGCGGGCTGCTCGCGCTCAGCGCACCGGGAAGCGCCGGTGCCGCGGTGCCGGACACCATCCCGCTGAAGATCACCAACAATTCGGGCCGCTCCGAACCGGTCTACGTCTACGACCTCGGCACCCAGCTGTCCTCGGGACGGCAGGGCTGGGCCGACGCGAACGGCGCCTTCCACGCCTGGCCGGCGGGCGGGAACCCGCCGACTCCCGCGCCGGACGCGGCGATACCCGGCCCGGCCGCCGGTCAGTCCAAGACCATCCGCATCCCGAAGTTCTCCGGCCGGATCTACTTCTCCTACGGCCAGAAGCTCGACTTCAGGCTCACCACCGGCGGACTGGTGCAGCCGGCCGTGCAGAACCCCTCCGACCCCAACCGGAACATCCTCTTCAACTGGTCGGAGTACACGCTCAACGACTCCGGGCTGTGGCTCAACAGCACCCAGGTGGACATGTTCTCGGCGCCGTACGCGGTCGGGGTGCAGCGCGCCGACGGCGGGGTGAGCACCACCGGGCATCTGAAGTCCGGCGGCTGGTCCGGCTTCTTCAGCTCCCTGCGCGGACAGTCGGGCGGCTGGGCGGGCCTGATCCAGACCCGCTCCGACGGGACCGTGCTGCGCGCGCTGTCCCCGCTGTACGGCGTGGAGACCGGCGCCCTGCCGGCGAACGCGATGGACGACTACGTCAACCGCGTCTGGCAGAAGTACACGACGTCGACCCTGACCGTCACCCCGTTCGCCGACCAGCCGAACACCAAGTACTACGGCCGGGTCTCGGGGAACGTCATGAACTTCACCAACGGCTCCGGCGCGGTCGTCACCAGCTTCCAGAAGCCCGACGCGGCCAGCGTCTTCGGCTGCCACAAGCTGCTGGACGCACCCAACGACCAGGTCCGCGGCCCCATCTCCCGCACCCTCTGCGCCGGTTTCAACCGCTCGACCCTGCTGGTCAACCCCAACCAGCCGGACACCACGACGGCGAACTTCTACCAGGACGCGGTGACCAACCAGTACGCCCGCAGGATCCATGCGCAGATGGCCGACGGCAAGGCGTACGCCTTCGCCTTCGACGACGTCGGCAACCAGGAGTCGCTGGTGCACGACGGCAACCCGCAGCAGGCGTATCTGACACTGGATCCGCTGAGCTGACACGGCACGGTCCCGCACCCGAGGAACGGGGTGCGGGACCGTGCGCGCGAGGGGCTCAGCCGGTCGTCAGGGCCGTGTCGTCCACGACGAAGCTGGTCTGCAGCGAGGAGTCCTCCACGCCGTTGAACTTCAGCGTGACCGTCGAGCCCGCCAGCGAGGACAGGTCGAAGGTCTTCTGGCTGTAGCCGGATGCCTTGTTGAGGTTCGAGTAGGTCGCGAGGGTCTTCGAACCGGCGGTCACCGTCAGCTTGTCGTACTGGGTGCTGGTGGTGGTCTCGGCGGTGTCGATGTGCAGGTAGAAGGTCAGGGTCGCCTTGCAGCCCGCGGGGATCGTCACCGACTGGGACAGCGTGTCGGTGTGCGTGGAGCCGTAGCCGTTCAGCCAGGCCTTGTAGGAGCCGCTGTGGGCCGCCTCACCGCTGTCGGTGGTGATGACGCCGCTGGTGGCGGTCCAGCCGGTGTTGCCGGACTCGAAGCCCTGGTTGCTCAGCAGCTGCTGGGAGGTGCAGCCGCCGCCGGTCGTGCTGACCGTCCAGGAGAAGGTCGCGGTCCCGGTCGCGCCGGTGGAGTCGGTCACCGTCACGGTGGTGCTGTACGAGCCCGCCGCGGTGGGCGTACCGGAGATCAGTCCGGTCGAGCTGTTGATCGACAGACCGGTGGGCAGGCCGGAGGCGCTGTAGCCGAGCGCGCCGCTGTTGGTGCTGCTCGCCTGGATCTGGAGGTTCACGGCGGTGCCGACGGTGGCGGACTGGCTGCCCGGGTTGGTGACCGTCACCCCGTTGCCCGGCGGGTTGATGTGGCTGCCGACGTTGATGCCGGCGAAGGCGTTGCCCACTCCGGCGTACTGCGCGGAGTTGGCCCCGTACAAGTCGGAGGCGGCGCGCAGGGCCGCGGCACGGGCGTCCGCGTAGTTGGTGCTGGACGTCATGTACGTCGTCAGCGCCTTGTACCAGATCTGGAGCGCGGCGGCCCGGCCGATGCCGGTGACGGCGACCCCGTCGGAGGTGGGGCTGTTGTAGGTCACACCGTTGATGACCTTGGTGCCGCTGCCCTCGGACAGCAGGTAGAACATGTGGTTCGCGGGACCCGAGGAGTAGTGCACGTCGAGGTTGCCGACGCCGCTGTACCAGCTGTCGGCCGAGCCGCCGTCCTTGCTCGGCTTGTCCATGTAACGCAGCGGCGAGCCGTCGCCGTTGATGTCGATCTTCTCGCCGACGAGGTAGTCACCGACGTCCTTGGAGTTGTTGGCGTAGAACTCCACGCCCGTGCCGAAGATGTCGGACGTGGCCTCGTTCAGACCGCCCGACTCGTCGCTGTACTCCAGGCCGGCGGTGTTGGAGGTGACGCCGTGGGTCATCTCGTGGCCGGCCACGTCCAGCGAGGTCAGGGCGTGGGTGTTGCCCGAGCCGTCGCCGTAGGTCATGCAGAAGCAGCTGTCGTCCCAGAAGGCGTTGACGTAGCCGCTGCTGTAGTGGACACGGCTGTAGGCGGCGACGCCGTCGTTGCGGATGCCGCTGCGGCCGAAGGTGTTCTTGTAGAAGTCCCAGGTCTCCTGGGCGCCGTAGGCGGCGTCGGCGCCGGCGGTCTGGGTGTTGGAGCCGGTCCCGTCGCCCCAGACGTCGTCGGCGTCGGTCATCAGGGTGCCGGTGCCGGAGGTCCCCTTGTTGAGGCTGTAGGTCTTGTGACCGCCGCGCGTGGTGTCGTACAGCTGGTACGTCGAACCCGACAGCGTGGTGCCCAGCGTGACGCTGCCGCTGTACTGGGTGTTGCCGGTGCCCGTCTTGACCGCCTGGTACCGGTACAGCTCCTTGCCGGTGGTGGCGTCGGTGACGACGTGCAGCTGGCTGGGCGTGCCGTCGTCCTGGAAGCCGCCGATCACCGTCTCCCAGGCGAGCTTCGGGGTGCCGTTGCCCGCCCAGATCACCTTGCGGGCGCTGTCGGTGGTGGCCTTCTCGGCGTCCAGGGCCTTCGCGGCCTTCAGCGCCTTGGTCTCCGCCGCGGCCTTGGTGAAGGTCGCGGTGGTGGAGCGCACCTGGATCCTGCGCTTGCTGTTGAAGGTGGTGCTCACGGTCCCCTTGGCCAGCGAGGCGGGCGGGGTGTGCACGACCAGGTCGCCGCCGAGGACGGGCAGACCGGCGTACGTACGCTCGTACCGGGTGTGCAGGGTGCCGTCGTTGTCCTTGACGACGTCCTTGACGACCAGCTTCTCCTGGGCCCCGAGGCCGAGGGTGCGGGCGGTCGTGCCGGTCTGCTGCCGAGCGCTCTTGACCAGCGCCTGGTGCTGGGCCGGGCTGAGCTTGGCCTCCAGGCCGCCGGTGCGCAGCGGGCCGGGGTGGGGAGCGGCCTGGGCGGCGGTCGCCGGGAATGCCTGGAGTCCGACGGCGAGGAAGGCCGCGGTGGAGACCAGGGCGGCTGCGGCCGTGGCTCGCTTGTGGGGAAGGGGACTGTGGGGTCTCACTCGTACTCCTCCTGCTGCGGCCGCCGGTCGGCGGCCGGTGACAGACGGGCAGACGGGTCTGTCGCCCGGGTGAGCTGAGCTGTGCGGGACCGTGATCCATGAACCGGTGGGGTGGATCAGCGTGCGGAGGGAGAATGACAGGATTGACCGAGCCATGTCACCTCACGGCGGGTCAATCGAGGGTTTTCCCTATCGGTCCGAATCGCGACGCCGGCCGGTCCCGGCCGCCTTCCGCCACGTCCCGGCCGGACCGGGCCCCGGACCGCACTGCGCCGCCCCGACCGGCTCTCCTGTCGGTTACCCCGGGGTTCCTCGGTCACCGGAAAGTGCGTTCTTCCACGTCGGGGACTGCTCACCTACGGTTCCCGAGTGACCGGAAGCGACGAGGAGTGGAGCGTGCCCGTGAGCATCCTGAAGACGTATGCCCGCCTGTGGAGCGACGACCTGGACCGGGCGCTGCCCCTGCTGAGGCGGCTCACCGGCGCGGAGCCGGATCTGCGGCTGGCGTTCCAGGCGGTCGAACTGGCCGCCGTCGGCGACTTCCTGGTCATCGCCGGCCCCGCCGAGGAACGCGCGAAATACGCCCACGCCTCCGCCACCGTCGTCGTCGACGACCTCGACGCCCTTCAGGAGACGCTGCGGTCGGCCGGCGCCACGATCACCACTCCCCCGGCTCCGAGCCCGACGGGGCGGTTCCTCTACGCCCGCCACGCCGACGGAACGGAGATCGAGTACGTCCAGTGGACCCCCGAACTGGTCCGCCGGCTCGTCCACCGCTGAGTCCGCCGCCGTGACCGGGGAGCCGTGCGCCGGATCCGGGTGTCTCACAGACGCACGGTCAGCTCCACGGCCACCTCGTCGCCCACCGCGAGCCCCTGGGGGGTACGGACGGCACTCTTCAGCGGCAGCAGATACGCGCCCTCCCTGGGGAAGAGCGACGTGGTGAAGCCGGTCCCGCCGATCCTCGCCTCGACCGGGATCGCGCCCCAGCCGTAGGTGGCCAGGGCGGCCACCTCGCGGATGTCCGCGGACTCCTGCTCCGGCACGGCGACGAAGTAGTACGGCGACGGCCCCCGCCACTCGACGACCCGGCCGGCGAAGGTGAGTTCCATGGCTTGGTTCCGTTCCGGAAGGAGGGGCGCGGAGGCGCGCTCAGCGTAGCGGGCCGAACCCGGCCCGAACGCGGGGGTGTTGGGCCGGGCCCCCGGTATCCCCGTCCTGACCGGCGCGTTGTTACCGTGCACGCGTGTCTGACTCCTCACGCGATACCGCACAGGGCGCCGGCTGGGGCGCGGCCGAACCCGGCACCTACAAGCGGCTGATGCCGGACCACGTCGAGAAGCTGTCGTGGCTGAACCCCCGGATCCTGTGGGCCGCCCGCAACGGCGTACTGGCGTCCTGGTTCGGCGATCCGACCGGCCGCACCCGCAGCCGCTGGGTGGCCCGGCGTGCGGCGGCGGGAGCCCCCGCCGACAAGCTGATCCGGCGGGAGGTACCGGAACGGTTCTCCTTCATGGTCATCGGGGACACCGGCGAGGGGGGCGACTCCCAGTACGCCGCCGTGCCGGGCTTCCTGAAGGCCGGTCAGGGCACGGACTTCACCGTGCTCGCCAGTGATGTCATCTATCCGGTCGGCAGCGCCGACGACTACGGCCGCAAGTTCTTCCGGCCGTACCAGGACTACCCCGCGCCGATCTACGCGATACCGGGCAACCACGACTGGTACGAGGACCTCGGCGCCTTCATGCGCGTCTTCTGCGCCGACACCCCGCCGCTCGACCCCGAGCCCCGGCCCCGCCCGCTCGGCCGCGCCTGGTGGCGCTCCCTGCTGTGGCACCGGCCGCGCCCCGCCGACGAGCAACGGCTCGCCGACGCACGGGCCTTGCGGCCGGCGCCGGAACAACAGGCCGTGCAGCCGGGCCCGTACTGGGCGATCGACGCGGGACCGGTGCGGATCATCGGCCTCGACACCGGTCTGCTCGGCACGATCGACGCCGAACAGGGCGCCTGGCTGCGGGAGATGTCCCAGGGCCCCCGGCCGAAGATCCTCGTCACCGGTTCGCCGCTGTACGTCGACGGCGAGCACCACCCCTGTCCCATCGAGGGCGGTGGCACGGTGGACGACATCGTGCGGGCCCCGGAACACCACTACGTGGCCGCGATCGGCGGCGACATCCACAACTACCAGCGCTATCCGGTGGCCGTCGGCGGCCGGACGATCCAGTACGTCGTCGCGGGCGGCGGCGGCGCGTTCATGCATGCCACGCACACCATCCCGCGGGTGTCGGTCGGCGGGGTCACCGAGCGCGAGTTCCGCTGCTATCCGCTGCGCGGCGACTCGCTCGCCTTCTACAGCCGCCTGTACGGCCGCCGGCTCCGGCTGCGCCGGTTCTTCCGTCTGACCGAGGCGGAGGCGACGGCCGTGGTCTCCGAACGGCTCGGCATCGAGCCGGGCCGCGCTCCCGGCCCCGACGCCCGGGTCACCCGCCGGACCCGCCTGGTCGCGGGCCTCCTCGGGACCGGCCGCCGCCCCGACCGGCCCGCCCGGTTCCGGCTGCCGGTGCGGAAGATCTACACCCAGTTGTTCTCCCCGTCCTCCACCACCTACAGTCCGCCGTTCTTCAAGTGCTTCCTGCGGCTGGACGTCGCACCCGACGCGGTCCGGCTGCGCTGTTTCGCGGCGACCGGCAACCGTGCGCAGGAGGTCGATCCGCCGGTCGAGGACGAGGTCGTCATCCCGCTGCCCGCCACTCGCTCGAACTGATCACACGGTTGTCACACTCGCCTGCCAGAATCGGGCGGAGCAGACGTACGACCGCTGGAGGAACCCGTGCCGTCCACCCCTCGCCCCCTGCGCAAGCTGGGGTTCCTCACCATCGGCATGTTCGACGCGGCGGACCCGGGCCGGGGCCACGAGGCCACGCTGGAGATCATCGAGCTGGGTGAGCGGCTCGGATTCGACAGCGCCTGGGTGCGCCATCGTCATCTCCAGTACGGCATCTCGTCCCCGGTCGCCGTCCTGGCCGCCGCCTCGCAGCGGACCCGCCGGATCGAACTGGGCACCGCGGTCACTCCGCTGGGCTGGGAGAACCCGCTGCGGCTCGCCGAGGACCTGGCGACCGTCGACGTGCTCTCCGGCGGCCGGCTGAACCCGGGCGTCAGCGTGGGGCCGCCGGCGCACTACGAACAGGTCAAGGGCGCCCTCTACCCGGACACCGCCGACGCGGAGGACTTCGGTCACGAGCGGGTACGGCGGCTGCTGGACCTGGTGCGCGGCAAGCCCGCCACCGACTTCGGCGGGGCCGAGGGCTTCGCGGCCGGGCGGCAGCCGCATGTCGAATACACCTCGGACGTCGTGCAGCCGCATTCCCCGGGGCTCGGGCGGCGACTGTGGTACGGCGGCGGCAGCCTCGGCTCGGCACGCTGGGCCGGCGAGCACGGCATGAACTTCCTGACCAGCAGCGTCGTCAAGGCGGAGGGCGCCGGGGAGACGGGCGGGCCGTGGGACTTCGCCGGGATCCAGCTGTCCCACATCCGGGAGTTCCGGGCCCACCACCCCGACGGCGAGGCGGCCCGCGTCTCCCAGGGCCTGGTGGTGATCCCCACCGACTCGGCGAGCCCCGAGCAGCGCGCCCGGTACGCGGAGTACGCCGCCGGGCGGCTGCCCCGCACGGCCTCCCCGCAGGGCCCGGCACGACTGCTGTTCGCGCCGGACCTGGTCGGCACCTCGGCGGAGCTGGCCGAGCGGCTGCACGCGCACGCGGCGTTCCGCGAGGTCGACGAGGTGGCGTTCGCGCTGCCGTTCACCTTCGGGCACGAGGACTACGTGCAGATCCTGACGGACATGGCGACGAGGCTGGGGCCCGCGCTGGGCTGGCGGCCCGGCGCCTGAGGCAGCGCCGGCCCGCCGTGCGGCCGGCGGGTCACCACCGGCCCGCTTCCGTGCCGACGAGCGGTTCGGACGGCCGCCCGTCGACGCCGACCGGCACCTCGCCGTGGAGCATCACCCGGTGCATGACCCGCGCGGCGCCCACATGGGTGTGGTCGCCCGGCGCGAGGTGGATGGTGGCCCGGTTGTCCCAGAAGGCGACGCTGCCGGGCTCCCAGCGGAAGCGGACCGTGTACTCGGGACGCACCGCCTGCTCCAGCAGCATCTCCAGCAGCGCCGCGCTCTCCGGCCGGGAGACGTCCACGATCTGCTCCACGTAGTAGCCGTTCACGAACAGCACCCGTTCCCCGGTCTCCGGGTGCACCCGGACGAGCGGGTGCACGGAGGCGACCTGTTCGTCCAGCAGCCTGCGGGCGTACGCGTCGCCGCCGAGCCGGGGCTGGTAGCCGACGCCCAGCCGGTGTTCGGCGCGCAGCCCGTCCACGAAGGCGCGGACCGGCGCGGACAGCCCGGCATAGGCGGCGGCCAGATTGGCCCACGTGGTGTCGCCGCCGTAGGGCGGGACGCTCTCGGCGCGCAGGACGGTCGCGGCCGGCGGGTCGATCCGGGTGCCGTGGTCGCAGTGCCAGCCGCGCAGCAGGGTGTGCCGGCGCCGCTGAAGCCACTCGTCGCGCTCCATGCCGTACCTTCCGGACAGCTCCAGCCGGTCGGCGGTGGTCTCGATCTCGGGGAAGCCGGGCGGCGAGTGCGGGCCGCGGCCGGGGAGGAGGACCGGCTCGCCGAAGCGGCGCGCGAAGGCGATGTGCCCGGCATGGTCCAGTCGTTGTCCGCGGAAGAACACCACCTTCCAGCGCAGCACCGCGTGCCGGATGAGCGCGACCACCCGCTCGTCCAGCGGGGCGGCGAGGTCGACGCCGGTGATCTCGGCGCCGATGTGCCCGGCGACCGGCTTCACCTCCACGCCCGCGACGTGCTCGGCCTCGTCCACGCCTGCCCTGTGCGTCGTCATGCGCCCTCCGGTGCTCGTCGTGTCGCTCACGCAGAGATCGTGACACTCCCGGTCCTCGGACGGCGAGCCACCGGATCGCCGTCCTCCGGAACACGGACGGCGCCGGCGGGCCCAGGACGCGCGAGGTCCGAGGGGGCGGGGACTCTAGGACTCCTCCGCCCGCTCGTGTGTGCGCGGGCTGTCGCCGGGGCGCGGCGCGACGAGACTGCCGAGGATGTCCAGCAGCTCGGCGCTGCGGCTGCCGGGCTCGGCGTGGAAGACGACCAGGGTGAGCCCGTCGGTGCCGTCCACGGACAGTTTGTCCGAGTGCAGGTCGAGGTCGCCGACCTGGGGGTGGCTGAGGTGGCTCACCCGGCCGTGCCGGGGGCGGACCTCGTGGCGGGCCCACAGGGTGCGGAAGCGTTCGCTGCGCAGGGACAGCTCGCCGACCAGGTCGCGCAGCCGGGGGTCGTCCGGGTCCGTCCCGGCCCCCGACCGCAGCGCGGCCACGCCCTCGGCGGTGAGGTCCGCCCAGTCGCGGCGCAGCGCGCGCTCGGCGGGGTCGAGGAACACGGCCCGCAGCAGGTTGACGCCGGGCGCGTAGTTCGGGGTGAGCGCGGTGGCGAGGGCGTTGGCGGCGAGGCAGTCGGTGTAGCGGTTCTGGAGGTAGGCGGGGGTGCGCGGCCAGCCGTCGATGAGCTGGAGCAGGCTCGCCGGAACCCGCCGCGTCCGGTGTCCGGGACGGGCGCCGGACGCGGGCCGTTCCTGGGCGAGCCCCACGAGGTGGGCGGTGGCGTCGGTGTCCAGCCGCAGCACCCGGGCGATGGCCTCCAGCACCTGCACCGAGGGGTTGCGGTCGCGGCCCTGCTCCAGGCGCAGGTAGTAGTCGGAGCTGATGCCGGCGAGCATCGCGACCTCCTCGCGGCGCAGCCCCGGCACCCGCCGCAGTCCGCCGCCGGGCAGCCCCACCTCCTCGGGCCGTACCAGCGCCCGGCGGGCGCGCAGGAACTCGCCCAGTGCGTTCGATCCGTCCACGGCACCACCGTACGGCCGGGCCGGGCGGCGGTGACTGGTCCTGTCACTCCCAGGAACACGGGGGCACTGCCGTGCCGGCCTGGCCCGGGCGCAGGGTGGAGGCAGCGGCCGCCGGGAGGTCCGGTGGCCGGCACATTCTGCGAGGTAGGACATGACTGCACAGCTCGGCGGCACCGTCACCCCGGCCGCGGGCCTGACCCTGACCCGCGTCGGCTACGGCGCCATGCGGCTGGCCGGGCCGCACGTCTTCGGCCCGCCGCGGGACCGGGAGCGGGCGGTCGCGGTGCTGCGCGCGGTGGTGGAGGCGGGCATCACCCACATCGACACGGCCGACTTCTACGGCCCGGTCGTCGTCAACGAGATCATCAAGGAGGCTCTGCGCCCCTACCCGGACAGCCTGCGCCTCGTCACCAAGGTCGGGGCCCGGCGGGGAGCCGACGGCAGCTGGATCATGTCACGGCACCCCGAGGACCTGAAGGCGCAGGTCTACGACAACCTGCGGAACCTCGGCGTGGACGCGCTGGACGTGGTCAATCTTCGGCTCGGCGACATGGACACCCCGAACGAGGCGTCCGTCGCCGACCAGTTCGGTGCCCTGGCCGAGCTGCGGGAGCGGGGGCTGATCCGGCATCTCGGGCTGAGCACGGCGTCCGCCGCCCAGCTGGACGAGGCGCGGGCGATCGCTCCGGTGGTGACCGTGCAGAACCTGTACAACCTGGCCGACCGGCGGGACGACGCGCTGCTGGCGCGCACGGCGGCGGAGAACATCGCCTACGTGCCGTACTTCCCGCTCGGCGGGTTCACCCCCTTCCAGTCCGGGACGCCGGCGAAGGTCGCCGCCCGGCTGGGGGCCTCGCCGCAACAGGTGGCGCTGGCCTGGCTGCTGCGGCGCTCCCCGAACATCGTGCTCATCCCCGGCACCTCCTCCCCCGGGCACCTGCGGGAGAACATCGCGGCGGCGGACCTGGTGCTGCCGGACGACGCGATGGCGGAGCTGAACGGCATCGTGAGCCGAACGGCCGGGTCCGGGGTACCCGGGGACGCGTGAGGCGGGCGCACGGAAGGAGCCGCACGTGACAGCGGAGGACCGGCTGCGGACGTACCGTGGCAGGCGTGACTTCGAGCGGACCCGGGAGCCGTCGGGCGACGCGGCCGCCGGCGAGGGCGGGCCTCGTTTCGTGGTCCAGATCCACGACGCGCGCCGGATGCACTTCGACTTCCGGCTCCAGGTCGAGGACGTCCTGAAGTCCTGGTCCGTCCCCAAGGGCCCGTCCACCGACCCCGCGGACAAGCGGCTGGCGGTACCGACCGAGGACCATCCGCTGGAGTACGAGGACTTCGAGGGCGTCATCCCGAAGGGCGAGTACAGCGGCGGCACCGTGATCGTGTGGGACCGCGGCACCTACGAGCCGCTCGGCCACGACAGCGGAGGGCGCCCGGTGGACTTCGCGGAGTCCCTGGAACGCGGGCACGCCACCTTCCGGCTGCACGGCGACAAGCTCCACGGCGAGTACTCGCTGACCCGCTTCCGCGGCGGCGCGGACGAGGAGGAGGCGTGGCTGCTGGTGCGCAAGGGCCCGGCACGGTCGGCCGGGCACGGCACGCCCGACCCCCGGCGGGCCCGCTCGGTGCGCACGGGCCGCACGCTGGCGCAGGTCGCCGGCGACGCCGGACGGGAGTGACCCCGGCCCACGGGCCCGTTCCGGCCGGCCGCGAGGGTCCCGGATCATGGGGGTCCGGCCTCAACGCGTCCTTGGCGCCTCCGGGTTCGCGGCGGCTTCCGCTCGGGGACCCGCCGGAGCCGGGCCGCGCATGCGCGTTCAGATGCCGGGCAGCGGCTGTTCCGCCCAGATGGTCTTGCCGGCGACGGTCTGCCGGCTGCCCCAGCGCTGGGTGAGCTGGGCGACGAGCAGCAGCCCCCGGCCGCCCTCGTCGTAGGCGTGCGCCCGGCGCAGATGGGGGGAGGTGGAACTGGCGTCGGAGACCTCGCAGATGAGGGCCCGGTCGCGGATCAGACGCAGGTGGATGGGTGGTGCGCCGTAGCGGATGGCGTTGGTGACGAGTTCGCTGACGACGAGTTCGGTGACGAAGGCGGCCTCCGCCAGCCCCCAGACGGCCAGTTGCTCGGTGGCCGCCTGCCGGACCACCGCGACATGGGCGGGGTCGGGCGGGACGTCCCAGGTGGCGACCCGGTCGGCGCCGAGGGCCCGGGTGCGCGCGAGGAGCAGGGCGACGTCGTCGCAGGGCTGGGCGGGCAGGAGGGCCTTCAGTACGTCGTCGCAGAGGGCGTCGAGGGAGTCGGCGGGCGCGCCGAAGGCCCGCAGCAGGTCCTCGGCGGCGCCGTCCAGGTCCCGGTCGCGGTAGTCGATCAGGCCGTCGGTGAAGAGGGCGACGACCGAGCCCTCGGGCAGCTCCCGTTCGGTCGCCTCGAACGGCAGACCCCCGACGCCGAGCGGCGGTCCGGCGGCCATGGGAAGCAGCTCGGCGGTGCCGCCGGGCAGGACGACGGCCGGGGGCGGGTGTCCGGCGGCGGCGAGGGAGAGCCGGCGGGAGACGGGGTCGTACACGGCGTACAGACAGGTCGCGCCGAGTTCGGCGACCTCCTCGCCGGTGCCGTCGGCCGCGAGGTGGGTGACCAGGTCGTCGAGGTGGGTGAGGAGTTCGTCGGGGGGCAGGTCTACGTCGGCGAGGGTGCGGACGGCCGTGCGCAGCCGGCCCATGGTGGCCGAGGACTGGATGCCGTGGCCGACCACGTCGCCCACGACGAGGGCGACGCGGCCGCCGGAGAGCGGGATGACGTCGAACCAGTCGCCGCCGATGCCGGCGAGCGAGCCGCACGGCAGATAGCGGTGGGCGACCTCGACCGCGGCCTGTCCGGGCAGGCCGCGCGGGAGGAGGCTGTGCTGCAGGGCGAGGGCGGTGGAGCGTTCGCGGGCGAACCGGCGGGCGTTGTCGATGCAGACGGCGGCGCGGCTGGCGAGTTCCTCGGCGAAGACGGAGTCGTCGGGTCCGTAGGCGTCCGGGTGGGCCATGCGGACGCAGACCGCGACACCGAGGGTGGTGCCGCGGGCCCGGAGCGGCACCGCGAGCATGGAGTGGACGCCCTCGCGGAAGGGACGGCCCCGGGGAGCGCGCGCGTCGCGTTCGGCGAGCCACTCGACGAACTCCGGCTCGCCGGCCTGGCTGAGCACGGCGTTGCCCTCGTGCAGGGCCCGGGCGAGCGGGGTGGTCGGCCGGTAGACGTCGGTCTCGCCGATCTCCAGGGCCGCTCCGGGATCGCCGGGGCGGGTGGAGCCGTGCGCGACGCGCCGCACCTCGACCCCGCCCTCGGGGACGGTCGGCGGCTCGTCCGGGCCGAGCACCCAGTCGAGCAGGTCGATGCTGGCGAAGTCGGCGTAGCGCGGGACGAGGATGTCGATCAGTTCCTCGGCGGTGCGGACGACGTCGAGCGTGGTGCCGATGCCGGTGGCGGCCTCGTTGAGCAGGGCGAGCCGGCGCCGGGCCCAGTACTGCTCGGTGTTGTCGAAGGCGGCCATGGCGACGGCGTCCGGTTCGCCGGAGTCGGCCCGCAGCGGCCACATCTCGATGCTCCAGAGGTGTTCCCGGTTCAGGGAGGGGGCACCGGCGAAGCTTTCGTAGCGGACCGGCCGGCCCGTCTCGGCGACCTCGCGCAGATGGCGCAGGAACCCCCGGTTGTATTCGATGTCCTCCACGGTGTCCGGGAAGAACCGGCCGGTCAGGGTGGCCTCGGGAACGCCCATCACCTTGCAGGCCGCGTCGTTGAGGCGGAGGTAGCGCTGCTGGAGGTCGAAGACCGACATGGACAGGGACGCCTGCTCGAAGGCCCGGGCGGCCAGTGTGGAGCCGGGTGTTCCGGCCCTGACGACGTAGCCGGCGGGCGTTCCGTCGGCACCGGTGACCGCGTCGGCGGTGAGGGCCAGGTCGATCCGGTGGCCGTCGCGGTGCCGTAGCGCGACGATCCCCGAGCGTGGGGGGGGGGGGGGGGGGCGGCGCGGCCCCCCCCCCCCCCCGCC
>NZ_JAINRE010000199.1 GCF_020400595.1 Streptomyces naphthomycinicus | reverse complement strand
CTCGTTGATCGGCTGGACGAGGACGGGGTGGGCGCTGGACTCGACGAACACCGTGTGGCCCTCGGCGAGAAGAGCGGCGACGGCCGGACCGAAACGGACCTGACCACGCAGATTGCGATACCAGTAACCGCCGTCCAGGACACCCGCCTCGCGCACCCACTCACCGGTCACCGTCGAGAAGAACGGCACCACCGGGGCCTGGCTGCGAATGTCCGCGAACGCCTCCGCCAGCGCCCCCTCGAT
>NZ_JAINRE010000198.1 GCF_020400595.1 Streptomyces naphthomycinicus | reverse complement strand
TGGGGGAGTGTGCGGCGGCTCTGGAGCCGTGGGTGGACTGGTCGTTGCTGGATGTGGTGCGGGGTGTGGAGGGTGCTCCGGGGCTGGACCGGGTGGATGTGGTGCAGCCGGTGTTGTGGGCGGTGATGGTGTCGCTGGCGGAGGTGTGGCGTTCGTACGGCGTCGTGCCGTCGGCGGTGGTGGGGCATTCGCAGGGGGAGATCGCGGCCGCGTGTGTGGCGGGCGCCCTGTCCCTGGCGGACGGCGC
>NZ_JAINRE010000197.1 GCF_020400595.1 Streptomyces naphthomycinicus | reverse complement strand
AGTACTCGATCTTCCCCGCGACACCGTCGGGGGCGCCGTCCTCGGTACGTCGTTCGCGGAGGGTGAAGGCGAGGTCGAACTTGGCCACGTGGGCCTCGGGGTTCTCCGCTCGCGCGCGCAGTCCCGGAAGCCGGAACTCCGGCTCGTCCCCCTGGTGGAGCACCAGCATCGTCTGGAAGAGCGGGTGCCGGGAGAGGGAGCGCGCGGGGTTGAGCACCTCCACCAGCCGCTCGAACGGCACGTCCTGGTGGGT
>NZ_JAINRE010000196.1 GCF_020400595.1 Streptomyces naphthomycinicus | reverse complement strand
GTCGCCATCGGGCCCGACCGCTTCCGCGAGATGCTCGACGGCTTCCGGATCGTCGACGACCACTTCCGCACCGCGCCCCCCGAGGCCAACGCGCCGCTGCTGCTCGGCCTGCTGGGCATCTGGTACGGCAACTTCCACGACGCCCAGACCCACGCGGTGCTGCCGTACTCGCACTACCTGTCGAAGTTCACGGCGTACCTCCAGCAGCTGGACATGGAGTCCAACGGCAAGTCGGTGCAGCGGGACGGCAGCCCC
>NZ_JAINRE010000195.1 GCF_020400595.1 Streptomyces naphthomycinicus | reverse complement strand
CTGCTTGCCGTCCCGGGCGACGTACTTGCCGTTGGACTCCATGTCCAGCTGCTGGAGGTACGCCGTGAACTTGGAGAGGTAGTGGCTGTACGGCAGCACGGCGTGCGACTGGGCGTCGTGGAAGTTGTCGTACCAGATGCCCAGCAGGCCGAGCAGCAGGGGGACGTTGGCCTCGGGGGGCGCGGTGCGGAAGTGGTCGTCGACGATCCGGAAGCCGTCGAGCATCTCGCGGAAGCGGTCGGGCCCGATGGCGAT
>NZ_JAINRE010000194.1 GCF_020400595.1 Streptomyces naphthomycinicus | reverse complement strand
CATAGACGATGGATCCCGTGACGCCCGACGGACCGGTCGCGGTCGTGGAGCGCCGCTCCGAGAGCCGTACGGTCAGGTCGAACTTGGCCCCGTCGGGCCCGGCCGGCAGCGGACCGCCGGTCACGGGTTCCGTGGTCAGCCCACTCGCCACGGACTCGCGCCGGGTGAAGGAGTCGAGTGTCAGCATCACCTGGAACAGGGGGTGGTGGGCCAGTGTCCGGGCGGGGCTCACCGCGTCCACGACCCGCTCGAACGGCACGTCCTGGTGGGC
>NZ_JAINRE010000193.1 GCF_020400595.1 Streptomyces naphthomycinicus | reverse complement strand
GTTCGCGCTGGAAGGCGTAGGTGGGCAGGTCGACACGGCGGACACCGGTACCGAAGAAGCCGGTCCAGTCGACGTCCACCCCGTGGGCGTGCAGCACGCCCAGTGCCGTCACGACGGCCTGCGCGGCCGGCTTGCCCGCACGCTGCGCCGGCACACACACCGCACCCTCGACCGACTCAGCCACCGGACCCGACAACACCGCATCCGGCGCCAACTCCACGAAGACACCGGCCCCCGACGCCACCACGGCATCGGCGAAACGTACGGTCTCA
>NZ_JAINRE010000192.1 GCF_020400595.1 Streptomyces naphthomycinicus | reverse complement strand
GCTGGTGGAGCGGGTCCGGGAGACGGACCTGGCCGCGTACGCGCACCAGGACGTGCCGTTCGAGCATCTCGTGGAGACGCTGAACCCGGTCCGCTCCATGTCCCGGCACCCCCTGTTCCAGGTCATGCTCGCCTACCAGAACGACGCACCGGCCGAGCTGCGCCTGCCCCACCTCACCCTCGCCGGCGAACTCACGGAAACGGGGACGTCGAAGTTCGACCTGCTGCTCAGGATCACTGAGAAGGAGACGAACACCGGCGGCATGGAATGCC
>NZ_JAINRE010000191.1 GCF_020400595.1 Streptomyces naphthomycinicus | reverse complement strand
GGCGTTCGTACCGCTGAGCCCGAAGGAGGAGACGCCGACCCTGCGGGGGCGGCCGGTCTCGGGCCAGTCGCGTGCTTCGGTGAGCAGCTCCACCGCCCCGGCGGTCCAGTCCACCTGGGAGGACGGCGTGTCCACGTGGAGCGTGGGCGGCAGGACGCCGTGCTGCATGGCCTCCACCATCTTGATCACACCGGCCACGCCGGAGGCGGCCTGCGTGTGGCCGATGTTCGACTTCAACGAGCCCAGCCACAGCGGCCGTTCCGCGTCCCGGCCCTT
>NZ_JAINRE010000190.1 GCF_020400595.1 Streptomyces naphthomycinicus | reverse complement strand
CGACGACGCCCTCGCCGCGGAGCAGGCCGGCCGCTACACCCGGCTGCGCTCGACGATCCGCCCCCACCTGGAAGCCGCGCGCGACGCGGGCGAGCTCCCCGCGACCGCCGACCCGGAGCAACTCGCCGCCACCGCCGTCGCCTTCACCCACGGCCTCGTCGTCCAGGCTCTCTTCGACCCCGACCGCTTCCCCCTGGACGTGCAGACCGCGATGGTCGACTCCTTCCTCGCCTCACTCACCCGCCGCCAGGATCCGTCTGATGGTTGACCTTGGGCGGGACGGTG
>NZ_JAINRE010000018.1 GCF_020400595.1 Streptomyces naphthomycinicus | reverse complement strand
GCGCTTGGCCAGCTCGTTGGTGCGGCCGTAGCGCTCCAGGAACCCGAACGTGGACAGCGGCTCGAAGATCGAGGTCCACACCGAGTTGTAGTTGACCGAGGAGGCCATGACGGCCACCAGGGCCTCGCCCGGGCCGAGCTCCGGCACGGGGACCTCGTCCAGGTGGATCGACTTGCGCGGGTCCTTGTCGCGGGTCTGCAGGCCCGCGAACATCTCCGTCTCGTCCTTGTGCACGGTGATCGCGCGATACGAGTCGGGGAGCGGCAGGGCGGCGAAGTCGGCGGACGTGGCGTCCTTCGACTGGATCGCGTCCAGGATGTCCTTCACGGTCACGGTGTTGCCTCCGGCGGTGAGCGCCCTGAGGGAGGGGCGCTGGGGGATCGTCGGTGCTGCGATGAGTGCTGCTGAGGGTTTTGAGGGTGTGCCGTCGGTTCGGCTCGGTGGTGCTTCGGCAGCGCTTTGTGGCGCGGGAGGTTGCCTGTGACGCAGGCGTCCGGGCGCGCAGGCCATGAGCTTGCGGGGACAGCCGGCGAGCGAACGGTCTCTGCTCGCCGGCCGCCCGGACACCTTCAACGTATGACACCGCGTGTCAGGTGACAAGGCACTGAGTGCCAGAACTTGCTCTCAGATGAAATCTTTACGTAACAAATGAGCGATGATCGATCGAACGGGCTCTGAAATCTCCTAGAAAACGGCCCCTGACATGCCAAAACGGCCACCCGGGCGGGTGGCCGTCGTCACAGCGGGAAAGCAGCGGGAGAAGCGGTGGGAGAGCGGCGGGAAGGCCGCGGGCGAGCGAGGCGCGGCGGGAGAGCGAGGATCAGCGCTCCTTCAGCGCCTCCTCGATGGTCCGCATGACCTCGTCCAGCGGGGCGTCGGTCCGGGCGACCGTCACCAGCACCTCGCCGTGCGCGGAGACCGTCGCCGGCGCGGTGGAAGCGGCCGGCTTGGCGGCGGGGCCGCGGCCGGCCCCGATGCCGCTGCCGAAGGTCTTGCGCACGATCGCGAAGGCGTGGTCCAGCTGGGACTCCACGTCCCCCTGACCGCCGGCCCGCAGCCAGCGCCGCAGGACGTGGTTGTGGGCGGTGACCACGGCGGAGGCGGCGACCTCGGCCAGCAGCGGGTCGTCGTTGGCGTCGTCGGCGTGCGCGTGCTCGTCGAAGTGGCCGAGCAGATAGCGCGTGAACAAGCGCTCGTAACGGGCCACGGAGGCGATCTCGGCCTCGCGCAGGGTGGGTACCTCGCGCGTCAGCTTGTAGCGGGCGACCGAGATCTCCGGCCGTGCCGCGTACATCTTCATGACCTCTTTGATGCCACGGCACACGGTGTCGAGCGGATGCTCGTGCGCGGGCGCGGCGTTGAGGACCGCCTCGGCGCGGATCAGTGTGTCGTCGTGGTCCGGGAAGATCGCCTCTTCCTTGGAGCGGAAGTGGCGGAAGAAGGTGCGCCGGGCGACGCCGGCGGCGGCGGCGATCTCGTCGACGGTGGTGGCTTCGTACCCCTTGGTCGCGAACAGCTCCATGGCTGCTGCCGCCAGTTCTCGGCGCATTTTGAGCCGCTGGGCGGCGGCGCGACTGCCTGCGGCACTTTCCGGCGCGTCGGGCGTAGCTGGCGTACGTGAGGACTTGGCGGGCTGGGACATGACCCGAACGTACTGCATGCGCGCAGGTTGATGCGCAGGTCCGGGGTGTCCCCCGCCCGGGGAGGGCGGGGGAGCGCCGGCGGGGTCGAGCAGCCCGCCCCAGTCCGTGTCCGTCCGGAACCAGTCGCCGACGCCGTCAGCGGCGGGCATACTCGCGGAAGCCGCGGCCGGTCTTGCGGCCGAGGCAGCCCGCGGCCACCAGATGCTCCAGCAGCGGCGCCGGGGCGAGGCCCGGGTCGCGGAACTCGCGGTGCAGCACCTGCTCGATGGCGAGCGAGACGTCCAGGCCGACCACGTCCAGCAGTTCGAACGGGCCCATCGGGTAGCCGCCGCCGAGCTTCATCGCCGCGTCGATGTCGTCGAGCGACGCGTAGTGCTCCTGCACCATCTTGATCGCGTTGTTGAGGTACGGGAACAGCAGCGCGTTGACGATGAATCCGGCGCGGTCGCCGCAGTCCACCGCGTGCTTCCTGATCCTCCCGCAGACCTCGCGGACGGTCGCGTGGACGTCGTCGGCCGTCAGGACCGTGCGGACGACCTCGACCAGCTTCATCGCCGGAGCCGGGTTGAAGAAGTGCATGCCGATCACGTCCTGCGGGCGCGAGGTGGCGCGGGCGCAGGCGACGACGGGGAGGGACGAGGTGGTGGTGGCCAGGACCGCGCCCGGCTTGCACACCTTGTCCAGCGTGGCGAACAGCTGCCGCTTGACCTCCAGGTCCTCCGCGACCGCCTCCACGGCGAGATCCACGTCGGCGAAGGCGTCGTAGGTGCCCGCCGGGACGATCCGCTCCAGGGTCTCGGCGGCGGCCTCCGCGGTCAGCCGGCCCTTGTCGACGGACCGGGCGAGGGATTTGCCGATCCGGGCCTTGGCCGTCTGCGCCTTCTCCTCGCTGCGGGCCGCCAGGACCACCTGGTAGCCGGCCTTGGCGAAGACCTCGGCGATGCCGGAGGCCATGGTGCCCGAGCCCGCGACACCCACCGAGCGGACCTCCCGGCCCGCGGCGGAGGAACCGCCCGCCGCCGGGGTCAGGGCGTCCGGCACCACCGTGGCGCTGCCCGGCGCCTCGTAGGTGTAGAAGCCGCGCCCGGTCTTGCGGCCGGTCAGGCCGGCCTCGCTGAGCTGCTTGAGGATCGGGGCGGGGGCGTGCAGCCGGTCCCGGGACTCGGTGTACATGGCCTCCAGGACCGTACGCGCGGTGTCCACGCCGATCAGGTCCAGCAGGGCGAGCGGGCCCATGGGCAGACCGCAGCCGAGCCGCATGGCGGCGTCGATGTCCTCGCGGGAGGCGTACTTGGCCTCGTACATCGCGGCGGCCTGGTTCAGGTAGCCGAAGAGCAGCCCGTCCGCGACGAACCCGGGACGGTCGCCGACCGCGACCGGCTCCTTGCCCAGCTCGATCGCCAGGTCGGTCACGGCGGCGACCGCCTGCGGCGCGGTCAGCACCGAGGAGACGACCTCCACCAGGCGCATCGCCGGGGCGGGGTTGAAGAAGTGCAGGCCGAGCACGCGCTCGGGGTGGGCCGAGTCCGCGGCCAGCCGGGTCACGGACAGCGCGTTGGTGCCCGTCGCGAGGATGGTCCCGGGGCGGATGATGCCGTCCAGCTCCCGGAAGATCTGCTGCTTGACCTCGTACGACTCCGGGGCCACCTCGATGACGAGGTCGGCGTCGGCCGCCGCGGTGAGGTCGGTGGTGGTGCGGACCCGGGCCAGCGCCCCGGCGCGCTCGTCCTCGGTGAGCCGGCCGCGGCCCACGGCGCGGGCGGTGGCGGCCTCCAGGGTGGCGACCGCCTTGGCGGCCTGGGCCTCGCTGACGTCGATGCCGATCACCTCGCGGCCGGCCTTCGCGAGGACCTCGGTGATGCCGGTGCCCATGGTGCCGAGGCCGACGACGGCGATCGTCTTGAACGGGGACAGCGGGGACAGGGCGGTGTCGGACAGGGGAGTGGCCATCGCGGGACTCCAGGAATGAGGGTGACGACGAGGAGCGCGCCGGGTGCGCCGGAGGGCGCACCGCGGTGCGAAGGGATGCGGGTGTTGCCGGGCTGCGAGCGCACACGCCCGGTGCTGCCGGTGCCGCGGGCGTGCACACGCCCGGGAGCGGCGGAACTTCCGACCGGCTCTGTCCCGAAGCCGGGTCGTACTGCGGTACACACGGCGTACCGAACCGACCTGCTCTCCCGGAGAGATCAAGGACCGGGAGATGCCCCTGGCGGCGGCTGCGTCACCAAACCGTCGCCAGCGGAGATGCGAGAGGGTTACTCGCTCGTATGAGCTTAACCGGCGGGTAACGAGCGCGCCAGCCCTCGGCGGGAACCGACTTTGTGATGTACCTCCCTCGGCCGCCGCGACCCGCCTACGCTGGACCTCGTGGACGAAGAGTTGCGATCGCTCACGGAACGCTTACGGCAGGAGTCCGGCGGCTCGGCGGCGTTCGACCGCCTGCTGGCCACCGCCGACCACGGCGAACTGGCGGAGGTGCTCACCGCCCCCGGTCAGCCGCTGTGGGCCAGGGAGCTGGCGGCGTTCCGCCTCGGCCGCGCGGGCGACCGGCGCGCCTTCGAGGCCCTGGTGCTGCTGCTCAACCACCGCGACCCGCCGCGCTGCGCCTCTGCCGCGCACGCCCTCGCCCGCCTCGGCGACCCGCGCACGGCCCGGGCCGCGGCCGCCCTCGCCACCAACGAACTCCGCGTCGCCTACGCCCTGCACCCGGTCCGGCTCCTGGTCGCCCTGCGCGCCCCGGAGGCGGTGCCCGCGCTGATCACCACACTGGAGCGGCGGCTGCGCCCGCACGACCCCTACCGGCGGGTCGCCCTCGCCTGTGTGGAGGGGCTGGGCGCGCTCGGCGACGCCCGCGCCCGGCGGGTGCTGAACGAGGCCCTGGCGCACCCCGCGCTCGCGGAGGCGGCGGTACACGCGCTGGCGCGGATTCCGCAGCGGCAGCCCGGCTGACGGCCGGCCGGCGGCCGGGCTCCCGTCGGGCCGGCCGTGCGGCGGCCGGGCTGCCGCCGCGCCGGCCGAGTCGCCGTGGAGTCCGCCGCGTGACGGCCGGGATGACGGACGGTCAGCCGCGCAGGCTTCTCGCGTACCGCACCTCGGGCACGGCCACCCCGTCCGCCTCGAAGGGTTCCTCGGCCCCGTCGGCCCGGAACCCCGCGCGCTCGTAGAAGCGCCGGGCGGGGGTGTTGCCCTTGAGGACCCACAGCAGCATGCGCGCCCGCGCCGCGCACCGCTCGACGGACGCGGCCAGCAGGGCCTGTCCGATTCCGCCGCCGATGTGCGCGGGGTCGACGTAGATCGCGTACAGCTCCGCGTCGCCGGTGTGCGTCTCGCCGTCCCGGTACGGACCGTACGCCGCCCACCCGAGAACCCGGCCGTCCCGCTCGGCCACCAGGTTCCCCACCGTGCCGTCGCCCTGTACGAACCGGGCCCGCCGCCGCTCGGCGTCCGCCGCGACGTCGAGCCCGTCGAGGTACGACTGCGGCACGAGCCCGCGGTAGGCGTGCTGCCAGCCGCGGACGCGGATCTCGGAGACGCGGTCGCAGTCGGCGACCGACATCTCCCGGACCGTCAGGGAGCTCACTCGGCCACCACCGCGAGCGCCTCGACCTCCAGCAGGAACTCCGGCGCCACCAGGGCGGCGACCTGAACTGCGGAGGCCGCGGGGAGCCGGTCGTCGGGTATGTGGGCGGCGCGGGCCGTCCGGATCGCCGGCATGTGGGCCATGTCCGTGACGAAGTACGTCAGCTTCACGACGTCCCCGAAACCGGCCCCCGCGGCGGCCAGACAGCGCCGCAGGTTCTCGAACACCTGCCGGGCCTGGGCTCCCGGGTCGCCCGCCCCGACGAGCTCGCCGTCCGCGTCCAGCGCGAGCTGCCCGGAGACCGCGACGAGCCGGCCGGTCGCGGTCACCACATGGGTGTACTGGGCGGCGGGGGCGACCCCGTCGGGGGCGGGGATACGGATCGGTCCGCTCGGGGGCCTGGTCGGTTCACGCATGGCCCCATGGTGGACCATGCCACCGACAACGCCCGGACGGGGTCGCCCCGATGGGGCGCCGAAGCGTGCTCAGCGGCGGAAGCCCAGCAGTTCGTGCAGGACCGAGCCGCGGGACGCGGGCGGCGCGGACTTCGCCCTCAGCGGCTTCGGGTCGGGCGTCTTCGCGCAGACCGCGTCCTGCGGCCCGTCGCCGTGCGGCATCCGGCCGTCCGTCAGATACGCGGCCAGATACCCGTCCAGGCATTTGTTGTCGCTCAGGGTGATGCCGTGGTTGCCGCCGCCCCGCTCGACCACCAGGCTGGAGCGGGTCAGCAGCCCGTGCACCCGGATACCGCCGGCGAAGGGCGTGGCCGCGTCGTCGGTCGCCTGGAACAGCAGCGCCGACGGCAGCTCGGTGTTGGCGATGTCCGCTCTCCTCAGCGGGGCCGTCGGCCAGAACGCACAGGGCGCGTTGTACCAGGTGTTGTTCCAGGCCATCAGGGGAGCCTTCGCGTGCACCCGCCAGGCGTCCGCGCGCCACCGCTTCCACTCCCTCGGCCAGGAGGCGTCCCGGCACTGCACCGCCGTGTAGACGCTGTACCCGTTGTCGCCCGCGGAGTCCACGGCGCCGAAGTTCTCGTACGCCTCCAGCAGCGGCCCGGTGGTCTTGAGGTGCGCGTAGGCCGCGAAGGCCTCGGCCAGGTAGGGCCAGTAGCCGTTGTAGTAGCCGCCGGCCACGAAGGTGTCCTCCAGCTCGGCGGCGCCGACCCGGCCCCCGGCCGGCTTCTTCGCCAGGGCCGCCCGCATCGCGTACCAGCGGTCCGCGATCCGCGCGGGGTCCCTGCCGAGCCGGTAGGCGTCGTCGTGCCGGGCGATCCAGGCCATCAGCGCGCGGTGCCGGTCGTCGAAGGCGTACTCCTGGCCGAGGTTGTCCGCGTACCAGACACCCGTCGGATCGACGATCGAGTCCAGCACCAGACGGTGGACGTGTGTGGGGTACAGCTTCGCGTAGACCGCGCCCAGATAGGTGCCGTAGGAGTAGCCGAAGTAACTGATCTTCGGCGCGCCCAGGGCCCGGCGGACGGCGTCGACGTCCCGGGCCGCGCTGAGGGTGTCCAGATGCGGCAGGAGGTCGGCGTGCTTGCGGCCGCAGGCCGCGGCGAACGCCTTCGCGCGGTCGATGTTCGTCCGCTCCAGCGCCGCCGTGGCCGGCACCGAGTCGGGGCGCTCCGGCTCGAAGTGACCGGGCGCGCAGTTCAGCGCGGGCCTGCTGCGCCCGACCCCGCGGGGGTCGAAGCCGATGACGTCGTACCGGCCCGCGACGCTCTTCGGCAGTGCCGAGGCGACGAAACCGGCGAGCGCCAGGCCGCTGCCGCCGGGACCGCCGGGGTTGACCAGCAGCGGGCCCTGGGAGACGGCCGCGGTGTGCGGGACGCGGGACAGGGCGAGCGTGATCTGCCGGCCCGACGGGCGGGCGTGGTCCAGTGGCACCTGCACGGAGGTGCACTGGAGCCGGGGGTAGTCGCTGGTGCCGCACTTCTTCCAGCTCAGCTGCGCCGCGGGCGCGGCCTGCGCGGGAACGGCGGTGAGCGAGCCCGCCACCACGGCGGCGGCTGCGCACAGCACGGCTGCGCGTGTTCTCATACGGGTCCTCCCGGGACCGGGGGTCTCGGTGAACCGCGAGGCTCGCGGTTCTCGCCGGATCGTCCCGGTATCGGGGCCCTGAAGAACGCGTCGCGGCGATAGTTGACCCGGATGGGCCGAGGGATGCCCCCTAACGCTCGGTCACATGAGGCTGAGCTGGACGGGTTCCGGTCCGGCCGCGGCCCGCGCCGGCCCGGCCGGGCGGATCCGGCGGGCCGCTCCCGCGCGGGTGGGCCCGATGCCGTACTCCCGGGCCAGCTCGTGCACCTGACGGGTGATCCGCCGCTGGTACCACGTGGGCGCGTAGGCACCGTCCGCGTACAGCCGCTCGTACCGGCGCACCAGATGCGGATGGTGCTGCCCGAGCCAGGCCGTGAACCACTCCCGGGCCCCCGGGCGCAGGTGCAGCGCCAGGGGGGTGACGGAGGTGGCCCCGGCCGCCGCGACGGCCCGCACCGTGGCCCTCAGCTGCGCCGGGTGGTCGCTCAGGAACGGGATCACCGGCGCCATCAGCACCCCGCAGCCGATCCCGTGCTCGCCGAGGGTCCGTACGACGTCCAGCCGCCGCTCGGGCGCGGGCGTGCCCGGCTCCACCGTGCGCCACAGCTCCGTGTCCAGGAAGCCGACCGAGACCGAGATGCCCACGTCCGTCACCTCGGCCGCGCGGACCAGCGGCTCCAGGTCGCGCAGGATCAGGGTGCCCTTGGTGAGGATCGAGAACGGGTTCGCGTGGTCGGTGAGCGCGGAGATGATGCCCGGCATCAGCCGGTAGCGGCCCTCGGCCCGCTGGTAGCAGTCGACGTTCGTGCCCATCGCCACGTGGTCGCCGTGCCAGCGCCGGGAGGCCAGCTGGCGGCGCAGCACCTCGGGGGCGTTCACCTTGACCACGATCTGGGTGTCGAAGCCGATGCCCGTGTCGAGGTCCAGATAGCTGTGCGTCTTCCTGGCGAAGCAGTACACGCACGCGTGGGAGCAGCCCCGGTAGGGATTCACCGTCCACTCGAAGGGCATGCGCGAGGCGCCCGGCACCCGGTTCAGCACCGAGCGCGCCCGCACCTCGTGGAAGGTGATGCCGCGGAATTCGGGTGTGTCGAAAGGCTCCCCCAGCACGCATCACGTCCGCTAGCCTGTGACCATGAGCCCAATCGATGCGCCCGAAGCGTTTCGCCGACGCAACCGGGCAAGTCTCTACGCCCGCCTGTCGGTTGCTGCCGACGCGGAGAACCTGTCGCTGGAGGGCATGGTGCGCGACATGCGCGCGCTCTGTGATCGTGAGGGGCTGGAGGAGGTTGCCCTACGTGTAGACGATGGTAAGTCCGGTGGACGACGCGACCGGGACGCATTCCAAGAGTGGCTCAACGACGCCCGCACGGGCGCCTGCGACGTCCTGGTGAACCCCGTAACCGACCGACTCACCCGCGAAGGACTGAACGTCGCAGCAACGATCCTCGACGTTGTCGAAGGCAAGGACCCGGCAACCGGGAGACTCACCCACCCCCCGGTACGACTGATCGACTGCAACGGGCTCGACTCCCTCCACGGCGACGCGTTCCGGTTCCGGTTCGTCATCCAGGCGGAGGTAGGCAGAGCTGAGCGCGAGCGGATCCGCCAGCGTTCGCGCAACCGGGCCCGCAACCTGCGCCGTGCCGGCCGCTGGGGAGGCGGCACCCCACCGTTCGGCTACCGGGCTGTACCCAACCCCGACGGCCCCGGGTGGGTGCTGGACATCGAGCCGACGGAAGCGAAGGTCATCCGCGAGGCCGCTGAGGCGTTGCTGAAGAGTCCGCCAGACCCACTTACCCGCGTGGTCCGGCGTCTGAACCACCAGGGCGTGAAGCCACGTCGAGCGAAGGCATGGTCCCGCGTGACGCTACGCAGGATCCTGACGGGTGACCATATCCTGGGGCGAGCCACTCAGAGTGGGCGCCCAGTGCGCGATGAAGAGGGGGAAATCCTGGCCCCGTTCCCCCCGGTGCTCACGGTGAGCCAGGTGTCCGCGCTACGCGCACGGCTCTCTCCGACGGGAAACGCACCGAAAGGTGGCGGGCATCCGGCGCGGCTATTGTCCACGCTCCTTTCATGCCATTCCTGTTTGGGTGATCTCGTGGTCCACCACTCTTCGGCACGGACTCGCGACGGCAAGCAGAAAGCCCCCGACCGGCCACCCAGGATCGTGTACCGATGCGGCACCCGTAGCCAGGGCGGAGTTTGCGAACAGCCCGTTACGGTAACTGCCGCCCCGGTTGAGGAGTTCATTACCGGGCTGTACCTGAAAACCGTCGGAAGCCTGCCCATGTACAGAGAGCGCACGATCGTTTCGGGGCTGGAAGAACTCGCATCGATTGAGGAGGAAATCAAGGAAGCGATAGCGGATCTCGCCACGGCAGCAGACGCCGAGACGTTCGCCCGCCTCCAGCGGCTCCAGGCACGGCAACAGGAGCTGTCCAGTAGGGATACCGGCCGTCGAACGGAGATGGTGCCGACCGGTCAGACCATGGCTGAGCACTGGGCGGGGGCGATGGTTGACGACCGGCGAGACCTGTTGGCGGAAGCCTTCGCAGAGTTGGTCATCGGTCCCGGCCGTCGAGGACTGAAGGGCTTTGATCCTGACCGGCTCAGCTACCGGTGGGCGGAAGAGGAGTACGTCGACTGACGCTGGACCCTCTTAGGTAACGGGTTGATAACACTGTCGGGGACTCTTGGGGCGGCCATCGGAGTCCCCGCGGAGACCCGTCGCCCGCTCTGGCGACGTCGCCAACCCACCTCGTCCTCCACAGGCGCCTGTGGATAACTCCAGAGCGTGACCATAGGCCCTCAAGAAGCTACCCAGAGTGTCTACTTAGGTCATTTCTCTAGCCAAAGTGTCAAACTAACTAGTGTTTTCAAGTCCCTCTTAACGTGTTAAGGGTCGGCCTGAAAAGGGTGGTTAGTTTGGCAGTTTGCGCCCAGTCCGGCCACGGGGGACGAGGGCCGGGGCCGACGCAACCGAACACTTCCCCCATAACCATAGTAGGAGGGGGAGGACGTGAGAGCCGTGGCGAGTAGCGCGCGGCCCGCTTCCCCTCCTCGACGGCCGGCGCCGCTCCCGTGCTCCCCGCTCTCTCCTCCGGGTTGACGCGCGGTTGAAGCGGCCCGGCCGTCCTAGGTTTCCGCTCGACGTCCAGGGGACGGACGAGGGGGATGACGAGCCGGAGCGATGCGCACGTTTGCGCGGTAGCTGGTTGGCGCAGCGCTGGCCCCCTCGCTTGACGAGGGCTTGCCGGGACAGGGGTTCGAGTCCCCGCCGCGACGGCTCGTCAATGCTTCCGTAGCTCAGTGGTCAGAGCGTCCGCCTGTCGAGCGGAGGGCCGCCGGTTCGAGTCCGGTCGGGAGCGCTGCTGTGCGCTACGTACGCGCGCCCAGAGGCTGTGGTGGGGAGAGAAGACGTGACTCCCCGCGCGACGGCCAACACCCGGGCCTCACGGTCCGGACGTTTCCCCGCTGGTGTAACGGCAGCACGCCCGCCTCTGGAGTGGGTAGTCCTGGTTCGAATCCAGGGCGGGGAGCATCGCTCATCGCACACCCAACGCGCTTTGGCGCGCGTCCCTGCGGGAGAGGGCACGGCAGGCCACCACGGTGCGACACCTGCGCGGTGCTCATCAATCCTCCCCGACGTCCCTGCGACTGTCGGGGCTACGCCGCAGTAGCCCAATTGGTAGAGGCGCCCGGCTCAGACCCGGGAGGTTGGGGGTTCGAATCCCTCGTGCGGTACGAGACGTCACGCGGTGTGAGGCAGTACACGCGCGCCGGGGAGGTTCATCCGGCGGTGTAATCGCGGGTTCGAATCCCGCCGTGACGTCGTGCCTCCGTAGCTCAGTCGGCCAGAGCACCGACCTCGTAAGTCGGGCGTCGCGCGTTCGAGTCGCGCCGGAGGCTCCGGGACGTGGCCGAGAGGTAAGGCGCCCGCTTTGGGAGCGGGAGACCGCGTGTTCGATCCACGCCGTCCCGACAGACCAGCCCCGCCGCGGAGGAGAGTTCCTGCGACGGGGCTGTACGACGTTCTAGGCCGGCAACTTGAGCACGAACGGCGTTCCGCCCTCCGGGTCCTCGCTGAACATGTAGTACACGAACCCGCCGCGCTTGCCGACGTCGAGAACCAGCTTCCCCGTTACGCCCTGACCCGGCTTGTAGTCGGTGTCCACGTCGTCGCCTTCGCCGACCCCTTCAAGCGTGGTCGCGTCCTGGCCGGCGGAGGACGAGTCATCCCACATCAGGTTGCCGTACGTCTCGACGCGAGCCGTCGACTTGCCCACGTTCTTGAACGTCAACGTCACCTCGACGAACTGACCGTGCTCCGGCTTTGACGAGGTGTTGATCTCCGCCGGCGTCACGTACTTCGCGCTCACGAAGGTGACGGACATCTTGCCCGTGGGCTTGTAGTTCTCCCCGTAGTCGTCCGTCTCCCCGACCTCGTACGTGCCCGTCTGGCCCACGCTCAGGACCGACTCTGTGGCGGACGGAGACGGAGACAGGGACGCCGACGGCGAAGCCTTGATGGTGGACCGCTCCTGCGTGTCGTCGACGACAGTCTTCGTCGGAGCGGCCTTGTCGTCGCTCTCTGACGAACAGCCCGTCATCAGGACGGCGGACAGCAGCACGGCCGGCACAGCGGCACGGCGAATGTAGGCGCGCATGCGCAACCCCCCGTGAATCGGTGGCCCTCCCTGGCCACACGGAGACGTCAGCGTAGGCGAGAGGAGACCCCGGTGCCGAAGTTTGCGACATACAGATACACAGCTACGACGCGGCGCTGGGGTGTCGGCCCGGTGGGCGACGGCACATGGCGTCACACCATTGGCGTCAGTGTCGTACTCGCCCGGCGCGGGTTCGCGATCTTCTACCTGCCGAAGGCGTGGCGGTGACCGCCTGGCAAGGCAGCACGCGCCGGAGCCGCCTCCCCAAGGACTGGCCCCGTATCAGAGCCCGCGTCCTGCGCAGGGACAAGGGCGTCTGTCAGGCGGTGTTCTCTGACGGCAGGCAGTGTGCACAGCCTGCCAATCAGGTGGACCACATCGTGCCTGGCGACGACCACAGCATGACCAACCTGAGGGCACTGTGCACGTGGTGCCACGCCAGGAAGAGCGCACAGGAGGGCGGCACAGCAGCGGCCCTCACACGCGTGCGTACAGAGCGCCCCAAGCCCACTCACCCGGCACTAGACGACTGAGCGCCACAACCTCATAAGCGCCCGCGGCTGATCCCCGCGGGAAGAGAGCCCCTGACGTTCCAAGGCGTCGGGGGCTCTCGTCATTCCTTGGAGTAGACGTGAAGGCGAAGACTTGCGAGCGGTGCAGCGCTTCGTTCATGGCCAGGCGTAAGGACGCCCGGTTTTGCTCAGGCGCCTGCCGTGCTGCGGTGGGCTACTCGAAGGCCCGTACCGATGGGCGATACGAGGAGTGGCGTCATTCCGACCGGGATCGCTATGTGCCGATCACTCACGCTCGCGTGTGTGGGCAGTGCGGTGGCGACTTCCTATCCAAGCGTCCCTCTGCCAAGTGGTGTGGCGACGTCTGCTCTATGCGCGCGTACAACGCACGTCGTGAGGAGGACGGTCGCCTAGCTCGGTACCGGGCTGAGCGCCGGCAGCGGGAGAGGATGCAGGCGGACCAGAGCGAGGTGTTTCGGTCGGCCGACGTCTACGAGCGCGACGACTGGACATGTCGGCTGTGTCTGTCCCCACTGAACCGAGACGCTGTGTGGCCGGCCCCTGACAGCCCTAGCGTGGACCACATAGTGCCGCTGTCCAGGGGCGGTGCGCACGCCCTGGCCAACGGTTAGGCAGCGCACCTACGTTGCAACCTGAGCAAGGGTAACCGAGTGGAGGAGGCAGCGTGAGTGGTGCCCACGTGGTGCTGGAGGAGGCCGACGACACGGGCGCAGACGGAGTGATCGTCACGCGCGTGTCCATCAACGGTGTCGATGTTGGTCGGCTCGCGAAGCCACCGAAGATCAGCGTTGGCCATGATCGAGCGGTCACGACGCTGACGATCACGCTCGTACCCAGCCGGCTGGAGATCCGCGGCGAGCACGCCGACGGTGATCGTCGGGAGCCTCGCGCCGGCTTCGCAGCCAAGATCGACTAGTAAGACCAACGATCACTCCAAGATCAGCTAGCCCAAGATCACCCAGGGCGGGTGACCCCCTCCCGGCCCCATAGTCCGACCGTCAAGGTGCTGGGTCTCGCGGCGCCTACGAGTCTGGGGGTCCAAAACGTAACGGCTAGGGTCGCGCGGCTGGCGGTGCGGGAGGCGGCCGTACAGGGCCTCCTAGGGGCCTCTGAGCGGCACCCTAGGGTCTAAGTGTTACTCGCCGGCCGACTCTGGCGGATTTGAACTCCGCAGTTCAGAGGCTTGTAAGTGTTACACGCCGCATCTACACTGGAGCCATGATGAAGACCGAGCGACTGTGCGCGCACTGCGGAGGCGACATGCCGATTGCCGCTCGCGCGGACGCTCGGACGTGCTCCGGCCGATGCCGCGTTGCGCTCCATCGCGCAGAGAAGAAGCGGGTGATTCCGCTGGAGCTGACGTCCCGCGACAGGTGGGTCCGACGAGCCAGCGACAAGAGGCCGTTGACGACGACCGGCAGGGCCGCATCATCGACTGACCCGCGTACCTGGAGCGCTCACAAGGTCGCTACAGAGTCTGTAGCCGGCGTGGGTCTGGGCTTCGTCCTCAGCGAGGATGACGACATCGTGTGCCTGGACCTCGACCATTGTTTGAACCCGCTCACCGGGCGACCAGCCCCGTGGGCCGCAGCGATCGTCCGCGACGCGGGAGCCACCTACGTAGAGGTTTCCCCGTCCGGCGACGGGCTGCATATCTGGGGCCGCGCTGACGTCCGACAGGGACGGCGCATCCGACGCCCCGACGGCACGGCCGTGGAGGTCTACGGCACGGGTCGGTACATCGCAATGACGGGGCGCCGGCATGGCTCTTCCCCGTCATTGCTTGCGGACCTGTCAGACATCATCACTCGACTGACGGGGGCCCCGGCTTCGTCCGCGTAGGCTCCTCGTCGCCCTGGATCTCCTTGCGCAGCTCCCGTAGAGCCCTTACGGCGCGGGCCGCCTTGCGGCTGAGCGGGTCCACCTGATCCAACGTGCTGCCGATAATGTGCGCCACGCCGCTGATCACGACGAGGGCAAGCGCGACCCATTCAACGGTTTCCATCCGGTCCTTCAACCCTTCTACGGGGGTCGGACCGGGCATGGGCGCTCGATCCGACCCATGCGAATGCGCATGCAGTCGAACCGAGTTCGCCCCTGACGTGCAACGTCAGCCCTCAATTGAGGCGCGTCGCGGATCGAAACTCGAAGTGGATCTCGATACTCAGCAGCTAAACAGTTCGGTGATGGGCCGTCAGAACCCCACCGATACCCGGGGAACTGTCCCGGACGCTGAGCAATTTCAGTGTACCACCTAGGAAGGAGCGAGGTGGTTGGACGAGGCCCCGCCCCCAAGGCCCCATCGAAGCGTCGTCGGCGCCACTGTTCGGCTGGGTGCTACGTGTGGTGCCGCAGAGCGCACGGTGCGAGTGCCGCCGGCAATGGCGAAGAGGCAGGCAGGCAGGCTCTTTCAGCTATACGCGCGTCTCGACGCCCGCAAATCACCGACTGAGCGCGTACCCGGAGTGTTCGACCATCCGGACCTGAAGGGGTAGCCAGCACTCACCACAGACAAATTCATAGGCCACTAGCTGACGAGCTAGCGGCTTTTTCTATTCCCGGGAATTCCATGAACCACGAACCACGTCGATGCATTCGCCCGTCGTGTCCGTTTGCTCCGCTGCCGGAGCTGACAGAGAACGGCGGATTGACGGTATCAGACTTCTGCTCGACGGCCTGCGTCAATTGGCTTCAGGCTGCCATCGAGAACGCCCGTTGCGATGACTCGACCGACGTTGAACGGCAGGCGCACCGGCTGACTCTCGTCGGAGAACTTTTGAACCTCCGAGACAGCGCCGATGACATGACGTTCTTCACTGTGCCAACGCCCATTATGGCGCCCGTTACGGTTGAAACGGAGGCGTGATGCCCGCAGATCTTGACATTGTCGGCACTGCCGCCGTAGACATCGTCCCAGTCGTCTCGAACTTCCATGAGCGCCTGAAAGTGCAGGTCTTGCCCGCTGCGGACCGCGTGGGGGAAGAGGCCGGTCGTCGTATGGGCGACGCCATGGCGCGTCACCTGACCGCCGCCATCCCGAACGGGATCAACAACGGTGGGCGCACGGCGAGATTGGGTGAGCGAAAACTGGCCATGGATCGCGGGCGCCTTGGGCGGCCCGGTCGGACTAGGCGTCGTGTACGTCATCGAGCACTGGGGCGAGATGCGCGACGGCATGGCTGGTATTTGGTCATTGATTAAGCGCTGGATATTCAGCCCGATCGGTACATTCTTCACGTCGACGATCCCCGGATGGGGGGCGACGCTGAGAGACGCGATGATCGACGCGTTCGACGAGGCCCGAAAGGGAATCAAGATCGCTTGGGATCAGATCGAGGGAATTGCGAAGGCTCCCGTTTCGTTCGTCGTGAACACGGTCTACAACGACGGAATCCGTCGGGTCTGGAATCTGGTCACTGACGCTTTCGGTGGAAAGTATCTCGACGAAACCAAGGGATTCGCGACCGGAGGAATCCTGCCCGGATATACCCCCGGCCGTGACGTTCACCTTGTCCGCTCGACCGCCGGCCCGGTCGCCCTGTCCGGTGGTGAGGCCATCATGCGACCCGAGTGGACGCGCGCTGTTGGCGCTGGCTACGTCAACGCCATGAACGCTGCTGCCCGTCAAGGCGGTGTCGGCGGTGTCCGTGCGGCGCTGGGCTTCAAGGACGGTGGCATCTTCGACGGCATCGGGGACGTACTGGGCGATGCCTGGGGCAAGGTCAAGTCCGGATACAACTGGTTGGAGGACACGTTCAGTGGCGCGCTGAAGGCCGGCGTCCGGCACGTGGTGAACCCGCTCATAGACAAGATCCCCGGGGGAAAGATCGGGTTCGTCGGACTGCTCAAGGACGCCATGAAGAACCTGGCGCTCAAGCTTGTCGGGGCCGGCGCGGAGGGCGACAAGCGAATGTCGCCCCACGTGGACTACAAGCCGTCGGCAGGCGTCGAGCAGTGGCGCCCGGTCGTCCTCCAGGCGCTCCGGGAGGTAGGCCAGTCGTCAAGCCTGGCGAACACGACGCTACGGCGGATGCAGCAGGAGTCCGGCGGCAACCCGACGATTGTCAACACGTGGGACAGGAACTGGCAGGAGGGGCACCCGTCGGTCGGCCTCATGCAGGTCATTCGCGGCACCTTCCAGCACTACGCCGGGAAGTATCTGCACCGGGGACCGTTCTCCTACGGCGTCTCCGTGGATCCGCTCGCCAACGTGTACAGCTCGATGAAGTACGCCCTTGCGGCCTATGGGTCGCTGCACAAGGCGTATGACCGACCGGGCGGATACGCGCGGGGTGGCATCGTCTCGCCCACGTTGTACGACGCTGGCGGGTACCTCCCGCCGGGCATGTCCCTCGTGGCCAATGGGACGGGGAAGCCGGAACCGATCATGACGTCGCAGCAGTGGTCAGACATCCGCCAGGCGCGCGGCTCGACGCCGAACATCACCATGCACGCCAACATCACGACGACTCTCGACGGCCACGAACTCCGCGGCGTCGTCGACCAGCGCATCGAGGCGTACGACGCCGACACGGGCCGCGCGCTCGACATCGGCAGGCACGTCTAGAAGCACACCGCGCCGCCTCTCCGACAGGGACGGGGCGGCTCGCACACTTCCCACCCTGCGCCCCGTCGGCCGGCATCGCTGACGGGGTGCTCCCTTGACATCTAGGAGGAGCAACCATGGACGCCACGAAGACCGCGAAGCAGCAGCCGACGACGTGCCTTCACTGCGGAGCCAACGTCGGACAGACCCCGGGGGCTGGGCGCCTGCGGAGGTATTGCTCTCCGTCGCACGGGAGGGCGTGGCGGCTGCGCATCCGTGTCGCCGGATGGCTCTAAGCGGCCGTGATGGGCCGCCCCTCCTCCCACAGCGCTGCTACGTGACTCGCGAACCGGTCGTACAGCCCGTCGTCACCCAACCGACGCAGGTGGAGCATGGGTGACTCATGCCCAAGGAGACTCGACAGGTGGGGCGTTACGAGCATCTCGTCATCGAAGGTGAAGACGGACAGTGCAATGTGACCGTCGGAGAACTTGGCCTCGACGCCAGCCGTGTCGATCTTGCGTAGCGCGTCCAAAGTGATCTGAATCCGCGTGCTGACGGTGAGGGGAACGCCTTCGATCTCTTCCCGTCGTCGCGTGACTTCGGACTCCGGATCACCAACCAGGAACCGCACCCGGCATCCGGCCGCAGCCTTCGCCGAAAGCCTCTCGGCAAGTCGCGGATGCTCCTGCCAGACGAAGTAGTTGGTGTAGCCGGCGAAGGTGATAGACGTTGACGCTCCGTCGATGAGTCGGGCCCACACTGACGTAGAGCACGCGTTGCGGTACGGATAGGCAGAGACGATCTCTCGATCGGGCCCCGTCTTCACAGCGTTACGAATTGCCTTCGGCCACAGCACGTCTGCACTCACTCCCAACGCCTTCGCGACGTCTTCCCGCGTGCGGGGGTGCGGAACTCGGCTGGGATCCGCTTCCCACCGCTCCACTGTCTTAGTAGTCACTCCGACTGTACGGGCGAGGCGGCTGCGCGAAATCTTCGCCTCGTCCATAGCGCGCTGTAGGTCCGTGTTCAAGGCATCCCCCAGGGACGTTTGGGCCACTTAGGACGATAGCGCGCGTGCGGCCGGAGTGTCCGCAGGTTGGTGGTTCAAACGTCCCGCGTGACAAGTGACGATCTGTGTTGTCAGGCCGGCGACGCACGGAGGTGGCTGCGGATGGCGTTAAGCAGGGTGAGGCCCCAGCTCATGGATCCCCTTGAGTTCGGCCCTCCAGAGCCGACGCCCGGGTGTGACGTGTGCGGTGCACTCGCGCGGCAGATCGAACGGGCGGAACGACCGAACAGCCCGGAATACGACCCGTCGAAAGCGACGGACCTGCGCGTCGAAATGCGCCGGCACCAGTCGGGGGAGGTCACGAGGTGATGCACCAGCGCCGGCCGTACCCGCGGGTGCAGAGCGGGGAGGATCTCCAGAACCTGGCTCCCGTCCGCATCGTCGAGGTGGCGGGGTCGGGACGTCAGATCAGTTTGGCGGACGGCGAAGACCCCTACGACGCTGCTGAGCGGTTCATGAGCGCGCACCCGTGGGATACCCGCTTCCGCTACCTCACAGTGCAGCGCTTCGAGCTGCCGCCCCGGCCCGGGTGGGATCTCCATGCCTGGGCGAGTCACGTCACTTGTCAGGCCGTGGACACGTTGGAGAGCGGGCAGGCAGTGCGGTGCTCCCTGGTCCCGCACAGTGACGGCGTCGACCACGCGACGCGCCTCCTGCGTGACGGCCAGGTGGTCGGCGTCCACTACTGGAGCACGAAGTCCCCCTAGACCCGCGCGCTGGGCGCCCGTGCGTCCGGCCCGCGGAGGGCGCGGCGGGGGTTGGGGAGCCCTTGAGGTCAGCCGACCCCGCCCCCGCCAGCGTCCGCATTGGCCACAGAATAGAACATGTGTTCCCATGATCGTGCGAACCCCGATTTGGGCGGCCGGGCGCAGGGGTGGTTGGCTTGCCCCAACCCCGAGAAACCAGGTCCTGGAGGAACGCAATGGCGCAGGTCGAGGCCACTACGGAGCGGGTCGTCGAGGCGGACGCGGAGAAGGTGTTCGACGCCCTCGCCGACTACCGCGGCACGCGGCAGAGGCTGCTGCCCGAGCACTTCAGCGAGTACGAGGTGCGCGAGGGCGGCGACGGCGAGGGCACCCTCGTCCACTGGAAGCTCCAGGCCACCAGCAAGCGGGTGCGCGACTGCCTGCTGGAGGTCGGCGAGCCCACCGAGGGCGAGCTGGTGGAGAAGGACCGCAACTCCTCCATGGTCACCACCTGGCGCGTCACCCCCGCCGGCGAGGGCCGGTCCCGCGTGGTGGTCACCACCACCTGGCAGGGCGCCGGCGGCATCGGCGGCTTCTTCGAGAGGACCTTCGCGCCCAAGGGTCTCGGCCGGATCTACGACGCGCTGCTCGCCAACCTCGCCGCCGAGGTCGAGAAGTAGCCAAGAGGCCCCCGGTGAAAGGGCGTTGACCGACGGTTGACCCCTTCACCGGTTCGAGTGCATCTCCACTCCGGACCGGGTGGGACCGTAACTTGCCGCATCTGTTCGCAGTTGTCGCCTTACGCGGGAAATGTGACAGATGTGACGAGGGGAGCGGTTTCCGTGGGCGGGACGACTCTGGTGCAGCACGAGCCGGTCGTGGCACCGGCAGCGGACGAGGAGACGGCCGCCGCACCGCCGCCGCCCCCCGCGCCGCCCGCCGGACTCGGCGCACGCCGGGTCCGGTTGGTGTTCTTCGGGCTGATGCTCGCGCTGCTGCTGGCCGCCCTGGACCAGATGATCGTCGCCACCGCCCTGCCGAAGATCGTGGGCGAACTGCACGGCCTGGACAAGATGTCCTGGGCGATCACCGCCTACCTGCTGACCTCCACCATCGGCCTGCCCCTGTACGGCAAACTCGGCGACCTCGTCGGCCGCAAGGGCGTCTTCCAGTTCGCCATCGCCGTCTTCGTCCTCGGCTCCGCGCTGGCCGGCCGGTCCGGGAGCATGGACCAGCTGATCGCCTTCCGCGCCCTCCAGGGCGTCGGCGCGGGCGGCCTGATGATCGGCGTGCAGGCGATCATCGCCGACATCGTGCCGCCCCGTGAGCGCGGCCGGTACATGGGCCTGATCGGCGCCGTCTTCGGCCTCGCCTCCGTCGCCGGGCCCCTGCTCGGCGGATACTTCACCGATCACCTCTCCTGGCGCTGGTGCTTCTACGTCAACATCCCCTTCGGCCTGGTCACCCTGGCCGTCGTCACCGTCGTCCTGAAGCTCCCCAGGCCGCGGGTGCGCGCCCGGCTCGACGTCCTCGGCGCGCTGCTGCTCGCCGCCGCCTCCACCTGTCTGGTCCTGCTCACCAGCTGGGGCGGCACCGAGTACGCCTGGGGTTCCCGGCAGATCCTGGGCCTCGGGGCCGGCGCCCTCGCCGCCACCGTGCTCTTCCTCGTCGCCGAGCGCTTCGCCGCCGAACCCCTCATCCCGCTGCGGCTGTTCCGCGACTCCGTCTTCACCGTCAGCGGACTGGTCGGCCTGGTGATCGGTGTCGCCCTGTTCGGCGCCGCCAGCTATCTGCCCACCTTTCTCCAGATGGTCGACGGGGCCAGCGCCACCGAGTCCGGGCTGCTGATGCTGCCCATGATGGCCGGGATCGTCGGCGCCTCGATCATCGGCGGACAGCTCATCAGCCGCACCGGCCGCTACAAGGTCTTCCCCGTGCTCGGCGGCGCCGTCTCCGTGGTCGGCATGTGGCTGCTGTCCCGGCTGGAGACCGACACGCCCCGGCTGCACTACAGCGTCTGGATGGCCGTCCTCGGCGCCGGGATCGGCCTGGTGATGCCCGTCCTCGTGCTCGCCGTGCAGAACTCCGTGCGCCCGGCCGACCTCGGCAGCGCCACCAGCGCCAACAACTACTTCCGGCAGATCGGCGGCAGCGTCGGCGCCGCCGTCTTCGGCACCCTCTTCGCCGACCGGCTCGGCGACGCCCTGCGCCGGGAACTGCCCCCGCGCGCGGCCGCCGGGCTGCCCGACCCCGACTCGATCACCCCGCAGCTCGTCCACGCGCTGCCGCCGGCCCTGCGCGACGCCTACATCCGCGCCTACGCCGACGCCATGCCCCGGATCTTCCTCTACCTGGTCCCGGTCCTCGTCCTCGGCCTGCTCATCGCCTTCTTCCTCAAGGAGAAACCACTGGTGTCCCACAACGTCCCCGCCACCGACCAGGAGACCGCGGTGAACGTCCAGATCCCGCAGGCCCGCCCCCAGCCCCCGGTCGCGGGCACCCCCGCCGCGCCGCGCGCGCCCCACTCCGCCGGGATCCCCGTCTGCGGCACCGTGCAGCACCCCGACGGCACCGTGGTGCCCCGCGCGGCGCTCACCCTCATCGACGTCGCCGGGCAGCAGATCGGCCGGGGCGCCAGCGGCGACGACGGACGGTACGCGCTCAGCACCCCCGGCTCCGGGGCGTACGTGCTGATCGCCGCCGCCGGCGGACACCAGCCGCAGGCCGTCTCCGTCACCGTCGGCGAACGCCCCGTGGAACTCGACGTCGTCCTCGGCGGCGCCGGCCGCCTCGCCGGCAGCGTCCTCACCGCCGACGGCAGCCCCGTCCGTGACGCCACCGTCACCCTCACCAACGTGCACGGCGAGGTCGTCGCCACCACCCGCAGCGGGCGCGAGGGCGGCTACGTCATCACCGAACTGGTCGCCGGCGAGTACACCCTCGCCGCCAGCGCCCCCGCGTTCCGGCCCGCCGCGCTCCCGGTCACCGTGCAGGCCTCCCGCGAGACCCGGCAGGACATCGAACTCGCGGGCGGCGCCGTGCTCAAGGGCACCGTCCGGGCGAGCGGCGGACGCGCCGTGGAGGACGCCCGCGTCACCCTGCTCGACGCCGCCGGCAACGTCGTCGACACCCTCACCACCGGAGCCGACGGAACCTTCCGGTTCGTGGACCTCTCCTCCGGCGAGTACACCGTCATCGCCGCAGGTTACCCGCCGGTCGCCACGGTGCTGCAGGTCGCGGGCGGTGGCCGCACCGAACGCGATCTCCAGCTGGGGCACGAGGACTGACCGGGGGCGCGCGCCGCGCACGGGGCCGCGCGCCGGTCCCCACCGGTGAAGCGAATTCCAGAATTGCCACACATCGCGACCGGACGCCGCCGTACCGTAGTGGCGGGCGGCACAGATCGTTTGCGGACAGCCGTGGGGAGAGAGGGCCTGGGCCATGGACCGTGGCAGCGAGCGGGACACAGCTCCCGGGCGCGGCGTCGGCGACAGCGCGACGGGCCGGATTCCGCTGGCCGTGGTCGTCGTCGACCGTGCCGGCCTGGTGTCCCACTGGAGCAGCGGCGCGCGCCGTCTGTTCGGCGTGAGCAGGGACGACGCCGTCGGGCAGCCCGCGGCGGACCTGCTGCCGGTCTCCGGCGCCCTGCCCGAGGACCTGGACGACCCGCGGGGCGGCTCCGCACGGGACGCCCCCATGGGCTACGACGGGCTCGGCCCCGATCTGGAGGTCTCGCTCGGCGGCCACACCGGCTACGCCACGGCCGGCCGCGCCCGCCTGTGCCCGCCCCGGCAGACGCCCGGCGGCGAGCGGCTCGACGTCCTGTGGTGGGCCTATCCGCTGGTCGGCCCCGACCCCTCCCGGCTGCTCGTGCTCGCCGCGGACGCCACCCGGCTGCGCGACGAACGCGGCTACGACGACGAGACCGCCGAGCACATCGCGCCCGGCTTCGCCCGCCACACCGAACTGCCCGCCTCCGAGGAACTCGAACGGCGCCTGCCCGACATCCTGCCCAACATGGGCCCGGGACTCAGCGCCCGCATCGTCTCGCAGGTCCTCGAACTCGGCTATCCCGTCCTGGAGTTCAGCCAGTTCGACCGGGTGCCCGTGACCCCGTACTGGGGCGTGCCCCGCCGCCTCGGACGCATCCGCGCGGAAGCCGTCGTACCGCAGCAGCGGGCCGCCGCGGCCCCGGTCCCGGCCGGCGCCGAGCAGGACCTGGAGTACGTCGCCGTCCGCGAGCGGCTGGAGTTCCTCAACGAGGTCAGCTCCGGCATCGGCTCCTCCCTGGACCTCGGCGAGACGATCCGCGAGGTCACCAGTGCCGCCGTACCCCGCTTCGCGGACTTCGCCGGCACCCATCTGCGGGCCGCGGTGCTGGCGGGCGAGGGTTTCCCGGACGGCCCGCCGGACGCCCACACCGTGATGTTCCGCGTATGGGTCGAGCACAACGACGAACCCGGCCGCTGGGACGACACCGTGCCGGTCGGCGAATCCTTCGCCTTTCCCGAGCACACCCCGTTCTACAAGTGCATGGTGACCGGTGAGCCGGTGCTCATCCCGAAGGTCACCGAGGAGCTGAGCGAGCGCATCTCCGGCGAGTTCGAGAAGCGCGACCTCCGGCCGCTCATCGGCGGCCGGTCCCTGCTGATCGTCCCGCTCAAGGCGCGTAACGTCGTCCTCGGCTTCATGGTGCTGATGCGCCGGCCCGACCGGGCGCAGTTCGACGACATGGACCGCACCACCGGCGCCGAACTCGCCGCCCGCGCGGGCCTCGTGCTCGACAACGCCCGCATGTACACCTACCAGGAGAACGTCGCCGACACCCTCCAGGACAGCATGCTGCCGCAGGTCGCCCCGAGGATGGCCGGCTGCGACATCGCCACCCGCTATCTGCCCGGCACCCGGCTCGGCCGGATCGGCGGCGACTGGTTCGACACCATCAAGCTGCCCGGCTCCCGCACCGCCCTCGTGGTCGGTGACGTCATGGGCCACGGCCTCAACTCGGCCGCCATGATGGGCCAGTTGCGCACCGCCGTACAGACCATGGCCGCCATGGAGACCCCGCCCGCCCAGCTCCTGCGCAACCTGGACGACCTGGCCCGCAGGCTCGGCGACAACTACCTCGCCACCTGTCTGTACGCGGTCTACGACCCGATCCGCGGCGAGCTGACCCTCGCCAACGCCGGACACATCCCGCCCGTGCTGGTCCGTGCCGAGGACGGCGGCAGCGAACTCCTCGACCTGCCCACCGGAGCCCCGATCGGGGTCGGCGGTGTCCCCTTCGAGGTGACGCGGGTCAAGGTCGCGCCCGGCGACCGGCTGGTGCTGTGCACCGACGGCCTGGTGGAGGTGCGCGGCTCCGACATCGGCGAGGGCCTGGCCGCGCTCTGCGAGTCCGCCGCACACCCCGCGGCCTCGATGGACGACGCCTGTGACACCATCATCCGCGCGCTGAACACCCACGGCGGACGCAAGGACGACGTCGCCCTGCTCATGGCCCGCCTCAACGGCATCCCCGGCGACCATGTCGCCGAATGGCGGCTCGACGCCGACCCGCGCGAGGTCGCCCGGGCTCGCCGTCAGGTCCGTGAACGACTGCTCGACTGGGACCTGCCGCAGGCCGTGGAGACGGCCGAACTGCTGGTCAGTGAGGTCGTCACCAACGCCGTCCGGCACGGTGGGAGCGACCGGATCGGACTGCGGGTGGTCCGCACCGACGCCCTGCTGTTCGAGGTCACCGACGACGAACCCGCCCTGCCCGCCATGTGCGCTGCCGGCCCCTCCGACGAGTCGGGCCGCGGCCTGCGTGTCGTCAGCCGGCTGGCCCGGGAGTGGGGCGCCAGCGCCAGCGGCCACCGCAAGACCGTCTGGTTCGAACAGACCCTCCACATTCCGTGAAGGTGCCCCCCTGACCCTTGCCCGGCTCCCGGCCGCCGCGATATCCCGATCACGGAACCGAACCGTGGGGAGATCGCATGAACGTCTCGGACAACTACCGTGACAACTGGGAGAGTTACTGGAAGGAGACGGCCGACGGCCGGGGCGAGGCGATCTGGGACGCCGATCCCTCCCTGAGTGCCGCACCGCACAGCGAACTGCTCCTGCCGTACGCCGACCCGGACCGTACGATCATCGACCTCGGCTGCGGCAACGGCACCCAGACCCGCTACCTGGCCACCCGGTTCGCCCGCGCCGTCGGCGTCGACCTCTCGCACGCGGCCGTCGAGCACGCCCGCCGTGCCGCGGACGGCGACCCCGTGGAGTTCCAGCAGCTCGACCTCACCGACACCGACGCCGTACGCGCCCTGCACGAGCGGCTCGGCGACGCCCACGTCTACATGCGGGCCGTCATCCACCAGAGCGAGCCGGCCGCCCGCCCCCGGGTGGCCGCCGCCGTCGCCGAGCTGATAGGCGCCGCGGGCCGCGCCTTCGTGGTGGAACTGACCTCGGGCTCCCGGGACGTCCTGGGGCGTGCCGCGTCCGAGCCGGGCGGCCCGGGGCCCAAGCTCCAGCGGGTCTTCCACCACGGCCTCAAGCCCGCCGACGCCGCCGACGGGGAGATCCCGCGGCTGCTCGCCGAGGCCGGTCTGGCCGTGCTGGCCGAGGGCGAAACGGTCCTGCCGCAGACCGAGTACCTCACGGACGGCACCCGCATCGACCTGCCCGCCCGCTGGTTCGTCCTCGCGCCGGCCTGACCGGGGCCCGGCGGCCCGCCGACGGACGGGCCGCCGACGGACGGGGCCGCCGAGCCGGGGTCGTAGCCTGTCCGCCGCTCGGCGCGTAACGTGACGGACCATGAAGATCCTCATCAGTGCCGACATGGAGGGCGCCACCGGCGTCACCTGGCCCGGTGACGTGCTGCCGGGGACCCCGCAGTGGGAGCGGTGCCGGTCGATGTTCACCTCGGACGTGAACGCCGCCGCGGAAGGTTTCTTCGACGGCGGCGCGGAGTTCGTACTGGTCAACGAGGCCCACTGGTCCATGCGCAACCTGCTCCTGGAGCGGCTCGACGAACGGGTGGAGATGCTCACCGGCCGGCACAAGTCGCTCTCCATGGTGGAGGGCGTCCAGCACGCTGACGTCGACGGCATCGCGTTCGTCGGCTACCACGCCGGCGCCGGCATGGAGGGCGTCCTCGCCCACACCTACCTCGCCAACCAGATCACCGGGGTGTGGCTGAACGACGTCCGTGCCAGCGAGGGTCTGCTCAACGCGCACGTGGTCGCCGAGTACGGCGTCCCCGTCGTCCTCGTCACCGGCGACGACGTGGCCTGCGAGGACGCCCTCGGCTACGCGCCCGAGGCACTGAAGGTCGCCGTCAAGGACCATGTGTCGCGGTACGCGGCCGTGTGCCGGACCCCGGCCCGGACGGCGGCCGACATCCGCGCGGCGGCCAAGGAGGCCGCACGGCTGGCGGTCCGTCACGAACCCGTGCAGGACGGACCGTTCACGGTCGCCGTCGAGTTCGACGCCGAGCATCTGGCGCTGTCCGCCACCGTCGTCCCCGGCGTGGCGCGGATCGGCGAGCGGAAGGTGGCGTACACCAGCGCCACCATGTACGAGGGGATCAGGACGTTCAAGGCGGTCACGACGATCGTCTCCGCTGCCGTGGAGGAGCAGTATGGCTGACCAGCTGGCCCTGGACGAGGTGGTGGAGTTCACCTCCGGCCTGATCCGCATCGACACCACCAACCGGGGCGACGGTGACTGCCGGGAACGGCCCGCCGCCGAGTACGCGGCCGCACAGCTGTCCGGGGCCGGCCTGGAACCCCTGCTGCTGGAGCGCACCCCGGGCCGGACCAACGTGGTGGCCCGGATCGCGGGCACCGACCCGTCCGCCGACGCGCTGCTGGTCCACGGTCACCTCGACGTCGTGCCCGCCGAGGCCGCCGACTGGAGCGTCCACCCTTTCTCCGGAGAGGTCCGGGACGGGGTGGTGTGGGGGCGGGGCGCCGTCGACATGAAGAACATGGACGCGATGATCCTCGCGGTGGTCCGGTCCTGGGCCCGGCAGGGCGTACGGCCCCGCCGTGACCTCGTCATCGCGTTCACCGCGGACGAGGAGGCCAGCGCCGAGGACGGCTCCGGGTTCCTGGCCGGCCGGCACCCCGAACTCTTCGAGGGCTGCACGGAGGGCATCAGCGAGTCGGGTGCCTTCACCTTCCACGACGGTTCGGGCCGCGAGATCTACCCGATCGCCGCGGGGGAGCGGGGCACCGGCTGGCTGAGGCTCACCGCCCGCGGCACGGCCGGGCACGGCTCCCGGGTGAACACGGAGAACGCGGTGACCCGGCTCGCCGCCGCCGTCACCCGTATCGGCGAGCACCGGTGGCCGCTGCGGATCACCCCGACCGTGCGGGCCGCCCTGGACGAGCTCGCCACGCTGTACGGCATCGAAGCCGGCGCCACCGACGTGGACACGCTGCTGGAGAAGCTCGGCCCGGCCGCCCGGCTGGTGGAGGCGACCGTCCGCAACAGCGCCAACCCGACCGTGCTGGAAGCCGGTTACAAGGTCAACGTCATCCCGGGCGAGGCCGTCGCCCAGGTGGACGGACGCTATCTTCCGGGCACCGAGGCGGAGTTCGCCGCCACACTGGACGAGCTGACCGGGCCGGACGTGCGGTGGGAGTTCGCGCACCGGGAGGTGGCCCTGGAGGCACCCGTGGACGTTCCGGTCTTCGCACGGATGCGGGCGGCCGTCGAGGAGTTCGCACCGGAAGCCCACGTGGTGCCGTACTGCATGCCGGGCGGCACGGACGCCAAGCAGTTCTCCCGCCTCGGCATCACCGGCTACGGTTTCTCCCCACTGAGGCTGCCCGCGGGTTTCGACTACCACGCGCTGTTCCACGGCGTGGACGAGCGGGTGCCCGTGGACGCGCTGCACTTCGGGGTACGCGTCCTGGACCGCTTTCTGCGCACGGCCTAGACAGTGGGGGACGAAGTGCTGAGATCGCCGTACGGATCATGGCCGTCGCCTATCGACGCGGCGCTCGCCGCCGCGCACGACGGGCGGCCGGACTGGGTGGGTTTCGTCGGGGACGAGATCTGGTGGACCGAGCCCCGCCCGGCCGAGGGCGGCCGGCGCACCCTGGTGCGCCGGCGGAGCGACGGCGGCGAGGAATCGGTACTGCCCGCGCCGTGGAACGTGCGCAGCCGGGTCATCGAGTACGGCGGCACGCCCTGGACCGGGGTGAGCCGGGACGGCCGGCCGCTGATCGTCTTCGTGCACTTCGCCGACCAGCGGCTGTACCGCTACGAGCCAGGCGGCGAACCCTCCCCGCTCACCCCCGTGTCCCCGGTGGGCGGCGGCCTGCGCTGGGCCGAGCCCCGGGTGGACCTGGCCCGCGGCGAGGTGTGGTGCGTGCTGGAGGAGTTCACCGGGGACGGCCCCGACGACATACGCCGAGTGGCGGCCGCCGTACCGCTGGACGGCTCGGCCGCCGACGACCGCGGCGCCGTCCGGGAGCTCACGGAGGCGCGGCACCGGTTCGTCACCGGCCCCCGGCTCTCGCCCGACGGCCGGCGCGCCGCCTGGCTGGCCTGGGACCACCCCCGGATGCCCTGGGACGGGACGGAGCTGCTGGTCGCCGATGTGACGGAGGACGGCCGGCTGACCGGCGCGCGGACGGAGGCCGGGGGGCCGGACGAGGCCGTCGCCCAGGTCGAGTGGTCGGCCGACGGCAGGCTGCTGTACACCAGCGACCGCAGCGGCTGGTGGAACATCTACCGCGACGGCACCCCGCTGTGTCCGCGCGAGGAGGAGTTCGGCGGGCCTCTGTGGCAGCTGGGGCTGCGCTGGTTCGCGCCGCTCGACAGCGGCCTGCTGGCGGTCGTGCACGGCCGTGGCTCCACCGCGCTCGGGATACTGGATCCGGAGTCGGGCGAACTCGTCGACGCGGCCGGACCGTGGACGGAATGCACGGCCACCCTCGCCACGCACGGGCGGCGCGTCGTCACGGTCGGCGCCAGCCCCCGCACCGCCTACGAAGTGGTCGAGCTGGACACCGGCACCGGCCGGGCCCGCGTGATCGGCGCCGGACACCGGGACCCCGTCGACCCGGCCTACTACCCCGAGCCGCAGATCCGCACCTTCTGCGGCCCGGACGGCCGCGAGGTGCACGCCCATGTCTATCCGCCGCACCACCCCGAGCGCGCCGCGCCCGACGGCGAGCTGCCGCCGTACGTCATCTGGGCGCACGGCGGGCCGACCAGCCGGGTGCCGCTCGTCCTGAACCTGGCGATCGCCTACTTCACCTCGCGGGGCATCGGGGTCGCCGAGGTCGACTACGGCGGCTCCACCGGATACGGCAGGGCCTACCGGGAGCGGCTGCGCGAGCAGTGGGGCGTGGTCGACGTGGAGGACTGCGCGGCCGTCGCCCGTGCCCTCGCCGACGAGGGCACCGCCGACCCCGCCCGGCTGGCGATCCGGGGCGGCAGCGCGGGCGGCTGGACCACCGCCGCGTCCCTGACCACGACCGACGTGTACGCCTGCGGCACCATCGTCTACCCGGTGCTCGACCTCGCCACCTGGGGACCGGGCGAGACCCACGACTTCGAGTCCCGCTATCTGGAGTCGCTGATCGGCCCGCTCGCCGAGGTGCCGGCCCGGTACGCCGAACGCTCCCCGACCGCGCGGGCCGACCGGCTCACCGTGCCCTTCCTGCTGCTCCAGGGCCTGGACGACGTGATCTGTCCGCCCGCCCAGTGCGAACGCTTCCTGGCCCGGATCGCCGGCCGGGGCGTGCCGCACGCCTACCTCACCTTCGAGGGCGAGGGGCACGGGTTCCGGCGGGCCGAGACGATGGTGCGCGCCGCCGAGGCCGAACTGTCGTTGTACACGCAGGTGTTCGGGCTGGAGCCGACACCGCCGACCCCGAAAGTGGAACTGACCCCGTGAGAGAACTCGTACGACCGCACCGGCTGGCCCCGGGCGCCAGAGTGGCCGTCGTCGCCACCAGCGGGCCGGTGCCCGAGGAGCGGCTTCAGGCGGGCCTCGACGTGCTGCGCGGCTGGGATCTCGACCCCGTGGCCGGGGCCCATGTCCTGGACCGGCACGCCGGGTTCGGCTACCTGGCCGGCAGCGACGCCGACCGTGCCGCCGACTTCCAGCGGGCCTGGTGCGACCCCGACGTGGACGCGGTGCTCTGCGCCCGCGGCGGGTACGGCGTGCAGCGCATGATCGACCTGCTCGACTGGGACGCGCTGCGGGCGGCCGGACCCAAGCTGTTCGTCGGGTTCAGCGACATCACCGTCCTGCACGAGGCCATCGCCACCCGCCTGGGGCTCGTCACGCTGTACGGGCCGATGGCGGCCGGTGTCGACTTCATCAAGAACGCCCGGGCCCAGGAGCACCTGCGGGCCACGCTCTTCGCGCCCGAGACGGTCCGCACCCTCACCTCCGGCGGCACGGCCCTGGTGCCCGGCCGGGCCCGCGGCGTGACCCTCGGCGGCTGTCTGTGCCTGCTCGCGGCGGAACGCGGCACCGCACACGCCCGGCCCTCGGCGCGCGGCGGACTGCTCTGCCTGGAGGACGTCGGCGAGGAGACGTACCGGCTGGACCGCTATCTCACCCAACTCCAGCGCTCCGGCTGGCTGGACGGGGTGCGCGGGGTGCTGCTGGGCTCCTGGGAGGAGTGCTCCGACTACGCCGAGCTGCGGCCCCTGCTGGCCGACCGGCTCGGCGGGCTCGGGGTGCCGGTCGCGGAGAACGTCGGCTTCGGGCACTGCGCGGGCGCGCTGACCGTGCCGTTCGGCGTGGCCGCCGAACTCGACGCCGACGCGGGCACGTTGACGCTGGACGAGCCGGCGCTGCGCTGACGTCCGGCGGGCGCGGGCGGCTGCCGTGGGGGGCGTATTCCGGGGGCGCCGTGGGCGGTGACGTCGTAGGCTGGCCGGATGCCGCACCCTCCGTTCGGGCGTCTCGCCACCGGCCCCCGCGTCGCCATCCGCCCCTTCACCCTCGAAGACGGCCCCGAGTTCACCGCGCGGGCCCGGGAGAGCAAGGATCTGCACCGGCCCTGGCTGTTCCCGCCGGACAGCGAGGAGGCGTACGCCGACTACGCCGGCCGGCTGATCGAGGATCCGTCCCGGGCCGGCTTCCTGGTGTGCGAGAAGGGCGAGGGGGGCGGCGAGGCCGAGGAGGGCGACGGGGGCATCGCCGGGTTCATCAACATCAACAACATCGTGCGGGGCGGCTTCCAGTGCGGTGCCCTCGGTTACGGCGCCTTCGCGCACGCGGCCGGGCGGGGCCTGATGCGCGAGGGCCTGGACCTGGTGATCGGGTACGCGTTCGGGCCGCTCGGCCTGCACCGGCTGGAGATCAACGCACAGCCCGGCAACACCGCCTCCATCGCCCTCGCCCGGGGCGCCGGCTTCCGCCGGGAGGGCTTCTCGCCGAACATGATCTACATCGACGGAGCCTGGCGCGACCACGAGCGCTGGGCCCTCACCGCCGAGATGCGGGCCTGACGGCTCAGCCGCGCTGGTCCACGTACTCGAAGACCGACCCGTCCGGATGGACCGCCAGCAGATTGCGGCCCGCCGGAGTCGGCACCGGCCCCGCGACGACGTCGGCGCCCAGCTCGGTCAGCAGCCGGTGGGCCTCCTCCACGTCCTTGACGGCGATCGTCGCCGTCACCTTGCGCAGGATCTCCAGCTCCGACTCCGGGCCGCTCATCAGCAGGAACGAGCCGACCGCGGCGACCTCGACGTCGCCGCGCCGGAAGCGCATCGCCCGGCCGCCCGCCAGACGTTCGTAGAAGGGGATCGCGGCTTCGAGGTCGTCGACGCAGATGCGCAGCGAGGCGCCCAGAATCTCCATGCGGACGAGCCTAGTTGGGGCCGGCCGCGGTGCGCAGGGTCCTTGCGTTACCCGCCGTGTCCGGCGGGTACCCGCAGGGTATGGACCGTTTGGATCACCTGGAACATCTGGACAAGAACCTCGTCGAAGAGCTGGCTCAGGTGGCACGCGAGACGGTACGCGAGGAACTGCGCGAGCAGTCCCGCAAGCAGCGCCGCACCGCCATGCTCTATGCCGCCTCCGGAGCCGTCGCCCTCTACGCGGGCGGCGCGGTGGCCCTCGCCGTGGGCCTGGCCCTGGCCATCGGCCTGCCCGGCTGGGCCGCGGCCCTGATCACCGCGGCGCTGCTGGGCGCCGTGGCCTACTTCCTGCGCGGCGCCGCCCACTCCGGCCACGGCCACCATGCGCCGCACGACCCCCACGCACCGCATCGCGTGGTGGGCGGTACCCCGCCGGCCGCGCCGCCGGGCGGCCTGGGCACGCCCTACCCGCCGATGCCCCCCTATCCTCCGGTGGACCCGGACGCCCCCCGCCACAGGGCCTGACCAGACACCCCGACCACACCGGCCCGGCCGGGCCCGCCTCCGAGGCGGGCCCGGCCGGTCCGGTGTGGCTCCGGGGCCGGCCCCGGAGCGGCGACCGGACCGCTCTCCCGGTCACTCGCCCAGCCGCGGCAGCACCTTCGTGCGGTAGAAGTCGAAGAACCCCTGCTGATCCGGCCCGATCTGGTTCACGTACACCCGGTCGAAGCCGGCGTCGGCGAACTCCCGCAACGCGGCGACATGCCGGTCGGCGTCGTCTCCGCACACGACCTTGTCCCGGACCATGTCCTCGGTGACCAGCTCGTGCAGCTGCTCGAAGTGCCGGGGCGAGGGCAGCACCTGGCCCATCTCGCCCGGCAGCAGCTCGTTGTACCAGAGCTTGTGCACTGTACGGACGCAGGCGTCCTCGTCGGTGCCGTAGCAGACCTTCGTCCCCCCGCTGACCGGCTTGGCCCCGCCGCCGCCCTTGCGGAACTGCGTGACCATCTCCTCCTGCGGCGTCATCGTGATGTAGCCGTCGCCCACGCGGGCGGCCAGAGCGGTCGCCTTCGGGCCGAAGCCGGAGATGTCGATCGGGACGGGCTCGTCGGGGACGGTGTAGAGGCGGGCGTTCTCCACGGTGTAATGCGTGCCGCGGTGGCTGACCTCCTCGCCGGTGAAGAGCCGGCGCATCACCTGGATCGCCTCCTCCAGCATCTCCAGGCGCACGTGCAGCGGGGGCCAGGAGTCCCCGAGGATGTGCTCGTTCAGCGCCTCGCCGGTGCCGACGCCCAGCCGGAAGCGGCCCCCGGACAGTACGGCGCTCGTCGCCGCGGCCTGCGCCACCACCGCCGGGTGCATCCGCACGGTCGGGCAGGTCACCGCGGTCTCGATGGGCAGCGACACGGCCTCCGAGAGCGCGCCGATCACCGACCACACGAACGGACTCTGCCCCTGCGCGTCGTTCCAGGGGTGATAGTGGTCGGAGATCCACAGCGCCTGGAAGCCGGCCTGTTCGGCCATCCGGGCCTGCTCGACCAGGGCAGCGGGGTCGTGTTCCTCGCTCGCCAGGAAATAGCCGTACTCGGGCATGGAGAACCTCCGGGAGGGCGAATCCGGTCGTGGGGGGGGGGTCCGGTCGTGATGGGGTCCGGTCCCGACCCGGGTAACCGGGGCCGATGGGGCGAAACGCCGTCCGCGCGACGCGCGGACGGCGTTGTTCCGGGGGTCCGGCGGCCGTAAGGGTGACCCGTCCGGCGTTTGGGTGCCCCGGCCCCGGTTACGCGGAAGACCTCGGACGAGCCCGACCGCCGGAGGCGTACCGTGAGCCGACCTCGCGTCCTGATCGTCGGCGCCGGTTTCGCCGGGTACCGGGCTGCCCGCACACTGGCCCGGCTGACCCGGAACCGTGCCGACATCACCCTGCTGAACCCGACCGACTACTTCCTGTACCTGCCGCTGCTGCCCCAGGTCGCCGCCGGCGTCCTGGAGGCCCGCCGGGTCACCGTCTCCCTGCCCGGCACGCTGCGCGGGGTCCGCATGGTGCTCGGCGAGGCGGACGGCGTCGACCTGGACCGGAACACCGTCCACTACACCGATCCCGAGGGCGGCACCGGCAGCCTGGGCTACGAGCGCCTGGTGCTGGCCGTCGGCAGCGTCAACAAGCTGCTGCCCGTCCCCGGCGTAGCCGAGCACGCGCACGGCTTCCGCGGGCTGCCCGAGGCGCTGTACCTGCGCGACCACGTGACCCGGCAGGTGGAACTCGCCGCCGCCGACCCCGACCCCGCGAGCTGCGCCGCCCGGTGCACCTTCGTGGTGGTCGGCGCCGGTTACACCGGCACCGAGGTGGCCGCCCAGTTGCAGCTGCTCACCGACGGGCTGGCCCGCCGGCACCCCCTGCCCGCGGGCCTGCGCCCCCGCTGGATCCTGCTGGACGTGGCCCCGCGCGTGCTGCCGGAGATGGACGAACGGATGTCCCGCACGGCCGACCGGGTGCTGCGGGGGCGCGGCGTGGAGGTGCGGATGGGCACGTCGGTGAAGGAGGCCACCCGGGACGGGGTGCTCCTCACCGACGGGGAGTTCGTCGCGTCCCGGACCCTGGTGTGGTGCGTGGGCGTGCGGCCCGATCCGCTGGTGGAGGCCGTGGCGCAGCCACTGGAGCGGGGACGGCTGATCGTCGACCCCTATCTGCAACTGCCGGGCCGGCCCGACGTGTTCGCCTGCGGGGACGCCGCCGCCGTGCCCGATCTGGAGCATCCGGGCGGCTTCACCGCCATGACGGCCCAGCACGCCTGGCGGCAGGGCCGGGTGGCCGGGGAGAACGTGGCCGGCTCGCTCGGCCTCGGCCGGCGCCGGCGCCCGTACCGCCATCGCGACCTGGGCTTCGCCGTGGACCTGGGCGGGGCCCGGGCAGCCGCCAACCCGCTGGGCATTCCGCTGTCCGGTCCGGCGGCGGGCGTGGTCACCCGCGGCTACCACCTGGCCGCACTGCCCGGCAACCGCATCCGGGTCGCCGCGGACTGGCTGCTGGACGCCGTACTCCCGCGCCAGGGCGTCCAGCTGGGTCTCGTACGGGCCTGGTCGGTGCCCCTGGACACGGCGTCACCGGAGCTGGCGCGGGTACCGGGTGGGGACCCCGCGGCACTACGGCCGGGCGGCGAACCCGGCCGCCCGGCCCCGGGCCCGGTCCGGCGCACCGGCCCCGCGGACCGTCCGAACGCAGCCGACTGAGCGCGACCGAGCGCAAGGAGACCGAGGAGACTCATGAACACCGACGAACTCGCCGAACTGGGCCAGCAGCTGCGCGTGGACAGCGTGCGGGCGTCCGCCGCCGCGGGATCCGGGCACCCCACGTCATCGATGTCCGCCGCCGATCTGCTGGCGGTCCTGCTGGCGAACCACCTGCGGTACGACTTCGAGCGCCCCGAACACCCCGCGAACGACCGCTTCGTGCTGTCCAAGGGACACGCCTCTCCGCTGCTGTACGCCGCGTACAAGGCGGCCGGTGCGATCGAGGACGGCGAGCTGGTCACCTTCCGCAAGCTCGGCAGCCGGCTGGAGGGCCATCCCACGCCCCGCCGGCTGCCCTGGGTGGAGACGGCCACCGGCTCGCTCGGCCAGGGCCTGCCGGTCGGTGTCGGCATCGCCCTCGCCGGGAAGCGGCTGGACCGCACCGGCTACCGGGTGTGGGTGCTGTGCGGCGACAGCGAGCTGGCGGAGGGCTCGGTGTGGGAGGCCGCCGAACACGCCGGCCACGAGAACCTGGACAACCTGATCGCCATCGTGGACGTCAACCGGCTCGGCCAGCGCGGTCCCACCCGGCACGGCCACGACCTGGACGCCTACGCCCGCCGCTTCCAGGCCTTCGGCTGGCACACCGTCGAGATCGACGGACACGACGTCGACAAGATCGACCGCGCGTACGGCGAGGCGCTGTCCACCACCGGGCAGCCCACCGTGATCCTCGCCCGCACCCTCAAGGGCAAGGGCGTGGCCTCCGTCGAGGACCGCGAGGGCCTGCACGGCAAGCCGCTGCCCGAGGCCGAGGAGGCCATCGCCGAGCTGGGCGGGCAGCGCGATCTGCACGTCCGGGTCTCCGAGCCGCAGGCCGCCGCCGCGCTGCGCTCGCTCACCACCGAGGTCGTCCGGCTGCCGCGCTACGACCAGGGCGAGGAGGTGGCGACGAGGGACGCCTTCGGCAAGGCCCTCGCCGCGCTCGGCTCCGCCCGCGGCGACGTCGTCGCCCTGGACGGCGAGGTCGGCGACTCCACCCGCACCGAGGAGTTCGCCAAGGCCCACCCCGACCGGTTCTTCGAGTGCTACATCGCCGAGCAGCAGCTGGTCGCCGCGGCCGTCGGCATGGCCGCCCGCGGCTGGACGCCGTACGCCTCCACGTTCGCCGCGTTCCTCACCCGTGCCCACGATTTCGTGCGCATGGCGTCCATCAGCGGCTCCGGGATCAACCTGGTCGGCTCGCACGCCGGCGTCGCGATCGGGCAGGACGGGCCCTCGCAGATGGGCCTGGAGGACCTGGCGATGTTCCGGGCCGTGTACGACTCGACGGTGCTGTACCCGTGCGACGCCAACCAGACCGCCCGGCTGGTCGCGGCCATGGCCGGCCTGGACGGCGTCCGCTATCTGCGCACCTCCCGCGGCAAGACCCCGGTGATCTACGGCCCCGACGAGGAGTTCCCGGTGGGTGGCAGCAAGACGCTGTGCTCCAGCGAGGAGGACCGGCTGACGGTGGTGGCGGCCGGGGTGACCGTGCCCGAGGCGCTGGCCGCCGCCGACCGGCTCTCCGAGGACGGCATCCGGGTGCGGGTCATCGACCTGTACTCGGTCAAGCCCGTCGACACCGAGACGCTGCGCCGGGCGGCCGAGGAGACCGGCTGTCTGCTCACCGTGGAGGACCACCACCCGGAGGGCGGCCTCGGCGACGCCGTCGCGGAGGCCTTCGGCGACGGGCGGCCGGTGCCCCGTCTGGTCCGGCTCGGGGTGCGCACCATGCCGGGCTCGGCCGCGCCCGACGAGCAGCTGCACGCGGCCGGTATCGACGCCGCGGGCATCACGGCGGCGGCCCGGCTGCTGATCGAGGAGGCGGTCGTGCGATGAGCGGCGGCGCGCGGGCCGTCCGGGCGGGCCGCCGCACGGTGGAGATACAGCGGCCGGGGAAGGTGCTCTTGCCCGGCGGCGGGGGAGTGAAGGAGTACACCAAGGCCGATCTCGCGGACTACTACCGGTCCGTCGCGCCGTATCTGCTGCCGCATCTGCGGGGCCGTCCGCTGATGCTGGAACGGTATCCGGACGGCCTGGACGGCCAGCGGTTCATGCAGAAGAACACCCCGGACCACTATCCGGAGTGGATCACCCGTGCCGAGGTGGCCAAGGAGGGCGGCACGGTCACCCACGTCGTCTGCGACGACACGGCCACCCTTCTCTTCCTCGCCGACCAGGCCTGCCTCACCCTGCACCGCTGGCTGTCCCGCACCGACCGGGCCCACGGCCTCGACCACCCCGACCGGCTGGTCTTCGACCTCGATCCGCCCCCGGTGCCCGAGGGGGCCGGGGGCACCCCCGGGGACGACTTCGCGGTCGTCCGGCAGGCGGCCGGCCGGCTGCGCGAGCTGCTGGACGAACTCGGCCTGCCCGCGGCCCCGATGACCACGGGCTCGCGCGGCCTGCACCTCGTCGTCCCGCTCGACGGCCGGCACGACGTCGACGAGGTCCGCGCGTTCGCCCGGGACGTGGCCGAACTCGCCGTGGCCCGGCACCCGGACCGGCTCACCACCGCCGCCCGCAAACAGGACCGCGGTGACCGTCTGTACCTCGATGTGCAGCGCAACGCGTACGCCCAGACCGCCGTCGCCCCCTTCACCGTCCGCGCTCTCCCCGGCGCCCCGGTGGCCGTGCCCGTAGCCTGGAAGCAGCTGGACGAACCCGGGCTCGACGCCCGCCGCTGGACCGTCGAGAACGCCGTCGAGCAGGCCCGCACCGAGCCGTGGGCCGGACTGCCGGCCCGCGGACACGGTCTCGGCCCGGCTCGGCGCCGTCTCGCGGACATGCGCTCCTGAAGGTTTGGCCAGGGGATGAGCGGCCACCCGAGGGAAGAGGTGGCCATGTCGAACACAAACAGCACCCCCCAGTCACAGGGTTCACAGAAACCCCAGAACTCACAGAACTCCCGCAAGGCACATAACAGCACAGAAGAGACACAGAACAGCACGGAAAGCAAGGCGGACGCCCGGCGGCCGGCCCTCATGGAGGTGCTGCGCCAGGCTCGCGGCCAGCTCGCCGAACTCACCGGCCTCGTCCCCGAGACGGTGACCTCCTTCGAACAGACCGAGGACGGCTGGTCCCTGGAGGTCGAGGTCCTGGAACTCGAACGCGTGCCGGACACGATGAGCCTGATGGCCGGCTACCAGGTCGACCTGGACCCCGAGGGGCAGGTCACGGGCTACCGGCGCGTCCGCCGCTACGAACGCGGGCGCTCCGACGCGCGCCGGCCCGGCGGCCGCTAGGCCGCCCGCCCTGCCCCGCTCCCGACCCGGTTCGGGCGGGGCACCCCCATCCGCGGCCCACGCCCCTGGCGTGGCACCGACTACGCACGAGGAGGAACAGCCGGCATGACCGTTGTCCCGGCACAGCAGTCCGGAGGCGGAGGCGGCAGCAGTGGCCTCTACGACGTCCTGGAGCTGGTTCTCGACCGGGGACTCGTCATCGACGCGTTCGTACGGGTCTCCCTGGTCGGCATCGAAATTCTGAAGATCGACGTCCGGGTCGTCGTGGCCAGCGTCGACACGTATCTGCGCTTCGCCGAGGCCTGCAACCGTCTGGACCTGGAGTCCGGGCCGCACAAGAGCCCGGGGCTGCCCGAGCTCGTCGGCGAGGTCACCGAGTCCGGTGCCCGCGGCAAGTCCAAGGGCGCGCTCTCCGGCGCCGCGCAGACCATATCCGACGCCTTCAACCAGGCCCGCCAGGAAGGGGAGGCGGAGTCCCGGCCGCGCGCCCGCAAGGCTCCGGCGCGCCGTAAGGAGGAGCAGGAGTGAGCACCTACGTCTACGGGATCGCCGCCCGGACGCATCCCGCTCTGCCCGAGGGCATGGCCGGGGTGGGGGATCCGGCCCGTGTGGTGCGCGTCCTCACGGCCGGTGACCTGGCCGCCGTGGTCAGTGACGCCCCGGAGGATCTGCGCCCCAAGCGCAGGGACCTGCTCGCGCACCAGAACGTGCTCGCCGAGGCCGGCGCCGCCGGCTGTGTGCTGCCCATGCGCTTCGGCAGCGTCGCCGACGACGACGACGCCGTCGGCCAGGTGCTCACCGAGCGGGCGGAACACTACGCGGAGCGGCTGCGGGAGCTGGACGGCAAGATCGAGTACAACGTCAAGGCCACGCACGTCGAAGAGGCCGTCCTGCACCTGGTGATGGCCGAGAACGCCGACATGCGTGCCCTCGCCGAGGCCAACCGGCAGGCGGGCGGCGGAAGTTACGACGACAAGATCCGTCTCGGCGAACTGGTGGCCGCCGCCGTGAAGGCCAAGGAGGCCGAGGACGCCGGGGACGTGGAGCGGATGCTGGCGCCGGGCGCCGCCGCGGTCAGCGTGGGCCCCGAGTCCACCGGCTGGCTGCTGAACGTCTCGTTCCTGATCCCGCGCGACTCGGCCGAGGACTTCCTGGCCGTCGTCGAGCAGGCCCGCAAGGACCGCCCCCACCTCGACCTGCGGGTCAACGGCCCGCTGCCGCCGTACAGCTTCGTCGAACCCGGACCTGCGCAGCCCGCGGGCCGGGCGGCCGACGCGGACGCCGGCGCGCACTAGCGCTCCCGGCCCGAGCGGAAGGAGGCCACCGTGGGACTGATCGGCGAAGTGCTGATGCTGCCGTTCGCACCCGTGCGCGGCAGTGCATGGGCCGTCCGGCAGGTGCTCCGCGAGGCGGAACGGATCTACTACGACCCCGCCACCGTACGGGCCGAACTCGCCCGCCTCGAAGAACGGCTGGAGGCGGGCGAGATCACCGAGGAGGAGTTCGACCGGACCGAGGACGAACTGCTCGACCGGCTGGAGATCGCCCTGCGCTCCGGCGACACCACAGGCAACGGGACGGGACGATGAACCGAACGGCAATGGGCCTCGCCATAGGGGCCGGCTATCTGCTCGGACGCACCAGGAAGTTGAAGATGGCGCTCGCGGTCGGCTCCCTGGTGGCCGGCAAGAAACTCAATCTGAGTCCGAAGATGCTCGCGGACGTGGTGAACCAGCAGCTCAAGAACAACCCCCAGTTCAAGGAGATCGGGGATCAGCTGCGGCAGGACCTGCACGGCGTCGGCAAGGCCGCCACGGGCGCGATGGTCGAGCGGCAGATGAGCACGCTCGCCGACCGGCTGCACGGCCGCACCGCGCAGATGCGCGACGAGATGACCGGTGCGCTCCCGTCCGGCTCCGACGAGGAGCAGGGCGAGGAGGACACCGGCGAGGAGGCCGCCGGCCGGGCGGACGAGGAGCGCGGCGAGGACCGCGAGGCCCGGGAGGACGAGCCGCGCGGCAAGGAGCGGGACGGGAAGGCGCCTGCGCGCAAGCCCCCCGCCGGAAAGGCCGCGGCCAAGAAGACGGCTCCCGCGAAGAAGGCGGCGGCCAAGAAGACCGACGCGGTCCGCAAGACCGCGAAGAAGACGGCCGCGGCCGGCGGCGCCCGCAGCACCGCCGGTGGCCGGTCGAAGGGCGGCGATGACCGATGACCGACACGCTCGGATCCGCCACCTCGGCGGGGGGCAAGGCCACGGGCGCGGCCAAGGACGCGGCCAAGGGCAGCCCGCTGACCGATCTCGCCCACAGCGATGCCGCCGACCGGCTGAAGTCGGAGGCGCAGGACTACCTGGCCGCGCAGGCCACCCGGTTGCTGACGGGCCTCGGCCGCAAGCTCGGTGAGACCACCCTCAAGCTGAACGACATCGCCGACGGCAAGAGCCCCGGGTTCGCGAAGCTGGCGCTCGACGGCGGGCGCAAGCTCGCCGAGGGCAAGGGGCCGCTGCGCTCGGCGCTGGAGCTGGGCGCCTCCCGCGCCAAGGAGAACGTGATGGACGCGGTCAGAAGCCTCGGGGGCAGCAAGGGCAAGAAGGGCGGCGCGGGCAAGAAGCCCACCGTGATCATGGAGTCCGTCGACGTCGGCGTGCCGCTGCGCACCGCCTACGACCAGTGGACCCAGTACCAGAGCTTCAGCAGCTTCGCCAAGGGGGTCAAGAGCGCCAGCCGCGCCGACGACACCCATTCCGACTGGCAGGCGAAGATCTTCTGGTCCAGCCGCAGCTGGAAGGCGCAGACGACCGAGCAGATCCCCGACTACCGCATCCAGTGGACGTCGGAGGGCGCCAAGGGCACCACCAAGGGCGTGGTCTCCTTCCACCGGCTGGAGGAGAACCTCACCCGGGTGCTGCTGGTCATCGAGTACTACCCGACCGGCCTCTTCGAGAAGACCGGCAATATCTGGCGCGCTCAGGGCCGCCGGGCCAGGCTTGACCTGAAGCACTTCGCCCGTTTCATCACCCTGAAGGGAGAGGCGGAGGACGGCTGGCGCGGCGAGATCCGCGACGGCGAGGTGGTCCGCACCCACGAGGACGCCGTGGCCGAGGAGGAGCGGGAGGAGGCCGAAGAGTCCGAGGAGGCCGAGGAGCCCGAGCAGGCCGAGCAGGCCGAGGAGCCCGAGGAGTCCGAGGAGGAGGAAGGCGAATCCGAGGAGGAGCCCTACGAGGACGAGGAGGAGGGCCCTTACGAGGACGAGGCCGAGGAGGACGAGGAGCCCGCGGAGGACGGCGAGGGCGCTGACGAGTACGAGGACGAGTACGAGGAGGGCGAGGAGGAGCAGCCCGGCGAGGAGGAGCCCGAGGAGGAGGCCGAGGAAGAGGAGCCCGAGTACGCCGAGAGCAGGGGCCGTCGATGACGACGCCCAGCCGCTTTCCCGAGCCCTATGGACAGGGCTCGGGGGCGAACCTCGCCGACATCCTCGAACGCGTGCTCGACAAGGGTGTCGTCATCGCGGGTGACATCAGGATCAATCTGCTCGACATCGAACTGCTCACGGTCAAACTGCGCCTCATCGTCGCCTCGGTCGACAAGGCCAAGGAGATGGGCATCGACTGGTGGGAGAGCGACCCGGCGCTCTCCTCCCGGGCCCGCCGCGACGAGCTGACCCGGGAGAACGCCGAGCTGCGAGAACGGCTCGCCCGGCTGGAGGAACTGGAGCCGGGACGCGCCCCTAGGGAGGCACCATGACAGGACTGCGGTACGTGTACGCCGTCTGCCGCCCTTTCGGCACGCCTCTGCAAGCCCAGCTGACGGGCATCGGGGGCGCCCCGCCGGCGCTGCTCCACCACCATGGGCTGGTGGCGGTGGTCAGCACGGTTCCGGCGGCCGACTTCTCCGAGGACGCCCTGAAGGCCCATCTGGAGGACCTGGACTGGCTGGCCGCGACCGCCCGTGCCCATCAGGGCGTGGTGGACGCCCTCACCACGGTGACGACTCCGCTGCCGCTGCGGCTCGCGACCGTCTTCCGCGACGACAGCGCGGTGCGCGCGATGATCGAGGCCCGCGAGGGCCACTTCCGGGGTCTGCTCGACCGGTTGCACGGCCGGGTGGAGTGGGGCGTGAAGGTGTATCTGGAGCCCGAGCCCGCCGAGCCCGCGCCCGCCCCGGCGGCGAAGCCCGTGAGCGGGCGGGACTACCTGCGCCACCGGCGCGAGAGCGGCCGGGCCCAGGAGGACAGGTGGCAGCGGGCCGAGCGGTTCGCCCGCTCCCTGCACCAGCGCCTCGCCGAGCACGCCGAGGAATTCCGGTGGCACCACCCGCAGAACTCCCAGCTCTCCGGAGCGCCGGGGCGCAATGTGCTCAACGCGGCCTATCTGGTGCCCAGGGCGCACTCCGAGGAGTTCGTGGAACTGGTGGACCGCACCAAGGACGAGGAAGCCGGGATACGGGTGGAACTCACCGGCCCGTGGGCCGCCTACTCGTTCTCCGGCGAGGGCACGGAGGAGAATGTGGGGGAGGGGCGGTGACCGTAGTCGAACGCCGTGAGGTCGCCCTGGTCGACCTGCTGGACCGGCTGCTGGCCGGCGGAGTCGTGCTGACCGGCGACATCACCCTGCGCATCGCGGACGTGGACCTCGTCCGCATCGACCTGAACGCGCTGATCAGCTCGGTGAACCAGCAGGTACCGTCGCCGTTCGAGGAGCCGGCATGACCACGCGCGCCCACCGGAACCGGCTCGACCTGGAACCCGACACCGTCGAACGCGACCTGGTGAAGCTCGTGCTCACCGTGGTCGAGCTGCTGCGACAGCTCATGGAACGGCAGGCCGTGCGCCGCTTCGACACCGGCGAGCTGACCGAGGAGCAGGAGGAGCGGATCGGGCTCACCCTGATGCTGCTGGAGGACCGGATGGCCGAGCTGCGGGACCGGTACGGCCTGCGGCCCGAGGACCTGAACCTGGACCTCGGGCCGCTCGGACCGCTGCTTCCCCGCGAGTGATCCGCTGATCCCGGGCGCGGATCAGGCCGCCTTCCGGCACAGGATCTCGCCGTGCAGGACCGCGAACCAGCCGTCCTCCGCACGGCCCCACGTCCGCCAGGCATCCGACGCCGCCCGCAGCCGCTCCGGCGTCGCGTGCCCGCCCCGCACGGCCCGGTCGGCGTACTCGGAGGCGACGGTGCGATCGGCCCACAGGCCGCTCCACCAGGCCCGCTCCTCGGGCGTGGCGAACGTCCAGGTGCTGGAGCCGGCCGTGACGTCCCCGATGCCGGCGGCCCGCGCCCACGCGGTGAGCCGCCGCCCGGCGTCGGGCTCGCCGCCGTTGGCGCGGGCCACCCGCTCGTACAGGTCCAGCCAGTCGTCGAGGCCGGGCACCGCCGGATACCAGGTCATCGCCGCGTAGTCCGCGTCCCGTACGGCGATGAAGCCGCCCGGCTTCGTCACCCGGAGCATCTCGCGCAGGGCCCCCACCGGGTCGCCCACGTGCTGGAGCACCTGGTGGGCGTGGACCACGCAGAACGTGTCGTCCGGATAGTCCAGGGCGTGGACGTCGGCCACCGCGAAGTCGACGTTGGCCAGGCCGCGGCCGGCCGCGGTGGCCCGGGCCTGCTCCAGCACGCCGGGGGCCCGGTCGACGCCGGTGACATGGCCGTCGGGGACCAGCTCCGCCAGGTCGGCGGTGATGGTCCCCGGTCCGCAGCCGATGTCCAGGATTTTCATGTGGGGCTTGAGCACACCGAGCAGATAGCCCGCGGAGTTGGCGGCGGTCCGCCAGGTGTGGGAACGCAGCACCGACTCGTGGTGCCCGTGCGTGTAGACGGCGGTCTCCTGCGCTTTCGGCATGGCTGTACCCCTTCACCCATGGTCGGCGGACCGGCCGGACCCGTCCGCCGGTACGGCTCAACCGTACGCGCGCATGCCGAATTATGAGACCAGGGTTTCAGCATTTGGACTGACGGTCGGCCGCCCACGGCTGACGGGGTGTCAGCCGGCCGTGTCCAGCGGGCGGTAGACCGTCAGGGCCTCCGGCAGCTTCTCCAGCGTCACCTCGCCCGAAACCGCCGTGACCTCGCCGTCGTACGCCAGCGGGGTGCCGGGGGCGAGACCGGTCAGCCGCAGCCGGTTCACCTGGACCGCCGCGTGCGCGGGCGACCGGGTCAGCGGGCCCGCGAGCGCCGCCGAAAGCAGCCGCAGCGCCGGCCGGCGGCTGCCGTGCACCACCCGCACGTCCAGCAGACCGTCCGCCAGATCGGTACGACGGCCCGGCGTGAGGCCCATGCGGTGGTAGATGCCGTTGCCGACGAACAGCAGCCACAGCGGCCGCCGTTCACCGCCCACCTCCACCTCCAGCGGATGCCGGCCGGCCCGCAGCACGCGCAGCGCGCCGAGCACCCCGGCCGGCCAGCCGCCGATCCGGTGGGACCAGCCGTCCCGGGCGCGCACCAGCTCCGGGTACACGCCCAGGCTCAGCGTGTTGAGGAACAGACCCGTCTCGTCCCCGGCGACGAACCGGCCCGCGTCCACCCGGACCGCCTCGCCGCCCCGGACCGCCCGGGCCAGCTGGCGCTCGTCCTCCACACCCAGGTCGTAGGCGAAGTGGTTGAGGGTGCCGCCCGGCAGCACCGCGAGCGGCAGATCGTGCCGCAGGGCGGCCCGGGCCGCCGCGTTCACCGTGCCGTCGCCGCCGCACACCCCGAGCACCCGGGCCCGGGCCACGGCCTTCTCCAGCTCGTCCCCGATCTCCTCCGGCGCGCACTCCACGATCTCCGCCCGCGGCAGCGCGTCCTGGAGCGCCCGCACCCGGTCCGCCGTGCCCGACGCCCGGTTGGCGACCACCACCAGGCCGTCCCCCTCGGGCAGCGCGGGAGCCGCCGCCCGCGGCCGGGCGGGCCCCCGGAGCTGGGCGCGGGTCGGCACCAGACGCCGTACCAGGAACGCGGCGCCCACGCCGAGCGCCGCCCCCGCCAGCACGTCGCTCGGGAAGTGCACCCCCGTGTACACCCGGGACGCCGCCACCGAGAACGCCACCGGCGCCACCGCAGCCCCCCACGCCGGCGACTCCAGGGCGACCCCGGCCGCGAAGGCCGCGGCCGACGCCGCGTGCCCGGACGGGAAGGACGTGGTGATCGGCTGCCGCTTCAGCTGCCGCACCAGCGGAACCGGATCCAGCACCGGCCGCGCCCGCCGCACCGAGCGCTTGCCGAGCGTGTTGATCGTCAGCGAGGCCAGCCCGAGCGAGGCCACACCCCGGACCGCCGCCCGGCGGGCCCGGGGCGTGCGGCTCGCGGCCATCGCGGCGGCCGTCGCGAACCACAGCACCCCGTGGTTCGCGCTGCGGCTCAGGCGGGGCAGGATCCGCTCGGCGCCGGGCCAGCGCCAGGCGGCGGCGGTCTCGAACAGCCGGCCGTCGAGGGCGAGCGCCCTGCGCAGCGGCGTCCGGGCGGCGGTGGCGGGGGCAGTCAGGTCCAGGTCTGGGCTCATGGGGTGCGGTTACCCTGAAGTGCCCGTTCCTTGTGTCCCCGTGCGCCGCCCGCCCGGCGCGAGAGGAGATCCCCCGGATGCGCCTGCTCCTCGTCCGCCACGGCCAGACCCCGTCCAACGTGGACCGCCTGCTGGACACCGCGGTGCCCGGCGCGGGACTGACCCCGCTGGGCGAGGCCCAGGCCGCCGCGCTGCCCGCGGCGCTCGCCGGCGAGGACATCGAGGCCCTCTACGCCTCCACGCTGCTCCGCACCCGGCTGACGGCCGCCCCGCTGGCCGCCGCCCGCGGCCTGGACGTGATCGTCCGCGACGGCATCCGCGAGCTGTCCGCGGGCGACCTGGAAATGCTGCCCGGACACACCCCGCAGGGCGAGCGGTACCTGCGCACGGTGTTCGCGTGGGCGGCCGGGGACACTCGGCTGCGCATGCCCGGCGGCGAGAACGGCGAGGAGGCCCTCGCCCGGTACGACGCCGTGGTCGCCGAGGCCGCCGCGAGCGGCGCCCGGACCGCCGTCATGATCAGCCACGGCGCCGCGATCCGGGTGTGGACCGCCGCCCGTGCCGACAACGTCGACGTCGCCTTCGCCGCGGCCCGCCCGCTGGAGAACACCGGCGTGGTGATCCTGGAGGGCTCCCCGTCCGACGGCTGGAAGGCCCTCTCCTGGGAGGGCGCCATGGTGGAACCCGCGGGCGAGGGCGGCCCGGCGGGGGCTGCGCTGGGGGCGGCGGGGTAGCGCGGGAGCGACGGGGATGCGCGGGGCCGGGAATATGGGTTTGCCTCTCCTCCCCGGCGACCCGGAGAATGCCTGCTCATGGGACATCTGGAAGCCGCGCACCTGGAGTACTACCTCCCCGACGGGAGGGCGCTGCTCGGCGACGTGTCCTTCCGGGTCGGCGAAGGCGCCGTCGTCGCCCTGGTCGGCCCGAACGGCGCCGGCAAGACCACCCTGCTGCGGCTGATCTCCGGCGAGCTGAAACCGCACGGCGGCACCGTCACCGTCGGCGGCGGTCTCGGCGTGATGCGCCAGTTCGTCGGCTCCGTCCGGGACGAGACGACCGTACGGGACCTGCTGGTCTCCGTCGCGCCGCCCCGCATCCGCCAGGCGGCGCAGGCGGTCGACGAGGCGGAGCACGCCCTCATGACCGTCGACGACGAGGCGGCCCAGCTGCGCTACGCACAGGCCCTCGCCGACTGGGCCGAGGTACGCGGCTACGAGGCCGAGACCCTGTGGGACATGTGCACCACCGCCGCACTCGGCGTCCCCTACGAGCGCGCCCAGTGGCGCCAGGTGCGCACCCTCTCCGGCGGCGAGCAGAAGCGGCTCGTGCTGGAGGCGCTGCTGCGCGGCACCGACGAGGTGCTGCTGCTGGACGAGCCGGACAACTACCTCGACGTGCCCGGCAAGCGCTGGCTGGAGGAGCAGCTCAAGGAGACCCGGAAGACGGTCCTGTTCGTCTCCCACGACCGCGAACTCCTCGCACGCGCCGCCGAGAAGATCGTCTCCGTCGAACCGGGCCCGGCCGGCGCCGACGCCTGGGTGCACGGCGGCGGCTTCGCCACCTACCACGAGGCCCGCCGCGAACGCTTCGCCCGCTTCGAGGAGCTGCGCCGCCGCTGGGACGAGAAGCACGCCCAGCTGAAGAAGCTGGTCCTGAACCTCCGCCAGGCCGCCGCCGTCAGCCACGAGATGGCCTCCCGCTACCAGGCGGCCCAGACCCGGCTGCGCAAGTTCGAGGAGGCCGGCCCGCCGCCCGAGCCGCCCCGCGAGCAGGACATCACCATGCGGCTGAAGGGCGGCCGCACCGGCGTGCGCGCCGTCACCTGCAAGGGCCTCGAACTGACCGGCCTGATGCAGCCGTTCGACCTGGAGGTCTTCTACGGCGAACGGGTCGCCGTCCTCGGCTCCAACGGCTCCGGCAAGTCGCACTTCCTGCGGCTGCTCGCCGGGGAGGACGTCGCGCACACGGGGGAGTGGAAGCTGGGCGCCCGGGTCGTGCCCGGCCACTTCGCGCAGACCCATGCCCACCCGGAGCTGCGGGGCCGTACCCTGCTCGACATCCTGTGGAAGGAACACGCCCAGGACCGGGGCGCGGCCATGTCCCGGCTGCGCCGCTACGAACTCACCCAGCAGGCCGAGCAGAGCTTCGACCGGCTCTCCGGCGGGCAGCAGGCCCGCTTCCAGATCCTGCTGCTGGAACTGGCCGGCGTCACCGCGCTGCTGCTGGACGAGCCCACCGACAACCTCGACCTGGAGTCCGCCGAGGCCCTCCAGGAGGGGCTGGAGGCCTTCGAGGGCACGGTGCTCGCGGTCACCCACGACCGCTGGTTCGCCCGCTCCTTCGACCGCTTCCTGGTCTTCGGCAGCGACGGCCGGGTCCGCGAGACCCCGGAACCGGTCTGGGACGAACGACGGGTCGAGCGGGCCCGGTAGCAGGGCCCGCCCGTCCCACCGCGGCCGTCACTCCGCGGCGGCTCTCGCTCCGGCCGTCACCTCCGGCGCGGCGGCGCGCCGGAGCCGCCCGCCGTCACCTCGTCGCCGGTCGTCCCGCGGACGCCGGACCGGGCAGAAGGCGGCGTATGCGGAGGCCCGGGACCCCGGATGTTCGTACAGTGGACTCAGGAACGCGAGCTCCACGGATTCCTCCCGGAAACCGCGCGGGGGCGGTGCACGCCGGGCGGGTACCCGTGGCCCATGAACGAACACGACGAGCGGGGCACCACCATGACCGGAGTCGACCCCAGCCGGCTGGACGACCAGCAGCTCATGAAGGAGCTGGAGACGATCCATCGCACGCGCCACGACACGCTCCTGTACGGCTCGAACGACGCGCTGCGGGCCCACAACGAGCGGATGGCGCAGCTGGAGGGCGAGTATCTGCGTCGCAACCCGCGCCGCCTGGTGAGCGCGGGCCGCACCCGCGAGGGCGCCCGCGAGCGCGCCTCCGGCGAGGCGGCGACTCCGCGCACCCCCGCCACCTGACCCGCACCGCACCCGAGAGGGCCGGCCCTCACGGGCCGGCCCGTCCGAGCCTCCGGCACCCGGTCAGCCGGCTTCGCCGGCGAACACGTGCAGGAACGCGTCGCAGAACGCCCTCAGATCGTCCGGCTTGCGGCTGGTCACCAACTGGCTGGAACCGTGGTCGCAGATCTTCACCTGCTCGTCCACCCAGGTGCCGCCGGCGTTGCGGATGTCCGTCCGCAGGCTCGGCCAGGAGGTGAGCACCCGGCCCCGTACGACATCCGCCTCCACCAGCGTCCACGGCGCATGGCAGATCGCGGCGACCGGGCGGCCCTGCTCGAAGAAGTCCTTCACGAACGCGACGGCCTTCTCGTCCATCCGCAGGAAGTCGGGGTTGGCGACCCCGCCCGGCAGCACCAGACCACCGAACGACCCGGCCGACGCCTCACCCACCACCTCGTCCACGGGGAAGGTGTCCGCCTTGTCCAGATGGTTGAACGCCTGGATCTTGCCGGACTCGGTCGACACCAGCACCGGTTCGTGCCCGGCGTCCGAAGCCGCCTTCCACGGCTCGGTCAGCTCGACCTGCTCGACGCCCTCGGGTGCCACCAGAAACGCGATACGCATGATTCTCCGCTTCCTTTCATTTTCCGCGGCGCCGCCCCGCGCTCCCGGGCGCGCCGTTTCCTCGCCCGCTCCGCCTGCCCGCAGCGCACCAGCTCCTCGCCGTACGGGAGCAGCACGCACACGCCGATCGCCAGGCCGATGCCCGCCAGATAGCCGGGCGACAGCGGGCGGCGGCGCGGTACCAGACGCCAGGCGTCCGGATCCCCGCGCCCGCCGCGCAGCAGCGACCGCACCTGGTCGGCGTGCAGGCACATCAGCGAGGCCAGCCCGCCGAACGGCAGCGACTCCAGGAAACTGTGGATGTGCTGCTCGACCGGCTTGACCTCGCGGTCGCTGCCGACCGCCGTGCGCACGTCCCACAGCGCCGTCGCCTCGTGCACCGCCGCCGCGCCCAGCTGCACGGACAGCAGCAGCGGGTTGACCTCGTAGCGCAGGGTGAGCGCGATGGGCAGGCCCACCTCGGCCATCATCAGGGAATGGATCAGGGACTCCTTCGTCCCCGCCGTGTCCTCGATCCGGGTCCGCCGGTGCATCGCCCAGTCGGCGACCCCGGGCAGGAACCACCCGGGCAGCAGCCCGTACAGCAGGAACCGCGTGGTGGCGTCGCCCACGTCGACCGTGGTGCCCCGCGCGATCCCGGCCGCCTGGTCCTGCCTCATGCGCCGCCCGCCAGCGCCTCGGCCAGCTGCTGGAGGTTGTCGTACCGGGCCCCGTGCGGCAGACCGGCGACGGCGTCGATCAGTCCGCCCGGCGCGTTGGAACGGCGAAGCGTCCGGGCCACCTCGCCGGGCTTGGCCGGAAAGGCGCTCCGGGTCAGGTGGCGGGCCAGCTCCAGCCTGGTCCGTTCCAGCGACGCCGGGGCTCCCAGACCGCCCACCGGCCCGCTGAACACCTCGGGGTCGTCGTCCGCTGCCGGTTCCGGATCGTGCCACTCCGCGACACGCGTCGGATGCCCGGAGCGCAACAGGCCTTGCAGCTCGTGCTTCATCTCGTCGTCGTGGTGGAAGCTCAACCGGTCACTGCCTCGCTGCATGTCTCCCTCCAGAGGGTCGAAGGTCCGCACCGCGTACCCGGTGCCGGCGGTCCGACACGGGGTACGCGCCGGACGGCTACTGCTTTCCCCGGCTCGGCAGGAACTCCTGGACCTTCGCCTTCAGCCCCTGCTTGATCATGGAACGCCGGTCGGTGTCGCCCTTCAGGATCGACGAGGCCGTCGCCTCCATCTGCTCCCAGGTGGCGTGCGGCGGGACCGGGGGTACGGCGGGATCGGTGAGGAACTCGATCACCACCGGACCGTCCGCCTCCAGCGCGGCCCGCCAGCCCGCCTCCACGTCCTCCGGCTTCTCCACCCGGATGCCGGTCAGCCCGAGCGAACGCGCGAACTCCGCGTACCGCACGTCCGGGATCGACTGCGACGGCAGGAACGACGGCGCGCCCTCCATGGCCCGCATCTCCCAGGTCACCTGGTTCAGGTCCTGGTTGTTCCAGACGGCCACCACCAGCCGCGGATCCGACCAGCGGTCCCGGTACTTCGCGGCCGTGATCATCTCCGCCAGGCCGTTCATCTGCATCGCCCCGTCCCCGACCAGCGCGAACACCGGCCGGTCCGGATGGGCGAACTTCGCGCCGATCGCGTAGGGCACACCGGGCCCCATCGTCGCCAGCGTCCCCGACAGCGAGCCGCGCATGCCCGGCCGCATGGTGATGTGCCGGGCGTACCAGTTGGCGACCGAGCCGGAGTCCGAGGTGAGGATCGCGTCGTCCGGCAGCAGCGGATCGAGCGCCCGGGCCACGTGCTCCGGGTTGATGGGGTCGGCCGACAGCCCGGCCCGCCGCTCCATCGTCTCGTGCCAGCGCCGCACGTTCGCGCACACCGTGTCGTACCACTCGCGCCCGCGTCCCTCCGCCTTCAGCAGCGGGATCAGCCGCCGCAGCGTGGCCTGCGCGTCCCCGACCAGGTTCACCTCGTACGGGTAGCGCATCCCGATCATGTGCGGGTCGATGTCGATCTGCACCCCGCGCGCCTTGCCGAAGTCGGGCATGAACTGGGTGTACGGGAACGACGAACCGATCGTCAGCAGTGTGTCGCAGTCCCGCATCAGCTCGTACGACGGCCGGCTGCCCAGCAGTCCGATCGGCCCCGTCACGTACGGCAGCTCGTCGCTCAGCACGTCCTTGCCGAGCAGTGCCTTCGCGACACCGGCGCCGAGCAGTTCGGCGATCTCCCGCACCTCCACGACCGCGCCCGCGGCGCCCTGCCCGACCAGAACGGCCACCTTGTCGCCCGCGTTCAGCACGTCCGCCGCCCGGCGCAGCGCGTCGTCCGTCGGGGTCGCCGTGTAATCGCTCATCCCCAGGCTGGACGGCACCATCTTGAACTCGTGCGTGGGCGGGGAGTAGTCCAGCTCCTGCACGTCACCCGGGATGATCAGCGCGGTCGGGCAGCGGCGGGCGTAGGCGGTGCGGATCGCCCGGTCCAGCACGTTCGGCAGCTGCTCGGGCACCGTCACCGTCTCCACGAACTCCGAGGCGACGTCCTTGTACAGGGTGTGCAGGTCGACCTCCTGCTGGTAGGAGCCGCCCATCGCGGTCCGGTTGGTCTGGCCGACGATCGCCAGCACCGGCACATGGTCCAGCTTGGCGTCGTACAGGCCGTTGAGCAGGTGGATGGCGCCCGGTCCCGACGTCGCCACGCACACCCCGAGACGACCGCTGAACTTCGCGTACCCGACGGCCTCGAACGCTGACATCTCCTCGTGCCGGGACTGGATGAACCGTGGCTGGTCCTCGGCGCGGCCCCAGGCGGCCAGCAGGCCGTTGATCCCGTCGCCCGGATAGCCGAAAACCTGTTCCACGCCCCAAGCGCGCAGGCGCTCGAGGATGTGGTCCGAGACCTTGATGCTCATGGAGAGACCTCCCCGGTGCAGTACGAAGCGGACGATCCGGTCAGCGGATACCGAGTCACCTGCGCGGCGGGCGGAAAACCTCCGGGGCGGCCCCGGCACCCCGGATCCACCGCGCCTCGCCGTCGCCGCGGTGCCCGGCATCGGTCACGCCGCGCCCGGCATCGGTCACGCCGTCCCCGTGCCGTGGGCCACGCCATCCCCGTGCCGTGGGCCACGCCGTCCCGGTGCCGTGGGCCACGCCGTCCCCGTGCCGTCGGTCCTGCCGTCCCCGTGCCGCCGGGCGGGTCCTCGTGTGCCGTCGGGCGGGTGGCTCCTTTGCCCTCGGGCGCGGGTCGCTCCTGTGCCCGTCGGGCGGGTCGCTCCTGTGCCCATCGGGCGGGTCGCTCCTGTGCCGTCAGGCGCGTGGCGCCGCCGGTGCTGTCAGGCGCGTGGCGCCGCCGGGGCTGTCGCGACGGCTCTCGCGCGCACTGTCACCCGCCTGGCCCCGCGTGTCCCGCGAATGGGCTCCGGCCGCGCGCGGTACGGCGGCGCGCGGGCTGTCATGACAGCGAGGGCACGGCCCGTGCCCCCGTACCCGGCCGCCGTACGGCGTCGCCCTTCCGCCGGTGCGCCCGCGTACGGCCGTCCTGACCGCCCACCGCAGTCCGCCGAGGAGCCTCTCCCATGCGCCGCAGCGTCCGCGCCCTGTCCCTCGCCCTCGCCGCCGGTGCCGCGCTCGCCCTCACCGGCCCCGCCGCCGTCGCCGGCCCCGGCACCCTCCCGTCCGGTGGCACCCTCGCCGTCGCCGGCCCCGGCACCCTCCCGTCCGGCGGCACCCTCGCCGTCTCCGCGTCCTGCGACCCCCTCGCCGGACCGGTGCCGAAGACGCTCGGCGCCACCTCACCGGCCTCCGCGGACGGAACCGCCCCTCCGAGCCGGGCGACCGGCGACCCCTTGAGCCGGGCGACCGGCGACCCCGTGAGCGGGGCGGGGCCCGTCCACGGGAACACCGCCCGTAGCGGCACCGCCGGCGACTCCGTGGGCCGCGGCGCCGGTGCCGCCCCGCGCGCTGCCGGCGGCTGCCCGGCCGCCTCCGCGGCACCGGGCACGTCGCGGACGGGCACCGACACCGTCACCCGGAGCGGCGACGGCGCTTCGTGCGCCGACCCGGGGGAGTGCGGCGACACCGGCGCGGCGCCGCCGGCGGCCTGCGTGGACGGCGAACCGTGCGGCGAGAGCAGCCGGTGCCCGGAGGGGGAGCCCTGCGGGGACGACGGTCGGGCCGGCACGGGGCTCGACGGCGCCGGTGCGGGGCGCGCCGCGGTCGGGCAGGACGGCGCCGGGCGGGATGCCGCCGGTCAGGAGGGCGGCGGGCAGGACGGTGCCGGGCGCGACGGCGCCGGGCAGGGCGATGCCGGGCAGGGCGATGCCGGTCGCGACGGCGGCGGGCCTGTCGGTGGCGGGCGGGACACCGGGGGGCAGGTCGGCGGGCCTGTCGGTGGCGGGCGGGACACCGGGGGGCAGGTCGGCGGGCAGGTCGGTGGCGGGCGTGACACCGGTGGGCAGGTCGGCGGGCAGGTCGGCGGTGGGCGGGACACCGGGGGGCAGGTCGGTGGCGGGAGCGACGGCGCCGGACAGGACGAGCACCGGTGCGGTGAGTCCCGCGGCGCCTCCTGCCCGGACGAGCACGCCTGCCGTGACTCCCACGACGCCCCCGGCTGCCAGGCGTCCGGCGTCGACCACGGAGTGGACGCGGGACAGGGAGGCACCTTCAACGACTCCGTTCCGGCACTCGCCGCCGGAGCCGCCCTCATCGCGGCCGCCTGCGCGGGTGCGGGCTACCGGCTGTACGGCCGCTGGCGGCTGCTGGGAAGCCGGTCGGCCGGGATGTGATCCGGGCAAACCCGGGACACCGCCCATGGCGGGCCGTCCGGCGGGTACACACCCTTTCGGAAGTCCCGCCCTCAAGGCCCCGCCGACACCGGCCGCCCGCCGTCGCGCCCGGCATCGCCGAGACCGAGGGCACCGGCCCGACGACACCGTACGGACAGCACGGCACGGACAGACCGAAGATGCGCGGCCCGACGACACGGCACGCACAGGCCGGCGGGCGCCGGGCCGCCGGCCCGGTGCGGACGGCGCACGGCGCACGGCGAGGAGACGCCCCCGGACGGAACGCCGCTCGTGCCGGGGCGCGGTCAGGCCGGCGAGAGGGCCCCGCGGCCCACGAGGACGGGACGGCCCGGACGGCCCGGACGGCCCGGACGGCCCGGACGGCCCGGACGGCCCGTACGGAGCGGCACGACGGCACCACGGACTGCGCGGAGGCGGACATGCGGCGGACAGACCCCGGAGAGGGCCACGGCCCGGTCCGCTACGGCCCGCCCCTCCCCGGCGACGGCCTGCCGGTGCTCCCCGAACTCTCCGCCGTGGTCGCCGCCGCGGCGGACCGGCCCGCCGCCCAGCCCGTCGGCGGCGCCCCCGCCCTGCTGGAGGCGGCCTGCGGCTACTGGACCCGCCGCGGACTGCCCTGCGTCCCCGACCAGGTCGCCGCGGGCCCCGGCGCCCCCGCCCTGCTGCTCGCCCTGACCGCCGCGCTGGCCGGCGACGGCGCCGACGTCCTCGTGCCCCGCCCCTGCGCCGCCTGGTGGGCGCCGTACGCCCGGCTGCTCGGCCGCCCCGCCTTCCATGTACCGACCCCCGCCGAGAGCGGCGGCGTCCCCGACCCCTACGCGCTGCTGGAGACCGTCCGCCGGGTCCGCGCCGAGGGCGGCGATCCACGGCTGCTGGTGCTGTCCGTCGCCGACGACCCCACCGCCACCGTCACCCCGCCCGAACTGCTGCACGAGACCGTCGAGGCCGCCACCGGCGAGGGACTGCACCTGGTCAGCGACGAGACCTGGCGGGACACCCTGCACGCCCCGCACGAGACCGTCCTGCTCAGTCCCGCCGAGATGTGGCCCGACCAGGTCACCGTGGTCACCGACCTGGCCGGCGCCCTGCTGCCCCCCGGCTGGCCCGCCGCCGTCGCCCGCTTCCCGGCCACCGACGACGGACGGCATCTCCACGCGCGCGTGCTCGACATCCTCACCGCCCTCGGCGCGCGGATCGCCACCCCCGTCGCCGCGGCCGCCGGCTATGCCCTCGACGAGCCCACACCCGTCGTCGAACGCCGCGAGGCCGCCGTACGGCTGCACGCGCGCGTGGCCGCCGCCGCGCACGCCGCGGTGCTCGCCGCGGGCGCGCTCGCCCGCCCGCCGCAGGCCGGCCGCCATCTGTACGCCGACCTCGGGCCGCTGCGCGAACCCCTCGCCGCCCAAGGCGTCGGCGACGCACAGGAACTGGAGGACCTCCTCACCGCCCGGCTCGGCATGCCCGCGCCCGGCGGCCACCGTTTCGGCGACGATCTCGGGGCGCTGCGCGTACGGCTCGCCACCGGGCCCCTGCTGGGCGGCACGGACGAGGAACGCACGGAATGCCTCACCTCGCCGGAACCGTTGGAACTGCCGCATGTGCACAGCGCGTTGACCTCCTTGAGGTCGGCCCTGGACGATCTCCGCGACGACGCTCGGCGATGGGAGCCTCCTCGATGACGCAGCAGACGCATGAGCCCGGTCCGGTCCCGACGACCACGGCGGCCGGCGACCCCGGCACGCCGGCCCCCCTCGCGCCCCCCTTCCCGCCGCTGGCCGGGCCCCGCCCGCTCGGCGGACACCGGGTGTGGCCCCGCACCTTCCACGACCGGCTCACCGCGCCCCTGCCCGGCTTCAAGGCCCTCGCCCGCTTCGCCCGCGAAGGCGCCGTACGTGCCCGCCCCGAAGCTCTCGCCGACGCCTCCCTCGTGCCGTACGCGCCGGCCCCGCTGCCCCGCGTCGGCACCCGCGCCCTCGCCGTCACCTGGGCGGGACACGCCAGCTGGATCGTCCGGCTCGGCGGCCTCACCGTGCTCACCGACCCGGTCTGGTCACGCCGCATCCTCGGCACCCCGGCCCGCATCACGCCCGTGGGCGTGCCCTGGGAGAACCTGCCCCGCGTCGACGCCGTCGTGATCAGCCACAACCACTACGACCACCTGGACGCCCCCACCCTGCACCGGCTTCCGCCCGACACCCCCGTGTTCGTGCCCGCGGGCCTCGGCCGCTGGTTCCGGCGGCGCCGGTTCACCGTCGTCACCGAGCTCGACTGGTGGGAGGGGGCGGAACTCGCCGGCTGCCGCTTCGACTTCGTGCCCGCCCACCACTGGTCCAAGCGCACCCTCACCGACACCTGCCACAGCCTGTGGGGCGGCTGGGTCCTCACCGCGCCCGACGGACAGCGCCTCTACTTCGCCGGCGACACCGGCTACGGCCACTGGTTCTCCCGTATCGGCCGCCGCTACCCCGGCATCGACCTCGCCCTGATGCCCATCGGCGCCTACGACCCCCGCTGGTGGCTGCGCGACGTCCACTGCGACCCGGAGGAAGCGGTGCGGGCCACCCTCGACCTGGGTGCCCGCCGCATGGCCCCCATGCACTGGGGCACGTTCGTCCTCTCGGCGGAGCCGGTGCTGGAACCGCTCAGGCGGGTGCGGGAGGCCTGGGAGAAGACGGGCTCCCGGCGCGAGGACCTGTGGGATCTGCCGGTGGGCGGTTCAAGGGTCCTGGACTGAGGCGCGCCCCGGCAGGACGCGCATCCGGTGCCGCCCGGCCGGCACCCCCGGGCGAGCCCCCTACTCCCCATGCCCCCTACTCCCCATGCCCCCCGCTCCCCATGCGCCCCGCCTCCCCGGCGCCGCTCCTCAATCGGCGGCCCGGACCCGCCGCCACACTCCGGGCGCCACGCCGATGACGACGGTCAGCGCGACCGCCACCGCGACTCCCTCCCAGGGCTCCCGGAACAGCGACCCCCCCAAGATGCCGATCACCTGATAAGTGGCCGCCCAGGCAAGGCACGCGGGCAGGTTTCCCCGCGCGAACCTGCGCAGCGGCCACTCCGCCATCAGACAGGCCAGCATCACCGGTATGCGCCCGGCAGGCACCAGCCGCGAGAGCACCAGCACCGCGACCCCGTGCTCGGCCAGTTTCTCCCGCGCCTGCGCGAGCCGCTCCTCCGGCGCCCGCGCCCGGATCGCCTCCAGCCACCGCGACCCGTTCTTCGACCGCATGCCGCGCCGGCCCAGCCAGTACAGGGCGATGTCCCCGCAGAACGCCGCCGCGGAAGCCGTCGCGAACACGAACGCCAAGGACAGCGGCGCCGTCCGGTGGAACGCCACCACCGCCGCCGAACTCACCAGCGCCCCCGTCGGCACCACCGGGACCAGCGCCCCGATCAGCACCAGCAGGAACAACGACGGGTATCCGACCGCCTGCTGCGCGGACCCGGTCGTCACGGTTCTCGACGCGTCGGCGAGCCATGTCACCGTACGACCTCCAGCCGCACGCTCTCCCCGTGCCCCAGCTTGTGCACCGTCACCCGCGGCGCGGCCTCCGCGGCCAGCCGCACGAACTCGTCGCCCGGCGCGTGGAACTCGTGCGGGCGTACCGCGTCCATCCCGATCGGCCAGTACGTGCCGTAGTGCACCGGCACCGCGGCGCGCGGGGCCAGCCGGGCCAGTGCCCGCGCCGCCCGCCCCGCGTCCAGATGCCCCTCCCCGAGGTACGGCCCCCAGCCGCCCACCGGCAGCAGCGCCACGTCCACCGGCCCGACCCGCTCGGCCATCGCGTCGAACAGCCCGGTGTCCCCGGCGAAATAGGTCCGCGCCTCGCCCTCCACGACGAATCCCAGCGCGGGGGAGCGCTGCGGGCCGACCGGCAGCCGCCGGCCGTCGTGCAGCGCCGGCACCACCCGGATCAGCACCTCCCCGATCCGCACCTCGTCCCCGGGCGCCACCTCGGTGACACGCAGGTGTCGCAGCCGGCGCAGTCCGGGCACCGCCCGTGGTGCGCCCCGGGGCACGAGCAGGCGCGTGCCCGGGGCGAGGCAGGCCAGCGACGGCAGATGCAGGTGGTCGGCGTGCAGATGGGAGACGAGCGCCACGTCCGCGTGCCGGGCCTCGGCGGGCGGCACCGCGCCCCGGCGGCGGCGCAGATGTGCCAGCCGGCGGGCGAACAGGGGATCGGTGAGCACCCGGACGTTCGCATCCTCCACCGTGCAGGTTGCGTGACCCCACCAGGTGATCTCCACGGGCACCTTCTTCGCCTCCTTCACGCGACTCCCCGAAGCCTACGGGCAGGAGTAAGGTCGGCGGCGAAACCCGGAGGTGAGGGGGACGCCATGGGACAGGTGCGGGGTGCCTCCGGTGCGCTCATGCGGGTACGGGTCACCGCCATCGCCAGCCTGACACCCCTGGAGGAGCTGGAGGCCGACCCCTTCCTGGTGGACTCGCGCAGCCAGCACGCCATGTGCGCCCGCTGGGCCGCCGAGCGCGGATACGTCGTCGCCCGGGAACTTCTCGTCGGCGGACTGCGTTTCGACCATTGCGCGCTCTGGGACGGGGTGCGGCCCGGGGTGGACGTCTTCGTCGCGCCCAGCCTCCGGGTGCTGCGCCGGGCCCTGTCGTCGGTGGAGGAGTTCACCGCCGAATGCGCGCGCCGGGGCGTGCGGGTGGAGACGGTGGGGCGGGCCGAGCCGTCGTACGACGCGCAGATGAAAGCACGGGTGCACCGCCGGCTGTCGATGCCGACGGCCGGCTACGACGGACGCTGACCGGGCCCCGCCTCCGACGGCCCGTCCGGTCGCCCGGCGCCCCGTGTGACAAGGTGGAGCGGGGTTCGATCGGCCCCGGGAAGCGAGCAGGGGCCCTCCCGGTCCGAAGAACGGGGGAGGGCCGGGACGTGAGGTGTACGGGGCGTGCGAGGCGTGCGGTGGCGGCGGATCGCCAGTCAGATCGGGCGGAGCGTCGCCGTATGGGCGGTCTCCACGGTCACCATGCTGGTGCTCGCCGTGCTCCTGCCCGACTTCCAGCTCCAGTCCGCCGACGGTGACAGCGCCACCCGGATCGCCGTCGCCGCCGCCTGCGGGGCCGGTGCGTTCGGCATCCTCTCGGCCGTGGTCTGGCCGCTCCTGGTCCGGCTGCTGCTGCTCGTCCCCGCCCTCGTCCTCGGGCTGCTGGTCTTCTTCCTCAACGGCTCCCTGCTGCTGCTCGCCCTGCGCATCAACCCTTCCGGCCGCGGCGAGGCCGCTCCCGAGACCGCCGTCATCGTGGCCGCCGTGATGTCCGCGGTCGCCTCGGCCACGGGCGCGGCCCTCGCCGTACGCGACGACGAGGCGTACCGGCGCCGTCTGCACCGCCTCGCCACCCGCAGCCGCCGGGCCCGTCCGCCCTGCCCCACCGCCCCCGGACTGGTCTGCGTCCAGCTCGACGGCGTGGGCCACGACGTCCTCACGGACGCGGTCCGCAAGGGGTTGATGCCGACGGTGGCCCGCTGGCTGTCCGCCGACGACGGCGCACCGCGGGCGGCGGACGGCGCACGTCCGACGGCCGACGGCACACGCCCGGCGGCGGACGGCAGACCTCCGGCGGCCGACCGTGCGCGCCCCGCCGGGCCGAGCCACCGTCTCACCCCCTGGCGCACCGACTGGTCCAGCCAGACCGGCGCCAGTCAGCTCGGCATCCTGCACGGCAGCACCTTCGACGTGCCGGCCTTCCGCTGGTACGAGAAGGACCGGGGCGAGGTGATGGTCTGCAACCGGCCGACGAGCGCCGTCGAACTCCAGCGCCGCGCCGTGCGGCACACCGGCGACGGCGGACTGCTCGCCGTCGACGGCGCCAGCCGCGGCAACCTCTTCAGCGGCGGCGCCGGCGAGCAGGCCCTCGTGCTGTCGATCGCGACCCGCCGCCGCGGCCGGGCGAACCGTTCCCGCGCGGGCTACTTCGCCTACTTCTCCGATCCCGCCAACGCCGTCCGCACCGCGCTGTCCTTCGTCGCCGAGGTGGCCCGCGAGATCGGCGAGTCCACCCGGGCCCGCCTGCGGGGGCAGCGTCCGCGCGTCGGACGGGGCGGCCTCTACCCCCTCGTCCGGGCCTTCGCCACCGTCGTCGAACGGGACGTCGTGGTCGCGGCGGTCATGGGCGACATGCTCGCCGGCCGCACCGCCGTCTACGCCGACCTCGTCGCCTACGACGAGGTCGCCCACCACTCCGGCCCGCGCAGCCGCGACGCCGAGAAGGTCCTGCGGCGCCTCGACCGCTCCCTCGCCCTCCTGGAACGCGTCGCCGAACACGCCCCGCGCCCCTACCGGATCGTCGTCCTGTCCGACCACGGCCAGAGTCCCGGCGAAACGTTCCGCGCCCGCTACGGCCTCACCCTCGGCGACCTGGTCCGGGCCGGCTGCGGACTGCATGTGCCCCGCCGGGCCGAACGCACCCGCAGCGGCGCCGAGGCCCGCGCCGCCGTCCGCGCCGCGCTGCGCCGGCCCGTGGAGGAGAGCGCCGCGCACCGGACCGCCTCCCGCGGCCCGGAGCCGATCGTGCTGGCCTCCGGCAACCTGGGCCTGGTCTCCTTCCCGGACGTCCCGCACCGCATGACGAAGGAGGAGATCGACGCCCGTCACCCGGCCCTGCTGAGCACCCTCGCCAACCACCCCGGCGTCGGCTTCCTCCTGGTGCGCAGCGAGCAGCACGACGGTGTGGTGCTGGGGGCGTACGGCGCCGAGATACCGCTGGCCGCGCTCGACGACGAGCCGGGCCCGCTGGCCTGCTTCGGCCCCGGCGCCGCCGACGCCGTCCGCCGCACCCACTCCTTCCCGCACACCGCGGACATCATGGTGAACTCCGCCCACGACCCCGCCGACGGCGAGGTCCTCGCCTTCGAGGAACAGATCGGCTCCCACGGCGGACTCGGCGGCGCCCAGTCCCACCCCTTCCTGCTCTCCCCGCACGACCTGTCCGCACCGGCCCCGGACGGCGAGCCCCTGACCGGCGCCGAACACATCCACCGGGTCCTGCGCCGCTGGCTGGGCGAACTGAACGGCCCCCAGGTACCACTCATGACGGACACGGACACGGACACGGGCACCGACACCGATGCGGGCACCGGCACCGACACGGACACGGAGGAGGAGCGGGCCGCCTGAAATTCGGCTGCGCCCGGGCCCTTCCCGCGCTCACACTGTGCGAGTCGTACACGTCTCGAACACCCCGAGGGAACTCCGCGTTGCAGGCTGCCGTCACCGTCACTCCCGCCCGCGTCCCCGAGCTTCTGCTCGGTCTCGCCACCGTCCGGCCGGTCTTTCTCTGGGGCGCGCCCGGTATCGGGAAGTCCTCACTGGTGCGGGAGTTCGCCGGCTCGCTGGGGCTGGAGTGCGTGAGCCTGCTCGGTACCCAGCTCGCGCCCGAGGACCTCATCGGAGTGCCGCAGATCCGCGACGGACGGTCGGTGTTCTGCCCGCCGGAGACGATCGCCCGGGACGAGCCGTACTGCCTGTTCCTGGACGAGCTGAACGCGGCCACCCCGGACGTGCAGAAGGCGTTCTACTCCCTGATCCTGGACCGCCGCATCGGCTCCTACGAGCTGCCGGAGGGGTCGATCGTCATCGGCGCGGGGAACCGTGCCACGGACAACGCCCTCGCCCGGCCGCTCGCCTCCGCCCTGGTGAACCGGCTCGCCCACGTCCACCTGGAGGTGTCCGCCACGGACTGGCTGGCCTGGGCCGGGGACAACGGCATCCACCCGTGGGTCGTGGACCACCTCACCGACCGGCCGGACCATCTGTGGTCCAAGCCCCCCAAGACCGAGGAGCCGTTCTCCACGCCCCGCTCCTGGCACATGCTCTCCGACGCCCTGCACTCCTTCGGCCCCGGCCTGGACGAGCCCACCCTGACCGTCCTCGCGCACGGCACGCTCACCCCCGCGCACGCCACCGCCTTCTGCGGTTACGTCAAGGTCGTCCGCAGCCGGTTCGGGATCGAGGCGATCCTCAAGGGCGACGCCCGCTGGCCGCACCGCCTCCAGGACCGTGACCTGCTGTACTACCTCGCCGAGTCCTTCCGCGGCCGGCTGGTGAAGGAACTGCCCGTCAGCAAGGAGCACATGTCGGCGAACGGCCGGCAGATCGCCTACCGCGCCAAGTCGCTGCTGGTGCAGCTCGCCGAGATCTCCGTCGAGGTCGCCCAGACCGTCATCGCCTCCGACGCCGACGGCAACCCGCTCCTGCCGTCGTGGTTCCTCGTCGAGGCGGCCCGCGACATGCCCCGTCTGGTGGAGGCGCGGCGGTGAGCGGCGGCCGGCCGAAGAAGAAGCGGGACCTCGCCGGGGAGGCGTTCGCCGAGGGGATGCGGCTGCTGCGCGCCAACCCCGCGCTCGCCGCCGTCGACTTCGACACCTGCCGCAGCGAGAACTGCGTCCTCGCCCCGCGCGACGGCCTGTGCGTCGTCGACTCCGACGCCACCGTGCACGTCCACCCCGACCGGTTCGCCGAGCCCGGCGCCTGGGCGTGGGCCCTCGCGCACGCCGCCCTCCACGTCGGCTTCGGACACGTCCCGGCCGCCAAGGGCCCGCGCGAGCAGCCCGACCGGTACGAGCTGGCCGCCCGCTGCGTCGTCGTCAACCGCTTCCTGCTCGGCTTCCCCGTCGGCACCACCCCCGAGGAACTGCCCGCGAGCTACCCCGACGGGGACGAGGAGCGGCTCGCCGCCCGCTGGCGGGCCCACGGCCTGCCGCCCGCCTACGAGCACTGCGGCACCGCGGGCGAGGAACCCGACCAGACCCTCGTCGAGTGGCTGGCCTGGCGCGGCCCGATCCCGGACCGGCAGCTGGCCTTCGCCACCGCCCTGACCCGCACCGTGTCCGCCGCCATGGACATGGCCGCGGGGCGCCGGGACTCCCTGGACGGCGAGCGGCCGGCAGCGCGCCCCTGGGAGCGGGCCCTCGGCTGGTTCGTCTCCTCCTACCCCCTGCTCGGCGGCATCGCGGCCGGCATCACCCTGGTCGCCGACGCCGAACTCGCCCGCGCGCACGGCATCCAGATCGCCGCCGTGAACCCCGGGGCGGGCGAGATCTACGTCAACCCGCTGCGCCGTTTCGAGGACGAGGAGTGGCGGTTCGTCCTCGCCCACGAGATGCTGCACGCCGCCCTGCGCCACGGCGACCGCTGCGGCACCCGCGACCCCTACCTGTTCAACGTCGCCTGCGACTACGTCGTCAACGGCTGGCTGGTCGAGATGCGGGTCGGCACCATGCCCGAGGGGCTGCTGCACGACCCGCGGCTGGCCGGCCTGTCCGCCGAGGAGGTCTACGACCGCATCGCCGGCGACCTGCGCCGCACCCGCCGCCTCGCGACCCTGCGCGGCAAGGGCGCCGGCGACGTCCTCGGCGGCCCGCTGCGCCCGGCCGGCGACTACGTCGACCTGGACGAGTTCTACCGCCGCGGCCTCAGCCGCGGCCTGGACCTGCACCAGGCCCGGGAACGCGGCTTCCTGCCCGGCGGCCTGGTCGAGGAGATCCGCGCCCTCAGCCACCCCCCGCTGCCCTGGGACGCGCGACTGGCCCGCTGGTTCGACGAGTTCGTCCCCCGTCCGGAGCCCGTGCGGTCCTATGCCCGGCCCGCCCGCCGCCAGGCGTCCACCCCCGACATCCCGCGCGCGGGCCGCTATCTGCCGCCCGAGGAGGTCGCGCGCTGCACCTTCGGGGTGGTCCTCGACACCTCCGGCTCCATGAGCCACCGGCTGCTCGGCAAGGCACTCGGCGCCATCGCCTCCTACGCCGAGGCCCGCGACGTCCCGGCCGCCCGTGTCGTGTTCTGCGACGCGGCCCCGCACGACGCCGGCTATCTGCCGGTCACCGAGATCGCGACCCGGGTACGGGTGCACGGGCGCGGCGGTACGGTCCTGCAGCCCGGCATCGACCTGCTGCACCGGGCGGAGGACTTCCCGCCCACCGCGCCGGTGCTGGTCGTCACCGACGGCTGGTGCGACGTGCTGCGGGTGCGCAGGGAGCACGCCTATCTGATCCCGCAGGGAAGTCACCTCCCGTTCACCCCGCGTGGGCCGGTCTTCAGAGTGCGCTGAGCCCGGATGTGATCGGATAGGACCGACACGGGAACGGGAACCCGCGACCGCGACACTCGCGAAAGGAAGCAACGTGGCAACCACGCGCACCGCGCACACCGTCTGGGACGGCGAACTGCTCACCGGCAGCGGCTCGGTCACCTTCGACTCCTCCGGCATCGGCTCGCAGCCGGTGTCGTGGCCGTCGCGGGCCGAGCAGGCCAACGGCAAGACCAGCCCCGAGGAGCTGATCGCCGCCGCCCACTCCAGCTGCTTCTCCATGGCCCTCTCGCACGGTCTGACCGGCGCCGGGACGCCGCCCACCCGCCTGGAGACCAAGGCCGACGTCACCTTCCAGCCGGGCGAGGGCATCACCGGCATCCACCTCACCGTGCGCGGCGAGGTGCCCGGCCTGGACGCGGAGGGCTTCGCCTCGGCCGCCGAGGACGCCAAGAAGAACTGCCCGGTCAGCCAGGCCCTGACCGGTACGACGATCACCTTGACGGCCGAGCTGGCCTGACGCTCCGGCGTCCCGGTGCCGCGTCCCGTCCAAGGACGCGGCACCTGCCGGCCCGGGGATGTGCAGCCGCCGGCCCGGGGACGTTCAGCCGCCGAGGCGCTCCCAGCCCCGTCGCTCCGGCCGCGGGCCGAGCTGCCGGGGGGCCCGGATCCGGTAGCCCGCGTACGGCCGGAACAGGTACTCCGGAGTGCGCCGGACCAGGCCGGCCGCCAGCAGGGCGAAGGCGGCGCAGGGCAGGGCACCCCCGAGGACGACGGTCATGGGCGGGCTCCGGTGGATGCGGCCGGCAGGGTGGCGCAGACGGCGTCCAGGACACCCGCGTACGGCGTCCCGTAGGCGGTCAGCCGCGCGCGCAGCTGCTCCAGGGCGTCGCGGTACTCGGTCAGCAGGCTGGTGTCGCCGGTCCGCGCGGTGAACTCCAGGACCGCCGGCAGGAAGTCCGGCAGCTCCTCGCCGCTGAACTCCAGGCCGTGCCGGCGGTAGACCTCCTTGAAGCGGACCAGGGTCATCCCGCGCCGCCGGGTGTCGCCGTCGTGCCACCAGCTCAGATACAGGCTGTGCCGGTTCTTGAGGTCGAAGACCCGCACATAGTGGGCGGCCAGTTCCCCCGGCGGGGTGACGGCCGCGTGGTCGGTGAAGGCGCGCAGCTGCGGGGCGGCCTGGCGCAGCAGCGGCAGCCGGTCGAGGACATCCTCGTCCGGATAGGTCAGGCAGAGGGCGGCCGCCTGGTAGAGCACCGCGTCCGAGGGCATCACGCCTCCTTCGCGTCGTCGGACGTCTGCCGTCGGCTCACACACATCCGCCAGCCCCGGCAGCGGTCCTGGTCGACCAGCACGATGCCGTCCTCGGCCCGCCTGTACATCGCCCCGGACGAGGCGCCCGCCCGGCGTCCGCCGGTGAGGGTCACGCTGTGCAGGTCGGGTGCGGGCGTACCGGTCCGGAAGCAGCGCCCGGCGGCCAGCGGGGCCGCGCCGGGCTCGCTGGGCGGTATCCGCGTGTCGGTCACGTGCGCTCCCTCGGTTCGCCCCGTACTCCGAACCTAGGGGCGGCCCGGTGAACGCACCCGTCCGCAGACCCGTACGGGGCACCCGGGACCAGCGGCCGGGGCGGGGTCCGGGGCCCGCGGTCCACGGACCGGGGTCAGAGGTTCTCGCGGTACTCCCGCAGCAGCCTCAGCGTGCGCTGGGCGGACGCGGCGCGGGCCGTCATGTGGTCCAGCACCTCCAGATGCGCGGCCACCTCCCGGCGCGAGTCCAGATAGAGCGCGCCGGTCAGGTACTCGGTGAACACCATGTCCGGCAGCTCCGGCTCGGCGAACCGGAACAGCGTGAACGGCGCGTACGTCCCGGGATGAGGGCCCGCGGCGAACTCGGCGATCTGCAGCGTCACCCGGTCCCGCACGGCGTACTCCAGCAGCCGGTCCAGCTGGTCCCGCAGCACCTCGGGCCGTATGCTCACCGGGCGCCTGAGCACCGTCTCGTCCATGATCACCCACAGATGGGGCGGATCCGCCCGCTCCAGCAGCCGCTGCCGCTCCATGCGCAGCGACACATGCCGCTCGACCGTCTCCGGCGAACTCTGCCCGATCGTGCCCGCCTCCATCACGGCCCGCGCGTACGCCTCCGTCTGGAGCAGGCCGGGCACGAAGTGCGGCTCGTAGGAGCGGATGATCCGGGCGGCGCCCTCCAGGCTGACGTACAGACTGAACCAGTCCGGCAGCACGTCGTGGAACCGCTGCCACCAGCCCGGCTGATTCGCCTCCTCGGCCAGCCGGACGAACGCCTCGGCCTCCTCCTCGGCCACCCCGTAGGTGGTCAGCAGCACCTGGACGTAGGGGATCTTCAGCGCGACCTCGGCCATCTCCATCCGCCGCACGGTCGCCGACGCCACCCTGAGCACCCGGGCGGCCTCGTCCCGGCTCAGGCCCGCCGCCTCCCGCAGCTCCTGCAACCGTTTGCCGAGCACCACCTGGCCCACGGTGGGCGCAGCCCGCCGCTCACTCACGCCACGCCCTCCCCTACGCGCCGATCCGCGGGGAGCAGTCTGTCATGTGTCGCCGTCTCGCACACGTGCCCGAGGCGATGAACCGGAAGGATCGGCTCAACCGGCCAGGGTGTGCAGGTACTTGGCGGTCGCCGGGTCCGCCGGCAGGAACGTCTCGATGGCCAGCTCCGCGACCGTGACGTCCATCGGCGTGTTGAACGTGGAGATCGAGGACACGAACGACAGCGTCCGGCCGGCGTGCTCGATGAGCAGGGGCAGCGCGAAATACGGCACGGGCTCGGCCGGTTCGGCGCCGGGCGGCTCCTCGGGCACCGGGTAGGCCGTCACCTCCTCGTACAGCGCGCGCAGCCGGTCCGAGCGGTGCAGGGCGATCTCCCGCTCCATCTGGGCCAGCAGATGCCCGCGCCACTCCCGCAGGTTCCGGATGCGCGGCGCCAGCCCCTCCGGGTGCAGGGTCAGCCGCATCGCGTTCGGCGCCGGGGTCAGCAGCCGCTCCGGCACCCCCTCCAGCAGCATGGCGATGCCCCGGTTCGCCGCGACGACCGTGTACCCGGCGTCGACCACCAGCGCGGGATAGGGCTCGTAGCCCCGGATGAGCCGCTCCAGGCCCTCGCGCAGCGCGTCCAGCGCCGGATCGTCCAGCGGCGTCTCCGGGAAGCGCGGGGCGTAACCGGCGGCCAGCAGCAGGGCGTTGCGCTCCCGCACCGGCACGTCGAGCCGCTCGGCGAGCCGCAGCACCATCTCCTCGCTGGGCCGGGACCTGCCGGTCTCGACGAAGCTGATGTGCCGCGCGGAGGAGTCGGCGCGCAGGGCCAGTTCCAGCTGGGAGATCCGGCGCCGCTCCCGCCAGGCGCGCAGCAGCGGGCCGACGCCCTTGCCGGTGGCGGCGGCGGAGACGGCGGGACCGGGCGCGGCAATCGTCATACCGCCGACCCTAGTCGAGCACACGTGGCGGGAACGAGCCCGTGCCCGGTGACGCCCGGGACGCGTCGGTGCACCGCCCGCACCGCCGACGTGGCAGGCTGATCCCGTACCCGCCCCGCACCGCACGGGAACACGCATCCCAGCTCTCCCCGCACGGGGACACGCACCGAAGCTCCCCGCACGGGGACACGCACCGAAGGGAGCCCCGGCCATGGCCGTCGAACCGCTGTCGCAGAAGGAGATCGAGGACCGGCTGGCCGAACTGCCCGGCTGGACGGTGGACGGCGACCGCCTCACCCGCTCCTACCGGCTCGGCTCGCACTTCGCGGCGGCGGCGCTCGTCGTGCACATCGCCGGCATCCAGGACGAGCTGGACCACCACTCCGACCTCACCCTCGGCTACAACACCGTCTCGCTCGGCGTGAACACCCACAGCGCGGGCGGCGTCGTCACCGAGAAGGACTTCGCCCTCGCCCGCAGGGTGGAGGACGTCGCCCCAGGCCACGGGGCACACTGAGGGGCGTGCTCGACTACGACAGGGAAGCCGACGGCTACGACGTCTCGCGTGGCGGCGAGGCCCGCGCCGCCACCGCCGCCCAGGCCGTCCTCGGTCTGATCCCGCCGGTCCCGCACGGGCCGGGCCGCCTCCTCGACGTCGCCTGCGGCACCGGGATCGTCACCCGGCGGTTCGCCGCGGCGCGTCCCGGGCTGCGGGTGACCGGCGCCGACCTCGCCCCCGCCATGGCGCACAGGGCGTCGGCCCGGCTGCCCGGGGCGGTCGTGCGGGCCGACAGCCGCCGGCTGCCCTTCCCCGCCGGCACCTTCGACGCGGTCACCAGTGTCTGGCTGCTGCACCTGCTGGACCCCGCCGACGTGCGCGCGGTGATCGCCGAGTGCGCCCGCGTGCTGCGACCCGGCGGCGTGTACGTCACCACCGTCGACAAGGCCGCCGCGCACGACGTCGGCAGTGACATCGACGCCGTCCTCGCCGCCCGCCCGCGCCGCCCCGCCGCCGACGACGCCGACGTCGTCACCGCCCAGGCCGTCGGGCACGGCCTGCGGCCCGCCGGCGACGGTGCCTTCCTCGGCACCGGACAGGGCCGCAGCCCCCGTGGCACCATCGCCGACCTGCACCGCGGCTGGTTCACCCTGCTGCCGCCCGGCGAGCCGCGCACCGAGGAGTTCGCCGCGCGCCTGGCCGGACTCCCCGACCAGGACCGGCCCCGCGACGATCCGCGCTTCGGGATACGAGCCTTCCGGAAACCGACGCCCCCGGCCGCCGGTCTCCACCCCCGCAGTCCCTAACCGTCGTCGTCCTGGCGGCTGTCCGGCTCGTGGATGTCCTCCGCCGACCAGCCGAGGGCGAGCGTGCCGGACAGCCGTCGCAGCGCCTCCTCCGTCCGGCCGTACGCGGCGAACTCGAAGTCCTGTCCGCAGGGGTCGTACTGCACGACGACGTCCGGGCCGCCGAAGTACTCGCCGCGCGAACCGAGTTCGCGCCAGGGCAGCAGTCCCAGCGGGCGCAGCGCGGCCCGCAGCCGTGCCACCAGGTCCGGCTCGGCCACGCCCTCGTAGGCGCTGAAGCCGTAGTGGGCGGGCAGCCGGGTGACGGCCAGGTGGAGGAAGAACTCCGAGACGGAGCGGCTCTGCGGCAGCCAGGCCTCCTTGCCGTCGTCGTCCGCGGCGGCCACCAGCACCGGCGGATCGGCCAGGGCCGCGCGGGCCGCGGCATAGCCCCACTCGTTGCAGTACTCGTACTCGGCCATGAACACGCAGACCCGCAGGTCCTCGTCGGGCCCGACGAACGGGTTGTCCGCCGGCAGCCCGCCGGAGGTGCCGTAGCCGGACGGGTCGGGGCGGACCGTGGGCGGCCACTCGGGGTTGGTCCAGTACAGCCGGGGCTTGCCGGCGAAGGAGTTGAAGGGCAGTTCCCACCACTCGCGCAGCGCGGCCGGCACCGGCAGCGAGGGGTCGACGCTCTCGCTCCCGTCCTCTTCGGGGTCGTCCAGGGTGATGCCCTCGGCCCGGGAGGGCTCGTACCCCCACTCCTCCTGGAAGGCGCGCAGCAGCTCCCAGCGGGCGGCGGTGCCCCGGGCGCGCGCGTGCTCCAGCCGTTCACCGAATCGTCCGTAGTCGATCTCTGTCACGGCGCGATCCTACGAAAGGCGCGGGGGCCGCTCCGCGGTGCGGTGCCGGGTCCTTCCTTCCGGGGGACGCGCGACGACGGGCGGCCCCCGCTGCGTGCGGGGACCGCCCGTCGCGGTACACGGAGCCTCAGCGGGGACGGGTCATTCGAGCAGCTCCGCGTACGAGCCCATGGCCATGGCGATGTCCGCCTGGGCCCAGAAGCGGTGGTAGGTGAAGACGGGCGCGGCGCCGCCCTTGAGGTAGGCCTCCACCTTCGACCAGTTCGGGTCGCTCTTGTAGAAGGACCGGAGCGAGGAGAAGGTGGCCGAGGAGTTGATCGCGTCGCCGTTCGGCATGGTGCCGGTCCAGCCGCTCGGCACGTACACGCTGTCACCGAACCGGCTGTAGTCGGTACGGGTCTCGGGGACGGCGACGCCGAGGCCGTCCTGGTAGTGGTCCCACATGCCGTCCAGCAGCGCCTTCGCCGTGGACTTGGCGGTGAGGTCGCCGGACTTGGCGGCGTAGTACGTCAGGGTCTTGGCGTACGCGGCTGCCACGCCGACGTCGTCGGTGTAGTCGGCGACCGTGACGTGCAGCGCGCTGTTGGAGCCGGGACTCGCCGCGTTCCAGGTGTCGGGCTGGCCCGACCACTGGAGGGTGGAGGGGATCCGGTAGGTGCCGTCCGGGTTGACGGTGGTCTTGGACAGCGCCCACTTCACCCACTTGTCGAGGATGGCCTTCGCCGTGGCGTTCCCCGTCTGCTGGTAGTACTCGGCGACGCGCTCCATCGACCAGGCCTGGAACCCGAACCACTGGTTGGAGGGCGGGTCGTGGTAGACGGGCTGCCAGTCGTAGGCCATGCCGTAGAAGGTGGAGGTGCCGGCCGGCGGGGCGGCGTACCGGCCCTGCCAGCTGTTGGTCGCGCCGCCCGCGATCGCGCCCTCGGACGACTGGAGCCACTGGTAGAACTCCAGCTGGCGCTTGAGCGACGTGGACCAGTCGGACGCGCCGGTGGCGGACTTGGGCTTCAGGTCGGCGTAGGAGCTGAGGGCGTAGGCGGCGAGAGGGTTCTGGTAACCGCCGTGGGCATGGCTGGAGCCGATCCGCCAGGCCCAGCCGGCGCTCGTGTCGGTGGCACCGCCCCAGGCGTAGTACCAGGACAGCAGGTAGTGCGAGGCGTCCTTGCCGGTGCCGGCCGGGCAGGACGGGCTTGTGCAGTTGCCGATCTTCTTGAAGTACTTATCGTACATCGCGTACCGCAGGTAGTCGCCCATCTTCGCGGCTTTGGCGACCGTCCCGGACACGTCGGCGCCCTTGCCCTGCGCCTTCGCCCACACGTCGGCCCAGTAGGCGGCCTGCACCGCGCGCGCGTCCGCGTCCGGGGCGTCCGTGTACTTCCACTGCCTGGAGTACGAGGAGTCGCCGGTGAACAGGTCCAGGTAGCCGTTCTTGCCGCCGTACTTGAAGGCGTCGCAGGTCGGCTGCGGCACCGTCTCCCAGACGGACTCCTGCGCGCCGCGCTGGAAGGTGTTGATGTACGACGGTCCGGTGGCCGTCGGGCCGGCCTCGCACTTTCCGGGCTCGTTGCCGTAGCCGTAGATGTTGTCCACGTCCTGGATCCAGTGCATGCCGTAGACGTCGTCCGTGCCGTAGGCCGACTTCAGCTCACCGGCGATCGGGTCCGGGCCCACCGGCACCGAGGTGTCCAGCTTCGCCGGGTACTCGTTCGGGGTGTCCAGCTCGGGCGCGTACGTCGCCGGCTTGGAGGCGTTGTAGGAGGAGTTCGTCGGCTGGTCGGCATGCGTGGGGATCATGTACTTCTCCATGAGGTCCCACGCGCCGTTGAACTTCGACCAGTCGCCGGTGACCTTGCCGTACGTCGCCTGGAGCCAGAGAAGGTAGCTGTACGCCTCGGACGTGGTCTCGTGCCCCTGGTCCGGGGCCTCGACGATCAGCGTCTCCACCGAGTGGTACGGGATGCCCTCGGGGGAGAAGTAGCCGTTGGCCGGGTTGGTGATCTTCCCGTAGAGGTCCAGGAAGCGCGCGTCGTACGCCTTCGCCGCGGGCAGCTCGGTGACCGTGACCGCCGCCTTGGTGTGGCCGGAGGCCGACGCGGTGAAGGTCGCGCTGCCGGTGCCGGCGGAGTCGGCCGTGATGGTCACGGTCTGCGCGGTGTTCCAGTTCGCCGGGGTGAAGCTCAGCGAGGAGCCGCCCGTGACCGACAGGCCCGTGTTGCCGTCCGTCCGGGCCACGCTCACCGTGACGTTCGCGCTCGGCTGCGTCGACAGCTTCACCGAGAACGTGCCCGTTCTGCCCTGCTGGACGCCCAGCTGGGCCGGCGAGGCGACCACGGCGGGACCGGAGGCGACGGTGATGCCGACCGGTGTGGACGCGGCGGACGCGCCCAGGCTGTCGTACGCCTTCGCCACCAGGGAATGACTGCCCACGGTCAAGCCGGTGGCGGAGAGCGCGAACGGCGCGCTCGTGTCCGTGCCCAGCAGCGTGGTGTCGTCGTAGAACTCCACCTTCCCGATCGTCGCGTCGTCGGCCGCCGCCGCGGTCGCCGCGAGCGGGACCGCCTCCCCTTGTGTGTAGACCGCGCCCGCGCTCGGGCTGGTCAGCACGGTCACCGGCGGCTGGTGGGCGCCGGCGCAGGTGGTGCCGTTGACGGCGAAGGAGGCGGGAGCGGTGTTGGTGCCGCTGTAGGTGAACTGGGCGCCGGTGGAGACGGCGGCGCCGGCGGCGATCGTGCCGTTGTACGCGGCGTTCTTCACGGTGACCGTCTGGCCGGACTGGGACCAGGTGCCGTTCCAGCCGTTGGTCAGCTTCTGGCTGCCCGCGTAGGCGTACGTCAGCGTCCAGCCGTCGATCGCGTCCGTACCGCGGTTGGTGAGCGTGAGGTCGGCGGTGAAGCCGGAACCCCAGTCGTTGGTCTTGTAGTCGACACTGCACTGCACGGACGCCGCGTGCGCGGCGGGGGTGCCGGTGGCGAGCATCGACAGGGGCAGGGCGAACGCGGCGGCCACCGCAGTCCACAGCCGTCGCACGGCTCTGCTCTTGCGTCCGGGATCCATGATGCTGGTTCCTCCTTGCGGGCTTGCGGCTCGGGGGAAGTCAAGGCTTGAACCAGTGGGAGCGCTCCCATAGTGGAGACGGGGCCCGGGGCGGTCAAGGTGCTTGAAGAGTCGAAAAGATTCGACGGATCGAGCCGCGAAAAAGTCGGGCAACTCCCCTGGGCAGAACGGCCACTTGGCGCTAGCTTCCTTCGCACCAGTGGGAGCGGTTCCATTCAGTCGACGCGTCCGTCACGGCGCGCCAAGCTGCAAGGAGTCGCTCATGCGACACCCCCCGCGTTCAGTACTTTTAGCCGCCGCCGGTGCGGTCGCGCTCGTGTCGAGCGTGGTCGTCCCGGTGGTCTCGGCCCAGGGAGCCACGCCCGCGTGCACGGTGGAGTACGCCGTCACCGGCCAGTGGGACGGCGGCTTCCAGGGTTCCGTGAAAGTGACCAACAACCGTACCGCGCTGAACGGTTGGCAGCTGACCTTCGACTTCGCCGACGGGCAGAAGGTCACCCAGGGCTGGAACGCCAAGTGGTCCCAGTCCGGCACCACCGTGACCGCGGCCAACGAGACCTGGAACGGCACGCTCGGCTCGGGTGCGAGCGTCAGCGCCGGATTCCTCGCCTCCCGGTCGGGCGGAAACACCGCACCCGCCGTGTTCAAGCTCAACGGCACCACCTGCAACGTCGACTCCGAGCCGACCACTCCGCCGCCGACGACACCACCCCCGTCCGGTGGCACCGCGCCCGCCCTGCACGTCTCCGGCGACAAGCTCGTGGACTCGGGCGGCAACACCCGCCGTCTGCTCGGCGTCAACCGCTCCGGCGGCGAGTTCATGTGCGTACAGGGCTACGGCATCTGGGACGGGCCCGTGGACGACGCCGCGATCAAGGCGATCGCCGACTGGAGAGCCGACGCCGTCCGGATCCCGCTCAACGAGGAGTGCTGGCTGGGCCTGTCCCACATCAAGCCCGAGTACGCCGGCGCCAACTACATCGCGGCCGTCAAGGACCTGGTGGCCCGTGTCGAGGCGCACGGCATGACCCCGGTCATCGAACTCCACTGGAACCACGGCCAGTACACCGGGAACTCGGCCGGCTGCTCCGACGTGCACGCCACCTGCCAGAAACCGATGCCCGACATGCAGTACAGCCCCTCGTTCTGGGCGTCGGTGGCGAGCACCTTCAAGGACGACCAGGCGGCCGTGTTCGACCTGTTCAACGAGCCCTACCCGGACCGGGCGACCTCCAGCGCCACGGACGCCTGGAAGTGCTGGCGCGACGGCGGCACCTGCCCCGGCATCTCCTACGAGGTGGCCGGCATGCAGGATCTCGTCGACGCCGTCCGCGGCACCGGCGCCAAGAACGTCGTCATGGCCGGCGGACTCGCGTACTCGAACGACCTGAGCCAGTGGCTGACCTACCGGCCCACCGACCCGGCCGGCAATCTCGCCGCCGCCTACCACGTCTACAACTTCAACTCCTGCTCGAACGAGAGCTGCTGGAACTCCACCCTCGCCCCGGTCGCCGCCCAGGTGCCCCTGGTCGCCGGGGAGATCGGTGAGAACACCTGCGCGCACGGGTTCGTCGACCAGGTCATGAAGTGGTTCGACGACCACGGCCTGTCCTACCTGGGCTGGACCTGGAACACCTGGGACTGCTCGTCCGGGCCGTCCCTCATCTCCGCCTACGACGGCACACCCACCGCGTACGGCATGGGGCTGCGCGACCACCTGCGTGCCCTCAACCCGTAGACCGGCCGTCGCAGCTCCCCCCGAAGACCCGACGGAACAACGGAGGAACCCGCACTCATGAGTCGTACCAGGACATCACTGCTCGCCGCCCTGGCGCTGGTCGCCGGGGCCTCGGGGACGGCGCTCACCGTCCAGCCGGCCGCCGCGTCGGCGACCGCCGCCCCCTGCACCGTCGACTACAAGGTGCAGAACCAGTGGGACACCGGCTTCACCGCCGCCGTCACCGTCACCAACAACGCGGCCGCCAGGTCGAGCTGGTCGGTGAAGTGGTCCTACGCCGGGAACCAGAAGGTCACCAGCGGCTGGAACGCGAAGGTCAGCCAGAGCGGCACCGCGGTCACCGCCGCCAACGAGAGCTACAACGGCACCCTGGCGACCGGCGGTTCGGTCAGCTTCGGGTTCCAGGGAACCTACAGCGGCACCAACGCGGTGCCCGCGACCTTCACCCTCGACGGCGTCACCTGCAACGTCGACAGCGGCGGCGGCGACGGCGGCGGCGGGGGCGACAACGGCGGCGGGGGCGGCTCCGGCCGTGTCGACAACCCCTACTCCGGCGCCAAGGTGTACGTGAACCCGGAGTGGTCGGCACTGGCCGCGGCCGAACCGGGCGGCAGCCGCATCGCCGGCCAGCCCACCTTCGTGTGGCTGGACCGCATCGCCGCCATCAACGGCGTCAACGGCGGCAAGGGACTGCGCGCCCACCTGGACGAGGCCCTCAAGCAGAAGGGCTCCGGCGAGCTGGTCGTCCAGCTGGTCATCTACGATCTGCCCGGACGCGACTGCGCGGCCCTCGCCTCCAACGGCGAACTCGGTCCCACGGACATCGACGCGTACAAGTCGCAGTACATCGACGCGATCGCGTCGATCCTGTCCGACGCCAAGTACGCGGGCCTGCGCATCGCCACCCTCATCGAGCCCGACTCGCTGCCCAACCTGGTCACCAACGCCGGCGGCACCAACACCACCACCGACGCCTGCGTGACCATGAAGTCCAACGGCAACTACGAGAAGGGCGTCGGCTACGCCCTGGACAAGCTGGGTGCCGTCCCGAACGTCTACAACTACATCGACGCCGGGCATCACGGCTGGCTCGGCTGGGACTCCAACTTCAATCCGTCGGTCCAGGAGTTCTACAAGGTCGCCACGAGCAACGGCGCCAGTGTGAACGACGTGGCCGGCTTCATCGTCAACACGGCCAACTACAGCCCCACCAAGGAGCCCTACTTCAAGGTCACCGACAGCGTGAACGGACAGACCGTCCGCCAGTCGAAGTGGGTGGACTGGAACCAGTACGTGGACGAGCAGTCCTTCGCCCAGGCACTGCGGGACAAGCTCGTCGCGTCCGGCTTCAACTCCTCCCTCGGCATGCTGATCGACACCTCCCGCAACGGCTGGGGCGGTTCCGCGCGGCCCGCCAAGTCCGGGCCGCTGACCTCCGTCGACGACTACGTCAACGGCAGCCGCGTCGACCTGCGCGTCCACCCCGGCAACTGGTGCAACCAGAGCGGTGCCGGCATCGGCGAACGGCCGACCGCGGCCCCCGCGGCCGGCATCGACGCCTATGTGTGGGCCAAGCCCCCGGGGGAGTCGGACGGGGCGAGCTCCGCCATCGACAACGACGAGGGCAAGGGCTTCGACCAGATGTGCGACCCCACCTATGGCGGCAACGTCCGCAACGGCAACAACCCCACGGGCGCGCTGCCGAACTCGCCGCTGGCCGGGCACTGGTTCCCCGCCCAGTTCCAGCAGCTGATGCAGAACGCCTACCCGCCGCTGTCCTGACGCGGTGACCCCGCCGGGGCCCCAGGCGCCACCGCCCCGGGCCCCGGCGGACGGAACGGCATCCTCTTTTGCCGGACCGGCAACAGAACTGGCCCGGATCCGGTGTGCCGTCGCAGGCTGACGGCACCCGGACGAGAGGCTGACCACCATGGCTCACGATCACCACGACCCGCACGACCCGCACGACCCGCACCACACCGGTCACGGCCACCGCCACGGTACGGACATCGACTGGAACGCGATGGGCCCGCTGCTGGAGTCGCAGGCCGAGCTGTTCACCGCCGTCTACGAGCGGGCCATGGCGTGGCTCGCGCAGGAGGTGACCGGGCCGGGGCTGATCGTGGACGCGGGCAGCGGGCCCGGAGTCGTCGCCTGCCTGTTCGCCGAGGCGTTCCCCGGGGCCCGGGTCGTCGCCGTGGACAGCACCGCGCCACTGCTGGAGCGTGCCCGCGCCCGCGCCGCCCGCCTGGGCCTCGCCGATCGCTTCGACACCGTGGCCGGTGAGCTTCCCGAGGCTCTCGGCGAGCTGGACCACCCCGCGGACCTGCTGTGGGCCAGCCGCAGCCTGCACCACCTGGGCGACCAGCGGGCCGCGCTCGCCGCGTTCGGCGAACGGCTCGCCGTGGGGGGCACCCTGGCCCTCCTCGAAGGCGGTCTGCCCTCCCGTTTCCTGCCCCGGGACATCGGCATCGGCCGGCCCGGCCTCCAGGCCCGGCTGGACGCGCTGGAGGCGGAGTGGTTCGCCCGGATGCGCGCCGGGCTGCCGGATTCCGTGGCCGAGACCGAGGACTGGCCCGCGCTGCTGACCGCCGCCGGCCTCAAGTACACCCGTACCCGCACCTTCCTGCTCGACCTGCCCGCGCCGGCCGACGACCGGGTCCGCGCCTACGTCGCCGAGCATCTGTCCCGTGTGCGCGGGGGCGTCGCGGACGCACTGGACGCCGACGACCGCGCCACCCTGGACCGCCTGCTGGACCCGTCCGACCCGGCGAGCGTCCATGTGCGGCCGGACGTCTTCCTGCTCGGCGCGTACACCGTGCACACCGCGGTCCGTCCCGCGTAGTCCGGCCCCGGCCCGCGCCGGGCCGCTCCCCGGCATCTCCGCTCCGTGCCGTATCTCCCCCGCGCGAGAAGGCAGTTGACTTGGAGTCCTCTCGAAGTGATGGACTGCGTGGCGATCAGCGGACACACAGGGGGTATCCATGAACGACTCTCCGGTCGCACTCGTCACCGGCGGCGGCAGCGGGATCGGCGCCGCGGTGACAAGACAGCTGCTCGATGCCGGACACCGGGTCACCGTCACCGGGCGCGGGGAGCAGCGGCTGCGGGACTTCGCCGACAGCCTGGGCAATCCCGACGGGCTCCTGACGGTCACCGGCGACGCGGCGACGTACGACGACGTCCAGAACGCGGTCGGCCGCACGCTCAAGGCGTACGGCCGCCTGGACACCGTCGTCGCCAACGCCGGCTTCGCCACCCATGACACCGTCGCGGACGGCGACCCGTCCGGCTGGACCGAGATGGTCCTCACCAACGTCCTCGGGCCCGCGCTGCTCATCCGCGCCTCCGTCGACGCCCTGAAGGAGACCCGTGGCCGGATCGTCCTCGTGGGCAGCGTCGCCGGGTTCGTGCACGGTCCGGGCAACATCTACGGCGCCACCAAGTGGGCGGTGACCGGTCTCGCCGAGAACACCCGGCGGCAGGTGACGGAGTTCGGCATCGGGGTCACGCTGGTCGCCCCCGGCCGGGTGGAGACGCCCTTCTGGGACGGCTACGGCAGCCTGCCCCCGGGGCACCTCCTCACCGCGGACCAGATCGCCGACTCGGTCGTCTGGGCGATCCGGCAGCCGGCCGGGGTCGATGTCAACACCGTCGTCATCCGCCCCCTGGGCCAGCCCGTCTGACGGACGGCCGTGCTCAGTTGGCGGCGATGAACTGCTTGGCCAGCTGGTCCCCGAGGGAGACCGCGGCGCTGTGGCTCTCTATGGGGGAGACCGTGGAGTTCTTGAACAGGATGTAGGTCACCCCAGAGTCGGTGCCCCCGGTCTCCGGGTCCGGGTCGATGCCGAGCGCCTTGGCGGTGGCGTACGACGCCTCTCCGATGATCTTCGTGGGGCCGGTGTCGCCGACGACGGCGTACTCCACCTTGTTGTTGTAGATGACGGCGACGACACCGCCGCCCTTGATGCCGGCGCTGGAGTAGTTCCAGATGCTGCTGGAGCTGGGGACCACCACGTAGGGGAGCGTCTCGGCCTTCAGCGGCTTGCCGTCGGACTGGTGGAAGGCGGTGTCGTCCTGGTACCAGGGGTCGCGGTCCTCGTTGCAGTTGGTGGTGCGCTGGCCGTCGCAGTCGATGTCCATGTCGGCCTTCCAGAACACCGCGCCGTTCTTGCCGCACACGGGGACCGTGGCCGAGGTCTCGTCGTCGGTCTTGTACTTGCCGCTGGAGATCTGCGAACAGGACGTCACCTTGGCGAGCAGGTCGGCCGCGCTGACCGTGCCCTCCTGCGCGGACCTGGGGGCGGCGGCGGAGGCGTGCGCGGGCAGGAGTCCGGCGGCGAGCAGGGCGGCGCCCGAGGCCGCGGTGAGGGTGAGGGTGCGAAGGCGCATGTGGGGGACCCTTCTGTTAGGAAAGTTTCCTTACCGGGTGCCGTCCACGGTCACCCCATCGACATGCCCCCGTCAACCCCTGGGTCGCGAACGGCTGAAAGGCGGGCGTATTGCGGTGATTCCGGCCGCCGGAGAGACTGAATGGGCGGGTGTCCGGACGCACCGGACACAGCGCATCGGTCCGGTGCTGACCATGGTCGCAGTTCTCCGGAGGCGAGGCTCATGTTCGTACGCGCGGTGTACGCGACCGGTGACCCGGCGCTGCTCGACGCGGCCGTCCGGTCGCTGAACAGCGCCGGCCGGGACCTGCTGGAGGAACGCCCCGGATATCGCGGCGCGGGTGTGTTCGCGGACCGGGAACTCGGCAAACTGCTCGCGGTGAGCTGGTGGGAGACCGAGGAGGCGCGCCTGAACAGCGACGAGGTGATGCGCGAGCGGCGCGGGGGGCTCCTGGAGCCCTTCGCGGGCACGGTGGCGGTCGCCAACTACGAAGCCGCGGTGGTCCATCAGGTCACGGCTCCGCGGCAGGGCGGCGGACTGCGCGCCATCAGGATGGAGTTCGACCCGCGCGACGCGGATCTGGTCGTCGACACCTTCCGGACCGCGCTGATGCCACGGGCCGAGTCGCTTCCGGGGCTGGCCAGGGCGTCCCTGTTGATCGACCGTGAGCGGGGGCGTGGCGTGGCCGACACCCTGTTCGTCGACCGGACCTCGCTGGCCGCCTCGCGCGCGGCGGTGGCGCACGTGCGCCACGAGGCGTCGGCGAAGGCGCACGTGGACGTGGTGGGGCTGGAGGAGTTCGAGGTGGTGTACGCGGACGTGCGCTTCGACTGAGCGACTTGGGGCCGGCGGCCGGCCGGAACGGCGCACGGCCGTGCCCCCCGCAGTCGCGCGGGGCGCACGGCCGTGTGCCGGCCTCGGCCGGGTGTCAGCCCATGTCGAAGGTGGCGGGGTCCGGGCCCAGGCGCCGGTCCTCGTTGAGCGCGCTGATCGCCGCGAGGTCCTCGTCGTCCAGGCTGAAGTCGAACACCTCGATGTTCTCCTTGATCCGGGACGGCGTCACGGACTTCGGGATGACCACGTTGCCCAGCTGGATGTGCCAGCGCAGCACGACCTGTGCCGGGGTGCGGTTGTGCTTCTGCGCGATCGCGACGACCGCCGGCACCTCCAGCAGGCCCTTGCCCTGGCCGAGCGGCGACCAGGCCTCGGTGGCGATGCCCTGCTCCGCGTGCAGCTCACGCGCCTCGCGCTGCTGGAGGTGCGGGTGCAGTTCGATCTGGTTGACCGCGGGGATGACCGAGGTCTCCGTGATCAGCCGCTGGAGGTGCTCGGGCAGGAAGTTGGAGACGCCGATGGCGCGGACCCGGCCGTCGGCGTGCAGCTTCTCGAACGCCTTGTAGGTGTCGACGAACTTGCCCCGGGACGGCAGCGGCCAGTGGATCAGATACAGATCGAGGTAGTCGAGCCCCAGCTTGGCCAGCGACGTGTCGAAGGCGCGCAGCGTGGACTCGTACCCCTGGTCGCTGTTCCAGAGCTTGGTCGTGACGAAGATGTCTTCGCGGGGCAGGCCGGAGGCGGCGATGGCCTTGCCGGTGCCCTCTTCGTTGCCGTAGATCGCAGCGGTGTCGATGCTGCGGTACCCGGCCTCCAGCGCCGTGGCGACGGCCCGCTCGGCCTCGTCGTCCGGCACCTGCCAGACGCCGAAGCCCAGCTGGGGCATCTCGACGCCGTTGTTGAGGATTTTCGGGGGGACCTTGCTGCTCACGAGCCTCTTGATCCTTCGGTTGCGGACAGGTGGTACTCCCATGGTCAACGATCACGGGCCGCTCCGCATTCCTGACCCGCGAATCCGTTCCGGCTGACCGGGGAGTCAGCGTCCTGGCCGGGGGAACGGCCGCGAACCCTTCCGGCGTTCCCGGGTGCGGCGGTCGGGCGTCAGGTGCGGTAGAGCGCCTCGACCTCGTCGCCGTACGCCTTCTCGATCGCCCTGCGCTTCAGTTTCAGCGAGGGGGTCAGCAGGCCGTGCTCCTCGGTGAACGGCTGGGCCAGGATGCGGAAGGTGCGGATCGACTCGGCCTGGGAGACGAGGGTGTTGGCGGCGACCACGGCCCGTCGTACCTCCGTCTCCAGGTCCGCGTCGCGGACCAGCGCGGCCGGGGTCATCCTCGGCTTGCCGCGCATCTGCAGCCAGTGCTCGACCGCCTCCTGGTCCAGGGTGATCAGGGCGGCGATGTAGGGACGGTCGTTGCCGACCACGATGCACTGGCTGACCAGCGGATGCTCGCGGACCCGCTCCTCCAGCACGCCGGGGGAGACGCTCTTGCCGCCGGAGGTGACCAGGATCTCCTTCTTGCGGCCGGTGATCGTCAGATAGCCGTCCTCGTCCAGCGACCCCAGGTCGCCGGTGGCCAGCCAGCCGTCGTGCAGGGTCCCGTCGGTGGCCTTGGGGTTGTTGAGATAGCCCTGGAAGACGTTCCCGCCGTGCAGCCAGATCTCCCCGTCGTCCGCGATGTGCACGGTCACGCCCGGGATCGCCTGGCCCACGGTGCCGTAGCGGGTGCGCTCGGGCGGGTTCGCGGTGGCCGCGGCCGTCGACTCCGTCAGGCCGTAGCCCTCGTAGATCTGCACGCCGGCGCCCGCGAAGAACAGCCCCAGCCGGCGGTCCATCGCCGACCCGCCGGACATCGCGTTGCGGATACGGCCGCCCATCGCGGCCCGCACCTTCGCGTACACCAGCTTGTCGAAGAGCTGGTGCTGCATCCGCAGCCCCGCCGACGGGCCGGGCCCGATGCCCCACGCCTTCGCCTCGACCGCCTCCGCGTACTTCACGGCGATGTCGACGGCCTTCTCGAACGGGCCCGCCTTCCCGTCCTTCTCCGCCTTGCGGCGGGCGGCGTTGAACACCTTCTCGAAGATGTAGGGCACCGCGAGGATGAACGTCGGCCGGAACGCGGCCAGGTCGGGCAGCAGGGCGGCGGCGTGCAGCTGCGGCTGGTGCCCGAAGCGGACCCGGCCGCGGATCGCGGCGACCTCCACCATCCGCCCGAAGACGTGCGCCAGCGGCAGGAACAGCAGCGTGGACGCCTCGTCGCCCTTCTTCGAGTGGAACACCGGCTCCCAGCGCCGGATGACCGTGTCCGCCTCGAACATGAAGTTGCCGTGGGAGATCACACAGCCCTTGGGGCGGCCGGTGGTGCCCGAGGTGTAGATGACGGTGGCGACCGAGTCCGGGGTGACCGCCTGCCGGTGCCGGTGCACCAGCTCGTCGTCCAGGTGCGCCCCGGCGTCGTACAGCTCCTGCACACAGCCGGCGTCCAGCTGCCACAGCTGGCGCAGCCGCGGCAGCCGGTCGATGACCGTGGCGATGGTCATCGCGTGGTCCTCGTGCTCCACGATCGCCGCGGCCACCTCGGCGTCGTAGAGCATCCAGAAGCACTGCTCGGCCGAGGAGGTGGGATAGACCGGCACCACCTGCGCGCCGATGGTCCACAGGGCGAAGTCGAACAGGGTCCACTCGTAGCGGGTGCGGGACATGATCGCGACCCGGTCGCCGAAGCGGATGCCGCGGGCGAGGAGGCCCTTGGCGAGGGCGAGGACCTCGTCGCGGAACTCGGCGGAGGTGACGTCCCGCCACTGGCCGGAGTCGTCCTTGCGGCCGAGCGCGACATGCAGCGGATCGGTCAGGGCATGGTCGAAGACGACGTCTGCCAGACCGCCCACCGGCGGCGGCGACGCCAGCGGAGGGTTGGTGAACTCGTGCAACCTCGCTCCCCGTGTCTCGCGCCTCGTCGGCGTGTCGGTCCCTGCCCGGCTCGGCGCGGTGAAAGCTACCCCACCTGATCGGTGCGCGGGAGGGGGTCGGAAACCGAGCAAACCTCACGTTTTACCCGGACGCCGACCGGGAAATGCCCGCACATGGGGAAGGGCCGGACACAATACTGACGGGTCAGTAAGTTTCGGTGCCGTAATCTCCACCGAATCTGTACGCACCGATTACCGCACCTCGCGCCGTGGAAGCGGCCCCGGAGCCCCCGCTCCGAGACCGCCCCGCCCGCCGTACCCGGCCGCTCAGCCGCGGACCGGCACCGCCTCCTCCGGCACCGCGCCGGCGGTCATCACGGGCGCCGGCCGGCCCGCCCGAACGAGCACCAGCACCAGGGCGGCCGCCACCGTCCCGGCCAGCCCGGCCACCACCAGCGCACCGTTCAGCCCCGAGGCGAACGCGGCCCGCAGGGTGTGCTCGGAGAAGTGGCCGCGCAGCGCCCCGGCACCGCCGCCCGCCAGCGCGTGGGCCGCGTCACCGGGCAGCCGGCCGGTCATCCGCGAGGTGAGCACGGTGCCGAAGACCGCCACCGCGAGCGCGTACCCGAGCTGCCGGACCGTGTTCACCGCGCCGCCCGCCATCCCGGACCGCTCCGCCGGGACGGCCGCCAGCGCCGCCCCGGCCACCGTCGGCGCGACGAACCCGGTGCCGACCCCGACCAGCACGAACCCCGGCACCAGCGCCGTCCAGTCCGAGCCCGCGTCCAGCACCGCCTGGCACAGGACGCCCGAGGAGACCAGCAGCAGCCCGCCGCCGACCGTCAGCCAGGCCGGCACCCCGTGCAGCAACCGTCCCACCAGCACCGCGACCAGCATGGACACCGCCGTCATCGGCAGCAGCGTCAGCCCGCCGCGCACCGGCGACATGCCGAGCAGCGTCTGCATCCAGAGGGACAGATAGGCGATCCCGCCGAACGCCACCCCGTTGAAGGCGAACGATCCCAGCATCGCCCCGACGAACGCGGGCCGGCGCAGCAGCGACAGATCCAGCAGCGGATGCGCCACCCGCCGTTCCACCAGCACGAACACCACCAGGGCCAGCGCGGCCGCCGCGAACGCGCCCAGCGCGGCGGGCGCCGTCCAGCCGTCCTCGCCGGCGCGCACGACCCCGTACGTCGCCCCGCCCGCGAACAGCGCGAACGCCGCCGTACCCGCCCAGTCCACGCTCATCCCGCGCGGCCCGCGCGACTCCGGAACGGCCCGCAGCGCCAGCCACACCGCCACGACGCTCACCGGCAGGTTCACATAGAAGATCCACCGCCAGCCCGGCCCCTCGGCGATCAGTCCGCCCAGCACCGGCCCGACCGCCGCGGCCCCGCCGCTGACCGCGCCCCACACCCCGAGGGCGGCGGAACGCTGCCGCCCCTGGTAGACGGAGCCCAGCAGCGGCAGGGTCGTCGCGAACATCGCCGCCCCGCCGACGCCCTGCAAGGCCCGCGCCGCCACCAGCGTGCCCGGCCCGGACGCCAGCCCGCAGAGCAGACTGGCCGCCGCGAACAGCACCACGCCCGCCACGTACACCCGGCGCCGCCCCAGGATGTCGGCCGCGGCCCCCACCCCGAGCAGCAGCGCGGCCAGCGCCAGCGCGTACCCGTCGACCACCCACTGCAGATCGCCCAGCGACGCGTGCAGCGAGCCCGCCATGTCCGGCAGCGCCACCACCACGATCGTCACGTCCAGCAGCAGCATGAACGTGCCCAGGCACACGGCCGTGAGCGTCCCCCAGCTCCGCATCTCCTCAACTCCCCTGTACGAACGGACTGCGTGTCGCTGCGTACGATGACCGGGCGACGGCCGATCCGACGGCCGAGGACGCCGGACGCGACGGAATCCGACGGGGGAACCGATGCTGCGGATGGAATCCGACACCTTCGATCTGCTGGACCTCCAGCTGCTCTCCGCCCTGGAGATCGACGGCCGGGCACCCTTCAGCCGGATCGCCGCCGTCCTCGGCGTCTCCGACCGGACGATCGCCCGCCGCTTTCGCCGCCTGTGCGCCGAGGGCGGCCTCCGCGTCGTCGTCCTGCGGGACGCCGTCCGCCTCGGCCAGGACCAGTGGATGCTGCGGCTGCGCTGCGCGCCCGACGGCGCCGCCGTCATCGCCGACGCGCTCGCCAGGCGCCCCGACACCCACTGGATAGGGCTGGCCTCCGGCGGCACCGAGATCGCCTGCATCACCCGGCCGCGCAGCCCCGGCGACCGCGACGACCTCCTGCTCGGCAAGCTCCCGCGCACCCCGAGCGTCGTCGAGATCCGCGCCCTCCAGCTCCTGCACCGCTTCTACGGCGGCCCGGTGGGCTGGCTGCCCAAGTTCCGGGCGCTCGACGAGGAGCAGATCGCCGCCCTGCGCCCCGACCTCCCCGAGCCCGGTCCGGCCCGCCTGGAGCCCGGGGACGCCCCGCTGCTCGCCGTCCTCGAACGCGACGGCCGCGCCACCTACCCCGAACTCCAGCGCGTCACCGGACGCTCCGAGTCCGCCGTCAAACGCCGCCTGTCCGCCCTGATCGCCTCCGGCGCGGTCTACGTCGACATCGAGTACGACTCCGAGATCCTGGGCTACCCCAAGGCCGCCATCCTGTGGATCACCACGGCCCCGGGCGCCCTCGACTCCGTCGGCCGGACCCTCGCCACCCACGACGAGATCGCCTTCGCGTCCGCCACCGCGGGCCCCTCCCACATCGTCGTCACCGCCGTCGTCCGGGACACCGCGGCGCTCTACGCCTACCTGAGCGGCCCCCTGGGGCGCCTGGAAGGGGTCCAGCACGTGGAGGCGACGCCGTTCCTGCGCCGGGTGAAGCAGCTGACGTACCGCCCGGGGCGCTGAGCGCCGGCCGGGGAGTCAGCCACCGCTGCGCCGCAGCCGTTCGCCGCCCGCCAGGATCGCCGCCGCCAGCGCGTTCGCGGCACTCCCGGCCGGGCCCCGGCGCCGGCCGTGGGCGAGGACGAAGTCGGTCTTGCCGAGGTCGGGCAGACCCGCCCGCTCCGGCAGCCGGAACAGGCCCGGCGGGATCAGCCGCCGGGAGTGGGCCATCACCCCCAGGCCGGCGCGGGCCGCGGCGATCAGCCCGTTGAGGCTGCCGCTCGTGCACACGATCCGCCACGGGCGCCCCTGCCCCTCCAGGGCCTCCAGCGCACGGGCCCGGGTGATGCCCGGCGGCGGATACACGATCAGCGGCACCGGCCGGTCCGGGTCCAGCCGCAGCCGCTCGGCGCCGATCCACACCAGGTCGTCGCGCCAGACCAGCTCGCCACGGGGATCCTCCGGACGCCGCTTGGCCAGCACCAGATCGAGCTTCCCGGCCGCCAGCTGCTCGTGCAGCGTGCCGGACAGCTCCACCGTCAGTTCCAGGTCGACCTCCGGATGGTCGTAGCGGAAGGCCTCCAGGATCTCCGGCAGCCGGGTCAGGACGAAGTCCTCGGAGGCGCCGAACCGCAGCCGGCCCCGCACGCGCGTGCCGCCGAAGAACGCGGTCGCCTGCTCGTGCACCTCCAGGAGACGGCGGGCGAACCCCAGCATCGCCTCGCCGTCCTCGGTCAGCTCCACCGAATGGGTGTCGCGGGAGAACAGCTGCCGGCCGGCCGCGTCCTCCAGCCGGCGCACATGCTGACTGACCGTGGACTGGCGCAGCCCCAGCCGCCGGGCGGCCTGGGTGAAGCTCAGCGTCTGGGCGACGGCCAGGAAGGTGCGCAGCTGCGTCGGCTCGTACACCTGCCCGAGCCTAGCGCAGTCATCGCGGAACGTGATGACAGTCAGAGTGGTGTACGGGTTTCCCGATCAGCGGTCCCGAGAGGACGATGGAGAGGGGCCCCGCGGGCCCCGACCGCCCGACACACCCAGCGACCCGACACACCCAGCGATCGGAGCCCCGTGAAACGCCTGCGCCGGCCGAGCCGGATGCCGATCGACCCGTACATCGTGCTGCTGCTCGGGACGGTGGGTCTCGCCGCGCTCCTGCCCGCCCGCGGCACCGCCGCGGACGTGACCTCCGGCGCCTCCACGGCCGCGATCGCCTTCCTCTTCTTCCTCTACGGCGCCCGGCTGTCCACCCGGGAGGCGCTGGACGGGCTCAAGCACTGGCGGCTCCACCTCACCGTGCTGATCTGCACCTTCGTCGTCTTCCCGCTGTTCGGGCTCGCCGCGCGCGGGCTGGTGCCGGCCCTGCTGACCCAGCCGCTCTACCAGGGGCTGCTGTTCCTGACGCTGGTGCCGTCCACGATCCAGTCGTCCATCGCGTTCACCTCGATCGCCCGCGGCAACGTGCCCGCCGCGATCTGCGCCGGATCCTTCTCCTCCCTCGCCGGGATCGTCCTCACCCCGCTGCTCGCGGCGGGGCTGCTCGGCGGCGACGCGGTCGGGTTCTCCACGGACTCGCTGGTGAAGATCGTGCTCCAGCTCCTGGTGCCGTTCCTCGCCGGGCAGGTGCTGCGGCGCTGGATCGGCCCCTTCGTCACCCGGCACAAGAAGATCCTCGGCCTGGTCGACCGCGGCTCCATCCTGCTGGTCGTCTACACCGCCTTCAGCGAGGGCATGAACCAGGGCATCTGGCACCAGGTCAGCGCCGTGCGGCTGGCCGCTCTGCTCGGCGTCGAGGCCGTGCTGCTGGCCGTGATGCTGATCCTGACCTGGTACGGCGCCAAGGCGCTCGGCTTCGGCCGGGCGGACCGGATCGCCGTCCAGTTCGCCGGGTCGAAGAAGTCGCTCGCCTCCGGTCTGCCCATGGCCAGTGTCCTGTTCGGCAGCCACGCCTCGCTGGCCGTGCTGCCGCTGATGCTCTTCCACCAGATGCAGCTGATGGTGTGCGCGGTCATCGCCAAGCGCCGGGCCCACGATCCGGAGGTGACGCCGGACGCGTCCGAGGAGACCGCGGACGCGTCCGGCGGGTCAGCCGCGGACCCGGTCCAGGGGCAGCCACAGGACCGTGTCCTGCGGTGACCGCAGCACGTCCGGGTCCGCCAGCTCCTCGTCCGTGAGCACCCGGTCCCACAGCCGCACCTCGTCCAGCGCGCCGGTGAGGAAGGCCCGGCCGTCCATGCGCTGACCGACGTGGACGCCGAAGGGCGAGTTGCGGCTGACCGAGCCCGGCACGTCGGCGACGTCGGACTGCGCGCCGTCGACCGCCAGCGACAGCCGGCCGGCGCCCCGGCGCAGCACGGCGTGGTGCCACCGGCCGTCGTTGTAGGCGGCGGCCGTGCGCACGACCGCGGTCTGCGGCGGGGCGGCGCCGTTCCGCACGGTGATCAGGGCCTGCATGCGGTTGCTCGCGGGCTCCCCGCGCAGCCACACCTGCGGCTGGCCGGTGCCGATCCCGCCCATCCACAGCAGCGGCTGCTCCCCGGTGGCCGCCGAGTAGCGGAACCAGAGGGAGGCCGTGAAGTCCTTCGTCCCGAGGGGGAGCGAGGCACGGTAGGGCAGCCGGACGGCGTCGCCGGTGCCGTCGAACTCCAGCGCGTCGCCCTGGACCCCGTCCGTCTCCTCCGGGTCGCCGAGCACCGCCGCCGGACGGGCGTGCGGCGCGCGGTCGGAGGTGACCGGGTCGGGGCCGCGGCGCGGCGCGAGCCAGTCCTCGGTGAAGCGGGCGAAGCGGATCTCGTCGCGCGCGTCGACCGCACCGCCCTCGTACAGCAGGCCGACCGTGCCGGAGCCGATGCGTGCCATGTCGGAGTAGCCGGACCAGTCCGTGGTGACGACCGTGCCGCGGTCCACGCTCTCCCAGGTCCGGCCGCCGTCGTAGGAGGAGCGGATCATCATCGTGCGGCGCCGGTCGGGGTCGCCGGGGCAGGCGAGCAGGATGCGGTCGCCCAGGCGCAGCATCGAGCCCTGCACTTGCGGGGTGTACAGATCCGGCAGGTCGCGGAAGGGCGCGGTGAAGCTGCCGCCGCCGTCCCGGCTGACGGCCTGGGTCCGGTGGCCGAGGTCGGTACCGTCCTGCTCCCGGCCGCTGACCAGGACCGACCCGTCGCCGCGCTCGGCCAGGGTCAGCTCGGAGGGTTTCTGCCGGAAGGTCGTGTCGTCGGCGATCGGCCAGGTGTCGGTGGCGCCGATCCGCCAGTGGCCGCCGTGGTCGTCGCTGACGATCAGGGCCGCGTGGTTGGCGCTGACCCTGCTGCCGTTCCAGGTCTCGGTGTTGACCCCGAAGACCAGTCGCCCGGCGTACCGGCCGTGGGTGAGCTGGATGCCGTGCACGGGTCCGGTGGCGTACCAGGAGTTCCAGTCGGCGGGCAGGATCTCGGGGCTCAGGTCGCGCGGCTGCGACCAGCTGCGGCCGTCGTCGTCGCTGTACTGGAGGTGCGGGGTGCGGTCGCAGGGGACCGAGCAGCTGGCGCCGTCGCCGCGGCCCGTGTTGTACGTCTCGGCGAGCCAGACCCGGCCGGTGGCGCGGTCCACGATCGGCGCCGGGTTGCCGTGCGTGTCACCGGCGCCCTCGTTGACCACCTGCAACGGGCCCCAGGTGCGCCCGCCGTCGGCGGACCGCTTGAGCACGATGTCGATGTCGGCGGCGTCCCCGCAGTTGAGGACCCGGCCCTCGGCGAACGCCAGCAGCGTGCCGTCGGCCGTGCGCACGACCGCCGGGATGCGGAAGCACGCGTACCCGGGGTCCTGAGCGGCCTTGAACAGCACCTGCTGGTCGAACTCCGGTGCCTTGGAGGCCGGCTGGGCCTGTGCCGCGGGGGCGGGCAGGAGCGGTACGAGCAGGCCGGCCAGGAGGACGGCGGCCAGGGCGAGCGCGGATCTGAGACGAGTGCGAAGACATGACGGCACGGTGCGACCTGCCCTTCGTCGGCCGGACATCTGGTCATCCGGACATCCCATGTCCAACGTGCGTCCCACTGACGGTAGTTGGGTGTGCGGCACGTCACAAGAACCGTGCAGGCGGTTACGGCCGCAGGACGACCTTGCCGAGATTGGCCCGGCCGGTGACCGCCGCGTGCGCCGCCGCCGCGTCCTCGAGCGCGAACTCCCCGTGCACGGCGGGCTTCAGGGCGCCCTCGGCGAACAGCCGCCACAGCTCCTGCCGCCACTGTTCGTACAGCTCCGGCCTGCCACGGGCGATCAGGGCCATCTGGAAGCCGATCACCGACTTGGCCCCCACCAGCAGGTCGTACGCCCGGACGGTGCCGCCGCCCGAGCTGTAGGCGACCAGCCGGCCGTGCGGGGCGAGCGCGGCGACGGCGGGGGTGAGCAGCTCACCGCCGACGGCGTCCAGCACGCAGTCGACGGGCTCCCCCCAGGTGGCGTCGTCGTACCGGACGCAGTCGTCCGCGCCGAGCGAGCGGACGAAGTCCGCCTTCTCCGCGCCCGACACGGCGCCCCGTACCCGCCCCGCGCCCCGCGTCCGTGCCAGCTGCACCGCGAGATGCCCGACGCCGCTCGCCGCCGCCGTGACGAGGACCGACTCTCCCGGTGCGAGCCGTGCCGCCTCCAGTGCGCCGAGCGCCACCAGGCCGCTGCGCACCAGCGCGATCGCGGTCACCGCGTCCGCGTCCCGCGGTACCGGCGAGGCCATGGTCTCGTGGATCACGGCGAAGTCGGCGTAGCCGTGCCCGAAGCAGAGCCCCGTCACCCGGTCGCCGACGCGGAAGCGGGTCACGCCCTCGCCGGCGGCCACCACCTCGCCCGCCACCTCGCCGCCCAGCGCCACCGGCTCCGGGGCCTCGGCCACCTTGCGGACCATCGGCAGGGTGACGCCCACGGCCTCGCAGCGCACCAGCAGCTCTCCGGGGCCCGGCTCCGGGACGGGGGCCTCCTCCAGGAAGAGCGGGCCACCGACGGACGTGTAGCGGACTCGGCGCATCGAAACCTCCTGGTGCCGGGCATGACCCGGCGCGGTCGATCGTTGGGAGCACCCATGAATTCATTGGGGGTCCCAACGGTAGGGGAGGTTCGTTGGGAAGTCCAATGATTCTTCGGATAGTCTGCCGTCATGGCCGAAGCACCCCTGCCCGCGATCCGCTCGCTGCCCAGCTGGCTCCTCGGCCGGGCCGCCGCGCGAGGCCGTGCCCTGGTGGCCGACGCCCTCGCGGCCGAAGGGCTGAAGCTGTGGCACCACGTGGTCCTGTCCGCCGTCCGCGACCTCGCCCCGGTCGCCCAGGCCGACCTCGGCCGCAGCGTGGGCCTCGATCCCAAGGACCTGGTCGGCGTCCTGAACGACCTTCAGTCCGCCGGCCTGGCCGTCCGCGCCCCCGACCCCCGCGACCGGCGCAAGAACGCCGTCTCCCTCACCGACGACGGCGCCCGGCTCCTCGCGCGCTGCGAGAAGGCCGCCCAGGAGGCCAACGACGCACTGCTCGCCCCGCTGTCGGCCGCCGAACGTGATCAGTTCATGGGCCTGTTGATCCGGATTTCCGGTACGGACGGCTGACGGCGGTTAACGTTCCGTCATGACCGCAGCACCCGTATCCGATCCGCGGCGCGCCGCCCTCGTCCTCGTCGACCTGATGGAACGCGTCGTCGCGCTGCCCCTGGAGCCCCGTAAGGGCACCGAAGTCCTCGCGACGGCCGAGGAGTTGGCGACCGCCTTCCGCCGCGCCGGCGCCCTCGTCGTGCTCGTACGGGCCGAGCGCCCCGCCGTCGCCGAACAGCCGCCCGGCAGCGGACTCGTGCCCGGCCTGCTCCGGGACGGCGACCTGGAGGTGGTGAAACGGACGGTCGGCGCCTTCCAGGGCACCGGACTGGACGAGCGGCTGCGCGAACGCGGCATCACCACGCTGGTGTTCGGCGGCATCGCCACCAACCTCGGCGTCGAGTCCACCGCCCGCGCGGCCGCCGACCTCGGCTACGACCTCGTCTTCGCCGAGGACGCCATGGCCGCCCTCACCGGCGCGGAGCACGAGGCGTCCGTACGGCTCGACTTCCCCCGGCTGGGCACCGTCACCACCGCCTCCCGGCTCCGCGCCGCCCTCGGCTGAGGGGAGACCGGCGGCCCGCCCCCGGCCACGACGACCACGCCGGGACCCCGCCGCCGTGCCGCGGGGAACCCGTCAGTCCCGGGCGGCCGCCTCCCGCAGCGCGATCCGGTCCTCGCCCGCGTACGTGCCGCGGGGAACCCGTCAGTCCCGGGCGGCCGCCTCCCGCAGCGCGATCCGGTCCTCGCCCGCGTACACGTTCATCGAACTGCCCCGCAGGAAGCCCACCAGGGTCAGACCGGTCTCCGCGGCCAGGTCCACCGCCAGCGACGACGGCGCCGACACGGCCGCGAGCACCGGGATCCCCGCCATCACCGCCTTCTGCGCCAGCTCGAAGGAGGCCCGGCCGGAGACCATGAGGATGGTCCGGGACAGCGGCAGCGCGTCACTCTGCAACGCCCGCCCGACCAGTTTGTCGACCGCGTTGTGCCGGCCCACGTCCTCCCGGGTGTCCAGCAGCGCCCCGTCCTCGTCGAACAGGGCCGCCGCGTGCAGGCCCCCGGTCCGGTCGAACACCCGCTGGGCCGCGCGCAGCCGGTCGGGAAGGGCCGCCAGCAGCTCGGGGGTGACCCGCAGCCGGGGGGTGTCGGCGATCGGCCAGCGCGCGGTCGTCCGCACGGCGTCCAGGCTGGCCTTGCCGCACAGCCCGCACGAGGAGGACGTGTAGACGTTCCGCTCCAGGCTGAAGTCCGGGAGGACGACGCCCGGCGAGGTCTTCACGTCGACCACGTTGTAGGTGTTGGAGCCGTCCGCCGTCGCCCCCGCGCAGTAGACGATGTTCTGCAGGTCGGCCCCGGTGGCCAGGACGCCCTCGCTCACCAGGAAGCCGGCCGCCAGCGCGAAGTCGTCGCCCGGCGTGCGCATGGTGATGGCGAGCGGCTTGCCGTTCAGCCGTATCTCCAGGGGTTCCTCGGCGACGAGCGTGTCCGGCCGGGTGGAGACCGCCCCGTCCCGGATGCGCAGGACCTTGCGTCGTTCCGTGACTCGTCCCATGTTGTGATCAGCCCCGGTTCTGTACGTGCTGGCAGCCGAAACGGCCCTTGATGCGGAGGTGCCGCGGGTCACCGGGTCGTCGTGCGGCGAGGTGACCCCGACGCACTCATTGTCCTGCACATGGAGGGTGAGCGTGCAGCCCGCTCCGAGGCACGCGGGCACGGTACGGCGTCCGCGCGCGGGCGGTACGGGGCGGGGCGTGCGCGCGGGGGCGGGGCGGAGTGGGGCGTGCGCGCGGGGGCGGTACGGGGCGGGGCGTGCGCGCGGGGGCGTGCGCGGCGACCGCCCGGCGCCCACCGCATACCGTTCGTCGCATACGGTCGACGCGGCGCCTTCCCGGCTCCCGCGGCCGGCCCTACCGTCCGGCGTCATGAGCAGCCCCCCTGTCGCACCCCCGGGCTGGAGCCGTTGGCTCGTCCCGCCCGCCGCCCTCTCCGTCCACCTCTCCATCGGCCAGGCCTACGCCTGGAGCGTGTTCAAGCCCCCGCTCGAAACCGCGCTCGATCTCGACGGCACCCAGAGCGCGCTGCCCTTCCAGCTGGCGATCGTGATGCTCGGGCTGTCGGCCGCGTTCGGCGGCACGCTCGTCGAGCGCAAGGGGCCGCGCTGGGCGATGACCGTGGCCCTGGTCTGCTTCTCCTCCGGTTTCCTGATCTCCGCGCTCGGCGCCGGGACGCGGCAGTACTGGCTGATCGTCCTCGGCTACGGCCTCGTCGGCGGGATCGGCCTCGGCATCGGCTACATCTCGCCCGTCTCCACTCTGATCAAGTGGTTCCCGGACCGGCCGGGCATGGCCACCGGTATCGCCATCATGGGCTTCGGCGGCGGCGCGCTGATCGCCTCGCCCTGGTCGGCGCAGATGCTCGACTCCTTCGGCCGCGACAGCGACGGCATCGCCCTCGCCTTCCTGGTGCACGGGCTGTCGTACGCCGCCTTCATGACTCTCGGCGTCCTGCTGGTCCGGGTGCCGCGCACCGGGAGGCCGGCCGAGAGCGGCCCGAGCGCCTTCGCCGGACCGCGGGTCTCCGCGCGCGGCGCCGTGCGCACCCCGCAGTTCTGGTGTCTGTGGGTGGTCCTGTGCATGAACGTGACCGCCGGCATCGGCATCCTGGAGAAGGCCGCACCGATGATCACGGACTTCTTCGCGGACGGCTCCGCCCCCGTCTCCGCCTCGGCGGCGGCCGGCTTCGTCGCGCTGCTGTCGGCCGCCAACATGGCCGGCCGGATCGGCTGGTCCTCCGCCTCCGACAGAATCGGCCGCAAGAACGTCTTCCGCGTCTATCTCGGCGCCGGCGCCCTGACGTACCTGCTGATCGCGCTGTTCGGGGACGCCTCGAAACCGCTGTTCGTGCTGTGCGCGCTGGTGATCCTCTCCTTCTACGGCGGTGGCTTCGCGACCGTCCCCGCCTATCTGAAGGACCTCTTCGGCAGCTACCAGGTCGGCGCCATCCACGGCCGGCTGCTCACCGCCTGGTCCACGGCCGGTGTGCTCGGGCCGCTGATCGTCAACCGGATCGCCGACCGGCAGGAGGCGGCCGGCAGGCACGGCTCCTCGCTGTACGGGCTGTCGTTCGGCATCATGATCGGTCTGCTCGTCGTCGGCTTCGTCGCCAACGAGCTGGTCCGGCCCGTCCACGCCCGCCATCACGTCCCCGCCCCGAGGGAGGCCGCGGATGCCCAGCGACAGCAGCCCGCCTAGCCGGAGGGGGCTGATCGCCCTCGCCTGGCTCTGGGTCGCGGCACCCCTCGCCTACGGCGTGTACGAGCTGGTGCGGAAGGCGACACAGCTGTTCACCGGCTGAGTGTTCGGGCGTCCGAGGGTCTGAGGGAAGCCGACAACCCGGGCGTCCGTTTCCTGTGGCATCACCTGCCGCCGTACTCGCGAGTCACTGATCAGACTGTGGATCCCGCAACACACGGCACGAGGGGACCCCGACATGAACGGCTCGCGCATCGCAGCCATCGGTCACTATCAGCCCGCCAGGGTGCTCACCAACGACGCCCTGGCGGACATGGTCGACACCAGTGACGAATGGATCCGCAGCCGCGTGGGCATCCGGACCCGGCACCTCGCGGGCCCCGACGAGCCCGTCGACGAGCTGGCCGCGCACGCCGCCGCCAAGGCCCTCGCCGCGGCCGGACTCGCGCCGCACGACATCGACCTGGTGCTGGTGGCCACGTCCACCGCGATCGACCGTTCCCCCAACACCGCCGCCCGGGTGGCCGCCCGCCTCGGCATCCCCCGGCCGGCCGCGATGGACATCAACGTCGTCTGCGCCGGTTTCACCCACGCCCTCGCCACCGCCGACCACACGGTCCGGGCCGGCGCCGCGACCCGGGCGCTCGTCATCGGCGCCGACAAGATGTCCGACGTCACCGACTGGACCGACCGCACCACCTGCGTCCTGGTCGGCGACGGCGCCGGAGCGGCCGTGGTGGAGGCGTGCGGAGAGGACCGGCAGCCGGGTATCGGGCCGGTGCTGTGGGGATCGGTGCCCGAGATGGGCCACGCGGTGCGCATCGAGGGGACGCCGCCGCGGTTCGCGCAGGAGGGGCAGAGCGTCTACCGCTGGGCCACCACCCGGCTGCCGGCCATCGCCCGGCAGGCCTGCGAGAAGGCCGGGGTGGCGCCCGAGGACCTCGCGGGGGTCGTCCTGCACCAGGCCAACCTGCGCATCATCGAGCCGCTGGCCGAGAAGCTGGGCGCCGTCAACGCGGTCGTCGCCCGTGACGTCACCGAGTCCGGCAACACCTCGGCCGCCAGCATTCCGCTGGCCTTCTCCAAGCTGGTCGAACGGGGCGCCCTCAGCAGCGGCGACCAGGTCCTGCTGTTCGGGTTCGGCGGCAACCTGTCGTACGCCGGGCAGGTCGTACGCTGCCCGTAGCTGCACGGCCCGCCCCGGGACCGGACACCGAACGGTTCCCGCTGACGTGATCCCTCACGGTCCGTGCACGGGAGTTCGCGCACCGCAAGCCGTCCGCCGGGGCGGCGGACGGACCGCCCGGGGGCGCCGCCCCACGGGCGGATACGCAGGTGAAACGCACTCCGAAACCTTGGTATTGTTGTCCATGTCGCCGCGGGGAACACGCCCCGCAAGGCGGCAGACACCTGGTCCGGGTGGCGGAATGGCAGACGCGCTAGCTTGAGGTGCTAGTGCCCTTTATCGGGCGTGGGGGTTCAAGTCCCCCCTCGGACACCAGCAGAGACCCCAGTTGATCTGGGGTTTTTCTGTTTCTCCGGCTGTGGCGTGACCAACAGCCGAGCGAACTTCCTGGTCAGACCAGGGATGACAGGCCGATACGGCTGGCGCTCGAAGCGGCCAGCTTCTTCGCTCCCTCCGCGCGACGCCTGCCGTAGCGCGCCATGGTGTACCCCGGCGAGTGGTGCCGGGCGTTGGCCGAGACCTCCACCGGGTTCTCGTGGGCATCCAGATCGTTCGTGATCTTCGATGCCCGCCAGTCGTGCAGCCGGAAGTTCTCCGGCAGGTGCAGACGGTTGCGTGCCGTCCGCCAGCGGGCCGGCACCTTCTCGGGGTCCTGGGGTCCGCCGCCTCGCCCCGGTACAGCTTGAAGCCGTCGCGGGCGAACACGAGGTCGTGGTCCACCCTTGGTCGGCTCGGCTTCCAGATGTCCGTCAGAAACCGCCCCGTCTCGTGATCGTTGGGCGTGGGGAAGTCCGGCTGTGCCGCCTTGAACTGCCGCTCCGTGGGCGGGTTGGCAGTGTGGGCGGGGTTGACCGCGAGGAGCTTCCGCGGACCGGTCACCGAGTCGAGCGCGGCCGAGATGATGTTGTGGATGTGGCGGACGCTCTTGGGGCCGAGCGGCTTGTTGCCGTTGGCCTCGATGGGCGTGCTCTCCAAGAGTTCCCGGTTGATCTTCACGAGCGCCGTACACGTATCGATCAGCCCATGCGCTCCAAGCCCCGCAGCCACGACCTCGGCGTACTTGCTGTCGATGAGGCAGGTCATCAGTTGGCGCAGGTAGTACTCCAGCGCAGCACTCGCCCTCGCCACATCACCCACCAGGAGAGACATGCGTTGCTGTAGCTCTTCCATCTCCTCGTCCGATCGGAGTATCGGAAGCCCATCGAGATGGCTTGGCAGGACCGCCTCGCCATGTTTTCGGGACGGACGGGCGAGGCTCAGGGCGTGTCCGTTTCACCCACGCTCCGCACAGGTCGAACGTCACGCCTGCCCGAAGTGCGATGCCCCTGCCGGTAGCCCCTGCCGTACGACGGCGGGCAAGGTGGCGGCGAACTGCCACACGGGCCGCTTCGCCCTGGTGCCCGTACTCAAGGCAGAACTGACCGTGAAGACTTCGGCCGACCGCAACCCCGGTAAGGCATGGACACAGGGCGCTCCTGTCAAACAGGCGCCTGACGCGATACCGGGTGCGGCGATCCGACTGGGCTACGCCTGGTGCAGCACTGTTGGACAGGAGCTCCAGTCCCAGTTGGACATGCTTGCCCGTGCCGACTGCACCCGCGTGTTCTCGGAGAAGATCAGTACCCGTGTGAAGGAGCGGCCGGAACTGGAGAAGGCGCTCACGCTGGCACGGGAGATCAAGGCAGCCGCCCCGAACCAGCCGGTCATCCTGACTGTGGTCGAGATGAAGCGGCTTGCCCGCAGTGCGGCAGAACTCATGACGCTGTCTTCCACACTCCAGGCGGACGGCATCCAACTGGAACTGCTGTCCGGTCCCCTTCAGGGTGTGTACGACCCGAACGGGGCAGGCGCCATCGTGTTCACCGTCCTCGCCGTCCTCGCCGTCCTCGCCGTCAGCGCAGAGGTGGAGCGGGAAGGCATCCGCGAGAAGACGTTGGAGGGATTGGAGGCTGCGGCCCGTAAGGGCAACGTCGGTGGGCGTCCGTCCGTCGTGGACGATGACAAGCTCGCCGTGGCCCGTGCCCGGCAAGCCAAGGGAGACAGCGTCACGGCCATCGCCAAGGCCCTGGGAATCGGTCGTGCCACGTTGTACCGGCAACTGGGAGAGAGCGCCTGAGACAGGCGCACACGGACGCAGACAGGCCCCCAGCATCACGTCGGGGGCCGCTGCCATGCACGGGCCTGTGCATGCGTGGGAGCGGACCGGGCGCCCCAGCCGGCACACCGAGCGAGAGCGCCAGCACTGGGCGGAGAGCCGCGTCAGGCGGGTGCTGGCTCCGAGTCACGGACGAAGTCCCCAGGGGCCGCCCTGTGGTCGGTGGCGGTCGAACGCTCGTCGCACATGACCAGGCCGAGCGTCGCGAAGCCGAGCAGGTGGAGCACGGCCCAACGCGCGGCGAGGGCGGTGCCCAACCGGTCGCGGTCGGGGGCCGCATGTCGAGCCGACATCAAGCCGCCTCCCTTGCGGACACGAGGGCGGTGGCCCACTCCAGGGCGGTCGCGATGTGCTCAGGCTGGATGCCGTCGTGCGGGTCGGGCTCGATGAGCAGGGTCGGGTTTCCGAACGCGGTACGGTCAGCCGCCCACTGGTGGTCGAGGCGCGTGAAGTCGTCATCGATCCACACGGCCGGGGCCGTGGCCAGCCAGTCCGCGACGTGGTTGCGCTTCCACAGGTAGCCATCGGGGTGACTGGTCTTGATCGGCAAGTTGGGCAGCTCGATGTGATCGAAGTCCGGCACACGCATCAGCGGGGCGATGACGCGGCGGGCGTCGAACCGCCAGCTTGTGCACCACACGGGCCGGACCAGTCCGGTGCCGATGGCGTCGGTGATGAGCTTGCCGTGGTCCGGGTTCAGCCAGACGTCGAACGGCTTGGCCACGTCGTCAGTACTGACCGTGTGGCGGGGGTGGGTAGCTGGGGTGGCGCCGTCCGGCCCGGGGAACGGGATGAAGACGCCGTCGATGTCCAACAGTAAGAACGGGGCGTGGTGCATCGGTGCCTCCCGGGTTCGGTCGGGTGTCAGGGCTTCCGTGCGGTGATGAGCAAGGTGGTCGGACAGCGAGCGTCAGCCGGGGCGAACAGGTTGTGCGCGTCGGTGATCAACAGTCCGGCGCGGTTGACCGCCCGCACCCAAGCGGCCGGGTCGATGTCCCATCGGTCGACCGTCGCAGCGGTTCCGTCCGGCAACGTCATGCGCTCGCGAGTGCGAGGACTGGCGGGGATGGTGCCGGTGCGCTGCGGGTGCGGCACCGAGAAGGCGAGCACGCCCTTGCGTCCGAGGCGGCGGGAACAAGCGCCGAGCAGCCTGGACGGTTCGGTCAGGCCGACCGCCCCAAAGACCGAGACGATGACGTCCAGGCGTTCGCGCTCGCGGGTGAGGTAGCCCAGCGCTCGGGAGTGGATGAACTCGGTTCCGTGGTGTCCGTAGTGGGCGCACGCCCGTTGGACCTGACCCTTCGAGCGGTCCACTCCGGTGACCCTTGCGCCGAGGCTGGCCAGATGAGCGGCGTTGTGGCCGGGTCCGCAGCCCAGCTCCACAACCCTTCGCCCTGCCAGGTCCTCGCCGAGGATCTCGGCGCCGGGGCCGATGCCCGGGCGCTGCGTCCACTCCATCCGAGCGGGCGGTTCGAGGGGGCGTAGCGGACCGTCTGCCAGGCGCTGGGCAGCGTGAGCGTCCCAAGCGTTCATGTCACGCCTCCAGCAGCCTGACGGCCGCGAGGAGGTGCTTACGGACGACCTTGATGTAGAGCGGGTCATCTTCGGGGTTGTTGATCCAGCGAAGCGCTTGCTCCATGAACCACTCACTCGCCCACACCCGATGCCAGCCCAGCGCCCACCGCTCAGCGGGCAGGCCGCCGCGCTCGGCAAGCGCGTTCTTGTCACCGCCAGCGTTCACGTACGCCTCGATGAAGGCGCGCAGCCGCGCCGGGTCCGGGTCACCGGTGGTGCCGTGCCAGGACGCGAGGTCGAGCAAGCCAGGGCCGGTGAACGCACGGGCGAAGTCAAGCAACCGCCAACCGTCCTCGCGGATGTGCAGGCTGGTCGGATGGAACTCGGAGTGCACCCACCCGAACGGGGCCAGCTCAGCACCCGTTGCCCGCTTCTCCGCCGAGGCAGCGAGGCTGCCGAGCGCAAACGACAGCTCGGCGGTGTCCTCGTTCCAGCGGCCGGCATCACGCAGGCGGCGCAGATGACCGAGCGCGAGTTCGGGCAGGGCGGCAAGCACATCCTCGTCCATCTCCAGGAGTGACGGGGCGGCGGGTGCCTGGTGCAGGGCGACAGCGGCCACGATGCCGTCCGTGTCCTGTGCCTCGCGGACCTCTTCGCCCAGGTCCTCGATGACCATGCCGAGGGTTCCGTCTCGGACGATGGAGCCGATGACCTTCGGCACGGGGATGCCGGAGCGGTGGGCAGCTCGGAGGATCTCGTCCTCGGTAGCGAACGGTTCCACGGCGTACTTGTAGATCGCGGTGTGCATGTGCGGGGGGAAGCGCAAGCGCTCGACACCCGACATGTCCCACACCCGCATCTCCTCGCGGGTGGGGAGCGGCTGGCCGGTGCGGGCGCAGATGTCGGCGAGGATGGCGGCGGTGAGCTTGCTGTCCACGGGGGTGGCTTCCGTTCGGTCGGGGGTGGGTCAGGGGGCTAGGCCCGGGGCGACAGCGCGCTTGCCACCCCGGGCCGGGGATCAACGTTGGGATCAGGCGGCGGTCACCCGGTACGAGTTGACCTGCTCGATCCACCCGGCCTTCATCTCGGCGAGTTCCTTGCCGAACGTGGCCATCGACGCGCCGTAGGGGGCGATGACGCCGCCGGTCTGGTCTGGCTTGGACTGGCAGCCGTGAACCAGCCGACCGCCGAGCGCGGCATGGGCCTTGATGCCCTCGATCCGGCGGTGCTCGTTGAACCACCCGCCGTGGTAGACCTCGTCCAGCATCTGGCCGCCCTCGTCGGAGAGGTCGAAGACCACGCCGGTCGCGGAGGGGAAGAACCAGCACGGGCCCACGTTGGAGATGTGGCCGTCGAGCTCGACCTTGTTCAGGGCCATGAACGTGGCCGCCTCGCGGAGCATCCGCAGGTGCTCGGCGGTGACGCCCGGCAGGCCGAGGGTGGCGAGGTGCTCCTCGCGGAACAGGTACGAGTACACCTGGTAGGCGATGGCCAGGACCTCGCCCGCGTCGCTGGTCGGGCGGCCGTGGGCCTTCACGAACTGCAGCGCCATCTGTTCGACGCTGGCGGTCTCGGTCTCGTCCACGCCCAGCAGCCCGTCCGTCACGGTCTGCCAGTCGATGACGAGCCAGGTGTTGGCCTCGAACCGGAAGAAGTACTCGGCCGGGTCGAGGGTGATCTTCTTGCCGTCCACGGTGATGCCGGGCAGACGGTTCCAGCGCGGGTCGAACGCGTCGGGCAGTTCAACCGTGATCGTCGCGGTATCGACGGTGGTCACCTGTGTCTCCGTTCCGGGCGGGGCGCAGCTTCGCTACGCCTGTCGGCTTGGCTGGCCACGCGAGGCGGAAGTTCCTGTTCATCGCCCCGCGTGGCACGACCCTGAGTCAACAGGCGTGCGCTCGCTGTGAACATGGATGGAGCCTGGCGGTAACTTGAAACCCTTGAAACCTGACCCAGGGGGGCGGCCTCATGGCAGCGCGCGCACGCACTCCGAACCACAAGCTCGCCGTTCTGTACGCCGAGAGCCGCTGGAATCTCGGCGAGTTTGCACGTGCGGTCAACCGAGTCGGGACCGAGACCGGCCGCCGGTTGAAGTACGACGAGTCCGCCGTATCCCACTGGTTATCCGGCACTCGCCCCACGGCCAAATTCCGACCGGTAGTGCTGGAGGCCCTCGCCCGCAAGCTCGGCAGGCGAATCACTGCGTTCGAAGCTGGCTTTGACGATCAGCCCGACATCGAGCCCGAGGCGACGGATACCGTTGCAGGACTGATCGATCTCGGGAGCATGGACATGGACCCATCTCGGAGGGGAGTACTCGCAGGGGGCCTGTACTCGGTCGCCCGGACCATCCCCGGCTGGCCCGACGTACTCTCACGCTTCGAACGGATCAAGACCAACCCACACGCTCGGATCGGCATGGCCGAGGTCGAGTCCGTCATCGCCATGACCGAACGCATCAGCGAACTGGATGACCAGTTCGGCGGGCGTACCGCCCGGCCCATGGCCGCCGCGTTCATGGTGAACAACATCGCCCCGCACCTACAGGCCACGGCCTCCGATTCCGTGCGCAGGGCCATGCTCTCGGCCGCTGCCGATCACCTCTACCTGACCGGGTACATGGCCGTTGACGAGCGGCTGGACATGCTCGGCCAGAGCTACTACACGAAGGCCCTGGAGCTGGCCGGCGCAGCCGGGGACCACCTGACCTACTGCACCACGCTGCGCGGCATGAGCGTCCAAGCGGTCGAGCTCGGGCATGGCGCAGCCGCCTTGCGGTACGCCAACGCAGCGTCGGCCGCCTCCCCCGAAGCCGGACCAAGGATGCGGGCGTTCCTCGCCGGACAGCAGGCACACGCCGCCGCACAGACCGGCGACCGGCGCGGGGCATGGGCGATGCTCCGTGAGGCAGAGATCGCCATGGAGAAGGCGGAAGCCAAGGCCAAGGCTCACGGTTCCTACGACCCCGCGTCCCTGAGCTACCACGTCTCACAGGTCAGCTACGAGCTCGGAGACCGCGAGGGTGCCATCCGTGCCCTTGAACAGTCCGAGAAGGTCAGGCCCACCGTGTACCGGCGCGCCAGGGTGCGGCACCGCTCGATGCTCGCCGAGTGGAAGCTGGAGGCTGGCCATCTGGAGGAAGCCGTCCAGACCTGGCACCTGGCTCTCGACGACTACCCCCACGTGCAGTCTGGCCGCGCCGACGACCGCTTCCGCGCGATGCTCTCGGCTCTCCGCCCGCACGCGCGAAACCCGTACGCCCGCGAGCTGACAGAGCGCGCCCGGCCCCTGGCCGCCGCACGACGGGTCTGACCGACTTGGTTCGAGCTTGAAGCACGGCTGCAAGAGCCCTGATCAGGGACAGCGCCGGAGGGTTGGTCACCTGACCAACGCGTGACCAACAGGGGCCCGAGAGGGCCTGAAACAGCAGGAAAGAACAGGAGAAACGCCCGCCGAAATCAAGCCTGTCGACAGGTGTTTCCCCAGGTCAGAGCGGTTGGGGGCTGGTGCCCGAGTGGAGAGTTCAAGTCCCCCCTCGGACACCAGCAAGAAACCCCACTACACGTGGGGTTTTCTGCTTTTCCGGGCAATGGCCCGACCGGCCGGACGCGGGTCTCCCGGGGCCCGGGGGGTTCCGCTGAGGAGCGGGCGCCCCTACGGTGGCCCGGTGATGTCGATCAAGAAATTCCAGGTCACCTTCGACTGCGCGGAACCCGAGCGCCTCGCCCGCTTCTGGTGCGAGGTGCTGGGGTACGTCGTACCGCCGCCGCCCGAGGGGTTCGCCACCTGGGACGATTTCAAGCGCTCGCAGCCGGCTGAACAGCAGGACGCGTGGTTCGCCTGCGTCGACCCCTCAGGCGTGGGTCCGCGACTGTACTTCCAGCGCGTCCCCGAGGGGAAGGCCGCGAAGAACCGCGTCCATCTCGACGTGCGGGTCGGCACCGGACTCGTGGGCGAAGAGCGCCTCGCCGCGCTCGAGGCCGAGCGCGCACGGCTGGTCCCGCTCGGGGCGGTACACGTGCAAACGCTGTACGACGGCAATGACGCGTGCATCCCGATGCTCGACATCGAGGGCAACGAGTTCTGCATCGACTGAGGGGCCGCGACCGCCCCGAGCCCGTCGGGCGAGGAGCGTGCGAGCCACGTCGGACACCGGAAGGAAACCCCACGGCCTCGGCCGTGGGGTTTCTTCGTGGGCGGGGCGGGGCGGGGCGAGGTGAGGTGAGGCCGGGCGAGGCGGGGCGGGGCCGTTCCGGAGGGGCCCGGGGAAAAACCGGTACCCGTCCGCTGATCGTTTTCCTAGACTCGCCACGCGCGCCGCACCGACACCGCGGCGGCGCGCTTCATGATCCGTGAACATCGAGGGGAGCCGGGCCGTGCGTGACCGTACCGCCGTCGTCGTTCCCCCCGCACGGTCCGAGGTGATCCTGGTGTCCTCGTCCGTCCGGTGCCCGCTGCGCGGCCGGCACCGGATGCCCGTGACGCCCCGCTGACCCCGGCGGCCCGCCCGGCACCCGTCCGGCCGCCGCCGTACGTCGGCCCCGTCCGGCACACGGGAGATCGCGCTGCCCTTCTCCGAGCATCACCTCCCGAAAGGCACCGGGCCGTGCGCACGCACATCGACACCCTCACCACCGTTCGCAACCTCGGCATCCTCGCCCACGTCGACGCGGGCAAGACCACCGTCACCGAGCGGATCCTGTACGCGACGGGCACCACCCACAAGCGGGGCGAGGTGCACGACGGCACCACCGTCACCGACTTCGACCCGCAGGAACGCGACCGCGGCATCACCATCTTCGCCGCCGCGGTGAGCTGTGCCTGGGACGGCCGTCGCATCAATCTCATCGACACCCCCGGCCACGTCGACTTCGCCGACGAGGTCGAGCGGTCGCTGCGCGTCCTCGACGGGGCGGTCGCCGTGTTCGACGCCGTCGCCGGGGTCGAACCGCAGAGCGAGTCCGTCTGGCGGCAGGCCGACCGGTACGGCGTCCCGAGGATCGCGTTCGTCAACAAACTCGACCGGGCCGGCGCCGACCTCGACCGGGCCGTCGCTTCCATCCGGGACCGGCTGCACCCCGCCCCGCTGGTCGTCCAGCTGCCGATCGGCGCCGAGGACGGCTTCACCGGAGTCGTGGACCTGGTACGGATGCGGTCCCTGGTGTGGCGCGACGGGGAGAGCGCGGCCGCGGCGGGGGCGGTGCCCGAGGAACTGCGCGAGGAGGCCGCACGACGACGGCGCGTGCTGGAGGAGGCAGTGGCGGAACGCCATCCCGCCGCCCTGGAGGAGTTCTGCGACCGTGGGACGCTCTCCGCCACGACCCTCACCGCGGCCCTGCGCGACCTGAACCGCAACGGCGACGGCGTGGTGGTGCTGTGCGGCTCCGCCTACCGCAACCGCGGCATCGAGCCGCTGCTGGACGCGGTGGTGGCCTACCTGCCGTCGCCGCTGGACGTGCCCGCCGTACGCGGTGTCCACCAGGGCGCCGAAGAGCGGCGGGCCGCCGATCCCGGCGCGCCCTTCGCGGGCCTCGTGTTCAAGGTGAACGCGACCGCCACCGGGCGCCTGGCCTACGTGCGCGTCTACTCGGGCACGGTCGGGAAGGGGGACACCGTGTGGGACCCGGGCAGCGGGCGCACCGAGCGGGTGGCGCGGATCCTGCGGGTCATGGCGGACCGGCACGTCCAGCTGGACCGGGCGGTGGCCGGTGACATCGTCGCGCTCGCGGGCGTGAAGTCGGCCCGCACCGGCGCCACGCTCTGCGACCCCGGTGCCCCTCTGCTGCTGGAGCCGCCCGTGGCCGCGGAGCCCGTGGTGTCCGTGGCGGTCGAGGCCCGGCGCGGCACGGACACCGGCCGGCTCGCCACGGCGCTCGCCCGGCTCGCCGAGGAGGACCCCTCACTGGTGGTGCGCACCGACTCCGAGACCGGTCAGACCGTGCTCTCCGGCATGGGCGAACTCCACCTGGAGGTCGCGGTGGAGAAGATCAGCCGGGACGGCGGGCCGGAGGTCACCGTGGGCCGGCCCCGCGTCGCCTACCGGGAGACCGTCGTGGGCGGTGTGCGCGGCTTCGTGTTCCGGCACGTCAAACAGGACGGCGGGGCGGGACAGTTCGCGCATGTCGTCCTGGACGTGGAGCCGCTCGGCCCGGAACCGGGAGCCACCGGCTTCGAGTTCCGGTCCGCCGTCGTCGGCGGGCGGGTGCCGCAGGAGTACGTGCGCGCGGTGGAGGCCGGGTGCCGGGACGCGCTCGCCGACGGGCCGCTCGACGGGCACCCGGTGACCGGGCTGCGCGTCACGCTCACCGACGGCTCCACGCATGTGAAGGACTCCTCCGACATGGCCTTCCGCACGGCGGGCCGGCTCGGCCTGCGCGAGGCCCTGCGGGCGTGTACGGCCGCGCTGCTCGAACCGGTCGCGGAGGTCACGGTGACCGTGCCCGAGGAGGCGGTGGGCGGGGTCCTCGGCGACCTGGCCGCCCGGCGCGGCCGGGTCGGCGGCTCGGTGAACGGGGGCGGCGCGGCGGTGCTGACCGCGACCGTGCCGCTGGCCGAGCTGTTCGGCTACGCGACCCGGCTGCGCAGCCGCACCCAGGGCCGGGGCACCTTCACCAGCCGGCCCGTCGGCTACGCGCAGGCACCGGCCCGGTGAGCGGCGACCGCTGAGGGCGCGGCCCGCCCCCCCACGAGCGACGACGCTCGTGGGGGGGCGGGCCGTCATCCGAACCCCGCCGTCATCCGAACCGCGCCGTCATCCGAACCGCGCCGCCATCACCCGAATCCTCCCGGTAGTGCGAATCCCCCCCGGCACTGCGAGGTCCCCACCGGCACGGCGAGGTCCCCCCGGCACTGCGAGGTCCCCAGCCGTAGGGCGAAGCAGTATTGCAACGTGCGATCCAAAACAAATATGCTCCGATCATGGCGCGACCGAGGATGTTCGACGAGGAGCGGGCCCTGGACGCGGCGACGCGCACGTTCTGGGAGAAGGGCTACGAAGCCACCTCCACCCAGGACCTGTGCGACGCCACCGGGCTGGGGCGCAGCAGCATCTACAACACCTTCAAGAGCAAGCGCGACCTGTTCCAGCGCGCCCTGCACCACTACACGACCACCATGAACGCCGCCCAGCTGGCTGTGCTGGAGGACCCGGAGCGCACGGGGGCCGACCGCGTCCGCGCCCTGTTCGCGCTGGTGCTCGACGGGGACGCGGCCCATCGTCCGACGGGCCGCAGCCTGGGCTGTCTCACCGTGAACACGACGGTCGAACTGGCAGGGCGCGACGCCGCCGCGGCCGAGCTGCTGGAACGCGACACGGCCACCCGGCTGGCCTCGTTGCGCGCGGCCGTCGAGGCCGGCCGGCGTGACGGCAGCATCACCTCGTCCCGGGACGCGGGCGACCTGGCCCGGTTCCTCAACGCCACCGTCGCCGGGCTGCGCGTCTCCGCGCAGGGCGGTGCCGACCGTGCCGCCCTGGAGTCCGTCGCCGCGATCGCCCTGGACGTGCTGACCGCCTGAGCCCGCCCCGCGGTCCGTGCGAGGGGCCGCCGGTCGACGGCCTTTGCGTGCCAGTGTTTTGGATGGATCGATCCACAACGCTTCTGCCGTGCCGCTCCGAACTGTTCGCCGTCCCTGTTTTGAACTGACCGATACATAACGCTCGCGTGCACCCGCGCGCGGGCCCGCCCCGAAAGGAGAGCCGCCGTGCCCCGTGCCGTCCACGTGCTGGCGATCGGCATCTTCGCCATGGTGACCAGCGAGTTCGCCGTCGCCGGCCTGATGCCGCAGATGGCCGCCGGTCTGCATGCCACCGTCCCGCAGATCGGCTACCTCATCACCGCGTTCGCCGCCGCCATGGCCCTCGGCGGGCCGGTCCTCACCGTGGCGGTGATGAGACTCCCGCCCCGCACCGCACTGCTCGTGCTCTTCGCCGTGTTCCTCGCCGGCAACGTGCTCGCCGCCACCGCGACCGGGTACGCCACCATGCTGGCCGCGCGCGTCGTCACCGGCGTCGCCTCCCAGGCCTTCTTCGGCGTCGCCCTCTCGCTGTGCGCCCGGCTCACCCGCCCCGAGATCCGGGGCCGGGCCGTCGCCGTGGCCCTGAACGGCCTGATGCTCGGCACCCTGCTCGGACTGCCGCTGGCCACCCTGGTCGGCGAACGTCTCGGCTGGCGGGCCGCCTTCTGGGCCGTCTCGGTGCTCGCGCTGGTCGCCGCCGCGGCCACCGCGGCCGGCGTGCCCCGGCTCGGCTCCGAGCCGGGCGGCGGCCTGCGTGCCGAGGCCGGGGTCTTCGCGCGGCCCCGGCTGTGGCTGGCGCTGGTCACCAGCACGCTGATCATCGGCGCCACCTTCTCGGCCTTCAGCTACTTCACCCCCGTCCTCACCGGCCTCGCCGGGTTCTCCGCCGGGACGGTCCCGCTGCTGCTGATCGCCTACGGCGCCGCCACCGTCGTCGGCAACACGGTCGTCGGCCGGCTCGCCGACCGGTACACCCTGCCGGTGCTCGCCGTGGGCCTGCTGCTCAACCTGCTCTTCCTGACCGGCTTCGCCCTCTTCGCCGGCGCACCCGTCCCGGCGGTGGTCTGCGTGCTGGGCATCGGCCTGGCCGGGGTGACGATGAACCCGGCGATGGTCACCCGGGTCCAGCGCGCGGGCAACGCCGGTCCGCTGGTCAACACCGTCCACTCCTCCTTCATCACGCTCGGCGTCGTCATCGGCTCCTCCTTCGGTGCCGTCGCCCTCGACGCCCGGGGCCTGCGCGCCCCGCTGTGGCTCGGCGCCGCCCTGGCCGCCGCCGGACTGCTCACCGTCCTTCCCGAACTGCGCCCCCGCGGCGGGGCGGCGGTACGGCGGGGGGCCGTGGTGGCGCGCGGCGGTGCGGTGCCGGAGGTACGGGAAAGCGCACGCGGGAGCTGACGCGGCCCCCCTGACACGAGCCGGCGGGCGCCGGTACCGGATCGTGCTGCCGAATCCCTTGACGTCCGGCCTTCGTGCGGATTAACTCACGTCCTAAATTAAGTCATGAGTGCAACCCCCGAAGGGACACCGGGAGCCATGCGCAGCATCCGAGCCGCGGCCGTAGGCGCCGTCACCCTGTCACTCGCCCTCGCGGCCACGGCCTGCGGAGGCGGATCGTCCAGCAGCGGGTCGAACGACTCCCCGAAGACGCTGACCTACTGGGCGACCAACCAGGGCGCCAGCATCGCCGTGGACAAGAAGGTCCTCCAGCCCGAGCTCGACAAGTTCGAGAAGCAGACCGGCGTCAAGGTGAAGCTGGAGGTCGTGCCCTGGTCGGATCTGCTCAACCGGATCCTGACCGCGACCACCTCGGGCCAGGGCCCCGACGTGCTGAACATCGGCAACACCTGGAGCGCCTCCCTTCAGGCGACCGGCGCGCTGCTCCCGTGGGACCAGAAGAACTTCGCCAAGATAGGCGGCAAGGACCGGTTCGTGGACTCCGCGCTCGGCTCGACCGGCGTGCCGGACAAGGACCCGGCGGCGGTGCCGCTGTACTCGATGGCGTACGCGCTGTACTACAACAAGCAGATCTTCGCCGACGCCGGGATCAGCAAGCCCCCGGCCACCTGGGACGAGCTCGTCGCCGACGGCAAGAAGATCAAGGCCAAGGGCAAGTCCGTACTGGGCGCCGAGGGCTCCAACCTGTCGGAGAACATCCACCACGTCTTCGTTCTCGCCAAGCAGCACGGCGCCGACTTCTTCACCGCCGACGGCAAGCCCGACTTCACCAACCCCAAGGTGGTCGACGCCGTCAAGCAGTACGTCGACCTGATGGCCAAGGACAAGGTCATCCCGACCGGCGACGCCGAGTACGCGCAGAACCAGTCGGTCAGCGACTTCGCCAAGGGCAAGCAGGCGATGCTCCTCTGGCAGTCCGCCGCCGCCAACCTCAAGTCCCAGGGCATGAGCGAGGACGCCTACGGCGTCGCCCCCGTGCCGGTCCGGTCCGGCACCCCCGGCACCGGCACCCAGACCAACTCCATGGTCGCCGGCATCAACATCGCCGTCTTCAGGAACACGCACAATCTCGACGGCGCCGCGAAGTTCGTGAAGTTCATGACCTCCGACGCCGAACAGAAGATCCTCAACACGGCGTACAGCTCCATCCCTCCGGTCAAGACCGCCCAGCAGGACCCGGCGTTCGGTGCGCCCGCCACCGCGGTGCTGAAGAACACCCTCGCCACCAGCGCCGCCGCACTGCCGCAGGTGCCGTCCGAGTCGCAGTTCGAGACGGCGGTCGGCACGGCCGTCAAGGAGCTGTTCGCCGACGCCGCCGCCGGCCGCGCCGTGACCACCGACTCGGTCAAGGCGAAGCTGGAGAAGGCCCAGCAGCAGATGCCGGCGGCGTGAACACGATGACGACCACCGCACTGAAGGAACCGGTGCGCGACACGTCCCCCGGTGCGGCGCGCGAGCCTCGCCGCCGCACCGGGTGGATCCGCCGCGTCTCCCTGCCGTACCTGCTGCTCCTGCCCGCCCTGTTCTTCGAACTCCTGGTCCATCTGGTGCCGATGGTGATCGGCGTCGTGATGAGCTTCAAGGAACTCACCCAGTTCTACATCCGCGACTGGGGCACCGCCCCCTGGAGCGGCCTCGACAACTACAAGGTGTCGGTGGACTTCGACGCCCCCGTCGGCAAGGCGCTGCTGCACTCGTTCGGCGTCACCGTCGCGTTCACCCTGCTGTCGGTGGGCCTGTGCTGGCTCATCGGCACCGCCGCCGCGGTCTTCATGCAGGACACCTTCCGCGGGCGCGGCCTGCTGCGCGCACTGTTCCTGGTGCCGTACGCGCTGCCCGTCTACGCGGCCGTCATCACCTGGGTGTTCATGTTCCAGCACGACAACGGCCTGGTGAACCACGTCCTGCACGACCAGCTGCACCTCACCGACAAGCCGTCCTTCTGGCTCATCGGCGACAACAGCTTCTACGCCCTGCTCACCGTGTCCGTGTGGAAGGGCTGGCCGTTCGCGTTCCTCATCGTCACGGCCGGACTGCAGAACATCCCCCGGGAGCTGTACGAGGCCGCCGCGCTGGACGGCGCCGGGATGTGGCAGCAGATCCGCCGCATCACCCTGCCGTCGCTGCGCCCGGTCAACCAGGTGCTGGTGCTGGTGCTGTTCCTGTGGACGTTCAACGACTTCAACACGCCGTACGTGCTGTTCGGCAAGTCCGCCCCCGAGGCCGCCGACCTCATCTCGGTGCACATCTACCAGTCCTCCTTCGTCACCTGGAACTTCGGCACCGGCTCGGCCATGTCCGTCCTGCTGCTGCTCTTCCTGCTCGTGGTGACGGGCGGGTACCTGCTGGTCACCTCCCGCGGACGGAGGCCCGCCGATGTCTAGTGCCCACACGCCCATGGCGCCGCCGCGTTCGTTCGTGTGGTCCCGGCGGATCTTCCTCACCCTGCTCGCCGGCTTCGTGCTGGTCCCGGTGTACGTGATGGTCTCCAGCTCGCTGAAGCCCCTCGCCGACGTCACCGGCAAGTTCCGCTGGCTGCCGAGCGGGCTGACCCTCCGCCCCTACGTCGACATCTGGTCGACCGTGCCGCTCGCGAAGTACTTCGTGAACTCGCTGATCGTGGCGGGCGCGGCGACCGTCTGCTCGGTCGTCATCGCGGTGTTCGCCGCCTACGCCGTCAGCCGTTACGAGTTCCGCGGCAAGCGGGTCTTCACGGTCACCGTGCTGTCCACGCAGATGCTCCCGGGCATCCTCTTCCTCCTCCCGCTCTTCCTGATCTACGTCAACATCGGCAACGCCACCGGCATCGCCCTGTTCGGCTCCCGCGCGGGGCTGATCCTGACGTATCTCACCTTCTCGCTGCCGTTCTCGATCTGGATGCTGATCGGTTACTTCGACTCGGTGCCGCGCGACCTGGACGAGGCGGCGCTCGTGGACGGCTGCGGCCCCCTCGGCGCGCTGTTCAGGATCGTCGTGCCGGCCGCGGTCCCCGGCATCGTCGCGGTCGCCGTGTACGCCTTCATGACCGCCTGGGGAGAGGTGCTCTTCGCCTCGGTCATGACCAACGACACCACCCGCACCCTCGCCGTCGGCCTCCAGGGCTACTCCACCCTCAACGACGTCTACTGGAACCAGATCATGGCCGCCTCGCTGGTCGTCAGCGTGCCCGTGGTGGCCGGCTTCCTGCTGTTGCAGCGCTATCTCGTCGCGGGTCTGACGGCGGGCGCCGTCAAGTGACCCACACCCCTGATCCCGAAGGGACTTCCGTGTCCGAACCCATCGACCTCGCCGCCTTCCCGCAGGACTTCCTGTGGGGTACGGCCACAGCGGCGTACCAGATCGAGGGAGCCGTCGCCGAGGACGGCCGCGCGCCGTCGATCTGGGACACCTTCTCCCACACCCCGGGGAAGATCGCGAACGACGACAACGGCGACGTCGCCTGCGACCACTACCATCGCTGGCCCGAGGACATCGGCCTGATGCGGCGACTCGGCGTCAACGCCTACCGGCTGTCCGTGGCCTGGCCGCGCGTGGTGCCCGGCGGCACCGGCCCGGTGAACCCCGAGGGACTCGCCTTCTACGACGAACTGGTGGACGCCCTGCTGGAGGCGGGCATCACCCCGTCGGTCACCCTCTACCACTGGGACCTGCCGCAGGCGCTCCAGGACCGGGGCGGCTGGCCCGAGCGGGAGACGGCCTTCGCGTTCGCCGAGTACGCCTCGGCCGTCGCCGCCCGCCTCGGAGACCGCGTCAAGCTCTGGGCGACTCTCAACGAACCCTCCTGCTCGGCCTGGATCGGCCATCTGGAGGGCAAGATGGCGCCCGGCTGGACCGACCTCGGCGCCGCCGTCCGTGCCTCCTCCCACCTGCTCCTCGGTCACGGACTCGCCACCCAGGCGATCCGCGCCGCCGCCCCCGGAGCGCAGGTCGGCATCGTCAACAACCTCTCCACCGTGTACCCGGCCACCGACCGTCCCGAGGACCTGGCGGCGGCCCGCCGGCACGACGGCCACGTCAACCGCTGGTGGCTCGACCCGGTGCACGGCCGCGGCTTCCCCGCCGACATGGTGGAGACCTACGGCGTCGAGCCGCCCCTCGGCGACGACGACCTGGCGACCGTCGCCGCCCCGCTGGACTGGCTCGGCCTGAACTACTACTTCCCGGCGTACGTCGCCGACGACCCCGAGGGGCCCGCGCCGTTCGCCCGTTCGGTCCGGCGCGAGGGCGTCCCGCGCACCGGCATGGACTGGGAGATCGACGCGTCCGGCATCGAGACGCTGCTGCTCCGGCTCACCGAGGAGTACGGCGCCCGCAAGCTCTACGTCACCGAGAACGGCTCCGCCTTCCCCGACGTGGTCCGCCCCGACGGCAGCGTCGACGACCCCGAGCGCCAGGACTACCTGGAACGCCACCTGGCCGCGTGCGCCTCGGCCGTCCGCAGGGGCGCCCCGCTGGCCGGCTACTTCGCCTGGTCCCTGCTGGACAACTTCGAGTGGGCGTACGGCTACGACAAGCGCTTCGGCCTGGTCCACGTCGACTACCGCACCCAGGTCCGCACGATCAAGGGCAGCGGCCGCCGGTACGCGGACATCGTCCGCGTCCATCGCGGTCAGGGTCGCCGGGCCGCCTGAGCCGGGCCCGGACGGCCGGTGGACACGGGTGGGGAGCCCCGTGTCCACCGGCCCGCACACCTCCCCTCGCCTGTCATGTACGTGACATAGATCAAGGAAGTGCACCTCCACCCCCACAAGGAGAGCCGCATGCCATCCCGTGTCCGCCGCCCCCTGCTCGCCGCCCTGGCCGCCACGGCCCTGCTGTCGTCGGGACCGCTCCTGACCGCCCCCGCCTCCGCGGCCCCGGCCGCCGTCGCCTGGGACACCGACCGGGCCGCCGCCGCCTACGCGGCGAACCCGGCCGCCGTCACCGCCTCCGGCAGCGAGAACGCCGGCAGCGCCCCCGGCCTCGCCTTCGACGGCAACGGCGCCACCCGCTGGTCCAGCAACTTCGCCGACGACGCCTGGATCCGCCTCGACCTCGGCTCCGTGATCCGCGTCGACCGCGTCGTCCTCGACTGGGAGGCCGCCTACGGCAAGCGCTACGTCCTGGAGGCGTCGAAGAACGGCACCGACTGGACGCCCTTCTACACCGAGACCGCCGGCACCGGCGGCTCGGTCACCGCGCACACCCATCCGCAGGAGGTCACCGGCCGCTACATCCGGCTGCGCGGCCTGGAACGCGCCACGCCCTACGGCTACTCCCTGTGGAACTTCAAGGTCTACGGCGGCGAACCGGCCCCCGCCTCGACGACCCGCGCCAACCTCGCGCTGAACCATCCGGCGTACTCCAACTACTACCAGGACGCCGGCCATTCACCGGCCTTCCTCACCGACGGCGGCTGGCCCGCGGACCTCAGGGGCGACACGAGCCGCTGGTCGAGCGACTGGAACACGGACCGCTGGGTCTCCGTCGACCTGGGCGCGCAGTCCAGCATCGACACCGTGGACCTGTACTGGGAGTCCGCCTACGCCGTCGACTACCTCATCCAGGTCTCCGACGACAACCGCACCTGGCGCACCGTCCACGAGCCCTCGGCCGCCGACATAGCCGCCCGCCGCGCGAACGTGAAGGCACCGTCCGACGCGGCCGGCGTGCACGACACCGTGAAGCTGCCCTCGCCCGCGACCGGCCGCTACGTCCGCATGCTCGGCAAGGAACGCCGCTCCTTCTACAACCCGGCACCCGCCACCGCGCAGTTCGGCTACTCGCTCTACGAGTTCCAGGTCTGGGGCACCGGCGGCAGCGCGTCCGCCGCCTACCCCGCGCTCCCCGCCGACCCCTCGGGCTCCTACCGCACCACCTTCTTCGACGACTTCACCGGAGCAGCCCTCGACCGCTCCAAGTGGCGGGTCGTGCGCACCGGTACGGAGATGGGGCCGGTCAACGGCGAGTCACAGGCGTACGTCGACTCACCGGACAACATCAGCACCCAGAACGGCAACCTGATCCTGAAGGCGAAGTACTGCAAAGGCTGCACCAAGGCGGGCGGCGGCACCTACGACTTCACCTCGGGCCGCATCGACACCAACACCCACTTCGACTTCACCTACGGCAAGGTCAGCGCCCGGATGAAGCTGCCGGTCGGCGACGGGTTCTGGCCGGCCTTCTGGCTCCTCGGCAGCAACGTCGACAACCCGTCGGTCTCCTGGCCGGCCTCCGGCGAGACCGACATCATGGAGAACATCGGCTACCCGGACTGGACCAGCTCGGCCCTGCACGGTCCCGGCTACTCGGCCGACGGCAACATCGGTGCCCGCCAGACCTACCCCAACGGCGGCACGGCCGACCAGTGGCACACCTACGCGGTCGAATGGACCCCGACGGCGATGCGCTTCTCCGTCGACGACCGCCTGGTGCAGGAGACCACCCGCAACAAGCTGGAGTCCACCCGGGGCCAGTGGGTCTACGACCACAACCAGTACGTGATCCTCAACCTCGCCCTCGGCGGCGCCTACCCGGCCGGCTGGAACAAGGTCACCACGCCGTACTGGGGCCTGCCGCAGTCCAGCGTCGACAGGATCGCGTCCGGGGGAGCGCAGGCGGAGATCGACTGGGTGCGGGTCGAACAGAAGGGCTGACCCGGCGTCCCGCGGGGCCGGGACGCGGGCCACCTCTGACGACGCCCTCCGCGCCCCCCCGGCCGGACCGGGCGATACGGTGACCGGGAGCACCGGGGAGGTGGGCCGCAGTGGCCGCAGGGCAGGACCCGCTCAAGGAGCACCTGCGCAGGGTCGCGCGGATGCGGTCCCGGGTGCGGGGGCTGATGCTGGGGCTGGCGCTCGGCGACACCCTGGGCGCGGCGCGCGGCGGACCACCGGCCGCGGGACCACTGCGCGCCGGCGTCAGCACCCAACTGGCCTGCTTCACCGCCGAGGGGATCATCCGCGCGATGGTGCGGGGCCGGCACAAGGGCGTCTGCCATCCGCCGGGGGTGGTCCTCCACGCCTACTGCCGGTGGGCGGCCTTGCAGGGCATCGAAGCGGAACGGATGCGCCGCCGCTGGGCCTCCCACCCGTCCGGCGACGCCTGGCCGGACGGCTGGCTGGCGGGCGTGCCCGCGCTCGCCGAGCGGCGCGGCAACGCGCCCGCGACCGTCGCGGCCCTGTCCCGGATCGAGGATCCGCACAGCGAGATCAGCACGCCGAGCCGGGGCTGCCACGCGCTGACCCGCACCCTGCCCGCGGCCGTCGCGGGCCCCGAGTGGGCCCGCCAGGCAGGGGAGTTCGCCGGTATCACCCACGGCGACCCCGCGGCGCGGTCCGCCGCCGTGCAGGCGGTCGTGCTGCTCCAGCACTGTCTGACGGCGCCCGCGCCCGCCGTCCCGGCCGGTTCCGGCGCCTCCGGGGACACCCTCGTCCGGGGCGCGCTGGAGGCGGGGATCACCGGGCTGCCCGCGGGACGCCCCTGGTCGCCCGACGAGGAGCACGAGCGGCTGCGCGCGGTGTACCGGCAGGCCGTGGACCGGCCCGGGGATCCCGTCCTGCTGGCCCGGCTCGCCCCGGACGCCACCGCCCCCTCGGCGCTGCTGGGCGGTCTCTACACGGCCGGGTCGTTCCCCGGCCGCGACCGCTTCACGGCCGCCCTCGCGTTCGCCGCGGGCGCCCCCGACGGCGCATCCGTGGCCTGTGTCACCGGGGCCCTGCTCGGCGCGGTCCACGGGGCCGAGGCCCTGCCCGCGGACCTGGTGAGCAGGCACGAACTGGGCTGGGTGCTCGACGCCCTGGCCCACGACCTGCTGGCCCAGATCGAGGACCCGCCCAGCGGCAGCGAGTACGTCCCCGGCTGGGACCCGTACTGGTGGGACCGTTATCCCGGCTGGTGAGGCGTGCCCGGCACCGCCCCGCGGTCGTTGAACCGTCCCACCAAGCCGCGCGTACACACAGCTCGTGGGAGGATCCCTGAGCATGAACGCGTCCCCGGCGGTGAGAGGTCTGCGCGCCGCCGTGTTCGCCGCGGTGTGCGTGCTGCTCGCCGCCGCCGGGCACGGCCTGGCCACGGGCGGTCCGCCGCCCGCGTGGGCCGACGCGGCCGGCTTCCTCGCCGTGTTCGCGCCCGGCTGCGCCCTCGGCGGGCGGGAGCGGTCGCTGCCCGGCATCGGCGCGGCCATGCTGCTCACCCAGGCGGGCCTGCACCTGGGGTTCGACGCGGCCCACCGCGGCGGCACGGCGTCCGCGCAGGAGGGTCCGCGCCTCGGGCACACCATGGCCGCGACGCACCCGCACGCCCTGCACGCCGCCACCGTGGCCCACCCGCACCTCACCGCGCACGTCACCGCCGCCCACCTGCTCGCCGCGCTGGCCGCCTCCTGGTGGCTGCGGCGTGGCGAGGCCGCGCTGTGGTCGCTGCTGCGCCGGGCCGCCACCCTCGTGCCGGCCCTGGCCGCCTGGTGGCGGGACGCCCCGCTGCCCGTACCCGCCGGCCGGGTGCCGTTCGCCCCGACCGTCGCCGAGCCGCCCCGCCGGGCCCCGCTGCGGCACGCGGTGCACCGGCGCGGACCCCCGGACCCGGTCCCGTACTCGCTCTGACACCCCTCACACGTCACTCGTACGGAGATCGATCACCCATGTCCGCAGCACGCGCCACCCTCCGCCGCGCCGGCACCGTCACCGCCGTCGCCGCCGCCTCGGTCCTCCTCGCCGCGGGAGCCGCCTCCGCGCACGTCACCGTCCACCCGGAGAGTTACGCCAAGGGAGCCACCGACGGCGTGCTGACCTTCCGGGTCCCGAACGAGGAGGACTCGGCCGCCACCACCAAGGTGCAGGTCTTCCTCCCCACCGACCACCCCGTCCTCGGCGTCCTGGTCCGTCCCCGGGACGGCTGGACCGCCAAGGTCACCACCACGAAGCTGAAGACACCGGTGAAGACCGACGACGGCACCGTCACCGAGGCGGCCTCCGCGGTCACCTTCACCGGCGGACGCATCGGCGCCGGGAGTTACGAGGACTTCGACGTGGCCTTCGGCCAACTGCCCGAGGACACCGGCCGGCTGGTCTTCAAGACCCTCCAGACCTACTCCGACGGCAAGGTCGTCCGCTGGATCGAGGAACCGGCCGACGGCGACGACCCGGAGAACCCGGCGCCGGTGCTGGAACTGACGTCCCCCGCCCCGGCCGCCTCCGCCGCTCCCGCCGCCCCCGCCAAGGCGGCGGACGCGAGCGACGGGACCGCGCGGGGACTCGGCATCGCCGGGCTGGCCGTCGGAGTCGTGGGCCTGGCCGCCGCCGCCTTCGCCCTCGTCCGGAGCCGGGGCGCTCGCGCGTGACCGCTCGCGCGTGACCGCTCGCGCGTGACCGCTCGCGCGTGACCGGGAACGCGTCGGGGCCCGGACCGCCACCGGCGGTCCGGGCCCCGACGCACGAGGGTCAATGTGCCGCCAGCTCCAGCAGCTTCGGCTCGACCGGTGCCGCCACCGGCGTACGGAAGGTGCGCCACAGCCACCGCACGTCCCGGCCGAACGACCACATCAGCGAGCCCAGTGCCGACAGCACGATCGCGAGGTTCACCGGATGCGGCAGCAGCTCGGAGCCCGCGAGCAGCAGGCAGACGCCCTGGACGGCGGCGACGGTCTTGCGGGCGAAGGACGGCGGCAGCGGGGCGTTCAGCCAGGGCGCGACCCGGGCCGCCGCGACGAAGGCGTAGCGCATACCGCCGATCAGCAGCACCCACGGCCCGAGCTGCGTCGCCACGTACACGCTCAGCACCAGGATCAGGAACGCGTCGACCTCCATGTCGAAGCGGGCGCCGAGCGCGCTCGACGTCCCGGTGCGGCGGGCCACCTTGCCGTCCACGCCGTCCAGCAGCAGGGCCACGGCGGTCAGGGCGACCAGCAGCGTCACCGGCGGCGCGCTCTCGAAGGAGTCGGCGACCAGCGCGGTCACCCCGCCGACCAGCGTGGCCCGGCCGAGCGTGACCCGGTTCGCGGGACCGAAGGAGCGCAGCCGGGAGCGGTGCACGGCGCGGGAGAGGACCGCCCAGGTGGCGAACGCGAAGACGAGCCCCGTCAGCCAGCCGGCCGGCCCCATGCCGATCGCCGGGCCGAGCAGGGCCAGCAGCAGGATCTGCACGCCCGCTCCCAGAGCGGTCTCCTGCTGGAGCCTCGCGTCATACGTGTTGTTCAGGGCCACCGCACATCCTCCGGCCGAGTGACAGAGTCGATCAACGCCGCGTACTCTGCGCGGCCTGTGCACAACTCGGTACGTGAACAACTTCCCGATCGTTCAGGAGGATGCCGATGAACCGGTCGGCCCGCGCGTTCTGGCTCCGCTCGCCCGGCCACGGAGAGCTGCGCGACGTCACCCTCGCGGCGCCCGCCGAGGACGAGGTCCTGGTGCGTGCCCTGTACTCCGGGGTCAGCCGTGGCACGGAGACGCTCGTCTTCCGAGGCGGAGTGCCGGAGAGCCAACACGCCGTGATGCGGGCGCCGTTCCAGGAGGGCGACTTCCCGGCCCCGGTGAAGTACGGCTACCTCAGCGTCGGCGTCGTCGAGGAGGGCCCGGCTGCGCTGATCGGCCGTACGGTGTTCTGCCTGTATCCGCACCAGAGCCGTTACGTCGTTCCGGTGAGCGCCGTCACCGTGGTGCCCGAACGGGTGCCCGCCGAGCGGGCCGTGCTCGCCGGCACCGTCGAGACCGCCGTGAACGCCCTGTGGGACGCGACACCGCTGATCGGCGACCGGATCGCCGTCGTCGGCGGCGGCATGGTCGGCTGCGCGGTCGCCGCGCTGCTCGCCCGCTTCCCCGGTGTCCGGCTCCAGCTGGTCGACGCCGACCCGGCCCGCGCGAAGACCGCCGAGGCGCTCGGCGTCGACTTCGCCGCGCCCGCCGACGCCCTCGGCGACCGCGACCTCGTCGTGCACGCCAGCGCCACCGAGGCCGGCCTCACCCGGGCCCTGCAACTCCTCGCCCCGGAGGGCACGGTCGTGGAGCTGAGCTGGTACGGCGACCGGAGCGTGGCCCTGCCGCTCGGCGAGGCGTTCCACTCCCGCCGGCTCACCGTGCGCAGCAGCCAGGTCGGCACGGTCTCCCCGGCCGCCCGGCCCGGCCGCGGCTACGCCGACCGGCTGGCCCTCGCCCTCGACCTGCTCGCCGACCCGGCGCTGGACGCCCTCATCACCGGGGAGAGCGCCTTCGAGGAACTCCCCGACCTGCTCCCGCGGCTGGCCTCCGGCGAGATCCCCGCCCTGTGCCACCGGGTGCGGTACACGGAGACCGGCCTGACCTGAGAAAAGAGTGAGGAACGGCTGAACACGGGGAAGCGAAGAGCCGTACTACACGGCATCCCCCTGCGGGCAAGGGCGGGGGACCAGACGCGCCGCACCTGGAGGGTCGTCCGTTGTTCAGCATCACCGTCCGCGATCACATCATGATCGCCCACAGCTTCCGCGGCGAGGTGTTCGGGCCCGCGCAGCGACTGCACGGCGCCACGTTCCTCGTGGACGCGACGTTCCGCCGTGAGCAGCTGGACGAGGACAACATCGTGGTCGACATCGGCCTGGCCACGCAGGAGCTGGGCGCCATCACCGCCGAGCTGAACTACCGCAACCTCGACGACGAGTCCGAGTTCGCCGGGATCAACACCTCCACCGAGTTCCTGGCCAAGGTCGTCGCCGACCGGCTCGCCGAACGCGTCCACAAGGGCGCGCTGGGGGAGGGCGCCAAGGGCCTGGCGGGGATCTCGGTCACCCTGCACGAGTCGCACGTCGCCTGGGCGAGTTACGAGCGTGGCCTGTGACCGATCTGACCGTGGAACGGGCCCGCCTCGCGTACGTGCCCGCTCAGCCCACCACCGCCGAGAACGCCGGAATCATCCCCATGTCCCTGCGTACCGTGCACTTCGTGATGCCGGGCGGCGTCGACGACCCGGCCGCGCCCAGCGGCGGCAACGCCTACGACCGCCGGGTCTGCCTGGACCTGCCCGGCTTCGGCTGGCAGGTCACCCGGCACGCCGTCCCCGGTGACTGGCCGCGGCCCGACGCCGCCGCCCGCGACCGGCTCGCCCGTACCCTCCGGGAGCTGCCCGACGACGCGGTGGTGCTCCTCGACGGCCTCGTCGCCTGCGGGGTCCCGGAGACGATCGTCCCCGAGGCCGCGCGGCTGCGGCTCGCCGTCCTCGTCCACCTGCCGCTCGGTGACGAGACCGGCCTGGACCCGGCCGTCGCCGCCGCCCTGGACACCCACGAGCGCACGGTGCTGCGGGCGGTGCCCGCGGTGATCGCCACCAGCGACTGGGCGGTCCGCCGGCTCGTCTCCCACCACGGACTCGCCCCCGACCGGGTGCACGTGGCCGCGCCGGGCGCCGACATCGCGCCGCTCGCGCCCGGCACCGACGGCGTCACCCGGCTGCTGTGCGTGGCCGCCGTGACCCCGCGCAAGGGCCAGCACCGCCTGGTGGAGGCGCTCGCGGCGGTCCGGGACCTGCCGTGGACCTGCGAGTGCGTCGGCGGCCTCGGCCACGACCCCGAGTACGTCGCCCACTTGCGGGAGCTGATCGCCCGGTACGGCCTCGCCGACCGGCTGCGTCTGACCGGCCCGCGCTCCGGCGCCGGCCTCGACGCCGCCTACGCCTCGGCCGACCTGATGGTCCTCACCTCCTACGCCGAGACCTACGGCATGGCGGTCACCGAGGCCCTCGCCCGCGGTATCCCCGTCCTCGCCACCGACGTCGGCGGGCTGCCGGAGGCGGTCGGCCGCGCGCCGGACGGCGGAGTGCCCGGCATCCTCGTCCCGCCGGAGGACCCCGCCGCGCTCGCCGCCGAACTGCGCGGCTGGTTCAACGAACCCGACGTACGCCGCCGCCTCAAGGCCGCGGCCCGGGGCCGCCGCGCCGCACTCGACGGCTGGGCGGCCACCGCCCGCAGCCTCGCGGGAGTCCTCCAGCGTCTTCCGGAACCCCCGAGGAGGGCGGCATGAACGAGGGCGGCGCGGAGGCCGTGGTCCGGCCGGGCGGCCTGATCCCGGCTCAGCCCGGTCCGGGCGAGGGGAAGTCCGTACGGAGTGCCGTGAGCGCGCGCAGCGAGGAGGAGCCGACCGTGGACATCGTGGACGCCGTGGACAGGGACGTGAACGCGGGGGGAGCGGGCGGGGAGTCCGGTACCGGTGCCCGTGCCGACGGCGCGGCCGCCGCGGTGATCGCCGGTGCCGGGCCCGTGGCCCGGCCCGGTGAGCGGGCCACCGTACGGCTGCGGGACGATGACTCCGAGGAGCCGCCGCGGTACGCGCCCGAGTGGCTGCAACTGCGGGAGAGCGCCGACGCCGCGGCCCGCGCGCAGGACCTGCTCGACCCGCTGCGGATCCGGCTGGCCAATCTGCCGGGCCGGCCGGGTGGCGTGGTGGTGCACGACCTGGGCTGCGGCACCGGCTCCATGGGCCGCTGGCTCGCGCCCCGTCTGGACGGCGCCCAGCACTGGGTCCTGCACGACCGCGACCCCTATCTGCTGCACTTCGCCGCCGTGGCCTCCCCGCGCTCCGCCGCCGACGGCAGCCGCGTCACGGTGGAGACCCGGCGCGGCGACGTCGCCCGGCTCACCGAGGACGCGTTGACGGGGGCCTCGCTGGTGACCGCGTCCGCGCTGCTCGACGTCCTCACCGTCGAGGAGGTCGAGGCCCTGGCGGACGCCTGCGTGGGCGCCGGCTGCCCGGCCCTGCTCACCCTCTCCGTCGCGGGACGTGTCGACATCACCCCCGAGGACCCGCTGGACGCCGAGATCGCCGAGGCGTTCAACGCCCATCAGCGGCGCAACGGGCTGCTCGGCCCCGACGCGGTCAACGCGACCTGCGAGGTGTTCGCCGAGCGCGGGGCGACGGTCCGGCTGCACCCGAGCCCGTGGCGGCTCGGCCCCGGCGAGGCCGCGCTGACCGAACAGTGGCTGCGGGGCTGGGTGGGCGCGGCCGTCGAACAGCGGCCGGAGCTGCGCGAGCGAGCCGAGCGGTATCTGACCGAGCGGCTCGCCGCCTGCGCGGCCGGCGCGCTACGGGTCACCGTCCACCACAGCGACCTGCTGGCACTGCCCCGCCCGAGGGGCGGGACGGCATGAGCACCGGGGCGGCAGGAGCCGCGACGCGACCGGCCCCGGACGCCGGGACCGGCACGCCCGCACACAGAACACCGGACCCGAAAGGCACGCACGCGGCGTCGGGGGCGGATGCGGCGCGGTCTCGGGTGACGCCGGGGACGGACGCTGCGCGGGTTCGTGCGACGCCGGGGACGGACGCGGCACGGTCTCGGGTGGTGGCGGGGGCGGAATCGGTGCGTGCGCGGGTGGCATCGGTGTGCGCGCCCCGCCGGCGTGCGCGGGCGGCGGACGCGGTCCTCCTCCACGCGACCCACACGCACCCGGCACCCGCACCGGCGTCCCGCGCCGAAGCCACCGAAGCCACCGAGAGCACCGAAGCCACCGCGAGCACCGGAGTCACCGAGAGCACAGGAGCCACCGAAGCAGCCGAGGCACCCGCCGCGTCTGGAGCCGCCGAGGCCCCCGAGGCCCCCGAAGCCCCCGAAGCGGCCGGAGCGCCCCGGGCAGTCGACGCGTCCGAAGACGTAGACGAGGGCCACGCGGACCGGCCGGGCGACGGTACCGGCCCGGCGGTCGGCGCCGCGCGGCCCGGCGCCCCCCGGCGGACGAGCTCCCGCGCGCTGCGCACCCACTTCGGCACCGCCGTCGGCGTCGTCATCCTCGGCGCTCTGCTGTGGCGGCTCGGCACCGGCGCGCTGCTCGACGGGCTGCGGCGGATCGACACCGTGACGGTGCTGGCGGCGCTGGGGATCGGCGTGGTCACCACCGTCTTCAGCGCGTGGCGCTGGCAGCTGGTGGCCCGGGGGCTGCGGCTGCGGCTGCCGCTGGGCCCCGCCGTCGCCGACTACTACCGGGCGCTGTTCCTGAACGCGGCGCTGCCCGGCGGGATCCTGGGCGATGTGCACCGGGCGGTCCGGCACGGGCAGAGCGCCGGTGACCTCCGGCGGGGCGTGAAGGCGGTCGTCCTGGAGCGGGTCGCGGGGCAGATCGCGCTGACCGTGGCCGGCGCGGTGCTGCTGCTGACCCTGCCGTCCCCCGTGCGCGCCGAGGCCCGCGGCTTCGCCGGGCCGGCGGCCCTGGCCGCCGTCGGCGTGCTCGCCGTCGTCCTCGCCGTCCGGCTGAACCGGGCACCGGGCCGCCGGGACGGCGCATTGCGCCGCACCCTCGGCGAGGCCCGCCAGGGCCTGGCGTCCCGGCGGAGCGGACCCGGCGTCGCGCTGTCGTCCGCGGTCGTCCTGGCCGGGCACATGGCGATGTTCGTCGTGGCGGCCCGGGTCGCCGGCTCGGCCGCCCCGGTGGCGGTCCTGCTGCCGCTCGCGGTGCTCGCCCTGGTGGCCATGGGCCTGCCGCTGAACGTCGGCGGCTTCGGCCCCCGCGAGGGTGTCACCGCCTGGGCGTTCGGCGCGGCGGGGCTGGGCGCGGACAGCGGTGTCGCGGTCGCCGTCGTCTACGGCGTGCTGAGCTTCGTGGCGAGCCTGCCCGGTGCGGTCGTCCTGCTCCGGCGCTGGTACGAGGGCCTGCGGGCCCCCGCCGCCGCACCGGCTCCCGGCCCCACCCGGGACGTCCGGCCCGGCGACCGGAGGCCGGCCGGGGCCGCCCCCATGGGCCCCGGCCGCCTCCCCGCCCCGGGCTATTCGCCTTCCGCGGCCGGACCGAGCAGCGCGAAATACGGTTCGAAGGATTCCACCAGGCTCGCCAGCAGTGCCTTTCCCTTTTCCGCCGAACCCAGGGAAGGACGGCCGATGACGCCCGATTCGGTATAGGCGGACATTCCCACGGTGAGCAGATGACGACGGTCGTCGGCCGTGAAATCGGCGGACTCGTGACCAGGGCGGACGAATTCGGGGTGAGCGTGCAGCAGAATCGAGGTCTCGATTTCTCCCGCGTGCATGTCGGTGAGCAGCGAGGTGACCACTCCGGACCGTTCCCGCGCCGTCTCCCAGTCCTCGCCGGCCGGGAACAGCGCCATCCGCTCACCGCGTGCGGAGGCCTCCTGGACGACGTTGCCCAGCACGTAGTTCCCGCCGTGCCCGTTGACCACGACCAGTGCGTCGACGCCCGAGCGGCGCAGCGACGCCGCGATGTCCGAGACCACCGCGTGGAGGGTCACGGCGGAGATGCTGACGGTCCCCGGCCAGGCCGCGTGCTCGTGCGAGCAGGAGACCGTCACCGGAGGGAGGAGGTGCACCGGGTACGCGGCGGCGATCTCCCGCGCCACGGCGCAGGCGACCAGCGTGTCGGTCGTCAGCGGAAGGTACGGACCGTGCTGTTCGAAGCTCCCGACGGGAAGGACGGCGACCTGTGCTGAAACGCCCGCCCCCCGGGCCCTCACGTCCTCCGTGGTGTCCGCCGGCAGCACACCGGCCGCCACGTCGTTCGTCTCCCCGTACACCGCCGCACGCGCGCCCGAACCACTCATCTTTTCACGGCCTTTCGTCTCTGCTTAGGAATCAGATCATGACAGAAAACACCGGCGTCAACATCGGCGTACTCGGCAAGAAGTCCCCGCGGCGTTCGGGCGCGGAACGCGTCGTGAATGCACCGCTGCCCACCGCGTACGGGAAATTCCAGGCGATCGGCTACCTGGACCACGACCGCGGTGACGAGCAAGTGGCCCTGGTGTACGGCGAGATCGGCACCGAGAACGTGCTGACGCGGCTCCACTCGGAGTGCCTGACCGGCGACGCGTTCGGTTCCCGGCACTGCGAGTGCGGCGATCAGCTGGAGGCCGCGCTGCGCTCGGTGGTCGCCGAAGGCAGCGGCATCGTCGTCTACTTGCGGGGGCACGAGGGGCGCGGCATCGGGCTGCTCGCCAAGCTGCGCGCGATGGCCTTGCAGGCGGAGGGCCTGGACACGGTGGAGGCGAACCTCGCGCTGGGCCTGCCCGTCGACGCCCGTGACTACAAGGTCGCCGCCGAGATCCTGCGCGACCTCGGGGTGCGCTCGGTACGGCTGATGTCCAACAACCCCGCCAAGCGGGAGGCGCTGGTCCGGCACGGCATCCAGGTCGCCGAGCAGGTGCCGCTGCTGATCGAGCCGTGTGAGAGCAACATCACCTATCTGCGGACCAAGCGGGAGCGGATGGACCACCATCTGCCGCATCTGGACGCCGTCGCCCACGGCTCCTGACGCCCGCCCACGGCTCCCGACGCCCGCCCACGACTCCTGACCGCCCGGCCGCGGCGCCCGCCCCGTCCCGCGGCCCCGTTCCTGCTCCCGAACCCCGATCCGGACGCCCGGATCTCCTGCCCCGGATTTCCTGCCCCGGATCCCCGGATCCTGGTTCGGCGGGCGGCGGTCCGGAAAGGATCGGGCCGTGACCGTGAACCGTGGCGAGGAGGCGGCGGCGTGAACCTGCGGGCCCGGGTGGTCGTCGTCGGCGGCGGAGTGATGGGCACCAGCATCGCCTGGCACCTGGCGCGCGCCGGAGTGCGCGACGTCGTCCTCGTAGAACGGGACGAACTCGCCGCCGGCTCCACCTCCAAGGCCGCCGGCGGGGTGCGGGCACAGTTCTCGGACGAGCTGAACGTCCGGCTCGGCGCGCGCAGCCTGGAGGCGTTCGGCCGTTTCGCGGAGGAGGTCGGCCAGGACATCGGGCTGCACCGGGTCGGCTATCTGTTCCTGCTCTCCACCCCCGAGCAGGTGGCCTCCTTCGAGGCGGGCGTACGGCTGCAGAACGACCTCGGGGTGCCCAGCCGCCTGCTCACCCCGCGAGAGGCCCGCCGGCTCTCCCCGCTGATCGGCACCGAGGGCCTGCTGGCCGCCGCATACTCCCCGGACGACGGCCACTGCACCCCGGAGGCCGTCGTCCGCGGTTACGCGACGGCCGCCCGCGCCCACGGCGCCCGCATCCTGCGCCACACCGAGGTCACCGGCATCGAACGGCACGGCGGCACCGTCACCGCCGTCGTCACCGGCCTCGGCCGGATCGAGACGGACACCGTGATCTGCGCGGCCGGCGCCTGGTCGCGGGCGGTCGGCGCGATGGCGGGCGTGGACCTGCCGGTGGAGCCGCTGCGCCGGCAGATCGCCGTCACCGGGCCCGTGCCGGACCTGCCGCCCATGATGCCCATGACCATCGACTTCACCACCAGCCTCTACTTCCACCGCGAGGGCCCCGGCCTGCTGCTCGGCATGTCCGACCCGGACGAGCAGCCGGGCTTCGCCACCGACACCCACGACCGCTGGATCCCGCGGCTCGCCGAGGCGATGCGGCGGCGCGCACCCGCCCTGCTCGACCTGCGCCGCACCGGCGGCTGGGCGGGCCTGTACGAGAACACCCCGGACCACAACGCCCTGATCGGCGAGGCCCCGGAGGTGTCGAGGTTCCTGTACGCGACGGGCTTCTCCGGTCACGGCTTCCTCCAGGGACCCGCCGTGGGCGAGATCGTCCGCGACCTGTACCTGGGGCGCGTACCCTTCCTGGACATCAGCCCCCTGAGCGCCGGCCGGTTCGCGTCCGGCGCCCCGCGTCCGGAGGCCAATCTCGTATGACCGAGCTGCACCTGTGGCTGCGCCACGAGTCCCGGACGACGGAACGGCGCACGCCGGTCGTCCCCGCCGATGCCCGCCGCCTGGTCGACGAGGGGGTGACGCTGACCGTCGAGGAGTCCCCGCAGCGGATCTTCCCGGTGGCGGAGTACGAGGCGGCCGGCTGCCGCCGTGCCCCCGCGGGCTCCTGGGTGACGGCACCCCGCGACGCCGTGATCCTCGGACTGAAGGAACTCCCCGAGGAACCGGCCGGGCTGACGCATCGCCACATCCTCTTCGGACACGCCTACAAGCGGCAGCCGGGGGCCGCCGGGCTGCTGCGCCGGTTCGCGGCCGGCGGCGGGGCACTGTTCGACCTGGAGTACCTGGTGGACGAGGAGGGGCGCAGGCTCGCCGCCTTCGGCTTCTGGGCGGGCTATCTGGGAGCCGCGCTCGCCGTGCTCCGGCACCGGGGCCGCCTGACGGCGCCGCTCGTCCCCACGACCAAGGACGAGCTGGACGCCGTACTGCGCCCGGCCGCCGGGGACGAGACGTCCACGGCGCTGGTGATCGGTGCCCTGGGCCGCAGCGGGCGGGGCGCGTGGACCGCCTTCCGCACGGCCGGCCTCGACGCGACCCGCTGGGACCTGGCGGAGACCCGCGACCTCGACCGGCCGGCCCTGCTCGGGCACGACATCCTGGTGAACGCGGTCCTCGCCACCGGCCCGGTCCCGCCGTTCCTGCGCGAGGAGGACCTGGACTCCCCGGCCCGCCGGCTGCGCACCCTGTGCGACGTCACCTGCGACGTCGGCTCCCCGTACAACGTCCTGCCGGTCTACGACCGCACCACGGACTGGGCCGAGCCCGTGCGCCGGCTGCGCGAGGAGCCCCCGCTGGATCTGATCGCCATCGACAATCTGCCGTCCCTGCTGCCGCGGGAGTCCAGTGCCGACTTCTCCGCGGCCCTGCTGCCGCAGCTGCTCGCCTTCGGCGCCGGCGGCGCCTGGGGCCGCTGCCTCGACCGGTACCACCAGGCCTGCCGTGAACTCGGCATCGACGGAGGGGGACTTTCCTCATGACCGAGCGTGTCCCGGCGAGCGGCACCGTCCACTGGGTCGGCGCCGGACTGTCCACCGGCAGCGGACTGGCCGACCTGTGCGCCACGGCCGACCGCGTCCTGCTGTGGCACCGCACCGCGGACCGCGCCGCCGGGGCCCTGGCCGGCCTCGGCCTGACGGGCCGCGCCGAGCCCCGTGCCCTCACCGCGCCGGCGGCCCTCGCCGCCGCACTGGCCCCCGGGGACGTCGTGGTGTCGATGCTGCCGGCGCCGCGGCACGCCGGGCTGCTCGACGCGTGCGTGCGGGCCGGGGCGCACTTCGCCTGCTCCAGCTATGTGTCGCCGGAGCTGTCGGCGCGGGGCGAGGCGGCGCGGGCGGCGGGTCTCACCGTGCTCACCGAGGCGGGCCTGGACCCGGGCATCGACCACCTCTTCGCCCACAGTCTCATCGGCCGGGCCAGGGCGCGGATCGGCGAGCACACCCCGGCCGCCTACCGGCTCACCTCCTACTGCGGCGGTGTCCCGGCGGTGCCGAACGACTTCCGGTACCGCTTCAGCTGGGCTCCGCTCGGCGTCCTCAACGCCCTGCGCTCGCCCGCGCGTTACCTGGAGGACGGCACCGAGACCGCGGCGGCACGCCCCTGGGAGGCGACCCGGCCGCTCGATCTGAACGGCGAGACCTTCGAGGCGTACCCCAACCGCGACAGCATCCCCTTCGTCGAGCAGTACGGCCTGCCCTCCGCCTGGCGTCCGCGCACCTTCGTCCGGGGCACGCTGCGCCTGGACGGCTGGCTGAAGGCGTGGCAACCGGTCTTCGAGGAGCTGACGGCGGGCGACGACGAGCGGATCGCCGCGCTGGCGCGGGAGCTGGCGGCGGCCCACCCGACCACGGAGGCGGACCGGGACCGGGTGGTGCTCACCGTCTCCCTGGAGGTCGACGCGGGGCGGGGCCGTACCTGGACCGGCGCGTATCTGCTCGACGCGACCGGTGACGCCGAGGAGTCGGCGATGGCCCGGTGCGTCTCCCGGCCGCTCGCCCTCGGTGTCCGTCACATCCTGGACGGCAGCCTGTCGGCGGGTCTGCACCGGGCGGCGGGCACCGCCCAGCGATCCGACCGGTGGCTGGCCGAACTCGCGGAGGAAGGACTGGAGTTCACCCTCACCCTCGGCCAGTAGCCGGCCGCCGGGTCAGTCGCGCACGGCCGCGTGCACCAGCCGTCGCAGCTCCGGGAAGACCTTCAGCTTCTTCGGGCGCACCTGGGTCATGAACTGCACGGTCAGATCGTGGGCCGGGTCGATCCAGAACGCGGTGGTGGCCACGCCGGTCCAGCCGTAGGTGCCGAGGTGGGACGGGGCCAGGGTGTGCGCGGGGTCGGTGACGACGGAGACGTTGAAACCGAAACCGAGGCCGTCCATGCTCGGTTCCCGGTGGACCGGGGCGCCGAAGGAGCGGAGGGTGGCCCCGCCGGGCAGCTGGTTGCGGGTCATCGGGGCGAGCGTCTCGGGGGCCAGCAGCCGGACGCCGTCCAGCTCGCCGCCCCGCCGCAGCAGCTCCATGAAGCGGTGGAAGTCGTGGGCGGAGGAGACCAGACCGCCGCTGCCGGACAGGAACCGGGGCCTTGCGCGCACCGGCAGTCCCGGCACCGGCTCGATCCCGCCCTCGTCCGTCTCGCCGTACAGCTCGGCGAGCCGGCCCGTCTGTCCGGGGGCGAGGTGGAAGCCGGTGTCGGTCATGCCGAGCGGGCCGAGGACGCGTTCGGCGAAGAAGGCGTCCAGCGGCTGCCCGGAGACCACCTCGATGACCCGGCCGAGCACATTGGAGGCGACCGAGTAGTTCCACTGGGTACCGGGGTCGAACTGGAGCGGCATCCGCGCGTACAGCTCGACGGTCTCGGCGAGGTCCTTGCCCGCCGGCACCGAGTACTCCAGACCCGCCTCGCGGTAGAGCGCGTCCACGGGGTGGCGGTGGTAGTAGCCGAAGGTGAGGCCCGCGGTGTGGGTGAGCAGATGGCGGATCAGTATCGGGCCGGCGGCCGGGCGGGTACGGAGGCCGGCGCCCGAACCGCCCTCGTACACCCGGGGGCGGGCGAAGGCGGGCAGATGGCGGTCGACCGGGTCGTCCAGGGACAGCCGGCCCTCCTGCGCCAGCAGCAGCACCGCCACCGCGGTGACCGGCTTGGTCATCGAGTAGATCCGCCACAGCGTGTCCGCCTCGACGGGCAGCCCGGCCGCGACGTCCCGCAGACCGTACGTGGTCAGATGGGCGACACGGCCGCCGCGGGCCACGGCCACCAGCCAGCCGGGCAGCCGCCCTTCGTCGACGTGCCGGGCGAGGTGCCGGTCCAGGCGCTCCAGCGCCTCGCCGTCCAGGCCCGCCTCGGCCGCCTCGACGTCCTGCCGCAGCTGTGCCATCGCTCTCCTCCGGTCGTGTCGTCCGCGGCGCGCCCCGGCTGACCCGCCGGCCCGCGTCCGCGCTCATGGTCATCGTCGCGCAGGAGCACCGGCCGGGACCGGATGGTCGGGGGTGTGTGTGATCGACGCGACGCCGTCCGGGCCGGGCAGGGCGCGGGCCGCGGGCAGGGCGAGCGCGGCCACCGCCGCCAGGACGAGCAGCGTGGCCCCGGTGCCCGCGCCCAGCAGCGCGCTCGCCGCGGCCACGCCCATGGCGGGCCCGATGTTCAGCGCGGTCTGCTGCAAGCCGCCCGCCACTCCGGCCACCGCCACCTCCGCGCGTCGCACGATCACATGGGTGGCCGCCGTCATCACGGTGCCGAACCCGGCGCCGAGCAGCGCGAACGCGCCCGCGAGCCCGGCCGGGGAGGTGGTCCGGGACAGCAGGAGGACACCGGCCGCGAGTGCCGCCGTCGCCCCCGCCGTCGTACGGCGCGCACCGCACCGGCGCAGCAGCGCGGGGCACAGCGCGGCCGACAGCACCATCAGGACCGCGAGCGGCAGGCTGCGCAGGGCGCTGTCGAACGGGTCGAGACCCAGGCGGCGCTGGAGGACGTACGTCGCGACGAACAAGGTCCCGAACAGCGCGGCGGAGACGGCGACCAGCAGGCCGAGCGCGGCCCCGACCGCACGGGAGCCGATCACCTGGGGCGGCAGCAGCGGGCTGGGTGTCCGCCGCTCGCGCCGGACGAGGGCGGCGGCCGCGAGCACGGCGGCGGCGAGGGCCGCCGCGGAGACGGGCCGGGCGGTGAGCGCGTACACCAGGCAGGCCAGCGCCCCCGCGAGCAGTGCGGCACCGGGCAGGTCCAGCGGGGTCCGGGCGGGGTCCGGGCGGCGCTCCGGCCGCAGCAGGGCCGGCAGGCCGAAGGCCAGCGCGGGCGGCACGTTGACGAGGAACACCGCCCGCCAGCCCAGGCCGGTCACCAGCGCACCGCCCACCAGCGGCCCCGCCGCCGCGGCCAGTCCGATCGCTCCGGTCCGCACGGCCAGGGGCGAGGCGAGCCGGTCCGGCGGGTAGGCGGCGCGCAGCATGCCCAGGGTGGCCGGCTGCAACAGCGCTCCGAACACCCCCTGCACGGCGCGCAGCCCGATCACCCAGCCCACCGTGGGCGCGAGGGCGATGCCCGCCGAGGCGGCGCCGAACCCCAGCATGCCGAGCCCGAACAGCCGCCGCTGCCCGTACCGGTCGCCGAGCCGCCCCGCGAACACCAGCAGACCCGCCACCACGACGAGATACGCGGTGCTGGTCCACTGCACCTCGGCGAACGACGCGTCCCAGTCGCGTTGCAGGCTGGGCTGGGCGACGGTGAGGACCGTCCCGTCCAGGGCGACGACCACCGCCCCCGCCACGCTGCTCGCCAGTGTCCAGGGCCGGTTCACCGGCCGCCCTCCGGACCCAGGTGGGCGGCGAGGACGGTGTCGAGCAGCGGCCCGAAGTCGGTCTCCCCGAGGGCGAGGGGGAGACTGCGCCAGCGCCACAGCTGGGCCGTCCCGTGCAGGTTCGCCCACAGGGCGCCCGCCACCCGCCGGGCGTCGGCGTCGGGGTTCACTTGCCCGATCAGCTCCGTGAGCAGGGCGAACAGCGGAAGGCTGGTCTCGCGCAGCCCCAGCCGCCCGCTCTCCAGCAGGTCGTGACGGAACATCAGCTCGTACATGCCGGGCCGGTCCAGCGCGAACTCCAGATAGGTCCGGGCCAGCGCCGCGACCCGCGCGCGGGGGCCGTCGGCCGTCCGGGCCGATGTGGTGCGTGTCCTCTCGGCCAGGTCGGCGAAGCCGCGGTGGGCGATGGCGGACAGCAGTTCCAGACGGGTGGGGAAGTGGCGGCGCGGCGCCCCGTGCGAGACGCCCGCGCGGCGCGCGATCTCCCGGAGGGTCAGCGCCTGTGGCCCTTCGGCGGCCAGCAGCTCCATGCCGGCGTCCACGAGGCGGTCCCGCAGGCTGAGGTCGGACTCGGTCATGGACCGTGTCTACCAGGCCGCAGTAGACACTGTCTACCGCCGTCGTAGACAATGTCTACTACCTGCCACCAGCAGGGGAATGCGCACGGCACCGACGCGAGTTGACCCGATATGACTCAGGACCCCACACAGGACGCGCTGCTCGGGCTGCTCGCCGAAGGGCATGCCGGCGTACTCGTCACCCTCCGGCGCGACGGCCGCCCCCAGCTGTCCAACGTCAGCCACGCCTGGGACCCGGAGGAGCGGATCATCCGGATCTCGGTCACCGACGACCGCGCCAAGACCCGTAACCTCCGCCGTGATCCCCGCGCCTCCTACCACGTGACCAGCGGCGACCGCTGGGCGTACACCGTCGCCGAGAGCATCGCCGAGCTGTCCCCGGTCGCCGCCGACCCGCACGACGACACCGTCGAGGAACTGATCCGGGTCTACCGGGACGTTCTCGGCGAGCATCCCGACTGGGACGACTACCGGGCCGCGATGGTCCGCGACCGCCGCCTGGTGGTGCGGCTGCACGTCGGGCGGGCGTACGGCATCCCGAAGAGCTGACCGCCGGCGTGATCCCCGGCTACGACGCCCCGGCGGTCCGCGTCTCGCCGTGATCCCCGGCTACGACGCCTCGGCGGTCCGCGTCTCGATCGCCCGCAGCACGGCGACCATGTCCTCGCCGCCGTGCCCCTGCGCCACCGTCTCCTCGAACAGGGTGTGACAGACGTCGAGGAGCGGTGAGGCCAGCCGGGCCTTGCGGGCCGCCTCGGCGATCAGCCGGTTGTTCTTCAGCACGTCCAGCGCCGCCGCCTGTACCGCGAAGTCCCGCTCGCGCAGCTTGGGCGTCTTCATCCGGGACACCCCGCTCGCCATCGGGCCCGCGTCCAGGACGTCCAGGAACAGCCGGCGGTCCAGGCCCTGCCGCTCGGCGAAGTGGAACGCCTCGGTCAGCCCGGTGACCAGGGTGATCAGGAAGAGGTTCACCGACAGCTTCATCAGCAGTGCCCCGGGCGCCGGCCCGCAGACGAAGGTCTCCCGGCACATCGGCGCGAGCAGCGGCCGTACGGCGGCCACGGCGTCCCCCTCGCCGGCGAGCAGGGCGACCAGCCGCCCCTGCTCCGCCGGCAGCCGGGACCCGGAGACGGGTGCCTCCACGTACCGGCCGCCCGCGGCCCGGATGTCGGCCTCCAGGGCGTGCGAGTACTCCGGCGAGGTCGTGCCCATGTGCACGACGGTCCGGCCCGCCACCCGTGCGGCCAGGCCGGGCGTGCCCCGGCCGAGGACCGCGTCCACGGCGGCCTCGTCGGCGAGCATCAGCAGCACCACCTCCGCCCGCGCGAACACCTCGGCGGCGTCCGCCGCGACCTCGGCCCCGGCCGCCCGCAGCGGCCGCGCGCGTTTCGGGGTGCGGTTCCAGACCACCAGGGGCGTACCGGCGGACGCCAGGCGCAGGGCCATGGGACGGCCCATCACTCCGAGACCGATGAATCCGACGTGCACGGCAGGCCGCCCTTCGCGCCACGGGTCCGACTATGACAGCGGTCATAGTAGCGCCGTTTATGACGGCGGTCATAGGCTGGGAGGCGGGAACGGAGGTGGCCGATGACGCAGGAGCGGCACGGACCGCGGGAGCGGATGGTCTTCAGCGCGGCCCAGCTCATCCGGCGGGGCGGGGTCACCGCCACCGGCATGCGCGAGGTCGCCGCGCACGCTCGGGCACCGCGCGGCTCCCTCCAGCACTACTTCCCGGGCGGCAAGGAGCAGCTGGTCAACGAGGCGGTCGCGTGGGCCGGCCGGTACGCGGGCCGGCGCGTCGCCCGCTTCCTCGCGGGGCTCGACGAGCCGACGCCGAGCGGTCTGTTCGCCGCGATGGCCGCGCAGTGGACCGAGGAGTACACAGCGGACGGCTTCGCCGCGGGGTGCCCGGTCGCCGCCGCCACGGTCGACGCGGCCGCCTGCGCCGACTCGACCCGGGAGGCGGCGGCAGCCGCGTTCGCGACGTGGCGGCAACCGGTCGCCGGGGCGCTGGCGGACATGGGGGTGCCCGCCGCACGGGCCGAGCCTCTGGCCACGCTCATGATCAGCACCCTGGAGGGGGCGATCCTGATGGCCCGTGCGGAGCGGGACGTACGCCCCCTCACCACCGTGGTGCGGGAACTGGGCCCGCTGCTCGACGCCGCCGTGCGTCCCCGGCCGGCCTGACCGGTCCCGGCACGCCGCGCGCCATCGGCGTGGTGCGGGACCCGGGCGTCCCCGGCCGGCCGGATCAGTCCCGGAACGCCGCGTCCTCCGGGACCGTGGCGCCGCCCGTCTCCTCCTTGACCCATGCCTCCAGCTGGTCCACGAAGTCGGCCGCCCGGCGCCGCCAGTTCAGCTCCGACACGGCGGCCTCCCGGCCCCGCCGGGCGGCGCGCAGCCGCAGTTCGGCGTCGTCGGCCAGCCGGCGGACCGCGTCGGCCGCGGCCGGCGGATCCTCGTACGGCACCACGAAGCCGCAGCCGTACCGCTCGACCAGCTCCGTGGCGAGCGGGGTGGGCGTGGTGACCACCGGAACGCCGTGGGCCATGTACTCCACGACCTTGGTGGGCCGGGAGTGCCGGTAGTTGGGCTCGTCGTGCAGGAGGGACAGGCCGGCCAGCGCGCCGGAGAGCCGGGCGAGCGCGCGGTCGTTGGGCAGGAAGCCGTACCAGCGCAGCACCCCGTCCCGGTCGGCCGTCGCGAGGGCGTCGCGTACGTCGGGGTCCGCCGTTCCTATGGCCTCGACCCGGACGGCGGGCGCCAGCAGCCGTGCCGTGGCGATCAGGTCGAGCGCGCCGCGTGCCCGGGACAACTGCCCCAGGTAGACGACCCGGTCGCGGCCGGGCGGCGGGGGCGGACCGGGCGGCGGGGTGGCGAGGTTGGGTACGACGGGGTGGACCCGGCGGAAGCGGTCCTGATAGGCGTCCTCGGCGAGCAGCAGCCGCAGCCGGCGCTCCGCCAGCCGCTCCACCGCGCGCACCGCCGTCCGCAGCGGCGGACGCAGCAGCCGCGGCATCCAGGCCTTCATGGCCAGCGCCGCCGCCGTGTCCTCGTGCACGTCCCACACGGTCACCGGGGCCGCACCGGCCCGGCGCAGCCGGCGCAGCGTGCCGGGGAGGGCCAGCAGCAGCTCCGGATCGTGCAGCAGGACCACGTCCGCCGCCGGGCCGTGTTCGACGAGCAGCGCCCGGGCCGCGCGCAGTGCCGCCCCCCGGTCCCGGCCGACCGCGCGGGGCAGGTCCACGCCCTCCACGTACGGCCGGGGGGCCGTGTTCCGGGCGGCGAAGGGGGCCGCGTACACCACCCGGTGGCCGCGCTCGCGCAGCGCGGCGATCTCGCGGTGCAGGATGCGCGCGTCCTCCGGGTGGTGGACGACGGTGACGACGAGTATCCGCATGGCAGTGCCTTTCAACTCCGCGCGGGGCGACGGCTGGTGCCGGGGCCGGAGGGCCTAGAGGACTTCGACGCCGGGCTTGAAGATGCGCCCGCGGGTGTCGAACAGCAGCCGCGCGGTGTCCGCGAGGGCCGGCAGGTCGTAGGCGGAGTGGTCCTGGAGCAGGACGGTCAGGTCGTGCTCGCGCAGCGCGGCCGGGAGGTCGTCGACGCGGGGCACGGCCACCCCGTCGACCGACCACCGCGGTACGTGCGGATCGTGGAAGGCGATGTCGGCCTCGCGCTCCCGCAGCAGCCGGGCCACCGGCTCCGCCGGGGTCTCGCGCAGGTCGGCGACGTCCGGCTTGTAGGTGACGCCGAGCAGCAGCACCCGCGAGCCGTGCAGCGGGCGGCCGGCGGTGTTGAGCAGGTCCTGGGCGCGGCGCACCACGTACTCCGGCATCCGCCGGTTGATCTCCTGTGCCAGCTCGACGAACCGGAACTCGTAGCCCAGCGAGGAACGCACTTTGTACGACAGGTAGTTGGGGTCGATGGGTATGCAGTGGCCGCCGACTCCGGGGCTCGGCCGGAACGCCTGGAAGCCGAAGGGTTTCGTCCCCGCGCAGCGGATCGCGTCCCACACGTCCACCTGCAACTCGCGGCTGATGATGGCCAGTTCGTTGACGAGGGCGATGTTCACGTGCCGGTAGGTGTTCTCCAGCAGCTTGGCCATCTCGGCCTCGCGGGTGCCCTTCGCCTGCACCACCATGTTCACGAACTTGCCGTAGAACGCCACCGCCTGCACCGCGCAGGACGGGGTGCAGCCGCCGACCACCTTCGGGGTCTCCCGCAGCCCGTGCTGGGTGTTGCCGGGGTCGATGCGCTCGGGGGAGAAGGCGAGGGCGAAGTCCTCGCCGGCGCGCAGCCCGGACTCCTCCAGCAGGGGCCGCACGACCTCCTCGGTGGTGCCCGGGTACGTGGTCGACTCCAGCACCACGAGCCGGCCGCGCCGCAGCCGGCCGGCCACCGCGCGGGTGGCGGAGACGACCGCGCTCAGATCGGGTCCGCCGTCCTCGCCGAGCGGGGTCGGCACACAGATCACCACGGTCTGCGCGCGTGCCAGGCAGGCGTCGTCGGTGAACGCGGTGAAGCCCGCTTCCCGCATCCGCCGGACATCGTCGTCGTGGACGTCGTCGACGTGCGAGCGGCCGGAGTTGAGCCCTTCGACGACGCGCGGGTCGCGGTCCAGGCCCACGACGCGCAGACCGACCGAGGCCGCCTCCCGGGCCAGCGGCAGCCCGACGTAGCCGAGCCCGATCACGGCCAGATCGACGTCGTCGAAGCCTTCTCGCGGGCCCTCTCCCGGGGCCTCGCGCGGATCCTCGTCCTTGAGCGGTTCGACCTTGTCCCCGAGCGGTTGGGTCCGTTTGACCTGCATAGGGATTCACCCGGCCTTCACGGCTGGACTGGTGGGGGTGCGCAGGACTCAGGCGCATCCGAGAGAGCGATACGCCTCACGCGTCGTCGCGGCGACCCGGTCCCAGGTGCGTTCCCGCGCGACCACCGCGCGAGCGGCGACTCCCCAATCGAGTCGCTGCTTATGACTGTAAAGCACCATTTCCAGTTCATCTGCCCAGGAAAGAGGCGAATCGGGCTGAATTAGTCGGCCGTTCACCTCGGGTTCAACCAGTTCTCGCAGGGCGTCGAGATCACTCGCGGCGACGGGGAGGCCGCTCGCCATCGCTTCGACCGGTTTCAGAGGGGTCACCAGACGGCAGACCCGCTCGTCGGTGCGCGGCACCGCGAACACGTCCAACGCCGCGTAGTAGAAGCGGACTTGGTCGTGCGGGACGCGCCCGGTGAACAGTGCCGTGCCGTCCGCGTCCAGGCCCAGCCGGGCGGCCAGCCGTTGCAGTGCCGCGCGCTCCGGGCCGTCCCCGACGATCAGGAGCCGCAGCGGTACCCCACGCCGCCGCAGCTCTACACCCGCATGGAGCAATGTGCCGATCCCCTCGTGCGGGGTGAGGCTGCCGACCGTGCCCACCACGTACTCGTCCGGGGCGATGCCGAGACGGGCGCGCACCGGGGCCCCGTCCGGCGGCGGCGCGAGGAACGTCTCGTCCACGGCGTTCGGCGCCAGCAGCACCCGCTCCTCCGGCACCCCACGTGCCACGATCTCGGCCTTCATCGCGGCCCCCAGCGTCAGCACCAGATCGGCCTCCCGCATGCAGTGCGTCTCCAGCTCACGCCGCATCCGGTACACCGGGTCCCGCCGGCTGCGGGCCGGATCCTGGGTCAGCCAGGTCTCCTCCAGAAAGCCCCGCACCTCGTACACGACCGGCAGCCCGTAGGTCTCCCGCAGCGCCAGGGCCACCCGCCCGTTGCCGTGGTCGGTGGCCGCGTGCAGCACGGCGGGCCGCAGCCGCTCCACCAACCGCCCCGCCAGCTCCGCGTTCCGGGCCAGCGACGGACCCTGCCCATAGGGCAGCCAGCGGGGCAGCAGCCGGTGCTGCGGCACCTCGCCCACGATCTGCAGGGGGCCGGCGTCCAGCACCCCGCGCGCCACCGGGAAACCGATCCGGGTCACCACGTGCGGATCGAGTCCGGCGGCCCGCTGGGCCTCGGCGAGCTTCTGCGTGCGCACCGTGTACCCGGCGTGGGCGAACGGCAGCGAGTTGGTCACCAGATGCAGCACCCGGCCGGGCACCGGCCGCACCGGCCGGCCGGCCGGCGCGCTCACCCGAACGGCGGACGGCGCGGCGCCCGGTCCGGTCGCGCGGGCCCGCACCGCCAGCCACCGCTCCACCGGCCGCACCCGGCGCCGGACCCGGGCGGGCAGCAGGCGTACGCCCAGCAGCACGGCCCGCGCGGGGTCGTGCCGCAACTCGCCCCAGGCCACGGATGCGGCCAGACTGACAGCGCGGGGGATGCGACGGGACATGCCGCCACGGTAGGCCGACGCAGCGCCGCGTGCCTCGGCCACGGTCGTGCGCCGATGCCGCCGGAGCACCGGCATCCCCTCGTCTCCCCCCTGCGCTTCCCCCCTTGTGCGACCGCCGACGGAAGGCGAGGACATGAACGGCCGAGTACTCCACGTGGTCGGCACCCGGCCCAACTTCGTGAAGGCGGCACCGGTCGTCGCCGCGCTGGGAACGGCCGGCTGCGACCAGGTCCTGGTCCACACCGGCCAGCACTACGACGCCCGGATGTCGGACGTGTTCTTCCGCCAGCTGGGACTGCCCCGGCCGGACACCGACCTCGGGGTCGGCTCCGGCAGCCACGCCCGGCAGACCGCCGACCTGCTGACGGCCCTGGAGGGCGAACTGACCGCCCGCGCCCCGGCCCTCGTCGTGGTGTACGGCGACGTCAACTCCACGCTGGCCGCCGCCCTGGTCGCCGCGAAGCTGGGCGTCCCGGTCGCCCATGTGGAGGCCGGCCTGCGCAGCTTCGACATGACGATGCCGGAGGAGGTCAACCGGCGCCTGGTCGACCAGCTGGCCGAGCTGCTCCTCGTCACCAGCCCGGAAGCCGTCGGCCACCTCGCCCGCGAGGGCGCCGACCCGGCCCGGGTGCACTTCGTCGGCAACCCGATGATCGACACCCTCCGCACCCATCTCGGCCTCCTCGACCCGGCCGCCGCCCGCGGCGCGCACGGGCTGCCCGAGCGCTACGGCGTCGTCACCCTGCACCGCCCCGCCAACGTCGACGACCCCGATGCCGCCCGCGCCGCCGCCCGCGCGCTCACCGAGGCGGCCCGCCACCTGGACCTCGCCGTCCCCCTGCACCCGCGCGGTCGGGACGCGCTGCGCGCGGCGGGCCTGGACGGCGCGCCCGGTGTCCACCTGCTCGAACCGCTCGGGTACGTCGAGTTCATGAGCCTGGTGCGGGGCGCCGCCGCCGTGATCACCGACTCCGGCGGCGTGCAGGAGGAGACCACCGTGCTCGGCGTGCCCTGCCTGACGCTGCGCACCACCACCGAACGCCCCGTCACCGTCACCCACGGCACCAACCGCCTCGTCACCCACCAGGAACTGGTGCCCGCCCTGCGCAAGGCGATCGACGGCGGCCCGGCCGCGCCCGCGGAGGGGCCGCCGCTGTGGGACGGCAAGGCGGGCCCCCGGATCGCCCGCGTGGTCACCCAGTGGCTGGAGCACCATGCCTGACCTCACGCCGGACCCCGACGGCCCGCCCGGCCCCGGCGGCGGCCTCGACTACTGGGACGCCCGGCACCGCGAGCGGGACGAGCTGGCCTCCGGCGGGCACATCGGGCTCGACCGGCCCGGCAACGAACTCTTCTACGCCCTCCGGCTCGGCACCCTGCTCGGCCTCGTCGGCGACCTCAGCAGCCCGGTGGCCCCGCTGTTCGTGCTCGACGCGGGCTGCGGCAAGGGCTGGTTCGCGCGGGCCCTGGCCCGCTGCGGCCACCGCGTGGACGCCTTCGACGGCAGCGAGGAGGCGATCGACCGGGCCCGCGAGGCCGGCGGCGGCCCCCGCTACACCCGTTCCCGGCTCGACGCCTGGCGCAGCCCGTGGCCGTACGACATCGTGCTCTGCGTCGACGTGCTCTTCCATCTCCTCGACGACACGGAGTGGGCGGCGGCCCTGCGCAACCTGGCCTCCCTGGTCCGCCTCACCGGTCGCCTGATCGTCACCGACGAGGACACGGCCGTACCGCGGCCGCGCGGCGACTACATCCTGCACCGGCCGACGGCCGCCTACCGTGCCGTACTCGAACCCCTCGGCCTGCGGCACACCGAGTTCCGGCCGTACGGTTTCCGGGAGATCGAGGTCGGCTTCCACGTCTTCACGAGGATCCGCTGATGCGTCTGACCGATCTGCTCCACCCCCACCTGGACGGCGTCACCACGGTCGTCGACGCGGCCGGCCACGGCCTGCGCCTCGCGCCCTACCTCCATCTGCCCGACGGCGTCGCCCTGCTCGACGACGACGGCCGGCGGCCCGTCGGCGAAGGGGAGCTGGTCCTCCTGTCGTACGGCCCGGACCCCGCCCTGCACGGCACCGAGGAGGACTGTCTCGCGGTGCTGGAACGGCTCCGGCCCGGTGGCCGCGGGCTGCTCATGTTCGGCCACCCCGGCCCCGAGCCGCCCTACCACCGGCTCCTGGACGGCCTGGTGGCCCAGCACTGCCAGGTGCTGCGCGCCGCCCCCCTCGACTACGTCCATCTGCACGCGGGCGCGGTCTTCGCCCGCCTCGGCACCGACCGGCTCCTGCCGCCGCGCGACTGGTTCGGGCGCCCGGTGCCGGCGGACGGCTTCGCCACCACCCTGCGGACGGCCGGCGAGTACGTCCTCGCCGACCTCGTCTCGCGCACCCTGCGCGCCCGCCACCAGGATCTGGAGCGCCGCGCCGAGGACGCCGAACGCGCCCGGGACGCCGTCCGCGAGGACGGCCTCGCCGACCGGCTGGCCGCCGCCGTACGGGAGAAGGAGCAGCTGGCCGCCGCCCTGCGCGGAGCCCGCGGCCGGGTCGAGGTGCTCCAGGCGCGGGTGGCCATGCTGGAGGGCTCCACCTCGCTCAGGGTGGGCAAGGCACTGGTGTCGGCGGCCCGGGCGCCGCGCCGCCGGATGCCGGGGCTGCCCCGGGAGCTGTACGGGCTGTGGCGGGGGCGTGCCGCGCACAAGCCCGCGCCGGCGTCCCGGCGCGCCGGGCCCGGCTCCGCACCCCTGATCGCGGACGACCGCCTCCACCTGGTGCACCGCGCGTTCTCCGCCGCCCCCCGCGACCGGCTCGTGATCGCGGGTGTGCTCACCGACCGCACCGCCGAGGACTTCGCCGCGGACGCCGTCGTGAACCGGCCGCTCCCGCACGACGGCGCGCTGCTCGTGCGGCGCACCGATCCCGACGCCGTCGTGGTGCAGCTCAGCGCCTGCACGGCAGCCGGCCCCTGGGCGCTCACCGGTACCGGCCTGGCACCGGACCTGGACCGGAGACTGGCCGGACTCCTCACCGAGGCACGGGCCCTGGGCCGGTCCGCCGTCCTGTGGCGGGACGCCCCCGCGTCCGCCGCGCCCGGCCTCGCCCACCTGGCCTGGGACGCCGTCCTCGACGCCGACACCGGTGTGCGGCTCGCCCGGCTCGACCCGGCCGAGGACGGCAGCGAGCGGCTGCGGGAGGCGTTCCAGTGGGACAGCACCCGGGTCCGGCTGGCCGAACTCGCCCGGCTGGTCGGCGCCCCCGACCCGCTGGACGAACGCAGGGTCGCCGTGCTGGCCGCGCCCCGCGACCGGCACGACGTGGCACGCCTGGCCGCGCAGGTGCTGGGCCAGCAGCACCGCCCCGCCGAAGTGATCGTCCCCGACCCGGCGGGCCTCGACGAACTCGACGCGGCGGGCGTCGCCGTCCGCACCGGGCCGCCCACCGCGGCCTGGGTCGCCGACTGGACCGACCTCGCCGAGGACCGTCCGGACACCCTGCTGCTGGACCTGATGTGCGCCCAGGAGTACTCGGGCGCCGACGCGCTGGGCCACGCCCCGGCCGGCGCCGACTACACGTTCGTACCGGCGCTGCGGCAGCCGCTGCTGGTCCGCCGGACACTGCACCTCGCGGGTGCGCCGCCGGAGAGCTGGTGCGGCCGGGGGTACCGCCTGTTCGCCGTACGCGGGAAGGAGCCGTCATGAGCCGTGTGCTACGGGCACTGGTCTACGGCGACGTGGATCTCAACCTCATCGACGGCTCCGCCGTCTGGGCCCAGTCGACCGTGCAGGCGCTGTCGCTGGCCGGGTGCGAGACCCGGCTGGTGCTCAAGGCCCCGGTGCGGACCGGGCGGCTGACCGATCCGCTCGCCGGGCTGCCCGGGGTGAGAATCGTGCGCCCCGCCGAGGAACGGCTGGTCCCCGGGCAGGCGGACCGGCCCCTGTCGCCGGTACAGGCCTCCCAGCTCCTCGCCCGGCTCGACCAGGAGGAGCCCTGCGACCTGCTCGTGCTGCGCGGACGCAGGCTCGCCGGGCAGGTCGTCACCGACGGCCGCTTCCACGGGCGGATCTGGGCCTACCTCACCGACATCCCGCAGTCCGCCGCCGCGATGACGGAGCGGGCCCGCGCGGAACTCGCCCGCATCGCCGCCGCCTCCCGCCATCTGCTCTGCCAGACCGAGGAGTTGCGCTGCTTCCTGGAGAGCTGGGTGCCCGCGGCCTGCGGCCGGAGCGTGCTCTGCCCGCCCGCCGTGCCGGAACCCGGCTTCCCGGTGCCGGACCACGACCGGGCGCACGATCCGCTCCGGCTCGTCTACACCGGCAAGTTCGCACCGCTGTGGAACACCCTCCCCATGACCCGGCTGCCGGCCCTGCTGGCCGCGCGGGGCGTCCGCGCCGAGCTGCACACCGTCGGCGACAAGATCCACGACGACCCCGCCCACCCCGGATTCCAGGACGCGATGCACCGCGCCCTGCACGGCGGCACCCCGGGCGTCCACCACCACGGCGGACAGCCCCGCGAGGAGGCCATGCGCATCGCCGCCGACTGCGACCTCGGCCTCGGCTGGCGCGACCCCCGGCTCGACGCCAGCCTCGAACTGTCCACGAAGGTCCTGGAGTTCGGCGCGCTCGGCCTGCCCGTCGTGCTCAACCGGACGCCCGCGCACGAGGCACTGCTCGGCACCGACTACCCCCTCTACGTGCCCGGCCGGGCCGGACCGGAGGACGCCGCCGAGGCCGTGGCCCGCGCCGCCCGCGAACCCGGGGCCCGCCGGCTCGCCGCCGAGCGCTGCCGCGAGGCCGCCGGCCGCCACACCCTCCGGGCCGCCGCCCGCCGCTGGCGCGCCCATCTCGACCGGGCCCTGCCGCCCGCACCCGTCGGCGCCGGCCACCGCACCCGCCCGCTGCGGGTCGGTGTCGCGGGCCACGACCTGAAGTTCCTCACCCGGCTCCTCGACCACTTCCGTGCCCTGCCCGGCCTCGACGTACGGGTCGACAACTGGCCCGCGCTGGCCCGGCACGACGCCGCCGCCAGCCGGGAACTCGCCGACTGGGCCGACGTGGTGGTCGTCGAGTGGTGCGGCCCGGCCGCCGTCTGGTACAGCCGCCACAAGCGGCGCGGCAGCCGGCTGGTGATCCGGCTGCACCGGTTCGAGCTGGACGCCGAGTGGCCCCGGCAGGTCGACATCGACGCCGTCGACCGGGTGATCTGCGTCAGCCCGTACTACGCCCGCCGTACCCTGGAGCACACCGGCTGGCCGGAGCACAAGGTCATGGTCGTCCCGAACTGGGTGGACGCCGACCAGCTCGACCGCCCCAAGGCGCCCGGCGCCCGGCACCGCCTCGGCATGATCGGCATCGCGCCCGGCCGCAAACGCCTCGACCTCGGCCTGGACGTGCTGGAGTCCCTGCGCGCCCGGGACCGGCGCTGGCATCTGTCGGTCAAGTCCAAGCCGCCGTGGGAGTACTGGTGGATCTGGAACAAGCCGGAGGAACGCGCGCACTACGAGGCGGTCCTGCGCCGCGTCCAGACCTCCCCGCTGCTGGAGGGGGCGGTCGTCTTCGACGACTTCGGCGCGGACGTGGCGAGCTGGCTGCGCCGCGTCGGACACGTCCTGTCCACCAGCGACGACGAGAGCTTCCACCTCGCCCCGGCCGAGGGGATGGCCTCCGGCGCGGTGCCGGCGCTGCTGCCGTGGCCCGGCGCGGACGAGATCTACGACCGGCGGTGGATCCACGACGGCCCGCAGGCGATGGCCGAGGCGATCGCCGGGCTCGGCGAGACCCAGGAGGCCTGGCGGTCCGCCGCGGACACGGCCCGCGCCCAGGTGCGGGAGTCCTATGCGCTGGACCGCGTGGCGGCGGCCTGGACACGGCTGCTGGTGAACGGCTGAGCCCCGCCCGGGGGCGTCCCCGTCAGCCGGCCGCGCGCTCCGCCGTCAGATAGGCGATCACCATGTCCCCGAGCATGGTCCGGTAGTGCTCCCGCTGCGCCGGGTCCAGCAGGTCCCGGCCGAAGAGAGTGCCGAAGGTGTGCCGGTTGGCGACCCGGAAGAAGCAGAACGAGCTGATCATCGCGTGCAGGTCGATCGCGTCCACGTCCGCCGTGAACAGCCCGGCCTCCCGCCCGGCGGCGAGGATGCGGCGGATGACGTCGAGCGCGGGGGCGCCGATCCGCCCGAGCTTCCGGGAGGCCGCGATGTGCTCGGCGCCGTGGATGTTCTCGATGCTGACCAGCCGGACGAGGTCCGGATGCCGCTCGTGGTGGTCGAAGGTCAGCTCGGCCAGCCGCCGGATCGCCGCCACCGGATCCAGATGCTCGACGTCCAGCCGCCGCTCGGCGTCCCGGATCGCCCCGTACGCCCGCTCCAGCACCGCCGTGAAGAGCTGCTCCTTGCCACCGAAGTAGTAGTAGATCATCCGCTTCGTGGTGCGGGTGCGGGCCGCGATCTCGTCGACGCGGGCGCCGTCGAAGCCGGCCCGGGCGAACTCCTGCGTGGCCACGTCGAGGATCTCGGCCCTGGTGCGGGCGGCGTCACGCCCCCGCCCGCCGGGACGTACCGGTTCTTCGACGCTGGTCATCGGTTTCCTTCGGGCCGGGGGCGCCTCGGCGGCGCGCTCGTTCGCGTGCCGGTGATTGTAGAGGCAGCGTCCCGGCGCCCGGCGAGGTCTTCCGCGGGCCCCCCGCGGCGGGCCCGGACGGACCGCCTGCGGCCGGCGGCCCGGTGTGCGGCCTCACTGGCGGGTGACCGTGCGGGTGACGCCGGCGATCACCGTCGTCGCCAGGATCCAGCCGGTGAGGACGAGGACGTGGGCGAGCACCTGGTATCCGCCGCTGGGCGCGAACGCCGAGTCCTGCCCGAAGGAGATCACCGGCAGCAGCAGATCGAGCGTGTAGAACACCGGGTCGAACGGCGGTGCCTCGCCCGCCTTCAGCGGCTGCGGCGGGTGCAGCGCGAAGACGGCGGAACCGAGCGCGAGCAGGGACAGCAGCCACCCGGCGGCGCGCAGCGGACGGAAACCGTAGCCGACGGTGACGTCCTGGACCAGGCCCCACAGCCGGCCGTACCAGGGCAGGGTGCGGCGGTGCCGGCGCTGCCTGGCGAGCTGCACGAGCCGGGCCGCGTGGTCGTCGCCGACGCGGCGGTAGGCGGCCGTCAACTGCTCGTAGGCGTGCGGCACATAGCCGTCGCGCTCCCGCTCCAGCATGGGCAGCCGGCGCTCGGCCGGCTCGTGCGGGGTGAGCGAGGTGTAGGTCAGGTCACCGAGCAGGACCTCGTCGGGCACCGACTCCGGTTCCAGCAGCAGGACGTCGAGCTGGGCGCGGCGCAGATTGAGGGCGCCCTCCATGGGCGGCGCCTTGCGCAGCCACAGCTCGCCGATGGCCGCGCTGCCGGCCCGCAGCGCCGAACGGCCCGGATGCGACAGGAACGCGTACGACAGGTCGAGCCGTCCGCCGATGCGGGCCCCGCGCAGGCCCACCCAGCCGCGCACCTCGGCGTGCCGCAGCAGCAGGTCGCCCGCGACGGCGAACGTCTGCGCGTCGAGCGCGGCGTGCCCGGTGTTGTCGAGCCGGGCGTCGCCCAGGTTGACCGAGCCGGCGACGGTCGCGCCGTTGAGCCGTATCTGCCCCCGCGTGCGCAGTCCCGGCGCCCACAGGTCGGCGCCGACGGCCGCCTGGTTGAGCTGGAGCACCGGCTCCTCGGCGTCGGGCGCGGTCACCTCCGCGCCCTCCAGGTAGAGGCTGCCGGAGATCCGGGCGCCGCCCAGCCGCAGTGTGCCGGCGCACCGCGCCCGGGTCATCCGCAGCACGCCGTCGACGTGCACGGCGTGGCCGACCAGGCCGGGCAGCACGGACTCGCTGAGGTTGAGCTCACGCAGCCGGGCGGCGTGGCACCGCGGGGCCTGGTCGAAGTGGCAGTGGCGCAGCCGTACCGGGTGGTCGATCGTCGCGTGCTGCAGATCGAGCCGCCCGGTGATCCGGGCCCCCGCCACACTGAGCGACGCTATCTCCCCGTCCTGCCGCGGTCCGTCGAGCAGCAACGCCCGCAACACCTCTGCCCGCACGGTCCGTTCGGGCCCCCAGTCGCCGCCCCGGGCGGGGTCGTCGTCGGCCCCCTCCCGGAAGTCCACGGCCTCTCCCCGCGGAAAGGCCGCCCACACCCGCGTCTCGGCCGCCGTCAGCTCGTCGATCTCCACCGGGGGGACTCTCACCCGTCCCGCCGGTACCTGTCAATCGCCGCGGATCCGCGCGGCCCCGGGAGCCACGGGGGAGGGGCCGGCGCCGCCCGCCGCCCCCGGCTCATGCCGCCAAGCCGGCCGCCGGGGGACCGAGTTCCGCCTCCGCCCTGGCCGCCAGCTCGTTCACCGCTGCTCTGAAGCGGTCCATGGACGTCGGATGGTCGGGGCCCAGGACGTACTCCTTGAGAGTGCGGCGGGAGGAGGCCATCGGGTCGGAGCCCGGGGTACGGACCGCGGCGAGGATCTCCGGCAGACGGGTGCAGGCACGGTCCAGGAGGTAGGCGCCCCCGGCCGTGGTGTAGGCCGCCCGGAACTCGGCGTCGGCGAGGTCGTGGGCGTTGGTCAGGACGTACGGCTTGAGGCTCGCCACGAAGTCCGCGACCACCGAGGAGACGTCGCTGATCAGCATGTCGGCCTGGTTGAAGCACTCGTACAGGGACGGCAGCTGCGCGACGACCACCTGGTGCCGGAGCGGGCCGCGGCTCTCCCAGAAGAGGCGGTGCCATGCGGCCCGCAGCTCCTGCCACTCGGCCGCCGCCGCGTGGTCCGGGATCCGGGCCTCGCGCACCTGCGTCGCGTCGTCGCCCGTGTGCCGGCCCGCCAGTTCGTCGAGGCGGGTCCGGATCTCCTTCAGCCGGGGGCGCGCCGCGGCGATCGCCGCCTCCGCCTCCGCGGCGCCGCGCCGCTCGTTGTCGGCGCGCAGCAGCTCGCGGACGGCCCGGTCGGCCGCCGCCGCCTCGGCCGAACGCTTGCCGGTGAGGGGGTGGGGCTTGTAGATGATCCGCACGTTCTCCGCGAGGAGCTTCTCGACGAGCGGGACGCCCATCGGGATCAGGGAGGTGTGGCAGTCGTCGTCGCTCCAGCCCTCCCAGGTGGGGGCGTAGAGGACGGTGGGCAGGGGGCCCGGGGTGTGGTCGGCGTGCAGGCGGATCGCGGAGAGCTGAGGGCGGCCCACCTCCACGATGGCGCCGTCGTCGATGGCGTGCCGCACCCGCTGGTACCGGTCGCGGCCCGCGCGGCCGGCCACCCAGATCTCGTCGTACACCTTGCTGACCCGGTTGCTGCTGGCCAGCTTGTCGCTGTCGCCGTGCCCGATGAAGACGTGCTTGGCCTCCGCCACGCGCAGCATGTGGACGTTCTTGCCCGCGTTGCCGGGGTAGAGGACGACGCGGACGGCGGAGAGGTCCAGTTCGGCGAGGTCGTCCGCCTTCGGGACACAGACCACCGGGATCCGGGTCCGGCTGAGATGACGGAACGAGGCCCGCTCGCGCAGGATGATCACCGGGCGCAGGTCCAGTTGTTCCAGCGTCTCGATCCACATGTTGACCTGGTACATGAAGTCGCGGGAGACGGCGGCGAAGCTGAAGTACAGGGCCACCTCGGGGCGATACGCGCCCAGTCGGCCGTTGACGGCGGCGAACACCTCCTCGCGGCCGGGCATCCGGCGCGTCCTGCGGTACTGCACCAGCAGCGCGAGCGCGCCGGCGACGGTCAGCCCGGCCGTCGACGCGAAACCGGCGTAGGCGGCCGGGGTGCTGCCGGCGGCCAGCGCGACGAGGAGCCCGGCGTGCGTCGGCAGGTCCAGGTGCAGGAGCTTGCGCAGGTGACGGCGGTAGAGCAGCGCCGGTGGCTGCGGCGGGACGGGCAGCTCGCTCATGTCCAGGTTGCGCACCACCAGCGGCAGGATCCGGCGGCGCCGGACGGCGTGGTGCACGGCCGTGTAGAACATCATCAGCGCGAAGTGCGCGCTGACCACGGCGAACGCGGTCACCAGCACCGGGTCCGGTGCGTCCAGCCGGCTGGCCAGGGCCAGCAGCATCACCGTGCGCACGGCGAACCGCATGGTGCGGTCGAGGTGCAGTGCCGCCAGCCGGCGCACGAAGTGCGGAGCCCGCACATGCAGCACCTCGTCCACCGCATAGGTCACGGTCGCCGCCGCCGCGAAGCCCCACAGGGAGGGCAGCAGGGCGAAGACGGGGAGCGCGGCGAAACTCGTGCCGAGCAGCAGTACGAGGAGCAGATCGGTCGTCCCGCGCACGCGCAGGATTCCGCTCAGCCGACGGATCGTCATGGGCAGGGTTCCTCTTCCGGGTTGGCGCCGCACACCGGGGCTGACGCCGTTGTCCATCCGTTCGACAGGACAGGAGGCGGAAGAGTTGTGCACCAGGACACAAGGTGTAGTTCAGGTTCCGTTTGCCTGAAGGGGCGGGAGGGTCCCGGTCCCCGTCTCCCCGCGCCGGTGGCCCGGCGGGGGGAGACGGACGGGACGCCTAGGGCCGGACGTTCCACTCCGCGATCACCGGGCGGTCGTGTTCCGTCGACAGACGGCTGACCGTGCCGGTGGCAAGCTGGAACAGACGGCCGTCGGCGGGCGGCAGGCCCAGACGGCGGGCGGTGAGCACGCGCAGGAAGTGGGCGTGGGCGACGATGATCACGTCGCCGGCGTCCTCGGCGAGGGCCGCGTCGACGCGGGCCAGGACCCGGTCCGCGCGGGCGCCGATCTGCTGCGGTGACTCGCCCGGGTGTCCCGCGGGACCGGGCGGCACGCCGTCGGTCCACAGGTTCCAGTCGGGACGGGTGCGGTGGATCTGCACGGTGGTGATGCCTTCGTAGCCGCCGTAGTCCCACTCGTGCAGGTCGGGGTCGGGTACGACCCCGGGTATGCCCGCCAGGTCGGCGGTGCGCAGGGCGCGGCTCAGCGGGCTGGCCAGCGCGCGGGCGTAGGTCCGGCCGGTGAGGAGCGGGGCGAGGGACTTGGCCTGTTCCTCGCCGTGCTCGGTCAGGGGCAGGTCGGTCCAGCTGGTGTGCTGTCCCGACCTGCTCCACTCCGTCTCACCGTGGCGGACCAGCAGGAGGTCCCCCACGGCGGGTCAGTCCTTCTTCTCGACCGCGTGGCCGCCGAACTGGTTGCGCAGCGCGGCGATCATCTTCATCTGCGGCGAGTCGTCCTGCCGGGAGGCGAACCGCGCGAACAGCGACGCGGTGATCGCCGGCAGCGGCACCGCGTTGTCGATGGCCGCCTCCACGGTCCAGCGTCCCTCGCCGGAGTCCTCCGCGTAACCGCGCAGCTTCTCCAGGTGCTCGTCGTCGTCCAGCGCGTTGACCGCGAGGTCGAGCAGCCAGGACCGGATGACCGTGCCCTCCTGCCAGGAGCGGAAGACCTCGCGGACGTTCTCCACGGACTTGACCTTCTCCAGCAGCTCCCAGCCCTCGGCGTAGGCCTGCATCATGGCGTACTCGATGCCGTTGTGGACCATCTTCGAGAAGTGCCCGGCGCCGACCCGGCCCGCGTGGACGTAGCCGTACGGGCCCTCCGGCTTGAGCGCCTCGAAGATCGGCCGGAGCCGGTCGACGTGCTCCTTGTCGCCGCCGACCATGAGCGCGTAGCCGTTCTGGAGCCCCCACACGCCGCCGGAGACACCGGCGTCGACGAAGCCGATGCCCTTGATGCCGAGTTCGGCGGCGTGCTTCTCGTCGTCGGTCCAGCGGGAGTTGCCGCCGTCGATGACGGTGTCGCCCTCGGACAGCAGGTCCTTGAGCTCGTCGATGACGCCCTGGGTGGCCGTGCCGGCCGGGACCATCACCCACACCTGGCGGGGCGCGTCCAGCTTCTCGACCAGTTCGGCGAGGCTCTTGACGTCGGAGACCTCAGGGTTGCGGTCGTAGCCGATGACGGTGTGGCCGGCGCGGCGGACCCGCTCGCGCATGTTGCCGCCCATCTTGCCGAGACCGATGAGACCGAGCTGCATGATCAGTTCTCCGATGCGTTCTTGAGAGTGCGGTAGGCGGCGACGAGGGCCTTGGTGGAGGGGTCGAGCCCGGGGACGTCGGCG
>NZ_JAINRE010000189.1 GCF_020400595.1 Streptomyces naphthomycinicus | reverse complement strand
CTGCCCCCGGCCGCCGACAACCGGTCCAAGTGGGACTACGCCAGGCCGCTGCTCGGCACGGTGAAGGTGGGCTGCCCCCAGATCACCGGCGCCTCGGCCGCCTACCGGGACCTGCTGAGGATCCGCACCACCGAGCAGGCGTTCTCGCTGGACACCGCCGCGCAGGTGCAGGACCGGCTCTCCTTCCCGCTGTCCGGCAAGGACGAGACACCGGGCGTGATCACCATGAAGCTGGGCGACCTGGTCGTGGTCTTCAACGCCACCCCGGAGCGGCAGCAGCAGCGGATC
>NZ_JAINRE010000188.1 GCF_020400595.1 Streptomyces naphthomycinicus | reverse complement strand
CGCGGGTGGGTGTCGACGACAACTTCTTCGAACTCGGCGGTCACTCCCTCCTCGCCACCCGGCTGCTCAGCCGGATCCGGTCCGTGCTGTCCGCCCAGCCCGGGATCCGGGCCCTGTTCGAGGCGCCGACCGTCGCCGGGCTCGCCGCCCGCCTGGACAAGAACTCCGCCGCCCGTCCCGGCCCCGTGCCCGCCGACCGGCCGGAGCGCATGCCGCTGTCGTACGCACAGCGCCGTCTGTGGTTCGTCAACCAGCTCGACACCACCGTGGCCGCCTACAACATCCCGCTGGTGA
>NZ_JAINRE010000187.1 GCF_020400595.1 Streptomyces naphthomycinicus | reverse complement strand
GCGAGAGCGAGATGTTGTACAGGGGGGCGCTGGTGTCGAGCTGGTTGATGAACCACAGGCGACGCTGTGCGTACGACAGCGGCAGGGTGCCGGGGCGGGTGCGCCGGCTCAGCTGCGGGCGCGCGGACGCCGCCGTCGTCAGCCGCCGGGCCAGACCCGCCACGGTCGGTGCCTCGAACAGGGCGCGGACGGGCAGTTCCGCCCGCAGCGCCGAACGCACCCGCGACACCAGCCGGGTGGCGAGGAGGGAGTGACCGCCGAGTTCGAAGAAGTTGTCGTCGACACCCACCCGCC
>NZ_JAINRE010000186.1 GCF_020400595.1 Streptomyces naphthomycinicus | reverse complement strand
TCGGTGTCGGTGTCGGTGTCGACGAGGACGATCCGGTCCGGGTTCTCCGCCTGCGCGGCCCGCACCAACCCCCACACCGCCGCACCACCCGGATCGGTCACCGCCGCGTCACCACCGGCCGGCACCGCACCCCGCGTCACCACGACCAGCCGGCCGCCCTCCGCGTCCTCCTCCGCAAGCCACGCCTGCACCGACGCCAGCACCCGGCCCACCAACACCACCGGCGACTCGTCACCGTCGCCCGTACGCGCCTCCACCACCGTCACCGACGCCACATCGACCCCAGCAGGCCCAGCGGAC
>NZ_JAINRE010000185.1 GCF_020400595.1 Streptomyces naphthomycinicus | reverse complement strand
CCTCGTCCTGCGCACCGACCTGTCCGGCGACCCGACGTTCACCGAACTGCTGGCCCGGGTCAAGGACACCGCCCTCGGCGCCTACGACCACCAGGACCTCCCCTTCGAACGCCTCGTCGACGAGCTGGCCCCCGACCGGGACCTGTCCCGCAACCCGCTGTTCCAGACCCTGTTCGTCTTCCAGAACACCCCGGACGGCAACGCGTGGAGCCTGCCCGGCCTGACGGTCGAGCAAGTCGGTGTAGGCGGTCAGGACGCCAAGTTCGATCTCCAGCTGACTGCCGCGGAGGCGGATGGCGAAGTGCTG
>NZ_JAINRE010000184.1 GCF_020400595.1 Streptomyces naphthomycinicus | reverse complement strand
GCGCAGTCCGTCCGCCGATTCGACCGCAGTGAGCGTCAGGTCGAACTTGGCGACACCCCGCTCGATCTCGGCCGGCTCGATCCGCGTGCCCGTCAGCTCCCATGTCCGCCCCTCCGCGCTGCCGGGCGCCTGGAGGACGAGCATCGTCTGGAACAGCGGATTGCGGGACAGGTCCCGGCTGGGGGCGAGTTCCTCCACGAGGCGTTCGAAGGGGAGGTCCTGGTGGTCGTAGGCGCCGAGGGCGGTGTCCTTGACCCGGTCGAGGAGTTCGGTGAACGTCGGGTCGCCGGACAGGTCGGTGCGCAGGACCAGC
>NZ_JAINRE010000183.1 GCF_020400595.1 Streptomyces naphthomycinicus | reverse complement strand
TGGTGGGACAGCGAGCGGGACGGGTTCAGTACTTCCACCAGGTGCTCGAAGGGCACGTCCTGGTGTGCGTACGCCGACAGTGCCGTCTCCCGTACGCGGCCCAGCAGTTCGGTGAAGGTGGGATCGCCGCTGGTGTCGGTGCGCAGGACCAGCGTGTTCACGAAGAAGCCGACGAGATCGTCCAGCGCCTCGTCCGTGCGTCCCGCGATCGGGCTTCCGATCGGGATGTCCGTGCCGGCGCCCAGCCGGGTGTACAGCGCGGCGAGGGCGGCCTGGAGCACCATGAACAGACTGGTGCCGGTCCGCCGCGCCA
>NZ_JAINRE010000182.1 GCF_020400595.1 Streptomyces naphthomycinicus | reverse complement strand
CTCGTCGCGGAGCTGGGCGAGCTGGGTGCCGTGGTGGACGTGGTGGCTTGTGACGTGTCCGATCGTGATGCGTTGGCGCGTGTGGTCGCGGCCCATCCGTTGACGGGTGTGGTGCATGCGGCGGGTGTGCTGGACGACGGCACGGTGGAGTCGCTGTCCGCTGAGCGGGTCGACGGGGTGCTGAGGGCGAAGGTCGACGGTGCCTGGTATCTGCATGAGCTGACGGCGGGTCTGGGTCTGCGGGCCTTTGTGCTGTTCTCGTCGCTCGCGGGTGTCGTGGGCAGTGCGGGGCAGGGTGGGTACGCGGCGGCGAACGC
>NZ_JAINRE010000181.1 GCF_020400595.1 Streptomyces naphthomycinicus | reverse complement strand
GACAGTCCCCCGGTCAAACACATCAACCGAGAAACCGAACACACCCGACAACCCAGCCGGCCCACCCACACCATCGAAAACCTCGTTGAGGTTGACGGTGAGATCGAACTTCGCCGCTTCGAGTTCGGCCGGTTCGGCGGTCAGGTCGAGACCGGGGAGCCCGAGGCTGGGCGGTGTGGTGTTCTGGAAGGCGAGCAGCACCTGGAACAGGGGGTGCCGGGACATGGAACGGACGGGGTTGAGCACCTCCACCAGGTGCTCGAACGGCACGTCCTGGTGGGCGAACGCCCGCAGGTCGGTGTCCCGTACCCGGTCGATCAGT
>NZ_JAINRE010000180.1 GCF_020400595.1 Streptomyces naphthomycinicus | reverse complement strand
CAGGGCCTCACGCTGCCAGAGCGTGTAGTCGGCGTACTGCACGGGCAGCGGTGCCCAGCCGGGGGCCTCGCCGCGGCACCGGGCGGCGTACGCCGTCCCCAGGTCCGCCGCCAGCGGACCCAGCGACCACGCGTCGCCCGCGATGTGGTGCAGCAGCCCCACCAGCACGTGCTCGGCCGGGCCCAGCCGCAGCAGCCATGCCCGCAGCGGGACGTCCCGCTTCAGGTCGTACCCGCGACCGACCAGGCCGGCGATGACCTCGTCGGTGTCCTGCCCGGCCACGTCCAGCACGGTCAGCTCCACGCCGGCGTCCCCCGGGGCGAGCACCTGCTGCCACGGTTCG
>NZ_JAINRE010000017.1 GCF_020400595.1 Streptomyces naphthomycinicus | reverse complement strand
TGGCGTCCTCTAGGCTCGATGCCATGCGCTATGACCTCGTCATCTTCGACAACGACGGTGTGCTCGTGGACAGCGAGCCCATATCGAACCGGCTCCTTGCCGCGTATCTGACCGAGCTGGGCCACCCCACGTCGTACGAGGACTCCATCCGTGACTACATGGGGTCGGCGATGCACCGGATCCATGACCTGATCCTGGAGCGGACGGGACGGCGGCTGCCGGCGGACTTCGACGAGGTCTTCCACACAAGGGTGTTCGCCGCGTTCGAGCGGGAGTTGCAGCCCGTCGCCGGGGTCACCGGCGTGCTGGAGAAGCTGGCCGCGGACGGGGTGCCGTACTGCGTGGCCTCCTCCGGGAGCCATGCGCGGATCCGGGTGGGACACCGCACCACCGGGCTCGACCGGTGGTTCCCGGAGGACAGGATCTTCAGCTCGGAGGACGTGGGACGGGGAAAGCCGGCACCGGATCTGTTCCTGTACGCGGCCGAACGGATGGGAGTGGCCCCCGAGCGGTGCGTGGTCGTCGAGGACTCCCCGCTGGGCGTACAGGCGGCCGTGGCGGCCGGGATGGACGTGTACGGGTTCACCGCGATGACCCCGGCGGCCCGGCTCGCGGGCGCCCGGCAACTCTTCTCGACCCCGGGCGAGTTGGCCGACCTGCTGATGTGACCGCGGTCGGGCGTCCCGGCTGACATTTGTCATGCGGACCTCCGGACGATCGTTTCTACTGCCGGACCCCTCGCTACGGCGAAGCTGAGGGCATGACGAAGAACACGGGGTCCCAGAGCCGGCAGCCGAGCGTGCTGGACAACTTCAAGCCGCTGCTCATCGATGTCGCGGTGCCGCTCGGCTCGTACTACCTCTTCAAGGACGGCTTCGGGACGAGCACCTTCGCGGCGCTCGCCTGGAGCAGCGTGGTGCCCGCCGTACGGACCGTGTGGAGCCTGGTCGCGGAGCGGAAGACCAACGCGCTCGCGGGACTCATCCTCGTCGTGAACGTCGTCTCGCTGCTGCTGAGCTTCGTCTCCGGCGACCCGCGGCTGATGCTGGCCAAGGACAGCGGGGTCAGCAGCGTGGTCGCCATCGGCATCCTGGTCTCCGTCCGGCTGGGAAAGCCGATGATGACCGCCGGCATGAAGCCCTTCCTCGTCAAGGGCGACGCCGCCAAGGAAGCCGCGTGGCAGCGGCTGACGTCCGGCGGCGCGGCCGACTCCGCGGCCTTCCGGCGCAAGGAGAACGCCTTCTCGATCGTCTGGGGCGTGGTGCTGTTCGCCGAGTGCGTCGCGCGGTTCGTGGGTGCCTACACCATCCCGGTGGACACGATGGTGTGGCTGGGCAGCGTCTTCCTGATCGGCGCCATGGCGATCGGCTTCGTGGTCAGCGGTGGGCTGGCGGTGGAGCCGATGGAGCGGATACTCAAGGCCGAGGTCGAGGCCGAGGCGGGCCGGACCGAGCGGCCGGCGGTGACCGTCGCGGCCTGACCCGCGAACCGGTCCAGCGAAGCTGAAGGAAATTCATCTTTGGCTGGATCTACCCACGGGTAGCCCGGGGCCCTACTCTCGCCGCCATGACTGATGTGCTGCGGCGCGGTAGGGCCTCGCTGGCGTTCAGCTTCTTCGCGCAGGGCGTCGCCTTCGCCCTGCTGGTGACGCGCATCCCGGCCGTCCAGGACCGGTACGGCGTCTCCGACGCGCTGCTGCCGGTCTTCCTGGCCGCCGTGCCGATCCTCGCCGGCGTCGGCAGTGTGACCACGGAGCAGTTGGTGAAGCGGATCCCGCCCAGCCGGCTGCTGCGCTGGTCCCAGCCGGTGGTGCTGCTGGCGTTGCTCGGCGTCGGGGCGGGCGGGCCCGGTCAGATGGCCGCGCTGGCGGTGGCGCTGGGCGTCTTCGGCCTGGCGGTGGGGGCGCTGGACGCGTCGATGAACATGCTCGGCGTCAGCCTCCAGCGATCGTACGGGCGCAGCATCATGCTCAGCTTCCACGCCGCCTACAGCCTGGGCGGGATCCTGGGGGCCTCGCTGTCCTGGGCGGGGGCGCACTGGCATCTGGCGCTGTGGGTGTCGTACCTGCCGGTGACGGCCGTGCTGCTGCCGGCGACGCTGGTGGGGAGCCGGTGGTACGTCGACGGGGGCGGCGTCTCGGCGGACCGGGAGGAGCGGGGGCAGGCGCAGGGGGGCGGTGTCGTCTTCAAGCTGCTGCTGCCGCTGTGCCTGGTGATGACCTTCGCCTACATCGGGGACTCGACGGTCTCCAACTGGAGCGCGAAGTATCTGAAGGACGTGCTGGGCAGCTCGGAGCAGCTGGCGACGGTGCCGTACAACGTGTACATGGTGACCACCCTGGTGGGCCGGACCCTAGGGGACTTCGGGGTGCGGCGGTTCGGGGCGGTGGCGGTCGTACGGCTCGGGGCGGTGGTCGCGGCCGGCGGGTTCGCCGTGGTGGCCACGGCGCCCGGCGCGTGGCTGGGGATGCTCGGGTTCACCCTGCTGGGGCTCGGCCTGTGCGTGCTGGTGCCGCAGACGTTCGCGGCGGCGGGGAGGCACGCTTTCGAGCATCACGGCCCCGGGGCCTCGGACGCGGCGATCGCGCGGCTGAACATCTTCAATTACGTGGGCTTCCTGATCGGTTCGCCGCTGGTGGGTGCCCTGGGAGACGCCTGGAGCTATCGGGGGGCCATGCTGGTGCCGATGGTGTTGGTGCTGGTGACGCTCGGGTATGCCAGGTCGTTCGCCCCTCAACCGGACCGATACGGTGGCGGGCATGAGCGGCCGCGCACAGCTGATGTGGGACGAGGCAGTAACGGGCTATGACTTCGGCCCGAGCCATCCGATGGACCCGGTCCGGCTGGACCTGACCCGCCGGCTGGTCGGTGCCTTCGGGCTCGACCGGGAGCTGGAGATCGTCTCGGCGAAACCGGCCGGCGAGTCGACGCTGCGGCTGGTCCACCGTGAGGACTACATCGACGCCGTGAAGGCCGCGTCCGCGGATCCGGCGGGGGCCGACGGGTCGTACGGGCTCGGCACGATCGACGATCCCGCGTTCGCCGGGATGCACGAGGTGTCCGCGCTGATCGCGGGGCAGTCGGTGGGGGCGGCGGAGGCGGTGTGGCGGGGCGATGCCCTGCACGCCGTGAACTTCGCGGGCGGGCTGCACCACGCGATGCCGGGCGGCGCGTCGGGGTTCTGCGTCTACAACGACGCGGCGCTGGCCATCGCCCGGCTGCTGGAGCTGGGGGCCGAGCGGGTCGCCTACGTGGACGTCGACGTGCACCACGGGGACGGGGTGCAGGCCGCGTTCTGGGAGGACCCCCGGGTGCTGACGATCTCGCTGCACGAGCATCCCCGGACGTTGTTCCCGCAGACCGGCTGGCCCGAGGAGACGGGCGCCGGGGCGGGGGAGGGGGCCGCCGTGAACGTGGCGCTGCCCGCCGGGACCGGGGACGCGGGGTGGGTACGGGCGTTCCACGCCGTGGTGCCGGAGCTGCTCGCCGAGTTCCGGCCGCAGGTGCTCGTCTCGCAGCACGGCGCCGACACGCACTTCGAGGACCCGCTGGCCCATCTGGCCGTGTCGCTGGACGCGCAGCGGGCGGTGCAGGTGGCGTGTCATGAACTGGCGCACGAGTACGCGGGCGGGAAGTGGATCGCGCTGGGCGGGGGCGGGTACGCGGTGGTGGATGTCGTACCGCGCTCGTGGACGCATCTGGTGGGGATCGTGGCGGGGAAGCCGGTGGCTCCGGAGGCGATGATCCCCGAGGGCTGGCGGCAGGAAGTGTACGCGCGGACGCGGCAGTTGGGGCCGCAGCGGATGACGGACGGGCGGTGGCCGGTGGGGTACCGGGGGTGGGAGGACGGGTACGATCCCGCGGACCGCGTGGACCAGGCCGTGCTGGCCACTCGGCGGGCCGTGTTCCCGCTGCGGGGGCTGCTGCCCTGAGGCGACCAGGGGGTTCCGCCCCCTGGACCCCGTTCCGCCCGCCCACCCGTCTCGGTCGGCTGGAAGAGCACCGTCACGGACGCCCGTCGGGGCCATGGCGCACGCACCGGGTCCGCCCCCGTGTTCAGCCGCCGCCGGTCGGCTCGGTCGGTGGGGTGGGGTGGGGCGCCGGGGCGGAGGTGTGCCGGGGCCGCCCCCGTGTTCAGCCGCTGCCGGGTGGGGTGTCGGTGTGGGGTCGGATTAGGCCAACCGTGCGGATTTTCCTGGATTCCGTCCCGTCCCGTCCCCCGCTGGGCCACCATCGCAACCGTGTCGACCCCCGCCCGGCTCCGCGCGCATCTGGTGGCCGTCGGGCTGGCCGGAGTCGTGGCCACCTCGCGGGAGGCGAGCCTGCGGAGCTACCGGTTGTTCGCCGCCCGGGATCCTCGCGCACTGATCGGTATCGACCCCGAAGGTCCCTGGGGGTTCCGGGACTTGCTCGGGCTGATGGCGGAGAGGTGCGGGGTTTCGGCCGACCCTCGGTACACATCCGGTCCGGATGTGATCGATCCGGATCGGACGCTTACCGCACTGGACGCTTTCGCCGGTCGGATCCGTGCGGTGGCCCGGCGCGGCGCGCCCGTGCTGCTCGGCACGGGGCATCCGCAGCGACTGCTCGGCTTCTACGTCGCCTTGGCGGATGCCTTGTCGGCGGCGGGATGTGAGGTACTCACCCCGGCGCAGGGTCACTGTGTCGACATATTGACCCGGTTCGGCCTACGCACCCATCGCCTCGACTACGTACGAGGGGTTGCCCTGGTGCGGGAACCGGCGAGCGGGCGCCCCGGTTGTGAGCCGGGTGCCCACAGCCACTCGCCGCTCCCGGTTCGGGTCGCGCTGGATGCCGCGGCGGCGGCCGGCGGGCGGCTGCCCGAGCTGGTCGTGGGGGATCACGGGTGGGTCTGCGGTGCTGGTCAGCTGGGGTTCGAGGCCGTCGGTCTGGCCGACACCGACGATCCCGCGCTGTTCGTGGGGGAGGCCGAGGGGCGGGTGTCCGTCGTCGTTCCGGTTGATGACGCAGTGCGGTCTAGTTACTACCGGCCGCTGATCCGCTACGTACTCAATCGAGCGTGTCTGTCACAGTAGGCCGCCGATGGGTGCACCTCTTCCCCACTCGCATCACCCGCCCCTACATTGGGGAGTGAGCACGCAGCGACGAAGAGTCACCGGAAGGGGAAGCCGGTGGCCGTCGAGTGCGGAAGGTTCAGGTGTGTCATGGCTGCAGCTGGCGAGAGGCCTCTGAACGAGGTTCAGTTCCTTACCGTGGCGGAGGTCGCCTCGGTGATGCGAGTGTCGAAGATGACCGTGTACCGCCTGGTGCACAGTGGTCATCTGCCCGCGATCCGGGTGGGACGGTCGTTCCGCGTCCCGGAACAAGCGGTACACGAGTACCTCCGCGACAGCTATGTGGGGGTGGAGACGGCCTGACGGCGACCCCCGGGTGACCCGGGGGCGCCCCCTCGATTACGACCTCGGCGCTCGGTTGGGTAGGCTAGCCCCTCGTAGGTCGTGTGGGCCCATGGCGCCCAAACAACCGAGTGATGAGAAGTGAGCGAGGGTAGTCGTGGGCTCTGTTATCAAGAAGCGGCGCAAGCGGATGGCCAAGAAGAAGCACCGCAAGCTGCTCAAGCGCACGCGCGTTCAGCGTCGCAACAAGAAGTAGTCCGCTCCCCGCGTCAGCGGGGGTGAACTACGAGGTATGCGGCGCCGCGAAAGCGTGGCCCTGTGGCCCCCCACCGACAGTGGTGGGGGGCCACAGTCATGTTCCGGCCTGTGCCGATGGGGGAAATTCCGTCACCTCGTGCATCGAGGGTCATCACAGTGCAACATCGACCGGCTAGGTTGGCCGCACACGGGGAACGCGGGATACCGGTTACGCGGGAAGGAAGGCGCTGATCTTGGGAAAGGTCGTGCTCGTCACCGGAGTGGCGCGGCAGCTGGGCGGCCGGTTCGTGCGGCGGATCCAGCGGGACCCGGAGGTCGACCGGGTGATCGCCGTGGACGCGGTGCCGCCGGCGCACCATCTGGGCGGAGCCGACTTCATCCAGGCCGACATCCGGCAGCCGACCATCGCCCGGGTGCTCGCCGAGACGGGCGCCGACACGGTCGTCCACATGGACGTGACGGGCACGGCGCTGGGCGGCGGGAGCCGGGCCACGGTCAAGGAGACCAATGTCATCGGCACCATGCAGCTGCTCGGTGCCTGCCAGAAGTCGCCGTCCGTGCAGCGGCTCGTGGTGAAGTCCAGTACGAACGTGTACGGGTCCGCGCCGCGCGATCCGGCCGTGTTCACCGAGACGACCCCGCCCAAGTCGCTGCCCAGCGGCGGCTTCGCGAAGGACGCCGTCGAGGTGGAGGGCTATGTGCGCGGGTTCGCGCGGCGGCGGCCGGACGTCGCCGTGTGCGTGCTGCGGTTCGCCAACATCCTGGGGCCGTCCGCGGACACCCCCCTCGCCTCGTACTTCGCGCTGCCCGTCCTGCCGACCGTGTTCGGCTACGACCCGCGGCTGCAGTTCGTGCACGAGGACGACGTGATCGAGGTGCTGCGGATCGCCTCGCACGAGCCCCGCCGGGGCACCCTCAACAGCGGCACCTTCAACATCGCCGGGGACGGCGTGCTGCTGCTCTCGCAGTGCTCCCGGCGGCTCGGACGGCCCACCGTGCCGCTGCTGCTGCCCGCGGTCACCTGGGCCGGCTCCCTGGTCCGTACGCTCGGCATGACGGACTTCTCGCCGGAGCAGATCCGGCTGCTCACCCATGGGCGCGTGGTGGACACCGTCCAGATGCGCGACACGCTGGGCTTCACGCCCCGCTACACCACGGCCGAGACCTTCGCGGACTTCGCGCACGGCCAGAGCCCCGGGCTGCTGCCGCCGGAGTCCCTCGCGGGGGCCTTCGACCGGATCGCCGCGCTGACCGCGAGGGCAGGCGGACACCCCCAGACGCACAGCGCCAACTGAGGAGAGCGGCAACGATGGCGGATGCCAAGGTCATTCCGTTCGACGACGACCGGTCCCGAGGGAGCGCCGCTCAGCGCCAGGCGCGGCGCCGGGGGAGCCGGCGCGGGGCGCTCGGCGAGCCGGGCGAGATCGGTGCCGTCCAGTCCCTGCCGGGCCGGGAGCGGGCGCGGGAGGAGGGGCCTGTGGGCCACGAGGAGGAGCCGCTGGAGCAGTCGGACGCCGACGGGCGGGACGGCGGCCTGGAGCGGCGGGTGGCGGCGGGGCTGGCCTTTCTGCGGCGCCGGCTCACCGGGGACTACGAGGTCGACGACTTCGGCTACGACGAGGAGCTGACCGACCAGGTCCTGATGTCGCTGCTGCGGCCGGTGTACGAGAAGTACTTCCGGGTCGAGGTGAAGGGCATCGAGAACGTCCCGGCCGAGGGCGGCGCGCTGATCGTCGCCAACCACTCCGGGACGCTGCCGCTGGACGGCCTGATGATGCAGGTGGCGGTGCACGACCACCATCCGGCCGGGCGGCATCTGCGGCTGCTGGCGGCCGACCTGGTCTTCGTGCTGCCGGTGGTCAACGAACTGGCGCGCAAGCTGGGACACACGCTGGCGTGCGCGGAGGACGCGGAGCGGCTGCTGAGCCAGGGCGAGCTGGTCGGGGTGATGCCGGAGGGTTTCAAGGGCATCGGGAAACCTTTCAGCGAGCGGTACAAGCTCCAGCGGTTCGGCCGTGGCGGTTTCGTCTCGACGGCCCTGCGCCAAGGGGTGCCGATCATCCCGTGCTCGATCGTGGGGGCCGAGGAGATCTACCCGATGATCGGCAACGCGAAGACCCTGGCCCGTCTGCTGGGGTTCCCGTACTTCCCGCTGACGCCGACCTTCCCGTGGCTGGGGCCGCTGGGCGCGGTCCCCCTTCCCACGAAGTGGACGATCCAGTTCGGCGAGCCGATCCCGACGGACGGATATCCGCCGGAGGCGGCGGAGGACCCGATGCTGATGTTCAACCTGACCGACCAGGTGCGGGAGCAGATCCAGCACACGCTGTACAAGCTGTTGGTGCAGCGGCGGTCGGTGTTCTTCTGATCTGTGCGGTGCCGCATCCGGGGCGCCCCTGCTCGGAAAGGGGCGCCCCGGATGCCGTGGCCGTGGGGCCGCTAGCCCGCGTCCTCGCTGTCGATGCCCAGGCCGGGGAGCAGGTCGGGCAGGAGCGGGGGGATGGTGACGTCCGGCTGGGCCGTGGGGGACTTGCCCGCGGACGGTGAACTGCCCTCGGTACCCGTCTTCGGCGGATCGAGCAGGCCACCCGTGTCGCCGCCGATGAGACCCTCGACGGTGCTGCCGGTGGCCGAGCCGCTCGGTGTGCCGGTGCCGGTGTGCTTGCCCGCGGACGGCGTGCTGCCGGCGCTGGGTTCGGCCGACCGGTGGCTTCCGGAGGAGCCGGTGGAGGGCGAGCCGGAGCCGCCGTGGCGTCTGCCCTCGCCGGACTGGGCCGGCTGCGGCGGGAGCAGCGACTCCAGCGGGGCGACCTCTTCGTCTATGGCGTCGAAGACCGAGGACACCCGCTGTTTGACGTCGCCCAGCTGCACGGGCAGCTTGTCCCTGAGCGCGCTCCATGCCTCGCGGTGGGACCGGGAGAAGGTGGACAGCGCCTGGATGGGGCCGAGGGAGCCCGGGTCCGCCTCATAGGCCGCGTGGAGCAGGCGGTGGCCCTCGGTGACGTCGTGCTGCATCCCGGAGAGGGTGCGGCGGATCTCTCCGATGGACTCGTGGTCCAGATGGCCGCCCCGGCCGCGCTCCATCAGCCGACGGGCCTCGCTGAGCCGGGTGGACGCCTGGTCGAGGTAGGTCTGGCCGCGCTGGTCGTCGCCGTCGGTCAGGTAGTTGAGCTTGAAGTCCTCGATGCCGCGTTTGAGGCCGTACAGCGAGTCGCCGGGCAGGGCGTCGGAGCTGGCGGCGGCGACACCGCCGAAGGCTCCGGCGGCCACGCCCACGCTGAGCCCGCCTGCCGCGAGCCCCTTGGTCAGTCTGGTGCGCGGGCGGAGTTTGCCCAGCGGACTCGCCCGGTGCGCGCCCCTGCCCCGGTGTGCCCGCTGTTCCGGTACCGACGTGTCCGCCGCCGCCGTGCCCTCCTGGAGCATGGCCTCCATCGCGGCCACCAGCTGGGCCCGCTGGACGACCTTGACCTCGGGGTCGAGCTGCGGCTTGGGCAGCGCGTCCAGTTCCGTGGTCAGGGTCAGCAGCCTGCCCCGCTCGGTATGTTCCTCGGTGGTCGGCGGTGCTTCCGCCGGCGCTGCGGACTGCTCGGCCGCCGTGTCCCGGTCGGACTGCTCATCCAGGGCCTGGGCGAAGGCGTTCGCCCGCCGGTGCGCCGATACGTTCGCGATCACTGGCGGCACCTCCTCTCGTCATGACGGTCGGCTCCCCAGGGGGTCCTGAGGGTCGCACGCCCACGACCGCTTCCCCACGATCGTGCGATCGGGGAGGGCCGGGACGTGACCACAGGGAGCCTGTATCCCGCACAACGACTGGCGCGGCACTTGGGTTACGGACGGCGGATGATCGGATCAGAAAGACAACGGGCTTTCACGGAACGTGAGTTGAGAGTCACTCATGGTGTCCGTGGTCAGCGGGCGTCGTCCGGCAGCAGCCGGGCGAGCGTGCGTACGGCGCGGTACTGGAGGGTCTTGATGGCACCCTCGTTCTTGCCCATGACGCGTGCGGTCTCGGCGACCGAGAGGCCCTGGAGGAAGCGCAGCGTCACGCACTCCTGCTGCTGCGGGTTGAGCCGCCGCACGGCGTCGAGCAGGGCGGCGTTCGACAGGGACTCCAGGACGGAGTCCTCCGGGGAGCGCTCGACCTCGTTGGCGTCGAGCATCTCGCCGGTGGTGACCTCCAGCCGGAAGCGGCTGGACTTGAAGTGGTCGGCGACCAGGTTCCGGGCGATGGTGACCAGCCAGGCCCCGAAGTCGCGGCCCTGCCAGGTGAAGGTGCCGATCCTTCTGAGCGCCCGCAGAAAGGTCTCGCTGGTGAGATCCTCGGCGGTGGCCCGGCCGCCGACGCGGTAGTAGATGTAGCGGTAGACGGTGTCGCTGTACTGGTCGTAGAGCCGGCCGAAGGCCTCGGCCTCCCCCGCCTGGGCCCGTTCGACGAGGTCCATCATCCGGGCGCTGTCGCTGTCGGCGGCCGGGCGGCGAGCGGTGGCCGCGCCGGTGGCGCGGCCGCGTCTGCCGACCGCCGCGCTGCCCTCGGCCAGTGCGTAGCACGGGCCGGCGGGCGCGGCGGTGGCGAAGGCGGGGACGGCGTACGCGGGGGGGACCAAGCCGCGCAGCGTCTCTTTGACCGTTGCGACTGTTGCGCGCAGCGTAGCCAGGCCCGAGGCGTCAACCCCGACGTGTGGGTACACGGGACTCCCAGAGGCAGAGCTTCCATCACGTGCAGTGCGGGACCTTTCACCCGTCGTAGCGACGGAGGGGTACCGGTTTGCGTCTGAGGAGAATAACGCTTCGTACAGGCCCTGCTACACCGAGTTGCTCAAATCACCGATTGCGTCGCATCTGTAGTCGTTTGATGCCGGGTCAAGTTCCGCAAAATGATCGGTTGTTGACCGGAAAAGGGCGTGTTTCGGTGAACTGCGGGGCGTGTTGAACGTGGTGATGTACATGAGCCCGATCAAAGGGCACGTGGAGCAGTGACCGGGCGTGTCGGGGCGGCTGTCCGGCGTCGCGGGCGCGGACCGGCTGCCCGGCGGCTGTCCGGGGTCGCGGGCGCGGGCCGGCTGCCCGGGGCGGGGCTGGGCTGGGTGGGGGGGCGCTAGCGGCGGCGGCGGCTCAGGGCGATCGCGGCCGCCGTGCCGCCGGCGACCGCGCCGACGCCCGCCGCGGCCGGGATGCCGACCTTCGCCGCCTTGCGGCCCGTGCGGTAGTCCCGCAGGCGCCAGTCCTGCTCGCGGGCGTGCCGGCGGAGCTTGGCGTCCGGGTTGATCGCGTAGGGGTGGCCGACCAGGGAGAGCATGGGGATGTCGTTGTGGCTGTCGCTGTAGGCCGCGCAGCGCGAGAGGTCCAGCCCCTCGGCCGCGGCCAGGGCGCGGACCGCCTCCGCCTTGGCGGGGCCGTGCAGCGGCTCGCCGACCAGCTTGCCGGTGTAGACGCCGTCGACGGACTCGGCCACCGTGCCGAGGGCGCCGGTCAGGCCGAGACGGCGGGCGATGGTGTGGGCGATCTCGACGGGGGCCGCGGTGACCAGCCAGACCTTCTGGCCCGCGTCCAGGTGGGCCTGGGCGAGGGCGCGGGTGCCGGGCCAGATGCGGTCGGCCATGTACTCGTCGTAGATCTCCTCGCCGATCGACTCCAGCTCGGCGACCCGGTGGCCCTTGACGATCGACAGCGCGGAGTCGCGGGCGTCCTGCATGTGTTCCGGGTCCTCGACGCCGGCCAGCCGGAACCACGCCTGCTGCCAGGCGAACCTGGCGAGATCGCGGGTCTCGAAGAACTTCCGCTTGTACAGCCCCCGGCCGAAGTGGAACAGCGCGGCGCCCTGCATCACGGTGTTGTCGAGGTCGAAGAAGGCGGCGGCCCTGTCGTCGCCGATCACCGGGAACTCCGGTTCCTCCGGCATGGCGGGCGGGGCTTCCTGCGAGGACTTGCGGGCGGCCTCCGCCGAGGCCTCGCCTGCCAACACGCTCCGCGCCGTGGCGGAGCGCCTACGGGGAGTGAGCCATCCGAGAGGGGCCATGACGTGAGCATAGCCAGTCTGTTCGGTGGTTCCGGAGTCGAGAGGTTGGCGCGGTGTGAACTCTGCGCGACCGAGCCGTTAAAGAAGCGATCCGGAACGGGCGCGGAGCGCGCGAGAATGGCCGGTATGAGTCCCCTCTTCCGACGCAGGGCCGAGCCGCGTGCCCGGCTGGTCACTCTCGTCCGCAAGCCCGGCTGTCATCTGTGCGACGACGCGCAGGCGGTGGTCGAGAAGGTCTGCGGCGACCTCGGCGTGCCGTGGGAGCCGAAGGACATCACCGAGGACCGGGAACTGCACGACCGCTACTGGGAGCAGATCCCGGTCGTACTCATCGATGGTGAACAGCACACCTTCTGGCGCGTGAACGAGGAGCGACTGCGCCGTGCACTGACCGACTAGTCCAAACCGGTCGGAAAGTCGCTTAGGATCGACGGCGGTTTGGTCTCGGGGGCGGGATTCGTGAGGAGTGTGTGCGGTTTTGCCCCCAGTAACGAAGGAGCGCCGGTGTGTATGCACCGGTTCCCGGCGTAGGCGCGAAACGCGCGTGACCCCGGTCACTTCTGGTGGGCAAATCGGACACCATCTTTGTGCACGCGTTCACAAAGACATAGCCTGCTGTCGACGGGGCGGTCTGGGGACGTATGACCGCCTGCAGCCCCGCTCTACCCGCAGGAGCACCGTGGCAACTGGCCGAACACACCGACCGGCGACCCGTAGCCGAGGGATTCCCGAGGCCACCGTCGCCCGGCTTCCGCTGTACCTCCGAGCCCTGACCGCACTGTCGGAGCGCTCGGTACCCACGGTCTCCTCCGAGGAGCTGGCCGCGGCGGCGGGGGTCAACTCCGCCAAGCTGCGCAAGGATTTCTCGTACCTGGGCTCCTACGGAACGCGCGGTGTCGGCTACGACGTGGAGTATCTCGTCTACCAGATCTCCCGCGAACTCGGCCTGACCCAGGACTGGCCGGTTGTGATCGTCGGTATCGGCAACCTCGGCGCCGCCCTGGCCAATTACGGCGGCTTCGCCTCCCGTGGCTTCCGGGTCGCCGCGCTGATCGACGCCGACCCGGCGATGGCCGGCAAGCCGGTCGCGGGCATCCCGGTCCAGCACACCGACGACCTCGAGAAGATCATCAAGGACAACGGCGTGTCGATCGGTGTGATCGCCACCCCCGCCGGTGCCGCCCAGCCGGTCTGCGACCGGCTCGTGGCCGCCGGTGTGACCTCCATCCTGAACTTCGCGCCGACCGTGCTGTCCGTCCCGGACGGCGTCGACGTGCGCAAGGTCGACCTCTCCATCGAGCTGCAGATCCTCGCGTTCCACGAGCAGCGCAAGGCCGGCGAGGAGACCGCCGCGGGCGACGGCGCGCTGCCCGCCGCCGCTCCCCGCGGCGCGGCCGCCGGCGATGCCGACCAGGGGCCCGACGGGGACGTCCCCGCCGTGATGCCGGCATGAGTCTCCTCGTCGTCGGACTGAGCCACCGCAGTGCCCCGGTCAGCGTGCTGGAGCGGGCCGCGCTGAGCGCGGACGCCCAGATCAAGCTGCTCCAGGACACGGTCGCCGCCGAGCCCGCCACCGAGGCCGCGGTGCTCGCCACCTGCAACCGCATCGAGCTGTACGCCGACGTGGACAAGTTCCACGCCGGTGTCGCCGAGCTGTCCACGCTGCTCGCCCAGCACAGCGGGGTCGGCCTGGACGAGCTGACGCCGTACCTGTACGTGCACTACGAGGACCGGGCCGTCCACCACCTGTTCACGGTGGCCTGCGGGCTCGACTCGATGGTCGTCGGCGAGGGTCAGATCCTCGGCCAGATCAAGGACTCCCTGGCCCGCGCCCAGGAGCTGCACACCGCCGGCAAGCTGCTGAACGACCTGTTCCAGCAGGCCCTGCGGGTCGGCAAGCGCGCCCACTCCGAGACGGGCATCGACCGCGCCGGCCAGTCCCTGGTCACCTTCGGCCTGGAGCAGCTGGCCGCGGGCGGCGACGTCCGGGAGTGGGCCGCGGGCCGCCGGGCGCTGATCATCGGCGCCGGGTCCATGTCGTCCCTGGCCGCCGCGACGCTCGCGCGCGCCGGGGTCGGCGAGATCGTCGTCGCCAACCGCACCTTCGAGCGCGCCGAGCGGCTCGCCCTCCTGCTCGAAGAGCAGTACGGGCCCGGCCGGACCGAGGGCGCCGACGCCGGCGCGGTGACCGCCCGCGCGGTGCGGATGGACGCGGTGGGCGACGAGCTGACACGTGCCGACGTCGTCGTCTCCTGTACCGGGGCGACGGGTCTGGTGCTCACGGCGGAGGCGGTCGCGCAGGCGGTCGAGGGCCGTACCGGCGCCCCCGTCGCCGAGATCGCCGACGTCACCGGCACCGCGCGGGCGGCCGGCTCCACCCATGCGGCCGACACCGCGCGTACGACCGGCAAGGCCAAGGCGCCGCTGGCGTCCGCCGCCGGCAACGACGAGAACTGCCCGCTCGACCTGGCCGCCGCACAGCCCGGCTTCTCCGTGATGGGCGAGGCCGCCGTGGCCGGCATGGACGCGGCCACCCTGGAGCAGCACGCCGCCTGGGCCGCGGGAGGCACCCTCGACCGCCGGGAGCGCCGTACCCCCGAGACGGACGCCGAGCTGATCACCGCGCTCGCCGCGACCGCCGCGACGGTGGGCCGCATCCCCGAGCGCCGCAAGCCGGAGCCGGTCGCCGAGCGCCCCGCCCCCTTCTTCTTCCTCCTCGACCTGGCCATGCCCCGCGACATCGACGCGGCCGTGCACCGGCTGGCCGGGGTCCGCCTGGTGGACATCGAGTCGCTGGCGGAAGCCTCCGCCGACGCGCCGATGGCGGCCGACGCGGACCAGGTCCGGCGTATCGTCTCCGACGAGGTCGCGGCCTTCGGCGCGGCACAGCGGGCGGCGCACATCACGCCGACCGTGGTCGCGCTGCGCACCATGGCCGCCGACGTCGTCGCCGGTGAGATCGCGCGGCTGGACGGCCGTCTGCCCGGCCTGGACGAGCGCCAGCGCGGCGAGATCCGGCAGGCCGTCCACCGGGTCGTGGACAAGCTGCTGCACGCCCCGACCGTACGGGTCAAGCAGCTCGCGGCCGAGCCCGGCGGCGCCGGGTACGCGGACGCGTTGCGCACCCTCTTCGACCTCGACCCCGAGACGGTCGCCTCCGTCTCCCGGGCCGGGGACAGCACGGACGAGAAGGACCGACCGGCATGAGTGAGAACGCACTGCGGCTGGGGACCAGGCGGAGCAAGCTCGCCATGGCCCAGTCGGGGCAGGTGGCGGAGGCCGTCCGCCAGGTGACCGGGCGGCCCGTCGAGCTGGTCGAGATCACCACGTACGGCGACACCTCCCGCGAGCAGCTGGCGCAGATCGGCGGCACCGGCGTGTTCGTGACGGCGCTGCGCGACGCGCTGCTGCGGGGCGAGGTCGACTTCGCGGTTCATTCGCTGAAGGACCTGCCGACCGCACAGCCCGAGGAGCTGGCCCTGGCCGCCGTACCGGTGCGCGAGGACCCGCGGGACGTGATCGTCGCGCGCGACGCCCTGAAGTTCACCGACCTCCCGCGCGGTGCGCGCATCGGTACCGGCTCGCCGCGCCGCATGGCGCAGCTGAACGCGTACGCCCGCGCCCACGGCCTGGACATCGAGACGGTCCCGATCCGCGGCAACGTCGACACGCGCATCGGATACGTCCGGGACGGCGAGCTGGACGCGGTCGTGCTGGCCGCGGCCGGGCTCAACCGGATCGGCCGGATCGACGAGGTGACCGACTTCCTGTCGGTCGACACGGTTCTGCCCGCCCCCGGCCAGGGGGCCCTGGCGATCGAGTGTGCCGCGCAGCACACGGAACTCGTCGCCGCGCTCGGCGAGCTGGACGACCCGTTCACGCGGGTCGCCGTCACCGCCGAGCGGTCCCTGCTCGCCGCCCTGGAGGCCGGTTGCAGTGCACCTGTGGGTGCGCTGGCCGACCTTCCCCCCTTCTCGGCTCCGCTCGAGCGGGGGGGCCGCCAGGCCGACGCGCAGATTGTCAACGAAATGCGCCTGCGGGGCGTCGTCGGTACGACCGACGGCTCTCGCATGGTGCAGCTGTCCACCACCGGTCCCGTGCCCCAGACGCACGACCAGGCGTGGGCACTCGGTCGCGAACTCGCCACCGAGATGCTCGCCCAGGGCGCGGCCGGTCTGATGGGGGAGCGAGCACAGTGAGCCCCACCACCCTTCCCGCCGGTCCGGAACACGGGCACGTCACCTTCCTCGGTGCCGGACCCGGGGATCCGGGACTGCTGACTCTGCGCGCCGTGGAGGCGCTGTCGCACGCGGATGTCCTGGTCGCCGAGCACGAGGTGCTCGACGTGATCCGGACGCACGCCCGACAGGGCGTCTCCGTCGTGCCGATGGACGCGGACCCGTCCTCGGTGTCACCGCCGGGCACGGGCACGCCCCAGCTGACGGTGGTTGACGGCACGTCAACACCCGCCGCTGTCCCGGCTGCTGCCCGGGATGCCGCTCATCTTGTCATGGAGGCCGCGCGGGGCGGCAGGCGGGTCGTCCGTGCGGTGTCCGGGGACCCGGGACTTGATACGTACGCGGCCCAGGAAATGCTCGCCTGCGCCGACGCCGGGGTGACCTTCGAGGTCGTCCCGGGTGTCGCGGCGGCGGTCGGTGTGCCCGCGTACGCGGGTGTGCCGCTGCGGGACGCCGAGGGCGCGGACGTCCGGTTCGTGGACGCCCGTACCGCCTCCGAGCGCTGCTGGACGGAGGTGGGCGCGTCGGACGGCACGGTGGTGGTGTCCACGACCCTGGACTCCGTGGCCGCGGCGGCGGCCGAGCTGGTCTCGGCGGGCCGCAAGCCCGACACCCCGCTGACGGTGACCATCGCCGGTACGACGACCCGCCAGCGCACCTGGACGGCGACGCTCGGCACGATCGCGCAGACGCTGAAGCAGGCGAAGGTGCTGCCGTCGCCGGACGGCGGCCGGCCGGTGATAGCCGTGGTCGGCGAGCGTTCCGCCGCCGCCCGGCGCGACCAGCTGTCGTGGTTCGAGTCCAAGCCGCTGTTCGGCTGGAAGGTGCTCGTGCCGCGGACGAAGGAGCAGGCGGCGTCGCTCTCCGACCAGCTGCGGTCCTACGGTGCCGTGCCGCACGAGGTCCCGACGATCGCCGTCGAGCCGCCGCGCACGCCCCAGCAGATGGAACGTGCCGTCAAGGGTCTGGTGACCGGCCGGTACGAGTGGATCGCCTTCACGTCGGTCAACGCGGTGAAGGCCGTCCGGGAGAAGTTCGAGGAGTACGGCCTTGATGCTCGGGCTTTTGCGGGTATCAAGGTGGCTGCGGTGGGCGAGCAGACCGCGAGGGCGCTGGTGGCCTTCGGCGTGAAGCCGGACCTGGTGCCGAGCGGCGAGCAGTCCGCGGCGGGCCTCCTGGAGGACTGGCCGCCCTACGACCCGGTCTTCGACCCGATCGACCGTGTCTTCCTGCCCCGTGCCGACATCGCGACGGAGACGCTCGTCGCCGGGCTGATCGAGCTGGGCTGGGAGGTGGACGACGTCACGGCCTACCGGACCGTGCGCGCCTCGCCGCCGCCGGCCGACACCCGTGAGGCGATCAAGGGCGGCGGCTTCGACGCGGTCCTCTTCACGTCCTCGTCCACGGTCCGGAACCTGGTGGGTATCGCGGGCAAGCCGCACAACGTGACGGTCATCGCGTGCATCGGCCCGGCCACGGCGAAGACGGCCGAGGAGCACGGCCTCCGGGTCGACGTCATGGCCCCGGAGCCGTCGGTGCACAAGCTGGCCGAGGCCCTCGCCGAGTTCGGCATGAAGCGACGCGCCGCGGCGGTGGAGGCCGGGGACCCGGTGACCCGCCCGAGCGAGCGGCGGCCGGGGGCGCGCAGGCGCCGCTCGACGACCTGACCCACCAGGGCTCCCCGCCTCCCTGCGCCCCGGCCGGATCCCGGCCCGTGCCCGCCGGCCCGTCCGACTCGGCCGGCGGGTGGGCGGGCCGTCCGCGGCCCGGTCCCCGGCCGACGGGTTTCGCCCCGGCGCGCCCGCCATCCGGCCGACGGGTCCGCCCTGGCGCGCCCGCCATCCGGCTGACGGGTCTGCCCCGGCGCGCCCGCCATCCGGCCGATGTTTTCGGATGGTTCGTGCCCTTCCCGGGCCGACAGGCCGTCGGCAAAGGAGTGGGTTCGGCGGGCGTAGCGTAGACGGCATGACGAAGTACGGATCCTTCCCCGGTACCCGTCCTCGGCGGCTGCGGACCACGCCCGTCATGCGGCGGATGGTCGCCGAGACGAGGCTGCACCCCGCCGATCTGATCCTTCCGGCGTTCGTCCGGGAGGGCATCGGTGAGCCGGTGCGGATCGAGGCGATGCCCGGGGTCGTGCAGCACACCCGGGACAGCCTGAAGAAGGCCGCGCTGGAGGCCGTGGAGGCCGGGGTCTCCGGGATCATGCTGTTCGGCGTGCCGCAGGAGGACAAGAAGGACGCCCAGGGCACGGCCGGCACCGATCCGGACGGGATCCTCCAGGTCGCGCTGCGCGATGTGCGCGCCGAGGTCGGCGACGATCTGCTCGTCATGTCCGACCTGTGCCTGGACGAGTTCACCGACCACGGGCACTGCGGGGTGCTGGACGCCGAGGGGCGCGTCGACAACGACGCCACCCTGGAGCGGTACGCGGAGATGGCCCAGGTGCAGGCCGACGCGGGGGCCCATGTCGTCGGCCCCAGCGGGATGATGGACGGCCAGATCGGCGTCGTCCGCGACGCGCTCGACCAGATCGGGCGCGAGGACGTCGCCATCCTCGCCTACACCGCCAAGTACTCCTCGGCCTTCTACGGCCCGTTCCGCGAGGCCGTCGGCTCCTCGTTGCAGGGCGACCGCAAGACCTACCAGCAGGACCCGGCCAACTGGCGCGAGTCCCTGCGGGAGCTGGAGCTGGACCTCGTCGAGGGCGCCGACATGGTGATGGTCAAGCCGGCCGGCCCCTATCTCGACATCCTCGCCCGGGTCGCGGACGCCGTGGACGTGCCGGTCGCCGCCTACCAGATCTCCGGCGAGTACTCGATGATCGAGGCCGCGGCCGAGAAGGGCTGGCTGGACCGGGACCGGGCCATCTTCGAGACCCTGACCGGCATCAAGCGGGCCGGGGCGCGGAACATCCTCACCTACTGGGCCACCGAGGCGGCACAGAAGCTCCGCTAGTCCGCGAGGCCGCTCACCAGCCGGCGACGGCGTCCAGGTCCTGCTGCCAGAACGTCACCTTCAGCGCGCTGTCGTAGAAGACGCCCTTGGCGGGCAGGGCCGGGGTCGCGGAGGGGCCCCCGTCGCTGTTCGGGGTGTAGCCCTGGAAGGCCACGGTCAGCTTGTGGGCGGTCCGCCCGCCGGTGCCGCTCCCGTCGGCGGCCGACAGCAGCACGCTCGCGTACCCCGACTCGCCGGGCGCCAGGGAGACCACGGCCTGCGGCCGGGTGTCCTCGTCGGCCTGCGGCACCCACTGCATCTCGTCGAACCGCAGGACGGGGTAGTACGGCAGGTCGCAGGTCTTGCCTCCGGTGTTCTTCACCGTGAGCAGCATGTGGTTGAGGGGGCGGTCGAGCGGCTGGGCGGTGACGGTGGTGTTCGTGCCGTTGCACAGCACCACGGACCGGCCGGTGCCGGTGCCGGTGCCCTGGCGGCCCTGGGAGGCGGAGGCGTCCGGCCGGGCGCCGGGCGCGTGGGTACGGGCCACGGGCGTGCCGTTCGCCGTACCGCCTTCGGCGGAGCCCTTCCCGCCGCCGGTGGAGCCGGTGCCGCCGTCGGCCGCGGTGCGCTCGGGCGTCTTGGCCGCGGGGGTCCCGGCCGCCGCCGGCTGGGCGGCGCCCTCGTCCTCGGTGCCCGTGCCGCTGCCGCACGCCGTGAGCGCGAGGGCGGCGACGGCGGTGCCGGTGGCGGCGAGCAGACGGATGTGGCGCAAACGCATGGCAAGTCCTCTTTCGGGCTGGGCCGGTTGACGTGCTTGGATGACCAACAGCCTGTGGGCCGGTTCGTCCCGACCGCGAGCAGTTGCCGCCGATCCGGGACGCTGGAATGCCGTCACGGGCGTTGACCTGCGTAGACGGGACCTCCCTGGAACGGCGGGGTGGGACGAGGGGGATGAGGAAACGGTGGCGGAGGGCATGTCCGGAAGCGGTTTCGCCGAGCTGCTGCGGGAGTTGAAGGACCGCTCCGGGCTCAGCTACGGCACGCTCGCCAAACGGCTCCACATGAGTACGTCCACGCTCCACCGCTACTGCAACGGGGACGCCGTACCGGCCGACTACGCACCCGTGGAGCGGCTCGCCCGGCTGTGCCGGGCCACACCCGCGGAACTGGTGGAACTGCACCGGCGGTGGGTGCTGGCGGACGCGGGGCGGGGACGGAAGGAGCCGCCACGCAGGCCGGAGCCGCCACGCAGGCCGGAGCCGGCGGCCGCGGAGCCGGTCGCGGAGCCGGTACGCAGGCCCGAGCCGGAGCCCGAGCCCGAGCCGGTTCCCGAGCCCGAGCCGGAGCCGGTTCCCGAGCCCGATTCGGTGCCGGTGCCGGTGCAGTCGCGGGTGCCTGGGACCGAGTCCGCGCCCGAGCCGGGGGCGGAGCCCGTGTCCGAGCCGGTGTCCGAGCCGGTGTCCGAGTCGGTGTCGGGGGTGCGGGCAGGCGGGTCCCGGTACCGGAGGCGGCGGACCGTCCTGCTCGCCGCCCTCACCGTCACCGCGCTGCTCGGCACCGTGGCGCTCGCCCTCAATCTGCCTTCCGGCGACGGCGGTCAGGACGGCAAGGGCACCATGGTGGACGCGGGCGCCGCCCCCCGCAGCAGTGCGCCGGTGACCGAGACGCCCGGGAGCAGCCCGGCCCCGCACCGGTCCGCCACCCGCTCGGCCTCGCCCCCGGCCTCCGCCTCACCTTCGGCCTCCGCCGGCCGGGGCAGCACGCCCGAGAGCACGCCGGGCGCCGCCGAGACCGCGCGGAAGGCCCCCGTGGCCGCTCCTCCCCTCACGGTCACCACGCAGCCCTACGCCTGGGTGGACCCCTGCTCCCAGCACTACCTGATCGACCGGCCGCCGGCCGCCGTCGCCCCGCCGCCGCTGGAGCAGGACGCGCCCGCCTGGGTGGACGTGCACAAGGCGGTGTCGGCGGGGGAGCAGTTCGTCACCTTCACCGTGCAGGGCACCGGCGAGGAGACGGTGGTCCTGGAGCAGCTGTCCGTGCGCATGGCGGGCAAGCGGTCCCCGCTCGCCTGGAACGACTACGCCATGGGCTACCCGGGCGTCGGCTGTGGCGGCGGGGTGCCCACCCGGTCCTTCACGGTGGCCCTGGACGCGATGCGCCCCGCGCCCGTACCGGCGGCCGGCGGCCGGGCCTTCCCGTTCAAGGTGAGCCAGTCCGACCCCGAGGTCTTCCACGTCACGGCCGACGCGTCCGCGTACGACGTCAGCTGGTACCTGGAGCTGTCCTGGTCCAGCGGCGACCGGCACGGCACGCTGGTGATCGACGACGCCGGACGCCCGTTCCGCACCAGCGGCAACAACGGCCGTCCGGCGTATGCCTTCCCGCTCGGCGGTCAGAAGTGGAAACCGGCTTCGGACTTCGACTGAGGCATCCGGCGGCGGGCGTGCCGCGGGCGGCCGGGACCCGCGGCTCCGGGGCCGGGGCGGGTCAGTCCCACCAGAACGACCAGCTGGTGGCCGTGATCAGCTCCTCGGCGTACGCCGCCACGCTCCCCGGCCCGCTCTGCGCCACCGTGTCCGGACACAGGGCGTAGTGCTCGGCGGCCAGCACCTCCGCGTCCGCGAGGGTGCCGGGCGGCGCCGCGACGGACACCACCAGGGAGTCCAGGCCGAGCGCCACGACCCGGATGCGGAACCGGTCCTCCCACGACCGCAGCACCGCGCTGATCCGGGCCACGTCGGCCTCGTAGTTCAGCGGGCCCGTCCACCCGATCGCCGCCGGTATGTCGGCGGACCGGCGGGCCGGGACCAGCGCCAGATGCGGTTCCTCGATCCACTCCGCCCATGCGCCCGGGTCGCTGTTCAGCGTGTCGGCGACCTGCGCGGCGCGGATCTCCGGATCGGCCGTCGGCACACCGGGTGCCGCCAGCCCCGGCCACTCGGCCCCGAACGGGGCGATCTCGTCGGTGACGTGCCCGTCCGTCTCCTCTTTCCAGTACTCCTCCAGCACGTCCTCGACGTCGTGGTCGCCCGGGTACGACGCCTTTCCGGGCAGCAGCGCCCAGTCCGCCACGCCGGCCCGGCAACCGGCCAGGTCCACCAGCACCGGCAACAGCCCCGCACGGGCCGCCGGCAGGCCCAGGGCCTTCCAGGTGCCGGGCGCGGACGCCTTCTGCGCGTGCCACAGCAGGGGCTCGTGCCAGGGCCCGTCGTCCGTCTCGTCTACCAGCCTGCCGGGCGGCAGTTGCAGCCCCAGGGAACGCCCGCTGGGGTCGGTGGCCAGCCTGGGCAGCGGGTTGGGAAGAGTCGCCATGTCCGTGACTGTAAGCGCCGCCACTGACAACGCAGTTGACCCGGCCCGACGGCGGCCCGACGCCGAAGCGGGGGCCCGGTCCCTCCCGGGCGGTCCCGGTCAGACGTAGGTCGTGATGCAGAACGGGTGGCCCGCCGGATCCAGCAGGACACGCCAGCGGTCCGGCTGCGGCTGGGTCTCCGGCTTGGTCGCGCCCAGGGACAGCAGACGGGTCTCGGCGGTGTCCAGGTCGTCCACGCCCACCTCGATGTGGGCCTGCTTCTCCCGGGCCGGGTCCGGCCAGGTGGGGCGCCGGTAGTCGGCCAGGCGGTTGAATCCGAGGCCCGCGCCGTCCTTGCCGCCGAGGAAGACGAAGTCGTCGCTGGAGTAGGTGACGGACAGGCCGAACATCTCGGCGTAGAAACGGGACAGTTCGGCGGGGTCCGCGCAGTCGAAGGTGACGGCGGCGAAGCGGAACGCGGGTGCGGAGGTGCTCTCTGCGGTCATGGGGACGACGGTAGGACCCGACCCGGACAGTTCCGGTCCTGGTTGCGCGGATCCATGGAAAACTTCGCGTCGTGCTCGCCGCGTCCACCCGTCTGCTGCGCCTGCTCTCGCTGCTCGCCGCCCGGCCCGCCTGGACCTGCGCCGAGCTGGCCGAGCGCATGGCCGTCACCGACCGCACCGTGCGGCGGGACATCGCCAAGCTGCGGGAACTCGGGTACACCGTCGACTCCGACGCCGGTCCGTGGGGCGGTTACCGGCTCCGCGCCGGTGCGCGCGTGCCGCCGCTCGTCCTGGACGACGAGGAGGCGCTGGCCGTGGCCGTCGGGCTGCGGGAGGCGGCGCTGAGCGGGGTGCTCGGCGGGGACCAGGCCGCGCTGTCCGCGTTGCTCAAGCTGCGGCAGGTGCTGCCGCCGCGGATCGCCGAGCGGCTCGGGGAGTGGGACGACGCGCTGGTGCGGCTGCCGTGGTCCGCGGAGCCGCAACTGCGGCCCGGCATGCTGCTGGAGCTGGCCGCGGCCTGCCGGCGGGGGGAACGGGCCCGGTTGTCGTACTGCGACGGGGCGGGCCGGAGCACGGTCCGGGACGTCGATCCGTACCGGCTCGTGCACACCGGCCGGCGCTGGTATTTCGTCGCGCGGGACGTGGAGCGGGGGTGGCGGACGTTCCGGGCCGACCGGGTCGAGCGGCTCCAGCCCACGGGGCAGCCCGTGCAGATCACCGACCCGCCCGACGCGGCGCGACTGGTCTCCCACAACACCGCGAACGGGCCCTATCCGCTGTCGGCCACCATCCGGCTGCCGTTGCCCATGGACCAGGCGCTGCGGGTCGTGCCCGCGACCGTCGGCACCCATCGCCCCGACGGCCCCGACGCCACCCTCGTGGACATCGGCGGCCCGGACGCCGACGGCCTCGCCCGTTATCTGCTCGGCCTGGCGACGCCCCTGCGCGTCGTAGGACCGGAGCCGGTCCGGCAGGCTCTGGCGCGCCGGGCCCGGGAGCTGTTCGAGGAGAACGCCTGATGTCCGGGCTCGCGTTCCGGCGGGCCGCCGGCCGGAAGGCCGATCCCCAGGACGGGCCGGCGGGCCGGCGGGCCGGGGGTCAGAGCCTCTCGGGCGTCCTGATGCCCAGCAGGGCCATGCCCCGGTGCAGGGTGCGGGCCGTGAGGTCCACCAGGAACAGCCGGTTCTCCACGACCTCGGCCGGGTTGTCGGCGGACAGCACCTGGCACTGGTCGTAGAACGTCGTCAGGTGCGACGCCAGCTGGTACAGGTAGGCGGCCAGCTTGTGCGGCTCGTACGCCGCCGCCACCTCCAGCACCGTCTCCGCGAACTGGTCCAGGTGCAGGCCCAGCGCGCGCTCGGCCGGGGCCAGCGCCAGCTCCGGGTGCGCGGCCGGGCGGGCCTCGCCGGCCTTGCGGAGGATGGACTGGATACGGGCGTAGGCGTACTGGAGGTAGACGGAGGTGTCGCCGTTCAGCGAGACCATCTGGTCCAGGTCGAACTTGTAGTCCCGGACCGCGGAGGTCGACAGGTCGGCGTACTTCACCGCACCGACGCCCACATGGCGGCCGTTCTCGACGATCTCCTGCTCCGACAGGCCCACCTTCTCGGCCTTCTCCCGGACCACGGCCGTGGCCCGCTCGACGGCCTCGTCCAGCAGGTCCTGCAACTTGACCGTCTCGCCCGCACGCGTCTTGAACGGCTTGCCGTCCTTGCCGAGGACCGTGCCGAAGGCCAGCTGCACCGCGGTCACGTCGTCGTTCAGCCAGCCGGCCCGGCGGGCGGTCTCGAAGACCATCCGGAAGTGCAGGGCCTGCCGGGCGTCCACCACGTACAGGAGGGTGTTCGCCTTGAGGTTGAAGACGCGGTCACGGATCGCGGAGAGGTCGGTGGCCGCGTAGCCGTAGCCGCCGTCGGACTTCTGCACGATCAGCGGGACCGGGTTGCCCTCGGGGCCCTTGATGTCGTCGAAGAACACGCACAGCGCGCCCTCCGAGCGGACCGCGACGCCCGACTCCTCCAGCAGGCGGCAGGTCTCCGCCAGCATGTCGTTGTAGCCGGACTCGCCGACGATGTCCGGGTCCCGGACCTCCATGTCCAGCTTCTCGAAGACGGAGAAGAAGTAGATCTTCGACTCGTCCACGAACTTCTGCCACATGGCCAGCGTCTTCGGCTCGCCGGCCTGGAGGTCGACCACTCGGCGCCGGGCCCGCGTCTTGAACTCCTCGTCGGAGTCGAACAGCTTCCGCGCTGCCTTGTAGAGGCGGTCGAGGTTCGACATCGCCTCCTCGCCCGAAGCGGCCGTGTCCTCGGCGGACGCCCGGTGGTCCAGCTCGTGCGGGTGCTCGTCCAGGTACTGGATGAGCATGCCGAACTGGGTGCCCCAGTCGCCGATGTGATGGCGGCGGACCACGTTCTCGCCGGTGAACTCCAGCAGCTGGACCACCGAGTCACCGATCACCGCGGACCGCAGGTGACCGACGTGCATCTCCTTGGCCACGTTCGGCTGGGCGTAGTCGATCACCGTCGTGCCCGGGTCCGCGGCGGTCGGCACGCCGAGGCGGCCCGTCTCGTCCGCGTACCGCGCGGCCAGGTTCTCGGTGATCGCCTTGTCCGCGATCGTGATGTTGAGGAAGCCGGGGCCGGACACCTCGACGTCCTCGATCACGTCACCCGTCACCACCCGGGCGACGACCTGGGTCGCCAGCTCACGGGGGTTCGCCTTCGCCTTCTTGGCCAGGGCCAGGATCCCGTTGGCCTGGAAGTCGGCCCGGTCGCTTCGTCGCAGCAGCGGGTCCGCGCCGGCGGCCTCCGGCAGGGTGGCCGAGAGGGCGGACGCGAGGTGCTGCTGGACGTTGTCGCTGAGGGACGTGACCGAGGCCATAGGAATGGGTGCCGTTCTCCTCGTGGGGCGGATGGTCCCCGCCAGTATCCCACGGGGGGTAAAGCCGTTTTCCCGGTCGAGGGACGGTCTGTGAGAATGGGGTGTCACCCCGTTCAGAAAGAAGGACGTGCCGATCGTGGCTCAGAGCACCGAGACCACCGACTGGGTCTCCCGTTTCGCGGATGAGGTCATCGAGGAGTCGGAGCGCCGGGCCCCGGGCAAACCGGTCGTCGTCGCGTCCGGACTCTCTCCCTCCGGGCCGATCCACCTCGGCAACCTGCGCGAGGTCATGACCCCGCACCTCGTCGCCGACGAGGTCCGCCGCCGTGGTCATCAGGTCCGCCACCTGATCTCCTGGGACGACTACGACCGCTACCGCAAGGTGCCCGCGGGCATCGCCGGTGTCGACGAGTCCTGGGCCGAGCACATCGGCAAGCCGCTGACCTCGGTGCCGGCCCCCGAGGGCTCCGCGTACCCGAACTGGGCCGAGCACTTCAAGGCCGCGATGACCGAGTCGCTGGCCGAGCTGGGCGTCGAGTTCGACGGGATCAGCCAGACCGAGCAGTACACCTCGGGCGCCTACCGCGAGCAGATCCTGCACGCCATGAGGCACCGCGGCGACATCGACGCGATCCTCGCCCAGTACCGCACCAAGCCCAAGGCCAAGAAGCCGCAGCAGAAGGCCGTGGACGAGGCCGAACTGGAGGCCGAGGAGGGCTCCGGCGCCGCCTCCGAGGACGACGGCAGCTCCGGCTCCGCCGGGTACTTCCCGTACAAGCCGTACTGCGGCGGCTGCGGCAAGGACCTGACGACCGTCACCTCCTACGACGACGACACCACCGAGCTGGCGTACACCTGCGCCGCGTGCGGCTTCGCCGAGACGGTCCGGCTCAGCGAGTTCAACCGCGGCAAGCTGGTCTGGAAGGTCGACTGGCCGATGCGCTGGGCGTACGAGGGCGTCGTCTTCGAGCCCAGCGGTGTCGACCACTCCTCGCCCGGATCGTCCTTCCAGGTCGGCGGTCAGATCGTCGGGATCTTCGGCGGCAAGCAGCCCATCGGGCCCATGTACGCGTTCGTCGGCATCTCCGGCATGGCCAAGATGTCCTCGTCCCGCGGCGGCGTGCCGACCCCGGCCGACGCGCTGAAGATCATGGAGCCGCAGATCCTGCGCTGGCTCTACGCCCGCCGCAGGCCCAACCAGTCCTTCAAGATCGCCTTCGACCAGGAGATCCAGCGGCTCTACGACGAGTGGGACAAGCTCGCCGGCAAGGTCGCCGACGGCTCCGCCCTGCCCGCCGACATCGCCGCCCACACCCGCGCCGTCGGCACCGCCGCCGCCGAGCTGCCCCGGACGCCGCGCCCGTTGCCGTACCGCACGCTCGCGTCCGTCGCCGACATCACCGCCGGCCACGAGGACCAGGCGCTGCGCATCCTGTCCGAGCTGGACCCGGACCAGCCGCTGTCCTCGCTGGCGGAGGCCCGGCCGCGGTACGACAAGGCCGAGGCGTGGATCAACACGCAGGTCCCCGCCGACCAGCGCACCATCGTCCGGGACGAGCCCGACGCCGAGCTGCTCAAGTCCCTCGACGAGGCGTCCCGGCAGTCGGTGCGGCTGCTGCTCGACGGACTCGCCGAGCACTGGTCGATCGACGGGCTGACCCACCTCGTGTACGGCGTGCCCAAGGTCCAGGCCGGCTTCTCCGCCGACGCCACGCCGAAGGAACTGCCGGCCGAGATCAAGACGGCCCAGCGGACGTTCTTCGCGCTCCTGTACCACCTGCTCGTCGGCCGGGACACCGGTCCCCGGCTGCCCACGCTGCTGCTCGCGGTCGGGCAGGACCGGGTGCGGACGCTGCTCGGGGAGTAGGACCGACCACGGAAAAGGGGCCCTTCACCGGGGCCCCTTTTTCATGTCCTCACGCGGATGTCCTCACGCGGATGTCCTCACGCGGATGTCCTCATGTGGCTGTCCTTACGCGGATGTCCTCACGCGGATGTCCGCACGCGCGTGTCCGCACCCGTGCGGTCCCGCGCGCGGGGCGTCACGCGATGTGGTCCTCCTGGAGTTCCGCGGTGTGCCGGTTGGTGAAGCGGTTGACCATCCGCTCGGCGTCCCCCTTGGGCAGCGCCATGCCGAAGGTCGCCTGCACGTCGTCCTTGAACTGGCCGGCCGTCGGATAGCTGCCGTCGATCGACTTGCGGAAGACCAGGTAGAAGTCCTCCTCGTTCGGCTCCGCCTCCGCGGTGCCCCCGCCGTCGCCCAGCTCCCGGGTGCGGTTCGGACCCACCGGGATGGGGAAGCTGCCCGTCTCCTCCGGGGAGGGCTGCTGGAACTGCTCCGGGGGCTGCTCCTCGTACCACTCCTCGTACTGCTCCTCGGGCTCGTACTGGGGCTCCGGGGGCGGCTCGTAGGTGGGGTCGTAGCCCCCGTGGTACTCGATCTCGCGCTGAGCCTGGAACCAAGGGCTCTCGTCGTCGTCCACGGCGGCGTCCACCGGCTGCCCCTGGTACTGGCCGGGCAGCTGGCGGCGGCGCTGTTCCACGGGGCGCGCGCCGGCCTGTGCGACGGGCACCGCCCCGGTGCCACGGCTGCCCGCGGCCACGGCGGGCACCAGGATCGGCTCGATGCCCGCCGCCGCCAGGCCCGCCGGAGCCGTCTCCGCCAGCGGGACGCCGTAGCGCGCCAGCCGCAGCGGCATCAGCGACTCCACCGGAGCCTTCCGGCGCCAGGCACGGCCGAACCGGGAACGCAGGCGCGCCTGATAGACGAGACGTTCCTGCTCCAGCTTGATGACCTGGTCGTAGGAGCGCAGCTCCCAGAGCTTCATGCGGCGCCACAGCAGGAACGTCGGCACCGGCGACAGCAGCCAGCGGGTGAGGCGGACGCCCTCCATGTGCTTGTCGGCGGTGATGTCGGCGATCCGGCCGATCGCGTGCCGGGCCGCCTCGACCGCGACGACGAAGAGGACCGGGATCACCGCGTGCATGCCCACACCCAGCGGATCCGGCCAGGCGGCGGCGCCGTTGAACGCGATCGTCGCCGCCGTCAGCAGCCACGCCGTCTGGCGCAGCAGCGGGAAGGGGATGCGGATCCAGGTCAGCAGCAGGTCGAGGGCGAGGAGAACACAGATGCCTGCGTCGATGCCCACCGGGAACACATAGGAGAAGTTCCCGAAGCCCTTCTTGATGGCCAGCTCACGGACCGCCGCGTACGAACCGGCGAAGCCGATACCGGCGATGATCAGAGCGCCGCTCACGACCACGCCGATGAGTACGCGGTGCATCCGAGTCAGCTGAAGTGGCGCGGCCACTCGTACTCCCCTCCCCTTGCGTCTTCTTGCGCGCAACAGAGTGGCACACGTGTGCGCCGAACGTGCTGCCGGTCGGCCGCTACGGCTCCCCGGTCAGCTCTTGGCGGCTGCCGACTTGGACGGAGATGCGCTGGAGGAGGCCGACTTGGACGGCGACTTCGAGGAGGACTTCGACGGGGACTTGGACGCCGGCTTCGAAGCGGACGGGGACGGCGACGCCGACCCCGCCGACGACGAAGTCCCCGAGCCGCTCTCGCCGTTGGCCGACGACACCGCCGCCACGACCTCCTTGAGCGCCTTCTCCGCGGCCTTCGTCAGATCGTCCGCGGAAGGGGTCTTCTCACCGGCCAGCCCCGCGCCGTTGTAGTCCAGGGTGACGACGACGTTCTCCACCCGGGCGACCACCGTCTGCTGCTTGAACAGACCTTCCTTCTTCTTCAGGTCGTAGCGCACCGCCGTGCCCTCCGCGCCCGTCCCGGACAGCGGCACCACCTTGGCGTTCTTCGCGCCGTCCACCGCCTGCGCGTCCTTGACCTGCTGAGTGAAGTACGCGTGCGCCTGATCGTCGCCGGCCCCGCGGGTGGTGTCCGAGTCGAAGCGCAGCAGCGAGACGTTCAGCCAGCGGAACTGCGAGCCCTTGACCCCGTTGTTGTCCAGGCTGTTCCACGCGCAGGACGCACGCGAGGACGGGTCGTCCGAGCTGCCCTTCTTGCTCGACTTCACGCCCTCGGGGACCAGATCGGCCAGCGTCTTCTTCGCCAGCGCCCCACAGGGGTCGGGAAGCTTCTGGTAGGCGGCGGCCCGCACCGTGGGGGACGCGCTCGCCGACGGCTGGGTGCTGCCGCCCGCCGCCTGCTCGGTGCTCGTGTCCCCGGACTTGCCCTTGGCGTCACCGGAGTCACCGGAGTCCGAGGAGCAGGCCGCGGTGATCAGGACCGCGGGAACGGCTGCCGCACAGACAAGGGCGAGGCGGAGGCGCCTCGCTCGCTGGGCACGCTGGGCACGGTCGTCTCGCTGGGCTGCTCGCTGCATGGTTCCTTCACTCATGACGCTCGGTGTTCGTGCGGGTTCCTGCGGGGCCACCGTACGCGGTGACGGAGCTGTGCGGTTTCCGTTCGCCCGCTTTGCCGACGGGGGCGGAGACGACCGGCGAGACCGTCAACTGTTCAGCGCGTCGTCCAGTTGAGAGGCCAGATTAAGGGCCCTGTCCTGCATTTCCTTGCTGTCGGGGACCGTTCCCGTGGCCGTCGGCTGCTCCTCGTACTGGATGGTGACGACCACGTTGGACGTGCGGAACACCACAGTCACCGTCCGCTGTTCGGCCGTCGAGCCGGACGTGCCGAGCCCGTCGTCCAGATACGCCTCGTCACCGAGGTCCGAGAGCGTGCGCGGCTGGAGATCGGCGGGCGTGGTGCCGGCGGACGAGCCGGCGGCACCCGAGGTGTCCGAGGTGTCAGAGGTGTCCGAGGCACCGGAGGCGGCGGACGACGTCGAGGACGCCGTGGACTTCGGCGTCTTCGCCGACGACGCCGACGGTGCGGCGGTGCCGCTCGCCGGACCCGTCGAGGACGCGGTGGGCGTCGGGGACGAGGGCGGTGCGGAGGGACTGGTCGGCGCCGGGAGGTCGGCGGCGGTCTCCTTCTCCTGGTACAGCTTCTGCGCCTGGTCGTCGTCGCTGACCGCGTTGTCGTACGACACCACGCGTTCGAGGTCGACGGAGAGGCGGTCCGTGGCGTCGGCCGACTCGACCTTCCAGTGGCAGCCGACCTTGCGGTCGGTGTCGTAGGTGAGCGCGGCCTCGCCCTGGTAGGCCTTGTCCCGCCGGACCGGGTCGGCGACCTGCTGGATGCCCGGCAGCAGCGCGTCCAGGGTGTCGTGGCCGACCGCGCCGCAGGGCTCGGGGAGCGTGCGGTACTTGCCGGGCTGGGCGGCGACCGTCGCCGTGCCGGCGTCGCCCGGGTTGGCGTCGTCCGTCGGACCGTCGTCCCCGGAACCGCTCGTGCAGCCGGCCAGCAGGGCCGCGAGGAGGGCGGCGATGCCGGTTACGTACGCCTTCCGCTGCACGGTCGGGCTCCTCTCGACGGATCACTCGGTGTTGCCGGGCCAGTGTCCCCGCTGGTTATTCGCTTGCCGCGGCGGGGCTCCCCCTGGAGACAATGTGTATCGCACGCACCGCCGTGGACGCCGGTCCCTTGTCCTTTTTCGTAGACCCTGGCGCCTTTTTGCGTTTTGCTGCTTCTAAGCCTTTTGTAAGCACTTCCGGGGGAATGAGGAACACATGTCGTACGTGGAGATGCCGGGCGCCAAGGTGCCGATCCGTATGTGGACGGACCCGGCGACGGTGGAGGACGTGGCCCTGCGCCAGCTCCAGAACGTGGCGACCCTGCCGTGGATCAAGGGCCTGGCCGTGATGCCGGACGTGCACTACGGCAAGGGCGCGACGGTCGGCTCGGTCATCGCCATGCGGGGCGCGGTGTGCCCGGCGGCGGTGGGCGTGGACATCGGCTGCGGGATGTCGGCGGTGAAGACGTCGCTGACCGCGAACGATCTCCCCGGTGACCTGTCCCGGCTCCGCTCGAAGATCGAGCAGGCGATTCCGGTGGGGCGGGGGATGCACGAGGACCCCGTGGCGCCGGGGAGCTTCCACGGGCTGGCCACGGCCGGCTGGGAGGACTTCTGGGGGCGGTTCGACGGGGTGGCGGAAGCGGTCAAGTTCCGCGAGGACCGGGCGCACAAGCAGATGGGCACCCTCGGCTCGGGGAACCACTTCGTGGAAGTCTGCGTCGACGCCTCCGACGCGGTGTGGCTCATGCTGCACTCCGGGTCCAGGAACATCGGCAAGGAACTCGCCGAGCACCACATCGGCGTGGCCCAGAAGCTTCCGCACAACCAGGGCCTGGTCGACCGCGACCTCGCCGTCTTCGTCGCGGACACCCCGCAGATGGCGTCCTACGAGAACGACCTCTACTGGGCGCAGGAGTACGCGAGGCACAACCGGTCGATCATGATGGCGCTCCTGAAGGACGTGGTCCGCAGGGAGTTCAAGAAGGCCAGGGTGACCTTCGAGCCCGAGGTGAGCTGCCACCACAACTACGTGAGCCGCGAGCGGTACGAGGGCATGGACCTGCTGGTGACCAGGAAGGGCGCCATCAGCGCCCGGTCCGGGGAGTACGGCATCATCCCCGGCTCCATGGGCACCGGTTCGTACATCGTGAAGGGGCTCGGCAACGAGAAGTCCTTCAACTCCGCCTCGCACGGCGCGGGCCGCCGGATGAGCCGGAACGCGGCCAAGCGGCGCTTCAGCGCCAAGGACCTGGAGGAGCAGACCCGGGGCGTGGAGTGCCGGAAGGACTCCGGTGTCGTGGACGAGATCCCGGGCGCCTACAAGTCGATCGACCACGTCATCGACCAGCAGCGTGACCTGGTGGAGGTCGTGGCGAAGCTGAAGCAGGTCGTCTGCGTCAAGGGCTGACGTGCGGCGGTGACCGAGGGCCCGGCCGGAATGGCCGGGCCCTCGGCGTGTGCCGGAGACCCCGTGTGCCGGCCCTGACGGGGAGCGGTGACGTCCGTCCCTGTGGTTCAGCCGTCCGCCGGTGTCAGGGAGTCCAGCCAGCCCAGCAGGCGGGTGCCCTCGCGGGTCATGACGTCCGGGTCGCGCAGGGCGTTGGCCAGCAGGGACATGCCCTGGTAGGCGGAGACCAGGGTGAGGGCGTGGCCGTCGGGGTCGGGCAGGCCCAGGAGGCGGAACTGGGCGGCCGTCCAGTCCAGCAGGTGCCGGATCAGCGCGCCGGCCTCCGCGTCGAGGGTGCCGTCCGTGCGCTTGTCGAGTTCGGCGGCGAGGGTGCCGGTGGGGCAGCCGTGGCGGGCGGCGGTCTCGCGCCGGTCCACCCAGGCCGAGACGAGTCCCTTGAGGCGGTCGCGGGGGTCCGCCGACTCCTCCAGCCGGGCGGTGAGTTCGTCCAGGTGGGCGCGGTGCTCCGAGAGCGCGGCCCGGACCAGCTCGTCCTTGGTCTTGAAGTAGTAGTAGACGTTCCCGACCGGGACGTCGGCCTCCCGCGCGATGTCGGCGAGGGTGGTCCGTTCGATGCCCTGCTCGTGCAGGACCCGGGCCGCCGCCGCGGTGAGCCGTCGGCGCTTCTCGGACGCCCGTACGCGCCGATCCACTGAGTTCGTCACCTGACTGACTATAGGCAGCCGGGGGTGGGGTCGTGCTAGCGTCTTTTTAGTTAGTCGACTCACTCAGTAACAGGGGGCGTGATGATCACTGTGACCGGAGCCACCGGCACCATCGGGCGGACGCTGGTCGGACTGCTGGCCGGGGCGGGAGAGAAGGTGGTGGCCGTGTCGCGGCGGCCCGGACCGGCGGACACGGATCCCGGGGTGAGGTGGGTCCGGGGCGGGGCCGGGGACGCGGCGGGCCTGCGGCCCGCCCTCGACGGCGCCCGCGCGGTCTTCCTCGTGCTGGGCGGAGAGCTGAACTTCCGGGGGGAGCGCCCCGAGGCCCTGCTGGACGTGATCGCGGACGCCGGAGTCGAGCGGGTCGTGCTGGTGTCGTCGCAGGCCGCAGCCACCCGGCCGGAGGCACCCTCGCACGCCCGGCTGCGCGCCTTCGAGGCCGCGGTGCGCGCCGGCGGGCGGGAGTTCACCGTCCTGCGCCCCGCGGGATTCGCCTCCAACGCCCTCGCCTGGGCCGAGTCGGTCCGCGCGCGGCGCACCGTCTCCGCTCCCTTCGGCGATGTCGCGCTGCCGGTGGTGGACCCGGCGGACATCGCCGCGGTGGCCGCCGCCGCGCTGCGCGAGGACGGGCACACGGGCCGGACCTACGAGCTGACCGGCCCCGAGCCGATCAGCCCCCGCGAGCAGACCGCGGTGCTCTCCGCCGCCCTGGGCGAGGACGTGGCCTTCAAGGAGCTGTCCCGCGAGGAGGCGCACGCCGGGATGGCGCGGTTCATGCCGGAGCAGGCCGTCGCCGGCACCCTGGACATCCTCGGCGCGCCGCGCCCGGCCGAGCGGCGGGTGAGCCCCGATGTGGCGGCCGTCCTGCACCGCCCGGCCGCGTCCTTCGCGGACTGGGCCGCGCGCAGCCTGCCGGCGTTCGCCTAGCCGGCCGGAGCGGGTCCGGGGATCCGGGCGGGTCCGGGCGGGGCCGGCGCGCTACTTCGCGTGCCGGACCGCGTAGATCATGATGAACGCGATGAAGTGGATGCCGAAGAGGAAGTAGGCCAGGAAGTACCAGACCTGGCGTTCGTTCTTCGTCTCCTGGGCCAGCCGCCGCTTCTCCAGGGCGGCGTCCCGCTCCGCGGGGGCGCCGTCGTCCGCGGGGGCGCCGTCCGCCAGGGAGGTGTCGTCGCTCATCACCGCTCCCGGTGCACCTTGGTGTTGGACGCCTGGGCGCGCGGGCGCAGCACCAGCAGGTCGACGTTGACGTGGCTGGGACGGGTCACCGCCCAGGTGATCGTCTCGGCGACGTCGTCCGCGGTCAGGGGCTCGGCGACGCCCTCGTACACCTTCGCCGCCTTCTCCGCGTCCCCGCCGAAGCGGGTCAGCGCGAACTCGTCCGTCCTGACCATGCCGGGCGCGATCTCCACGACCCGGACCGGCTGGCCGACGATCTCCAGACGGAGGGTCTCGGCGAGGACGTGGGAGCCGTGCTTGGCGGCCACGTAGCCCCCGCCGCCCTCGTAGGTGCCGTGGCCGGCGGTGGAGGAGACGACCACGACCACCCCGTCGCCGCTCGCCACCAGCTTCGGCAGCAGGGCCTGCGTCAGGTTCAGGGTGCCGATGACGTTCGTCTCGTACATCGTGCGCCAGTCGGCGGGGTCGCCGGTGGCGACCGGGTCCGCGCCGAGGGCGCCGCCCGCGTTGTTGACCAGCACGCCGATCGTCTTGAAGGCGGTCGCGAACTCGTCCACGGCGGCGCGGTCCGTCACGTCCAGCTGGTAGGCCACCGCCGAGTGCCCGGCGGTGGTCAGTTCCTCGGCCAGGGCCTCGATGCGGTCCTTGCGGCGGGCGGTGAGGACGACGCGGTAGCCGGCCGCGGCGAGCCCGCGGGCCGTGGCGGCGCCGATGCCGCTGCTCGCGCCGGTGACGACGGCGATGCGGGCGGCGGCGGACGGGGCGGCGGTGGCCATGGCTGCTCCTGGGGCTGCGTCGAGGACGGTTCCGTCCAGCGTAAGTGAGCCTCAGCCGCCGTTCCGCGGCGCCCACATGACGACGGCCATGCCGGTGAGGCAGATCAGTGCCCCGGCGATGTCCCAGCGGTCGGGGCGGTAGCCGTCCGCGATCACGCCCCAGAGGAGGGAGCCGGCCACGAAGACCCCGCCGTAGGCGGCGAGGACGCGGCCGAAGTGGGCGTCGGGCTGGAAGGTGGCGACGAATCCGTACGCGCCGAGGGCGAGGACGCCTCCGGTGATCCACAGCCAGCCCCGGTGCTCCCGTACGCCCTGCCACACCAGCCAGGCGCCGCCGATCTCGAACAGCGCGGCGACGACGAACAGGGCGGCGGAACGGAGGATCGGCATGGGGGCAGCTTCGCACGCGGCGCCGGTGCCCCCGCCGGGCCCTGTCGCCGCTCGCCGGGTCCCGCGTCGTCACGTGCCGGGCCGCGCCGTCGTCCACGGGGTCCCGCGTCGTCACGTGCCGGGCCGCGCCGTCGTCCACGGGGTCCCGCGTCGTCACGTGCCGGGCCGCGCCGTCGTCCACGGGGTCCCGCGTCGTCACGTGCCGGGCCGCGCCGTCGTCCACCGGGTCCCGTCGTCGTCCGCGGGGCGCGCCGGCCGTCGGCGGGGGCTGCCGGCCGTGGGGCCTGTCACCTGTTGGACGGCGCCTGGCGGGCGGCTCGCGTGGCATACATCCGTACGGCAGACGGAGTGCGAGCGAGAAGTGGTGAGGGCCGTGCGGATGCGGGCGTGGGTGTTGTCCGGAGTGTGTGCCGGTGCCGTTCTGGTGCCGGGGATCGCGGTGGCCGCTCCGGCTCCGGAGGGCGACCTCGCCTTCCACGGGACCGTGGTGATGGACGAGGACCGGGCGGAGGTGCGGCTGACCCCGCGCAACAACGGACCGGCCGAGGTCGCCGGCGCCACGGTCCGGCTGCGCTGGTCGGCGGAGCTGGCCGACCGGCAGGAGCTGCCCTCGCAGTGCGTCCGGGAGGACGAGCGCACGGTGGTGTGCGGGCTGGGGGCGCTGGTCGCGGAGGAGTCGGGGGAGCAGCTGCGGGTGCCGGTGCTGCTGCGGGAGCGCCCGGCGGAGGTCACGCTGGAGATCGACACCGCGTGGAGCGCGGGGGTGGTCGACAAGGACCGGACGAACGACAAGATGCAGGTGCTCGTGCTGGCCACCGGGGACGCGTACGCCTTCTGAGCGGCGTCGGCGTCGGCGCCGACCGCGGCCGTCTGGCCACCGGGGACGCGTACGCCTTCTGAGCGGCGTCGGTGCCGACCGCGGCGGTGATCGCGGTGCCGACCGCGGCGCCGACCGCGGCGGTGATCGCGGCGGTGATCGCGGTGCCGACCGCGGCCGTGATCGCGGGCGGCCCGCCCGCGGTCGCCGCCTCCCGCCACGGGCTTCCGCGTACGGCGCCGGGGCCGCGGCGTTCCGCCCCGAGCTTCCCCCTGCGGCGCCGGACCGGGACGGTGCGGGCGGCGGCTACTCGGGGTTGTCCGCGTCGTAGCGCTCGCGGGCCGTGTGGACCTCTTCGATGTGGCTCTCCGCCCAGTCCTTCACCGCGGTGAGCAGGCCGGCGAGGCTGGTGCCGAGGGGGGTGAGCGCGTAGTCGACGCGGACCGGGACGGACGGGGTGACCGTGCGGCTGATGATGCCGTCCCGCTCCAGGGAGCGCAGGGTCTGGGTGAGCATCTTGGGGCTGACGCCGGCGAGCTTGCGGCCGAGGTCGCTGTAGCGCAGGGAGCCGGGGGCGAGCGCGGCGACGACGAGGCTGACCCATTTGTCGCTGAGCCGCCCGAGGAGCTGGTTGGTGGGGCAGCTGCGCAGGAAGGCGTCGTAGTCGGCGCGGGCCTGTTCGCGGCGCTGGGCGGCGGTCAAGGTCGCCATGGGCTCTCCTCCGGGTCGGCTACGCACTCTCAGGTAACTACTTACTGAAAGATAGTACCTCTCCTAGGGTTGGTGCTGCGGCCGGGAAACCGGTCGAAAGCCGACAAGTGCCGTGAGTGCAGGGAGAGTTGACATGCGTGCTGCTGTGGTGAAGGCGTTCGGTGGACCGGAAGCCGTGGAGATCACCGAGGTGGCGGTGCCGGAGCCGGGTGCGAGGCAGGTGCGGATCAAGGTCGCGGCCGGTGCGGTGAACCCGGTGGACCTGGCGGTGCGGGCCGGTGTCTTCGGCGGGGCGGGCAAGACGATCGGGCTGGGCTGGGACGTCGCCGGAACGGTGGACGCGGTGGGCGTGGCCGCCGCCTGGCAGGTGGGTGACGAGGTGGTCGCGCTGGTGCCGGGGGTGGCCGATCCGCTGGCGGCGCACGCCGAGTACGTCGTCGTGGCCGCGGACGCGGTGGCCAAGGCGCCGGCCACGGTGGACGCGGTGCACGCCGGCACGCTGCCGCTGAACGGGCTGACCGCGGTCCAGGCTCTCGACCTGCTGGCGCTGGAGCCCGGTACCTCGCTGCTGGTGACCGGCGCGGCGGGCGCGGTCGGCGGGTTCGCGGTGCAGCTGGCCGCGCGCCGGGGGATCGAGGTGACCGGGCACGCCCGGCCGGGCGACGAGGAGCTGGTGCGCTCGCTGGGGGCCACGCGCTTCGTGACCGAGGGGGTCGAGCCGGGGAGCGTGGACGCGGTGCTGGACGCGGCGGTGCTCGGAGCGCCGGCGCTGGAGTGGGTGCGGGACGGGGGCGCGTACGTCGGCGTGCATCCCGGCGCGCAGCCCGGGTCGGTGCGCGGGGTGCGGACGGACGCCGTGGAGGTGGCCGCGGACGGCGTGCGGCTGGCGGAGCTGGCCCGGCTGGTGGACGAGGGGGTGCTGACCCTGCGGGTGGCCGGGACCTATGCGCTGGACAAGGCGGCCGAGGCGCACGCCCGGCTGGCCGGGGGCGGGCTGCGGGGGCGGCTGGTGCTGGTGCCGTAGAGGCGGACCGCGGGGGCTGGAATAGCCGGGTGGGGGTGACCGTTGGAGGGGTATAGTTGAACGGTCAACAACCTGGAGGGTGAGCGACCATGCAGTTCGGGATCTTCACGGTCGGCGACGTCACGCCGGACCCCACCACGGGGCGCACTCCGACCGAGCGCGAGCGGATCAAGGCCATGGTCGCCATCGCGCTGAAGGCCGAGGAGGTCGGCCTGGACGTCTTCGCGACCGGCGAGCACCACAACGTGCCCTTCGTCCCCTCGTCCCCGACCACGATGCTCGGCCACATAGCCGCCCGCACGGAGAACCTGATCCTCTCCACGTCCACGACGCTGATCACCACCAACGACCCGGTGAAGATCGCCGAGGACTACGCGATGCTCCAGCACCTGGCCGACGGGCGGGTCGACCTGATGATGGGCCGCGGCAACACCGGACCGGTGTACCCGTGGTTCGGCCAGGACATCCGGGAGGGCATCAACCTCGCCATCGAGAACTACGCCCTGCTGCGCCGGCTGTGGCGCGAGGACGTCGTCGACTGGGAGGGCAAGTTCCGCACGCCGCTCCAGGGCTTCACGTCCACCCCGCGGCCGATGGACGACGTGCCGCCGTTCGTCTGGCACGGCTCCATCCGCTCCCCGGAGATCGCCGAGCAGGCCGCGTACTACGGTGACGGCTTCTTCCACAACAACATCTTCTGGCCGGCCGACCACACCAAGCGGATGGTCGAGTTCTACCGGAAGCGGTTCGCGCACTACGGGCACGGCACGCCGGAACAGGCGATCGTCGGCCTCGGCGGCCAGGTGTTCATGCGGAAGAACTCGCAGGACGCGGTGCGGGAGTTCCGCCCGTACTTCGACAACGCCCCGGTCTACGGCCACGGGCCCTCGCTGGAGGAGTTCACCGAGCAGACCCCGCTGACCGTGGGCTCGCCGCAGCAGGTGATCGAGAAGACGCTGTCCTTCCGCGAGTACGCCGGCGACTACCAGCGCCAGCTGTTCCTGATGGACCACGCGGGGCTGCCGCTCAAGACCGTGCTGGAGCAGCTCGACATGCTCGGCGAGGAGGTCGTGCCGGTGCTGCGCAAGGAGTTCGCCAAGGGGCGCCCGGCCGACGTGCCGGACGCGCCGACCCACCGGTCCCTGCTCGCCGCGAAGGCCGCGCACGACGCCGACGCGAGGGCCGGGAAGGACGCCGAGGACGCGAAGGACGCGGACGCGAAGGAGAAGGAGGCGACCGCCGTATGAATCCCCGTACGAACCCCCGTACGAACCCCCGTACGAACCCCCGTACGAACCCCCGTACGAGCAACCGTACGAACCGACGGATGAAGCTCGTCGTCGTGTCGGCGGGACTGAGCGTCCCGTCCTCCACCCGGCTGCTGGCCGACCGGCTGGCCGCCGCGGTGGACCGGCGGACACCGGCCGACATCCAGGTGGTCGAGCTGCGCGACCTCGCCGTCGAGATCGCGCACACCTTCACCAACGGGTTCGCCGGGAAGGCCCTGGCCGCCGCGCAGGACGCGGTGGCGGGGGCCGACGGCCTGATCGTCGTCACCCCGGTGTTCAGCGCGTCGTACAGCGGGCTGTTCAAGTCGTTCTTCGACGTGCTCGACAAGGACGCCCTCGTCGGCAAGCCGGTGCTGATCGCGGCGACCGGTGGCACGGCCCGGCACTCGCTGGTGCTGGAGCACGCCCTGCGGCCGCTGTTCGCCTACCTGCGGGCCGTGGTGGTACCCACCGGTGTGTACGCCGCCTCCGAGGACTGGGGCGCGGAGGGGCTGCCCGAGCGGATCGAGCGGGCGGCGGGGGAGCTGGCCTCCCTGGCGACTGGACTGTCGGCGGCCGGGGCCCACGCCCCCGGCGGCTCCGGGAACGACGCCTCCGACGGCTTCGAGACCGACGCCCCCGGCGGCTTCGAGGTCGTGCCCTTCGAGGACCAGCTGGCGAAACTCAGCCCCTCCGCCGTGTGAGGAGGGGCGAGTCCCCCCCGGCGGGGGTCGCCCCGGGACGGTGAGAGGCCGGTAAAAAGGGTGATCGTCGGCCCATCGGGCCCGGACGGACCGACGAAGCCCTTGGCAGACTGGGAAGGTGCCCCAGACTGTGCTGCTCGCCGAAGACGACCGTGCCATCCGTCATGCCCTGGAGCGTGCCCTGACGCTGGAGGGGTACCAGGTGACGGCGGTCGCCGACGGTGTGGAAGCGCTGGCGCAGGCCCACAAGAACCCGCCGGACGTCCTCGTCCTCGACGTGATGATGCCGGGCATCGACGGACTCCAGGTCTGCCGCGTGCTGCGCGCCGAGGGCGACCGCACCCCGATCCTCATGCTCACCGCGCTCGTGGAGACCGCCGACCGCATCGCGGGCCTGGACGCCGGCGCCGACGACTACGTGGTCAAGCCGTTCGACGTCGAGGAGGTCTTCGCCCGGCTGCGCGCGCTCCTGCGCCGCACCAGCGCGGTGCCGGCCGGCGGTGGTGCGGTGCCGGCCGGCGGTGGCGGTCCGGAGGGGCCGGTACGCGAGGCGCAGGTCACCGACCGGCAGGTGGAGGCCGCCGGCATCCGCATGGACCTCCAGGCCCGCCGGGCCTGGCGCGGCCGGCGCGAGCTGGAACTGACCCGCACCGAGTTCGAACTGCTGGAACTGCTGGCTCGCAACGCGGGCATCGTCCTCGACCACTCCACCATCTACGACCGCATCTGGGGCTACGACTTCGGCCCCGGCTCCAAGAACCTGGCCGTCTACGTCGGCTACCTGCGCCGCAAGCTGGACGAACCCGGCGCCCCGCAGCTGATCCACACCGTGCGGGGCGTGGGTTACGTGCTGCGGGAGGACTGAGTGGGCGGCCGCTGGCGGCTGCCGGACCGGCCCCGGCCGAAGCTGGTCTCCCTGCGCACCACCTTCGCGGTCTCCTTCGCGGCCGTCACCGCGGCCGTCACGATCCTCGTCGGCATCCTGTCGTACAGCTCCGCCGCCCGCCTGGTCCGCGTCGACCAGCAGTCGGTGTTCACGCAGGTCGTCCAGGACGTGCGGGACGAGGTACGGCAGCACGCCATGGGCCCCGAGGACTTCTCCTCCTCACGCCCCGGGCACGACCTGGTCCGCCCCGCCCGCACCGACGTGCAGGTGCTCGGCGCGCAGGGGGAGATCGTGGACCACGGCAGCCCGGTGCTGCCGGTGACCTCCGAGGACAAGGCGGTGGCCGTCGCGCGCCCGGCCGGGCGGGTCGTCCAGCACAAGGACGTACGGGTGGACGAGGACCTGTTCCGCATCGCCACGGTCTCGCTCGGCGACGGGCGGGGCGCGGTCCAGGTCGCGCAGGAGTTCAGCGACACCGAGGACCTGCTGCGGGCGTTGCAGCAGCGGACGCTGATCCTGATGGCGGCGGTCGTGGTGGCGGCCGGGCTGTTCGGCTGGTGGCTGGCCCGGCGCATCACCCGGCGGCTGGTGGTCCTCACGTCGGCCGCCGAGGACGTCGCCCGCACCCGGCAGCTGGGCATCCAGGTGCCGGTGGCCGGGCTGGACGAGGTGGGCCGGCTGGGCCGGGCCTTCGACCGGATGCTGGGGCGGCTCGCGCAGTCGGAGGAGGACCAGCGCAGGCTGGTGCAGGACGCCGGCCACGAACTGCGGACGCCGCTGACCTCCCTGCGGACGAACATCTCCCTGCTGCGACGGATCGACGAACTGCCGCCCGCCACCCGGGAGGAACTGGTCGCCGACCTCTCCCAGGAGGCGCGGGAACTGACCGACCTGGTCAACGAGCTGGTCGACCTCGCCGCCGGGCAGTCCGACGCCGAGCCGCCCCAGCGGGTGGACCTCGCCGACCTCGCCGAGGACGTCGTCGGGCTCGCCCGGCGCCGTACCGGCCGGGACGTGGTGCTGCGCACGAGCGGTGACACGACGACCGACGGGCGGCCCGGCATGCTCCAGCGGGCCATCTCCAATCTGGTGGAGAACGCGGCCAAGTTCGACCGGGGCGGCCGGGCGCCGATCCAGGTCCACGTCACCGGGCCGGCGCGGCCGGGCACGGTACGGGTGGAGGTCCTGGACCGGGGGCCCGGGATCGCCGAGGGCGACCTCCTGCGCATCTTCGACCGTTTCTACCGCGCCGCCGACGCCCGCTCCCTGCCCGGCTCGGGGCTCGGCCTGTCCATCGTGCGCGAGATCGCCATGGCCCACGGAGGAGCGCCGTTCGCCTTCCGGCGCGAAGGGGGCGGGGCGGTCATCGGCTTCACGGTGGGCGGCGGGGTCGTGGGCGGCGCCGGTGGCAATGGCGGTGGCGGCGGCACCGGCGCCTGACGGGCGCGGGGCGCGGGGCGCGCGGGCACGGTGGCCGCGCCGACCGCGCGGGCGCGGGCGCGGTGGTGTGCCGCCGGGTGCGCGGGCGCGGTGGCGTGCCGTCGAGTGCGGGTGCGGGTGCCGGTGCGGGTGGGCGGGGATGCGGGGGGTGTGCGCCGTGCCGGGCCGCTGACCTCGGTCGAGTGTTGAGTACGGCTACCCAGCCCGCGGCGGGTACGCGCACTCATCCCCCGGCGCTCGCGCCGCCCTACCGTCGCCGTATGCCCGAGGAGACCACCCCGACCGACACCCTGACCGACTCACCGACCGGCACTCCGGCCGACTCACCGACCGGCACTCCGGCCGACTCACCGACCGGCACTCCGGCCGAAGCAGCCGATCTCGCTTCGGCCGGTCCTGCCCCGGCCGGTCCTGCCCCGGCCGGTCCTGCCCCGGCCGGTCCTGCCCCGGCCGGTCCTGCCCCGACCGGTCGCGGCCCGGCCGGTTCCGCCGCTCGTGCGCTCGGGTTCGGCTGCCTCGGCTGCGGCGGTCTCGTGCTCCTCGTCGTCGTCGCCCTGATCGGCATGCTCATGTGGAACGCGTCGGACGGCACCGACCTCCCCCGCGTCGCGCCGGAAGACATGGCGGACCGAGCCTTCCGGCACTCCCAGGAGGCCTACGACGTCCTCGGCTTCACACGCACCGTGCCGGCGGGGCAGGAGTCCGCCGACGACGCCCCGTACAACACGCTGGGCGCCCAGTACTGCTACGACGGAGGCGCGCTGGGACTGGAGGACAGGACCGTCGACGGCGCCTACGGGATGTACCACCACTGGGCGCTGGACCACGTGCCCGCGAGCCGGGCCGTCCCCGGCCTGCGCCGGCTGCACCGGCGGCTGCGGGACGACGGCTGGGAGGTGTCGTCGTACACCGAGGGCGGCAAGGGCAAGGACTGGACGCTGTACGTGCGGCGGGACGGCGGCGAGCGGATGTCCTTCACCTGGTTCACGGACCGGCGGTACTTCATGGGCGGTGCCGCCGTCCCCTGCGCCTACGACCCCGGGTGGACGGAGGGCGGCGAGCCCTACCACCCCGACTCCGAGGCCGGCTCCCTGACGCCGCCCGCCCTCCTGCCGAGTACACCTAGGAGCGGCCCGGCAGCGTGAGGAAGCCCTCCGCCCGGGCGCTCGCCAGACCGATCCTCGGTATGTCGCTGCTCTTGGCGAAGAGCAGGAAGCGGGGCTCCCACACGGGGCGGTACTTGGCGTTGGCCCGGTACAGGGACTCGATCTGCCACCAGCGGGAGAAGAAGGTGAGGGTGGAACGCCACAGGCGCAGGACGGGCCCCGCGCCGAGGCGGGCACCCCGTTCGAAGACCGAGCGGAACATCGCGAAGTTGAGCGAGACCCGGTCGACGCTCAGCTCCCGCGCCCTGAGGAGCAGCTCGACCACCATGTACTCCATCAGGCCGTTCTCGCAGGCGCGGTCGCGGCGCATCAGGTCCAGGGAGAGTCCGTGCTCCCCCCAGGGGACGAAGCTGAGCAGCGCGCGCGGTTCGCCGTCCGCGTCCCGGCACTCCAGCATCACGCAGCGGCCGTCGGACGGGTCGCCGAGGCGGCCGAGGGCCATGGAGAAGCCGCGCTCGGTGGCGCCGTCGCGCCAGCGGTCGGCGCGCTCCAGCAGATCCGCCATCTCGTCGGCGGGGATGTCCTCGTGGCGGCGGATGCGGACCGTGTAACCGGCCCGGCGGACCCGGTTGTGGGCCTGGCGGACCACGCGCATGGCACGGCCGTCGAGGGTGAAGTCGGCGAGGTCCACGATCGCCTCGTCACCGAGTTCGAGCGCGTCCAGGCCGTGGCGGCCGTAGATCGTGCCGGCTTCCTCGCTCGCGCCCATGACGGCCGGGGTCCAGGCGTGGCGGCGGGCCTCGGCGAGCCAGGCGTCGATGGCGCCGGGCCAGGCCTCGGGGTCGCCGAGCGGGTCGCCGGAGGCGAGGCTGACCCCGCCGACCACGCGGTAGGCGACGGCCGCCTTGCCGCTGGGGGAGAAGATGACGGACTTGTCGCGGCGCAGGGCGAAGTAGCCGAGGGAGTCCCGCTCGCCGTGCCGGTCCAGGAGGACACGGAGCCGGGCCTCGTCCTCCGGCGCGAGCAGGCAGGCGCCGCGCGGGGCGCGGAAGCAGGCGTAGAGGACCAGCAGGAAGGTGACGGCCATCAGCGTGTTGACGGCCATGTCCGCCCAGCGGGGGGCCTGCACGGCGGGGAACCGGTCGGCGAGCGGGCCGACGCTGATGCCGCGCAGCAGGGTGTAGGCGATCTCGTCCCGGAGGGCGGCGCCGCCGACCTTGTTCGTGGCGTGCACCAGGAGCGTGCCGAGGCCGCCGCTGACGAGTGTGCCGCCCACGCCGACGGCGAGGGCCAGCCGCGGGTTGGAGCGGTCGCCGATGGCGTCGAACTCGCGCCGGCCGAGCAGCAGGGCGGCGACGAACAGGGCGGTGAGGGCCGTGGAGATCCAGTTGAAGGCGTGCTCGCGGTAGGGGGCGTGGGTGAGGGCGACGGCGTAGAGGCCGAGGAGGGGGCCGGCGAGGAGGAGGTTGAAGAGCCAGGCGGCCCGTTTGCGGCGGCGCATCACCACCGCGAGGAACAGGGCGAGGGCCGCCGAGACCAGGCCGGCGGTGGCCAGGTACGGGGTGAAGTACTGGCCCGCGTTGTGCTCGTGCACCTCTTCGCGGAAGGGCAGGGAGACGACTGCCGCGAGGTTCAGGACGGCGAGCAGACGCAGGTACCAGACGGTGGCCGTGGCGGCGCGGGTGCGCAGCCGGTCGTCGCCGCCGAGGGCGCGGAAGCGGGTCGGGAGGGAGCGGATGCCGCGGGAGGGGGTGCGGGGAGCGGGAACCCGTGGCGGGGTCAGAGTCGTCTGTGGTGCGGGCATGTGGCGGGTCACCCTTGGGGACGGGGACGGGGCATCGCAGACCCTACAGCTTGTAGGGTAGCGGGAGTGCGGGGATGCGCACAGTCGGCGCACAGCCTCTCATCCGCCGCCGCCCCCGCCGCCACGCCGGTCCCGCGTCAGTCGCCGCCCCCGCGCCGGGCCGCCGTCAGCATCCAGGCCAGGTTGCCGGCCGCCGCCCCGGCGGCCACCGTCGCGACGATCACCCCGCCGGTCGCCAGGCCGTCGCTGAACAGGTGCGGGCGCCGGGCCAGACTGTGCAGGCCGAAGCCGCACAACTCGTACACGCCGACCGCGGCGATGACCAGACTGACGACCAGCAGGGTCAGTGTCGGCGCGAGACCGCGCGCACAGACCTCCGGGCCGGGCTCCGTTTCCGTGATGTCCTGCATGGGTCCCCCGTTGAACGGGCGTGTGAACGGCCCGGTGGTTGCTGGCAGTTGGGAACCTACAATACGTAGGGTCGGTTAGGGTCGACGCCGTGCGGATCTACATCAGCGTGGACATGGAAGGCGTCACCGGACTCGTCGACGCCGAGGACGTCCAGCCCGGCGGCCGGGACTACGAGCGGGGCCGCGCGAAGATGGCCGACGACGTCAACGCCGCCGTACGGGGCGCCCTCGCGGCCGGTGCGGCCGGCGTCCTCGTCAACGACGCCCACGGCCCGATGCGCAACATCCTGCCCGAGGCGCTGCACCCCGCGGCCCGCCTGGTGCGCGGCAGACCCAAGCAGCTGGGCATGCTGGAGGGCCTGACCGGGGAGTACGACGCCGCGCTGTGCGTCGGCTACCACTCCCGGGCCGGTGCGCTGGGCGTCCTCAGTCACAGCTTCATGGGTCACGAGATCGAGGACATGTGGCTGGACGGCCGCCCGGTCGGCGAGATCGGTCTCGCCCATGCCACGGCGGCGGCCCTCGGGGTGCCCGTCGTGGCCCTCACGGGTGACGACGCGGCGTGCGCGGAGATGACGGAGTGGGATCCGTCGGTCGTCACCGTCCCGGTGAAGTACGCCCACGACCGCTTCGCGGCCGAGCTGCGGCCGGCGGCGGAGGCGCACAAGGCCATCGAGGAGGCGGTCGCCCGCGCGCTGACCCCGGCCCCGAGCCGCCCCGCACCGCCCGCCGCCGAGGCGACCCTCGCCGTCCGCTGGCAGTCCGCCTCGGTCGCCGCCACCCTGCTCGGCATCCCCGGGGTGACGGCCGAGGACGCCAGGACCGTCCGGGCGAGCGGTCCGCTGCCCGCGCTGTACCGGCAGTTCGGGGTGTGGATGCGGGTGGCGTCCTCGCTCACCAACCAGCCGCCGTACTGCTGACACCGGCCGCGTTGCCCCTGACACCAGCCGCCGTACTGCTGACACCGGCCGCGTTGCCCCTGACACCAGCCGCCGTACTGCTGACACCGGCCGGCGTACTGCTGACCCCGGCCGGCGGGGCGGGCCGGCTACTCCGTCGCGGGGCGGCCGGTGCGGCGGGCATAGGCGCGGGCCGCGCGGGCGCGGTCGCCGCAGCGGGTGGAGCACCAGTGGCGGCGGCCGTGGCGGAGCAGGTAGCGGTTGCAGGGCGGGGAACCGCAGGCGGTGAGGCGCTCCGTGTCGGGCCCGGTGAGCAGGTCGGCGGCGTCGGCTGCGAGGGCGGCCAGGGCGTGCTCGACGATCTGGGTGGTGGGATGGGCGGCGGCCCGGTACAGGCCGCGGTCGGGGGACCAGTGCAGCAGTGAGGCCGCCGGGGCCAGGGTGAGCGCGTCGTTGAGGGCGGCCAGCGCGGCGGGCGGGGCGGGCCGGCCGTCGACGTGCGCGGCGAGCAGTGCGCGGAGCTGGTCCCGCAGGGCGCGCAGCCGGCTCGCGCAGGTCTCGCGCAGATCGGCGCCGGCCGGGGCGAGAGAACGGTCCACCAGCCAGCGCAGGGCGGCGGCGGGGGTGGCGAGAAGGTCCGCCGCCTGGCCGCCGGGCAGCGTGATCGCGGTGTTGACCAGGCCGAGGGCGGGGTGCTGCTCGGCACCGGGGGCGGGGGGCAGGGGCGGCCCGGCGCTCTCCTGCGTGGGCGGGCCGTCGTGCCCCTGCGCGCGCGGCCCGGTGCTCTCCTGCGTGGGCGGGCCGTCGTGCCCCTGCGCGCGCGGCCCGGCGTCCTCTTGCGTGGGCGGGCCGTCGTACCCCCGCGCGCGCGGTCCGGCGCTCTCCTGCGCGCGCGGTCCGGTGCTCTCCTGCGTGGGCGGGCCGTCGTACCCCTGCGCCCGCGGCCCGATGTCCTCGTGCGCGCGTGACCCGGCGTGCCCCCGTGTCCGCGGCTCGGCGTTCTCCCGTGGGAGCGCCCCGGCGTCCTCTCCCCGGCGCGGCCCGCCGTACTCCTGCGCGCGCGGCCCACCGGTCGCCCCCTGCCCGCCCGGCCCGCTGCTCTTCTCCCGCGCGCGTGGCCCGGTGTTCCCGCTTCCGCGTGCTGCGGCGCTCTCTCTCACACATCTCATGGTAGGGCTTGCGTCCATCCGTGAGAAAGAGCTAGCGTCTCTCTCACGGATGAAGTCCTGTCTATCCATGAGATGAGCCGGTCATGCAGATCCCCGTCCAGGTCCTCGGCGGCCCCACCGTCCTCGTCGAGTACGGCGGCCTCCGCTTCCTCACCGACCCCACCTTCGACGGCCCCGGCGACTACCCGGCGCCCAGCGGCCGGGTCCTCACCAAGACCGCCCCGCCCCGCGTCCCCCTCGCCGCACTCGGCCCCGTCGACGTCGTCCTGCTCTCCCACGACCAGCACGCCGACAACCTCGACCACTCCGGCCGCGCCCTGCTCGCCGACGTCCCCCGCACCCTCACCACCCCGGCGGCGGCCGAGCGGCTCGGCGGCACCACCGAGGGCCTCACCCCCTGGCAGTCCGTGGACCTCACCCGCCCCGACGGCGGCACGGTCACCGTGACCGCCGCGCCCGCCCTGCACGGCCCCGAGGGCTCCGAGCCGATCGTCGGCGAGGTCACCGGCTTCCTGCTGAGCGCACCCGACCTGCCCACCGTCTACGTCAGCGGCGACAACGCCTCCCTGGACCTGGTCAAGGAGATCGCCGCCCGGTACGCCCCCGTGGACACCGCCGTCCTCTTCGCCGGCGCGCCCCGCATGCCCGTCCTCGACGACGCCCTCCTCGTCCTGGACGGCGCCGGCACGGCGACCGCCGCCCGCCTCCTCGAAGCCCGCCGGGTGGTCCCGGCCCACTGCGACAGCTGGGCCCACTTCACCGAGACCCGGGAGCATGTGGTGCGGGCGTTCGAGGAGGCGGGGCTGGCGGACCGCCTGGCACAGGACTGACCTGCCGGTCACCGCGCCCTTTCCCGCAGGAACAGCCCGCCGGCCAGCGTGCCGAGGAGGACGAGGACCGCGTTCAGCGCGATCGCGGTCTTCAGCCCGCCGAGCACGGCCAGGGTGCCCGATCCGGTCATGGCGGCGGTGGCGACGGCACTCATCACCGGGGTGCCCATGGTGATGCCGATCTGCTGGGTCATCGTCGCGAGCCCGGTCGCCAGACCCTGTTCACGGTCGGCGAGACCGGAGGTGGCGGTCACCATGAAGCCGACGATGACCAGCATGTTGCCCACACCGCCCGCGAAGGTCGCCGCCAGCAGCAGCCACAGCGAGGAACGGCCGGTGCCGAGCCCGAGCAGGGCCGCCGTGAAGACGGCCTGGACGAGACCCCCGGCCAGCAGCACCCGGGTGGCGCCCAGCCTGCCGATCAGCCGCGGGGCGAGCGCGCCGCCGACGACGGTCCCCGCGCCCAGCACACCGAACGACAGCCCGGCGGCCAGCGGGGAGAAACCGAGCACCTCCTGGAGGTACAGGGTCAGCAGGAACACCAGGGACGTCTCGGTGAGGAACGCGATCAGACCGGCGACGTTCCCCCAGGCCACCGACCGCTTGCCCAGCACGTGCGGCGGCACCAGCGGGGCGGACACCCGGCGCTCCACGGCCCCGAACACCAGCAGCAGCACCGCCCCGGCCGCCAGCGGCAGCAGCGCGGCCGGCGCCCCCCAGCCCTGCTCGCCGGCCTGCGTCAGACCGAGGATGACCGCCAGCAGCCCGAGCGTGACCGTGACGGCCCCCGGCACGTCCAGCCTCGGCCGCTCGTCGGGCCGGGACTCCGCGATGACCGCGGGCGCGACGAGAAGCACGGCCAGGGCCACCGGAACGTTGATGAAGAAGGCCCAGCGCCAGGACAGCAGATCCGTCAGCAGACCGCCGAGGACCGCGCCCGTGGTGAAACCGGCCGACATCAGCGCCCCGTTGAGGCCGAGCGCCTTATCCCGCAGCGGGCCCTCCGGGAACGACGTCGTCAGCAGCGACAGCCCGGCCGGGGTCACCGCCGCGGTGGCCAGCCCCTGGAAGACCCGGGCCGCGATCAGCACCTCCGGGCTCCCGGCCAGCCCGCCCGCCAGCGAGGCCGCGGCGAGCACGACGAGACCGCCCAGGAACAGCCGACGGCGGCCGAAGAGATCGGCGACCCGCCCGAACAGCAGCGTGAACCCGGCGGCGCACAGCGCGAACGCCGTCCCGATCCATTGCAGATGGGCGAGCGAGAAACCCAGACCGGCACCGATCACCGGCAGCGCCACGTTCAGGATGGAGAAGTCCACGGCCAGCATGAACTGGGCCGCGAGCAGCAGCACCAGCACCAGGCGGAGCCGGGGAGTCAGGACGGCGGACGGGCCGGCCGGTTGTGCGACTACGGCGGACATGACGAGGTGGTCCTCTCTGTGCGGCGGAGTTGCCGTTCCTGAGGCTCGTCCGTGCCGGCCGGGGCAACCAGCACCCCCGTGCGACCGGCCGCCGCGAGGGTGGTCATCGCACGACCACCCTCGGGGGTCCCGTTCGCGCGGCCCCGCGGGCAGGATGGAGGACGACCGCCCACATCCCGGAGGCATACATGGACGCGTCGTCCGAGCTGGGAGACTTCCTCAAGTCCCGCCGCGCCGCGGTGCGGCCGGAGGACGTCGGCCTCGCGACCGCCCCGGCCCGCCGCCGGGTCGCCGGACTGCGCCGCGAGGAACTGGCCCTGCTCGCGGGCGTCAGCATCACCCACTACACCCGCCTCGAACAGGGCCGCGCGGCCGGTGTCTCCGACGCCGTGCTCGACGCGATCGCCCGCACCCTGCGGCTCACCGACGACGAGACCGCCCACCTCAGGGACCTGGCCCGCCCCGCCGCCCGGCGCCGCCCGGCCGCGCCCCGCGCCGAACACGCGACCCCGTCCGCCCGTCAGCTGCTCGCCGCCATGACGGACGTACCCGCGCTCGTCCTGGACCGGCGCGGCGACGTCCTGGCGTGGAACCGGCTGGGCCGTGCGCTGCTCGCCGCACACCTGCCCCACACGGCCCCCGACACCCCCGCGGACCGTCCGAACCTGGTCCGCATGCTGTTCCTGGACGAGCGCTACCGGGCCCTGTATCCCGACTGGAAGGAGGAGGCCCACCTCGCGGTCGCCTCCCTGCGCCTGGTCGCCGGCCGGCACTCCGACGACCGCGCACTGGCCGAGCTGGTGGGCCGGCTGTCCATCCAGAGCGACGAGTTCGCCGCCCTCTGGGCCCGGCATCCGGTCCGCACCTGCACCTCGGGGAGCAAGTCCCTGCACCATCCGGCCGTCGGCAGGCTGGAGCTGAGCTTCGAGAACCTCTGCCTGCCGGGCCCCGCGGGCCAGCGCCTCATCACCTACACGGCGGAGCCGGGCACCCCGTCCGACGCGGCCCTGCGCCTCCTGGCCGGCACGACGGCCGCCGTACGGCCGCACCACCCGGCCCCGACCACCTACTGACCCCGGCGCCTATCCCCCCGCCCGCACCCCGAGGACGTCGAGCACGGCCCGGGTGGCCGGGCTGGGGTTGAAGCGGCTCCAGGCCAGATACTCGACGCGGTGCGGTCCGTCGACCACGGGGACCAGCGCCAGCCCGGGATCGCCGGCGACCAGCGGCCCCACGAACGCCGACGGCAGCAGCGCGACGCCGAGCCCCCGCGCGATCAGCCGGGTGATCAGCTCGACGACACCGGCCTCGTAGGCGACATCGCGGGCCAGGCCCGCCGCGGCGAACGCCTGGTCCGACTGGGCCCGGGCGGGCGTCCCGGCCACGAAGTCCACGAACGTCTCCTCGGCGATCTCCCGCAGCGTCACCGGGCCGGCTCCGGCCAGCCGGTGCCCGGCCGCCACGACCAGCACATGCTCGTCGTGGTCGAGCACCACGCTCTCCACCCCCGAGGGCCGCTCGTCCTCCGGCAGCCCGAGAAAGGCGATGTCCAGGTCCCCGTCCCGGATCGCCGCCGCCAGCTCGTCGCTGCGCCCGGACCGGAGCATGACCCGCACCTGTGGATGCCGGGCGCGGTAACGCTGCAACAACTCCGGTACGTCCACGGCGGCGGTGGTCACGATCACACCGACGGCGAGCCGGCCGCGCACCACGCCGGCCGCGGCGGACGCGTCGGCCACCGCCCGGTCGGCCGCGGCCAGCGCCTCCCGCGCCCGTGCCACGAACGCGGCCCCGGCGCTGGTCGGTTCGACCCGTCTGCTCGACCGCGCGAACAGCTTCACCCCCAACTCCCGCTCCAGCCCCGCGATCCGGTGGCTGAGCGAGGACTGCACCACGAAACAGCGCTCGGCGGCCCGGGTGAAGTTACGGGTCTCGGCGACGGCGACGACGTAGCGCATCTGCTGAAGATCCATCCATTCATCGTTCTCGTTCATCGCTGCGATGGCAACCATGTCTTGGACGCATGGTGAAAGCCCGCCGAGACTCTTTCCATGCCCGCGTACGACCGCAGATCGGCAACCGTCCTCCTGACCGCCCTCGCCCCCGCCGTCTGGGGCACGCCCTACGTCGTCACCACCGAACTCCTCCCGGCCGGGCGCCCCTTGTTCGCCGGCCTCATGCGCGCCCTGCCCGCCGGACTGCTGGGCCTGGCGATCACCCGCGTGCTGCCGCGCGGGGACTGGTGGTGGCGGACCGCCGTCCTCGGAGTGCTCAACATCGGCGGGATGCCCCTGCTGTTCGTGGCGGCCGGGCGGCTCCCTGGTGGTGTCGCCGCCACCCTCGGCGCGACCCAGCCGCTGCTGGTGGCCGCCCTGGCCATCGCGGTGCTCCAGGACCGGCCGTCCGCCTGGCGCTGGACCTGGGGCGTGCTCGGCGTGGCCGGCGTCGGGCTCGTCGTCCTCGGGCCGCATGCCCGGCTGGACGCCGTGGGGGTGCTCGCCGGGCTCGGCCACACGGCGACCATGGCCGGCGGTGTCGTCCTCACCAAGCGCTGGGGGCGCCCGGCGGACACGAGTCCGCTCACCCTCGCCGCCTGGCAGCTCACGGCCGGCGGCCTGCTGATGCTCCCGCTGACCCTGGCCGTGGAGGGGCTGCCGCCCCGGATCGACGCCGGAGCCGCCGGGGGCTATCTGTGGCTCGGCAGCATGGGCGGGCTGATCGCGTACACGCTCTGGTTCCGCGGCATAGCCCGCCTCCCGGTCGGCGCCTCCGCCCCCCTCGTACTGCTCTCCCCGCTGGTCGCCACGGTCATCGGCGCGGTCCGGGGCGAATCCCTGAACCCGTCCCGGACGCTCGGCTTCGTCCTGGCCCTGACGGCGATGCTGGCGGCACAGCTGAACCCACCGAAGACCCCGACACAGGAACTGGTGCGATGACGATGAAGACGAACATGACGATCGCGGTGCTCGGCGCCACCGGCATGGTCGGCAGCCGGGTGATCGGCGAGGCCACCGCACGCGGACACCGCGTCCTGGCCCTGTCCCGCACACCGGCCGGCGGGGCCCCGGGCGTGACACCGGTCCCGCTCGACGCGAACGCCCCGGACGCCGTGCGCGAGGCGCTGGCGCGGTCGGCGGCGGAGGCGGTGGTGCTGGCCGTGCGGAGCCACCCGGTGGACGAGGACTTCCTCGTGGGCACGACCCGGGCCGTCCTGGACGCCGCGGCGGACGTCGGCCTCCGCGTCCTGGTGGTGGGCGGGGCCGGCGCCCTGCGCAGTCCCGGAACCCCCGGCCTCCTGGTGGCCGACGACCCCGCCCGGGTACCGCCGGAGCTACGGCCGGTCGCCGCGGCCGGAGTCGCCCAGCTCCGCGCCTGCCGGACCCACTCCCACCCCGACTGGGTCTATCTGAGCCCTCCGGCCCTCCTCGAACCCGGCCCCCGGACCGGCCGCTACCGCCGCGGCACGCACACCCTGCTCACCACGTCCGGCGGCCGCTCCTGGATCAGCGCGGAGGACCTGGCCGTGGCGGCCCTGGACGAACTGGAGACCCCGGGCCGGGACCACCACATCACGGTCGTGCACGCCGACGAGGAGTGAGGCACCCGCGCCCCGCGACGGCTCCGCCGGCGACGGGCCGCCCCGCCCGCACCCTCGCGGGGTTCTCCGGCCGGTCCGGTCCCTGACCGACGGCGCGCGAGGGGCAGGGGTGCCACTCCGGCACGTACTGGTCGTCCACCGACGCGACTGGAACCCGGGGGCTATCCCGCGCCGTGCGGCGACAGCCGCTGTGTGATCCGGTCGAACAAGTCCGTCAGCGGCTCACCGAGATCCTGGCCGAACTCGGTCAGCCCGTACGTCACCTGGGGCGGTGTCGTCGGCTCGACCTCCCGCCGGACCAGGCCGTCCTGGACCAGCGTGCGCAGGGTCTGGGCGAGCATCTTCTCGCTGATGCCCTGGATGCTGTCGCGCAGCGCGTGGAACCGAAGGTCGTTGCTCCGCAAGGAGATCAGCACCCAGATGCCCCACTTGCTGGTGACGTGGTCGACCACGTCACGCGCGGGGCAGTCGGTGTGAAACACCTCATAGCGGGTGCCCGCCTCGGCCTGTCTCAGCTGCGCGCCTTCCCTCATGTCCGGAGCTTACCTCCAGGTATGTTCTTACGAAAAGTAAGTCCCAGCTCCTAGCGTCGACTGCCGTAGCGCACAACGGAACAGGAGCTGAACATGATCGTGGTGACCGGGGCTACCGGGAACGTGGGCCGCCCTCTGACGCGGGCCCTGGCCGAGGCGGGCGAGCAGGTGACGGCGGTGTCGCGGCACGCGGCGGCGATGCCGGACGGAGTCCGGCACGTGGTGGCCGACCTGGCCGAACCGGCCGGCCTCACAACCGTGTTGCACGAGGCGCAGGCGCTGTTCCTCCTGCTGTCCGGCGACCTGCACGCTCCCGGAGCGAGGCCGGCCGACATCATCCGCCTGGCCGCGGCCCACGGGGTCCGCAGGGTCGTCCTGCTGTCTTCGCAGGGCGTGGCAACCAGGCCGCTCGGCCCGACGCGGGTCGCGATGCGCGCGCTGGAGGACACGCTGCGGGAGTCCGGCCTGGAATGGGCAGTCCTGCGACCGGGCGGCTTCGCCTCCAACGCCCTGGCCTGGGCGGAGTCCGTCCGCACGCGAGGGACGGTCGCCGCACCCTTCGGCGACGTCGGGGTTCCGGTCGTCGACCCGGCGGACATCGCCGAGGTCGCGGCCGCCTGCTTGCTGGACGACCGGCACACCGGCGGGGTCTTCGAACTGACCGGGCCGGAGGTGGTCACGCCGCGGCAGCAGGCGGCGGCCATCGCTGCCGCGCTCGGCTCGCCGGTGCGGTTCCGCGAACTCACTCGCGACGAGGCCAAGGCCGCGATGACCCGGTTCGTGCCGGCGGAGCTGGCCGACGACACCCTGGACATCATCGCCGCCCCGAACCCCGCCGAACTGCGGATCAGCCCGGACGTGGAACGAGTCGTCGGCCGCCCCCCGCGCCCCTTCGGCAACTGGGTCGCCCGCCACATCGCCGCTTTCCGCCCCGCGGACCAGCCGCCCGTTCCGCACAGCCAGTCCGAGGGTTCGGAGTCGGCCGTGAGACCGGCCGACTCGGACACGGCGTGAGACGTCGGGGCCGGCCGCGGGCCACAGCCTCGCTGTAGGGCACGAACCGCGAGAACCCGCACACCGAAGCACCCCGGTGTCGGCCGCGGGCAAGCCGGACGGACGACGAGGGCGTGCTTCAGGCCGGCGACCGGTCCGGCCGGACTTCCGTCGCCCGTGCGACGAGGGCGTGCTTCAGGCCGGCGACCGGTCCGGCCGGGCTCCCGTCGCCCGTGCGACGAGGTCGTGGATCAGGAATTCCCCGGGCCGCCGGTTCTCCTTGAGCCGGTCGAGGTCGTGGGGGCCGAACCAGCCGTAGGCCGAGTGCTTGGACCATTCCAGAGCGGGACGGTCCAGGTCGCCGTCGACCTCGACGAGATAGTCGGCCTCGTGACGCAGACCGGCGCCGTCGTCCCCCTGCCAGGTGGTGGTCCCCAGGAACCGCCGGACGCGGCGCAGACGCCAGCCGGTCTCCTCCTCGATCTCCCGCGCGAGGGCTTCGAGGAGGGTCTCCCCGGCCTCGACATGGCCGCCGACGATGTCCCAGGTGTCGGGGAAGAGGCGGCGGTGCGGGCCTCGCTTCTGCGCGAAGGCCTCACCGGCGTCGTTGAGGACGACGGCGCCCACGGTCCACAGCTCGCCGGGCCCCGGCACGGGAACCTCCACCTCGCGGTCCACGCTGAACGGCTGGTCGTGTGAGGTCATGGCCCAAACCGTGCTGAACGGCTGGTCGTCTGAGGTCATGGCCCCCACCGTGCTGAACGGCTGGTCGTCTGAGGTCATGGCCCCCACCGTAGGGCGGAATTCGCCCCCGGAGCAGCTGCCCGGGAGGCGACGGGAGGCGGCGGCCGGCGCCCGCTTGCGACTGCCGGGATCAGGCAGTCGTGGCGGGGCGCGGTTCGCCGTGGAAGACCTGCCGGGCATGCCGGTCGCGATGAGCTGCGGCAACAGGGCGCGAGCCGGCCTGAGGGCCGACGGGCGGCCGGCCGGCGAGAGCTATGACGTGCTCGCGGGCGGCGGGGCTGTGACCGACGAAGCGTTGCGAGACCAGGATGCGTTGTCGCCCCCCCCCCGCACGGGCTGATGCCTCGTGCGTCGGGGGACGCCCGCTCCGCCTCCGGCCGGAACCTCGGATCAGGGCCACACCAGGCAGTACGGCTGATGCCCCGCCTCATGCAGCCGATGGCTGAAGTCCTGCCACTCGTGCAGCAGCTGGTACACGTTGAACGCGTCCCGGGGGCCGCCGCGGTCCGGGACCGTCGACCAGATGAAGGCCGCCGCGCCGACCGCCTCCTCGCCGATGCCGCGGAGCGGGTCCACGACCGTCATGGGGAGCTTGACGACCGCGTAGTCGGGGTGCAGGACGACGAGTTCGAGGGGCGGCACCTTGTGCAGGGGGACGCCCTCGATGCCGGTCAGGACCATCGCGGCCATCGTCTCCGGCTTGATCTTGGTGAACATGCCGTTCATGCCCAGCTCGTCGCCGCCGAGTTCCTCGGGGCGCATCGAGATGGGGACGCGGGCCGCGGTCGCGCCGTCGGGCGCGCCGAAGTATTTGTACGTCACCCCCACCCGACCACCATTCCTGCTCCCCGCCCGCAGGCGGTCGGCCCGGTGGTCGAGCCGGCGCTCGGTCGGCCGGTCCAGCCTGCGCTCCCGCCGCTGGTCGAGCTCGCGGTCGAGCTCCCGGTCGATCTGCCGGTCGTACCGCTCGGGCTCACTCGGTACATCCTGTGTCTGACGGGCGTCAGACTGTCTTGTTTCCTGCCGTGTCTCGGTCGTTTCCTCCGCGTCGCGCCGGTGCCTTCCCCGCCGGGCACGTCGAGGACCCAGGTCATCAGTCCCCTCGCCCAGTCCGCCACCGCGATGCATATCTCCACCCGACTGCTTTTCTAGGACGCGTGGCCCCCGCCGCGCAACCCGATCATCGTGTCAGTGACCTCCCCCACGGCCGCCCGCCGAAACGTGCGGTGGACAACAGTCCACGAGGATCTTCCGGCCCCTGATCATCCGGTCCTGATGATTACGTGCGTATGGGCTTTGTGTATCAGGTCTCAGTCTCGCAGATGCCCGCCCGATGGCGGGGCTTTGATCTTGAGGCCGCCCGCGATCCGGCCGGGGCGCGGCCTACCCTGAGGAGGTCACCCCGCAACCGGAGTCCGAGAAGCCGGAGAAGCCGCACGTCATGAGTGCCATGAGCGAAACGCCCTATCCCTACGACGCGCCCGTGTCACAGGCGCTCTTCGACCGCGCCTCCGTCGTCACCCCGGGCGGAGTGAACTCCCCTGTGCGCGCCTTCCGCGCCGTGGGCGGCACCCCCCGTTTCATGGTGTCGGGCCAGGGCGCCTACCTCACCGACGCCGACGGGCGCGAGTACGTCGACCTGGTCTGTTCCTGGGGTCCGATGATCCTCGGGCACTCGCACCCCGAGGTCATCGCCGCCGTGCAGGAGGCCGTCTCGCGCGGTACGTCCTTCGGTACGCCCGGCGAGGGCGAGGTGGCGCTGGCCGAGGAGATCGTCGCCCGGGTCGAGCCCGTGGAGCAGGTGCGGCTGGTCAGCAGCGGCACCGAGGCGACCATGTCCGCGATCCGGCTCGCCCGCGGGTTCACCCGGCGGTCCAAGGTGATCAAGTTCGCCGGCTGCTATCACGGGCACGTCGACTCACTGCTGGCCGCAGCCGGGTCCGGGGTGGCCACGTTCGCGCTGCCCGACACGCCCGGCGTCACGGGGGCCCAGGCCGGCGACACGATCGTGCTGCCGTACAACGACCTGGAGGCCGTGCAGGAGGCCTTCCACCGGCACCCGGGCGAGATCGCGTGTGTGATCACCGAGGCCTCGCCGGGCAACATGGGTGTCGTGCCGCCGGACCCCGGGTTCAACCAGGGGCTGAAGGACGCCTGCGGCAAGAACGGCGCCCTCTTCATCTCCGACGAGGTCATGACCGGCTTCCGCACCAGCCGCGCCGGCTGGTACGGCGTGGAGGGCGTCAAGCCCGACCTCATGACCTTCGGGAAGGTCATGGGCGGCGGCTTCCCCGCCGCCGCGTTCGGCGGGCGTGCCGACGTCATGGCGCACCTCGCCCCCGCCGGGCCCGTCTACCAGGCCGGCACTCTCTCCGGCAATCCCGTGGCCACCGCCGCGGGGCTGGCCCAGCTGCGGCTGCTCGACGACGCGGCGTACGACACCGTCGACGCCGTCTCCGCGCAGATCCAGGGCCTGGTCGGCGAGGCGCTGTCCAAGGAGGGCGTCGCCCACCGGGTGCAGACCGCCTCCAACATGTTCTCCGTGTTCTTCACGGACCGGCGGGTGCGCACCTACGAGGACGCCAAGCGGCAGGATTCGTACCGCTTCACGGCGTTCTTCCACTCGCTGCTGGCGAACGGCGTCTATCTGCCGCCGTCGTCCTTCGAGTCCTGGTTCGTGTCCACGGCCCATGACGAGCGGGCCATCCAGAAGATCGCCGACGCCCTTCCGGCGGCGGCCCGGGCGGCTGCGGAGGCCACGGCAGAATGAGCGACAGCACCAAGGACATCACCGTCGTCCACCTGATGCGGCACGGCGAGGTCGCCAACCCGGACGGGATCCTCTACGGGCGGCTGCCCGGCTACCACCTGTCCGAGCTGGGCCGGCAGATGGCCGAGCGGGTCGCCGAGCACCTCGCGTCCCGGGACGTCACCTACGTCTGCGCCTCCCCGCTGGAGCGGGCGCAGGAGACCGCCACGCCGATCGCCAAGGCGCAGGGGCTGGACCTCGGCACCGACGATCGGCTGATCGAGGCCGACAACGTCTTCCAGGGCAAGACGTTCGGCGTCGGGGACGGCGCGCTGCGCAAGCCGGACAACTGGAAGCATCTCGTCAACCCGTTCCGGCCGTCCTGGGGCGAGCCGTACGTCGACCAGGTCGTGCGGATGATGGGCGCGCTGAACGCGGCCAAGGACCAGGCGCGCGGCCATGAGGCGGTGCTGGTCAGCCATCAGCTGCCGATCTGGATCGTGCGGTCGTACGTCGAGCGGCGCCGCCTGTGGCACGACCCGCGCAAGCGGCAGTGCACCCTGGCCTCCCTGACGACTTTCACATATCAGGGCGACAGGATCGTGTCCGTGGGGTACAGCGAGCCCGCCATCGATCTGGTCCCGGTCCATCTGCGCGCCGGCGCCAAGCCCCAGAAGGGCAAGGGCACCGCGCAGGGGAAGGCCTTCGGCGCCTGAGCCGGCCGTTTCTGACGGTCCGTTTGACGGGGCTTGGCACGCTTCTGCGGCCTTCATTACGAAAAGCATACAAATAAGCGGAACCTCCCCGATCATCCTGCCCTCTGACTGGGTGACCAGCAGCAGCAGCGACGATCGGGGATTTCCATGCGCACCTTCTCCCGGACCCTCTCCCGGAGGGGAGTACTCGGCCTCGGCGCGGGCGCGGCCGCCGCCGCCTCGCTCGCCGGCTGCGGCAGTCTCACGTCCTCGGACGGCGGCCGGCACCCGGACGGTTCCGGCCGGGGCAAGCCGGGGCACGAGGGCGGGAACGGCGCGAGCGCGCATCCGGCGCGGCCCATCGGCGACGGCTCCACCTCCTTCACCGGCCGCCAGCCGCATCAGCCGGCCAAGCCGGAGCCGCTTCAGGCGGGGCAGACCCCGCCGCAGTTCGTGATCTTCTCCTGGGACGGCGCCGGCGAGGTCGGCAACGGTCTCTTCCCGCGCTTCCTGGACCTGGCCAAGGAGCACGGCGCGAGCATGACCTTCTTCCTCTCGGGGCTGTATCTGCTGCCCGAGTCGAAGAAGCGGCTGTACGAGCCCCCGAACAACCCGCGCGGCGCCTCCGACATCGGCTACCTCACCGACGACCACATCAAGGCGACGCTGACGAACGTGCGCCGGGCCTGGCTGGAGGGGCACGAGATCGGCACCCACTTCAACGGGCACTTCTGCGCCGGCTCCGGCACGGTCGGCAACTGGACCCCGCAGCAGTGGGAGAGCGAGATACGGCAGGCCAAGTCGTTCGTGAAGGAGTGGCGGACCAACAGCGGCTGGACCGATCTGCCCGCCCTGCCGTTCGACTACGACAAGGAGCTGGTCGGCGGCCGTACGCCCTGTCTGCTCGGTCAGAACAACCTGCTGCCCACCGCCAAGAAGCTGGGCTGGCGCTACGACGCCTCCTCGCCGGGCGGCCGTCAGACGTGGCCGGAGAAGAAGCTGGGCATCTGGGACCTTCCGCTCCAGCAGATACCTTTCCCCGGACGTTCTTTCGAGGTCCTGTCGATGGACTACAACATGCTCGCGAACCAGTCGGTCAACTCGACCAAGGCCCCCGCCTACAACTACCCGGGCTGGCGCAAGCAGTCCGCGCAGGCGTACATCCAGGGATTCCAGCGGGCATACGAGACGAACCGGGCACCGCTCTTCATCGGCAACCACTTCGAGCAGTGGAACGGCGGCATCTACATGGACTCCGTGGAGGAGGCCTTCAAGCACATCGCGCGCGAGAAGGAGAAGGGCGGCGACGTCCGGCTGGTCTCCTTCCGGCAGTTCGTGGACTGGATGGACGTGCAGAAGCCCGAGGTGCTCGCCAAGCTGCGCACGCTGGGTGTCGGCCAGCGGCCCGCCGGGGGCTGGAAGGAGTTCCTGCGGGGCACCGGGTCGGCCTCCTCCGACGCCGCCTGAGCGGGGGCGCCGTCGGGGGGTGGCGCGGCGCGTTGTCCGGAATGTCCCGTGTAAATACGCCCTGAAATGCGGTTTTCCGCCCGGCAGGGGGGTGCGCGAGATCCCCGGAACAGGCATGCGAAACTTTTCACATGAGTACCCGTAGCCGCGCCGTCCTGCTCACCGCTGTGGCCGCCGCCGCGGCCCTCACTCTGTCCGCCTGCGGCAAGGGCGGCATCTCCGGGGGCGGTGGCGACACCAACTTCGTCACCGGCAACAACGGCATCGACACCGTCCCGGCCGGCAAGCGCGCCGCGGCCCCGGACCTGTCCGGCAAGACCATCGACGGCAAGAGCCTCGACGTCGCCGACTACAAGGGCCAGGTCGTCGTGGTCAACGTCTGGGGCTCCTGGTGCGGGCCGTGCCGGGAAGAGGCGCAGTACTTCGCCAAGGTCTCCCAGCAGTACGAGGGCAAGGGCGTCCAGTTCGTCGGCATCAACACCCGGGACACCAGCACCATCCCCGCGGTCGCCTTCGAGAAGGAGCACGGCGTCGAGTTCCCGAGCCTGTACGACCCCACGGGCAAACTGATGCTCCGCTTCAAGAAGGGCACGCTCAACCCGCAGCTCGTCCCCTCCACGCTCGTCATCGACCGGCACGGGAAGGTCGCCTCGCGAGCCCTGGAGGCGCTCGACGACACGACCCTGCTGAAGATGCTCAAGCCGGTCCTCGCGGAGAAGTGACGTGAGCGCACTGCTGACGCTGGCCGCGGAGACGGGGCCGGGGCGGAACCAGACCGTGCTGCACGGCGCCCTGCTGGTCTCCCTGCCGATCGCGCTGCTCGCCGGGCTCGTCTCGTTCTTCTCGCCCTGCGTGCTGCCGCTGGTCCCCGGCTACCTCTCCTATGTGACGGGTGTCGCGGGCACCGACCTCGCCGAGGCCAGACGGGGGCGGATGATCACCGGCGCCTCCCTGTTCGTGCTCGGCTTCAGCACCGTGTTCGTCTCCACCGGCGCGCTCTTCGGCTACTTCGGCTCGAACCTGCTGGAGTACCAGGAGACCCTGTCCAGGGTGCTCGGCCTGCTCATGATCGTCATGGGCGTCTTCTTCATGGGGCTGCTGCCCTGGTTCACCATGCGCGAGTTCCGCTTCCACAAGCGGCCGACGGGCGGCCTGCTGGGGGCGCCCGTCCTCGGCGCCCTCTTCGGCGTCGGCTGGACGCCCTGCATGGGCCCGACACTCTCCTCGGTGAACTTCCTCTCCTTCCAGGAGTCGAGCGCCGCGCGCGGTTCGCTGCTGATGGTGGTCTACTGCCTCGGTCTCGGCGTCCCCTTCGTCATCACCGCGGTCGCCTTCCGCAAGGCCCTCGGTGCCTTCGCCTGGGTCAAGCGCCACTATGTGTGGGTGATGCGCATCGGCGGCTCGATGATGATCGTGACCGGTGTGCTGCTGCTGACGGGCGCCTGGAGCGGTCTGATCCAGCAGATGCAGACCTGGTCCGACGGCTTCAATGTGGGGATCTGACCGATGAGCAACACCGATATCGACAAGAGCCCGGAGCAGGAGGACCTGGGGGCCGCCGGCTCCCGGCTGTCCACCGCGCCGCGGGAGGAGACCGCGAACGTCCCGGGCTTCGGTGTCGTCGGCTGGGTCCGCTGGTTCTGGCGGCAGCTGACCTCCATGCGGGTCGCGCTGCTGCTGCTCCTGCTGCTCTCGCTCGGCGCGATCCCCGGCTCGCTGATCCCGCAGACCAGCGCGGACGCGAGCAAGGTCGAGGACTTCCGCGCCGCCCACGGCACGCTGGCGCCGGTCTACGACAAGCTCGGCCTGTTCCACGTCTACAGCTCGGTGTGGTTCTCCGCGATCTACATCCTGCTGTTCGTCTCCCTCATCGGCTGCATCGTGCCCCGCACCTGGCAGTTCGTCGGCCAGCTGCGCGGCCGGCCGCCGGCCGCGCCCAAGCGGCTGACCCGGCTGCCCGCGTACACGACGTGGCGTACGGAGGCCGACCCCGAGCAGGTCCACGAGGCCGCGCTCGCCCTGCTGAAGAAGCGCCGCTTCCGCGCCCACCGCACGGGTGACGCCGTCGCCGCCGAGAAGGGCTATCTGCGCGAGCTGGGCAACCTGGTCTTCCACGTCGCCCTGATCGTGCTGCTGGTCGCCTTCGCCTCCGGCCAGCTGTACAAGTCGGACGGCACCAAGCTGATGGTGGAGGGCGACGGCTTCTCCAACGCGCTCCCCCAGTACGACGACTTCAAGTCCGGCAGCCTGTTCCAGACGGACGAACTGGTCCCGTTCAGCTTCGACCTCAAGGACTTCGAGGGCACCTACGAGGTGAGCGGCCCGAACAAGGGCACCCCGCGCACCTACGAGGCGAAGATCCGCTACAGCGAGGGCGCGTACGGCAAGAAGAAGCCCACCACCGTCAAGGTCAACGAGCCGCTGAAGATCGGCGACTCCAAGGTCTACCTGGTCAGCCACGGCTACGCGCCGGTCGTCACCGTCCGCGACGGCCGGGGCAAGGTCGTCTTCCAGGACGCCGTCCCGCTGCTGCCGCTCGACGGCAACGTCACGTCCAACGGCGTGATCAAGGTGATGGACGACTACCGCGACGGCCGGGGCAAGAAGGACCAGCTCGGCTTCCAGGCCTTCTTCGTGCCGACGTTCGACCCGAAGAGCGGCACGATGCTCTCGCAGTTCCCCGCGCTGCTGAACCCGCTGCTCGCGGTGAACGCCTACCACGGCGACCTCGGGGTGAACTCGGGCATCCCGCAGAGCGTGTACCAGCTCGACAAAAAGCACATGAAGGCGTTCAAGGACAGCAAGGGCAAGCTGCTCAAGAAGCTGCTCCAGCCGGGCGACACGCTCAAGCTGCCGGACGGCGCCGGGTCCATCACCTTCGAGAAGGACGTCAAGGAATGGGCCGGCTTCGAGATCGTCCAGGAGCCCGGCAGCGGCTGGGCACTCGGCGGCGCCCTCGCCGCGATCTTCGGTCTGGCCGCGTCCCTGTTCATCCAGCGCCGCCGCGTCTGGGTGCGGGCGGTGCGCGGCGCCGACGGCGTGACGGTGGTCGAGATGGCCGGCCTGGGCCGCAGCGAATCCGCGAAGGTGCCCGAGGAGCTGGGCGACCTCGCCGGCATCCTCTACGACCAGGCGCCGGGGGCTCCCGACCCCGGCGACGACCCCGCAGCAACCCCCGACCCTCAAGCCGTACCTGCCGAAGGGGCTGAGAAGTGACTCTCGCCGCCGCCACCAACGAACATCTCGCGAGCATCAGCAACACGCTGATCTACTCGTCGATGGCCGTCTACACCCTGGCCTTCTTCGCCTACATCGCCGAGTGGCTGTTCGGCAGCCGCAGCAAGGTCGGCCGTACGGCCGCCGCGCTCACCGGCGCCGAGCGGACGGCGGCCGCGCCCGCCGTCACGGTGCGGCAGGCCGGGGGCACCGCCGTGCTGGAGCGGCCCAAGGTCGTCGTCCGCTCGGCGTCCGGCGCCCGCGACGTGCCGGACGGCCCCGGCGCGCACGGCGGCGACGAGCAGGGCGACCTCTACGGACGGATCGCCATCTCCCTCACCGTGCTCGCGTTCCTGGTGGAGCTGGGCGGCGTCGTCGCCCGCGCGGCCTCCGTGGAGCGGGCGCCGTGGGGCAACATGTACGAGTTCAACATCACCTTCTCCACGGTGGCCGTCGGCGTGTACCTCGGGCTGCTGGCGCTGAAGAAGAACGTGCGCTGGCTCGGTCTGTTCCTCACCACGACCGTGCTGCTCGACCTGGGCCTCGCGGTCACCGTGCTGTACACGGCCAGCGACCAGCTGGTGCCGGCCCTGCACTCGTACTGGCTGTACATCCACGTCTCCACCGCGATCTTCTGCGGCGCGGTGTTCTACGTCGGCGCGGTCGCCACGATCCTGTACCTGTTCAAGGACTCGTACGAGAACAAGCTCCAGGCCGGCGGCAAGCCCGGCAAGTTCGCGACCTCGGTGCTGGAGCGGCTGCCCGCCTCCGCGTCCCTGGACAAGTTCGCCTACCGGGTCAACGCGGCCGTCTTCCCGCTGTGGACGTTCACGATCATCGCGGGCGCGATCTGGGCGGGCGACGCCTGGGGCCGGTACTGGAACTGGGACCCGAAGGAGACCTGGTCCTTCATCACCTGGATCGCCTACGCCTGCTACCTGCACGCGCGGGCCACGGCCGGCTGGAAGGGCCGCAAGGCCGCGTACCTGGCGATGCTCGCCTTCGCCTGCTGGCTGTTCAACTACTACGGCGTCAACATCTTCGTCAGCGGCAAGCACTCCTACGCGGGGGTGTGACCGCCGTCGCCGGAAGGCCGGCTCCCATGACCCCGGGTCATGGGAGCCGGCCTTCGCCGTTCGCGCCGTGTGCCCGCGGCGCACCGCAGCCGCGTGCGGATCTCCGGTCACGGGGGCAGGCTGGTGTCATGAGCGGTTCCATCGCACAGGGGATGAGCCAGACCCACGGGAACACGCACATCCTGCACTTCGTGGTGCGGCTCCCGTGGCGGATGGAGGACGTCTGGCCCGCGGTGGCCACGGCCGAGGGGCTCGCGGCCTGGTGCACCCCCGCCGATGTGCTCGAACCCCGGCTCGGCGGCGCGGTCGTGCTGGGCGGCCTGGGCAGCGGGCAGGTCACCGCCTGGGACGTGGACCGGGTCGCGGAGTACACGGTGGAGGGCGGCGGCCGGCTCCGGTTCCATCTGGAGCGGGACGGCGACGGCAGCGCGCTCCGCTTCACCCACGAGTTCCAGGGCGAGGAGGAGACGGAACAGCGCTGGCGGACGCGATTCGAACTTCTGATCGAGTACATGGGGCCGGCCGGGCTCTAGACCGGCCGGGGGTTCAGTCGACGGTGATCGAGTCGAGCTTCTCGCGCAGGTACACGTGCGAGTCGACGGGCGGGTACGCCACCCGGCCCACCGGCGCGGGCACCGACTCCACCAGCGTGCCCGGGGTGCACTCGCCGAAGTAGACGAGGGACATCAGCTCCTCGGCGGGCGCGTCGAGGGGCGGCGGCAGCACCCGGTGCCGCCCCGACCGCCACCGGTCCCCGGTCCAGCGGGCCAGCAGATCGCCGACGTTGACGGTGAGCGCGGCCGGGTCGTACGGCGCGTCCCGCCAGCCGTCCGCCTCGGTGTACACCTGGAGCCCGCCCTTGCCGGCCTGCCGGTCGAGGATGGTGACGGTCCCGAAGTCGGTGTGCGGACCGATCCGGTACTGGCCGGGCTCGGGTGCGCCGACCACCTCGGCCCCCGGATACCAGTTGATGTTGAAGCCGTACGTCGGATGGCCCATGTGCCGGGAGAAGAAGTCGGGTTCGAGCCCGAGGGCGCGGCCGAGCAGCGACAGCAGGTGCTTCTCCAGGCCGGCCATCCGGTCCAGGTACTCCTCGCACAGCGGCCGGAGCCCGGGGACCTCGCCCGGCCACACGTTGGGCGCGTACCACTCCGCGTTGACGACCGGGTCCTCGAACGGCTCGTCGGTCGCGAAGGTGAGCGACTCCTTCAGGTCCGGCGGGGTCGCGGTGCCCTCGGCGTAGGCGTTGGCCTCGGCGCCCGGCCCCAGCCAGCCGCGGCCGCCGACCCGCGCCGCGTACCGCTGTTTGGTCTCGGCGGGCAGCAGGAAGAACTCCCGCGCGGCCGAGCGGATCCGGGCGCGCAGGCCCGCGTCCACGCCGTGCCCGGTGACCAGCAGGAAACCGGCGCTTTGGAGGGCCTGGTCGACGGTGGCGGCGAGGCGGGCACGCGTCCCCGCGTCCCCCTCGGTCCAGGTCCGCAGATCGATGCTGGGAATCACGCCGGCCATGCTTCCACTCCTCGCCGGGCGCCGCCGCCACCGCGCGCCGTATCCGGTCCGGCAGGACGAGCGCCGCCGTCGGCCATGCCCCGCCGGTCGGCGTACGCGTCGGGCCGCGCCACGCTGCTGCCCGGGACTCATGGTGAAATACGTGTCCACAAAGGCGTTTTGGTTCGGTGGGTGTCGCCTCACACCAGGGGGAGAGTTGAACGGGGAGCTCCACGGGGTCGAGCCGCTGGCGGACGACGACCCCCGGCGGATCGGGCCGATCCCGCTCGTCGGCCGCCTCGGCTCCGGCGGTATGGGACGCGTCTACCTGGGCGTGCACGAGGGGCGGTACGCGGCCGTCAAGCAGGTGCTGCCGTCCGTCGTCGGCGAGGACAAGGACTTCGTCCGCCGCTTCGGGCACGAGCTGGACAACCTCGCCCGGCTGCCCGCCCGCGCCACCGCGCCGCTGCTCGCGGGCGACCGGGACGCCCGGCCGCCGTGGTTCGCCACCGCGTACGTCCCCGGGCTGACCCTGAGCGAGGCCGTCGTGGCACACGGCGGGCCGCTGCCGGCCGCGTCGCTGTGGCTGCTGCTCCGTGAGGCCGCGGCCGGGCTGGCGGCGGTGCACGAGCTGGACATGGTGCACCGGGACGTCAAGCCGTCCAACGTGATGCTGACCCTGGACGGGGTCACCCTCATCGACTTCGGCGTGGCCCGGGCCGCCGAGCAGAGCCAGCTGACCCGGACCGGGATGATGGTCGGCACCCCGGCCTACATGTCTCCCGAGCAGGCGTCGGGCGCCCGGCGGCTGACCGGGGCGGTGGACGTCTTCGCCCTCGGTTCCGTGGTGGCCTTCGCGGGTTCCGGACGACCGCCCTTCGGTGACGAGTCCGGGCACGCGGTGCTGTACCGGATCGTGCACGAGCGGCCCGACCTGGCGGAGCTGCGCGCGGCCGACCCGGAGCTGGCCTCCGTCGTCGCGTCCTGCCTGGACAAGGACCCCGAGGGCCGGCCCACCGCGGCCGAGCTGCTCGAACTGACCGAGACCAGGGTCCCGCCCGCCGACGGCCCCCGCTGGCCGCCGCCCCTCACCGAACACCTCGCCCGCCGGGCGGCGTTGGCGGCGGAGGTCTTACGGCCGGAGCCGGGGGAGGCCGCCGGGGAAGGGGCCGGGGAGAAGCCCGGGGACCTCGGTGAGGAGGCAGCCGAGGCAGCCGAGGAGAGGACCGGCGCGACCGCCGCCGGAGAAGCGGCCGCCGCAGAGGGCACCGCCGGAAAAGCCGCTGCCGCGGAGGGCACCGCCGGAGAAGCGGCTGCCGGCGGGGGCGCTGCCGAGGGGAGCGCTGACGGTGGGGGCGCTGACGGTGGGGGCGCTGACGGTGGGGGCGCTGACGGTGGGGGCGCTGACGGTGGGGGCGCTGACGGCGGAGGCGGCGGGGAGTCCGGGCTCGTCGTCCGGCCCGCCGGTGAACCGCGGAAGCGGCACCCGCACCGCACCCGCGTCCTGCTGGCCGTCGTGCCGGTCGCGGTCGGTGCCGGAGTGGCCACGCTGGCCTTCCAGCTCGCGCCCTACGTCACCGACGCCCGCCGGGACGGCGCCGCCGGCCGCCCGGACACGTCCGTCTCCGCGCCGGTCCACCGCACGCCCGGCGCGTCCGCCACGGGGGCCGCCACCTCGCCGGAGCCGGGCGGGAAGGGCTCGGCCTCCCCGGCGGACGCGAAGAAGCCGGGCAAGGACTCCGCGTCGGCCGGCGGGAAGGGGGAGGACGGCAAGGGCGGCGGCGCGGGCGGTGCCACCGACGGCGGCTCCGGCGGAGGCTCCGGATCCGGCGCGGCATCCGGTTCCGGCGGCTCGGCCTCCGGTTCGGGCGGCAGCGGCGGCAGCGGTGCGGGTGGGGGCGCGGGCGGCACCGGGACGTCGGCCGGCTCCGGCGGCTCCGGTGATTCCGGCGGCTCCGCGGGGAACGCGGCCGGCGGAACGTCCACCACGCCCGACTCCTTCCGCCTGAAGAACGGCGAGAACGGCAAGTGCCTGATCCAGGTCTACGGCTCCACCGGCCTCGGCGACTGCTCGGGCGAGACCGCCCGCTGGACCTTCCGCAGTGCCTCCGGCGGCAGCGTCAAGGTCGTCAACGTCTCGACCGGCGCCTGTCTGAGCGCCAACGGCAACGGCCAGGCCGTCTTCACCGGCGACTGCGCGCAGTCCGGCAGCGTCCGCCTGTGGCGGACGGGCTCCGGGAACTCCCTGAGCACGGTCTACGACGGCGGCTGCCTCGACCTCGCCTTCGGCGGCGGCGTGGCGGAGGCGACCTGCCAGTCGGGTGCCGCCTCCCAGAACTGGGCCCGCATCTGAACCGGCCGTCCGGGGTCCCCCGGGACCCCGGACCCCGCGGAACGGGGGTGGGGGCGTGGACAAAGCGGTACGTCGGCGATACTTGGGCGCATGGCTTACGACGATCTTCGCTCCCTGCTGCGGTCGCTGGAGCGCGAGGGAGACCTCAAGCGCATCAAGGCCGAGGTCGACCCGTATCTGGAGGTCGGGGAGATCGTCGACCGGGTGCAGAAGTCCGGCGGTCCGGCGTTGCTCTTCGAGAACGTGCGCGGCTCGGACATGCCCCTCGCCATGAACGTGTACGGCACCGACCGCCGCCTGCTGAAGGCGCTGGGCCTGAAGTCGTACGGCGAGATCTCCGAGAAGATCGGCGGCCTGCTGCGGCCCGAGCTGCCGCACGGCTTCGTCGGGGTGCGCGAGGCCTTCGGCAAGCTGGGCGCGATGACCCACGTGCCGCCGAAGAAGGTCAAGGAGGCACCGGTGCAGGAGGTCGTCCTGCACGGTGACGACGTCGACCTCGACCGGCTCCCGGCGCTCTTCACCTGGCCGCAGGACGGCGGCTCCTTCTTCAACCTCGGCCTGACCCACACCAAGGACCCCGAGACCGGCATCCGGAACCTGGGCCTGTACCGCCTCCAGCGCCATGACAAGCGCACCATCGGCATGCACTGGCAGATCCACAAGGACAGCCGGAACCACTACCAGGTGGCGGCGCGGCGCGGCGAGCGGCTGCCCGTGGCCATCGCCTTCGGCTGCCCCCCGGCCGTGACGTACGCCTCCACCGCTCCGCTCCCCGGCGACATCGACGAGTACCTCTTCGCCGGATTCCTCGCCGGCAAGCGCATCGAGATGGTCGACTGCAAGACCGTCCCGCTCCAGGTCCCCGCGAACGCGGAGGTCGTCCTGGAGGGCTGGCTGGAGCCGGGCGAGATGCTGCCCGAGGGCCCCTTCGGCGACCACACCGGCTTCTACACCCCGCAGGAGCCCTTCCCGGCCCTGACGATCGACTGTGTGACGATGCGCAAGCGCCCGCTGCTCCAGTCGATCGTGGTGGGCCGCCCGCCGACGGAGGACGGCCCGCTCGGCCGCGCCACGGAACGCTTCTTCCTCCCCCTCCTGAAGATCATCGTCCCGGACATCGTGGACTACCACCTGCCCGAGGCCGGCGGCTTCCACAACTGCGCGATCGTCTCGATCGACAAGAAGTACCCGAAGCACGCGCAGAAGGTGATGCACGCGATCTGGGGGGCCCACATGATGTCCCTCACCAAGCTGATCGTGGTCGTGGACTCCGACTGCGACGTGCACGACCTGCACGAGGTGGCCTGGCGGGCCCTCGGCAACACCGACTACGCCCGTGACCTCACGGTCGTGGAAGGCCCCGTCGACCATCTCGACCACGCCTCCTACCAGCAGTTCTGGGGCGGCAAGGCGGGCATCGACGCCACGAAGAAGTGGCCGGAGGAGGGCTACACCCGGGACGGGGGCTGGCCGGACATGGTCCTCTCCGACCCCGATACGGCGGCCGTGGTGGACCGCCGCTGGAAGGAGTACGGCCTGTGAGCAGCGCCTCTGCCGCCATCCCTCAGCAGGGACGCACGAAGGCGTTCCTGCGCCTGGTGATGATCGAGCACTCGGTCTTCGCGCTGCCGTTCGCCTACATCGCCGCGCTGACGGCGATGTTCGAGTGGGACGAGAACATCCACTGGGGCCGGCTGCTCCTGGTCACGGTCTGCATGGTCGGCCTGCGCACGTTCGCGATGGCGGTCAACCGGATCATCGACCGGGAGATCGACGCCCGTAACCCGCGCACCGCCCACCGCGAGCTGGTGACCGGCGCGATGTCGGTGAAGCACGCCTGGACGGGCGCCCTGATCGCCCTGCTGGTCTTCCTGGGCTCGGCGGCCCTGCTGAACCCGCTCTGCCTGGCCCTGGCGCCGGTCGCCGTGGTCCCGATGGTGGTCTACCCCTACGGGAAACGCTTCACCAACTTCCCGCAGGCCATCCTGGGGCTCGCCCAGTCCATGGGCCCGATCGGCGGCTGGCTGGCCGTCAGCGGGGCGTGGTCGTGGGAGGCGGTGATCCTGGGGCTGGCCGTCGGCATCTGGATCGGCGGTTTCGATCTGATCTACGCCTGCCAGGACGTGGAGACCGACCGGGAGATCGGTGTCATGTCGGTCCCGGCCCGCTTCGGCATCCCGGCCGCGATCTGGGGCGCGCGCGCCTGCCACGCGGTCACGACGGCCCTGTTCGTCTGGTACGCCCTGGCCACCCACGCCGGCGCGTTCTTCTGGCTGGGCCTGCTGATCGTCGCGGGTGCCTTCGTCTACGAGCACCGCATCGTCCGCCCCCACGACCTGTCCCGTCTGAACAGGGCGTTCTTCAGCGTCAACGGTTTCATCGGCATTGCCCTGTTCGTGTGTGCGCTGCTGGACCTCCTGGTCCGGGGTCTGACCGTCTGAGGTCCTCCCACGACGAGGCCGTCACGAGGCGGCGGACGCCGCCCGCCCTGCCGCGAACCCCGATACGGCCGACCGGTCCTGAACGCTCGCCGACCCGCCGGTACGCTCAAGGTGTGAACGCAGGAGAAACGCAGCGCGTGCCTTGGATCGTGGGGGTGTCCGGAGCTTCCGGGACGCCATACGCGGCGGCCGTGCTGCGGGCGCTGCTGGCGGCGGGGGAAGCGGTGGACCTGGTGGTCAGCCGGGCCTCGCGGCTGACGCTGCTGGACGAGACGGGGATCTCGTTCCGCGACGCCCACTGGCAGGACGACCTGCGGGAATGGCTGGCCCGTGGCGCCGACGGCAAACCCGGGACCTTCGACGTGGACGTCAGCGGGGTGCGCTACTGGAACGCGGGCGATCTCGCCGCCGGCCCGTCCTCGGGGTCGTACCCGGTGAAGGGGATGCTCATCGTGCCCGCCTCCACCGCATGTGTGGCCGGTGTCGCCCTCGGCCTCTCCAAGGATCTGCTCCAGCGCGCGGCGAGCGTCACGCTGAAGGAGCGCCGGACGCTGGTCGTGGCCGTACGGGAAACCCCCTTGAACGGCCAGACCCTGCGTCATCTCGTCGCGCTGGACGATGCCGGCGCCACGGTCGTGCCGGCCTCGCCGGCCTTCTACGCGGGGGCCACCCACATCCAGGACCTGGTGGACTTCGTCGCCGGCCGGGTGCTGGACGCGGCGGGTGTCGGGCACGGCCTGTACCGGCGCTGGGAGGGCGAGCTGGGCGGGGGCTCGGCGGGCGACCGGCAGGGCAAGTAGCAGTACCTCTCATCACTTCAGGAACTTTCACCGGAAGGCTTCGATCGCATGGACGCGGTGGACAGGCAGCTCATCCAGGCCCTGAGGGAGAACGGCCGGGCCTCGTACGCGGAGCTGGGACGCCTTGTCGGCCTGTCGGGCCCCAGCGTCACCGACCGCATCAACCGGCTGGAGGCGGCCGGTGTCATCACCGGTTACCGCGCGACGGTGGACGCGGCCTCGCTGGGCCTCGGTGTCACCGCGCTGATCGGCATCTCGCTGTCCGACGCGGCCGACCACGAGGACGTGGCGCAGCGGCTGCGGGATCTGCCGGAGATCGAGGACTGCTGGTTCATCGCCGGTGACGACTCCTACATGCTCAAGGTGCGCTCGACGGACGTCGACGGTCTGGAGCGGACCATCCGGCGGCTCAGCGGGACCAAGGGCGTGTCCCGGACCCGTACCACGATCGTGCTCTCCACGAAGTGGGAGAACCGGGTCGGGGAACTGCCCGAGGAGGTCTAGGCGCGCGGCGCGGACGGGGGCGCCGACCGGCCGGAGAGCGGGGGAGTACCGTGGGGCGAGCTGTCGTAGAAAGGTGTTGGCATGGACGTCGGGCTCAAGCGCGAGCTGGAGGAGAAGGTCCGCTCCGGTGAGCGGCTGACTCGCGAGGACGGCATCGCGCTGTACGAGTCGGACGACCTGGCGTGGCTGGGCGGGCTCGCGCACGAGGTGCGGACCCGCAAGAACGGTGACGTGGTCCACTTCAACGTCAACCGCCACCTCAACATGACGAACGTGTGCACCGCGTCCTGCGCCTACTGCTCGTTCCAGCGCAAGCCGGGCGAGAAGGACGCGTACACGATGCGCATCGAGGAGGCCGTCAAGCTCGCCAAGGCGATGGAGTCGGAGAACCTCACCGAGCTGCACATCGTCAACGGCCTGCACCCGAACCTGCCGTGGCGCTACTACCCGCGGTCGCTGCGCGAGCTGAAGGCGGCCCTGCCGAACGTCTCCCTGAAGGCGTTCACGGCGACGGAGATCCACCACTTCGAGACGATCTCCGGTCTGTCGGCCTCCGAGATCCTGGACGAGCTGATCGACGCGGGCCTGGAGTCGCTGACCGGCGGCGGCGCGGAGATCTTCGACTGGGAGGTCCGCCGGCACATCGTGGACCACCGCACCCACTGGGAGGACTGGTCCCGCATCCACCGGCTGGCGCACGAGAAGGGTCTGAAGACCCCGTGCACCATGCTGTACGGCCACATCGAGGAGCCCCGGCACCGGGTGGACCACGTGCTGCGGCTGCGGGAGCTCCAGGACGAGACGAACGGCTTCCAGGTCTTCATCCCGCTGCGCTACCAGCACGACTTCGTGGACATGAAGGACGGCAAGGTCCGCAACACCCTTCAGGCCCGGACCCAGATGGCGACCGGCGCCGAGGCGCTGAAGACGTTCGCCGTCTCCCGGCTGCTCTTCGACAACGTCCCCCACGTCAAGGTGTTCTGGGTGATGCACGGTGTGCAGACCGCCCAGCTGGCCCTCCAGCACGGCGCCGACGACATGGACGGCTCGGTCGTCGAGTACAAGATCACTCACGACGCGGACAATTACGGCACGCCGAACAAGCTGACCCGCGACGATCTGCTGGAACTGATCCGCGACGCGGGCTTCCGCCCCGTGGAGCGCAACACCCGCTACGAGATCATCCGCGAGTATGACGGCCCGGACCCGGCGCGCCGCGAGTCCCCCCAGCCGATGCGCGTCTGACCTTCCGGCGAGGGCTCCGCCTCCGGGTCCCGGGTCGCCCGCCTCCGGCCGGAGGCGGGGCCGGGCGACGGGCCGGGCGCGCGCTTCGTTCGCCGGCGCGGACCGGGGGTACCCGTCCGGCATGCCCACCACCAAGGCCGCCGAGGACCGGTACACGGCGGAACCCTTCGTGCCGGAGGGCGCTGATCTCACCGCCCTCCGCGAGGCCGCCGCGGGCTGCCGCGGCTGCCCCCTGCACCGCGACGCCACCCGGACGGTGTTCGGCCGGGGAAGCGCCGGCGCCCGCGTCATGCTCGTGGGCGAGCAGCCCGGCGACCAGGAGGACCGGCAGGGCGAACCGTTCGTCGGCCCGGCCGGCAAGCTGCTGGACCGGGCGCTGGCGGAGGCCGGCATCGACCCCGCCGAGGCGTACGTGACCAACGCGGTCAAGCACTTCAAGTTCACCCGGGCCGAGCCCGGCAAGCGCCGGATCCACAAGGCGCCGAGCCTGCGCGAGATGACGGCCTGCGGCCCCTGGCTGGCGGCCGAGCTGGCGCTGGTGGAACCCGAGCTGATCGTGGTGCTGGGCGCCACCGCCGGCAAGGCCCTGCTGGGGTCGTCGTTCCGGGTGGGCCAGGTGCGGGGCACCGTGCTGGAGGAGGAGATCCACGGCCGGCCGGAGCGGCTGGTGCCGACCGTGCACCCGTCCTCCGTGCTGCGCGCGGACGACCGTGAGCGGGCGTACCAGGGTCTGGTGGCCGACCTGAAGGTGGCGGCACGGGCCCTCGCCTGACCGCCCGGCACGCCCCTCCTGGAACGCCCGCCGGCCGCCCCGGGCACCCGCCTTTTCGAGACGCGCGCCGACGCGCCACGGGCACTTCACCCCGAGCCGCGCATCGGCACACCCCGCCCGAGGTAATAGATAAACTCGCCCTGTGCCTCTTACGTTCACTCTGGACCCCGCCGTCACCCCCGCCCTCCGCGACGGCATCCTCGACCTGTGGTCCGACGTCACCGACGCGGGCGGTGCCGTGGGCTTCGTCCCGCCGGTCGGCCGGGAGGAGATACGGCCGGAGCTGGTGCGCCACTTCGTGCAGATGGCCGAGGGACGCACCCGGCTGCTCGTCGGCCACGACGAGGCCGGCCAAGTGGCCGCGGCCGCCTTCCTCACCCACAACACCCACCGGCTGATGACGCACTGGGTGTGGCTGTACACGGTGATGGTCCACCCCCGGCACCAGGGCCGGGGGTACGGCCGCGACCTGCTGGCCGCCGCCGCGGACGCGGCCCGCTCGGCCGACGGCGTCGACGCGATCCGGCTCACCTGCCGCGGCGGTCACGGCCTGGAGCGGTTCTACGCCTCCTGCGGCTACAAGGAGGTCGGCCGGGTCCCGGACGCCATCCGGGTGGCGCCGGGCGACGACCGGGACGAGATCTTCATGCTGCTGCCGCTCGGCTGACCCCCTTGCATGATCGCCCTCCGGTCGTGCTTCACTGGACGATGACCCCTTTTGGAATCGGACGAGTGGATTGAGATGCTCCGCTACACGCTGATGCGCCTCGGTATCTTCGCGGGCTGCCTCGTGATCGTCTGGGGAGCCGTCTACTCGGGCATCTTCCCGCGCGGCTTCGGCAACTCCAACGGCCTGTGGGTGCTGCTGCTCTCCCTGGTCCTGTCGGCGCCGATCAGCTGGGTGGTGCTGCGCAAGGAGCGCGACCGGGCCTCCGTGCAGATCGTGCACAAGGTCGACCGGATGAAGGCCAACCTGGACGCCAGCCGCAGCCAGGAGGACGTCGCCGACGACACGACGAGGGCACAGGGCGGCGCCGCCGCGTCCCGCTAGCCCGGCCGTCCGGCCCACGTGGTTCCGCCCCCGGCCCAACTAGTCTTGCCCTCATGGGTGCCGTCAAGACCAAACGGATGCCGAGGGCGGTGCGAGAGCAGCAGATGCTCGACGCTGCCGTACGGATTTTCGGGCAACGCGGGTACATGGCCGCCTCGATGGACGAGATCGCCGAACTCGCGGGCGTGTCCAAACCGTTGGTCTACCTGTACCTGAACTCGAAGGAAGACCTCTTCACCGCCTGCATCCGGCGGGAGGCCGCCGCGCTCACGGCGGCCGTCCGCGCGGGCGTCCGGCCGGAGCTGCCCGTCGACCGGCAGCTCTGGGAGGGCCTCCAGGCGTTCTTCGCGCACACCGCCGAGCACCCCGACGGCTGGTCGGTGCTGCATCTCCAGGCCCGTACGCACGGTGAGCCCTTCGCGGCCGAGGCCGCCGCGATGCGCACGGAGATCGTCGCGTTCGTGACGCGGCTGGTCGCCGTGGCCGCCCGGGAGGCGCACCGCGATCCCGACCTGCCCGAGCACGAGGTGGCGGGGCTCGCCGAGGCGCTGGTCGGAGCGGCGGAGTCCCTCGCCGCCTGGGCCAACTCCACGCCCGGCGTCACCGCCCGGCAGGCGGCGGCCACGCTGATGAACTTCGCCTGGTCGGGACTGGGCGATCTGATGTCGGGGCAGGTGTGGACGCCGCCGGCCGAGCAGGGCTAGGCCCTGTCTGAGAATTCCCGTCTGCCGCGCGACGCGAATGGCCGGACAGGCCCTGGCGCCGCGGGCGGAGCGTCACTTCCGGTAGTGCTCCCGCAGGTCCTCCATCACCCGTCCGAACTCCGTGCGTGCCTTCTTCAAGGGGGCGTCGACCCCCTCCAGGGGGCGCGCCCCGGTGATGTAGATCCCGATGTTGTACCGGCCGACCGTGCCGCGTGCCACGTACCGGCTCTCTCTCAGCGAGTAGGCCGAGCACACGTCCCGGCCGTCGGTGTAGTGCAGGTAGTGGTCGTCGGCGCGGGTGGTGGCGCAGAGGCCGCGGCGTTTCTTCTCGGCGCGCCCGGTGTCGGCGGCCAGGGTGACCTCCAGGGCGAACGGCTCGAACAGGCCGCTCTTGCCATGGGCGTTCACCCAGCACTGCCCCTGGCCGTCCTCGTGCCAGCGGGAGACGACCTCGGCCTTGATCCCTTCGGCGAGGGCCACGTCCACGCTGTCGGCCGCCACCCGCCCCTGGCACTTGCGCCCCAGTTCCTTCTCCAGCGCGCTCGGACCGTCGTCCCCACCGCAGCCGGTGAGTGCGCCCAGCAACACCGCCGTCACGGCGGTGACTCCCGCCCCCGTCAGCACACGTATCGTCACGCCAGGCAGCGTACGAGAGTGCGGGCGTCAACTCCACACCGCGGCAAGGAAGTTGCCTGCGGTGGCGGGTGGGTGCGTCCGGCGGGTCAGACGGCCGCGGCCGTTCCCCGCCCGGTGCCGGACAGCGGCCGTACCTCGCCGGACAGGTGGAGCCTGCCGCCCGGCCCCCGCAGCGTGAAGCGCCCGCTGCCGTCGGTGCCGTACGTCACCGTGCCCGGCAGCGGCACGGGTGCCCGGAACCGGGCCCGGACCCGGGCCGCGTCGGGTGTGCCGTGGGCGGCCAGGCAGCGGGCCACCGTCCACATGCCGTGCGCGATGGCCCGGGGGAAGCCGAAGAGGCGGGCGGTGAGGGGGTGCAGGTGAATGGGGTTGCGGTCACCGGAGGCGGCCCCGTACCGGCGCCCCACGTCCCCGCCGAGCCGCCACTCCCCGACGGCGGGCAGCCCTTCGCCGTCGCCGGTGCGGATGGTCCGGGCGGGGTCGGTGCGGGCGGGGTCGGCGGGCATGGGCTGGGCGAGGCCGGTGCGGTGCCGGCACAGGTACGTGCTGCGCGATTCCCACACCGGCTCGTCCGCCAGCCACAGCCGGGTCGCCACCGTCGCCTCCGTCCCCCGCCGGTGCGCGGTCAGCCCCTCGATCCACACGCCCAGCCCGTACTCCCCGTCGGCCGGCAGCGCGACACCGCGCACGATCTCGATCGACGTGTGGACCAGCCCCGGCAGGGGCAGCGGAAAGGACCGTTCGCTCATCAGCCGCATGGCCAGCGGAAAGCCGAGGACGTGCGGGTAGGTGACCGGCAGGTCCGGTTCGCCGGTCGGGAAACCGCAGACCCGCTCGTACGCGGCCAGCTTCGCCAGGTCGACGCGCAGCCGGGGGAGCAGCAGCCGGGTGCGCGGGAAGGCCGCGTCCGGGCCGGGCCGTTTGAAGGGGGCGCCCAGCGCGCCCCGGGCCAGCTGCGGGGCGAGCGCGGGCGCGGCGGCGAGGGTGACGTCGTTCATCGGGGATGCCGTGCCGGTGAAGCCCGGGTGACGGTCGGTCATGTACAACTCCCGCGCGACTCGGTCCCAAATGCTTACTCTGGAGTAAGGTTACCGGAGGTAAGCCAAGGGTGTGCAAGGGGTGACGGGAATCCCCGGGACGCTCCCGTCCCGCCCACAGGCAAAGCTGAACACCCCTCACATACCCCCCGAGGCTGCACATCCCCGGCCCCGGACCATCCCCGAACCCGCACAACCCCCTCACAGCGGAGCCGTACGATCACCTGCCTAACCAGCGGTAACCCCGTTTCCGACGGGGTCGCCGCCGGTGCACGCACGCCAGAGGAGCCGCCCGTGTCCACGCCGTACCAGAACGCCCCCGTCTCCTCCGGCGCCCCGGTCTCCGCCACCGACTACGACGGCCGCCCGGTTCTCGTCGCCCCCGAGACCCGGCGGCTGGACGGCGCGGTACGGGAGGCGGTGGTCCCCCCGTTCGCGCCCCCGGTCACCCACGGCTCCCTCGCCGACCTGCCGTACGAGAACGCGGAGGCGGCACCCGGCGCGGTCGTCCTCAGCCGCAAGCTGCCCGACGGCAGCTGGACCGAGGTGACGGCGGAACGATTCGCCGCCGAGGTGCAGGCGGTGGCCAAGGGCCTGATCGCCGAGGGCCTGACGCCCGGCGACCGCATCGCCGTCATGGCCCGCACCACCTACGACTGGACCCTGCTCGACTTCGCCGCCTGGGCCGCCGGCCTGGTCACGGTCCCGATCTATCCCACCTCCTCCGTCTTCCAGACCCGCTGGATCCTGCACGACTCCGGCGCGGTCGCCCTGGTCACCGAGAACGCCGCCCAGGCCGCCGCCATCGGCCCCGAACTCCCGCACCTGCCCGACCTGCGCCACCTGTGGGTGATGGACAAGGACCACGTGGCCCAGCTCGCCGACGTGGGCGCGCCGGTGCCGGACGGCGAGGTGGGCGTCCGCCGGGGCATGCTGGGCCCCGCCACCCTCGCCACGCTGATCTACACCTCCGGCACCACCGGCCGCCCCAAGGGCTGCGCGCTCTCGCACGGCAACTTCTTCGCCGAGGTCGACAACGCGATCGAGCTGCTCCACCCGGTCTTCAAGGCGCAGGGCGAGGAACCGTCGGTCCTGCTCTTCCTGCCCATGTCCCATGTCTTCGGCCGGATGGTGGCCATCGCCTGCGTCCGCGCCCGGGTCCGCCTCGGCCACGCCCCCAGCCTGGCCCCCGACGACCTCCTGCCGGACCTGGCGGCCTTCCGGCCGACCTGCCTGCTGACCATTCCCTACATGCTGGAGAAGATCTACAACTCCGCGCGGGCCAAGTCGGAGGCGGGCGGCCGTTCGTCGGTCTTCGACCGGGCGGCGGCCGTGGCCCAGCGGTACGGCGAGGCGCTGGAGGCCCGCCAGACCGGCACCGGCAGCGGCCCGAGCCGCGCCCTGAAGACCCAGCGCTCCCTCTACGATCCGCTCGTCTACCGGCGCATCCGCAACGCCATGGGCGGCCGGGTCCGGTACGTCATCTGCGGCGGCTCCCCGCTGGGCCGGCGCCTCGCCGCGTTCTACGCGGGCGCCGGCATCGAGATCTTCGAGGGCTACGGCCTCACGGAGACCACCGGTGCCTCGACGGTCACCCCGCCCCTGAAGCCCCGCCTGGGCACGGTGGGCTGGCCGTTGCCCGGCACCCGGGTGCGGATCGCGGCGGACGGCGAGATCCTCCTCGCCGGCGACCATGTGCTGCGCGGTTACTGGGACCCGCAGGCGGGCGGAGTCGTCCCCGCCACCCGTGACGGCTGGCTGCCCACGGGCGACCTGGGCGAGCTGGACGACGAGGGCTATCTGACCATCACCGGCCGCAAGAAGGAGCTGCTGATCACGGCGGGCGGCAAGTCGGTGGCCCCGGCCCCGCTGGAGAACTGGCTGCGCCAGCACCCGCTGATCTCCCAGGTGATGCTGGTGGGCGACGGCCGCCCCTACGTCGCCGCGCTGATCACCCTCGACCCCGAGGGCATCACGCACTGGCGGCAGATGATCGGCAAGCATCCCGTGCCACCCGAACTCCTGGCCGGCGACGAGGAGCTGACGGCCGTCCTCCAGCGGGCGGTGGACGAGGCGAACAAGCTGGTCTCCCGCCCCGAGTCCATCCGCCGCTTCGCCGTCCTGCCGGTGGACTTCAGGGAGGAGAACGGCCATCTGACCCCGTCCATGAAGCTCCGGCGGGAACAGATCATGCGGGACTTCGCCCACCACGTGGAGGACCTCTACGCGGGCTGAGCCGATGCCGTCCCGGCGCGGCGAACGGTCGGCACCCGCTCCTCGCTGGTCCCGCGTCGTCCGGACTCGGCGGGTGGGGGAGCGGGTTGCCGCCTGGGTCGATTGCGGCCCGGAACGATCCTCGTACGCCCCCAGGAGCCAGTCAATCCTTGGGTTTTCTCGTCAAACCCAAGTGTTAGCTTGGGTGTTGTGACTCTGGAGGACCTCCGTGTGTTCGTGGCCGTGTGCCGCGCGGGCAGCCTGAGTTCGGTCGCCCGCGACCTCGGCTGCACCCAGTCCGCCGTCAGCCAGCACGTGAAGCGGCTGGAGCGGGAGACGGGCGTGGCGCTGCTGGAGCGCCAGCCGCGCGGAGTCGTCCCGACCCAGGCCGGGCGGATACTGGAAGCCGCCGCGGCCGAGGGCATCAACGGCCTGGACCTGGCCGTGGGCCGGCTGCGCGACCTGGTCGACGGCCACAGCGGGTACGTCCGCGTGGCCACGGGCGCGACGACCGTCCGGCACTTCATGTCCGACGCGGTCGTCACCTTCCGCCGCCGCCACCCCAAGGTCAACCTGGAGTTCCGCACGGTCAGTTCGGGCCGCGGCAGCTTCGACGCCCTCGCCGACGGCACCCTGGACCTGGCCTGGATCACCATCGGCCCGCCGGTCCGGGGCATCGAGCAGCGCACGGTCGTGGAGCTGCCGTGGCTGCTCGCCGTCCGCGCGGACGACCCGCTGGCCGCCCGCCCGCACCTGGACCCCGCGGACCTCGCCGACACCCGGCTCATCCGGCTCCCCCCGAACTCCACGTCCGCCGCCCACCTCGAAGCGGCGTGCGCCGAGCGGGGCGTCCGGTTCGCCTACGAGCCGAGCGTGGCCGACTGGGACACGGCGCTGCTGCTGGCCGAACTGGGGGCCGGGCGGGCGGTCGTACCCGCGGTGCCCGGCCTGCCCGTGCCCGGCGACGGTCCCCTGCGTCTCGTCCCGCTGCCCGGCCTGCGCCCCCTTCCCGTCGGCTGGGCGGTCCGCCGCTGGGACGCGCTCACCCCGCCGGCCAGGGCGTTCGCGGACACGGTCGTGGAGTGCCGGGGCGCCGCGGCGGGCTGAGCCGCAGCTCCGCCCAGACCGTCTTGCCGACGTCCCGCTCCGACACGCCCCACAAGGACGCCAGTACCTGGACGACGACCAGTCCGCGCCCGCCCTCGTCCTCCAGCCGTCCGTCCAGGAACCGCAGGCCGCGATCACCCCGGGGATCGCTCACCTCGATACGCAAGGTGTCCTTCTCCCGCAGCAGGGCGAGCCGCAGCTCGAAGTCCCGCCCGGGGACGCGACCGTGGGTGACGGCGTTGGCGGCGAGCTCGGCCACGAGGAGCTGGGCGGAGTGGTTCGGGTCGCCCCCGTACGGATATCCCCAGGTGGCCAGCGTGCCGGCGGTCAGCTGACGGGCCAGCCGCGCGCCCCGTGGCGTGGCGCTCAACCGTTGGACGAGTTCGGTTCCGGGGGTGGAGATTTCTACATTCACATCACCGAGCGTGGTCACTTCTTCCTACGCTGACCAGGGGGTGCCTGGCGACTCTGTGTAGTCGTACAGGTGCGACAGGTGTGGTGTACGGGTGTCGGAGGTGGCGTGTGGAGGAGCGGAGGCCGGAGACACTGGCGGAAGCGAACGGGTCGGCGACGGTCTTCATCGTCCTGGGCAAGCAACTGAAGTTACTGAGGGAGAAGGCGGGGCTGAACCAGCGGGAGTTCGGCACCTTGGTGGGCTACGGCCCTGATCAGATCTCGGCCATGGAGCGGGGGGTACGGACGCCGAGGCCGGAGTTCTTGCAGCGAGCGGACGAAATCCTCCAGGCGGAGGGGCTGTTCACGGAGGTCATCCCTCAGGTCGAGGAGGCGATGAGCCGGGCGCGGACGCGGCATCCGGAGTGGTACCGGAGTTATGCGGCGATGGAGGCGGAGGCGGTGGAACTGCACCACTACTCCAATCACGCCGTGCAGGGCCTGCTGCAGACCGAGGCGCACGCACGGGTGGTGTTCGCAAAACGACGGCCGTTCCTGAGCGAGGAGACCATCGAGAAGAGGGTGGCCGACCGTCTCTCCCGTCAACAGGTCTTCGAGAGGTGGCCGCCACCCATCGTGAGCTACATCCTCGAAGAGGTCGTGCTCGACCGACCAATCGGCGGATCACGCGTGCACGCCGACCAGCTGCGCCGCCTGCTGGAGGTCAGCAGTATGAAGAACGTGGAGATCCAGATCATGCCGACGGGTCTGGATGAACACCCCAATCTGGACAGTGCGTTCAACTTGTTGGTGCCCAGGGGGCAGGCGCAAGTTGCATACACGGAAGCGCAGGGTTTCCCCCAGCTCATCACGGACCGGGAGGAGGTCCGAAAGATCGCCGACCGCTATGGGATCATGCGTGCAATGGCACTCAGCCCCATGGAGTCCCGGTCTCTGGTCAAGCGGAAGCTGGAGCAGCTATGAGCATCGAGAACCCGGCCTGGTTCAAGTCCAGCTACAGCAGTGGCGAAGGCGGCGATTGTGTCGAACTCGCCTACACCTGGCGCAAGTCCAGCCACAGCGACGGCGAGGGCGGCGATTGCGTAGAGGTCGCCGCCCACCCCACCGCCATCCACATCCGTGACTCGAAGCGACCCTCCACCCACCTCACCGTGACCCCCGAAGCCTGGTCGGCCTTCGTTTTCGCCGCCGTCTAGGCTGCTGCCCTTGGCCAACGCATGACACCGGGGGGTACGGGGCCGATGGAGCATGTGACGGAGGTCTTCCAGCCACTTCAGGCGGACGACCCACCGGTGGTGGCGGGGTACCGGCTCGCGGCCCGGCTGGGGGCCGGCGGCATGGGGCGGGTCTACCTGTCGCACACCCGGGGCGGCCGCCCGGTCGCGATCAAGGTCGTGCGGCCGGAGCTGGCGGACGACCCGGACTTCCGGCGGCGGTTCGGCCGGGAGATCAAGGCGGCCCGGCGGGTGCGGGGCGCGTACACGGCCGAGCTGGTCGACGCGGACGCGGACGCCGTACCGCCCTGGCTGGCCACGCTGTACGTGCCCGGACCGTCGCTGGCGGAGGCCGTGGTCCGGCGCGGCCCGCTGCCCGTCCCGGCGGTGCTGTGGCTGATGGCGGGGGTGGCCGAGGCGCTCCAGGCCATTCATGCCGAGGGTGTCGTGCACCGGGACATGAAGCCGTCGAACGTGCTGCTGGCCGCCGACGGGCCACGGGTGATCGACTTCGGTATCGCGCTGGCCGCCGACGGGACGTCGTACACGGCGACGGGCGGCACGATCGGCACGCCGTCGTACATGGCTCCGGAACAGGCGTCCGGAGGCGAGGTCACGGCGGCGACCGATGTCTTCGCGCTCGGCCAGACCGCCGCGTTCGCGGCGCTGGGCAGGTCGCTCTACGGCGACGGTCCGGCGGTCAACGTGCTGTACCGGATCGTGCACTCGGAACCCGACCTCGACGCGCTGCCCGAGCCGCTGCGCCCGCTGCTGGCCCGGTGCCTGGCCGCCGACCCGGCCGAGCGGGCCACTCCGGCGGAGATCGTGGAGTGGTGCAGGCAGCGGCTGGGCGCGGACGCCGACGCGGGCGGGGGGCCCGCGGTCTGGCGGGAGATCATCGGCCCGGAGATCGTGATCCCGGCGCCGGTGCCGGAGCCGACTCCGGCCCACCCGCGGCCGCCGGTGCCCGCGGCCACGGCGCCCTACCCGCCGCCGCAGTACGGGTGGCCGCAGCCGACGCCGGAACAGCGCAAGGCCCGCAGACGGCGAACGGCACTGATCACGGCCGCCGGAGTGGCCGGCGGCGCGCTGCTGGTGGCGGCCACGGTCTGGTCGCTGATGGACGCCAGGGGCCGGCTCGACGGCCGGGACACGGCCGGCTCCAGGACCTCCGCGACGGGACCGGCCGGACACTCCTCCTCGTCGGCGTCCGCGGCGGGCTCGACGTCGGGTTCCGCACGGGGTTCGTCGTCGGACTCCTCGGCGGACTCCGCGCCGGACTCCTCGGCGGGTTCCTCCGGCGCGGCGGACGCGTCGGGGCCGGGGGCCGGTGACGGAGCGGCGTCGGCCTCGCCCCGGAACCCGCGGCCGGAGGGCTACGCCGGGACGTGGCTGGACGCGAAGAACTCGCTGAGCCTCAAGGACAAGGAGGCCCAACGGAAGGACCGCAAGGGCGACATCCGCTTCGACTGCCGGACGGCCAGCTGCGAACTGAAGAGCGACAGTACGGTCTTCGTCCAGATCTTCGGCGGACACGGCACCACCCTCGACGAGTGCCGTCTCATCCTCAGGAGCGCCACGAAGCACAGCTGGACGCTGGCCGCGGCCACGGGCGGCAGCGAGTTCTGCATGAAGGACACCGAGGGCAACATCGGGCTGTACGTGGTCGAGACGAAGTCCACCGCGATGCCGGACGTCGCCTTCCTCCGGGGCGATCTGACCGTCTGGCGCGACGCGGCTTAGGGCGAATACTCCGCAACCGGCCCGGTGTCCTCTGACGGGCGAGGCGGGCCCGGGTGGCAATCGGCCCACTGGCCCGCCGGCGTCGCTTGGCGTGGGGGCCGGCGAGGGCCGTTGCGGCGAGAGGGCTTCAGGCATCCCCGGGCGCCGCGGAGTTGCGCCACTCCACGGGGGAGACGCCGTAAGTGGCCCGGAACACGCGGCTGAAGTGCGAGGCGCTGGCGAAGCCCCAGCGGTGGGCCACCGCGGCGATGGTGAGGCCCACGGCCTGCCTGCGGGCCAGGTCGCGCCGGCACTGTTCCAGTCTCCGCTGCTGTATCCACCGGCTGACGGTGATGTCCTCCAGCTCGAACAGCTTGTGCAGATAGCGGACGGATATGTGGTGGGCCCGGGCGATGGCGTCCGGCGTCAGGTCCGGATCGGTGAGGTGCTGGTCGATGTACGCCCGGATGCGCAGCAGCGACATCCGGGCGGCGGTCGGCGTGTCCGCGGTGGCCCTGCCGAGCCGCTCCTCTGCCAGCGTCTGCACCAGGTCCACGACATTGCGGGCGATCGCCTCGCCCGTCCGCTGCGGATACGTCGCCGCCGTGTCCACGAGCCGGGACAGGAACGGCGTCAGCAGCGCGCCGAGCGCCGACTCGGAGCCGAGCGGCGAGGCCGTGATCCGCTGCAGGTCCGACTCGCTCACACCCAGGATCTCGCGCGGCAGCATGAGGGACTTCGTCCGGAACCCCTGAGGGAAGGCCAGATGGACCGGCCGCGCCATGTCGTAGACGAAGAGCTGCCCCGGCCGCACACAGGCGTCCCGGCCGTCCTGCTCGATGCGGGCGACGCCTCTGCTCAGCAGCTTGACGACCAGGAAGTCCTCGTTGTCACTGCCCGCGATGAGCCGCCGGGTGCGCGAGGCCCGCAGTGGATCGCCGTCCGCCGTCACGGCGCGTATCGGGCCCAGCAGCGACGCCCGGACCGCGCCGCGGCCGACCTCGGGAGCGCTCCGGTCCGCCGCCCAGAACGTCTGGGACAGCGCCTCGCGCCAGTACGCCCGTCTGCGGTGGACGGGAACCGAGTCCGTGGTGTGCAGGGTGCCCGGGAGTGCGGGGCCGAGGGTTGACGAGTCCGACGACATAAGCTCTCCGCCCCATTGCTAGTACTTTTCCAGACACACTGTGTCAGCCCGGACCCGGCCATGACATCGCGTGAATCCGTGAGACCGACGGACACACCGTGCCCCCGGCCCAAGCGGCGGCGAGGCCGTCGGGGCTGAGGAGGCGCACCCGGTCGTGGCCGCCGTCCTCGCCTGGTGCACCCGTCAGCTCGAACTCTCCGCGCCGGAAGACGAGTCGCCGCGGGTCGCCCGGCCGGGGACGAGCCGGTCTCTCAGCTCACCCCGGCCAGCCGCAGCACCGCCGTCGTCACCGCCGCGGCCAGGACCACGACGGCGAAGGGGGCCCGGCGCCAGGCCAGGGCGGCGCCGGCCAGGACCCCGGCGGGGCGGGCCCAGCCCGCGAAGCCGCCGGACTCGGTGAGGGCGCCCGTGGCCAGCAGCGCGACCAGCAGGACCACCGCGCCCGCCGACGCCAGCTCCTGGACCCGGGGCGGGACCGTGACCCGGCCGTGCAGGACCGGGCCGACCAGCCGGAAGGCGTACGTGCCGACGGCCAGGGCGAGGATCACGGCGACGGTGGCGTTCACGCGGCGGCTCCCGGGGCGGCGGCCGGGCGGCGGTGCAGGAACAGGCCGGCCAGGGCGAGCAGGACCGGTACCCCGGCGGGGACGGCGGGCGTGACCGCCAGCGCCAGGGCCGCGCCGAGCAGGGCACACCGCCGTACCCGCGCGTCCGCGCGGAGCGCGGGCAGCACCAGGGCGACCAGGACGGCGGGGAACGCGGCGTCCAGGCCGTAGCGGGCGGTGTCGCCGAGCGCGCTGCCCGCGAGCGCCCCCGCCAGGACACCGGCGTTCCACACGGCGAACAGGCCGAGCCCGGAGATCCAGAACGCCCGCCGCCGCCGTACCGGATCCGGCTGGGCGAGGGCGAAGGCGACCGTCTCGTCCGTGACCAGGTGGGCGCCGAGGAAGCGGCTCGCGCGGCCGGTGCCGAGGGTCTCGGCCACGGCCAGACCGAAGGCCGCGGTACGGGTGTTGAGCAGCAGCCCGGTGGCCACGGCGGCGAGCGGCCCGCCCCCGGCGAGCAGTACACCCACCGCGCTGAACTGTGCCGATCCGGCGTACACCACCAGGGACATCAGGACCGGCACCCACACCGGCAGCCCCCCGGCGACGGACACGGCACCGAAGGAGACGCCGACGACCCCGCTGGCCAGCCAGACGAGCGAGCTGTCCCGGACCAGGGAACGGTCTGCGGCCGAGCCGATTGTTCGCTGTACCGAACGCATGTTTCCTACAATGGACAGCAAGCATCCTGTTCGTCAAGGCGAACGATCGTACCGACGGAGCGAACGACATGACCGAGGCCGCCCCCGCCCGGCTCCCCATGGAGTGGATCGCCGCGTCCCTCAAGCGGGAGCGGACCCGCGCCGGGCTGTCCCTGTCCGAGCTGGCCAAGCGCGCCGGCATCGCCAAGTCCACGCTGTCCCAGCTGGAGTCGGCGGGCGGGAACCCGAGCATGGAGACCATCTGGGCGCTCGCGGTGGCGCTCGGCGTGCCCTTCAGCGCACTGGTGGAACCGCCCGCCCAGGCGGTCCAGGTGATCCGGGCCGGCCGGGGACCCGTGGTCCGTTCCGAGCGGTCCAGCTACCTCGCCTCACTGCTCTCGGCCTGCCCGCCCGGCGCCCGCAGGGACCTCTACCACGTCTGGCTGGAACCCGGTTCGGTACGCGATTCCGAGCCGCACATTCCCGGAACCACCGAGCACATCGTGGTCACCGAGGGAAGAGTCAAGGCGGGGCCGCACGGGGAAGCGGTCGAGCTGGGGCCGGGGGATTACATGTCGTACCGCGGGGACGTGCCGCACACCTACGAGGCGCTCGCGGCCGGAACGAAGTTCGTCCTCGTCATGCAGCACCTGTGAACGGGAAATGAACGGGAAAAGGCAGGAGCCCCGTCGCCTTGCGGCGTGGGGCTCCTTGGGTACTGCTCTCAGGTTCTGCGATCAGGCAGTGATCAGACGGGGGTGACGTTCTCCGCCTGCGGACCCTTCGGGCCCTGCGTCACGTCGAAAGACACCTGCTGGTTCTCCTCGAGGGAGCGGAAGCCGGTGGCGTTGATCGCGGAGTAGTGAACGAAGACGTCGGGGCCGCCGCCCTCCTGGGCGATGAAGCCAAAGCCCTTTTCGGCGTTGAACCACTTAACGGTTCCGGTAGCCATATAAGCCCTCCTTGGGCTCACAAAGGGTTTGCCCTGCTCCAGAACCTGCAAGTGTGAAACGGTGCTGCACAACTGCATATGTCTGAAAACGACGAGAGCCCGCGGTCACATGCTCCGCAGGCTCTGTACTGCAAGGGAAACCAAACTGCAACTTGCGGCGAGCCTAGCACGCGGGCAGCCGAAAGCAATAGAGGTCAAGATCACTTCACCCGGATGTTTGAACGTCCGCTAGGCCGTTTGAGGGTGGGGTCGGTCCCAGCACCGTACCGCAGGGGGTCTAGTCTCGCGATGTGGACAATTCTCGCACCCGGCCGCGCGTCGGCCACATCCAGTTCCTGAACTGCCTGCCCCTGTACTGGGGGCTCGCGAGAACCGGCACGCTGCTCGACCTGGAGCTGACCAAGGACACCCCGGAGAAGCTCAGCGAGCAGCTCGTGCGCGGTGATCTCGACATCGGTCCCGTCACCCTCGTCGAGTACCTGCGCAACGCCGACGACCTGGTCGCCTTCCCGGACATCGCCGTCGGCTGCGACGGCCCGGTCATGTCCTGCGTGATCGTCTCCCAGGTCCCCCTGGACCGGCTGGACGGCGCCAGGGTCGCCCTCGGCTCGACCTCCCGCACCTCGGTCCGGCTCGCCCAACTGCTCCTCGCCGAGCGCTACGGCGTCCAGCCCGACTACTACACCTGCCCGCCGGACCTCGGCCTGATGATGCAGGAGGCGGACGCCGCCGTCCTCATCGGCGACGCCGCCCTGCGCGCCAACCTCCACTACGGCCCCAAGCTCGGCCTCGACGTCCACGACCTCGGGGCCCTGTGGAAGGAGTGGACGGGCCTGCCGTTCGTCTTCGCGGTCTGGGCGGCCCGGCGCGACTACCTGGAGCGCGAGCCGGTCCTCACCCGCCAGGTCCACGAGGCGTTCCTCGACTCCCGCAACCTCTCCCTGGAAGAGGTCGGCAAGGTCGCCGAGCAGGCCGCCCGCTGGGAGGCGTTCGACGAGGCCACGCTGGAGCAGTACTTCACCACCCTGGACTTCAGCTTCGGCGGCCCGCAGCTGGCCGCCGTCGCCGAGTTCGCCCGCCGCGTGGGGCCGACCACCGGCTTCCCGGCGGACGTGAAGGTGGAGCTGCTGCGGCCGTAGCCCCGCCTCACTACGCTGCTGCACGGCAGGCGTAGGGGGAGAACGCGGTGGGGGGAGCGGGCGCCATGCAGCCGCTGGAAGTCGACGAGCCGGCCACCGTAGGGCCGTACCGGCTGCTGGGCCGGCTCGGCTCGGGTGGCATGGGCCGGGTCTACCTCGGCCGCAGCGCGGGCGGCCGTACGGTCGCCGTGAAGATCGTGCACCCGCACTTCGCGCTGGACGAGGAGTTCCGCGCCCGGTTCCGGCGCGAAGTGGCCGCCGCCCGCCGGGTCGGCGGCGCCTGGACGGCACCCGTCCTGGACGCGGACCCCGACGCCCCCGTGCCCTGGGTCGCCACCGCCTACGCGGCCGGCCCCTCCCTCGCGGCGGCCGTCACCGACGGCGGCCCCCTGCCCGCGCACACCGTACGGGCCCTGGGCGCGGGCCTCGCCGAGGCACTGACGGCCGTCCACGAACTCGGCCTCGTCCACCGGGACGTGAAGCCGTCCAACGTCCTGCTCACCCTCGACGGGCCGCTGCTGATCGACTTCGGCATCGCGCGGGCCACGGACGGCACGGCGTCCCTGACGTCCACCGGCGTGTCGATCGGCTCGCCGGGCTACATGGCCCCCGAGCAGATCCTCGGCAAGGGGGCCACGGGCGCCGCCGACCTGTTCTCCCTCGGTGCCGTCCTCGTCCACGCGGCCACCGGCGAGGCGCCCTTCCGCGGCGACTCCTCGGCCGCGCTGCTCTACAAGGTCGTCCACGAGGAGCCCGAACTCGGCGCCCTTACCGGTGAGCTGCGGGAGCTGGCCGCGGCCTGCCTGGCCAAGGACCCCGCGGCCCGCCCCGCACCCGCCGAACTGAGCCGACGGCTCGCCCCCGAAGGCGCCACCCGCCTGGTCGCGGGCGGCTGGCTGCCGGGCCCCCTGGTGGAACAGGTCAGCCGCGACGCCGTACGACTCCTCAACCTGGACACGGGGCAGACGGCACCCTCGGGCCCGGTGGCCTTCAGCAGCCCCTCGGTGGGCGGCCCGACGGAAACGGCCGGACCACCGGCGACCGAAGGCACGGGGACGTTCGGGCCCGCGCCCGTGACGAACCGGGGGACGGAGCCGGCCGGGGGGCCGGCCGGCGGGGCGACCGTCGTGCCGGAGCCGCGGGACGTGCCGCCGCCCGGCCGGGTCTCCGTCAGCGTGGCGGCGGCCTCCGCTCCCGGCGAGGGCGGCCGGGGGCGCCGGGTGAGCTGCACGGTCGTGCTGGCGGTCGCCGGCGCGCTCGCCGCGGTCTCCGTGGGGCTCGGCGTCCTGGTGCGGCCCTGGTTCGACGAAGGCGCCAGGGACAACGACGCGGGCAGCGGCAACGCCTACTCCCCGGCACCGAGCGCGACCGCCCACAGTCCCGCCACGGACGACCCGCCCTCGGGCGATCCCAGCGAGGGCGGTTCCGGCACGGGCGCCCCCGCCACGGGCACCCCCGGCACGGGCGGTTCCCCCGGCGGCACCCCCACCGCCCGCGACGAGCCCGCTGTGCTCCCGGCCCGCTACCTCGGGACCTGGGAGGGGCAGGCCACCGGTCTCGGCGGCCGCCTGCCCATGGGCACCTTCCGGGTCACCGTCCACCGGGCGGCCGTGGGCGAGGAACTGGGGCGGCTCACCCAGACCGACCAGATCGGTGCCGTCTGCACCGACATCCTCACCCTGAAGAAGGTCACCGGGACACAGGTCCTCGCGACCTCGGCCGGCGCCCCCGGCAACCACGCTGGCTGCAACCCCGTACCGCACCAGGTCGAGTTGACGCCGACCGGTGACGACCTGACCTACACGTCGGACAGTTCGGAAGAAGGCAACCCCACTTCGCGTATGTCAAGGGTCCGTTAGCCGTCTCCACCCCGCCCCCCGCCGCTCCACCGGCCCCCGCCGTCACTACTGTGTCCGCGTTGGCGAACGCCAGCCCACACGCATCACCACGCCGAGCGCGCAGTACGCAACGGGGAAGGACGGGAAGATCCCGCCATGGAGACACTTCAGCCGGACGATCCACGGGAGTTGGGCAGCTACCGCATGCTGCGCAGACTCGGAGCCGGCGGCATGGGCCGGGTGTACCTGGCCCGTTCCCCCGGCGGCCGTACCGTCGCCGTCAAGGTCGTACGCCCCGACCTCGCCGCCGACGCCGGCTTCCGCGAGCGCTTCCGGCACGAGGCCGAGATCGCCCAGGCCGTCTCCGGCCGGTACACCGCCGCCGTCGTGGACGCCGACCCCGAGGCGCCACTGCCCTGGCTGGCCACCTCGTACGTGCTCGGTCCGGACCTCACCGAGGTCGTCGCCGCGCACGGCCCGCTGCCCGAGCACACCGTGCGCGCGCTCGGCGCCGGACTCGCCGCCGCCCTCCAGGAGATCCACGCGGCCGGCCTCATCCACCGCGACCTCAAGCCCTCGAACGTCCTGCTCGCCGCCGCCGGCCCCCGCGTCATCGACTTCGGCATCGCGCGGGCGGTGGACGGCACGCGCATGACCCAGACCGGGGTCGTGGTCGGCTCGCCCGGCTACATGCCCCCGGAGCAGGCGATGGGCAAGGACGTCGGCCCGGCCGGCGACATCTTCTCCCTCGGCGCCGTCCTCGCCTTCGCGGCCACCGGGCGCAGCGCCTTCGGCGACGGGGCCGCCTCGCACGCCGCGCTGCTCTACCAGGTCGTGCACGGCGAACCCGAACTGACGGGCATACCGCGCTCGCTCCTGGGCCTGGTCCGCGCCTGTCTGCTGAAGGACCCGGCGGACCGGCCCGCGCCGGCCGAGATCGCCGCCGCGCTGGCCCCGCAGGGCGTCGAGGGCGTCCTGCGCGACTGGCTGCCGTCCGCCGTCGCCTCCACGATCGCCACGCACGCGGCCGGAATCCTCGACCTGGAGGCGCCGGAGGCGCCGGAGGCCCGGCCACCGGCGACGACTGCGGGTCCGGGCGCGGACACGGGAGCGGGTACCGGTGTCAGTGCCGGTGCCGGTGCCGGTGCCGGTGCCGGTGTCAATGCCGGTATGGGCGCCGGTGGGTTCGGCCCGGCGCCGACGATGCTGGACCGGGCGGGGACACCGGCGGGCGGCACCGCCGTGCCCGGTGGTGCCGTGCCCGGTGGTGCCGTGCCCGGCACCGTGCGGATCGGGGGCCCCGGCTCCTCCTCCGCGCCCCCCACCCGCCGCCGCGCCCTGTCCCTGGCCCTCGGCGGGGCCGCCGCCGTCGCGGCCGTCGGCGGGGGCACCGCCTGGTGGTTCGGCCGGGACACCGGGACCGACGTCACCGGCACCGGAGGCAGGCGCGGCGTCTCGGGCGAGCCCGCCGCCGAGCACTTCACCACCCCGCCCGCCGGAGTCGCCCCCCAGCCGCTGTGGCACCGGTCGCTCACCGAGGACACCAGCGCCGCCGTACCCCTGCTCGTCCACGACGGCCTGCTGCTGATCAGCGGCGACCCGCTGGTGGCGTACGACGTGCGGACCGGCAAGCCCCGCTGGTCCAAGCCGGACCTCGTGGTCCCCGGCTCCCAACTGCTCTTCCGCGACGGCCGGATGTACCTGCCGGACGGCGAGTACGACGGTGTCGTCATCGCCCGCGACGCGGCCACCGGCGACGAGGTGTGGCGCAGCCGGCTCGGCAAGCACATCGACGTCGAGGACACCATCGCCATCGACGACCGGCACCTCTACGTCGCGGCGAGCGACTACAGCGAGTCCAAGAGCGCCACCGAGTACCGCACGGCGGTCGCCGCGATCAGCCTCGCCACCCGCAAGCCCGTGTGGATCCAGCGGCGCGACTGGGGCACCGACGACTACGACGTCGAGGGTTCCGTCTCCGGCACGTACCTGGTCTACGCCGACTCCAAGTACAACCTCACCGTCCGCGACACCGCCACCGGCGCGCAGCTGTGGACGAGGAAGATCGGCGACGACTGGTTCTGGCGCCCCACCGCCTCCGACGGCCTGGTCTTCCTGCCGGGCGAGAAGCTGACCGCCGTGGACCTGAAGACCGGGGCCACCCGCTGGACCCTCTCCCCGAACGGCCGCCGCGGCTTCCACACCCCCACCGTCATCGACGGCGTCCTCTACGTCGCCGACCACGACCGCGGCGTCTGGGCCGTCGACGTCCGCACCGGCAAGCGGATCTGGCTGTGCGAGGAGAACGACCGCGGCGCGCCCGAGGTGTTCCTGAAGTCCGGCACCACCCTCTACTGCGGTGCCCAGGCCGTCGGCGGCGGCGTCGTCGCGCTGGACGCCAGGACCGGCCGCAAGCGCTGGAGCTGGACCGACAACAAGGGCACCGGCGACCAGTGGCAGATCGCCCTCTCGGGCAGCCGGCTGCTCATGGCCAACGGCGAGGACGCCTACGCCATGCCGGCCGTCTGATCCGGGTAGGGACCCTGGACGGAGATCCTGGACGGAGATCCCGGACGGACGGCGGTGCGACGGGGCTCGCGACCGGGATCGCGGCGGGGCGGGGCTTGTGAGGGGGATCGTGACGGGGATCGCGGTGGGGCGGGGATCGTGACGGGGCTCGTGACGCGGTGGGGCTCGTGACGCGGTGGGGATCGTGACGCGGTGGGGATCGTGACGCGGTGGGGATCGTGACGCGGTGGGGATCGTGACGGGGGTGGGGGACGTGGGTGCGGTGACCACGGGGGTGCTGGTGCTCGTCGCCGCGGCGTGGGGTGGCGCGGCGGGCGCCTTGCTGCCCCGCGCCGCCTACCGCTTCGCCGCCCCGTCCGGCGAGCCCTGGCACGACCACTGCCCCGGCGGCCACCCGGTCCGGGGCTGGCTGGGCGGAGCCGGATGCCGGGAGTGCGCCGGCAGCGGGGCGTACACCCCGCCCCACACCCCGCCCCACACCGGTGTCCTCCTCGCCGCCGTCACCGCCCTCGTCTGCGCCGCCCTCGCCGCCGCCACCGGCACCCGGCCCGAACTGGCGGTCTGGCTGCTGCTCGCACCCGTCGGCGTCCTGCTCGCCGCCGTGGACTTCCGGGTGCGGCGGCTGCCGGACCCGCTGACCCTCCCGCTAGCCGCCGCCGCCCTCGCCCTGCTCGGCCTCGCCGCCCTGCTCCCCGAACACGCCGGCCACTGGCGCACCGCCCTCTACGGCGCCCTCGCCCTCGGTGCCGGCTACTACGTGCTGTACCGCATCAACCCGGGCGGCATGGGCTTCGGCGACGTGAAACTGGCCCTGGGCGCGGGCGCCGTACTCGGCTGGTACGGCTGGCCCACCGTGCTGCTCGGCACCTTCGCCGGATTCCTGCTCGGCGCGCTCTACGGCGGCGCACTCGTCCTGGTCCGGCGGGCGAACCGGAAGACGGCCGTACCCTTCGGCCCGTTCCTCCTCGCCGGCACCCTCACCGGCCTGCTGATCGGCGCGTACGCGGCCTGACGTCTTTGGCCCGAAACGGCTGGCGTAGGCTGGTTCGGTCTGCCCCCCACCGCTTGACGAAAGGGACGCCCGGTGACCGAGAAGGCCGACCTCCAGTCCGTGCTCGACCGAGCCGCGGCGGGCGGACGCATCACGCCTGAGGAGGCGCTCGACCTCTACCGTGACGCGCCCCTGCACGCCTTGGGCGCCGCCGCCGACGCCGTACGCCGCCGCAAGTACGCGGGCACCGAGCACATCGCCACGTACATCATCGAGCGGAACATCAACTACACGAACGTGTGCGTCACGGCGTGCAAGTTCTGCGCCTTCTACGCGGCCCCCAAGGACAAGGACAAGGGCTGGACCCGCGACCTCGACGACATCCTGCGCCGCTGCGCGGAGACCGTCGAACTGGGCGGCACCCAGATCATGTTCCAGGGCGGCCACCACCCGGACTACGGCGTCGAGTACTACGAGAAGCACTTCAAGGCCATCAAGGACGCCTTCCCGCAGCTGGTGATCCACTCGCTGGGCGCGTCCGAGGTCGAGCACATGGCCCGGATCTCCGGTGTGTCGGTGGAAGAGGCCATCACCCGGATCCACGCGGCCGGCCTGGACTCCTTCGCGGGCGCCGGCGCCGAACTCCTGCCCGAGCGGCCCCGCAAGGCCATCGCCCCGCTGAAGGAGAGCGGCGAGCGCTGGCTGGAGATCATGGAGACCGCGCACCGGCTGGGCGTCGAGTCCACCTCCACCATGCTGATGGGCACCGGCGAGACCAACGCCGAGCGGATCGAGCACCTGCGGATGATCCGGGACGTCCAGGACCGTACGGGCGGCTTCCGCGCCTTCATCCCGTACACCTACCAGCCCGAGAACAACCATCTGAAGGGCCGCACCCAGGCCACCCTCTTCGAGTACCTGCGGATGATCGCGATCGCCCGCGTCTTCCTGGACAACGTCCGGCACATCCAGGGCTCCTGGCTCACCACGGGCAAGGAGGTCGGCCAGCTGTCCCTGCACTACGGCGCGGACGACCTCGGCTCGATCATGCTGGAGGAGAACGTGGTCTCCTCGGCCGGTGCCAAGCACCGCTCCAACCGCCAGGAGATCATCGACCTGATCCGCAAGGCGGACCGCGTCCCGGCGCAGCGCTCGACGACGTACGAGCACCTCGTCGTCCACGACGACCCGGCGAACGACCCCGCCGACGACCGCGTGGCCTCCCACATCTCCTCCACGGCCATCGCGGGCGGCACCGCCCACCCCGAGCTGAAGCTCCTCACGTCGAACTAGGCCCGCCGTGCTGACGATCCACGCCGCCCCGCTGGTCCTGCCGGTGGGCGCGGCACCCGTCGTGGACGGAGCCGTCGTGGTGGACGGCGACCGGATCACCGCCGTCGGTCCGTACGCGGAGGCGGCGGCCATGGCCCCGGCCGCCCGGGTGCGGCGCTGGCCGGGCGTGCTCACGCCGGGTCTGCGGCAGTGGCACCCGCTGTGGCTGCTGCGCCACTGCTACCACCCCGACCCGCGCGAAGCGGGCGAACTGGGCGAACTGCCCCTGTACGGGGAACGGCTGGCCGCCCTGGGCGAGCTGGACGAGAGTCGCTGGGCGGGCAGCGTACGGCGCGGTGTGCAGCGGATGCTGCGACACGGCACGACGGCGGTCGCCTCTCCCGGAGCCCGTTTCGGCGATCCGCTCGTGGCCACGGCCGTCGCCCGGTCCGGGCTGGCCGTCGTGGGCGTCGCGGGCGCCCCGGGCGGCATGCTGCTCGGGGAACGGCCCGACCTCGACCCGTTCGCCGAGGGGTACGACCTTCCCGGCACGGTCCACGGCCCCCTGGCCGTCGGCGGCCGGGCCGACCTGGCGGTGTTCGACGTGCCCGACGAGGCGGCCCTGACGGAGCGCGGCGCGGCGAGCTGCGTGGCGACCGTGCTGGCCGGCCGCCTGGTGTACCGGAGCCGCTGAGCAGGCGCGCCGCGGACACCAGCGGCGAGCACGCGCACCGCGGACACCGGCGGCGAGCACGCGCGCCGCGGACACCGGCGGCGGGCACGCGCGCCGCGGACATCCGCGGGCTGTTCCGCCTGCCGGCCGTTCCGCGGAGCCGCCCCGCGGGGCTAGTCCGAGAACGCCTTCGCGAACGCCCCGTCCCGCTGCGCCACCCCGCTGCAATCGGTCGACGCGGCCTTCCCGGAGGAGCCCTCCGCACACGCCCGGTCCCGGAACGCCGACCACATCGACACCCACGCGATCCCCTTCTCCGCCGCGAACGCCCGCACCCGGGCGGCATCGGAGAGCGTGAACGTCTCCCCGGCCACGTCGTTGACACCGATCATCGAGGTGAGCGCCATCCCCTGCCAGGCGCCCGCGTCCGTCAGCCCGAACACCTTCTTCAGCTGGGTGTGCGCGGCCTCGGCGGAGGCCAGGGCGTAGTCGCCCATGTCCCCGTCGTACGACTCGCCGTAGTTCATGGTCATCAGATCGACCGTGGCGACCTGCACGTCGTACGTGTTCGCGGATTCCAGCAGCGCGAGACCGTCCGCGTCGAGACCCGACGGCATCACCGGGAGGGTGAACGTCACCTCAAGATCGGGGCGTTCCTTCTGCAACCGGGCAATCGCCTGTGAACGCAGGGCTACGGAGGCGGAGTCGGCCAGTTCGTCGCCCTCGATGTCGAAGTCCGCCTGGCTGGAGCCGGCCGCGTCCAGCGCCTCGGCGTACGCGGCGGCGAGTTCCGTGACGCTGTCACAGGCGGCGGCGAGCTCCGTGCCGGAGGCGCCGCCGAAGGACACGCGGACGGTGGCGCCGTTCTTCTTCAGCGCGGATATCCGGGACGTCACGGCGGAGTCGGCGACCGCCTCGGTGCCGTTCCACTTCGGGGTGCAGCCCTTGCCGCCGGAGATCACGAAGGCGAGGTTGTACGTCGTCGGGGAGCCGGCGGCGTCGGTGCCGGCGACGTCCGTGGCGCCGACGTAGGGGGCATAGGCGAGGGAGTGGCCGGGGGAGGGCGTGGGGGTGCGGGCGGGGGTGCGGGCCGTGCTCTCGGCCGCCGTGGAGCATCCGGTCACCGCGAGCGCGAGCGCGCAGGCGAACCCGACAACTGGCCTCAGGGGACTCCTCATGAGGAGAAACCTCTCACACGACGGCACGGGCATCTTCGGTTCTCTCAGGAAAGCAATAGCTTGAACGCGCCTTCATGGGCGGCTCACAAGAATCTCCGGAGGCTCATAAGAATCCCGGGAAAGGGGCACATAAAGGCTCTCTAATATCCGGGGAATGCAATCCGAACCCGCCATCGAAAGTCGCGCCGCCGGGCGTGGTCGCCGCCGCAAACATGGCAACGGGTCCGCCGGGGGACCCGTGTTCGTTGACACCACCGGACGCCGCGCGAAGGTGCTGCGCCGCGTCGGCCTGCTCGTCGGCGCCGTCTGCCTCACCTACGCGGGCGTGCTCGCCACCGCCTTCATGGGCTGGGGCACCTCCCTCGCCCCGTCCGCCCTGATGCCCTTCGGCAACGCCGACGGCGGCCGCGCCCCCGGCGGGACACGGCCGCAGGGCGGCATCGGCCGTCAGGCGGAGCCGCCGACGGGCGCCCCCTCGGTGCTGCCTTCCGCCACCGGCACGCCATCCACCCCGGCCGCCGCTTCCGCCTCCGCCTCCGCCCCGGCCTCCGCTTCCGCCCCGGCCTCCCCTTCCGCCTCCGCTCCGGCCTCCCCTTCCGCCTCCGCTCCGGCCTCCCCTTCCGCCTCCGCCCCGGCCGCTGCCTCCGCGGTGGCGGACGCGGGGGCGGACGCGGGGACCGGCTGACGGGAGGCCACGGCAGTCATGACCACTCCGACGTCCTCCCGGGGCCGCAGGCGCGCGCCCACCCGTATCGAGCGCGCGGCGGGCAGGGCCGCGGCGCTGCAACGCCCCCGCGTCGTCCTCGCCTTCCTGCTCCTGCTCGCGCTGACCTGCGTGATGCTGCTCGACGGCTATCTGCGCGCCGAGGTCGGCGGCGACCAGCGCGTACGCACCGGGGCCGGCTCCGGCGAGGTTCCGGCCGCGGTCCTCGACGGCGGCCCCGTCCTCACCTTCCGGGGCGGCCGGGCCACCACCGTCTCCGTCCCCGCCAGGACCATCGCCCTCACCTTCGACGACGGCCCCGACCCCACCTGGACCCCGAAGGTTCTCCGGATCCTGCGGAAGTACGACGTCCCCGGCACGTTCTTCCTGGTCGGCTCGATGGTGTCGCGCTACCCGGACATCGTGAGGACGATGGTCCGGCAGGGCAACGAGGTCGGCATCCACACCTTCACGCACGTCGACCTGTCGTACCAGAGCGCGTCCCGTGTCGACCGCGAGATGCGGCAGACGCAGCTCGCCCTCGCCGGTGCGGCGGGCATCACGACGACCCTGTTCCGTGCGCCGTACTCCTCCGAGACCGACGCCATCGACAACTACAGCTGGCCCGTCTACAAGAGGCTCGGCCAGGACGGCTACACCAGCGTGTTCGTCGACACCGACAGCGACGACTGGAAACGGCCGGGCGTCTCCAAGATCGTGAAGTGGGCCACCCCGAAGGGCACCGAGGGTGCCTCGGTCCTCTTCCACGACGCGGGCGGCGAGCGCGCGCAGACGATCGCGGCGCTGCCGGAGTACATCGCGAAGATGAAGGCGAAGGGCTACACCTTCACCACCATCAGCGGGGTCGTGGAGAAGCAGCGGCCGGGGACCGGGGGCGGGCAGCCGGCGTCCGGTGCCGCTGAAGCGGGCACGGCCGGCGCAGGTGCCGCTGAGGCGGCCCCGGCCGGTGCCGGTGCCGGCGCGGCCGGTGTCTCCCGTCTCCAGGCCGCCCATCACCAGGCCACCGGCATGACCCTGTACGAGGGCAAGGCGCTCGTCGCGGCCGTCGCCGTCGCCGAGTGGACCCTGCCCGTGCTCTCCGCCGGACTGATGGTGGTGGGCGTGGCCGTGCTGGGCCGCTTCGGGATGATGGTGGTCCTCGCCCGCCGCCACCACCGGCGGCGCAACAGACGCCGCTTCGGCTGGGGCCCTCCGGTCACCGAGCCGGTGAGCGTGATCGTCCCCGCGTACAACGAGAAGGAGTGCATCGCCAACACCCTGGAGTCGCTGGCGCGCAGTACCCACCCGATCGAGATCATCGTGGTCGACGACGGCTCGACCGACGGCACCTCGGAGATCGCGCGCACCGCCGCCGTATCGCTCGGCATGACGAACGTACGGGTGATCCGCCAGGACAACGCGGGCAAACCGGCCGCCCTGAACAACGGCGTCCGGAGCGCGTCGTACGGCATCGTCGTGATGATGGACGGCGACACCGTCTTCGAACCGGACACCGTACGGCAGCTGGTGCAGCCGTTCGCCGACCCGTCCGTCGGCGCGGTCGCCGGCAACGCCAAGGTCGGCAACCGCGACACCGTGATCGGGGCCTGGCAGCACATCGAGTACGTGATGGGCTTCAACCTCGACCGGCGCATGTACGACCTGCTGCGCTGCATGCCCACCATCCCGGGCGCGATCGGCGCGTTCCGCCGTGATGCCGTCCTCCAGGCCGGCGGCATGAGCGAGGACACCCTCGCCGAGGACACCGACATCACCATCGCCATGCACCGCGCGGGCTGGCGGGTCGTCTATCAGGAGCACGCCAGGGCCTGGACGGAGGCGCCGGGCTCCCTCAAGCAGCTCTGGTCCCAGCGCTACCGCTGGTCCTACGGCACCATGCAGGCCCTGTGGAAGCACCGCAAGTCCCTGACCGACAAGGGACCGTCGGGCCGCTTCGGCCGCGTCGGCATGCCCCTGGTGGTGATCTTCCAGATCGTCACCCCGGTCCTCGCCCCGCTCATCGACGTCTTCACCGTCTACTCGATGGTCTTCGTCGGCTTCCGGGCGGCCCTGCCGGCCTGGCTCGCGGTCCTCGGCGTCCAGCTGGCCTGCGCGGCCTACGCCTTCCGCCTGGACCGCGAGAAGTACCGCTACCTCCTGATGATGCCCCTGCAACAACTGGCCTACCGCCAGATGATGTACCTCGTCCTCATCCACTCCTGCGTCACCGCCCTCACCGGCGGCCGCCTCCGCTGGCAGAAGCTGAAGCGGACGGGCGAGGTCGGCACACCGGCGGGGGTGGGCTGAGTGGGTTCCCACCGAAGAGGCGGCACCCCGGCGGTGTCCCCTGCCGAGGGCGCCCCGGCGGTGTCCCCTGCCGAGGGCGCCCCGGCGGTGCCCCCCGCCGAGGGCGCGCCGGCGGTGTCCCCTGGCGCCCGTCGTCCCCAGGCGCTCCGAGCCCGTCGGCGCGACGGCTACTTCGACACCCTCAGGGCCCTCGCTCTCGTCCGCGTCGTCACGTACCACACCTTCGGCTGGGCCTGGTGCGGCCTGGTGTTCCCCTCCATGGGCGTCATGTTCGCCCTCGCCGGCACCCTCATGGCGAAATCCCTGGAACGCCCGGCAGCGCGGGTCCTGCGCGGCAGGCTCCGCAGACTCCTGCCCCCGTTCTGGTTCTGGGGCCTGTTCGTGGTGCTCGCGATGCTGGTCCACGGCTGGATGCCGGACTGGCGGATCGTCTACTGGATCGTGCCGCTCGGCGACCCGCCGGGCAACGCCTGGGGGGAGCAGGCCTGGGAGATCCTCTGGTACCTGCGCACGTACCTCTGGTTCGTCCTCCTCTCCCCGCCGCTGCTGCGCCTCTTCCGGCTCGCCCCCGTCCCGGTGCTGCTGCTGTCCCTCGCACCCGTCCTGGTCCTGAACTTCCTCCGGGCGGGGCCGGACGGCCGGCTGGGCAGCGCCCTGTGGGACCTGTCGACGTACCTCTTCTGCTGGATCCTCGGCTTCGCCCACCGCGACGGCGTGCTCCGGCGGACGAGGCCGGCCCTGGTGGCCCTGCTCTCGCTCGCCGCCCTCGGCTACGGCGCCTGGTACGCCTTCGCGCACCAGGCGGACGTCGGCACGTACGACCTGGACGAGAACCCGCTCGCCCAGGCCTTCTGGTCGGCGGGCTACGTGACGCTGCTGATGTGGGGCAAGGCGTACTTCCGGATCGGCTTCGCCCGGCTCGCCCGGTTCCCGCGGCTGGACCGCGCGGTCACCGTGTTCAACGCGCGCGCGGTGACGATCTACCTCTGGCACGAGATCGCGCTGATCCTGGCGGTCCCGCTGATCGACCGGTTCTGGCAGGTCCCGGCCTTCGAGAGGTACCTGCCGCTGGAGAGCCAGTGGTTCATGTTCGGCATCGGCTGGATCCTGATCGCCGGCTTCGTGCTGGCGTGCGGGTGGGTGGAGGACGTCGCGGCGCGCAGGAAGCCGAGGCTCCTGCCGTGAGAGGGGGCTGCAAGAATGGGCGGGTGACCCGCGCTTCCCTGAACAAGCAGCCGCACGAAGTCGCCTCGATGTTCGACGACGTGGCGGAACGGTACGACCTGACCAACGACGTGCTGTCGCTCGGCCAGGACCGGCGCTGGCGCAAGGAGGTGGCGAAGGCGGTCGACGCGCGCCCGGCACAGAAGGTCCTGGACCTCGCCGCCGGCACGGCCACCTCCTCGCTGCCCTTCGCGCAGACGGGCGCGTACGTCGTCCCCTGCGACTTCTCCCTGGGGATGCTCCAGGTCGGCAAGAAGAAGCACACCTGGCTGCCGTTCACGGCGGGCGACGCGACGCGGCTGCCCTTCAAGGACGACACGTTCGACGCGGTGACGATCTCCTTCGGGCTGCGCAACGTGCAGGACACGGACGCGGCCCTGCGCGAGATGTACCGGGTCACCCGGCCCGGCGGGCGCGTGGTGATCTGCGAGTTCTCCCACCCGACCTGGGCGCCGTTCCGCATCGTCTACACCGAGTACCTGATGCGGGCACTGCCGCCGGTCGCGCGCGCGGTGTCCTCGAACCCGGACGCGTACGTCTACCTCGCCGAGTCCATCCGCTCCTGGCCCGACCAGCCCGCCCTCGCCGAACGGCTGCGCAAGGCGGGCTGGTCGAAGGTGGCGTGGCGCAACCTCACCGGCGGTGTGGTCGCCCTGCACCGGGGCTTCAAGGAGAGCTGAATCCGGCCACCGCGTACGGGTCGCCGGGTTGGTCCAGCTCCCGTTGCAGTCCTCCTCCGTGCGGCCCCGGAATGCGCGGTTCACGCACTCCTCCGCCGCCCTCGCCCTCCCCGAAGTCGAACCACACGTACACCATCGAGTCCCGCGGCACCTCGGCCCCGGGCTGCGGATACTGGCGTACGACGTAGTCGACGACGGCGAGGTGGAACTCCGGGCGGTCCGGCGCGTTGAGGAACAGTCCCCGCGCCCGGGCCGTTTCGCGCGCGTCCACGGCCATCAGGCCGACCAGTCGCGGGACACGCACGTCGGGTGTTTTGGGTGTTATGCGCACAGATGTCACCCCCAGCGGTACTGGCAGGGTAACTCTCGCCCGGCTCACCCGGAAGGAGTTGGTGTCTTTCTGTAACAGACGACTACCGAGTGTTACCGAAAGAGAGTCGGAAGCAGAGTGCCGGCTCGTTCAGCGTGGGGTGCGCGTACGTCTCCGCCCGCTCCATGCCGAGCCGGCGGGCCACCGCGATCGACCGCTCGTTGCCCGGCCGGACCATCGCCACCACCCCGGGCACCCCGGCCGTCCGCAGTCGTCCGACGGTCTCCCGCGCCGCCGCCGTGGCGTACCCCTTGCCCCAGTGCGCCCGCCCCAGCCGCCAGCCGATCTCCGTCTCGCCGACGGGGCCCCAGTCCGGCGGCCACGGCTGGGCGCCGGTGAAGCCGACGACCTCTCCGGACGCGTCCAGCATCGTCCACAGGCAGAAGCCGTGCTCCGCGTCGTGCCGCCGCTGGCGCGCGGTGAGTTCCTCGTAGACCGACAGCTCCGCCGGCCGGCCGCCGTGGAACTCCATGACCTCCGGATCGGCGAAGATCCGGTGCCAGGCGACCGCGTCCTCGTGTGTGGGGACGCGCAGTCGTACCGCGGGGAGAGGTCGGTTCACAAGTCAGCCCTTCGACCGGGTGATCAATTCTGCTGAATAGACTGCCCATGTCCAGTGCCGGTCGGCACGCAGATTCCGAACCTTGGGGAGATCCCGCCGTGACCGAGCCCCTCTCCGACCACACCGCCGACGTGATCGTCGTGGGCGCGGGGCCAGCCGGCTCCACCACCGCGTACCACCTCGCCAAGGCCGGCCTCGACGTCCTGCTCCTGGAGAAGACCGAATTCCCGCGCGAGAAGGTCTGCGGCGACGGTCTCACCCCGCGCGCGGTCAAGCAGCTCGTCGCCATGGGGATCGACATCTCCGAGGAGGCCGGCTGGCTGCGCAACAAGGGCCTGCGCATCATCGGCGGGGGCTCCCGCCTCCAGCTCGACTGGCCGGATCTCGCCGCCTACCCGAACTACGGACTGGTCCGCAAGCGCGACGACTTCGACGAGCAGCTCGCCCGCAACGCCCAGAAGGCCGGCGCCCGCCTCCACGAGCGCTGCAACGTCTCCGGTGCGGTCGTCGACGACCGCACCGGCCGCATCACCGGCGTCACCGCCAAGCTCGGCGAGGAGAAGCGCGAGGTCACCTTCCACGCGCCGCTCGTCGTCGCCGCCGACGGCAACTCCACCCGGCTGTCCCTCTCCATGGGCCTGCACCGCCGCGAGGACCGCCCCATGGGCGTGGCGGTGCGCACCTACTTCACCTCCCCGCGCCACGACGACGACTACCTGGAGTCCTGGCTGGAACTGTGGGACCGCCGCGGCCCCCAGGACCGTCTGCTGCCCGGTTACGGCTGGATCTTCGGCATGGGCGACGGCACCTCCAACGTCGGCCTCGGCGTCCTCAACACCTCCGCCTCCTTCAAGGAGCTGGACTGGCGCGAGGTCCTCAAGGCATGGTGCGCCTCCATGCCGGAGGACTGGGGCTACACCCCGGAGAACATGACCGGTCCGATCCGCGGCGCCGCCCTCCCCATGGCCTTCAACCGCCAGCCGCACTACACGCGCGGGCTGCTGCTCGTCGGCGACGCCGGCGGCCTGGTGAACCCCTTCAACGGCGAGGGCATCGCCTACGCCATGGAGTCCGGCCAGATCGCCGCCGACGTCATCGTGCAGGCCCACGCGCGCGCGACGCCCGCCCAGCGCGAGATCGCCCTCCAGCGCTACCCGCGCGTCCTCAAGGACACCTACGGCGGCTACTACACGCTCGGCCGGGCCTTCGTGAAGCTCATCGGCAACCCGAAGGTCATGCAGATCGCCACCCAGCGCGGCCTGACCCACCCGATGCTGATGAAGTTCACCCTGAAGCTCCTCGCGAACCTCACCGACCCCACGGGCGGTGACGCGATGGACCGCATCATCAACGGCCTGAGCAAGGTCGCCCCGAAGGCGTGAGGGGCGCCGAGGGCCCGGCTAGGCGCTGAAAGCGGCTTCCTGGGCGGCCCGGCGGGCGTGCACCTCGTCCCGCCGGGCCGCCGTCTGCCGCAGCGCGTCCTTCTTGTCCCGTTTCGAGAGCCGGTCCAGAGAGACGTCCCCCTGGGTGTGGTCGGTCTCGTGGGCGAGGCACCGCGCGAAGTACCCGGTGCCCTCGACGACGACGGCGTTGCCGTCCCTGTCCTGCCCGCGCACGACGGCCCGGTCCGGCCTCGGCACGGCCATCACGGCCCCGGACACCGACAGGCAGCCCTCGCCCTCGTCCGGCAACCGTCGCCCGTTCGTGGGCGTTTCGAGCACCGGATTGACGATGTGTCCGACATGCCGGACTCCGTCGTCGGGGCCGGCGACCCGGGCCGAGCATGCCGGGCGGGACACCGCGCGCGTGGAAGAGGCGGAAGAAGCGGAAGGGGGGCCGGGTGCCCGCCGGGGGTGACGCAAAGGGCCGCTGCCCCCGAGCGGCTGCGGCCCTACGCGTGTGAGAGGTGCGGGATGCGCTCAGAGCACCCGCACGGCGCCCGTGGGCGGGTCGTACGACAGCGAGCGCTCCACGACGCCCGTGGAGGGGTTCTGCGCGCCGACGAACATGCCGTCGCCGACGTACACCGCCACGTGGTACGCGCTGCCCGCGCCGCCCCAGTACAGGATGTCGCCCGGCTGAAGGTTGCTCAGCGAGACCTGGGTGCCGGCGGTGGACTGGTCCTGGGAGACGCGCGGCAGGCTGATGCCGACCTGCTTGAAGGCCGTCTGCACCAGACCGGAGCAGTCGTAGGCGGAGGGGCCGGTGGCGCCGGAGACGTACGCCTTGCCGACCTGCGACTTGACGAAGCTGACGACCGCGGCGGCCGAACCGGTCGCCGTCGACGAGCCGGTGGAGGTCGAGGTCGACGTGGAGGTGGAACCGGAGTCGGAGTCGGTGCTCGCCTTGGTGGAGAGCGTGGTCCGCTCCGCGTTGCGCGTGGCGCGGGCTGCGGCCTCCTTGCGGGCCTCTTCCTCGGCCTTCTTCTTGGCCTCCGCCGCCTTGTGCTTGGCCTCGGCGAGGTCCGCCTTGGCCTGCTTCGCGGCCTTTGCGGCGGCCGCGTCGCGCTCGGCCTGGAGCTGGTAGTTCGCGGCCGCCTGCTCGGTGGCGTCGGCGGACTGGGTCGCCTGAGCGGCCAGGTCGGCCGTCAGGGTGGGCAGTTCGAGGGTCTGCGTCACCGGCTCGGCCGCGTTCGCCGAGCCGGACGCCCCGGCGACTGCCAGGGTGCCGAGGACGCCACTGGCAACTCCGGCCCGCACGGCGAGGGACGACGCGCTGCGGCGGGGCTTCCGGTGGCTGCGTATGTGAGCGGTGTGGGACATGGGAACAACCGGTACCAGGGGCTCCTTCATATCTTCAAGAAACGTGTGCTGCGCCACAGTTGTTCAATCGAGACCCGGAAACCCGGGCGCGTCACTCTTTATTGACGCCGTAACGGACATTGCGGACGCACGTGATCAAGCCCTTGATCACGGTCTTTGATCATTACGTCCGAATTGCCCCGCACCTACCACTGGTTGGGATGGTTGGCCAAGCCCGGTTCTCATGACTCTCTCATGAATGTGGCGGAGGTCACGGAACGGTTACCGGAACCCAGGCGTCCGGCATGTGCGCGGCTCGTGAACGCGTGCACGCGCCCCGGTGCCCGTCCACATCCCGCCCGAACCTCCCCCTGATGTGTGAACGGACCCCACTACCAGCCCCTTGCGTCCAGCGCCAATTTGCATGCAGTGGAACTCTCTTGATATTGAGACGCCCCGTCTGGCCTGGGATGACAAGCAAGAATGTCACTTCTGGTGATCAAGTGAACGCTTCTAGTGTGAAGATCACCCATCATCCGACTTCATGATCCTTCGTCAGGTGGTGGAGATCACAAAGCTTGTGTAATACCCCGTGTCGCAGATCACAGATCGGCGGGCATAAGATGCGAGGCAGTTGGGCTTGTGACCTGCTTCACATGTTCTCGATCTTCGCCCGGGACGAGCGGGGCTCGTGGGACCGGTGAGGCGGGTGTGAGCCCAGTGCAACCGCCACCAGTCAGTGCCGACTGAGAGGAGCGAGGAGCGGTGAACGCGTATGCGCCCATCCTCGTACTGGGAGCCCTCGGGGCAGGCTTTGCGATCTTCTCCGTGGTCATGGCCACGCTGATCGGTCCGAAGCGGTACAACCGCGCCAAGCTCGAAGCCTACGAGTGCGGCATCGAGCCGACCCCCACGCCGGCCGGGGGCGGGCGTTTCCCCATCAAGTACTACCTGACGGCGATGCTCTTCATCGTCTTCGACATCGAGATCGTCTTCCTCTACCCCTGGGCCGTCACCTTCGACGCCCTGGGGATCTTCGGGCTCGTGGAGATGCTGCTCTTCGTGCTCACCGTCTTCGTCGCCTACGCGTACGTATGGCGGCGCGGCGGCCTGGAATGGGACTGAGGGGCCTTTAACGACATGGGACTCGAAGAAAAGCTGCCGAGCGGTTTCCTGCTGACCACCGTCGAGCAGGCCGCGGGCTGGGTGCGCAAGGCGTCCGTCTTCCCGGCCACCTTCGGCCTGGCCTGCTGTGCCATCGAGATGATGACCACCGGCGCCGGCCGCTACGACCTCGCCCGCTTCGGCATGGAGGTCTTCCGCGGTTCGCCGCGCCAGGCGGACCTGATGATCGTCGCCGGCCGGGTCAGCCAGAAGATGGCGCCCGTCCTGAGGCAGGTCTACGACCAGATGCCCAACCCGAAATGGGTGATCTCCATGGGCGTCTGCGCCTCCTCCGGCGGCATGTTCAACAACTACGCGATCGTCCAGGGCGTCGACCACATCGTCCCGGTCGACATCTATCTGCCCGGCTGCCCGCCCCGCCCCGAGATGCTGATGGACGCGATCCTCAAGCTCCACCAGAAGATCCAGTCCTCCAAGCTCGGCGTGAACGCGGAGGAAGCGGCCCGCGAGGCGGAGGAAGCGGCGCTCAAGGCCCTGCCCACGATCGAGATGAAGGGGCTGCTGCGGTGAGCGACGCGAACGGCACCCACGGCGACGGATCCGCGAACGGGGTGAACCCCGAGAAGGACCTCTCCGCCTCCAACCTCCCCGGCCAGCGCGGCCAGGGCGGCGAGGAGATCCGCGTCCAGCGCGGCATGTTCGGCGCCGACAACGGCGGCGACACCTCCGGCTACGGCGGCCTCGTCCGCTCGGTCCGGCTCCCGGGACCGGCGACCCGCCCCTACGGCGGCTGGTTCGACGAGGTCGCCGACGAACTCGAAGGCGCCCTGGAGGAACAGGGACTCCTCCCCGGCAACGCCATCGAGAAGACGGTCGTCGACCGCGACGAGCTCACCTTCCACATCGAACGCGAGCACCTGCTCCGCGTCGCCCGCACCCTGCGCGACGACCCGGCCCTGCGCTTCGAACTGTGCACCGGCGTCAGCGGCGTCCACTACCCGCACGACAAGGGCCGCGAGCTGCACGCCGTCTACCACCTGCGCTCGATCACCCACAACCGGCTGATCCGCCTCGAAGTCAGCGCCCCCGACGGCGACCCCCGCATCCCGTCGCTGGTCTCCGTCTACCCGACCAACGACTGGCACGAGCGCGAGACCTACGACTTCTTCGGAATCGTCTTCGACGGTCACCCGGCCCTGACGCGGATCATGATGCCGGACGACTGGCAGGGCCACCCGCAGCGCAAGGACTACCCCCTCGGCGGCATCGCCGTCGAGTACAAGGGCGCCCAGATCCCGGCTCCGGACCAGCGGAGGTCGTACTCGTGAGCACGCAGTCAGCATCCGCCGCGTCGGCCGCCTCCGCGCGCGAGACCACCGAGGGCACCGTATATACGGTCACCGGTGGCGACTGGGACGAGGTCGTCCAGTCCGCGGCCCGCGCCGACGACGAACGCATCGTCGTCAACATGGGTCCCCAGCACCCGTCCACCCATGGAGTGCTCCGCCTGATCCTGGAGATCGAGGGCGAGACGGTCACCGAGGCCCGCTGCGGCATCGGATACCTCCACACCGGCATCGAGAAGAACCTGGAATACCGCACGTGGACGCAGGGCACCACCTTCGTCACGCGCATGGACTACCTGACGTCCTTCTTCAACGAGACCGCCTACTGTCTCGCCGTCGAGAAGCTCCTCGGCATCGAGGACCAGATCACCGACCGCGCCAAGATCATCCGGGTGCTCCTGATGGAGCTGAACCGGATGTCCTCCCACCTGGTGTGCATCGCCACCGGCGGCATGGAGCTGGGCGCCACCACGATCATGATCTACGGATTCCGTGATCGTGAAATGATTCTCGACATCTACGAGCTGGTCACGGGCCTGCGCATGAACCACGCGTACATCCGGCCCGGCGGACTCGCCCAGGACCTGCCACCCGGCGCGGTGGACCAGATCCGCGAGTTCGTGAAGAAGATGAAGAAGAACCTCCCGGAGTACGACAAGCTCGCCACCGGGAACCCCATCTTCAAGGCCCGCATGCAGGACATCGGCTACCTCGACCTGGCCGGCTGCATGGCCCTCGGCGCGACCGGCCCGATCCTGCGCTCCGCCGGCCTCCCGCACGACCTGCGCAAGACCCAGCCCTACTGCGACTACGAGACGTACGACTTCGACGTCCCGACCGCCGACACCTGCGACGCCTACGGCCGCTTCCTCGTCCGCCTGGAGGAGATGCGCCAGTCGCTCCGGATCATCGAGCAGTGTCTGGACCGGCTCCAGCCCGGCCCCGTCATGGTCGCCGACAAGAAGATCGCCTGGCCCGCCCAGCTCGCCCTGGGACCGGACGGGCTCGGCAACTCCCTCGACCACATCAAGAAGATCATGGGCACCTCCATGGAGGCCCTGATCCACCACTTCAAGCTGGTCACCGAGGGCTTCCGCGTCCCGCCGGGACAGGCGTACACGGCCGTCGAGTCACCCAAGGGCGAACTCGGCGTCCACGCCGTCTCCGACGGCGGCACCCGCCCCTACCGGGTCCACTTCCGCGACCCGTCCTTCACCAACCTTCAGGCCATGGCGGCGATGTGCGAGGGCGGCCAGGTCGCCGACGTCATCGTCGCCGTCGCGTCCATCGACCCCGTGATGGGAGGCGTCGACCGGTGACCACCTCTTCTTCGGAGCGGGGCGTCAGCCTGGGCATGCCCGAACTGCCCGCACCCGCCTACCCGGACGACGTCCGGGCCCGGCTGGAGGCGGACGCGCGCGAGGTGATCGCGCGCTACCCGGACTCCCGCTCCGCCCTGCTGCCGCTGCTCCACCTCGTGCAGTCGGAGGAGGGCCACGTCACGCGCACCGGGATGCGGTTCTGCGCGGACATGCTGAACCTGACCACGGCCGAGGTCACCGCCGTCGCCACCTTCTACTCCATGTACCGGCGCAGGCCCTCCGGCGACTACCAGGTCGGCGTCTGCACCAACACGCTGTGCGCGGTGATGGGCGGCGACGCGATCTTCGAGTCCCTCCAGGAACACCTGGGCCTCGGCAACGGCGAGACCACCGACGACGGCAAGATCACCCTGGAGCACATCGAGTGCAACGCGGCCTGCGACTTCGCGCCGGTCGTGATGGTCAACTGGGAGTTCTTCGACAACCAGACCCCGGCGAGCGCCAAGCGCCTGGTCGACGACCTGCGCGCGGAGCGGCCCGTACAGCCCACACGCGGGGCCCGGCTGTGCACGTTCAAGGAGACCGCGCGGATCCTGGCCGGTTTCCCCGACGAGCGGCCCGGGGCCGTCGAGGAGAGCGGCAGTGCGGGACCCGCCTCGCTGGTGGGCCTCCGCCTGGCAAAGGGAGAGGCCGCACCCGCGCGCGTGGTCCATCCGCGCGGAGGTCCGCATGAGGAACCGCAGGACAGAGTGCACGAGCCGTCGCCGGCCGAGCACCTCAGTTCCCATGACGCGCCGCAGGACACATCGGCCTCCGACCCGGCCCACCCGGCCGGGCCTACCGCCGAGGAGGGGGAGTGATGACCGTGGTACCCGAGGTCAAGGACACGAGCCCCGAGAAGCTGCTCGCACCCGTGCTGTCGGCCTTCTGGGACGAGGACCGGTCCTGGAGTCTGGACGTCTACCGGAGGCACGAGGGGTACGAGGGACTCCGCAAGGCACTCGCCATGTCACCGGACGACCTGATCGCCTACGTCAAGGACTCCGGGCTGCGAGGCCGCGGCGGCGCGGGATTCCCGACCGGAATGAAGTGGCAGTTCATTCCCCAGGGTGATGGAAAACCGCACTATCTAGTTGTCAACGCCGACGAGTCGGAGCCGGGCACCTGCAAGGACATCCCGCTCCTCTTCGCGAACCCGCACAGCCTCATCGAGGGCATCGTGATCGCGTGCTATGCCATCAGGTCGTCGCATGCCTTCATCTATCTGCGTGGTGAAGTCGTCCCCGTTCTGCGGCGGTTGCACGAGGCCGTGCGCGAGGCCTACGCGGCGGGCTACCTCGGCGAGAACATCCTGGGCAGCGGACTCGACCTCCAGCTCACCGTGCACGCGGGTGCGGGCGCGTACATCTGCGGTGAGGAGACCGCACTGCTCGACTCGCTCGAAGGCCGCCGTGGTCAACCGCGGCTCCGTCCCCCCTTCCCCGCGGTGGAAGGCCTCTACGCCTGTCCGACTGTGGTGAACAACGTCGAGTCGATCGCGTCGGTTCCCGCGATCCTGAAAAACGGCAAGGACTGGTTCAGGTCGATGGGCAGCGAGAAGTCCCCGGGCTTCACGCTCTACTCGCTCAGCGGCCACGTCGCGAGCCCCGGCCAGTACGAGGCGCCGCTCGGCGTCACCCTCCGCCAGCTCTTCGACATGAGCGGCGGCATGCGGCCGGGCCACCGCCTGAAGTTCTGGACGCCGGGCGGCTCCTCGACCCCGATGTTCACCGACGAGCACCTCGACGTCCCCCTCGACTACGAGGGCGTCGGCGCCGCCGGCTCCATGCTCGGCACCAAGGCGCTGCAGTGCTTCGACGAGACGACCTGCGTCGTACGGGCCGTGACGCGCTGGACCGAGTTCTACGCCCACGAGTCCTGCGGCAAGTGCACACCCTGCCGCGAAGGGACGTACTGGCTGGTCCAGCTGCTCCGCGACATCGAGGCCGGCAAGGGCGTCATGTCCGACCTCGACAAGCTGAACGACATCGCCGACAACATCAACGGCAAGTCCTTCTGCGCCCTCGGTGACGGCGCCGCATCCCCGATCTTCTCCTCGCTGAAGTACTTCCGCGAGGAGTACGAGCAGCACATCACGGGCCGGGGCTGCCCCTTCGACCCGGCCAAGTCGACGGCCTGGGCGGACCGCCCGGAGGTGAACGCATGACCGTGACCACCAGTGCTCCCTCCGGAGGGGGAGAGGCGGCGGTCCCGCCGGAAGACCTCGTCACACTGACGATCGACGGCATCGAGATCAGCGTGCCCAAGGGCACCCTGGTCATCCGGGCCGCCGAGCAGCTGGGCATCGAGATCCCGCGGTTCTGCGACCACCCCCTCCTCGACCCGGCCGGCGCCTGCCGCCAGTGCATCGTCGAGGTCGAGGGCCAGCGCAAGCCCATGGCGTCCTGCACGATCACGTGCACGGACGGCATGGTCGTGAAGTCCCAGCTCACCTCGCCGGTCGCCGAGAAGGCCCAGCACGGCGTGATGGAGCTGCTGCTCATCAACCACCCGCTGGACTGCCCCGTCTGCGACAAGGGCGGCGAGTGCCCCCTGCAGAACCAGGCGATGTCCCACGGCAACGCCGAATCCCGCTTCGAAGGAAAGAAGCGGACCTACGAGAAGCCCGTGCCGATCTCCACCCAGGTGCTGCTGGACCGCGAGCGGTGCGTGCTCTGCGCCCGCTGCACCCGCTTCTCCAACCAGGTCGCCGGCGACCCGATGATCGAGCTGATCGAGCGGGGCGCACTCCAGCAGGTCGGCACCGGCGAGGGCGACCCGTTCGAGTCGTACTTCTCCGGCAACACCATCCAGATCTGCCCGGTCGGCGCGCTCACCTCGGCCGCCTACCGATTCCGCTCCCGCCCCTTCGACCTCGTCTCCTCGCCGTCGGTCTGCGAGCACTGCTCCGGCGGCTGCGCCACCCGCACCGACCACCGGCGCGGCAAGGTCATGCGGCGGCTCGCCGCGAACGACCCCGAGGTCAACGAGGAGTGGATCTGCGACAAGGGACGCTTCGCGTTCCGGTACGCGCAGGCGAAGGACCGCCTCGACACCCCGCTCGTCCGCAACGCCGACGGCGTCCTGGAACCCGCCTCCTGGCCGGAGGCGCTCCAAGCGGCCGCGGAAGGCCTGACCGCCGCCCGCTCCCGGACCGGTGTCCTCGCCGGCGGCCGGCTGACCGTCGAGGACGCCTACGCCTACAGCAAGTTCGCGCGCGTGGCACTCGACACCAACGACATCGACTTCCGCGCGCGCGTGCACAGCGGCGAGGAAGCCGACTTCCTGGCGGCCCGGGTGGCAGGCCGCGGCCGTGACCTCGACGGTACGGGCGTCACGTACACCTCCCTGGAGAAGGCACCCGCCGTCCTGCTGGTCGGCTTCGAGTCGGAGGAGGAGGCACCCGGCGTCTTCCTGCGGCTGCGCAAGGCCTGGCGCAAGCACAAGCAGCAGGTGTTCGCGCTGGCCACACATGCCACCCGGGGCCTGGAGAAGACGGGCGGCACGCTGCTGCCGGCCGCTCCGGGCACCGAGACGGAGTGGCTGGACGCCCTCGCGAGCGGCGTCGGCCTGGAGGAGCCCGGCACCCGCGCCGCCGAGGCGCTGCGCGCCGAAGGCGCCGTCATCGTCGTCGGCGAACGGCTGGCCGGTGTCGCGGGCGGACTCACCGCCGCCCTGCGCGCCGCCACCGCCACCGGCGCCGACCTGGTGTGGATCCCCCGCCGGGCCGGTGAGCGCGGCGCCGTCGAGGCGGGCGCGCTGCCCTCGCTGCTGCCCGGAGGCCGCCCGGCGACCGACCCGCGCGCGCGGGAAGAGGTCGCCGCCGCCTGGGGGGTCGCCGAACTCCCGCTGCGCCACGGCCGCGACACCCAACAGATCGTCCAGGCCGCCGCGGACGGCGGACTCGCCGCGCTCGTGGTGGCCGGCGTGGAGGTCGCCGACCTGCCCGACCCGGCACGCGCGCGTGAGGCGCTGGAGAGCGTCGGCTTCCTGGTGTCGCTGGAGCTGCGGCCCAGCGAGGTCACCGAGCACGCCGACGTGGTCCTGCCGGTCGCCGCGGTCGCCGAGAAGGCGGGCACCTTCCTCAACTGGGAGGGCCGCGTGCGCTTCTTCGAGGCCGCGCTCAAGCCCGACCAGATGACCCGCCGGCTCGCGCCGACCGACACGCGCGTGCTCCAGATGCTCGCCGACGCCATGGACGTCCACCTGGGCCTGCCGGACCTGCGCACCACGCGCGCGGAGATCGACCGGCTCGGCCCCTGGGACGGTCACCGCGCCGCCGCCCCCACGGAGGTGGCGGGCGTGCTGCCCCGCCCGGCCGCCGGCGAGGCCGTGCTCGCAGGGCACCGGCTCCTGCTCGACCAGGGTGTCCTTCAGGAGGGCGACGAAGCGCTCGCCGGCACCCGGCACGCGGCACGCGCGCGCGTGTCCGCCGCGACGGCCGCCGAGGCAGGCGTCCGGGACGGCGGCACCCTGACCGTCACCGGCCCCGCCGGCACGGTCGCACTGCCGCTCCGGATCACCGACATGCCCGACCGGGTGGTCTGGCTCCCGCTGAACTCCGTGGGCACCGGCGTCGCCTCGGCCACCGGGGCACGGCCCGGCTCCCTCGTCCGTATCGGCCCGGCGGCAGTCGCCGACGAGGCCCCCAAGGAGGTGGAGGCATGAGCGCGTACCTCGCCGCTGAAGACCTCTCGATGTTCGGCCGCGACCCCTGGTGGCTGGTCGTCGTCAAGGCGGTGTTCTGCTTCGCCTTCCTGATGGTGACCGTGCTGTTCTCCATCGTCTGGGAGCGCAAGGTCGTCGCCTGGATGCAGCTGCGCATCGGCCCCAACCGGCACGGTCCCTGGGGCATGCTCCAGTCGCTCGCCGACGGCGTGAAGCTGATGCTCAAGGAAGACCTCATCGTCAAGCGCGCGGACAAGGTGGTCTACGTCCTCGCGCCCGTCGTCGCGGCCATCCCGGCCTTCATGGCGATCGCGGTGATCCCCTTCGGGCCGGCCGGCAACGAGATCTCGATCTTCGGCCACCGCACCGCGATGCAGCTCACCGACCTGCCGATCGCGATGCTCTACATCCTCGCGGTCGCCTCCGTCGGCATCTACGGCATCGTGCTGGCCGGCTGGAGTTCCGGATCCACCTATCCGCTCCTCGGCGGCCTGCGCTCCTGCGCACAGATGATCTCCTACGAGATCGCCATGGGCGCCGCCTTCGCCTCCGTGTTCCTCTACTCGGGGTCGATGTCGACGTCCACGATCGTCGAGCAGCAGCACGACCGCTGGTACATCCTGCTGCTGCCGGTCTCCTTCATCCTCTACATCGTCACGATGGTCGGCGAGACCAACCGCGCCCCCTTCGACATGCCGGAGTCCGAGGGCGACCTGGTCGGCGGTTTCAACACCGAGTACTCGTCGATCAAGTTCGCGATGTTCATGCTCGCCGAGTACGTCAACATGGTGACGGTCTCCGCCGTCTCCACCACCCTGTTCCTCGGCGGCTGGCGCGCCCCCTGGCCGATCAGCAGCTTCTGGGAGGGCGCGAACCACGGCTGGTGGCCGCTGCTCTGGTTCGTCGTCAAGGTCCAGCTGCTGCTGTTCTTCTTCATCTGGCTGCGCGGCACGCTCCCGCGGGTCCGCTACGACCAGCTGATGAAGCTCGGCTGGAAGGTCCTCATCCCGGTCTCCGTGACCTGGCTGATGCTGGTCGCGACCGTCCGCGCGCTGCGCAACGAGAACTACGACTTCGCCGACATCGCCCTCTACGTGGGCGGTGGCGTCCTCGCCCTGCTGCTGATCTCCTTCGTCGCCGACATGTTCCGCGGGAAGGCGAAGACGGCCGAACAGCCCGCTGCCGAACAGCCGGCCTTCGACCCGATGGCGGGCGGATTCCCCGTACCGCCGCTGCCCGGACAGGAGCTGCCGCCCGTGCCGAGGCGCCGCCCGCACCGCGAGCGGGAACTGATTGTCAGTGGTGGATCGGACACTGTCAGTGACGGATCTTCGGATGGAAAGGAGGCGTCCGATGGCTGAGGAGCCTCAGGAGTCCGGGCAGACCAATCCCGGCTTCCAGAACCCCGTCGCCGGCTTCGGCGTGACCTTCAAGGCCATGTTCAAGAAGCGGCTGACCGAGCAGTACCCGGAGCAGAAGAAGACCACGGCTCCCCGGTTCCACGGACGGCACCAGCTCAACCGCCATCCGGACGGCCTGGAGAAGTGCGTCGGCTGCGAACTGTGCGCCTGGGCCTGCCCCGCCGACGCCATCTACGTGGAAGGCGCCGACAACACCGACGAGGAGCGCTACTCGCCGGGCGAGCGGTACGGCCGCGTCTACCAGATCAACTACGCCCGCTGCATCCTGTGCGGCCTGTGCATCGAAGCGTGCCCCACGCGCGCGCTGACGATGACGAACGAGTTCGAACTGGCCGACTCCAGCCGCGCCAACCTCATCTACACCAAGGAACAGCTGCTCGCCGGCCTCGAAGAGGGCATGGTCGACACACCGCACGCGATCTTCCCGGGGACCGACGAACAGGACTACTACCGCGGCCTGGTGACCCAGGCCGCGGCCGGCACCGTCCAGCAGGTCGCCGTCTCCAAGGGCGAGGTCCCGCAGGAGGCCGCCATTACCTTCGGCGAGGACGAACCGGCCTCGGAGAAGGTGATCGGCCGATGACCACGCCCCTCGCCGCCTACACCACCTCCACCGGTGAGGCCTTCCAGTTCTGGGTCCTCGGCACGATCGCGGTGATCGGCGCCCTGTGCACCGTCTTCATGAAGAGGGCCGTGCACAGCGCGCTCTGCCTCGCCGGCACCATGATCGTCCTGGCGGTGTTCTACCTCGCCAACGGCGCCTACTTCCTCGGCGTCGTGCAGATCGTCGTCTACACCGGCGCCATCATGATGCTGTTCCTGTTCGTGGTGATGCTCGTCGGCGTCACGGCCGCGGACTCCCTGAAGGAGACCATCAAGGGCCAGCGCTGGCTGGCCCTTCTGTGCGGGGCCGGCTTCGGTGTCCTGCTGTTCGCCGGCATCGGCAACGCCTCCCTGAAGGAGTTCAGCGGCGCCGGCCGGGCGAACACGAACGGCAACGTGGAGGGCCTCGCGGCCCTCATCTTCACCAAGTACGTCTTCGCCTTCGAAATCACCGGCGCCCTGCTCATCACCGCCGCCGTCGGCGCCATGGTGCTCACCCACCGCGAACGCACCGAGCGCGCCAAGACCCAGCGCGAGCTGTCCGAGCAGCGTGTCCGCGAGGGCACGAACGTCCCGCCGCTGCCCGCCCCCGGCGTCTACGCCCGGCACAACGCCGTGGACATCGCGGGCCTGCTGCCCGACGGCACCCCGTCCGAGCTGACCGTCAGCAAGACGCTGCGCGAACGCGGCCAGCTCCGTGACGTGTCCACGGAGGCGCTCAACGACCTGCGGGCGCTGGAACAGCGTGCGGAGGAGCGTCTGGAGCGCACGGCGATCGAGCCGGAGACGTTCAAGCGGCCCGAGGAGGCGTCGAAGTGAACCCGGTCAACTACCTCTACCTCGCCGCCCTGCTGTTCACGATCGGCGCGACCGGCGTCCTCATCCGGCGCAACGCCATCGTGGTCTTCATGTGCATCGAGCTGATGCTGAACGCCTGCAACCTCGCGTTCGTCACCTTCTCCCGGATGCACGGCAACCTCGACGGCCAGATCATCGCCTTCTTCACGATGGTCGTCGCCGCCGCGGAGGTCGTGGTGGGCCTCGCGATCATCGTGTCGCTGTTCCGTACCCGCCACTCGGCCTCGGTCGACGACGCCAGCCTGATGAAGCTGTAAGGGGTCGGAAGAATCGTGGAGAACCTGATCGCGCTGCTCATCGCGGCGCCCCTGCTCGGAGCGGCCGTCCTCCTGGCCGGCGGCCGGCGCCTCGACCGCGTCGGCCACTGGATCGGCACGCTCCTGTCGGCCGCCTCCTTCGTGTTCGGCCTGATCCTCTTCGCCGACCTGCTCGGCAAGAACGCCGAACACCGCACGCTGACCCAGCACCTGTGGACGTGGATCCCCGTCGGCGGCTTCCAGGCGGACGTCACCTTCCGCCTCGACCAGCTCTCGATGACGTTCGTCCTGCTGATCACGGGCGTCGGCTCGCTCATCCACCTGTACTCGGTCGGGTACATGGAGCACGACGAGCGGCGCCGCCGCTTCTTCGGCTACCTGAACCTGTTCCTGGCGGCGATGCTGCTGCTCGTCCTCGCCGACAACTACCTGCTGCTGTACGTCGGCTGGGAGGGCGTCGGTCTCGCCTCGTACCTGCTGATCGGCTTCTGGCAGCACAAGCCCAGCGCCGCCACGGCCGCGAAGAAGGCCTTCCTCGTCAACCGCGTCGGCGACATGGGCCTGTCGATCGCGATCATGCTGATGTTCACCACCTTCGGCAGCTTCGCCTTCGGCCCGGTCCTCGGCCACACCGGTGACACCTCCGAGGGCAAGCTCACCGCCATCGGCCTGATGCTGCTGCTCGCCGCCTGCGGCAAGTCCGCCCAGGTGCCGCTGCAGTCCTGGCTCGGGGACGCCATGGAGGGCCCGACCCCGGTCTCGGCCCTGATCCACGCGGCGACGATGGTGACCGCGGGCGTCTACCTGATCGTCCGCTCCGGTGCCATCTTCAACGCCGCTCCCGACGCCCAGCTGGCCGTCACCGTCGTCGGCGCGGTCACGCTGCTGTTCGGTGCGATCGTCGGTTGCGCCAAGGACGACATCAAGAAGGCGCTGGCCGGCTCGACCATGTCGCAGATCGGCTACATGGTTCTCGCGGCCGGCCTCGGTCCCATCGGCTACGTCTTCGCGATCATGCACCTGGTGACGCACGGCTTCTTCAAGGCCGGGCTGTTCCTCGGCGCCGGTTCCGTGATGCACGGCATGAACGACGAGGTCGACATGCGCCGCTACGGCGGCCTGCGGAAGTACATGCCGGTCACGTTCATCACGTTCGGCCTCGGCTACCTCGCGATCATCGGCTTCCCGGGGCTGTCCGGCTTCTTCTCCAAGGACAAGATCATCGAGGCGGCGTTCGCCAAGGGCGGCACCGAGGGCTGGATCCTCGGCGGCGCGGCCCTGCTGGGCGCGGCCATCACCGCCTTCTACATGACGCGCGTGATGCTGATGACGTTCTTCGGGGAGGAGCGTTGGCGGAACCAGCCCACTCGCTCCCCGGAGGCGCCGAGCGCCGAGCCCGCCGCCGAAACCCGGGGCGAGCACACCGAACCCCACCCGCACGAGTCCCCGAAGGTCATGACGATCCCCATGATCGTGCTGGCCGTCGGCTCCGTCTTCGGCGGCGCCTTCTTCAGCATCGGCGACCGCTTCCTGAACTGGCTGGAGCCCGTCACCGGCCACAGCGAGGGCGACTCCCCGCTCAGCGCCGCCACCGTCACCGGCGCGACCATGGTCTGCCTGGTCATCGGTGTCGCCATCGCCTGGGCGCAGTACGGACGCAAGCCCGTCCCGGCCGTCGCGCCGCGCGGCTCGCTCCTCACCCGCGCGGCCCGCCGCGACCTGCTCCAGGACGACTTCAACCACGTGGTCCTGGTACGCGGCGGCGAGCACCTGACGCGCTCCCTGGTCTACGTCGACCACACCCTGGTCGACGGCGTCGTCAACGGGACGGCCGCCGGCTTCGGCGGCATGTCCGGACGACTGCGCCGGCTCCAGAACGGCTTCGTCCGCTCCTACGCGGTCTCGATGTTCGGCGGTGCGGCACTCCTGGTCGCCGCGACCCTGCTGATGAGGGCGGTCTGATACCGATGTCCTTTCCTCTGCTGACAGCGACGGCGGCGCTCCCGGCCCTCGGGGCCGTCGCCACGGCCGCCGTACCGGCCGCCCGGCGCACCGCCGCCAAATGGCTGGCGCTGGCCGCCTCCCTCGCCACACTCGCCCTGGCGATCACCGTCCTGGTCCGCTTCGACCCGGACGGCGCCCGCTACCAGCTCACCGAGTCCCACCCCTGGATCGCGGACTTCGGGGTCCGGTACGAGCTGGGCGTGGACGGCATCGCGGTGGCGCTGATCGCGCTGACCGCCCTACTGATCCCGTTCATCGTCCTCGCGGGCTGGCACGACGCCGACCCGCTGGAGACCGGAAGCCGCCGCTGGCGCCCCACCCAGGGCTTCTTCGCGCTGATCCTCGCCGTCGAGGCGATGGTGATCATCTCGTTCGAGGCCACCGACGTCTTCGTCTTCTACATCTTCTTCGAAGCCATGCTCATCCCGATGTACTTCCTCATCGGCGGCTTCGGAGACCGGGCCCATGAGCACGGCGAGGAGGCGGCCGCCACCCAGCGGTCGTACGCCGCGGTGAAGTTCCTGCTGTACAACCTGGTCGGCGGCCTCCTCATGCTGGCCGCCGTGATCGGCCTCTACGTGGTGGCCGGGAACTTCAGCCTCCAGGAGATCGCCGAGGCCCGCGCGAACGGCTCCCTCCACATGGCGACCAGCACCGAACGCTGGCTGTTCCTCGGCTTCTTCTTCGCCTTCGCGGTGAAGGCGCCCCTGTGGCCGCTGCACACCTGGCTGCCCAACGCCATGCAGGAATCCACCGCCCCGGTCGCCGTCCTCATCACCGCGGTCGTCGACAAGGTGGGCACGTTCGCGATGCTCCGCTTCTGCCTCCAGCTGTTCCCGGAGGCCAGCAAGTGGGCGACGCCCGTGATCCTCGTACTGGCGCTCATCAGCATCGTCTACGGCGCGCTGCTCGCCGTCGGCCAGCGGGACATCAAGCGCCTGGTGGCGTACGCGTCGATCTCGCACTTCGGGTTCATCGTCATGGGCATCTTCGCCATGACCAGCCAGGGCCAGTCCGGCGCCACGCTCTACATGGTCAACCACGGCATCTCCACCGCCGCGCTGATGCTGGTCGCCGGATTCCTCATCTCCCGGCGCGGCTCCCGGCTCATCGCCGACTACGGAGGTGTGCAGAAAGTCGCCCCGGTGCTCGCCGGCACCTTCCTGATCGGCGGCCTCGCCACCCTCTCCCTGCCGGGACTGGCCCCGTTCGTGAGCGAGTTCCTGGTCCTGGTCGGCACGTTCACGCGCTACCCGGCGATCGGCATCATCGCCACCTTCGGCATCGTCCTCGCCGCGCTGTACGTCCTCGTCCTGTACCAGCGGACGATGACCGGCCCGGTGAAACCCGAGGTCTCGGCGATGCCCGACCTCCGCGCGCGCGAGCTGGTGGTCGTCGCCCCGCTGATCGTGCTGCTGATCCTCCTGGGCGTCTACCCGAAGCCCGTCACGGACATCGTCAACCCGGCGGTCAAACAGACCATGTCCGACGTACACCAGACCGACCCCAAGCCCGAGGTGGAGGCGGCCAAGTGAGCACAGCAGCCGTCCACAGCCTGTGGACAACCGCGGCCGAACCGATCTCGAAGATCGACACGCCGAAAATCGAATACGGACAATTGTCGCCGACGCTCATCGTCATCGGTGCGGCGCTGGTCGGAGTGCTCATCGAGGCGTTCGTACCGCGCAGGTCCCGCTACTACGCGCAGGTGTTCGTCTCCGTCGTGGCCCTGTGCGCCGCGTTCGCCGCGGTCGTCGCGCTCGCGGCCGGCGGGTACGGCACCACCAAGGCGCACATCGCGGCCATGGGCGCGATCGCCGTCGACGGCCCGGCCCTCTTCCTCCAGGGCACGATCCTGCTGGCCGGCCTCGTCGGCCTGTTCACCTTCGCCGAGCGGCGACTGGACCCGGAGGCACACGGCAACCGGGTCGACTCCTTCGCCGCGCAGGCCGCTTCCGTGCCCGGCAGCGACAGCGAGAAAGCCGCGGTGAAAGCCGGCTTCACCACCACCGAGGTCTTCCCGCTGCTGCTCTTCGCCATCGGCGGCATGCTGATCTTCCCCTCGGCCAACGACCTGCTGACCCTGTTCGTGGCCCTGGAGGTCTTCTCCCTCCCGCTGTACCTGCTGTGCGCCGTGGCCCGCCGCAAGCGGCTGATGTCGCAGGAGGCCGCGGTCAAGTACTTCCTGCTCGGCGCGTTCGCCTCGGCCTTCACGCTCTTCGGCATCGCGCTGCTGTACGGCTACGCCGGCTCGGTGTCGTACGCGCGCATCGCCCAGGTCGTCGACGGCACCGTCACCGACGTCGACCCCGCCCTCGCCAACACCATGGGCAACGACGTGCTCCTCCTGATGGGCGCCGCCATGCTCGTCATGGGCCTGCTGTTCAAGGTGGGCGCGGTGCCCTTCCACATGTGGACGCCCGACGTCTACCAGGGCGCGCCCACCCCCGTGACCGGCTTCATGGCGGCGGCGACCAAGGTGGCCGCGTTTGGCGCGCTGCTCCGTCTGCTCTACGTCGTCCTGCCCGGTCTGCGCTGGGACTGGCGGCCGGTCATGTGGGCCGTGGCGATCATCACCATGCTGGGCGGTGCGATCGTCGCCATCACGCAGACCGACATCAAGCGGCTGCTGGCCTACTCGTCCATCGCGCACGCCGGCTTCATCCTCGCCGGTGTCATCGCCACGTCGAAGGACGGCGTGTCGTCGGTCCTCTTCTACCTGGCCGGCTACTCCTTCGTGACGATCGGTGCCTTCGCGGTGGTCACGCTGGTCCGGGACGCGGGCGGCGAGGCGACCCACCTCTCCAAGTGGGCCGGCCTCGGCCGCCGCTCGCCCCTGGTGGCGGCCGTGTTCGCGGTGTTCCTGCTGGCCTTCGCCGGCATCCCGCTGACCTCCGGGTTCGCCGGGAAGTTCGCCGTGTTCAAGGCGGCCGCGGACGGCGGCGCGGCCCCGCTGGTCGTGGTCGGTGTGATCTCCTCGGCGATCGCCGCGTTCTTCTACATCCGCGTGATCGTGCTGATGTTCTTCAGCGAGCCGAAGGCCGAAGGCCCGACCGTCGCCGTGCCCTCCCCGCTGACCATGCTGGCGATCGGCGTGGGCGTGGCGGTGACACTGGTCCTCGGCGTGGCACCGCAGTACTTCCTCGACCTGGCGGGCCAGGCGGGAGTCTTCGTGCGCTGACCGTCCCGCTCTCGCGGGCCGCTGCCCGGCACCCACGTCCAGGGTGCCGGGCAGCGGTCTTTCCAGGTCACCGACCCCGATGACGTCCCCGGCGCCGCCGGATCCACGACCCGGCCGTCACCCGGCGCAACCGGACGACGACACCACAGAACGGCAAAGCCTGTGGATAACTCCGAGGCTGTCGGTGCGGACCCCTATCGTGGAGGCAGCGGTCGAGAGACGACACACGGGGGACCGGCGGGGGACAGGACGATGAGCGTGACAGGCGGGATCAGCGAGATGCCACAAGTGACCGAGGGGCCGGACGCGACCGACAGCGAGGCGCTGGCCACGCTGCACCGGGTCTTCGGATACGACGCCTTCCGGGGCGAGCAGCAGGCGATCATCGAGCACGTGGTGGCGGGCGGCGACGCCCTCGTCCTCATGCCGACCGGCGGCGGCAAGTCGCTGTGCTATCAGATCCCAGCCCTGGTCAGGCCCGGCACCGGCGTGGTGATCTCCCCGCTGATCGCCCTCATGCAGGACCAGGTGGACGCCCTGCGCGCCCTCGGCGTCCGCGCCGGCTTCGTCAACTCCACGCAGGACTTCGACGAGCGGCGCATGGTCGAGGCCGAGTTCCTGGCCGGCGAGCTGGACCTGCTCTACCTGGCCCCCGAGCGGCTCCGCCTGGACACCACGCTGGACCTGCTCTCCCGCGGCAAGATCTCCGTCTTCGCGATCGACGAGGCGCACTGTGTGTCCCAGTGGGGCCATGACTTCCGCCCCGACTATCTCGCCCTGTCCCTGCTCGGTGAGCGCTGGCCGGACGTCCCGCGGATCGCCCTCACCGCCACAGCCACCCACGCCACCCATCAGGAGATCACCCAGCGGCTCGACCTGCCGACGGCCCGCCACTTCGTCGCCAGCTTCGACCGGCCCAACATCCAGTACCGGATCGTGCCCAAGGCCGACCCGAAGAAGCAGCTGCTCGCCTTCCTCCGGGACGAGCACCCGGGCGACGCCGGCATCGTCTACTGCCTCTCGCGCAACTCCGTGGAGCGTACGGCGGAGTTCCTCTCCGCCAACGGCATCGAGGCAGTGCCCTACCACGCGGGCCTGGAGGCGGCCACCCGTGCGGCGCACCAGTCCCGGTTCCTGCGTGAGGACGGCCTGGTCGTGGTGGCGACCATCGCCTTCGGCATGGGCATCGACAAGCCGGACGTCCGCTTCGTCGCCCACCTGGACCTGCCCAAGTCGATCGAGGGCTACTACCAGGAGACCGGCCGCGCGGGCCGCGACGGCCTGCCGTCCACGGCCTGGATGGCGTACGGCCTGAACGACGTCATACAGCAGCGCAAACTGATCCAGTCCGGCGAGGGTGACGAGGCGTTCCGCCGGCGGGCCGCCGCCCACCTCGACGCCATGCTCGCGCTGTGCGAGACCGCCCGCTGCCGCCGCGGCCAGCTGCTCGCCTACTTCGGCCAGGATCCCGACGCCACCACGGGCTGCGGCAACTGCGACACCTGCCTCACCCCGCCGGAGACCTGGGACGGCACGGTCGCCGCGCAGAAGGCCCTGTCCACGGTGGTGCGGCTCCAGCGCGAGCGCGGGCAGAAGTTCGGCGCGACGCAGATCGTCGACATCCTGGTCGGCAAGCGCACCGCGAAGGTGATCCAGTTCGACCACGATCAGCTGTCCGTCTTCGGTATCGGGCAGGACCTCACCGACGGCGAGTGGCGGGGCGTGATCCGGCAGCTGCTGGCGCAAGGGCTGCTCGCGGTCGAAGGGGAGTACGGCACGCTGGTGCTCACCGAGTCGAGCGGCGGGGTGCTGCGCAGGGAGCGCGAGGTGCCGCTGCGCAAGGAACCGAAGAAGCCGGCCGCCTCCCGGTCGCGGTCCGCCGGTGCCTCCGGAGGCAGCGGCAAGGCCAAGGCCGCCGTGGCCGAGCTGCCCGACGCGCTGCTCCCCGCCTTCGAGGCGCTGCGGGCCTGGCGTGCCGAGCAGGCCCGGGAACAGGGCGTCCCGGCGTACGTCATCTTCCACGACGCCACCCTCCGGGAGATCGTGACCCGGTGGCCCGGTTCGGTGCGGGACCTGGGCACGGTGAGCGGCGTCGGCGAGAAGAAGCTGGCGACGTACGGCGAAGGGGTGATCCAGGTGCTGGCCTCCCTGGACGGAGCGGCACTGGCCGCCGGTGCCGCGGTGCCGGACGGCGAGGCGCCGGACGCCGACTGGCCCGAGCCGGCCGACGAACCCGAGCCCGACGACTGGATATAGCCCCGCAGGACCCGGCGCGGTGCGGGACTCACAGCCCCCGCGCCGCGTAGGCCCGGACGTCCGCGTCCGAGTCGGCCGTGGCCGTGGCGAGGGCCGCGCGGGCCTCCGCCGAGGACCGGTGCCGGGACAGGGCCAGCACCGTCGCCTTGCGTACGTCGGCGTTCGGATCGGCCAGGGCCTTGGCGAGCGCGGGCACGGCCGTGTCGGCGGATGCGGCCGACAGCGCGGTCGCGGCACCGGACCGCACCTGCCACGCCGGATCGGACAGGGCCGCCACGGCACGGGAGGCGAGCGGAGCCGGGCAGCCGGTGGCGGCCAGCGCACCGAACGCGGCGCCGCGGACCAGCGGGTCGCCGTCCCCGGTGAGCCGGTCCAGGGTTTCGGTGAGCAGGTCCCGGTCGGAGGCGGCGAGGGGCGCCGAGCCGACGGTGGCCAGGGCCTTGGCCACGGTGACCCGGACCTCCCGGGAGGGATCGTCCGCCGCGCCCGCCAGGGGCCGGACCGCGTCCACCGAGACGAGCGCCCGTACGGCCTCCGTCCGGACGGCGACGTCGGGGTCGGCCAGCGCCGCCCCGAACACCCCGGGCTCACCGAGCCGCAGCGCCCGCAGCACGTCCAGGGCGGCGGCACGCACCACCGGGTCCTCCTGGGCGAGCGCACCGGTGAGGGCGGCCCCCAGGGCGGGTTCGGACGGCAGCGTCTCGACGAGCTCGCGGAGTGAGGCCGCGGCGCTCGCGCGGACCTCGGCATCGGGGTCGGCGAGCGCCCCGGCGAGGGCCTGCCCGGTGCCCGGCGGCACGGTCTCGGTCAGCACCGAGACCGCCGTACGGCGGACCGCGGCATCCGGATCCGTCAAATACGGGGCGATCGAGACGAGTTCGGGTTCGTCCTCGGCCAGCTCCAGCAGCTCCAGCAGCCGGGGCGAGGCGGACCCCCGGGCGTCGGCCCGGCCGGCGGAGCCGGCGGCACGCGCGGACGTGGGCCCCGCGGCCACCGGCGCCACCTCGCGCGGCCCGGCCGTGGCCACGTCCTCGGGACGGACCTCGCCCAGCTGCCGGGAGGGACCGCCGACAGGCGCGAACTCCTCCACCGGCACCAGATAGGGAGCCACGGGACGCGCCGTGAACTCCATCGCACCAGAGGGGGACTTGTGCAGATCGAGATGGTGGAACCAGGAGACGTCGTCGCGTCCGGGATGGTCGAGACGTTCGTGGTAGAGGCCCCAGCGGGACTCGGTGCGGGCCAGGGAGGCGCGGGCGGCCATCTCCGCGCAGTCACGGATGAAGGTGACCTCGGCGCAGCGCATCAGCTCGTGCGGGGTGTGCGCACCCATCGCGGCGATGTCGGCCCGCATCCGCTCGAACGCCTCCAGCGCGAGGGAGAGCCGCGCCCCGGACTTCGGCGGTGCCACGTAGTCGTTCACGAAGCGGCGCAGCTTGTACTCGACCTGGGTCTGCGGCGGGCCGTCCGGGTTGCGCAGCGGGCGGTAGATCAGCTCGTGCGCCTCGCGGACCTGGTCCGCGGGAAGCTCACCGGTGTACGCCGTGTACCGGGCGGCGTCCGCGCCCGCCAGGTCGCCGAAGACGAACGCGCCGATCATGTAGTTGTGCGGGACGCAGGCGAGGTCTCCGGCGGCGTACAGACGGGGGACGGTCGTGCGGGCGTGGTCGTCGACACGGACCCCGGAAGCGGAGTGACCGCCGCACAGGCCGATCTCGGAGATGTGCATCTCGACGTCATGGGTGCGGTAGTCGTGCCCGCGGCCGGAGTGGAAGGTGCCGCGGGTGGGCCGCTCGGTGGAGTGCAGGATCGACTCCAGGGCGGAGACCGACTCCTCGGGCAGATGGCTGAGCTTGAGGTAGACGGGCCCACGGTCGCTGGCGACCTCGGCGGCGAACTCGGCCATCATCTGCCCGGACCAGTAGTCGGAGTCGACGAAGCGCTCACCGTGCCGGTTGACCTGGTAGCCGCCGAAGGGGTTGGCGACGTAGGCACAGGCCGGCCCGTTGTAGTCCTTGATCAGCGGGTTGATCTGGAAGCACTCGATACCGGTCAGCTCGGCGCCCGCGTGGTACGCCATGGCGTACCCGTCGCCGGCGTTGGTGGGGTTCTCGTAGGTGCCGTAGAGGTATCCGGAGGCGGGCAGCCCGAGCCGGCCGCAGGCACCGGTCGCGAGGATCACCGCGCCCGCGCGAACGGTGACGAACGCCCCGGTACGGGTGTTGAACCCGGCGGCACCCACGGCCCGCCCCCCGGCAGTGAGGACCCGCACCGGCATCACCCGGTTCTCGATCTGGATCCGCTCCCGCATCTCGCGCCGCCGCAACTGCCGGTACAGGACCTTTTTGACGTCCTTGCCCTCTGGCATCGGCAGTACGTACGAGCCGGAGCGGTGGACCTGGCGGACCGCGTACTCGCCGTGCTCGTCCTTCTCGAACTTGACCCCGTACGACTCCAGCCGCTGCACCATCGCGAACCCGCGGGTGGCGGTCTGCCGGACGGTGGACTGGTCGACGATGCCGTCGTTCGCGCGGGTGATCTCGGCGACGTAGTCGTCGGGTTCGGCGCGGCCGGGGACGACCGCGTTGTTGACGCCGTCCATGCCCATGGCGAGCGCGCCGGAGTGCCGGACGTGGGCCTTCTCCAGCAGCAGGACGTTCGCGCCGCGCTCGGCGGCGGTCAGCGCGGCCATGGTGCCGGCGGTGCCGCCGCCGATGACGAGGACGTCGCAGGTCAGCTCCTCGGCGTCGGCGACGGCGGGAATCTCCAGGGAAGCGGGCGCGGGGGTGGTCACCGGGATGCCTTTCAGGAGCCGAGCGAGGTGAGGACGGCGCGGCGCAGCGCCACGCGGGCGGGGGCGTCGAAGGCCGCACGGTCACGTGGCCGCGGCACCTCGCGCACGGCGGACACGCGCCGCCCGGAGCCGATCAGGGCCACCCGGTCGCCGAGGAAGAGGGCCTCGTCCACGTCGTGCGTGACGAACACGACGGTCGCGCCCGTGCCGCGCAACACCTCGACCAGCAGGTCCTGCATGCCGGACCGGGTCTGCGCGTCGAGGGCGCCGAAGGGCTCGTCCATGAGGACCGCCCGCGGACTGTCGGCCAAGGCGCGGGCCAACTGGGCGCGCTGGCGCTGCCCGCCGGACACCCGGTGCGGCAACTGCCCGGCCTGCGCGGTGAGGCCGACCCGCGCCAGCCACGACGCGGCCCGGGACCTCCGCTCAGCGCGCGGTACGCCCCTGATGGCGAGCGGGAGTTCGACGTTTCCGCGCAAGGTCCGCCAGGGCAGCAGCGCGTCCTCCTGGAAGACGAGCGCGCGGTCGGCCGACGGCCCGGTCAGCGGGCCGCCGTCCACCTCGACCGTGCCGCCCAGCGGCGGCAGCAGTCCGGCGAGCGTGCGCAGCAGCGTGGACTTGCCGCAGCCGGAAGGGCCGACGACGGTGAGGATCTCGCCGGGAGCGACCTCCAGGTCCACGTCGTCGAGGACCGGAGCGTCCGGGCGGCCGAGGGCGGCGGAGCGGAGGACGAGCCGGGTGCCCCGGGTCGTCTCCGGTGCCGGCGCGGCGGGAGCGGTGACGGTCTCAGACGAGGTGCTCATCGCGGGCCTCCTCGGGGTCGTTCTGGCCCTGCTGCTCGGACTGGGCCTGCTTCTGGGGCTCGCCGTCGGGGCGGGAGGGGGTGGCGAGCGGCCGGGGTGTGCGGGTGCGGCCTGCGGGGACGTACGAGGAGCGGGGCAGCCAGTGGGTCAGCCGGCGGCCGAGGAGTTCCACGGCCGTCGAGGTGATCCAGCCGAGCACGCCGATCGTGACCATGCCGACGAAGACGCCCGGGTAGTCGACCACCGTGTAGTCCTGCCAGGTGCGGTAGCCGACTCCGTACTGGCCGGAGATCATCTCCGCGGAGATCACACAGATCCACGACACGCCGATGCCCACCGACAGCCCGCCGAAGATGCCGGGCAGGGCACCCGGCAGCACGACCGAGCCCAGGATCCGGAACCGGCCGCCGCCCATGGTGCGCACCGCCTCCTCCCAGACCGGGGTCAGCGCGCGGACCGCGTGCCGGGTGGAGACCAGCACGGGGAAGAACGCGGCGGTGCAGGTGATGAAGACGATGCCCTGTTCGTTCGAGGGGAACAGGAGGATCGCGACCGGGACGAGGGCGATCGCCGGGATGGGGCGGACGACCTCCAGCACCGGGCCGAGCAGGTCCTCGGCCAGGCGGGAGCGGGCCACGAGCACACCCGTCGCCACGCCGAGGACGGCCGCCAGCGCGAAGCCGGTCAGGATGCGGGTGAGACTGTCGGTGAGGTCGGTCCAGTAGTCGTCGCCGGAGAGCCGTTCGGCGAAGGCGTGGGCCACGTCGGTGACCGTCGGGAACTGCGAGAAGCGCAGCCACAGGTCGACGTCCAGGCTGGTCAGCAGCTGCCACAGCCCGAGGGCGGCGGCCAGGGACGCCACCCGCAGGGCATACCGGGACAGGGGCTGCCGGGTCATGAGGCCCGCTCCAGCGCCTCGCGGTACGACACCGTGCGGGCGCCGCCGTGGGCGGAGATGTAGTCCTGCGCGGTGGCCGGGGCGACGAAGGGCAGCAGCCGGTCGCCGTCGGCCACCCAGACCGCCTTGTCCGCGAACCAGAGGGTGCCGGTGGTGGCGTCGGGGACGTAGGCGGCACGGATGCCGTCGGGGTGCGCGGCGAGATGGGCCAGCAGTTGCTTCGGGGACGTGAAGGAGAGGGTCTTCTCGCTGCCCCGGGGCCACACCTCGCTGGCGGCCGGCGGAGGCGACGCCGTGAGCCGCTTGGCGTACGACGGGCCGAGGGCCTTCTTCACGTACCCGTCGTCGACGAACGAGTCCACGTCCACGTCACCGGTCAGCTTGGCGGCCTTCAGCACGGACACGTCCTGCTTCAGGGCGGAGACGAGCTGGGGCCGGAGCGCCGGGTCGAAGGTGGCGATGCCGTGGGCGCCGTTGTACAGATAGACGGCCTCGGCGGGCAGCCCGGTGGCCTTGGCGACCTTCTCGGCGGCGGTGACCGGCTGGCGGTTGAGGTAGTCCGTCGCCTGGGCCTGGGCCTTGAGGAAGGCGGTCAGCACGGCCGGGTGCTGCCGGGTGAAGTCCTCGCGGGCGGTGACGCCGTGGAAGGTCGGCAGGTTCAGCCGGGCACCGTCGTACAGCGCCTTCGCCTTGCCCTGGTAGGCGAGCAGGCCCGGCCAGGCGACGAACTGGGACAGCGCGTCCACGCTGCCGGCGGACAGCGCGGAAGCGCCCACCGCGGGCTGCTGGTTGAGCTTGGAGATCCCCTTGTCCGGGTCGATGCCGGCGCGCTGGAGGGCGCGTACGAGGGTGCCGTCGGCGGCCGAGCCGACGCTCGTGGAGACCTTCTTGTCCTTGAGGTCCTTCAGGGACCTGAGCTTGGAGCCGGGGGCGGTCACGATGGTGTTGAGGCCGCCGCGCAGGTTGTATCCGGTGACGGAGACCAGGTGGGTCGGACGGCCGAGCTGCTTGCCGCGGGCCGCGTTGAGCAGCAGCGGAAAGTCCCCCATCGAGCCTATGTCGATCTTTCCGGCGGTCATCTGGGCGGTGATGGGGGCGCCGGTGGCGTAGTCCTGCCAGTCGACCTTGTAGGTGTGGCCGTCGTGCAGGGAGTCGAGCTGCTTCTCGAAGTAGCCGAGGGAGCGCAGCAGGGTCCCCGCGGTGACGGTGTTGATGGTCTTGGACTGGTAGCCGACGGTGACGGTGACCGTGGAGCCGCTGCCCGCCTCGGCGCTGCCGCCGCAGGCGGACAGCGGCAGCAGAAGTGCGGCGGCGGACAGGGCGACTGCCGTGCGTTTCATGATGGTGGTACCTCTCACCGCAGCAGGTAGGGCATGTTGACCGTGACGGCTCCGGTGGGGCAGCGCGCCGCGCACGGGCCGCAGTACCAGCACTCGTCGACGTGCATGTACGCCTTGCCGCTGCTCTCGTCGATGGCGAGGGAGTCCAGCGGGCACATGTCCACACAGAGAGTGCAGCCGTCGATGCACTTCGACTCGTCGATGGTCACGGGCACGTCGGCCCGCTGGGGCGCCAAGGGCATGGCTGTCTCCAGGAAACGTGCAGGCAGGGGTGGTTACGACCGGTGCAGCAGGCCGCTCATGGTGATGCGGTCGCCGCGGAAGCGGATGAACTCCAGGTCGACGGGGCGGCCGTCGGCGAGGTGCGTGAGGCGTTCCAGCATCAGTACGGCGGCGCCACGCGGAGCCTGGAGCACAGCAGCGGAGTGGGCGTCCGCGTTCACCGCCTCCAGGGTGATCTCGGCGTGGCCGAGACGCTGGCCGGTGATGGCTTCCAGGAGCCGGAAGACATCGGTGTTCTCGAGGTCGGCGCCGAGCAGGGCGGTGCCGATGTCGAGCGGGATGTAGGTGAGGTCGAGGGAGAGCGGGAGGCCGTTCAGGCGGCGCAGGCGTTCGATGTAGAGGACGTCGGCGCCGGCCGGTACACGGAGGCGTTCGGCCACGGGGGCGGGTGCGGGGGCGGGGCCCATGGTGCGGACCTCGTTGGTGACGCGGCCGTGTTCGCGGAGGGTTTCCGCGAGGCCCATCAGACGGTCGAGCCCGTGCGGGTATTTCCGGGCGACGACGACGGTGCCGACCCCGGGCAGCCGGTCCACCAGACCTTCGGCCCTGAGCAGGTCCAGGGCCTGGCGGACGGTGTTGCGGGAGGCGCGGTAGTCGGCGGCGAGCGTGGACTCGTGGGGGAGGGTGCCGTCCTGGAAGGCCCCGGTCAGGATCTGGCGGCGCAGCAGGTCGGCGAGCTGCCGGGCCCGGTCCGCACGCAGCCGGCGCCTCGCGCGGTGGGCGGCGACGGTGGTCGCGGCGCCCTGCCCGGCGTGGTCTCGGGGGCGGTCGGTGGGTGGCATGGCTGGAACCATACCCATGGGGTAGGGAATGGCGTGTTGCTGGAGTGTTGCGCCAGCTGAGGGCATGCTGAGCAGGCCGCTGAGCTGGGCTTTCCTGCTCCGCCGGGCAAGATCTGCCACCCGGCGGGATCGTCAGGACAGGGCCGTCAGGCCGGGCGCGAAGGTGATCAGCAGGGGCAGCAGCGGCACCAGAGCGGCCACGGTCGTCGTCAGCGCCCGCTGCCGGCGCAGCAGCCGCGGCGGCGGCTCCAGCAGGCGGTCCACGCGTTCGCCGAGGAGGCGGCGGCTGGAGTCGCAGGAGAGGACACCCCGGTGCTGGTTCAGCTCGATCAGGGCGAGGGCCGTGGTGAGGTGCCCGCAGCGCCGGGACGCCGTGTCGTCGGCGGACAGCTCGACCAGGCGGTGCGTCTGGTCGCAGAAGTGGGCGAAGAGCGGTACGCGCGGGAAGCCCGCGGCCAGCGCGGTGGACAGGTGGAGCAGCCAGTCGTGGTGGGCGCGGGCGTGTCCGCGCTCGTGGGTGAGGACGGCGTCCAACTGAAGGTCGGTGAGGCGGTGCAGCGCCCCCGTGGTGACGACCAGCTGCGCCGGGTGGCCCGGCATCCACCAGGCGTCCGGGTACTCGTCCTCCAGTACCAGCATCGGCCCGCGCGCCGCCGGCAGTCCGGCGGGCAGCTCGGGGGCCCGTTCGCGCAGGTGTGCCCGGGCCTGGCCGCGGCTGCGGCGGACCTCGACGAGTTCCCGGGCCAGCATCGCCGTCGTCCAGGCGGCCCCGCAGGCCAGCAGGACGGTGAGCGCGGCGGCCCACACGGGTGCGGTGGACAGGTCGTACGCGGCGGTGACGGCGGGCGGCGCGGGGGCGAACACGTGGTCGCGGACGGTATGGAAGACGGCCGCCGCGCCCAGGACCAGCGCGGTCAGGCAGCACAGCAGGACCGTCGCGACCAGGCACTGCCACACCCACAGCGCGACCACGGGGTCCCGTTCGGGCCAGGCGGCCCGGGTCAGTGCGCGGGGCGCCGGCACGGCGGCCGTCAGGGCGACGACGCTCAGCAGGAGCAGGCAGACGGTCATGCCAGGGCTCCGGTTCCTGGTCGGAGAGGTGTGCGGGTGTCGGTGGTGCCGGTGCACGCGGCGCACGGGTGCGCGTCGCGCGCGATGCGTGGTGTGTGTCCCCGTCAGTATGACGAAGACGGCGGTGCGAGTCAGGTGTCGGCGGCGATCCGGCCGGACCGGGGCACGCGCGCGGGGGGCGGCTCTCGCCGCGCCCCGCGCGCGTGCCCGTGCCGTGGGCCGGGACGGTGTCGCCCGGGGAGTGGCTCAGCCGGCCACGACGCGCCCGCTGACCTCGCCCAGCCCGACCCGGTGGCCGTCGGCGCCGGGGGCCCAGGCGGACAGGGTCACCACGTCGCCGTCCTCCAGGAAGGTCCGCTTGCCGTCGGGGAGTTCGAGCGGGTCGCGGCCGTTCCAGGTCAGTTCCAGCAGTGACCCGCGCTGGTTCTCGGCCGGGCCGCTCACCGTGCCGGAGCCGTACAGGTCGCCCGTGCGCAGCGAGGCGCCGTTCACCGTCATGTGGGCGAGCTGCTGGGCGGCGGTCCAGTACATGGTGGAGAACGGCGGCTCGGCGACCACATGGCCGTTGATCGCGACGGAGATGCGGAGGTCGTAGCCGCCGGATTCCGCGCCGGGCGCGGCGTCGTCCAGGTAGGGCAGCAGGGGGTGTGTGCGCTCAGGCGGGGCCACGCGCGCGTGCTCCAGTGCCTCCAGCGGGGTGATCCACGCCGACACCGAGGTCGCGAAGGACTTGCCGAGGAAGGGGCCGAGGGGGACGTACTCCCAGGCCTGGATGTCGCGTGCGGACCAGTCGTTCAGCAGGCACAGGCCGAAGACGTGGTCCCGGAAGCCGTCGAGCGGGACCGGACTGCCCAGCTGCGACGGCACGCCCACGACGAAGCCCACCTCGGCCTCGATGTCCATCCGGATCGACGGGCCGAAGACGGGTGCGGGGTCGGCCGGGCCCTTGCGCTGCCCGGACGGCCGTACGACGTCCGTGCCCGAGACGACGACCGTGCCGGAGCGGCCGTGGTAGCCGATCGGCAGGTGCTTCCAGTTGGGGGTGAGGGAGTCCGCGGCGTCGGGGCGGAAGATCTGGCCGACGTTGCGGGCGTGGTTCTCCGAGGCGTAGAAGTCGACGTAGTCCGCCACCTCGAAGGGGAGGTGCAGGGTCACCTCGGACAGGGGGTGGAACAGCGGCTCGACCGTTTCGCGGTGGGCCGGGTCCGTGACCCAGGAGGTGACGGCGCGCCGTACGTCCGACCAGGTGGCGCGGCCGGCGGCCAGCAGGGGGTTGAGTGTGGGCCGGGCGAGCAGCTCGTGGTGGGGCGAGCCGAGCGCGGCGGCCGTGGCGCCCGCGTCGAGGACATGGTTCCCGAGCCGGACGCCGATCCTCCGCTCCGTGCTGCCGGAGGGCGAGAACACGCCATAGGGGAGGTTGTGCGGGCCGAAGGGGTCGCCCTCGGGGACGTCGAAGGGGGGCATGGGGTACTGCCTCGCTCTCATCCGGGCCATGCATGGCGATGCGTTCCATGTGGTCGCGCCACACGTTACGGCCGACCCGTGTGTCTTGGGCAGTGCCGCACGATCGGCTTGAGAGGTTGCCCGCCCGATGTCAGGAGGGTTCGGAATCTCCGTCGGAATCTCCGGATGAGCGCGGGCGGGGCCGGGTCGCCTTCGGCGCCCCGCCCCGGGAGCGTCCCGGGTCCCCGTCCGGCCGTGTCCGATCGCTGCGGGCGCTCACCCGTTCCCCGCACGCGCGGGGCCGGAGCGGAACGTCATCGAGGCTTCTGCGGGCCCCACTTGAGGCCGGGCGGCACGTAAGTGCGCGGAAGGACAGGTGAGTCGGCGCGGCGCGGTGTCCGTATTCTCTGATCATGGCACCCACCCCCGCATATGCACTGATCGCCACCGACCTGGACGGGACGCTGCTGCGCGGCGACGACACCGTCTCCGACCGGTCGCTCGCCGCGCTCGCGCGGGTGGCGCGGGCGGGTGCCCGGCACCTGGTGGTCACGGGCCGTCCGGCCCCGCGGGTCCGGCCCCTGCTCGCGCGCCTCGGCTGCACCGGTCTCGCGGTGTGCGGGCAGGGAGCGCAGGTCTACGACGCCGGCGCCGGCCGCCTGCTGTGGTCGGTGCGGCTGGACCGGGAGCTGGCCGAGACCGCGCTCGGCAAGATCGAAGCGGAGGTGGGGCAGGTCTACGCGGCGGTCGACCAGGACGGCGTGGACGGGCTCACGCTCATCGAGCCGGGCTACCGGATGCCCCATCCGACGCTGCCCGCGGTGCGGGTCGAGCGGCGGGACGACCTGTGGCGCGCGCCCATCAGCAAGGTGCTGCTGCGGCATGCCGATCTGTCCGACGACGAGTTGGCGGCCGTGGCGCGCGCGGCGGTGGGATCGCTGGCGACGGTCACCATGTCGGGGCCGGGCACCGTGGAGCTCCAGCCGAGCGGGGTGACGAAGGCGACCGGGCTGGCGCTGGCCGCCGAACGGCTGCGGATCGGCGCCGAACAGGCCCTGGCCTTCGGTGACATGCCCAACGACATCCCGATGTTCGACTGGGCCGGACACGGCGTCGCGATGGCCAACGCGCATCCCGAACTGAAGGCGGTCGCGGACGAGGTCACCTTGTCGAACGAGGACGACGGCATCGCCGTCGTCCTCGAAAGACTGTTCCCGACCGGCTGACCGGGAGATCAGCCGGTCGACCGGTACGCCGGGTGGGCCCGCCGCGGCCGGCCGGTCAGTACGCGCCGAACACGTTGTCGATCGACCCGTACCGCGCGGCCGCGTAGTTGCAGGCGGCGGTGATGTTCGCGACCGGGTCGTAGATGTCGAACGAGGTGCCGGCCACGTGGTAGGCGTTGAACGTCGGGTCGATGACCTGGAGCAGGCCCTTGGACGGGATGCCCTTGGCGGCGTTGGAGTCCCAGAGGTTGATGGCGGCCGGGTTGCCGGAGGACTCGCGAATGACGTTGCGGTAGATGCCGTTGTAGGTACCCGGGATCTTCTTCTCGGCCATGATCGCGAGGGACTCGCGGATCCAGCCGTCGAGGTTGTTCGGGTATCCGGCGGGCGTGGTGGCGGCCGTGGCGGAGCTGGGGGCCGCGGACGCGGTGGTCGCGCCGATGAGCGGCAGGACGAGGACGGCGGCGCCGGTGCCGGCGGCGACGAGGGTGCGGACGAGGCGGCTGTTCCGGGTACGGCGGTGCTGAGCGGCAGCAGGCATGGGGAAGTTCCTCTCCGGCGCCTGCGAGGTGAGCTGTCGGGTTCGGGCGGGGAGGTGCCCGGCCGTGCCTCGGAGAGGCACGGCTTCACCCCGAGCCGTTCCGGTGCGGCGTGAACCGTCCGGTGCAGCGGCTTACCTGGGTCCCCCGCTCCTGCCGTACGAATGAGTTCGTCGATGGGTATGCGGGCGGCGGCAGGATTAGGCGTCCGCCCGACGGCCCGGAACGTATGCGAGAGCACATGTCGGGAACAAGTACCGGATTCGTACAACGTGCCGTTTGGTCATGATCGACGGAGTATGGGGTACTTGATCCTTTGCGGTTGCCAACTCTCAACTCGCCGACGGCGCAAGGGGGACCGGGGGTCCGGCGGGCGGGGCGGGTCCACGGGGTGCGTGACCCAACTCACGAAATAGCAAAACCATTTAAATCAGACATGGGGGATTAGGGGGATTAACGCCTGGAGTCCGATTAGTGATGGAACCAGGGGTGAGGTGCCTGTCGTTGCCGTAGCGGCCGACGAGGGGGAGGGGGGGTGGAGAGGTCGCGACACAGCATCCGGATTACTGTTAAATCGATAAATGTCCGTTATTACCATGTGATCAAAACCATGCCGGTCATGCTTCGATACCGCCCAGGCTGGACCGGTGGGCGCTATCGGTGATCGAAACAGGACCGGATACGCTGACTTGAGTGATGGCAGCGACCTATCGACAAACCGTGTAATCGCCAGCAGACACCAGCAGACAGGAGACCCCTCGTGACCGTCGTCGGGCCGTTCGGGCTGAGCGTGCGGGACCAGGCTCTGGAAGCCGATGTCCAGGCCGGATTGGCGGCAGTCGAGGAAGGCTTGCTCGATGCCACCAAGAGCGAGGTCCCGTTCATCACGGAGGCCGCCCAGCACCTCGTACGGGCCGGCGGGAAGCGTTTCCGGCCACTGCTCGTGATGCTCGCCGCCCAGTTCGGCGACCCCTACGCGCCGGGCATCGTGCCGTCGGCCGTGGTCGTGGAGCTGACCCACCTGGCCACGCTCTACCACGACGACGTCATGGACGAGGCCGCAGTGCGGCGCGGCGTGGACAGCGCCAACACCCGCTGGGGCAACTCCGTCGCGGTCCTCACCGGCGACTTCCTCTTCGCCCGCGCCTCCCAGATCCTCGCCGACCTCGGCCCCGAGGCGGTCCGGGTGCAGGCCCTGGCGTTCGAACGGCTGGTGACCGGCCAGATCCTGGAGACCGCGGGTCCCTCGGACGGGCGCGACCCGGTCGAGCACTACCTGGACGTGCTCGGCGGCAAGACGGGCTCCCTGGTGGCGGTGGCGTGCCGGTTCGGCGCGATGATGTCCGGCGCCGACGAGACGGTGGTCGACGTCCTCACCCAGTACGGCGAACGGCTCGGGGTCGCCTTCCAGCTCGCGGACGACGTGCTGGACATCGCCTCCGACTCCCACGAGTCCGGCAAGACGCCGGGCACGGACCTGCGCGAGGGCATCCCCACCCTGCCGGTGCTCCGGCTGCGCGAGCGGGCCGCCCGGCTGGGACTGGCCGAGGACGTCGCGCTGTGCGAGCTGCTGGACTCCGACCTCAGCGACGACGCCCGGCACGCCGAGGCCCTGGCCGGCCTGCGGGCCCACCCCGCGCTGGAGCAGGCCCGCCGGGACACCGTCCGGTACGCGGAGGAGGCGCGGGCCGCGCTGGCGCCGCTGCGGGAATGCGACGCCAAGGCGGCGCTGATGGAGCTGTGCGACGCGGTGGTGCACCGGGCCGGCTGACCCGGCCCGACACCCGTACGGCGGAGTCCACCCGTCCGACCCCTACGGGTCGGTGGAGATACGGCCGCCGCATGTCATACCGCAGGCGTACACGCAGTTGCCTCCGAGGGCTGACGCTTCCTCACGGCCGATTTGGTCAGATGGACACCACGGAAATCACCACTCCTCACCGATTCGGGTGAGAATGGCGGCTCAGGTGGACCAGCGTGAGGACAGCCGCCGCCGACGACGGAGGTAAGGCACACATGGCACCGTACGAATCCGACGACGCAGTGGGCGCCGCGCGGGACGAGGACACGCGCTCCGGCCGGCGCAAGGCCGCCCGGTACGCGGTTCCGGTCGCGGTGGTGGGGGTGGCGGCGGCCACGATCGGGCTGGTCCCGGCGCTCGCCGACTCCGGTGACCCCGACCTGCCGAAGATCAGCGCACAGCAGCTCATCGAGAAGATCGCCAAGTCGGACGTGCAGCAGCTGTCCGGCACCGTGAAGATCAGCACCGACCTCGGCCTGCCGAACCTCGGCGGTCTGGAGAACGGCCTGCTCTCCGGGTCCGGCCAGGGTTCCGGCGACGGCTCCTCCGCCGACCCGCAGGCCAAGCTCACCGAACTGGTCTCCGGCACGCACACCCTGCGCGTCGCCGCCGACGGCCCGGACCGGCAGAAGCTGTCGCTGCTGGAGAGCGGCGCGGAGTACAGCCTGATCCACGACGGCAAGGACGTCTGGGGCTACGACAGCAAGAGCAACCAGGTCTACCACTCCACCGCGGCCGGCCCCGGCAAGGACCGTACGGCCGAGCCGCCCGCCACGCCCAAGGACTTCGCCGACGAGGCCCTGAAGTCGGTGGACGACACCACGTCCGTCACCGTCGACGGCACGGCGCAGGTCGCCGGGCGCGACGCCTACAAACTGCTGATCAAGCCCAAGCAGTCCGGCACCACGGTCGGCGCCATCAGCATCGCCGTGGACGCGAAGACGGGCCAGCCGCTGAAGTTCACGCTGACCCCGAAGAGCGGCGGCGCCGCCGTGGTCGACGCGGGCTTCACCCAGGTCTCCTTCGCCCGCCCGGCCGCCTCCACCTTCGACTTCACCCCGCCCAAGGGCGCGAAGGTCACCGAGGAGAAGGACGCGGCCAAGGAGCCCCGGCACACCCCGAAGCACGGTGAGGACCTCGCCGAGGGCCTGAACGGGCTGAACGTCCTCGGCAAGGGCTGGACGTCCATAGCCGCCTTCGACACCGGTGCCGAGGGCGGCCTGCCCACCGGCTCCCAGGGCGGCGACCTCGGCGGCTTCCTCGGCTCGCTCGGCGACCAGGTCTCCGGCAAGTTCGGCAAGGGCACGGTCTTCTCCACCCGCCTGGTCAACGCCCTGATCACCGACGACGGCAAGGTCTACGCCGGCGCCGTGACCAAGGACGCCCTGGTGAAGGCGGCCGACGCGGGGAAGTGACCCCGTCCGGGAACTACACGGAGTGACCGGCCGTTGACCCTTCGGGGCGCGACGAATCGAGGGGGAGCCGATGGACGAACCGTCCGCCACGCAGCGGGAACCCGCCCCGCGGCGGGACCAGGGGGACGCGACGGCGAGCGTGATCGCCACGCGCGGCCTCACCAAGCGCTACCGCGGCGGACAGCTCGCCGTGGACGGTCTCGACCTGACCGTCCCGGCGGGCAGCGTCTTCGGCTTCCTCGGCCCGAACGGCTCCGGCAAGACCACCACCATCCGCATGCTGATGGGCCTCATCGAGCCGACCGCCGGCACGGCACGGGTACTCGGCCGCCCCATGCCGCGGTCGGCCCGCACGGTCCTTCCCCAGGTCGGCGCGCTCATCGAGGGCCCCGCCCTGTACGGCTTCCTCTCCGGCCGGGACAACCTGCTGCGGTACGACGCCGCCGACCCCACCGCCGACCCGCGCACCCGGCGCACCCGCGTCGCCGCGGCGCTGGACCGGGTCGGCCTCGCCGCCGCCGCGGGCAAGAAGGCGAGGGCGTACTCGCTCGGCATGAAGCAGCGCCTTGGGCTGGCCGCCGCGCTGCTCCAGCCGCGCCGGCTGCTCGTCCTGGACGAGCCCACCAACGGCCTGGACCCGCAGGGGATGCGCGAGATCCGCACCCTGATCCGGGAACTGGCCGCGGACGGCACGACCGTCTTCCTCTCCTCCCACCTCCTCGACGAGATCGAGCAGGTGTGCACGCACGCGGCGGTCATGGCGCAGGGCCGGCTCGTCGTCCAGGGCGCGGTGTCCGAGCTGGCGGCCGGGGCGCGCGACCGGCTGGCGGTGACCACCCCGGACGCGGCCGAGGCGACCCGCGTGCTGAAGGAACTGGGCGTCGGCGATGTGACCGCCGACGGCGACCGGGTCACCGGCGAACCGCCCGAGCGGGACCTGGCCGAGGTGACCGCGGCCCTGGTCGCGGCAGGTGTCCGCGTCCGGGGTCTCACCGTGGAACGCGCCTCGCTGGAGGACGCGTTCGTGGCGCTCACCGGGGAGGGCTTCGATGTCGCGGGCTGACGCGCTCCGGCCGGAAGGGGTACGCCGGCGAAGCCCCTTGTGGACGCTCGGACTGCTGGGCAGCGAGCTGGCCGTCACCGTCCGCCGCTGGCGCACCCTCGCCCTGCTCGGCGTGCTCGCCGCGGTTCCGGTGCTGATCGGGATCGCGGTGAGGATCGAGACCCGGGACGGCGCGCCGGTGGGCGGCGGCAACGGCGAGGGCCCGGCGTTCATCACACAGATCACCAACAACGGCCTGTTCCTGGTGTTCACCGCGCTGGCCGCGACCCTGCCGTTCTTCCTGCCGCTGGTCGTCGGCGTCGTCGCGGGCGACGCGATAGCCGGGGAGGCGGGCGCGGGCACCCTGCGCTATCTGCTGGTCGCCCCCGCCGGCCGCACCCGGCTGCTGCTCACCAAGTACGCGACGGTGATGGCGTTCTGCCTGCTGGCCACCATGGTCGTCACCGTCTCGGCGCTGCTCGTCGGCGCACTGCTCTTTCCGCTCGGCGAGCTGACGACGATCTCCGGCACCCGGATCGGCTTCACCGAGGGACTCGGCCGCGCCCTGCTGATCGCCCTGGTCGTCGCGGCTTCACTGGTCGGCATCGCGGCCCTCGGCCTGTTCGTGTCGACCCTCACCAACAGCGGCATCGCGGCGATGGCGACCACGGTCGGCCTGCTCATCACCGTCCAGATCGTCGACCAGATACCCCAGCTGCACGCCGTGCAGCCGTACTTGTTCTCGCATTACTGGCTGTCCTTCGCCGACCTGATGCGTGACCCCGTCTACTGGGACGACCTGGTGAAGAACCTCGGCCTCCAGGGCCTGTACGCGGCCGTGTTCGGCTCGGCGGCCTGGGCGCGGTTCACGGCGAAGGACATCAACGCCTAGCCCTGGGCGCCGGCCTGGACCCCGGCGGTCTCGTACGGGAAGCGGGCGAGGGGCGCGTCCTGGGCGAAGAACGTCTTCGCGCGCGCCAGCGCGTCGGTGTCCCCGCGGACGTCACCGGGCGCGCTGCCGTTGCCCAGCAGAACACCGCCGAAGCGCATCCCCAGGTACGCGGCGGAGTTGTTGAGGGTGCCCACATAGGGGTCGGCGACGGAGGGCTCGTGGTCCGCCAGCGCGGCGACGCCCCACAGGGTGCGGCCGGCCATCGTCGCCTTGAAGTCGAGGCCCGGCGTGCGCAGCCAGGCGGACCAGTGGTCGAGGTAGGTCTTGGTGAGGCTGGACACCGAGTACCAGTACAGCGGCGAGGCGATCACGATGTCCGTGGCCGCGAGCGTGGCGTCCAGCAGCAGGCCGGTGCTGGTGTCCGCCGGCGGCCGGACGTGGTCGCTGTCGTGCCGCAGGTCCACGAAGCCGGGCAGGGGGTTTTCGGCGAGGCGGATCCAGCGCTGCTCCACATCGCCGGACAGCTGCGCGGCCGCCTCGCGGGCCAGCAGCTCGGTGTTGCCTTCGGTGCGGGCGCTGCCCAGGACGAAGAGGAAGCGGCGGCTCATGGGTCCCCCAGGTGAGACGTGTCGAAGCTCTGAATAGAGGCGTCTGCATCTTATGCACACGCATGCAAAATTGGCCAGGGTGTGGCTGGTGCGAGGCTGTGACGTCGCGGTGACCCGGAAGCCGGGGAGAGTCGACACACTGGTGGGTAGAACGCGTACGACCGGATCGCGGCGCCGGGGGAGTGAGGAACACCGATGGCTGGACTCAGCTTCGAGAAGAAGCGGGCGCGGCAGCCCGTGGGGCATCCGGCGGCGGTGGCCGTCCGGGTGTTCGGCACGGGAGGCGCGTCGGTCGGCGGGGCGCCGATCGTGGCGGCCCCGGGCGAGGACATCCAGCAGGCCGTCCTCAACCACCTCCAGCGCCTGGCCATCAGCATCGGTGCCCCCGTACGCGCCACGATCCAGGACGACCTCGCCGGCTGCGTGGTCCCGCTGGAGGTCTCGGCGGACGGCTCCAGCCGGGTGACGGGGGAGGCGATCCGGGCGACCGTACCGGTGCCGGGCCCGCCGGCCGTGGCGCCGGGGACCGTACAGGTCCCGACGGGACAGTTCGGACCGGCGCCCGTGATGGACGTGCCTGTGACGGACGCGGCTGTACTGGACGTTCCTGTGTTGGATGCGGCTGTATTGGACGTGCCTGTGTTGGATGCGGCTGTACTGGACCTGCCTGTGTCGGACGCTGCCGTGTCGGACGCGGCCGTGCTGGACGTACTCGTGCCGGACGTGCCCGCGGTGGGCGGGCCCGTGCGTGCCGCGGCCTTCGCCGACGCGCAGGTCACGCACGCCCGCGTCCCCGCGGCCCCGGCCCCCCTCGTCGCCGTACCGGCCGAATCGTTCGTCTCCACCTCCACGCCCACCCCGGCCCGTGGCTTCGACGCGGTCGCCGAGGAGATGCTCGGAGACGGGCCGCTGACCGAGACCGCCGAGGGGGCGGAGCTGCTCGGTGAGCCGATGAGCCGTATCAACGAGGCCGTGCGGGAGGGCCGTATCGACGCGGCGACTGAGCTGGCCGCCCGGACGCTCTCCGAGGCGTCCGCCGTGTTCGGCCCGCACCACGCCGAGGTGCTGCACCTGCGCGAACTGTGCGCCTACATCGCCTACTTGGCGGGCGACCCGGTCCGCGCCTTCCGGCTGTCCCTGGACGTCGCCCGGCAGCGCCGCCAGGCCCGGGACGGCGAGGCCGCCTACGGCAACGTGCAGAGCGCGGCCACCGCCTGGCGCGCGGTGCGCGATCCCGAGGAGGGACTGCGGATGGGCCGGGACCTGATCGACCTCTGGACGGACCTCACCGCCGAGCCGGGCCCCGCCGCGGACGACCTGCGTCCGCTGGAGTCGGCACGCGCCCGTATGGTCCGGCTGACCGACCGTGCGGCCAAGGCGGCGCAGGCGTAACAGCCGGAGGGGCCGTAGCGGCCGCGGTTCGCCAAGGCGCGCGTGACGTCGTGGCGGCCAGGCCCGTGACGGTCGTGATCGTCCGCCCTCACGAGGCGGCCGTTTCCTCGGGAGACGACCGTGTCCTCGGGAGGCGGCCGTGTCCTCACGAGGCGGCCGTGTCCTCATCAGGCGGCCGTGACGTCTCCGTGGGAAGCGGGTGGGCCGGGGGAGGGCTTCGTCCGGATCGGCCCGGGTCCGCGCAACCCCCTAGTGCACGCAGAACTCGTTGCCCTCCGGGTCCGCCATCAGCACCCACCGGCCCGAGGGTTCGTTCACCTCGCGCAGCGTCCGGGCGCCCAGTCCCTGAAGGCGTGTCACCTCGTCCGCGCGCCGCTCCGGGCCCGGGTGGAGGTCGAGGTGGAGCCGGTTCTTGCCGGTCTTCGCCTCCGGCACCCGCTGGAACAGCAGCCGCCGGCCGAGCCCGGTGCCGGTCTCCGGGTCGTACGGGTCGTCGGGGTGCCGTACGGCGATCAGGTCACGGAAGGCGGCCCGGCCGTGGTGCTCGACGGTGGCCTCCCCGGGCAGCGCGCCGACGGACAGCAGCCGTTCGACGAGGGCGCTGTTGTCCTCGGCCGCGTAGTGCAGCGCGGCGGCCCAGAAGTCGGCCTGCGCGTGCGGGTCGGCGGCGTCGATGACGAGCTTCCAGTGCAGTGGGGCGGGTGTCTGTGCGGTCATGAGCCCACTTATAGAACGGCCCCCTCGGTGGAGGGGTCCGTTCCGCACCGTCAGGCGTCCGCCGGAGCCGGCGCGGGCGTCTCGGGGACGCGGGCCACGGGCACGGCTCGCCGCGCCGGCCGCCTCGCGAAGCGCAGCGCGTCGCCCGTCAGCAGGATCAGCGCCAGCCAGACCAGCGCGAACCCGGCCCACCGCTCGGTCGGCATGGCCTCGTCGAAGTAGAGGACGCCGAGCAGGAACTGGAAGATCGGGGCCAGGTACTGGAGCAGGCCCAGGGTGGACAGCGGCACGCGGATCGCCGCCGCGCCGAAACAGACCAGGGGCAGGGCGGTGACGATGCCGGTGGAGGCGAGCAGAGCGGCGTGCCCGGTGCCCTCGTTCACGAAACTGGCGTCGCCGCGCGAGGTCAGCCACAGCAGATAGCCGAGCGCCGGCAGGAACTGGATCGCGGTCTCGGCCGCCAGCGACTCGACACCGCCGAGGGCGACCTTCTTCTTCACCAGCCCGTAGGTGGCGAAGGAGAACGCGAGGCAGAGCGAGATCCACGGCGGGCGGCCGTAGCCGACGGTCAGGACGACGACGGCGGCGAAGCCGATCGCGACCGCCGCCCACTGCACGGGCCGCAGCCGTTCCTTCAGGAGCAGTACGCCCATCGCGATGGTGACCAGCGGGTTGATGAAGTAGCCGAGCGAGGCCTCGACGACATGGCCGGCGTTCACCGCCCAGATGTAGACGCCCCAGTTCACGGTGATGACGCCGGCCGCCACGACGACGAGAGCGAGTCGCCGGGGCTGGCGCAGCAGCTCTCCGGCCCAGGCCCAGCGGCGTACGAAGAGCAGCGCGACGGCGACGAACACCAGGGACCACACCATGCGGTGGGCCAGGATCTCCATGGCCCCGGCGGGCTTGAGCAGGGGCCAGTACAGGGGAACGAGTCCCCACATCCCATAGGCGGCGAAACCGTTGAGCAGGCCTATGCGGTGCTCTCCGTCGGTCGTCCTGGCCAAGGCCCCTCCTTCTCGCCCGCGCTCCCGGCGTGGAGGCGCGAGGACGAAGGTAGCGCCGGGCACCCGCGGCTGTCATGCCCGTATCGCAATACGGTCATGACAGCCGCGGGTGCGTACGCCTCGGCCCTCGGCCCTCGCCCACGGCGGTGGGACGGCCTCAGCTCTTGAGCGCGGCGGTGATGGCCTGCGTCAGCGGCGTGGTGGGGCGGCCGATCAGCCGGGACAGGTCGCCGGAGGAGACCACCAGCTCGCCCTTCTCGATCGACGTGTCCACGCCGGCGAGGATCCCGGCCAGCGGCGCGGGCAGTCCGGCACCCACCAGGATCTCGGTGAGGGTCTCCGTCGGTACCGGGCTGTAGACGATCTCCTTGCCGGTCTGCCGGCTCAGCTCGGCCGCGTACTCGGCGAAGCCCCACGCCTCGTCGCCGCCCAGCTCGTACGTCGTGTTCTCGTGTCCCTCGCCGGTCAGCACGGCGACCGCGGCGGCGGCGTAGTCGGCGCGGGAGGCCGAGGAGATCCGGCCGTCACCGGCGGACTGGACGACGGCGTTGTGCTCCAGCACCGGCGCCAGGTTCTCGGTGTAGTTCTCGTGGTACCAGCCGTTGCGCAGCAGGCTGTAGGGCAGACTGGAGGCGAGCAGCACTTCCTCGGTCGCCCGGTGGTCGTCCGCCAGCGCGGCCGTCAGGGACCCCGGGGCGCTGGTGTAGGCGAGCAGGGCCGCGCCGGCCGCCTTCGCCGCTTCGATGACGACCGTGTGCTGTCCCACCCGGCCCTTGTCGAACTCGTTGCCCGAGATCAGCAGGACCTTGTCGCCGGCGGCGAACAGGCCGTCGAAGGTCTCGGGCGCGTTGTAGTCGGCCACGGCCACCCGCACGCCGCGGGCGGCGAAGTCGGCGGCCTTCGCCTCGTCGCGGACGACGGCGGTGATCCGCTCCGCCGGGACCTTCTCCAGCAGCTGCTCCACCACATGACGGCCGAGGTGTCCGGTGGCTCCGGTGACGACGATGCTCATGGTGCGAAATCTCCTTCTCCGATGGGTATGACACTCACCGTAGGAGCTGCACTAACCAAGTGAAAGTACCCACTTTGAAGTAAGGTACTTCCATGTCGGTAATCAAGCACGCCGGGGACGCCGAGGCGATGTGTCCCTACCGCCTCGTCCTGGAGCACGTGACCAGCCGCTGGGGCGTCCTCGTCCTCATCGAGCTGCTGGACCGGCCGTACCGGTTCAGCGAACTGCGCCGGGCGATCAGCGCCTACGGCGGCCGGGGCGTCAGCGAGAAGATGCTCACCCAGACCCTCCAGACCCTGGAGCGCGACGGCCTGGTGGACCGCGACGCCAAACCGGTCATCCCGCCCCGCGTCGACTACTCGCTCACCGCCCTCGGCCGCGAGGCGGCGGAACAGGTGCGGACCCTGGCCCAGTGGACCCACGAGCGCATGGGCCGGGTCGAAGAGGCCCGCCAGGCATACGACGAGGCCCGGGAAATCCAGTCCCGGGCCTCGTGATCAGCGGACGCCGTCAGCCGACGACCGTCCAGGTGTCCCCGCCCGCCAGCAGCGCCGCCAGGTCGCCCTTGCCGTGCTGTTCGATCGCGGTGTCGAGCTGCTCGGCCATCTGCGTGTCGTAGACCGGCCGCTCCACGGACCGGAACACGCCGACCGGGGTGTGGTGCAGGGTGTCCGGGTCGGCCAGCCGGGACAGCGCGAAGGCCGTGGTGGGGGACGCGGCGTGGGCGTCGTGCACGAGGACGTCCGCCTCGTTCTCCGGGGTCACCGTCACCACCTTCAGATCACCGGTCCGCCCGTCCCGTACGACCCCTCTCGCCCGGTCGGCGCCGAAGCGGATCGGCTGCCCGTGCTCCAGCCGGATCAGCGCCTCCTCGGCCTGCTGCTTGTCCTTCAGGGCGTCGAAGGCGCCGTCGTTGAAGATGTTGCAGTTCTGGTAGATCTCGATCAGCGCGGTGCCCGGGTGGTCGGCGGCGGCGCGCAGCACCTCGGTCAGGTGCTTGCGGTCGGAGTCGATCGTGCGCGCCACGAAGGACGCCTCCGCGCCGATCGCCAGCGACACCGGGTTGAACGGCGCGTCCAGCGAGCCCATCGGCGTCGACTTGGTGATCTTGCCGACCTCGGAGGTCGGCGAGTACTGGCCCTTGGTCAGGCCGTAGATCCGATTGTTGAACAGCAGGATCTTCAGGTTGACGTTGCGGCGCAGGGCGTGGATCAGATGGTTGCCGCCGATGGACAGGGCGTCGCCGTCACCGGTGACGACCCACACGCTCAGGTCACGGCGGGAGGAGGCCAGGCCGGTCGCGATCGCCGGGGCGCGGCCGTGGATGGAGTGCATCCCATAGGTGTTCATGTAGTACGGGAAGCGGGACGAGCAGCCGATACCGGAGACGAAGACGATGTTCTCCTTCGCCAGGCCCAGTTCCGGCATGAAGCCCTGCACGGCCGCGAGGATCGCGTAGTCACCGCACCCCGGGCACCAGCGCACCTCCTGGTCCGACTTGAAGTCCTTCATCGACTGCTTGGCCTCGGCCTTGGGGACCAGTTGCAGCAGCCCGTTGGTGGCGTCAGTCATCGATGGCCTCCTTCAGCGCCGCGGCGAGCTGTTCCGCCTTGAACGGCATGCCGTTGACCTGGTTGTAGGAGTGGGCGTCGACCAGGTACTTCGCCCGGATGAGGGTGGCGAGCTGCCCGAGGTTCATCTCGGGGATCACGATCTTGTCGTAGCTCTTCAGGACCGTGCCGAGATTGCGCGGGAAGGGGTTGAGGTGGCGCAGATGGGCCTGGGCGATGGACTCGCCGGCCGTCCGCAGCCGCCGTACCGCCGCCGTGATCGGGCCGTAGGTGGAGCCCCAGCCGAGGACCAGGGTCTTCGCGCCGTGCGGGTCGTCGACCTCCACGTCCGGCACGTCGATGCCGTCGATCTTGGCCTGCCGGGTGCGGACCATGAAGTCGTGGTTGGCCGGATCGTAGGAGATGTTGCCCGTGCCGTCCTGCTTCTCGATGCCGCCGATGCGGTGCTCCAGGCCCGGGGTGCCCGGGATCGCCCACGGCCGGGCCAGGGTCTGCGGGTCCCGCTTGTACGGCCAGAAGACCTCGGTGCCGTCCTGGAGCGTGTGGTTCGGACCCGAGGCGAACTGCACCCGCAGGTCGGGCAGCTCGTCCACGTCGGGGATGCGCCACGGCTCGGAACCGTTCGCCAGATAGCCGTCCGACAGCAGCATCACCGGCGTGCGGTACGTCAGCGCGATCCGGGCCGCCTCCAGAGCGGCGTCGAAACAGTCGGCCGGGGTCTTCGGGGCGACCACCGGCACCGGGGCCTCGCCGTTGCGGCCGTACATCGCCTGGAGCAGGTCGGCCTGCTCGGTCTTGGTCGGCAGACCCGTCGACGGGCCGCCGCGCTGGATGTCCACCACCAGCAGCGGCAGCTCCAGCGACACCGCGAGGCCGATCGTCTCGCTCTTCAGGGCGACACCCGGGCCGCTCGTCGTGGTCACCGCCAGCGAGCCGCCGAACGCCGCGCCCAGCGCCGCGCCGATGCCCGCGATCTCGTCCTCGGCCTGGAAGGTGCGGACGCCGAAGTTCTTGTGCTTGCTCAGCTCGTGCAGGATGTCCGAGGCCGGCGTGATCGGGTACGAGCCCAGGAACAGCGGCAGATCCGCCTGCCGGGACGCCGCGACCAGGCCGTAGGCCAGGGCGAGGTTGCCGGAGATGTTCCGGTAGGTGCCGACGGGGAAGGCCTTGGCGGCCGGGGCGACCTCGTAGGAGACCGCGAAGTCCTCCGTCGTCTCGCCGAAGTTCCAGCCCGCGCGGAACGCGGCGATGTTCGCGGCGGCGATGTCCGGCTTCTTCGCGAACTTCGACAGCAGGAACTTCTCGGTGCCCTCGGTGGGCCGGTGGTACATCCAGCTGAGCAGGCCCAGCGCGAACATGTTCTTGCTGCGCTCGGCCTCCTTGCGGGAGAGGTCGAACTCCTTCAGCGCCTCCACCGTGAGAGTGGTCAGCGGCACCGGGTGGAGGCTGTAGCCGTCGAGCGAGCCGTCCTCCAGCGGGGAGCCGTCGTAGCCGACCTTCTGCAGGGCGCGCTTGGTGAACTCGTCGGTGTTGACGATGATCTCGGCTCCGCGCGGGAGGTCGCCGATGTTGGCCTTCAGGGCGGCCGGGTTCATCGCGACCAGAACGTTCGGCGCGTCTCCGGGAGTCAGGATGTCGTGGTCGGCGAAGTGGAGCTGGAAGGACGAGACACCCGGCAGGGTGCCGGCGGGGGCGCGGATCTCGGCGGGGAAGTTCGGCAGGGTGGAGAGGTCGTTGCCGAAGGAAGCGGTCTCCGAGGTGAATCGGTCACCGGTGAGCTGCATGCCGTCACCCGAGTCCCCCGCGAACCGGATGATCACCCGGTCCAAGCGCCGCACGTCCTTCGCGCCGCCCGGTTTGCGCTGCTCTCCCACGACGGTTCCGTCGGTCTGCTCCGCTGGGCTGCTGACCTGGCTGGTCACTGAACTGGACCTCCTTCGAGGCGGCTGTCCGGGGCCGGTCGTCCCACGGACCATCCCAGGATCAACCCTACGTCGGTTAGGGTCGCCTTCCCGAGGTCATCCGTGGATTGGACGACATTTCGAGACGGCTCGTCGCGCTGACTTCACATCATGTCCCGCATCGCCGAAGCGCCGGTCAAGGCGCTCCCCACGCGTTTCCAGGTTCTCTCCTCCGGCTTCCGCCGGGATCCCCACACGCCCCCTACGGATGTCACCGACCTCCCCTCCGGGCCTCGGCGGCGCCGGCCCGTTCTCTCCTCCGGTCCGCCGTACGGTCTTCCCCCGAGTACCCGCTCCGCACGGAGGCCGGAGGGTCCGGGAACCGCCCGGCTAGGAGTTGAGATAGGTGAGAACGGCCAGAACCCGACGGTGGTCGCCGTCGCTCGGAGCCAGGCCGAGCTTCAGGAAGATGTTGCTGACGTGCTTCTCCACCGCACCGTCGCTGACCACCAGCTGCCGGGCGATCGCCGAGTTCGTCCGTCCTTCGGCCATCAGCCCGAGCACCTCGCGCTCCCGGGGCGTCAGCCCCGTCAGCACGTCCTGCTTGCGGCTGCGGCCGAGCAGCTGCGCGACCACCTCCGGGTCCAGCGCCGTACCGCCGTCGGCCACCCGCACCACCGCGTCGACGAACTCCCGTACGTCCGCCACCCGGTCCTTGAGCAGATAGCCCACGCCCCGGCTGGAACCGGCCAGCAGCTCGGTGGCGTAACGCTCCTCCACGTACTGCGACAGCACCAGTACCCCCAGCTCGGGGTGGAGCCTGCGCAGCAGTACGGCCGCCCGGACGCCCTCGTCGGTGTGCGTCGGCGGCATCCGCACGTCCGCCACGACCACGTCGGGCAGCTCGCCCCGGCCGTCCAGGTCGGCGATGGTCTTCACCAGCGCGTCGGCGTCGCCGACACCGGCCACGACATCGTGCCCGCGGTCGGTCAGCAGCCGGGTCAGGCCCTCCCTGAGCAGCACTGAATCCTCGGCGATGACCACCCGCACCCTGTCCTCCACGATCTTCCGGTCCCCCACAGCCCGATACCGCGAACGCCCCGCGTTCCGGCCGTGAGGCCCGACGGCCGGCCACGCCGTCCGTCGGTGCCGTCCGTCCGGGACGTGCGTCCGCGGTGTCCCCGTCGTCCGTGACGCCCGTCCGCCGCGGCATATGCCGGCCGTGACGGGCGTCCGTGACGTCCTACGGTGGTCCAGCATTCCAGGAATCGTGCCGGACCGCCGCCGTACCGGGGGGAATGCCGGGCGGCGGGGCGAGCGGCCGCGCTCAGCCGCCCTGGCGCCAGGGGAGTTCCGCGGTCGCCCGGGTGGGGCCGCCGGCCGGGGAGTCCACCACGAGGATGCCGTCCACGGCGTCCAGGCGGGCGGCGAGACCGGCCAGCCCGGAGCCCCGCGCGGCATCGGCGCCGCCCACGCCGTCGTCGGTCACCTGGAGCATCAGCCGGTCCTCCGCGCGCCACACGTCGACCGAGGCGGTCCGGGCCCCGCTGTGCTTGCTGATGTTCTGGAGCAGCTCGGAGACGGTGAAGTAGGCGATGCCCTCGATGGCCGCCGCCGGGCGGGCCGGCAGGTCGACCTCCACCTTCACCGGGACGGTGCAGCGGGAGGCGACGGCCGACAGCGCCGCGTCCAGGCCGCGGTCGGTGAGGACGGCGGGATGGATGCCCCGGGCGAGGTCGCGCAGCTCCTGGAGGGCCGTCTTCACCTCGCCGTGCGCCTCCTCCACCATGCGCGCCGCCGTCCGCGGGTCCTCCCGCAGCTTCTCCTTCGCCAGCCCCAGGTCCATCGCCAGGTTGACCAGCCGGGCCTGCGCCCCGTCGTGCAGGTCCCGCTCGATGCGCCGCAGATCGGCGGCGGCCGTGTCGACCACCGTGCCCCGGTCCGACTCCAGCTCCACCACCCGCGCCGACAGCGGCGACGGCCCGAGCAGCCCGCGCACCAGGAGCCCGTCCACGGTGCTCAGGGCCCGGACGAGCCACGGCGTGGCCAGTGTGAACACCAGCCCGACCAGCGCGGTCACGGTGATCTCGAACGGGTTGTCGAGGTAGACGCTGTGGTGGGTGTCGCCGTACAGCTGCAGGCCATCCTGTCCGGCGTACGCCGGGAACACCCAGAACCACAGCGGATAGCTCAGCAGCGCCCAGCCGCAGGTCCAGAAGCTCACCGCCACCGAGAACGCGAACACCGCCCACGGGAACTGCACCAGGGCGTACACCACGTGCCGCCAGGAGGCGCCGCTCTTGAGGGTCGCGCCGATCCAGGCCGCCGCGCCCGGCTTGCGCATCCGCAGCGGCTCCGGGTCGGCCACGTCGATGCCGAGCAGCGCACGCGCCCGCGCCCGCTCCAGCACGCCGAAGCCCCGGCAGCCGGCGAGCGCCGCCGCCAGCACCGGGATGCCGAGGAAGGTCACCAGCAGGCCCGCGCCGACGGAGACCATCGTCACCGTCCAGGTGAACAGCACCACGGAGACCGGCAGGCTCAGCAGCACATAGGCGAACTCGCGCCAGGCGCGCGCCTCGAACGGCGCCCGCAGGGCGGCGGGAATCCGGGGGCCGGGGCCGGCCGTGCGCCCGTGCTCCCGTCCGTACCCGTGTCCGTACTCCATGGCCATCGATGCCGTCCTGTTCTCCTCGTACGAGCGGCGGTTCAGCCGTGTCCCCAGAGTCGCCCGCGCGGAGCCCGCGGGCCATGGAGTCCGTCGGCGTCTCGAACGGGGGGTTTTCCCCACCCCGGAGCTCCGCGACCGCAAGAGTCCGCGACCGCAAGAGTCCGCGCCGCATGAGTCCGCGCCGCATGAGTCCGCGCCGCATGAGTCTGCGGCCGCATGAGTCCGAGGCCCGCCTGAGTCCGCGGCCGCAAGAGATCGGGTGCCGCCTCGATTTCCGGCCCGCACGCGCGCGTGGGGCTTTCCGGTGCTCCACGCGCGCGTGGGGCGCGCGGACACACCCGTGTCCCGTATCGGCGGCTACTCCTGCCGGTCCCGCCAGGGCAGTTCCGCGGTGACCACCGTCGGGCCGCCGGCCGGGGAGTCGACGACGAACAGGCCGTCCACCGCGCCCAGCCGGTCCGCCAGGCCCCGCATGCCGCTGCCGCCGTCCAGCCGGGCACCGCCCTGCCCGTCGTCCCGGACCTGGATGAGCAGCCGGTCCGCCGCGCGCCACACCTCCACCGAGGCGGTCCGGGCCCCGCTGTGCTTGCTGACGTTCTGGAGCAGCTCGGAGACGGTGAAGTAGGCGATGCCCTCGATGGCCGCCGCCGGCCGGGCCGGCAGGTCCGCGGTCACCGTGACCGGCACCGTGCAGCGCGAGGCGACCGACGACAGCGCCGCGTCCAGGCCGCGGTCGGTGAGGACGGCGGGATGGATGCCCCGGGCGAGGTCACGCAGCTCCTGGAGGGCCAGCTTCACCTCGCCGTGCGCCTCCGCCACCATCGCCGCCGCCGTATCGGGATCCTCCAGGAGCTTCTCCTTGGCCAGGCCGAGCCCCATGGCCAGATTGACCAGCCGGGCCTGGGCCCCGTCGTGCAGATCCCGCTCGATCCGGCGCAGATCGGCCGCCGCCGTGTCGACCACGATCCCGCGGTCGGACTCCAGTTCGGCGATACGGCGTTCCAGCTCGTCCGAGGGCGACAGCAGCCCCCGCACCATCGCCCGGTCCACGTTCGCCATGCCCCGTGCGAGATACGGCAGCACCGGCCACAACACGAACAGCGAGATCAGCACGGTGCAGAAGGTGAGGATGCCCCACGGCAGCCGGATGACGTCGTACAGCAGCGTCCGCCAGCCCACCGGATCCTTCAGCGCCATCCACAGCCGCTGCATCAGGCCCCCGCTCCTGGCGAGCGGCAGCGGCGACGGCTCCTCCACCCGCACCCCGAGCAGCCCGCGGGCCCTGGCCCGCTCCAGCTTCCCCAGCTGCCGCGAGCCCGACAGACAGAGCGCGAGCAGCGGAAGCCCGATCGCGGTGAGACTCAGGATGCCGCCGGCCAGCAGCACGGTGAAGGCGTACGTGAACCCGAACACGGCCACCGGCAGATTCAGCAGGAGATACAGGATCTCCTTCCGGGTGTGCGCGTCATAGGCCGGCCGGGGCGGAGGCGGACGGTGCGGGCCGTCGTGTCCGTCATGTTCGTCGGCGCCGTCGGTCCGGTCGGCGGCGGGGCTGGGAGCGGTCATGCTGATCAGCCTGCCGTGTGCGGCACCCTCCACGCCATGCGGTATGCCGCCCTCCGCCGACGGGGGAAAACCCCACCCTCACCGCCTCCGGCCGTCTCACGGCGTGACGGGCTGCTTACCGTCTCTTTATCAGGGCCTAGACTCCCGTGCGTACAGATCCTCGAATCACGTTGCATCACAGAGTTCACTAAGGTCACGAGGTCAGGGAGCGAGGGACGAGGTGCGGGAGACGTTGGGGGACTCGTCGGTCACCGCGGCGCATGCCGTCGCGGCCGGCTACTTCCAGTCCTACTCGGTGGTCGGACTGCTCGCCCTCGTCGGCGTGCTGTTCGTCGCGGTCGCCTTCGGCGCGGGCCGGCTGCTGCGTCCGGTCGTGCCGACGCCGGAGAAACTCCTGACCTACGAGTGCGGCGTCGACCCCGTCGGCGAGGGCTGGGCCCACACCCAGGTCCGCTACTACGTCTACGCCTTCCTGTACGTGATCTTCGCGGTCGACTCGATCTTCCTGTTCCCCTGGGCGACGGTCTTCGCCGCCCCCGGCTACGGCGCGACGACCCTCGTGGAGATGTTCATCTTCCTCGGCTTCCTCGCCGTGGGCCTGCTGTACGCATACAAGAAGGGCGTCCTGTCATGGACGTGAACCCGGAGCCCGTCCACCTGCCGGAGCCGAAGCGGCTGGGCACCCTGGCCCGCCTGGCACCCGAGCCGATGAAGGTGGTCCTGAACTGGGGCCGCCGCTACTCGCTCTGGGTGTTCAACTTCGGCCTGGCCTGCTGCGCCATCGAGTTCATCGCGGCGTCGATGGCCCGCCACGACTTCATCCGGCTCGGCGTCATCCCCTTCGCGCCCGGCCCCCGCCAGGCCGATCTGATGATCGTCTCCGGCACGGTCACCGACAAGATGGCCCCGGCCGTCAAGCGCCTCTACGAGCAGATGCCCGAGCCGAAGTACGTCATCTCCTTCGGCGCCTGCTCCAACTGCGGCGGACCGTACTGGGACTCCTACTCGGTCACCAAGGGCGTCGACCAGATCATCCCGGTGGACGTCTACGTCCCCGGCTGCCCGCCGCGTCCCGAGGCGCTGCTCCAGGGCATCCTCAAGCTCCAGGAGAAGATCGCCCGCGAGTCGCTGGGGGAGCGGTACGACAACGGGTCCGGGACCGGCGCCGAGGCCGGGTCCGGCCGGCCGTCGGCCGCCGCCCTGCAGAGCGGCCTGGTACGGCCCCCCGCGCCCGCCTCCGCCCCGTCCGAGGGGGACGCCCGATGAGCACGGCCGGCTGGCTGCCCGCCCCCGCCGAGGAGCTCTTCGGCACGGACGCCACGGCCGAGGAGTCGTACGACCTCCTGACCGTGGACGTACCGCCGTCCGCCTGGCTCACCGCCCTGGAGACGGCCCGTACCACCCTGTCCTGCACCTACTTCGACTGGCTGAGCGCGGTCGACGAACCGGGCACGGGCTACCGCGTCTCCGCGCACGTCGTCGCCCTGAACCCGGTCCGCCGCCTCCTCGTCCGGACGACGGTTCCGCACGACGCCCCGGCCCTGCCCTCCGCCGTCGGCGTCTACGCGGGCGCCGCCTGGCACGAGCGCGAGACCCACGAAATGTTCGGCGTCGACTTCGCGGGCCACCCGGGGCTGGACCACCTGCTGCTCCCCGAGAACTTCGAGGGCCACCCGCTCCGCAAGGACTTCGTCCTCGCCGCCCGCGTCGCCAAGGCGTGGCCCGGTGCCAAGGAGCCGGGCGAGTCCGAGCACGGCGGCCCGAAGCGCCGGCAGATGCTGCCCCCGGGCGTGCCGGACCCCAACGAGTGGGGCCCCCTCAAGGGCCAGCCGCCCCCCGCCCCGGCCCGTCCGGCCCGGGCGGCGGGACGCGCCGCGGGAGACCGCCCGGCGCGCGCGGCGGGAGACCGTCCGGTACGGCGCGCTCGCTCGGCCGCGGAGGGCTCGGCCAGCCAGGCGGCCCAGCCGGCCCAGCCGGTTCAGCCCACGGAGGCTGCTGGTGCTGGTGCTGGTGCTGGTGCTGGTGCTGGTGCCGGTGCCGGTGCCGGTGCGGGCACGGGTGCCGCTGCACGGCCGCGTCGGACGCGGAGCGCGAGCGAGGGCTCGGCGAGCCAGCAGGCGGCGGGGGCCGAGGAAGCGGCGACGCGCAAGCAGGCAGCGGCCGAGGGCGATGCCACCCGAGCGGCGACGGCAGGGCCGACGGAGGGTCCGGCCGCCGAGGCCTCGGTGGCCCACGAGCCCGGCCCGGCCCCCGCGTCCGCCCCGCCCCGCCGCGCGCGCGGCACCGCACAGGGCTCGGCGTCACAGCGCGCCCAGGCGGCGGAAGAGGCGGCACCGGAAGACGCGGCGGCACCGGCCGAACCGGACGCCTCCGCCCGTCCCGCCCGCCGGACCACGGCCCCGCGCAGCTCCGACGCCCCCTGGCACCACGCCCGCCCGGCCTTCGAGGAGACCGAGCGGACACCGGAGTCCGACCGGTCGCCTGAACCGGAGTCCGGCGAGGCACCCGCGTCCGAGTCCGGCCAGGCGCCGGAGTCCGAGTCGGGCCAGGCGCCCGCGTCCGAGTCCGGCCAGGCACCCGCGTCCGAGTCCGGCCAGGCGCCGGAGTCCGAGTCCGGCCGGTCGTCCGAACCGGAGTCCGGCGAGGCGCCCGCGTCCGAGTCCGGCCAGGCACCGGAGTCCGAGTCGGGCCAGGCGCCGGAGTCCGAGTCCGGCCAGGCACCGCCGCCCGAGCCCCGCCCCGACCGCCCCGGAGACCCGGGCACCCCCGGCGACCCCACAGGAGGCCCGCAGTGAACGACGTGCTGGACGTCGCCCTGCGACTCCTCGTCGTGTTCGTCGTCTTCCTCACCTTCCCGCTGATCGTCGGCCAGACCGAGCACAAGGTGATGGCCCACATGCAGGGCCGCCTCGGCCCGATGTACGCGGGCGGTTTCCACGGCTGGGCCCAGCTGATCGCGGACGGCGTGAAGTTCGCGCAGAAGGAGGACGTGGTCCCGGCGGGCGCCGACCGCCGCGTCTTCCAGCTCGCCCCCGCCGTGGCCCTGCTGCCGTACCTCCTCGTCCTGCTCGCCATCCCGATCGGCCCGGGCGAGGGCGCCGTCGGCCAGGTGCTGGACGCCGGCGTGTTCTTCGTGCTCGCGGTGATGGGCGTCGGCGTGCTCGGCTCGCTGATGGCCGGCTGGGCCAGCGCCAACAAGTTCTCCCTGCTCGGCGGCCTGCGCACGGCCGCCCAGCTGCTCGCCTACGAACTCCCGATGCTGCTGGCGGCGGCCTCGGTCGCGATGGCCGCGGGCACGGTCTCCCTGCCCGGCATCCTGCACGCCTTCCACTGGTGGTGGGTGCCCTGGCAGATCGTCGGCGCGCTCGTCTTCTTCGTCGCCGGACTCGCGGAGCTGCAGCGCCCGCCGTTCGACATGCCGGTCGCCGACTCGGAGATCATCTTCGGTGCGTACACCGAGTACACCGGCCTCCGCTTCGCCCTGTTCCTGCTCGCCGAGTACGCCGGCATCGTCGTCCTGTGCGGTCTGACCACCGTCCTCTTCCTGGGCGGCTGGCACGGCCCGTGGGGCGCCGACGGCCTCGGCTGGGTCTGGACCCTGCTGAAGACCGCGATCCTCGCCTTCCTGGTCATCTGGCTCCGCGTGACCTACCCCCGACTGCGCGAGGACCAGCTCCAGAAGCTCTCCTGGACCCTCCTCGTCCCCCTCTCCCTCGCCCAGATCGCCCTCACCGGCATCGTCAAGGTGGTGATCTCCTAGTGGCCCCCATTCCTGGCGCCGGCCTCGCCAAGGGCCTGGCCGTCACCCTGCGCACGATGACCAGGAAGTCGGTCACCGAGCAGTACCCGGACGCCCTGCCCGAGCTGCCGCCCCGCACCCGCGGAGTGATCGGCCTGTTCGAGGAGAACTGCACGGTCTGCATGCTCTGCGCCCGCGAGTGCCCCGACTGGTGCATCTACATCGACTCCCACAAGGAGACGGTGCCGCCCGCCGCCCCCGGCGGACGCGAGCGCAGCCGCAACGTCCTCGACCGGTTCGCCATCGACTTCTCCCTGTGCATGTACTGCGGTATCTGCATCGAGGTCTGCCCGTTCGACGCGCTGTTCTGGTCCCCGGAGTTCGAGTACGCCGAGACCGACATCCGCGACCTCACCCACGAGCGCGACAAGCTCCGCGAGTGGATGTGGACCGTACCGGCCCCGCCCGCCCTGGATCCCGGCGCCGAGGAGCCCAAGGAGATCGCCGCCGCCCGCAAGACCGCCGAGAAGCTGGCCGCCGCCCAGGCCGCACCCGAGGACCCGCAGGAGGGTGAGTCGTGACCCTCGCCGCATCCGCCCTCGCCGCGGCCGGGCAGCCCGCGCACCTCGCCGCGGCCGGGCACGGCTTCCTGTCCCCGACCGGCGTCGAGATCGCCTTCCTGCTCGTCGGCCTGGTCACCCTCGGCGCCGCCCTGGTCACCGTCACCACCCGGCAGCTGGTGCACGCCGCGCTGTGGCTGGTGGTCACCCTCGGCGGCCTCGCCGTCGAGTACCTGCTGCTCACGGCCGAGTTCATCGCCTGGGTACAGGTCCTGATCTACGTGGGCTCGGTCGTCGTCCTCCTCCTGTTCGGCCTGATGCTCACCAAGGCCCCCATCGGCCGTTCACCGGACGCCGACTCCGGCAACCGCTGGGCCGCCCTGGCCGTCGCGGCCGCCGCCGCCGTCGCCCTGGTGTGGGTGGTCGTCGACGCCTTCCGCACCACCTGGATCGACCTGGACGGCCCGGCCGCCGGCACCACCCGGGTCACCGGTGCCAGCCTGTTCCGGCACTGGGTGCTGCCGTTCGAGGCCCTGTCCGTGCTGCTCCTCGCGGCCCTGGTCGGCGCGATCGTCCTGTCCCGCAAGGCCATGGCGGACGCGGCCGCCGCGACACCCGCGACACCCGCGACACCCGCGACACCCGCGACACCCGCGACACCCGCGGCACCCGCGACACCCGCGGCACCCGGGAAGGAAGGCGACCGCTGATGCACCTCGCCTACCCCGCCGTACTCTCCGCCCTCCTCTTCTGCACCGGCCTGTACGGCGTCCTCGCCCGCCGGAACGCGATCCTGGTCCTGATGTCGGTCGAGCTGATGCTCAACGCCGTCAACCTCAACCTGGTCGCCTTCGACGTCTGGCTCAGCCGGACCGCGAAGGACACCCTGCACTCCGGCCAGGCGCTGACCCTGTTCACCATCGCCATCGCCGCCGCCGAGATCGGCATCGGCCTGGCGATCGTGCTCGCCGTCTACCGCAACCGCGGCACCTCCGACATCGACAAGCTCCGCGACACCGCCGAGGGCCCCGAGCCCGCCGGCCCCCACACCGAGGGCCCCGGCACCTCCGCGGCCGAGAAGGCTGAGGCCTCCGCGTGACCACGACCACCCTCGCCGCCCTCGTCCCCCTCCTGCCGTTCCTGGGTGCCGCGGCCGGCCTGCTGCTCGGCCGCACCGCCCCCGGCTTCGTCCGCCCGCTCGCCGTGCTGCCGCCGCTGGCCTCGCTCGTGCTGGCCGCGCTGGTCGCCGTACGGCAGGGCGGCGACGCGGCCGTCGACGCCCACACGGAGCTGACGCCCACCGGATCCGTGCCGATCGAGCTGGCCCTGCACATCGACGGCTTCGCCGCGCTCGTCGCCGTCCTGGTCGCGTTCGTCGCGACCTGCGTGCAGATCTACTCCACCGGCTACCTGCGCGACGACCCGCGCTACCCCTCCTACGCCGCTCTCGTCTCCCTGTTCACCTCCGCGATGCTCCTGGTCGTCTACTCCGGCGACCTGATCGTGCTGCTGGTCGGCTGGGAGGTCATGGGCATCTGCTCCTACTTCCTGGTCGGCCACTACTGGGAGACCCCCGAGGCCCGCGCCGCCTCCCTGAAGGCCTTCCTCGTCACCAAGCTCGGTGACGTGCCGTTCCTCATCGGCCTGTTCGCCCTGGCCACCGACGCCGGCTCCTTCCGCATCACCCGCGTCCTCGACGCCGTCGCGAGCGGCGACCTGCACCACCCGACGCTGATCGCCCTGTTGCTCCTCGCGGGTGTCGCGGGCAAGTCGGCGCAGTTCCCGCTGCACACCTGGCTCCCGGACGCGATGGCGGGCCCGACCCCCGTCTCGGCGCTGATCCACGCCGCGACGATGGTCGCCGCCGGCGTCTACTTCATCGCCCGTCTCCTCCCGGTCTTCGAGGCGTCCCGGGCCGCGATGGTGGTCCTCGCCGTCATGGCCGCCGTCACCATGGCGGGCTCCGGTCTCGCCGCGCTCGCCCAGGACGACATCAAACGCGTCCTCGCCTACTCGACGATCGGCCAGCTCGGCTACATGACCGGCGCCCTCGCCGTCGGCGACCGCGGTGCCGCCGTCTTCCACCTCCTTGCGCACGGTGCCTTCAAGGCGCTGCTGTTCCTCGCGGCCGGCGTGATCATCCACGCGGCCGGCACCAACTCGCTGGCCGCCATGTCCCGCATGCACGGCCTGCGCGACCGGATCCCGGACGCCTACTGGACGATGACCGTGGCGCTGCTCGCGCTCGCCGCGATCCCTCCCTTCAGCGGCTTCTTCTCCAAGGAGTCCGTCCTCGGCGCCGCCGAGCACGTGACCGCCGGCCACACCGAGCACACCCCCGGCGCCGCCGGCTGGATCGTCCTCGTCGCCGGCCTGCTCACCGCCCTGCTGACCGCCGCGTACGCCACCCGGCTGTGGCTGCTGGCCTTCCACGGGCGGGGCACCGAGGCCCCCGACCACGGCCGCCAGCCGCTCACCATGACCGTGGTGCTCTGGGTCCTGGCGATCCCCTCCCTCGCCTTCGGCGGGCTCGCCTACCGCTCGCTGCCCGGCTGGTTCGACGGCCGCGACCTGACCCCGACCCTCCTCACCTCGATCCTCGGCACGGGCCTCGCCGTGGTCGGCGGGCTGCTCACCTACGGCGCCTGGCAGCGGACCTCCGCACTCGCCGCCCGTACCCCGCTGGGCGCCGTCGCCGCCCACCCCGAGGGCGACGCCGGCCTCATCGAGGCCGAGGCCATCGCCACCCACCGTCCGGCCTACGGCGACATCGCCTACGCCCCCGACCCCGCGGACCCCGGGCGGCTGCTGCTCGGCCCCCTGCACCGCCCCGCGGCCCACGGCTTCCACCTGGACGCCGTCTACGGGGCCCTGTTCGTCCGCCCCGTCCAGGCCGCGGCGAGTCTCGTCCGGTTCCTCGACCGCGAGGTCGTCGACACCTACGTGCACGCCGCCGCCGCCCTGCCCCGGCTGCTGGGGGCCGCCGTACGGCGCGCCCAGACCGGCAATGTGCAGACCTATGTGAGCGCGCTGCTCGCCGGCACCGTCGTCCTGGCGGTCGCCGTCCTCCTCGTCGCCACGGGAGCGTGAGCAGGCGTGATCGATATCAACGAGTCCGTGATGCAGTTCCTTCTGGCGTTCCTCGTCGTCGGCCCGCTCCTCGGCGCCGTCGCCGCTCTCCTCCCGGCCCCGCCCGGACTGAAGGGGAAGTCACCCGAGCAGGCCGTCCTCCGGCACGGCGTGACCGTCACCGGCGCGATCCTCGTCGCCGCGATCGTCCTCGCGCTCGGCTTCGACCACGACCATCCGTCGAAGATGCAGGCCACGACCGACATCAGCTGGATCCCCGCGCTCGACGTGCGGATCCACCTCGGCACCGACGGCATCTCCCTCCCCCTTCTGGTCCTGACCGCGCTGCTGACCTTCCTCTGCGCGCTGTACTCCTACTTCAAGATGCCGTCGGGCCCGTCCCCGAAGGCGTTCGTCGCCCTGCTGCTCGTCCTGGAGTCCGGCACCCTCGCGACCTTCGCCGTCCTCGACCTGCTGCTGTTCTTCCTCGCGTTCGAGATGGTGCTCATCCCGATGTACTTCCTCATCGCCCGCTGGGGCGGCGAGGGCAGGACCCGGGCCGCGTGGAAGTTCATCCTCTTCACGCTGCTCGGCTCCGTGGTCATGCTGCTCGGCCTGCTCCTGATCGGTATCAAGGCGGGCACGTTCGACATGGTGGCACTCGCCACTGACAACGGCCGGTCGCTGACCGCGTCCGTGCAGGTCGTCGCCGTTCTGGCGATCGGGATCGGGCTCGCGGTGAAGACGCCGATGTGGCCGCTGCACAGCTGGCTGCCCGACGCCCACACCGCCGCTCCCACGGTCGGCTCGGTGCTGCTGGCGGGTGTCCTGCTGAAGATGGGCACGTACGGTTTCGTCCGGATCCTGCTGCCGATCGCGCCGCACGGCTTCCACACCTTCGCGCCGTACCTCGCCGCGTTCGCCGTCGTCGGGATCATCTACGGATCCCTGGCCTGCCTGGCCCTCGCCAAGCAGGGCGCGAAGGGCGACCTCAAGCGGCTGATCGCCTACTCCTCCGTCGGCCACATGGGCTTCGTCCTGCTCGGCGTCGCCACCATGACCCCGACCGGCGTGAACGGCGCCCTGTTCGCCAACGTCGCCCACGGCCTCATCACCGGCCTGCTGTTCTTCCTGGTCGGCGCGTTGAAGGACCGCACCGGCACCACCGACCTCGACACCCTCGCCGAAGAGACGGGTGCCGCGCTGTACGGCAGGGCCCCGCGCCTCGGCGGACTGCTCGCCTTCGGCGCCGTCGCCTCCCTCGGCCTGCCCGGACTCGCCGGGTTCTGGGGCGAGATGCTCGCCCTGTTCGGCGCGTTCCGGCCCGCCGCCGACCTCGGCCGGCCCGCCTTCCTCACCTTCATGGCGATCGGCGCCTTCGGCACCCTGCTGACGGCCGCGTACATGCTCATCGTGGTCCGCAGGGTCTGCATGGGCGGAGTCGAGCAGGAGGCCCCGAAGCTCGCCGACGTCCACGGGTACGAGCTCGCCGCCTGGACCCCGCTCGTCGCCCTCACCGTCCTCGCCGGACTGTGGCCGAAGGCCCTGCTCGGCCTGACCGACCCGGCCGTGCAGCAGCTCCTCGCAGGAGGCACCCGATGAGCGCCCAGCCGCTTGCCGAGTCGCTGGTCCAGTCCGTCGACTGGCTCGCGATCGCCCCGCCCACCGTCGCGGCCGTCGTGGCACTGGCCGTCCTCGTCGCCGACCTGTTCGTGCCGGAGCCCCGGAAGGCCGTGCTCGGCTGGGTCTCGGTCGCGGGCCTCGCCGCCGCGGCCCTGATGCTCCTGCCGCTCCTGGACGGCGACCGCAGCACCTTCTGCCTCACCGGCCCCCCGCGCGCGTGCAGCTACACCGCCGACCACTTCACCCTCGTCATCCAGTTCCTGGTCCTCGGCGGCGCCCTTCTCGCGGCGCTGCTGTCGGTCACGAACCTCGACGACGACCGGCGGCGCGTCCCGGCGGGCGAGTTCTGGTTCCTGCTGCTGTCCTCCGCGGCCGGCGCCGCCCTGCTGCCCGCCTCCCGCGACCTGGCCACCCTGATCGTCGCCCTGGAGGTCGCCTCCCTGCCCGCCTTCGCCCTCGTCGGCATCCGGCACGGCGACAAGCGGTCCTCCGAGGCGGCCCTGAAGTTCTTCCTGTCCTCGGTCACCGCCACCGCGGTCGGCCTGATGGGCATCAGCTTCGTCTACGCCTCCACCGGCACCCTCTATCTCACCCAGGTCGCCCAGCGCCTCCCGCACGTCGGCGGACAGCTGCACACCCTCGCCCAGACCGGGGTCGTCCTCACCCTCGTAGGCTTCGCCTTCAAGACGGCCGCCGTCCCCTTCCACTTCTGGGTCCCCGACACCTACGTGGGCGCACCGCTGCCCGTCGCCGCCTACCTGTCCGTCGTCGGCAAGGCGGTCGGCTTCTCCGGCCTGATCCTCGTCACCGTCGTCGCGTTCCCCTCGTACGCCGACGTCTGGGGGCCCGCGCTCGCCGCCCTGGCCGCCCTCACCATGACCGTCGGCAACGTCGCCGCCCTGCGCCAGCAGGCCACGCGCGCGTACAGCGCCGTACGGCTGCTCGCCTGGTCCTCCGTCGGCCAGGCCGGCTACCTGCTGGTGCCGATCGCCGCCGCCGGATACGGCAAGGACGCCGAGAAGGCGATCGGCTCCACGGTCGCGTACGCCCTGATGTACGCCGCCGTGAACCTCGGGGCCTTCGCGGTGGCCGCCCTGGTGGGGCGCGGCCGGGCACTGAACCGGGTCAGCGACTACCGGGGCCTGTACGCCACCAACCCGGTCACCGCGCTCCTGCTGGCCTTCTTCCTGCTGTGTCTGGCCGGACTGCCGCCGGGCATCATCGGCCTGTTCGCCAAGGTCACCGTGTTCTCGGCGGCCGTCGACGCGGGTCTCGGCTGGCTCGCCGTCGTCATGGCCGTCAACGTGGTCATCGCCCTCTTCTACTACCTCCAGTGGACGGCCCTGCTGTTCCGCGCCCCCGAGGGAGAGCCCGCCCGCCACCGCGTCCCCGCCCCTCTCACGGCCGCCCTCGCGCTCACCGGAGTCCTCGGCGTCGCCCTGTCCGGGGTACCCCAGCTGGTCCTCCGCTTCGCGGCCACCGGACTGTTCTAGGACCGGACTGTTCCAGGAGTCGTCACGCGCGCGTGGGGCACCCGTGCCACCACGCGCGCGGCGGGCCGAACCAGCACGTCACCCATGCGGCCGACGCGCGCCACCGTACGCACCGGGGAACTCGTGGCGGCCGCCTGGCGTTGTCACAGACGGGAGGGTCCACTGGACCAAAGTGTTCCCCTGCTGCACGACTTGGAGGGCGCACCGTGCACCGCCGGCACAACGGGCTCAGGACCGCCGTACTCCTCGGGGGACTGTCCGCACTCATCATCGTCATCGGCAGCTTCTTCGGCCGCGCGGGACTGATCGTCGCGGTCCTGGTCGCCCTGGGGACGAACGCGTACGCGTACTGGAACAGCGACAAGCTGGCGCTGCGTGCGATGCGCGCCCGCCCGGTCAGCGAGTTCGAGGCCCCGGCGCTGTACCGGATGGTGCGGGAGCTGTCCACGCAGGCCCGCCAGCCGATGCCCCGGCTGTACATCTCGCCGACGGAGGCCCCCAACGCCTTCGCCACGGGCCGCAACCCGCGCAACGCCGCCGTGTGCTGCACCGAGGGCATCCTGCGTCTCCTGGACGAGCGCGAGCTGCGCGGCGTCATCGGCCACGAGCTGAGCCACGTCTACAACCGGGACATCCTCATCTCCTCGGTCGCCGGCGCACTCGCCTCCGTGATCATGTTCCTGGTGAACTTCGCCTGGCTGATCCCGGTCGGCCGCTCGGACGACGACGAGGGCCCCGGCCTGTTCGGCATGTTGCTGATCATGATTCTGGGTCCGCTCGCCGCCACGGTGATCCAGCTGGCCATCAGCCGCTCCAGGGAGTACGAGGCGGACGCCTCCGGCGCCCAGCTCACGGGCGACCCCCTCGCCCTCGCCAGCGCCCTGCGCAAGCTGGAGACCGGTACCCAGCAGCTTCCGCTGCCGCCCGAGCCCAAGATCGAGACGGCGAGCCACATGATGATCGCCAACCCCTTCCGCCCGGGGCAGGGACTGGCGAAGATGTTCTCCACGCACCCGCCGATGGGGGAGCGCATCGCCCGGCTGGAGAAGATGGCAGGTCACCTGTGAAGACCATCCTGAACGTCATTTGGCTCGTCCTGAGCGGCTTCTGGCTCTTCCTCGCCTACCTGCTCGCCGGCGTCCTGCTGTGCATCACGATCATCGGCATCCCCTTCGGGATCGCCGCCTTCCGCATCGGTGTCTACGCCCTCTGGCCGTTCGGGTACACCACGGTCGAGCGGCGTGACGCCGGCGCGCCCTCCTGCGTCGGCAACGTCCTGTGGCTGATCCTGGCCGGCTGGTGGCTGGCGCTCGCCCACATCGCCACCGGTATCGCGCTGTGCATCACGATCATCGGCATCCCGTTCGGTATCGCCAACTTCAAGCTGATCCCGGTCTCCCTGCTGCCGCTGGGCCGCGAGATCGTCCCCACCGACCAGCCGTTCGCGACCCGCTGAGCCCACCGGCGCCGTACGCCCGCGCAGGCCCGCGGACGACGCCTCACGCCCCGCGCCGGCCCGCGTGCGGGCGGCGGACGCCGTAGGCCGCCACGCCGACCGCCAGCACGCCCGCGCCGACGGCCACCGAGGCCACGGGCAGGGCGAACGCCAGCGTGGCGCAGCCCAGCAGACCCACCGCGGGCACCACGCGGGCCCGCGGGGCCGCGCTCAGCGTCCAGGCCGAGGCGTTGGCGACCGCGTAATAGGCCAGCACCCCGAACGACGAGAAACCGATCGCGCCGCGCACGTCCACCGTGGCGGCGAGGACGGCGACCACCGCGCCCACGGCCAGCTCCGCCCGGTGCGGCACCCGGAACCGCGGATGCACGGCTGCCAGCGCTCCCGGCAGATGCCCGTCCCGGGCCATGGCGAGCGTCGTCCGGGACACGCCGAGGATCAGCGCGAGCAGCGAGCCCAGCGCGGCCACCGCCGCCCCGCCCCGCACCACGGGCGCGAGCCCCGGCACCCCGGCGACCCGCACCGCGTCGGCCAGCGGCGCCGTCGCATGCCCGAGCCGGTCCGCGTCGAGGACACTCAGCACCGCGACGGCCACGCACGCGTACACCACCAGAGCGATCCCCAGGGCCAGCGGGATCGCGCGCGGAATCGTGCGCGCCGGATCGCGCACCTCCTCCCCGAGAGTGGCGATCCGCGCGTACCCGGCGAACGCGAAGAACAGCAGCCCGGCCGCCTGGAGCACCCCGCCCGCACCCGAGGACAGGCCCACGTCCAGCCGCCCCGCATCGCCCCGCCCGGAGGCCAGGCACGCCACGACCACGGCCGCGAGGACGGCCAGGACGACCGCCACGATCCCCCGCGTCAGCCAGGCCGACTTCTGGACACCGCCGTAGTTCACGGCGGTCAGCGCCACCACGGCCGCGACCGCCACCGCGTGCGCCTGCCCCGGCCACACGTACGCGCCCACGGTGAGCGCCATGGCCGCGCAGGACGCCGTCTTGCCCACCACGAAGGCCCAGCCCGCGAGATAGCCCCAGAAGGCGCCGAGCCGCTCCCTGCCGTACACGTACGTGCCGCCGGAGGCGGGGTAGCGGGCGGCGAGCCGGGCCGAGGACATGGCGTTGCAGTAGGCCACCACCGCGGCGAGGGCCAGCGCGGGGAGCAGCCCGGAGCCGGCCGCGCGCGCGGCCGGTCCCAGGGCCGAGAAGACGCCGGCGCCGATCATCGAGCCGAGGCCCACGACCACGGCGTCCCGCACGCCCAGGGTGCGGCGCAGAGCGGCGTCGGCAGGTGTCATGGGCCGCACCCTACTGACCGCGGCAACCGGCGGGTGGCCCCGTGACGTCCTTTTCATCGACACGGCACGAACACGCGCGCGACGTACAGCGGGTCCTCACCGGAAAGTCAGGCCCCGGACAGTGCGGACACAGCGCGGAAGGGCAGGTTCACGGCATGAGCATCATCGGTTGGATCATCCTGGGACTGCTGGCCGGAGCCATCGCCAAGGTCCTCCTGCCGGGACGTGACCCCGGCGGCTTCATCGGCACGACCCTGATCGGCGTCGCGGGCGCGTTCACAGGGGGCTGGATCTCGGCCCGCTGGCTGGACCATCCGGTCACCAAGAATTTCTACGACGGCGCCACTTGGGCCGCGGCCATCGGCGGTTCCCTGGTCCTGCTGATCGTCTACCGCATCCTGTTCGGCAACTCACGCGACTGAGCAGACGGCCGGACACACGGCCGGACACACGGCCGGACACGCGGCCGATCAGGCGCTGGGCACGCGGCCGGACACGGGGGCCGACACGGGGCCGGTAGCGGCCGGGCACGGGGGCCGACACGGGGCCGGTACGCGGCCGGGCACGGGGGCCGGCCCGCGGCTCGGGGCGGCGGCCGCAGTCGGGACGGCAGTACGCAGGGGTGGGGGCCCGCCCGGGGGCCCCCCCCCCCCCCCCCACCCCCC
>NZ_JAINRE010000179.1 GCF_020400595.1 Streptomyces naphthomycinicus | reverse complement strand
GCAGCCGTACCAGGTCGTCCTCCCCCTCGACAGCGTCGCCGAGGACCTCCTGCGGACCGAGCGGACCACCGAGGACCGGGTCGGTGACGCGATCGCGGCGACCGCCCGGCAGGGCTTCGACGTCAGGCACGACATCCCGCTCCGCGTCGGCCTGCTCCAGGTCGGCCCCGCCGAACACGTGCTGGTGCTGGTGCTGCACCACATCGCGGGCGACGCGTGGTCGCTGGGTCCGCTGGCGGCGGACCTGGGGACGGCGTACGCCGCCCGGTGCGGCGGCGAGGCCCCCGGCTGGGCGCCGCTGCCCGTGCAGTACGCCGACTACACGCTCTGGCAGCGTGAGATCCTC
>NZ_JAINRE010000178.1 GCF_020400595.1 Streptomyces naphthomycinicus | reverse complement strand
ACGTAGCCGACGAGCCGGTCGTCGCGGGCGAGGACGGCGGCCTGGGCGACGCCGGGGTGTTCGGCCAGGGCGGCCTCGATCTCGCCGAGTTCCACCCGGAAGCCGCGTACCTTCACCTGGTCGTCGGTGCGGCCGACGTATTCCAGGTCTCCGTCGGAGCGCCGGCGGACCAGGTCGCCGGTGCGGTACATGCGTGCGCCGTCCGTGCCGTATGGGCAGGCGACGAACCGTCCGGCGGTCAGCCCCGGCCGGTTCAGATATCCGCGTGCCAGGCCCGCTCCCGCGACGTACAGCTCTCCCACCGTGCCCGGCGGGACCAGCCGCATCCGCTCGTCCAGCACGTACACCCGG
>NZ_JAINRE010000177.1 GCF_020400595.1 Streptomyces naphthomycinicus | reverse complement strand
GCCGTAGGTGGCGAGGAGGGCCTGGGCCTCGATCGGGTCGCCGAGGACCGTGCCCGTGCCGTGGCCCTCCACCGCGTCCACGTCGACGGGCGTCAGACCGGCGTTCGCCAGTGCCTTGCGGATCACCCGCTGCTGCGATGGGCCGTTGGGAGCGGTCAGGCCGTTCGAGGCGCCGTCCTGATTGACCGCGCTGCCCCGCACCACCGCCAGGATCTGGTGGCCCTTGCGCCGGGCCTCCGAGAGACGCTCCAGGACGACGACGCCCGCGCCCTCGGCCCAGCCCGTGCCGTCGGCCGCGTCCGCGTACGACTTGCAACGCCCGTCGGACGCCAGACCCCGCTGCCGCGAGAACT
>NZ_JAINRE010000176.1 GCF_020400595.1 Streptomyces naphthomycinicus | reverse complement strand
GCACCACCGGCACCACCGGCACCACCGGCACACCGTCAGCCGACACCTCGGCCGACTCCACCGGAGCCTGCTCCAGAATCAGATGCGCGTTCGTACCGCTGACACCGAACCCGGACACACCCACCCGGCGCGGCCGGTCGACGTCCGGCCACTCGCGGGCCTCCGTCAGCAGTTCGACCGCTCCGTCCGACCAGTCGACCTGGGACGTCGGGGTGTCGACGTGCAGGGTGGCGGGGAGCACGCCGTGCTGCATGGCCTGAACCATCTTGATCACACCGGCCACGCCCGCGGCCATCTGGGTGTGTCCGATGTTGGACTTCAACGAGCCCAGCCACAGGGGGCGTTCGCGGTCCTG
>NZ_JAINRE010000175.1 GCF_020400595.1 Streptomyces naphthomycinicus | reverse complement strand
GAGGCGGGATCCGGACGGTCCGTACGGCGACTACTACGTCTGGGCGGACGACGACAAGCAGTACCAGGACGCCCGCATCATCTTCGTCGACACCGAGGTCTCCAACTGGACGTACGACCCGGTACGCAAGCAGTACTACTGGCACCGCTTCTTCTCGCACCAGCCGGATCTGAACTACGAGAACCCGGCCGTCCAGGAGGAGATGATCTCCGCGCTGAAGTTCTGGCTGGATCTCGGCATCGACGGGTTCCGGCTGGACGCGGTGCCGTACCTGTACCAGCGGGAGGGCACCAACTGCGAGAACCTGCCCGAGACCCACCAGTTCCTGAAGCGGGTGCGCAAGGAGATCGACGCCCA
>NZ_JAINRE010000174.1 GCF_020400595.1 Streptomyces naphthomycinicus | reverse complement strand
CCGCAAGAATCCCGACGGTCCCTACGGCGACTACTACATGTGGGCCGACGACGACAAGCAGTACGAGGACGCGCGGATCATCTTCGTCGACACCGAGGTCTCCAACTGGACCTTCGACCCGGTGCGCGGCCAGTACTACTTCCACCGGTTCTTCTCGCACCAGCCGGACCTCAACTACGAGAACCCGGCCGTCCAGGAGGAGATCCTGGCCGCCCTGCGGTTCTGGCTGGACCTCGGCATCGACGGCTACCGCCTGGACGCGGTGCCCTACCTCTACGCGGAGGAGGGCACCAACTGCGAGAACCTGCCCGCCACGCACGCCTTCCTCAGGCGGGTCCGCCGCGAGATCGACGCGAT
>NZ_JAINRE010000173.1 GCF_020400595.1 Streptomyces naphthomycinicus | reverse complement strand
CCGCCGATGTGGATGTGGTGGAGGCGCATGGGACGGGGACGACGCTGGGGGATCCGATCGAGGCGCAGGCGTTGCTGGCGACTTATGGTCAGGAGCGGGTCGAGCCGTTGTGGCTGGGTTCGGTGAAGTCGAACATCGGGCACACGCAGGCGGCGGCGGGGGTGGCGGGTGTCATCAAGATGGTGATGGCGATGCGTCACGGGGTGTTGCCGATGACCCTGCATGTGGACCGGCCGTCCACGAAGGTCGACTGGGACGCGGGGAACGTGCGTCTGCTGACCGAGCGGCGGGAGTGGCCGGCGACGGACCGCCCGCGCCGCGCCGGCATCTCGTCCTTCGGCATCAGCGGCACCAACG
>NZ_JAINRE010000172.1 GCF_020400595.1 Streptomyces naphthomycinicus | reverse complement strand
GCAGCTCCGGCAGGCTCCTGGTCGCGGCCCCGCTCCCGGCGGCGGGCAGCAGCTCGCGGCGCTCGTCCTCGGACAGCAGATCGATCCCGCCGATCGTCCGCTCCGGAGCGGCCGCGACCGCGGCCAGCAGCCTGGTCCACCGGGCGAAGAGGGCCTCCACCGTCGAACGGTCGAACAGGTCGGTGCTGTACTCCACCGCACCGGTCAGACCGGCCGGCGCGCCGTCGGGCCCGTGCTGCTCGGCCAGGCCGAAGGTCAGGTCGAGCCGGGAGGTCCCGGTGGGCACGGCCATCCCGGTGGCCTGCAGACCGGGCAGCTCGAAGCCGCCGCCCGGCGCGTTCTGCACGGCCAGACCGGTCTGGAACAGGGGG
>NZ_JAINRE010000171.1 GCF_020400595.1 Streptomyces naphthomycinicus | reverse complement strand
TCCCCTGTTCCAGACCATCCTGGCCGTGCAGAACGCGCCGATGGGCCGTTTCTCGCTGCCCGGCCTGGACGTCGCCACCTACGCGGTGGCCACCGGAACCGCCAAGTTCGACCTGGGGGTGAACCTCGCCGAACGGTTCGGGCCGGACGGAAGCCCGGCCGGGATCGTCGGCGCGGTGGAGTACGCCACCGACCTGTTCGACCGGGACACGGTCGCCGCTCTCGCCCGGCGCTGGACGCTTCTGCTGGAGGCGGTCACCGCCGACCCGGAGCAGCCGATCGGGCTGATCGACCTGCTCGACGCCGACGAGCGGCATCGGCTGCTGGAGCACGGCACCGCGACCGCCGACGAGGTGCGCGCCGTACCGGTGCCGGAGGCGT
>NZ_JAINRE010000170.1 GCF_020400595.1 Streptomyces naphthomycinicus | reverse complement strand
GCGTACGAGCCGAGTCCGCCGCTCGCGCCCCAGATCAGGACGTTGTCGCCCTGCTTCATGCCGGCGCCGTTGCGGGACACCAGCTGCCGGTACGCGGTGGAGTTGACCAGGCCCGGAGCCGCGGCCTCCTCCCAGGTCAGATGCCGGGGCTTGGGCATCAGCTGGTTGGACTTCACCAGCGCGATCTCGGCGAGGCCGCCGAAGTTGGTCTCGAAGCCCCAGATCCGCTGCTCGGGGTCGAGCATGGTGTCGTTGTGGCCGTCGGAGGACTCCAGCTCGACGGAGAGGCAGTGCGCGACCACCTCGTCACCGGGCTTCCAGGCGTTGACGCCGGGGCCGGTGCGCAGGACGACGCCCGCGAGGTCGGAGCCGATGATGTGGTACGGCAGGTCGTG
>NZ_JAINRE010000016.1 GCF_020400595.1 Streptomyces naphthomycinicus | reverse complement strand
GGGGGGGGGGGGGGGGGGGGGGGGGGGCCACCCCGGGGGGGGGGGGGGGGGGGGGGGGGGGGGGGGGGGGCCCCCCCCCCACCGCGAGGGATCCGCACAGGACGACCAGAACAGTCAGCAGACGTGCCCGGATTTTCGGCATGTCCACCACAGTCCGACGGCGCCCGGACAGCGTCAATAGTTTCTGACTCATGAGTAAGTTGACTGTTGGTCAGCTCAGCCGTCCCACTCCCCCGTCCGGCGGGTCACCTTCAGCAGGTACTCCTTCCGGTTCAGCGGGTTGTGATCGGTGCGCGGCCGTTCGGGGACGGTGCCGCGGATCACCGGCGCGTAGTGGTCGAAGGCCGTCTCCAGCTCGCCCTCGCCCCGGGTCAGCCCGGGCAGCCGCTGCTCCAGCGCATGTGTCCGGGCCGCCGGAACCGTGCCCTCCAGCACACAGGTCACGGCGTGCGTGCCGGTGCTCTCCGGCACCGCCCCGAGCCGGGCCAGCACCGGCAGCAGCGCGCCCAGGGTGTCGGCCGGCGCCTCCAGGCGGAAGCGGTGCATCGGCTCGTGCACCAGGGTGCCGGCCCGGCGCAGCGCGTCGGTCAGGACCAGCGGGGTCAGGCCCCGGAAGTCGTGACCGGTGCTCGACATGCTCTTGTCGAAGCCCTGATGGGCGTGACTCTGCCGGGGCGAGTAGCCGGAGTGGGTCATGGTGACCGTGCAGTCGGTGACCTGCCAGCCGCGCAGTCCCTGGCCGAGCGTCTCGCGGACGGTGTCCTCGACGGCCTTGAAGAAGGCGTACGGCATCGAACCCAGCTCCACCTCCAGCCGGAACGCCACGCCCGCGCCGGGCGGGGCGGGGTCGACGCGCAGGCCGACGGTGGCGAGGAAGGGGTTCGGGTCCTTCTGGTTGTACTCGACGGCGTGTCCGCTGGCGAGCGGCCGCTCGATGCACAGGGTCGTGGTCTCGCGGAAGGCGACGTCCAGGCCGTACTCGTCGGCGAGGGTGGCCTGGAGGACCTCCTTCTGCACCTCGCCGTAGAGGGACACCGAGGTCTCCCCGCGCGACGCGTCGTGGCGGACGCCGATCAGCGGATCCTGTTCGGCGAGCCGGGTCAGCGCCAGGTGCAGGGAGCGCCGGTCCGCGCCGGGGCCGGGGACGACGACGGTCTCCAGGGTGGGCGGCGCGAAATGGTGCCCGCCGGACCGTCCGGGAGTGCCGAGCGCGTCACCGATCCGGATGCCGCCGAGGCCCCACACCTTGGTGATCCGGCCCGCTCCGACGCTGTCCGCCCGGCTGTCCGTGCCCCGCTCGAAGACGCTGAGCGCGGTCACGCGGCCCTCTTCGCCGGTGCCGTGCCGGCCGTCGCCGAACGGGATCCGGTCGCGGACGCGCAGGGTGCCGGAGAAGAGGCGGGCGTAGGCCACCTTCTCGCCCGCCGGGCCCCGCTCGACCTTGAAGACCGTCCCCGACAGGGGGCCGTCGGGGTCGCCGACGGCGGTGGGCAGCAGCCGTCCGATGCCGCCGATCAGCTCGGGCACACCGGCGCCCGTGATCGCGGAGCCGAAGTACACCGGGTGGACGGCGGCGCTGCGGGTCTGCGCGGTCAGGGCGCGGCGCAGCCGGTCCTCGGGGACGGCGCCGTCCAGACAGGCGGCGAGCAGGCGGTCGTCCCGGTCCGCCAGCGCCTCCAGCGCGGCCGGGCCGAGGCCGGGGACGAAGCGGGCGGCTCGCGTGCCGAGTCCGGCGGTGGTCCCCGTCGGGACGAGCGGTACGCCCAGCCGCTGCGCCATCCGGCGGAGTACGGCCGCCTCCCGGGCGCCGCGCCGGTCGATCTTGTTGACGAAGATCAGGGTGGGGATCCGCAGGCGGCGCAGGGTGCGCATCAGCACCCGGGTCTGCGCCTGGACGCCCTCGACGGCGGAGACGACCAGGACGGCACCGTCGAGCACGCCGAGCACGCGCTCCACCTCGGCGATGAAGTCCGGGTGGCCGGGGGTGTCGATGAGGTTGACGGTGACGCCGTCGAGCGGGAACGACACGACGGCGGACTTGATGGTGATCCCGCGCCGGCGCTCCAGCGCGAGGGTGTCGGTGGTGGTGCTGCCCGCGTCGACGCTGCCGATCTCGTCGATCACTCCGGCGGTGTACAGCAGCCGTTCGGTCAGGCTGGTCTTACCTGCGTCGACGTGCGCGAGGATTCCCAGATTGAGCAGAGGCACGAAGCGTCATGTCCTTGAGAGAGTGGGCGATTCCTTCCGGGCGGGACATGAACGCTGCTCGCATGATCGCTCCTGGGTTCTCTCGGGAACTCGACCGGTGCAGTGCAGCAGAACGGCGGCGGCACCACCAACGGATTAACGTTCAACCAGGTGTCGTTCCGGGTGAGCCGAGGAGCGGGCGATGCGTGAGATTCTCGCGGTACTGGACCGGTGGTACGCCGCTCGGCTGCCGTTCGGGCTGGCCACGGTCGTCGCCGTCAGCCACAGCGCCCCCCGTGGTCCGGGGGCCTCGCTGGCGGTCGGCCCGGACGACGAGGTGGTGGGCAGCGTCTCCGGCGGCTGCGTGGAGGGCGCGGTGTTCGAACTGGCCCGGGACGTCGTCGAGAGCGGCACGGCACGGCTGGAGACCTTCGGCTACAGCGACGAGGACGCCTTCGCGGCCGGGCTCACCTGCGGCGGAGAGATCACCGTTCTGATACGGCCCGTGACCCCGGCCCGGGATCCGGTGTTCGGCGCGGTCGCCGCGTCCGTCGCGGGCGGTGAACCGGTCACGGCGGCCATCGTGGTCGACGGGCCGGCGCCGCGCGGGGCCGCCCTCGCGGTGTGGGCGCGGACGGCCGCCGGGAGCCTGGGCACACGGGGGCTCGACGCGGCCGTCGCCGCCGACGCGCGCGGCGGACTCGCCCTCGGTGCGACGGGCCTGCGGCACTACGGGCCGCACGGCGAGCGGCGCGAGGACACCGTCACGGTGTTCGTGCAGTCCTTCGCGCCACCGCCGCGCATGCTGGTGTTCGGCGCCATCGACTACGCCGCCGCCGTGGCCCGGATCGGGGACTTCCTCGGCTACCGGGTGACCGTGTGCGACGCCCGCCCGGTGTTCGCCACGCCCAGCCGCTTCCCGGCGGGCGTGGAGGTCGTCGTGGACTGGCCGCACCGGTATCTGCGCGGCACGCACACCGACGAGCGGACGGCGATCTGCGTCCTCACCCACGACCCGAAGTTCGATGTGCCGGTACTGCGGGAGGCGCTGCGGCGCCCGGCGGCGTACATCGGGGCGATGGGCAGCCGGCGCACCCACGACGACCGGTTGCGCCGCCTGGCCGAGTCGGGCCTCACCGACGAGGAACTGGCCCGCCTGCGCTCTCCGGTCGGCCTGGATCTCGGGGCCCGCACGCCGGAGGAGGTGGCGGTGTCGGTGGCGGCGGAGATCGTGGCCCTGCGGTGGGGCGGCACCGGGGCACCGCTGAGCGGGACGAGCGGGGCGATCCATCCGCGGTCGGTGGCCTGATTCGCCCGGGGCGGTGCCGCGAGCGCCGCCTCCCGGACCTCCGTGAGCAGCCCGGCGTCGACGAGCCCGGTCCGCTTCGGCGCCTCGGTCTCGGGGCGGACCCGGGCCTCGGCGGCCACGCAGTCCGCGGCGCCGCCGAGCGAGGCGCCCGCGTTGCCGCCCGCCCCCGCCCGCCCGGTGGTCGGCTCGGTGACGCGGCGGCGCTACTCGGGGTCGCCGGCCACGCGCGCGTGCACGTGCTGGTCGTGCCAGCCGTCGGTGTGCAGCAGGGAGCTGCGCCGGGTGCCCTCGGCGGCGTATCCGGCCTTCTCGGCCACCCGGCACGAGGCGGGATTGGCCGTCGAGTGGCAGAGCGTCAGCCGGTGCAGGCCCAGGTCGTCCAGGGCCCAGCGGCTCAGCCGCCGGGCCGCCGCGACCGCGATGCCGCCGCCGCGCGCCTCGGGCAGCACCCAGTAGACGACCTCGGCGGTGCCGCCCGCCAGGTCGACGTCGTTGAGGCCGGCGAGCCCCACGGGCGCGCCTCCGCAGGCGGCGATGGCCCAGATCGCCCCGGTCTCGGCCCGTCGGCGCGCGTGCAGGCGCTCGATCCGGGCCCGGGCCTCGTCCCGGCTGCCGACGGAGAAGAGGTTCCAGTGGCTGATCGCCGGATCCCGGCCCGCGGTGTGCAGGGCGTCGGCGTCGGCGTCGTCGAGGCGCCAGGGCCGCAGTTCCAGGCCGCCGGCCAGCGGCAGCACGGGCTGGTCGGGGTCGGCGAGGCGGCCGGCGGGTACGACGGCGGGTATGCCGGAGCTGTTGATCATCCGCGGATGATGTCACGGCCCGCTACCGCTGCGGCAGGCGGTGCAGGGTCACGTCGGTGAGCGCTCCGCCGGCGACCACCGCCGTGAGGTAGGTGCAGTGGGGCTGGCGGCGGCGGTCGGTCGGGGACCCGGGGTTGAGCAGGCGCAGACCGCCGGGCGCGGTGGTGTCCCAGGGGATGTGACTGTGCCCGAAGACCAGGACGTCCAGGCCGGGGAAGCGGGCGGCGCAGCGGGCCTCGCGGCCCTGGGCGGGGCCGGTCTCGTGGACGACGCCGAAGCGCAGGCCGTCCAGTTCGGCGTGGGCCACCTCGGGGAGCCGGGCGCGCAGGCCGGGGCCGTCGTTGTTGCCGTAGACCCCGATCAGCCGGCGGCTGCGGCTCTCCAGCAGGTCGAGGGTGGCGGTGTCGACCCAGTCCCCGGCGTGGAACACGACATCGGCGCCCGGGAGTTCGGCGAGCAGCTGCTCGGGCAGCTGCTTGGCACGCTTGGGCAGGTGCGTGTCGGACATGAGGAGGAGGCGCACGCCGTCAGCCTATGCCGCGCGCGAGGTGCGGCGGCGCAGGCCGCACACCGTGCCCAGCAGGACGGCGCCCGCGCCGAGGGCGGTGGCGGCGGGGTGCCGGACGAGGGTCTCCTGCCAGGAGCGGGAGTGGGAGCGGTCGTCGAAGACGCCGTGCGCGCCCTGGTCGTCGGCGGACGTGCGGTCGACCGGTTCGAAGAGATTGTCCAGGCCGGCCGGCGGGACGCGGTCGGTCTGCTGGGAGTCGAAGCCGGTGCGGGCCAGATAGCGGTCGAGCAGTGCCGGGGCGAGCCGGTTGGCCCAGACGGTGGCCGGGGTGGAGGCGCCGATGTAGTACTGCTTGCGGCCCGGGTGGTCGGCGGCGTGGAGCACGCCCCGGGCGGCCACCTCGGGCTGGTAGATCGGCGGGACCGGCATGGGGTGCTTGGCCAGCCGGGAGCGCACCCACTGGAACTGGGGGGTGTTGACGGCGGGCATCTGGGCGAGGGTGACGTGCACGTTGCTGTGGCGGTGCAGCAGTTCCGTGCGCAGGGAGGAGGTGAAGCCGTTGATGGCGTGCTTGGCCCCGCAGTACGCCGACTGCAACGGGATCGCGCGCTCCCCGAGCGCGGAGCCGACCTGCACGATGGTGCCCCGGTCGCGGGGCAGCATGCGCTTCAGGGCCGTACGGGTGCCGTTGACGAAGCCGAGGTAGGTCACCTCGGTGACCCGCTTGAACTCCTCGGCGGTGATCTCCTCGAACGGCGCGAACACCGTGGAGAAGGCGCAGTTGATCCATACGTCGATGGGGCCGAACGTCTGCTCCGCGGCCTCGGCGGCGGCCTCCAGCTGCGCCGCGTCGGCCACGTCGGCCACCCGCACCAGGGGCCGCCCGCCGAGCACCGCGACCTCGTCGGCCGCCGCCCGGAGGCCGCCCTCGCCGCGCGCGACCAGTACGACGTCGGCGCCGCGCCGGGCGTACAGGCGCGCGGTGGCGCGGCCGATGCCGGCGCTGGCGCCGGTGATGACGACGGTGGGGGGCATGGTCCTCTCCTCTGTCACAGCGTTCCGCGTTTCCATTCCATTTCCCGAGCGGTCGTCTCACGCGACCCGGTAGGGCGCCGCCCGCTCCTCGGCCATGGTCAGGCCGAGGCCGGGTGCCCCGTCGGCACCCGGCGCGACGCTGCCGCCGCCCGGATCCAGGACGCCGTCGAACAGGAGCCGTTCGATGCGGACGTGGTCGTGGAACCACTCCAGATGGCGCAGGTTGGGCACGGCGGCGGCCACATGGGCGTGGGCGTGGGGGGCGCAGTGTCCGGAGACGTCGAGCCCGCGCGCGTGGGCGAGCGCGGCGGCCCGCAGCCACACGGTGATGCCGCCGCACCGCGTGACGTCGGCCTGGAGGCAGTCGACGGCTCCGGCGGCCAGCATGTGCTCGAAGTAGGGGAGGGTGTAGCCGTACTCGCCTGCGGTGACGTCCATGGGGACCCGGCCGCGGATGTCCGCGAGTCCGGCCAGGTGGTCGGAGGAGACCGGTTCCTCGAACCAGGTGACGCCCTGGCCGGCGAGCCGGTCCGCGACCCGTACGGCCTGGCCGGCGGTGTAGCCGCCGTTGGCGTCGACGTACAGCTCGGCCGCATCGCCGATGGCGGCCCGCGCGCGGGCGACGCGTTCCAGGTCGCGGTCCTGCCGGCCGCCCCACGACTCCCCGATCTTGATCTTGACGCGGGGGATGCCCTGGTCCTCGGTCCAGCCGCGCAGCTGGCGTTCCTGCCGGGCGCCGTCGTAGGTGGTGAAGCCGCCGCTGCCGTAGACGGGCACGTCGTCGCGGGCGGCGCCCAGCAGGCGGACGAGGGGCAGGCCGAGCAGTCGGGCCTTGAGGTCCCACAGGGCGATGTCCACGGCGGCGATCGCCTGGGCGGCCATGCCCGGCAGTCCGGCGTTGCGTACGGCCCGGGACATGCGTTCGTTGGCGCGCGGCACGTCGTGGGCGTCGAGGCCGGTGACCGGTCCGGCGAGCAGTTCGCGGACGACGTGGGCGGTGGCGGCGGGCGCGTAGGTGTAGCCGAGGCCGGTGGCGGAGCCGGAGCGGACGGTCACCAGGACGAGGGTGGTCCTGTCCCAGGCGAGGGTGCCGTCCGCCTCGGGAGCGTCGGTGGGCACGGTGTAGACGGCGGTGTCGACCGCGTCCACGGCAGGCTGGTCGCTCATGCTCGCCTCCCCCGCTTGCGCAGCCCGCCCGCGGCACTCGCGGCACTCACGGCACCCGCGGCGAGGACGGCCACGGCGGCCGTCGTCGCCCAGCGGGCGGTACGGGAGGGCTCGGGCGGGCGGTCGCCCAGGCGCTCCGGGTGGTCGGCGGGCAGGTTGCCGTCGAGGGCGAGCGCCAGGACCTCGGCGAGGTGCAGGGCGCGACGGCCGGTGCCGCCCTGCTCGATCTGGGTGCGGCAGCTGAAGCCGTCGGCGAGGACCAGGCTGTCCGGGGCGGCTCCGCGGACGGCGGGCAGGACGCCCTGTTCGGCGACGGCCATGGACACCTCGTGGTGGCCGCGTTCGAAACCGAAGTTGCCGGCCAGGCCGCAGCAGCCCTCGTCGAGCACCTCGGCGTCGAGATGGGCGCGGCGCAGCAGCTCGCGGTCGGCGTCGAACTTCATGACGGCGTGCTGGTGGCAGTGGGTCTGGACGGTGGCCTGCCGGGCGAGCTGCGGGGGCCGCCAGTCGTCGGGGGCGTGGTGGACGAGCTGTTCGGCGAAGGTGCGCGTCTGGGCGGCGAGCCGTGCGACGTCCTGGTCGCCGGGCAGCAGTTCCGGGGCGTCGGAGCGGAAGACGGCCGTGCAGGAGGGTTCCAGTCCGATGATCGGTGTGCCGGCCTCCAGGTAGGGCCGCAGCACGCCGAGGGTGCGGGTCAGCACCTTCTTGGCGACGGGGAGTTGACCGGTGGAGATCCAGGTCAGGCCGCAGCACACGGGCCCGGTGGGCACGGCGACCCGGAAGCCGGCGTCCTCCAGGACGCGTACCGCCGACTTGGCGATGGCGGGGTGGAAGTAGGTGCTGAAGGTGTCCGGCCACAGGACGACCGTGCGCGGGTCGGCCGGGTCCGGCTCCGGACGGTGGCGGGCCCGCCACCACTGGACGAAGGACTCCTCGGCGAACACGGGGGCCTGGCGGGCCCCGTCGATGCCGGCGAGCCGCTTGCCGAGGCGGGCCAGTGCGGGGGCGTGGAGGGCGGAGTTGACCAGGGCGGGAGCGATGCGCGACAGCCGGGCCCAGAGCGGGAGCCAGCCCATGGAGTAGTGGGCCATGGGACGTATCCGGCCCGCGTAGTGGTGGGACATGAACTCCGCCTTGAGGGTGGCCATGTCGACGCCGGTCGGACAGTCGGACTTGCAGCCCTTGCAGGCCAGGCAGAGGTCGAGCGCGTCGTGTACGGCGGTGGAGCGCCAGCCGTCCCGGACGGCGGAGTCGGCGTGCCCGTCGAGCATCTCGAACAGCAGCCGGGCCCGGCCCCGGGTGGAGTGTTCCTCCTCCCTCGTGGCCCGGTACGAGGGACACATGACGCCGCCGGAGTGGCTGCGGCAGTTGCCGATGCCGACGCAGCGCATGACCGCGCGGTTGAAGGAGTGGTCGTCCTCGGGGAAGCCGAAGTGCGTGGCGGGGGTGGCGGGCCGCCAGCCGGGGCCGAGCCGCAGCTGCCCGTCGACGGGGTGGGGGTGGACGATCTTGCCGGGATTCATCCGGTTGCCGGGGTCGAAGAGCGCCTTCAGCTCACCGAACGCGGTCACGAGCCGCTCTCCGAACATCCGGGTGAGCAGCTCGCCCCGGGCCTGGCCGTCGCCGTGCTCGCCGGAGAGGGAGCCGCCGTGGGAGGCGACGAGGTCGGCCGCGCGTTCCAGGAAGCGCCGGAAGCCGGCCACGCCCTCGGCGGTCGTGAGGCCGAAGGGGATGCGGGTGTGGACGCAGCCCTGCCCGAAATGGCCGTACAGGGACGGGTGGTCGTAGCCGAACTCCTCGAAGAGCCGCTTGAGGTCGCGCAGATAGTCGCCGAGGCGTTCGGGCGGCACGGCGGAGTCCTCCCAGCCCTCCCAGGTCTCCCGGTCGTCCGGCGGGCGGGCGGTCACGCCGAGTCCGGCCTCGCGGGCCTTGAGCATCTTCTGCTCGCGCTCGGGATCGTCGGAGAAGGCGACGCGTCCGTCCTTCTCGTCGCGGCCGACGGCGCGCAGCAGCGCGTGCGCCTGCGCGTCGACGTCCTCCTGGCTGTCCCCGCTGTACTGCACCATCAGCCAGCTGTCGCCGTCGGGAAGGATGCGGAGCGAGTCGAGGTAGGCGCCCTCCTCGCGCATCAGCTGGGCCATGCGCCCGTCCAGGGCCTCCAGCTGGGTGGGCGAGCAGTGCTCCAGCAGGCGGGGGACGTCGTCGGCGGCGGCGCAGATGTCGTCGTAGCCGAGGACGAGCAGGGACTGGTACCGCGGCACGGGCACGAGGTCGAGTTCGGCGCGCAGGACGGTCACCAGGGTGCCCTCGCTGCCGACGAGCGCCTTGGCCACGTCGAAGCCGTTCTCGGGCAGCAGCGAGTCCAGGTTGTAGCCGGAGACGCGGCGCGGGATCTTGGGGTAGCCGCGGCGGATGTCGGCCAGGTACTCGGTGGCGAGGCGGTCGAGGCCGGCGTAGATCTCGGCGAGCCGGCCGCCGCCGGCGATGATCCGGGCGCGCTCGTCGGGCGGGGTGGGGCCGACCCAGGCGCGCTGTCCGTCGTAGGTGAGGATCTCCAGGCGCCGTACGTTGTCGACGGTCTTGCCGTAGGCCTGGGCGGAGGCGCCGCAGGAGTTGTTGCCGATCATGCCGCCGAGCGCGCAGTGGCTGTGGGTCGACGGCTTCGGCCCGAACTGGAGCCGGTGGCGGGCGAGTCGCCGGTTGAGTTCGTCGAGGACGATGCCGGGCTCCACCACACAGGTGCGGCGCTCGGGGTCGACGGAGAGCACACCGGTGCAGTACTTGCTCCAGTCGATCACCACCGCGGTGTTGGTCGACTGTCCGGCCAGACTGGTGCCGCCGCCCCGGGAGAGGACGGGGACGTCGAAGCGTGCGCACACCGCCACCGCCCGGGCCCCGGCCTCGACACCGCGGGGGACGACGACGCCCAGCGGGACCTGCCGGTAGTTCGAACCGTCCGTGGCGTAGGCGCCACGGCTGCCCGCGTCGAAGCGGACCTCGCCGTCCACCTCGGCGCGGAGAACCGCCTCCAGGCCGGACCTGTCCGCAGAGGTCATCTGCGCTCCTTCCATGCACCGACGGGCTGCCCCTGTCCTGTCCGGGGCCGGGCGAGTACCCGGGCATTCCGACAGGTAAAACTGAACAGTTCCAGCTGGACAGTCTGCGCTGACGGACGTAGGCTGACGTCATGGCCGACATCTCCGACTCCGCCGCCCGCGCCGCACGTGATCTCCGCGTGGTGTTCAGCAGGCTGCGTCGCCGCATCCGGGAAGTGGCGCAGGACACCGACCTCAGCCCCTCGCAGGAGTCGGCGCTCACCCTGGTCGGCAAGCACGGCGCGGCCACGGCCAGTGCGCTCGCCGCCGCCGAGGGCGTGCGTCCGCAGTCCATGGCCACCACACTGGCCGCCCTGGAACAGCACGGGCTGATCCGCCGCGCCCCCGATCCCGACGACGGCCGCCGCCAGCTGGTCACCCTGACCGACGCCGGCCGGGCCCGGATCGAGGGGAACAGGCAGGTGCGCGAGGAGTGGCTGGCCCGCGCCTTCCAGGACCGCTACTCCGAGGAGGAGCGGCGGACGGTCCTCGCGGCGCTAGAGCTGATGGACCGACTGTCCCGGCCGTGACCACCGCGGCCCGCCCGGCCGTACCGGCTCCGCCGGCCCGCCCCCGGCCGGGTCCGTCCGCCCGGCCGTCGCACCCCCTTCACTCCGAACCCCCTGGAAAGGCCCGACCATGTCCCTCACCACGCTCGACGCCCGCACCGCCCTCGTCGCGATCGACCTCCAGAACGGCATCGTGGCCATGCCCACCCAGCCGTACCCGGGTCCCGAGGTCGTGTCCCGTGCGGCGGAACTCGCCGACGCCTTCCGCTCCCACGGGCTGCCGGTGGTCCTGGTCCGGGTCTCCTTCGCCCCCGACGGCGCGGACGCCGTCCCCGGCCGCACCGAGCGCCAGGCGCGCGGGCTCGCGTTCCCCGAGGGCTGGGACATCGTCGTCGACGAGCTGTCCGGACATTCCGGTGACATCCGTGTCACCAAGCACAACTGGAGCGCCTTCCACGGCACCGACCTGGACGTTCAGCTGCGCCGCCGGGGTATCACGCAGATCGTGCTGACCGGGATCGCGACCAGCATCGGCGTCGAGTCCACCGCCCGTGACGCCTACGCGCACGGCTACCAAGTCACCCTCGCCACGGACGCCATGGCCGACGCCGACGCCGGGGCGCACGCGAACAGCGTCGAGCGGATCTTCCCGCGGCTCGGCGAGAGCGGCACGACGGCCGAGGTGCTGGAGCTGCTCGCCAAGACCCGCGCCTGACGCCCCGGGCGTCCGCCGTCCGGTTCCCCGGCACGGGCGGGCGCCCGCGTCCCGGCGGCTCCCGCGCCTCGGGTCAGTCCTCGCCCCGCACGATGTTGTCCTCCGCCGAGGCGGCGCCCTGCCGCCCGCCGGAGGCACGGTCCAGGACGGCGGGGAGGCAGGTGCGCATCCCCCGGTCCCGCCGGCGGCGGGCCTTCGCCCATCCGGTCTCGGCGTGCGGCGAAGCGGCCTTGTCACTGCTGTGCGCGGTCACGTGGTTCATCTTCCTTCTGCGCTGTGGGTGGCCGCCCGGGTCCCCGCGCCGCCGCACCGGCAAACCCGGGCGGGCGGCGGCGGTCAGGTCCGGCCGCCGCCACCGCCGCCGAAGGACCCGCTGGAACCGGGCGACCAGCGCGAGCGGCGCTGGTCGTCGGCGCGCTTGGTGCCGACGTTGCCGAGCTGGTACGGGGTCAGGCGTTCGCCGTCGTCGGCCGCGCGGGGTACCTCGTCGGGCTCGCGCATCTCCCTGGTCTCGCCCACCGGGCCGGACGGCGGCATCCTCGGCTGTTCGTCGGGCCGGGGCGGAGCCGGTTCACGCCGGCGCACCTTGAACCCCAGCCGGAAGGCCCAGATCAGCCCGCCGACGCAGGCCAGGCCCACCACGAGGATGACGACGTACCCGAAGACCTGCACTCCGGCGGCCGCTTCGTACATGGCACTGTTCATGAGCGCCGGGTACCCGGAGGCCCGCCGAGGATGCCCGGCGCGGCGACCGTCAGCCGAACGGCCCCACCCAGGACGCACACCGCCGGTGGACGGGCAGGGCGTGGCGTGGGCGGGCCCCCGGCCGCCGGGAGTAGCGTCACCCGCGATGACCGAATCGCCGCAGATGTCAGAAATCCCGGAGATCACCGCCCGGTACACGGCACCCGCTCCACGCCCCGGCCGGACCCTGCTGCGCTGGGTCTCCACGACCGACCACAAGGTGATCGGCCGTCTCTACATGGTCACGGCCTTCTGCTTCTTCCTGCTGGCGGGGCTCCTCGCACTCGGCATGCGCGCCGAACTGGCCCGGCCGGGACTTCAGTTCCTGAGCCGGCAGGGCTACAACGAGTTCGTCACCGTCCACGGCACGATCATGATGCTGCTGTTCGCGACACCGATGTTCGCCGGGTTCGCCAACGCCGTCATGCCGCTGCAGATCGGCGCCCCCGACCTGGCCTTCCCGCGGCTGAACGCGCTGTCGTACTGGATGTACCTGTTCGGCGGACTCGTCGTGGTGTCCGGATTCGTGGTGCCGGGCGGGGCGGCGTCCTTCGGCTGGTTCGCCTACGCGCCGCTCAACAGCGGCTACTACTCCCCGGGCCCGGGCGGTGACCTGTGGGCCATGGGACTGGTCGTGTCGGGCGTGTCGACGACGCTGACCGCGGTGAACTTCATCGCCACGATCATGTGCCTGCGCGCGCCGGGCATGACCATGTTCCGGATGCCGATGTTCACCTGGAACGTGCTGTTCACCTCGATCCTGATCCTGCCCGCGTTCCCGGTGCTCACCGCGGCGCTGCTGGCGCTGGAGGCGGACCGGAAGTTCGGGGCGCACGTCTTCGACGCGGCCAACGGCGGCGCGCTGCTGTGGCAGCACCTGTTCTGGTTCTTCGGGCACCCCGAGGTCTACATCGTGGCCCTGCCGTTCTTCGGGATCGTCTCGGAGATCATCCCGGTCTTCTCCCGCAAACCGCTCTTCGGCTATCTGCCGATGATCGGGGCGACCATCTCGATCACCATGCTGTCGGCGGTGGTGTGGGCACATCACATGTTCGCCACCGGCGCGGTGCTGCTGCCGTTCTTCTCGGTCATGTCGTTCCTGATCGCGGTGCCCACGGGCATCAAGTTCTTCGCCTGGGTCGGGACGATGGTGCACGGGTCGCTGTCGTTCGAGACGCCGATGCTGTGGTCCCTGGGTTTCCTGGTGTCGTTCCTGCTGGGCGGGCTCAGCGGAGTGCTGATCGCCTCCCCGCCGCTCGACTTCCACCTGACCGACTCGTACTTCATCGTGGCGCACCTGCACTACGTGCTGTTCGGCACGGTGGTGTTCGCGATGTTCGCCGGGTTCTACTTCTGGTGGCCCAAGTTCACCGGGAAGATGCTGGACGAACGGCTCGGCAAGGTGCACTTCTGGCTGCTCTTCCCGGGCTTCCAGCTGACCTTCCTGGTGCAGCACTGGCTCGGCGAGGAGGGCATGCCCCGCCGGTACGCGGACTATCTGCCCGAGGACGGCTTCACCCTGCTCAACACGCTGTCGACGGCGGGCGCGTTCCTGCTCGGGGTGTCCACCCTGCCGTTCCTCTACAACGTCTGGCGCACCGCCACCCGCGGCGTCCGGGTGACCGAGGACGACCCCTGGGGCTGGGGCCGGGGCCTGGAGTGGGCGACGTCCTGCCCGCCGCCCCGGCACAACTTCGTCGCGCTGCCCCGCATCCGGTCCGAGTCACCCGCCTTCGACCTGCACCATCCGGAGGTCGGGAAGCCGGCCGGGAAGGAGAGCGCGCGATGAAGGCGGAGGCGATGCTGTTCGCCGGCGTGGCCCTGTTCTTCGGTGGCTCGGCCGCCCTGTACGGCGTGTGGTCGGGGGACGCGACGGGCACGACCGCGCTGGTCGTCGCGTTCGGGATGGCGGCGCTGATCGCCTTCTTCTGCCTGGTCCAGTACCGGCGCCGGGGCGCGCGGGCACAGGACCGCACCGAGGCGGAGGTCTCGGACGGGGCCGGGCAGGTGGCGTTCTTCCCGGACGAGAGCCTGTGGCCGGTCGTCACCGCGCTCGGCTTCGCGGTCACCGCCACCGGCGTCGTCTACGGGCTGTGGCTGTTCCTCATCGGTCTGGGTGTTCTGGCACGCGGGGTGGGCGGGCTGGTGTTCCAGTACGCGCGCCGGTGAGCGGCCTGCGGGGAGCGCCGGGCCGGAAGCTCTCGACGGGCTCGTGGTCGCTCTCGTAACCCCCGGTGACGGTCTGCCGGATGTCGCCGGTGGGCACGCCCTCGTCCAGCCGCTCCCGCTCGGCCGCCGTCAGGGCCCGGCACAGCCACCGGGTCACCAGGAACGCCAGGACGGGCGCCACCACGAGGGCGACGCGCAGCACCCAGGTCAGGGCGTTGACGGAGATCCGGAACGTCTGGGAGGTGATGTCGTTGCCGCCGGCCAGCAGCAGCACTCCGTAGAAGACCGTGCCCGCGACACCGAGGCCGGTGCGCACGGGACGCTCGCGCGGCCGGTCGCACAGGTGCTGTTCGCGCCGCCACTCCCCCGTCAGGCGCTGCTCGACGAACGGATAGGCATAGAGCACGGCGAACAGCAGGCCGGGCAGGATCACCGCCGGGAGCAGCACGTTCCACATGAACGTGTGCCCGGCGACGTTCGTCTCCCACGGCGGCACCAGCCGCAGCGCGCCCTCCAGGAACCCGACGTACCAGTCGGGCTGGGAGCCGGTGGAGACCAGGTCCGGGCGGTAGGGGCCGTAGACCCAGACCGGGTTGATCTGGGCGATGGCCGCCAGCAGCGCCAGCACGCCGAACACCGTCAGGGACAGACCGGTGGAGGTGGCGGTGAACTGCGGGAAGAGGGGTTTGCCGCGGACGTTGCGGGGGGTGCGGCCGGGTCCGCGCCACTGGGTGTGCTTGAGGTGGAACACCAGGATCAGATGGGCCGTCACCAGGGCGATGAGAGCTCCGGGGAGCAGCAGGACGTGCAGCGGGTACAGCCGGGTGATGATGTCGTGACCCGGCACCTGCCCGCCGAAGGCGAAGAAGGCCGCGTACGTGCCCACCACGGGGAGCGAGAGCATGATGCCCTGGGCGATGCGCAGCCCGGTCCCGGAGAGCAGGTCGTCGGGGAGCGAGTAGCCGGCGAAGCCCTCGGCGAGGGAGAGCATGAACAGGGTCACCCCGATGGCCCAGTTCAGCTCGCGCGGGCGGCGGAAGGCGCCGGTGAAGAAGATGCGGAGCATGTGCAGGCCGATCGCGGCGACGAAGACGAGCGCGGCCCAGTGATGGGTCTGCCGCATCAGCAGGCCGCCGCGCACGTCGAAGCTGATGCGCAGGGTGGAGTCGAACGCGGCCGACATGCGTACGCCGCGCAGCGGTGCGTAGGGGCCCGCGTAGACGACCTCGCGCATCTCCGGCTGGAAGAAGAACGTCAGCCACACACCGGTGAGGACCAGCACGAGCAGGCTGTACAGGGCCAGTTCGCCGAGGAAGAAGGACCAGTGCTCCGGGAACGCCTTGCGCAGCAGCGAGCCGCCCTCCAGGACGGGCAGCCGCGCGTCGGCCGCGTCCGCGAGCCGTTCGGCACGCCGGCCGGCTCGGCTCATGTGTCCTCCGCCGTGGCGGACCGCTCCACCTCGGCCTCCACCTCGGCCCGCGCCCGGCCCGTCTCCTTGGCGTATTCGCTGACCGCGGTCTGGAGGTCCCGGGCCAGGTCCCGCCAGGCACGCAGGGCGGTCTCGTAGGTGCCCGACTGGGCGCCCGTCATCCGCCGCTCGGCCGGCGGGCCGTAGGTCTCCCGCAGGTCCTCGACCGTGGCGTGGGCCGCTGCGGCCGCGCGCTGCTTCTGCACCAGTTCTTCGAAGGTGTGTGCCACATCAACCGACCCTAGGCACGGGTGCCGGAGCGCGCCTCCCCAGCCTGTCCGAACGGCGTGCTCGTGCCCCCGGGTGGCGGGTCAGCCCTCGGGCACGAGATCCGCCCACACCTGTTTGCCGCCGCTGACCGGAACCGTCCCCCAGGCCGCCGACACGGCCTCCACCAGCAGGATGCCCCGTCCGCCGGTGGCCTCCCAGCCGATGCTGGTGGGCTTCACCGGGCTGCGCGGGGAGGAGTCGGCGACGGCGAGCCGCAGCCGGTGGTTGACCAGGCTCATGTCGAGCCGGACCGGGCCGCCGGTGTGCACGAGGGCGTTGGTGACGAGTTCGGAGACGACCAGCAGCGCCGTGTCGAGCGTCTCCCGGGACACGCCCCAGGCGCGCAGGGTACGACGGGTGAAGCGGCGGGCGTGCCGGACCGCCTCCGGCACCCGCCACACCGTCCAGCTCTCCCGCAGCGGCCGCACGGCCATGCCGTCGTAGCGCATCAGCAGCAGGGCGACGTCGTCGCCGCGGTGGGCGCCGGTGAGCAAGGCGTCGGCGACCAGGCCGAGATGGGCGGGGTCAGCGGCGGCCAGCTCGCGGGCCAGCCGGTCCATGCCGGCGTCGAGGTCGGCGTCGGCGGACTCCACCAGGCCGTCGGTGGTCAGCGCCAGCACCGTGCCGGGCCGCAGCCGCAGCGGGGTCATCGGGAAGTCGGCCTGCCCGAGCACGCCGAGCGGCGGACCGCCCTCGGCCTGCACGATCTCGGTGGTGCCGTCGGGGTGGCGCAGCACCGGCTGAAGATGTCCGGCACGGACGCACCAGGCGGTGCCCTGCTCCATGTCGACGTCGACGTAGGCGCAGGTGGCGAAGAGGTCGGTCTCCATCTCCAGCAGCAGCCGGTTGGCGTGCGCGACGACCACGTCCGGAGTGTGGCCCTCGGCGGCGTAGGCGCGCAGCGCGGTGCGCATCTGGCCCATCAGGGTGGCCGCGCCGGCGTTGTGGCCCTGGACGTCTCCGATGACGAAGGCCACGTGGTTGTCGGCGAGGGGGATCACGTCGTACCAGTCGCCGCCGACCTCCAGGCCGGCCGTGGTGGGCAGGTAGCGGGCGACGGCGACCGCCCCGGGCAGCCGGGGCAGCCGGCGGGGCAGCAGGGTGCGCTGGAGCATGCCGACGAGTTCGTGCTCGGCGTCGAACGCGTGGGCGCGCAGCAGGGCCTGTCCGGCGAGGCCGGCGCAGGCGGTGAGCAGGGCGCGTTCGTCGGGGGCAAACTCGTGCGGCTGGTCCCAGCCGACCAGGCAGGCGCCGGCCATCCGGCCGCCCGCCGGGAGCGGCAGGATCGCGAGACCGCCCGGACCGACCTCGGCGAGGGCGGGCTCCAGGTCCGAGCCGGCGGGCCAGATCCGGGCGCGGCCCGCACGCAGCGCGGCGGCCAGGGTGGGCATGGCGCGCACCGGCGCGTCGGGCCACTCGGTGCGCCATTCGGCTCGCCACAGCTCCGGCCAGGCCTCGGGTTCGGGCGGGTCCAGGACGGTGACGACCAGCCGGTCGTTCTCCAGTTCGGCCAGGGCGATCCGGTCGGCCCGCAACGGTGTGCGCAGAGCCGCGACGACGGCCTGCCCGACGTCCTTGACGGTGCCGGCGGTGGCGAGGGCGGCGGCCAGGCGCTGCACGCGGGCCACGTCGGTGATGTCGGAGCGCAGGGTGGAGGCGTCGGCGACGGTGCCGACGAGCCGGCTGGCGCGGCCCTCGCCGCCGGGCAGCAGCCGGCCGCGCAGCCGCAGCCACGTGGGCGGGCCGTCGGGCTGCAGGATGCGGAACTCCAGTTCCCGGTCGCCGATGGACATGTGGTCGGCCTCGACCACGGACATCAGTGCGGGCAGGTCCTCGGGCACCGCGCGGCCCAGCAGGGTCTCCACGCGGCCGTCGAAGGTCTCCCGGCAGATCCCGAACAGTCGCAGGATGCCCTCGCCGACCTCGACCCGGCCGCTGTCCACCGCCACGCTGAAGGCGTTCTCGGTCAGCTCGCCGGTGTCGCCGGTGACGGCCGGGGCGGGTACGGCGATCGCGCGGACGATCAGCTCCAGGCAGGCCCGGTCGTCGGTGCCGAAGCCACCGGGGTGCTCACCGACGGCCAGCAGGCAGCCGCCGCCCGGCGGGCCGAGCGGCAGGACGGCCAGGGAGAAGTCGGAGGACGGGGTGCGGCGCGCGTCCGGGCCGCCGGCCAGTTCGGCGGGGCCGAGCCACCGCGGCTCTCCGGTGCGGTGCACCCCGGCGACCGGGGAGGTGCCGGCCGTCGGGTAGCAGTCCCGCAGGCCGTACAGGGTGCGCGGCAGTCCGGCCGACTCGGCGAGGCAGAGCAGCCCGGGGTCTCCGCCGGGCGTGTACACCCCGGCGAAGGACGCCCCGGCGAACACCAGCGCCTGTTCCAGGACCCGGCGGAGCCGGTCGGAGGTGGCCGGCGACGCCGTCAGCGACGCGAGGGCGACTTCGGCACGCTCCGCTCTCGTCCTGCTGATCGCAGTGCCCTCACTGACCACGTCGCCATTACAGCGCGTGTGAGCCTCCTGCGCAGCCCCTGTGGCCGCGGGCTATGCGGACGTCGTCCTCAGCCCCCTGCTGACGGTGGCCGTCACCGCGGCGACGGTGACCAGCAGGGGGAAGACCAGCAGGGCCGGTCCCGGGCTCCAGCGGGCCAGCAGCGCGCCGGCCAGCGCGGGGGCGAGCGCGGCGGCCGAGCCGGCGGCGAGCAGCACGCCGCTGACCACGCGGCCCTGTAGTCGGTCCGGTGTGACGGCGGCCTGGTGGCCGAAGAGGGCCGCGTTCGCCGTGGGGCCGAGGAACACGGCGGCGGCCAGCGGTACGGCGGCCAGGACGGTGCTGGACAGCAGTGCGCTGACCGCCATCAGCGCGGCGGTCGTCCAGCACAGCAGGGTGATCAGCACGGGCAGGCGCAGCCGCCGCTGGAGCAGCGGGGCCGCGAAGGCGCCGAGCAGGCCGCCCACCGCGAAGATCGTGCCGGCGAGGCCCACCAGGAACGGCGGGACGCCGGCGTGGCGGAGCGCGAGGGTCATCGCGAAGATCATGCCGGTGAAGGCCATGTTCAGCGGTGCGGCGATCACCAGCAGGGCCCGCAGGAACGGATGCCCCAGCAGGAAGCGCAGCCCCTCCGTGGCGGACGCCCCGGCGGCCGGGGCCGCCTCCGGCCGGGCCTCCTGGAGGGGCCGCCGGATGCAGCAGACGGCCACGAGGGAGAGCAGGAAGCTCAGCGCGTTGCCGAGGAAGGGCAGGGCCCGGCCGAGCCCGAACAGCAGGCCGCCGAGGGGCGGACCGGCCAGCGAGACGCCGTAGGTCCGCGCCTCGTTGCGGGCGACGGCGGAGGTGAGCTGGGCGGGGCGGACCAGATTGCGCACCGAGGCGTGTTCGGCGGTGCTGAAGACGGCCGTGGCGGCGGCGCCCGCGACCACGGCCGCGAGGATCACGGGCAGGCCGGCGGCGCCCGCCACGACCGCCCAGCCGAGGAGGGCGTACACGGCGAGCCGCAGCACATCGCAGGTGATCATCAGCCGGCGCCGGTCGTAACGGTCGGCGAGGACGCCGGCCGGCAGCCGGCACACCAGAGTGGTGACGAGCCCGGCGGTACCGACGAGCCCGGCCCGCGCCGGTGAGCCGGTCTGCTGCAACACCAGCAGCGGCAGCGCCAGTTCCACCATGGCACCGCCCAGGTCGGACAGGCACTGGCCGGTCCACAGCAGAGTGAAGTCGCGGTTGCGCCACAGGCTGGGCGCGGGCCCGGCCTCCGCCGCCCCGGCGGCCTCCCCGGCGAGCGGGGGCCGGGTCATACGGAGTCCTCGACGGCGGTCGCCACGGCCGGTCCCCCGCCGGCCGGGGTCGTCACGCCCGGCCCCTCGACGACCACCGACCGGACCGAGTCCCGGGCGGCGGGATCCGGGGCGGCCGGGTCCGGGGCGGCGAGGTGCGGGACGGCGCGGTCCGGGGCGGCCGGGTCCGGGGCGGCGGGGTGCGGGACGGCCGGGTCCGGGGCCGCCGTCGGCTGCGGCAGGGCGGAGGCGGGTGTTGCCATGGGGGGGCCTTCGGGGGCCGGGGGCTCGGGAGCCGGGGACTCGATGGACGGGGACTCCGCGGACGGCGGCTCGGCAGACGGCGGCTCGGCGGACGGGGCCGCCGGGGCCGTCGTCTCGGCGAGGCTTGCGGCGGCCGGCTCCCGCGTCCCGAGGCCGGTGGGGATCACCAGCAGCTTCGTCACGTGGCCGTCCTCGTCCACGACGTCCCGGACGTGCCGGAAGCCCAGCCGGCGGCACATGGCCAGGCTGGCGGTGTTCTCGGCGCCCACCATGCCGTAGGCCTCGGTGAGACCGAGCCCGTCGGCGGCGTGCCGGAGCAGTCCGCGTACCGCCTCCCCGCCCAGACCGCGCCCCCAGTATCCGGGGGCGAGGGCGGTGACGAGTTCGTGGCCGTCGACGTTGCCGGTCGGCTTCACCTCGGCGTGACCGATGTAGCGGCCCGCCAGCCACAGGCCCCACACGTCGAAGCGCCGTCGGGGATAGACGTCGGTGAGGATGGCGCGGAACAGCTCGCGGATCTGGGGTTCGGGCACGAGGTCCTGCCCCATCCAGCGGCACACCTCCTCGTCGCGCAGCAGGGCGACGAAGACGTCCTCGTGCTCGGGCCGGTAGGGGAGGAATTCAAGGCGCTCGGTGCGCAGGACGGGGGTCATGGCGGGCTCCTCGGGAGTGATGCGGTGCGGCGGGGGCCGAGGGCGGTGGGGCGCCGGGGCGGCGACGCGTGGGGGGAGGAGGCGGTGCCGGGCCGGCGCGTGTGCGGCCGGCCCGGCGTGCCGTCGGTGGTGCGGGCGGTCAGGCGTCGGCGTTCTCCATGCGGTCACGGAGGCTCTTCGGGCGCATGTCGGTCCAGACCTCGTCCACATAGGCGGAGCACTCGGCCTCGGTGCCCTCCTTGCCGACGGGCTGCCAGCCCGCGGGCACCTCGATGTCGGCGGGCCAGAGGGAGTACTGCTCCTCGTCGTTGCGCAGCACCTGGTAGCGGGTGTTCTCGTCCATGTCGGGTTCCTTCGTCGTCGGGTTCGGACGGGTGGGAGTACGGGCGGGGGGACGGTCACTGGTCGGGGCGCGGGGCGGACGGGGGCCGTGCCGGGCGGCCGGCCGGGGTGGCGCCCCGCGCGGGCGGAGCGTGGTCATCCGTCTCCCCGGGCGTGCCGGGCGAGCCGGCGCAGGGCCTCGGCGAACTCCTCGGCCACCCGGCGCACGGTCGCCGTGTCGTGGACGCCGGGCCGGTGGTGCCAGGTGAAGGCGAGCCGGCCGTGCTGCACCGCGCCCACCACCTCCACCAGGTGCGAGCCCGGGTCCCGGGGGTCGTGGTCCTGCCCGAAGGATCCGTGTTCGGCGCGGACCAGGCCGCCGTCGGCGGTCTCGGGGCGGGCGTCCCACTGGCCGAGGTAGTTGAAGACGACCTGTCCGTGCGCGGGGGCGCCGAGGCGTTCGCGGACCTCGGGCGGGCCGAAGGTGCGCAGTGCGCCGAAGCCGATGCCGTTGCCGGGGACGGCGCGCAGCTGGCGGCGCACCGACTTCACCAGGGACCGCCAGTCGCGGTCCGGGCCGAGGTCGCCGGGGTCGTCCACCTGGAGGGCGACCGGGTACACGGTGGTGAACCAGCCGACGGTGCGGGAGAGGTCGACCCCGTCGAGCAGGTCCTCCCGGCCGTGGCCCTCCAGGTCCAGGCGGACCCGGTCGTGTCCGGTCCAGCGGGCCAGCGCCAGGGCGAGGGCGGCGAGCAGCACGTCGCCCACCCGGGTGCGGTAGGCGGTGGGCGCGGAGCGCAGCAGGGCCGTGGTGTCCTCCTCGCCGAGTTCCACGCTCACCGTGGCGGCCGGTCCCGCGTCGGCCGCCGGGGCCGGGGCGGCCGGTGCGGGTTCGGTGCGCACGGCCTCCTCCCAGTGGGGCAGTTCGTGGTCGAGTCCGCCGTCGGCGATGTGCGCGGCGAGCCTGCGCGACCACTCCCGGAAGCTGGTGCCGCGCTCCCCCAGCGTGACCGCCTCGCCCTGGACGGCCTGCCGGTAGGCGGTCTCCAGGTCGTCGCGGAGGATGCGCCAGGAGACGGCGTCCACCACCAGGTGGTGGGCGACGAGGAGGAGGAACGCGGGCCGGTCCGGGTCCCCGGTGAACAGGGCTGCCCGCAGCTGCGGTCCGCGGGCCAGGTCGAAGCCGGCGTGCAGTTCGTCGGCAACCTTGGCCATGGCCGCGTCGGCCTCCTTGGCGGAGAGCCCGCTCAGATCGTGCCGGACGAGGATGTCGTGGCCGGCTGCGGGCGGCGGGTTGAACTGCCGCCAGCCGTGCTCGTCCCGGGTGAACCGCATGCGCAGGGCGTCGTGGTGGTCCAGCAGCGCGTCGAGCGCGGCGCGCAGCGCCCGCGGGTCGGGGGCGCCGTCGAGTTCCAGCAGCGCCGACTGGTTGAAGTGGTGGTGGGCCGCGCGGGGCGTGGTGAGGAACCACTCCTGGATCGGGGTGAGCGGTACGTCGCCGGTGACCGGGCCGTCATCGGACCGGCGGGGCGCGGCGCGCACCACGGTGGCGAGTTCGGCGACGGTCTGGTGGGTGAACAGGTCCCGGGTGGCGACGTGCAGGCCGTCGCGGCGCAGCCGCGAGACGACCTGCATGCTCAGGATGGAGTCGCCGCCGAGCGCGAAGAAGTTGTCGTCGGCGCCGACCTCCTCGACGCCCAGTACATCGGCCCAGATTCGGGCGATGCGGCGCTCGGTGTCGGTGCGCGGCGCGGTCCGGGGGCCGTCCGCGGCCTGTACGGGTCCGGGTGCGGGCAGGGCCCGCCGGTCGAGCTTGCCGTTGACGGTGAGCGGCAGCCGGTCGAGCGGTACGAAGACCGACGGCACCATGTGCGGGGGCAGCAGCCCGGCCAGATGCAGCCGCAGCTCCCCGACGGAGAGCCCGGTACCGGCCGGCTCGGCCCCGGCCCGCTCGGTGCCCGCTGACCCGGCGTCCGGGGCTTCCCTGCCGGGGGCCTGGGCTCCGGAGGACCCGGTGCCCGCCGGCCCGGCGCCGGAGGGCTCGGCCGGTACGACGTAGGCGACGAGCCGGGCCGGCGCGCCGGGCGTGTCCTCCGTGCGGACGACGACGACCGCGTCCCGCACCAGGGGGCTGCGGCGCAGCGCGCTCTCGATCTCGCCGGGTTCGATGCGGAAGCCGCGCAGCTTGACCTGGCCGTCGGCGCGTCCGGCGAACCGCAGCCGGCCGTCGTCGGTCCAGCGGACCAGGTCCCCGGTGCGGTACATCCGCTCGCCCGGCGCGCCGAACGGGTCGGGCACGAACCGCTGGGCGGTCAGCCCCGGCCGGCCCAGGTAGCCGCGGGCGAGGCCGGGCCCGGCGAGATACAGCTCCCCGGTCACGCCGGGCGGTACGGGGCGCAGGGCCGCGTCCAGGACGCGGACGCGGGTGCTGCCCGAGGGGCGGCCGATGGACGGGGCTCCGGTGCCGGGGGCCAGCGGGCCGGTCCAGGTGGCGACCACGGTGGCCTCGGTGGGCCCGTAGGAGTTGATCATGCGGCGGCCGGGGGCCCAGGTGTCGACCAGGTCGGCCGGGCAGGCCTCCGCGCCCACGATGAGCGTCCGCAGGGCGGGCAGCGCGGCGGCGGTCTCCGGCGGGACGGTGGCGAGCGCCGCCGGGGGGATCAGGGTGTGGCTGACGCGCCGTTCGGTGAGCACCTCGGCCAGCCGCTCCCCGACCAGCGGCCCCTCCTCCCCCGTCACCAGCGCGGCTCCGCCGAGCAGGGAGACGCACAGTTCCAGCACGGAGGCGTCGAAACTGGGCGAGGCGAACTGCAGCACCCGGTCGCCGGGCCCGGCGGCGTACTGCGCGGCGGCCGCCGCGGCGAAGGAGGCCAGGCCCCGGTGGGTGACCACCACGCCCTTCGGGGTGCCGGTGGAGCCGGAGGTGTAGATGACGTAGGCGGGGTGGGCGGGGGTGAGCGCGGCGGGGCGGTCGGCGTCGGTGGGTGCCGTCTCCGGCCCGTCGGCGGCCCACACCTCGGCCGGGTCACCGAGGACCGGACGGGCGTCCGCGTCCCGGATCATGAACTCCCGGCGCTGCGCCGGGTAGTCGGGGTCGACGGGCAGGAAGGCGCCGCCGGCCTTGGCGACGGCGAGCTGGGCCACCACGGTCGCCGCCGAACGGGGCAGCGCCAGGGCCACCACGCGCTCCGGTCCGACGCCGTCCCGGAGCAGCCGGTGGGCCAGCCGGTTGGCGGCCCGGTCCACCTCCGCGTAGGTCAGCTCCCGGTCGCCGTCCACCAGCGCCACCGCGTCCGGGGTACGGGCCGCCTGCCGCTCGAACAGGGCGGGCAGGGTGGCCTCCGGCACCGGGCGGAAGGTGCCCCGCCCCTGGTCCAGCAGGGTCTTCAGCTCGTCGTCGGAGGTCAGCGGCAGGGCGCCGAGGGGGCGGTCCGGGTGCTCGGCGACGGCGTGCAGCAGGGTGCCGAGCTGTCCGGCCATCCGTTCGGCGGTGGCCGCGTCGAACAGGTCGGTGTTGTAGGTGAGCAGGCCGTGCAGGGCGCCGGAGCCGGTCTCGGCGAACTCCAGGGTGAGGTCGAACGCGGCCTGCTCCGACTCCGGTTCGACGTCGGTGACGTCGAGGCCGGGCAGGTCGAGGCCGGCGGCCGGGGTGTTCTGGAGGACGACCATGACCTGGAAGAGCGGGCTGCGGCTGGTGTCGCGCACGGGCTGCACCTCGTCCACGACCCGCTCGAACGGCACGTCCTGGTGGGCGAAGGCGTCGAGGACCGTCTTCCGTACCGCCGTGAGGAATCCGGTGAACGGCTGCCCGGCCTCGGCCCGCGAGCGCAGCACCAGGGTGTTGACGAAGAACCCGACGAGGGACTGGGTCTCGGGCCGGTCGCGGCCGGAGGTGACGGTGCCCACGGCGATGTCCTCGGCGCCGGAGAGCCGGGCGAGGTAGGCCTGGGCGGCGGCGACGAGCGTGGTGAACAGGGTGGTCCCCTGTTCCCGGGCGAGCCGGGTGAGCTGCCGAACGGTCCGGGCGGGCACCACCAGCCGGGTGGTGGCGCCGGCGCTGGTGCGCACCGGAGGCCGGGGCCGGTCGGTGGGCAGCTCCAGCGGTGCGCTGTCGGCCAGTTGCTCCCGCCAGTAGGCGAGGTGCTCGTCCGCGCCGGTGTCCCCGGCGGTGCGCTGCCAGTGCGCGTAGTCGGCGTACTGCACCGGCAGGGGCGGCAGCTCGTCCTCGGTCGCGTCGAGTCCGGCCCGGTAGAAGTGGGCGAGGTCGCCGAGCAGGACGGCGGTGGACCAGCCGTCGGTCACGATGTGGTGCAGGGTCAGGCCGAGCACATGGTCGTGGTCGGCGAGCCGGACCAGCCCGGCGCGCAGCAGGGGTCCCTCGCGGAGGTCGAAGGGGCGGGTGCGCTCCTCGGCGAGGAGGCGGCGCAGCGCCGGCTCCCGCTCCGCGTCGGCGTGCCGGGACAGGTCGTGCACGGGCAGCGGCACGTCCCGCGGGGGATGGACACGCTGGATGCCGTGACCGTCGACGCTGTCGAACGTGGTGCGCAGCGATTCGTGCCGGGCGACCACGGCGCCGAGCGCGGCGCTCAGGGCACCGGTGTCCAGGGTGCCGTGCAGCCGGAGGGCGAGCGCGGTGACGTACTCCGCGCCGTGGGGTTCGAACTCCTGGAGGAACCACAGCCGTTGCTGGGCGTGGGACATGGGCGCGACCGTGTCCCGGGCGACCGGGACGATCGCGGGGCGGCCGGAGCCCTGCCGGGTGCCGAGCAGCCGGGCCAGCGCGGCCGGCGTGGGGTGGGTGAAGACCGCGCGCGGGGTGAGGTCGGTGTCGAAGGTCTCGGCGAGGCGGGAGGCGAGCCGGATACTGAGGATCGAGTCGCCGCCCAGCTGGAAGAAGTCGTCCTCCGCGCCGGGTGGTTCGCTGCCCAGCACCTCGGCGAAGACGGCCGCGGTGCGGCGCTCGGCCTCGGTGCGGGGCTCGACCCGCGTGCGCGGCAGCGTGGCCTCCGGCGCGGGCAGGGCCGCCCGGTCGACCTTGCCGTTGCGGCTGAGCGGGAGAGCGGTGAGCGGGACGAACGAGGTGGGGACGAGGTAGTCGGGCAGGGTGCGGGCGGCGAAGGCCCGCAGCTCCTCGGCGTCCCGTCCGGCCGGTCCGACGACATAGGCGACGAGCCGCTTGGCGCCCGGCCGGTCCTCGCGGGCCAGGACGGCCACGTCGACGACGTCCGGGTGGGCGGCGAGCGCGGCCTCGATCTCGCCGGGCTCCACCCGGAAGCCCCGGATCTTCACCTGGTCGTCGGCACGGCCCAGGAACTCGACGGTGCCGTCCGGCCGCCGCCGGGCCAGGTCGCCCGTGCGGTACATGCGGGCGCCGGGCGGGCCGGCGGGGTCGGCGAGGAAGCGGGCCGCGGTGTCGCCGGGCCGGCCCAGGTAGCCGCGGGCGAGACCCTCGCCGGCCAGGTACAGCTCGCCCGCGCTGCCCGGCGGTACGGGCCGCAGCCGGGCGTCGAGGACGTGCACCCGCATGTCGTCCAGGGGGTGTCCGATGGGCACGGTGCCGGGCACGGCCGCGGGGTCCGTGAGGGCGCAGGAGGTCGCGAAGGTGGTGGTCTCGGTGGGTCCGTAGCCGTCCACGACGGTCAGGCCGGGGCAGGCGCCCAGGACCCGGCGGACGGCCTGGGCGGGGACGACGTCGCCGCCGGTCCACACCTGCCTCAGGCCCCGGAAGCAGTCGGGCGCGTCCTGGGCGAGCAGCCGGAACAGGCCGGCGGTCAGCCACAGCGCGGTCAGCCCGCCGGCGGCGAGGCGGCGCAGCAGGGCCGCGTCGACGGTGCCGTCCGGTGCCACGACCACGCAGCCGCCGTTGAGGAGCGGCGCCCACACCTCGAAGGTGGCGGCGTCGAAGGCGACCGGCGAGTGCAGCAGCACCCGGTCGGACACCCCATCGGCGAACCGGCTGTCGGTGGCCAGTGCCGCCACGTCCCGGTGCCGCACCGCCACGGCCTTGGGCAGACCCGTGGAACCGGAGGTGAACATCACGTAGGCCAGCCGGTCGGGGTCGGCGGGCGGTGTCTGTCCCGTCGCCACGGGAGCGTGCGCCGGGCGGCCGGGAAGCGCGGGTGACGAGTCCTGCCCGGCTGCCCCGCGGCTCTCGTCCGCGGCACCGGCGCGGGCGGCGGTGACCTCGGCCGCGGTGAGCCGGCGGGTCGCGCCCGCCTGGGCGAGCAGGGTACGGCGGCGTTCCTCGGGGGCGCGGGTGTCGACGGGGACGTAGGCGCCGCCGGCCATGAGCACCGCGAGCTGGGCGACGACGAGTTCGGCGCAGCGGTCCATCAGGAGCGCCACCCGGTCCTCGGCCGCCAGTCCGCCGGACAGCAGCCGGGCGGAGAGCGAACCGGCCCAGTCGTGCAGCTGGCGATAGGTCAGCTCCCGGTCGCCGTCGTGGACCGCGAGCGCGTCCGGGGTACGGCGGGCCCGCTCGGCGAACAGGTCCACGGGGCTGCGCGGGGCGGCCGGACGGGCGGTGGTGTTCCAGGCGGACAGCAGGGCGCGGTCGGCCGGCGTGAGCAGGTCCAGGCCGGCGAGATCGGTGCCGAACCCGTCGGCGAGGGCGGTGAGCAGCGCGGCCAGCCGGTCCGCGGCGCGCCGGGCGGTGGCGGCGTCGAACAGGTCGGGGTCGTAGGCCAGGTCGAAGCCGAGCCGTTCGGCCAGGTGGGCGCGGAGGCACCAGGGGAAGGTGGTGGCGTCGTCGGCGCGCACCTCTTCCACCCGGACGCCGGTGCGGGCCGTGGCCGACTCGTCCACGGGGTAGTTCTCGAACACCACCATGCTGTCGAACAGCGCCTCCCCGGCGGGGACGTCGCTCACGGCCTGGATGCGGGGCAGGGCGAGGAAGTCGAAGCGGCGGGCGTCGAGCTGCCGTTCCTGGAGTCCGCGCAGCCACGGCAGGACCGGTCCGGAGGGGACGCGGACGCGGGTCGGCACGGTGTTGATGAACATGCCGATCATGCCCTCGACGCCGGGCAGTTCGGCCGGGCGGCCGGAGACGGTGGTGCCGAAGACCACGTCGTCCCGGCCGCTGGAGCGGGCCAGCAGCAGCGCCCAGGCGCCCTCCACCACGGTGTTGACGGTGAGTCCGGCGCGGGCGGCGGTCTCCCGCAGCCGCCGGGACACCTCCTCGTCCAGCTCCTGGTGGACGGCGTCGGCGGACCGGGCGCGGTGGGCCTCGGCGGGCGTGCGGTCGTAGGGCAGCGGGGTGCGGGCGGTGAACCCGGCCAGGGCGTCGGCCCAGTGCCGTTCGGCCGCCGTCTCGTCCTGCTCGCGCAGCCAGTGCAGGAAGTCCGCGAAGGGCCGTCGTACCGGCGGGGCCGGATCCGGGCCGCCGGTGAGCGCGGCGTAGCGTTCGCACACCTCGGTGAGGAGCTGTCCGGTGCTCCAGCCGTCGAGGACGATGTGATGGGTGGACCACACCAGCAGCACCTTGTCGCCGGGCAGGGCGGCCAGGGTGAGCCGGGTGAGCGGCGCGGTGGTGAGGTCCAGGCCGGCCGCGCGGTCCTCGGCGAGCAGCCGCTCGCCGGCCTCGGCGCGCCCGGCGGGTGTCAGCGCGCGCCAGTCGAGGTGGGTGACGGGCAGTTCGGCGCGCCGGTGGACCACCTGCACCGGGTGGGGCAGGCCGTGCCAGTGGACGCTGGTGCGCAGCGCCGGGGTGCGGTCGGCGACCTCCTGCCAGGCGGCGGCGAAGGCGTGCGGGTCGGCCACGCCGGACAGGGTCACGGCGGTGCGGTCGAAGTAGGCGTGCTCGGTGTCCACGAGGCCGTGGAAGAGCATGCCGGACTGGAGCGGGGTGAGCGGCAGGACGTCCTCGACGTGCCGTCCGGTGCCGACGAGCCGGTCCAGCCGGTCCTGACCGAGGCCGGCCAGGGGGAAGTCGGAGGCGGTACGGCCGCCCGCTTCGGGGCGGGCGCAGTGGGCGACGATCTCCCGCAGGGCCACGAGGGTGTCCTCGGCGAGCCGGCGGACGGTGGCCTCGTCGTAGACCTCCGCCGGGTAGGTCCAGCCGAGTTCGAGACGGCCCTCCTGGACCACGCCGGTGATGTCCAGCAGGTAGGGGCGGGGTTCGTCCGGGTCGGTGTCCCGGCCGGCCGGGGGCAGGGCGCCGCGGAACAGGCCGGTGTCGCCGCCCGTGTCCCACTGGCCGTGGTAGTTGAAGCCGACCTGCGGGGCCGGCGCCGCGGCGAGCGGGCCGCCGGGCACGAGGTGGCGCAGGGCGCCGTGGCTCAGGCCGTGCAGCGGCACCGCGCGCAGCTGCTCCTTGACCGCGCGGAGGGTGTCGTGCCAGCCGGCGTCGGGGGCGGCGGTGAGGGCGAGCGGGAACTCGGCGGTGAACCAGCCCACGGTCCGTGACAGGTCCACGTCCTCGAACAGGTCCTCGCGGCCGTGGCCCTCCACGCCGAGCAGGACCGTGTCGCGCCCGCACCAGCGGGCCAGGGTGCGGCCGAGGGCGCTGAGCAGGACGTCGTTGACCTGGGTGCGGTAGGTGTCCGGGACCTTGCGCAGCAGGGCGTCGGTCGTCTCCGCGTCCAGCGTGACCGTGAGGGCGGCGGCGGTGCCGTGGGTGTTCGGGCCGGGCCGGCCTGCGGGCAGCCCGGCCGGGGCCGTCCCGGTGCGCTCCCAGTACGCCCGGTCGGCGTCGAGGGCTCCGGAGCGGGTGTGCCGGTCTAGCCGGGCCGCCCAGTGGCCGTAGGAGGTGCCCGTGGCGGGCAGCTCGACGGGCCGGCCGGCCGCCGCGGCCCGGTGGGCGGTCTCCAGGTCCGCCAGGAGGATGCGCCAGGAGACCCCGTCGACGACGAGGTGGTGCGCGGTGACGACGAGTTGCCCGGACCGGTGCGGGCCGCGGTCGAGGAACAGGACGCGGACCACCCGGCCCGCGGTGGGGTCGAGGGCGGCCTGTGCCTCGTCGGCGAGCCGCTGTGCCTCGGCCTCCAGCGCCGTGTCGTCGAGCCCGGCGACGTCGTGACGGGTGAAGACGCCGTCCGGCGGCTCGGGCAGGCTCTCCTGGCGCCAGCCGTCGGCGGTGCGACGGAAGCGGGTGCGCAGGGCGGCGTGGTGGCGTACGACGGCGTCGGTGGCGTCCCGCAGTGCCGGTCCCCTGGTGTCCGGGGCGAGTGCCAGGCGCTGGGTCATGGTGAACCGGAGCCGCTGTCCGGGCTCGCGGCCGTCCAGGTACCAGTGCTGGATCGGCGTGAGCGGTGCCTCGCCCGTCTCGTCGGCGGCGGCCCGGCGCGGCGCCGACTCCGTCGTCCGAAGGGCGAGTTCGGCGACCGTCTGATGCCGGAAGACGTCCTTGGTGGTGAGGGCGAGTCCGGCCTGCCGGGCGCGGGAGACGATCTGGATGCTCAGGATGGAGTCGCCGCCGAGCGTGAAGAAGTTGTCGCGCGCGCCGACGCGTTCGACGCCGAGCACCTCCGCCCAGATCGCGGCCAGGCGTTCCTCCGTGCCGGGCCGGGGGGCGACGTAGGGGGTGGTGCTGTCGGGCTGTGCGGGCGGGGCGGGCAGCGCGCGCCGGTCGGTCTTGCCGCTGGTGGTGCGGGGGATGCGGGCGAGTGGGACGAACGCGGCGGGCACCATGTGGTCGGGCAGGGTGCGGCGCAGGGCGAGGCGCAGCGCGTCCGGTGCCGGGGCGCGGCCGGCGGCGGGCACGACGTAGCCGACGAGCATGAGGCGGCCGGCGTGTTCCCGGGCGGTGACCGCGGCGTCGGCGACGTCCGGGTGGTCCCGGAGGGCGGCCTCCACCTCTCCGGGCTCGATGCGGAACCCTCGGATCTTGACCTGTTCGTCGGCCCGGCCGAGGAACTCCAGCAGTCCGTGCCGGTCCCAGCGGGCGCGGTCCCCGGTGCGGTACATCCGCTCCCCCGGCGCCCCGAACGGGTCGGCGAGGAAGCGGGCGGCGGTCAGGCCGGGCCGGTTCAGATAGCCGCGGGCCACCTGCGCGCCGGCCAGGTACAGCTCGCCGGGCACACCGGGCGGTACCGGGCGCAGGGCGGCGTCGAGGACGTAGGCGCGCAGATTGCCGCCGGGGCGGCCGATGGCGGGGCGGTCGGGCCGGTCGGCGCAGCGGCCGTAGACGGCGTCGACGGTGGTCTCGGTGGGCCCGTACATGTTGTACACGGCCACGCCCAGCTCGCGTTCGGCGCGCACGAGGTCGCGCCAGTCGTCCGGGGTGACGGCCTCGCCGCCCACGAGCAGCAGGCGCGGGTGGTGGCGGCCGGGGGCGAGCAGACCGGCCGAGGTCAGTTCCCGCAGGAAGGACGGGGTGACGTTGACCAGGTCGAGACGGTCTCCGGCGACCTGGTCGCAGAACGCCTGCGGGTCCAGGCGTACGTCGTCGTCGATCAGGTGGACCTCGTGGCCGAGGGCGAGGAGCAGCGGTCCTTCCCAGGAGGTGTCGAAGGAGAAGGAGGCGCTGAGCGCCGCCCGCAGCCGCCGCCCGTCCGTGGTGTGCGGGGCGAGCAGGCCCGCACGGTGGTCGTGGCAGAGGTTGACCAGCTGCCGGTGTTCCACGGCGACGCCCTTGGGCCGGCCGGTGGAGCCGGAGGTGTAGACGATGTACGCGGTGTGCGCGGGGAGGAGGGGGCGGACGCGGTCGGTGTCGGCCGGGTCGTGGGCGGGCAGCCGGTCCCAGGGCACTTCGCCGAGGTCGGTCAGCAGGGTGTGCGGGCGGGCGTCGGCGAGGAGGAGGTCGGCCCGCTCCCGGGGGAGGCCGGGGTCGAGGCAGAGCAGGGTGGCGCCGGCCTTGAGGACCGCGAGGAGGGCCACCAGCAGCTCGGAGGTGCGCGGCAGCCGGACGGCGACGACGTCCTCGGGGCCGGCGCCCCGGGCGATGAGGTGGTGGGCGAGTCTGTTGGCCCGCTGGTTCAGCGCGTCGAGGTCCAGGGTGGTGTCGCGGGCCACCAGGGCGGTGTGGTGGGGGGTGCGGGCGGCCTGGGCCTCGAACAGGGCGGGGAAGGTGGTGTCCGGCTCGGGCAGCCGGATGCCCTCGCCGTGGCGGAGCACCTGCCGCCGCTCGGCGTCGGTCATCAGCGGCAGCCGGCCCACGGCCTGCTCCGGGTCCGCGGCGGCGGCCTCCAGCAGGACGCGCAGCCGGGCGGCCAGGCGTTCGGCGGTGTCGGCGTCGAAGAGCCCGGTGTTGTACTCCAGGTGACCGGTGAGACCGTCGTCGCCCGCCACGAAGTCGAAGGCGAGGTCGAAGGTGGCGTTGCGGACCGGCGGGGTGACGGGTTCCACGGCCAGGCCGGGCAGCCGGGGCGGCTCGGCGCCGAGGTTGTGCAGGGCGACCATGACCTGGAACAGCGGGGTACGGCTGGTGTCCCGCTCGGGCCGGAGGGCGTCCACCACCCGCTCGAAGGGCACCTCCTGGTGGGCGAAGGCATCGAGGACCGTGGTGCGCACCTCGGCCAGCAGCTGCCGGAAGGGGAGTTCGGGGCGGACCCGGGCGCGCAGCACCAGCGTGTTGACGAACATGCCGACGACGTCGTGCAGTTCGGGCCGGTCGCGGCCGGCGGTGACGGTGCCGACGGTGACGTCCTCCTGGCCCGCCCAGCGGGCGAGCAGGACCTGGCAGGCCGCCACCAGGGTCATGTAGAGGGTGGCGTCGGCCTCCCGGCCGCGCTCGCGCAGCCGCTCGGTCAGCGCGGCGGGCAGGGTGAAGGTCACCAGGGCGCCGTCGCGGGTGCGTACGGCGGGGCGCGGCCGGTCGGTGGGCGGCTCCAGCGGGGTCACGCCGTCCAGGGCCCGGCGCCAGTACGCGAGTTCGGCCTCGGCGCGGTCGGCGCGGGACCGCTGCCAGGCCGCGTAGTCGGTGTAGCGGACGGGCAGCCCGGGCAGCTCGGGGCGGCGGTCTTCCAGGGCCGCCGCGTACAGCTCGCCCAGGTCCCGGCCCAGCACGCCGACCGACCAGCCGTCGGTGACGATGTGGTGCACGGCCAGGACGAGGACGTGCTCGTCGGCGGCGAGCCGGGCCAGGCGGGCGCGCAGCGGTGGCCCGGCGGTCAGGTCGAAGGGGGTGGCGGCCTCGCGGTCCAGGAGGTCGTCCAGGGCGGAGCCGTCCGCGAGGTCCCGCACCGGCAGGTCCACGGGGCGGGGCGGGTGGACGATCTGCCGGGCCCGGCCGTCCTGTTCGGCGAACGTGGTGCGCAGGGCCTCGTGCCGGGCGACCAGTCCGTCCAGGGCGGTGTGCAGGGCGGCGGTGTCGAGCGGGCCGCGCAGCCGCAGCACGGACAGGGTCGTGTACTCGGTGCTGCCCGGCTCGAACCGGTCCAGGAACCACAGGCGCTGCTGGGCGTACGACAGGGGCGCCGGGGCGCCGGGAGCGGCGGCCGGGATGGCGTCGGCGGCGCTCCCGGTCCGGGGTTCGCCCAGGGCGCTCGCGAGGCCGGACAGCGTGGAGTGGGTGAACAGCAGCCGGGGCGAGACGTCCGTGCCGAAGGCGGCGCGCAGCCGGGAGGTGACGCGGACGGCGAGGATGGAGTCGCCGCCGAGGGCGAAGAAGTCGTCGTCGGCGCCGACCTCGTCGGTGTCCAGGACGTCCGTCCACGCGGCGGCGACCAGCCGTTCGGCGGGGGTGCGCAGCGGGGTCCGGGCGCGGTCGGCGGCGAAGCCGTCGGGGCCGGGCGCGGGCAGGGCGCGCCGGTCGAGCTTGCCGTTGACGGTGAGCGGCAGCGCGGCCATCGGCACATAGGCGGCCGGCACCATGTGGGCGGGCAGCAGCTCTTCGAGGTGGGTGCGGAGTTCGGCGGCGGGCGGGGGCGGGGCGGTGCGGCCGCCGGTGCCGGTGCCGACGACGTGGGCGACGAGCCGGCGGGTCCCGGCGGTGTCCTCGTACACGCCGACGGTGGCCGCGCCCACGCCCGGATGGCGGTGCAGGGCGGCCTCGATCTCGCCGGGTTCGATGCGGTAGCCGCGGATCTTCACCTGCTGGTCGGCGCGGCCCAGGTACTCCAGGGTGCCGTCGGCCCGCCAGCGGGCCCGGTCCCCGGTGCGGTACATGCGGGTGCCGGGGCGTCCGAAGGGGTCGGCGGGGAAACGGGTCGCGGTGAGGCCCGGCCGGTCGAGGTAGCCGCGGGCCAGGCCCTCGCCGGCGACGAACAGCTCGCCGACGGCCCCGGGCGGCAGGGGCTGGAGGGTGTCGTCGAGCACGTAGAGCCGCAGGTCGGGGATGCCGGTGCCGATGGGGCTCGCGGTGCCGGGGCGGGCCGCCCCGCGATCCAGTGCGGCGTGGGTGACGTGCACGGTGGTCTCGGTGATGCCGTACATGTTCACCAGGCGCGGCGCGGTGTCCGGGTGGCGGGTGTACCAGTCGGCGAGCCGGGCCGTGTCCAGCGCCTCTCCGCCGAAGATCACCGTGCGCAGTGCCAGCCGGGCGCCGGTGCCGGGCAGTTCGGCGTCGGCGCGGATCAGCGGATAGAAGGCGGAGGGCGTCTGGTTAAGGACGGTGACCCGCTCGTCGGCGAGCAGGCGCAGGAAGTCCTCCGGGGAGCGGGCGGTGTCCTCGGGGACGACGACGAGCCGGCCGCCGTGCAGCAGCGGGCCCCACAGCTCCCACACGGAGAAGTCGAAGGCGTAGGAGTGGAACAGGGTCCAGACGTCGTCGGGGCCGAAGCCGAACCAGTGCCGGGTGCGGGTGAACAGGCGGATCACGTTGGCGTGCGGGACGACGACGCCCTTGGGCCGGCCGGTGGAGCCGGAGGTGTAGATGGCGTAGGCGGGGCTCTCGGGCAGCGCGCGGCGGGGCGGGCCGGACGCCGGACGCCGGGCCAGATCGGCCCGTACACCGGGGTGGTCGAGCGGCACGAGCGGCACGGAGGTGCCGGGCCGGGTGCCGGTGGTGGTCACCAGGGCCACCGGCGCGGCGTCGGCGAGCAGCTGCCGGACGCGTTCGGCGGGCAGGGCGGGGTCGACGGGCAGGTAGGCGGCGCCGGTCTTGAGGACGGCGAGGACGGCCACGACGAGGTCGGTGGAGCGGGGCAGCGCGAGCGCCACGAACGTCTCCGGTCCGGCGCCGAGTTCGGCGAGCCGGTGCGCGAGCTGCCCGGAGCGGGCGTCCAGGGTGGCGTAGTCGAGCCGGTCGGCGCCGCAGCTGACGGCCTCGGCGTCCGGGGTGCGGGCGGCCTGGGCGGCGAAGAGGGCGTCCAGGGTGCCGGCGGGCCGGCCCTCCTCGGTGCCGTTCCAGTCGGCCAGCATCCGCCGCCGCTCCTCGGCGGTGGTCCAGGCGAGGGCGCGCACGGGCCGGTCCGGGTCGTCGGCCAGCTCGGTGAGCAGCAGGCACAGCCGCTCGGCGACGCCGCGTACGGTCCCGGCGTCGAACAGGTCCGGGTCGTAGGCGAGGTCGAAGCCGAACCGCTCGCCCTGGTAGGCGCGCAGCACGAGGGCGTAGTTGGTGGCGTCGCGGGCGGACACGTCCGCCAGGCGTATCCCGGACCCGGCCGAACGGGTCTGGTCGAAGGGGTAGTTCTCGAAGGCCACCATGCTGTCGAACAGCGGGCTGCCGGAGGGCACGTCGCTCAGCGAGGTCAGCTCGGCCAGGGACACCGCCGCGAACCGCCGCGCCTCGGCCTGTTCCTCCTGGAGCTCGCGGAGCCAGGCGGCGGCGGTCCGGCCGCCGTCCACGCGGACCCGGGTGGGCAGGGTGTTGATGAACATGCCCACCATCGACTCGACGCCGGGCAGGTCGTCGGGGCGTCCGGAGACGGTGGTGCCGAACAGGACGTCACGCTCGGCGCTGTAGCGGGACAGCAGCAGCGCCCAGGCGCCCTGCACCACGGTGCCGAGGGTGAGCCCGGCGGCCCGGGCGGTGCGGGCCAGCCGCGCGGAGACCTCGGCGGACAGCCCGGCCGTGTGGACCCCCGCGGAACGGGTCTCGTGCTCCGGGCGGCGGACGCGGTCGACGGGCAGCGGGGTCGGGGTGGCGAACCCGTCGAGGACGGTCCGCCAGTGCGTCCGCGCGGCCTCGCCGTCCTGGCCGGCCAGCCAGCGGACGTAGTCGCCGAACGGCCGGCGCGCCGGGAGCCGTGGCGTGGCACCGGTGGTGAGCGCCGTGTACTCCTCGAACACGTCGGTGAGCACCTGGGCCAGGCTCCAGCCGTCCAGGATCAGATGGTGGGAGGTCCACAGCAGATGCAGCCGGGCGTCGGGCAGCCGGACGAGGGTGAGCCGCATCAGAGGTGCCGTGGCTAGGTCCAGGCCGCGTTCGAGGTCCTCGGCGCGCAGCCGGTCCAGCCCCTCGGCCCGCTCCGTCGCGTCCCGCTCCCGCCAGTCCACCTGGACGACGGGCACCCGGACGTGGCGGTGGACGACCTGGAGCGGCACGGGCACCCCCTCCCACACCACCGAGGAGCGCAGGGCGGGCGTGCGGTCGGTCACCCGCTGCCAGGCGGTCGCCAGGGCGTCGGGGTCGCTCACCCCGTCCAGCAGCAGTGCCGCCTGGTCGACGTAGACGTCGTCGGGGCCGCCGACCAGCCGGTGGAAGAGCATGCCTTCCTGGAGCGGGGTGAGCGGCAGCAGATCCTCCACGTCCCGGCCGTCGCCGGCCAGGCGGTCCACCCCGGCCTGGTCCAGGCCGGCCAGCGGGAAGTCGGAGGGGGTACGGCCGCCCGCACCGGGACGGGCGCAGTGCTCGGCGACGGCGGCGAGCGCCCGCACCATGCCGTCGGCCAGCTCCCGGACGGTGCCGGCCAGGTGCACCTGGTCGCTGTAGTGCCAGGTGATCTCCAGTTCGCCGTCGGACACCACGGCGGACACGTCCAGGAGGTGGTCCAGCGGCGCGCCGGGGTCCATGTCCCGGCCGGGTACGTCGGCGACGGGCGCGAAGTCCCCGCCGGCGGGCGCCTCCCACTGCCCGTGGTAGGTGAAGCACACCTGCGGAAGGGGCAGTTCCGCGAGGGCGCGGGCGTCCGGCCGCGGCGAGCCGAGGTGGCCCAGCGCCTGGTAGCTCAGGCCACGGCGGGGCACGGCGCGCAGCCGTTCCTTGACGGCCTTGAGCGTGGCGCCCCAGTCGTCCGGGGCCGCCGGGGTCAGGGTGACCGGGTACTGGGTGGTGAACCAGCCGACCGTGCCGGACAGATCGGCGCCCTCGACGAGATCCTCCTCCCGGCCGTGGCCCTCCAGGGCGACGGTCACCCGGTCGGCGCCCGTCCAGTCGGCCAGCACCCGGCCCAGCGCGCTCAGCAGCACGTCGTTGACCTGAGTGCGGTACACGCCCGGCACCCTTCGCAGCAGTGCCTCGGTGGTGGCCCGGTCCACCCGGGTGCGGACGGTGCGCACGGATCCGGCGAGCGGGGTGCCGGGGAGGTCGACGGGGAGCGGGGTGCGCGGCAGCGCGGCCTCCTCCGTCCAGTGGGGCAGGTCGTCGTCCAGGTCACCGGCCCGGACCCGCTCGGCCAGTGCGCGCGCCCAGTCGGCGAACGGGGTGCGCTCGGGCTCCGGTTGCGGTTCCTCGCCCGCCGCGGCCTGCCGGTAGGCCCGTTCCAGGGCCGTGAGCAGCACCCGCCAGGAGACGCTGTCGACCGCCAGGTGGTGGACGGTCACGAAGAGCCGCGGGCGCTCCCGGCCGGTGAGGAGGGCCGTGCGCAGCAGGGCGCCGGTGGCCGGGTCCAGGGCCGCGCGGGCTGCTTCGGCGGCCTCGGCGGCTGAGGTCTCGGGGCCGTGGCGGGTCAGCAGTCCGGTGGCCGGGCCGGTGCCGGGGTGCTGCCGCCAGGTGTCACCGGTGCGGGTGTAGCGGGTGCGCAGGGCCGGATGGCGGGCCGCCACGGCCTCCACCGCCCGTTCCAGCGCGCGTTCGTCGAGGTCGTACGGCAGGTCGAGCAGCATCGACATGCTGAAGTGGCGCAGCGGGCCGTGGGTGGCGAAGAACCACTCCTGGACCGGGGTGAGCGGGGCGGGCCCGTCCTCGTGCGGGCGCCGCGGGGCGGGCAGGACGGGGGTGCGGCGGGTCGCGGCGGCGGCCAGGTCGGCGACCGTCTGGTGCCGGAAGACGTCCTGCGAGCCGATCCCGAGGCCGGCGGCGCGGGCCCGGGAGACGGCCTGGATGCTCAGGATCGAGTCGCCGCCCAGCTCGAAGAAGTTGTCCGTGACGCCCACCCGGGCCACCCCGAGCACCTCGGCCCAGATACCGGCCAGGGTCTCCTCGTCGGGGGTGCGCGGGGCGACGAACTCCCTTTCCTCCACGGCGTTCTCCGGCGCCGGCAGGGCGCGGCGGTCCAGCTTGCCGCTCGTGGTCAGCGGCAGCGCGGCCAGCGCGGTGAAGGAGGACGGCACGAGCGGGTCGGGCAGGACCCGGCGCAGTTCCGCCCGCAGTTCGGCGGGGGCGGGCCGGGGCGCGCCGGGCGCGGGGACGACGTAGGCGGCGAGGCGGGTGTGGCCGTGCGCGTCGGGCGCGGCGACGACCGCGGCGGCGGTGATCCCGGCGAGCGCGAGCAGGGCGGCCTCGATCTCGCCGGGCTCGATGCGGTGGCCGCGCACCTTGACCTGGTCGTCGGCGCGTCCGAGGTAGTCGAGGCGGCCGTCGGCGGTCCACCGGGCCAGGTCGCCGGTGCGGTACATCCGCTGCCCCGGCGCGCCGAAGGGGTCGGGGAGGAAGCGGGCCGCGGTCAGGCCGGGCCGGCCTGCGTAGCCCCGGGCGAGCTGGGCGCCCGCGAGGTACAGCTCGCCGCCGACGCCGGGCGGCACCGGCTGGAGCCGGGCGTCCAGCACATAGGCCCGCACGCCGGGCAGGGGGCGTCCCACCAGCGGGCGGTCCCCGCCGTCGATCCGGCAGGACAGCGCGTCGACCGTGCACTCGGTGGGGCCGTAGAAGTTGTGGGCGGCCACGTCGGGGTGGGCGGCCAGCTCGCGCCAGAGCGCGGGGCCGACCGGCTCGCCGCCGAGCATGAGGACCCGGGGGCGGTGCCGGGGGTCGGTGAGCAGCCCGGCGGGCAGCAGCTGCCGCAGGTAGGAGGGGGTGACGTCGAGGAAGTCGACGCGGTGCTCGACGACGTACTCGACCAGGGCGGCCGGGTCCATCCGGGTCACCTCGTCGACCAGGTGCAGCGGGTGGCCGTCGGCCATCAGCAGCACGCCCTCCAGGGAGGTGTCGAAGGAGAAGGACGCGGTGAGCGCGACCCGCAGCGGGCCGCCGCCCGCCTCGGCGACGAAACCGGCCCGGTGGGCGGCCAGCAGGTGGGCCGCGGAGCGGTGGGACACGGCGACGCCCTTGGGGCGGCCGGTGGAGCCGGAGGTGTAGATGACGTAGGCGATGTGGTCCGGGTGGAGGGGGGCGCGCCGGTCGGTGTCGGCGGGGTCGGTGTCCGGGGCGTCGGCGGGCACGGCCCGCAGGGCGGTCTCGTCCAGGACGAGGGCCGGGCGGGCGTCGTCCAGCAGGAAGCGGACCCGTTCCTCGGGCAGGGCCGGGTCCAGCGGGAGATAGCCGGCGCCGGACTTCCAGACGGCGAGGATCGCGACGATCATGTCCGCGGTGCGGGGCAGCCGCAGCGCGACCAGCCGCTCGGGGCCCGCGCCCCGGGCGATCAGATGGTGGGCGAGCCGGTTGGCGCGGGCGTTGAGCGTGGCGTAGTCCAGCCGTTCGGCGCCGGCGACGAGGGCGAGGGCGTCGGGGGTGCGGGCCGCCCGGCGTTCGAAGATCCGCGGGTGGGGGGCGTCGGGCACGGCGTGGCGCGGGCCGGTGTTCCAGTCGTGGACGATGTGCCGTACCTCGTCCTCGGACAGCAGGGGCAGGCTGCCCAGGGGGCGGTCCGGGGCGTCGGCGGCGCCCTGGAGCAGGCGCAGCAGCTGTCCGGCCAGCCGCTCGGCCGTGGCCGGGTCGAACAGGTCGGTGCGGTACTCCAGCAGACCGGTGAGCGCGGTGCCGTCCGGCACGAACTCGATGCTCAGGTCGAAGGTGGCCGCTTGCCGGGGGACGGCGACCGGGGTGGCGGCGAGCCGGCCGGGGGCGGTCGCGGCGGGCGGGTCGGGGTGCAGCAGGACCATCACGTCGAACAGCGGGTTGCGGCCCGGCTCGCGGACCGCGCCCACCGCCTCCACGATCCGCTCGAACGGCGTGTCGCCGTGGGCGAAGGCGTCGTTGACCGTGCCGGCGGCCCGCGCGAGCAGGTCGCGGAAGGAGCCGGACGCGTCGACCCGGGTGCGGAGCACGACGGTGTTCACGAAGAAGCCGACGGTCCGTTCGAGGTCGGTGCGGGAGCGGCCGGGGGTGAGGGAGCCGACGGTGATGTCGTCCTGGCCGGACCAGCGGGCCAGCAGCGCCTGGGCGGCGGCGACCAGGACGGTGTGCAGGGTGCTGTGCTGTTCTCTGGCGAGGTCGCGCAGCCGCGCGGTGAGGCGGGCGGGAACGGTGAAGGTGTGTACGGCGCCCGCACCGGCCTCCTCGCCGCTCCGCGGCCGGTCCAGCGGCAGCTCGGGCGCCACCGCTCCGGTCAGCTGTTCCTTCCAGTGGGCGAGTCGGCGTTCGAGGCGGGGCCCGGAGAGCTGGGCGCGCTGCCACACCGCGAAGTCCGGGTACTGCGTGGCCACCGGGGGCAGTTCCGGCCGGGCGCCCCGGGCGAGCGCGTCGTAGACGGTGCACAGCTCGTCCAGGACCACGCCCATCGACCAGCCGTCCGTGACGATGTGATGGGCCGTCAGCAGCAGGACGTGCGCGGTGCCGGACTCGCGCAGCAGCAGGGCGCGCAGCAGGGGGCCGTGCCGCAGGTCGAAGGGGCGGGAGTACTCGGCCAGGAGGTCCGCGTCCAGGTCGCCGGCGTCCCGGACCGGCAGCGGCACCGGACCCGCCGGACGGACGCGCTGCACCGGCCGGCCGTCGGTCTCCTCGAAGGTGGTGCGCAGGGCCTCGTGCCGGGCCACGACGGCGGCCAGGGCCCCGCGCAGCGCCTCGTGGTCCGGCGTGCCGGTGAGGCGGACCGCGACGGCGCTGTTGTAGCGGGCGTCCCCGGGCCGCAGCCGGTCCAGGAACCACAGGCGCTGCTGGGCGAAGGACAGCGGCAGCGGGCGGTCCCGGTCGGCGCGCGGGATGCCCTGCCGGGCGGCCGGGACCGCGCCGCCTGCACGTCCGGCGAGTCGCCGCCGCAGCGCCTCCCGCATCTCCTCGGGCAGCGCCTCGGCACGGTCCCGCTTGGAGGGCCGGGCGGATCCGGAAGGGTTCGAAGGGGTCGAAGACGTCATGGTCGTCGGATCCTCACCGTTCGTGGTCGTGGCCGCCGTGCGCGGCGTCTTCGGCATCGGGGTCGCCGTACGCGGCGTCTTCGGCGTCCGGGCCGCCGTACGCGGCGTCTTCGGCGTCCGGGCCGCCGTACGCGGCGTCTTCGGCGTCCGGGCCGCCGTACGAGGCTTCTTCGGCGTCCGGGCCGCCGTACGCGGCTTCTTCGAGTTCGCTCAGCACCTGTTCCTCCACGAGTTCCGCCAGGGCGGCGACGGTGCGGGAGACGAGGACGTCGCGGGGCGTGAGCGTGACGCCGAACGCGTCGTTGGCGCGGGAGGCGATCAGCAGGGCGCGCATGGAGTCGCCGCCGAGCAGGAAGTAGTCGTCCTCGGCGCCGACACCCGTGCGGAGGGTCTCCTCCCAGATGTCCGCCAGCGCCTCCTCGGTGGGCGTGCGGGGTGCCACGTACTCGGGGCGCTCCCGCTCCTCCTCCGGTCCCGGGGCGGGCAGGGCGGCCCGGTCGGTCTTGCCGTTCTCGGTGAGCGGGAAGCGGTCCAGCACCACGAACGCCGAGGGGACCATGTGACCGGGCAGCGACCGGGCGGCCAGCGCCCGCAGTTCGGCGGCGGCGGGCGGCTGGGCGCCGGGGGCCGTGAGCAGGTGGGCGACCAGGCGCGGCAGCCCCGGTTCGTCCTCGCGTACGGTCACCACGGCGTCCAGCACCCCCGGATGGCGGACCAGGGCGGCCTCGACCTCGCCCGCCTCGATGCGGTGGCCGCGCAGCTTCAGCTGGTGGTCGCCGCGGCCGAGGTAGTGCAGTTCGCCCGCGCTGTCGCGGCGCACCAGGTCGCCGGTGCGGTACATGCGGCTGCCGGGCGGCCCGAACGGGTCGGCGGTGAACCGGGCCGCGGTCAGTCCGGGGCGGCCGAGGTAGCCGCGGGCCAGTGCCGGTCCGCTCAGCCACAGTTCGCCGGTGACGCCGTCGGGGACCGGCCGCAGCCGGGCGTCGAGGACGTAGGCGCCGGTGGCGGGCAGCGGGCGGCCGATGGGCGGTGCGGTGCCGTCCGCCGTCAGGGGCGCGGACCAGGTGGCGACGACGGTGGCCTCGGTGGGGCCGTAGGAGTTGACCATGCGGTGGTGCGGGGCCCAGCGGGCGACGAGTTCGGCACCGCAGGCGTCGGCGCCGACGATCAGCGTCTTCAGGTCCGGGAGGGTGCCGGGGGTGTCGGGCGGCAGGGTGGCGAGCGCGGCCGGGGGCAGCAGGGTGTGCGTGACGCGCTCCGCCCGCAGTACGTCGGCCAGTTCCGCGCCGAGCAGCGGGCCCGGCCGGGGGACGACGAGCCGGGCGCCGTGCGGCAGCGACATGCACAGCTCCAGCACGGAGGCGTCGAAGCTGGGCGTGGCGAAGGCCAGCACCCGGTCGCCGGGGCCGACCTGGTAGTGGGCGGCCTCGGCGGCGCTGAACGCGGCGAGTCCGCGGTGGGTGACGACGACGCCCTTGGGGGTGCCGGTGGAGCCGGAGGTGTAGATGACGTAGGCCGGGTCGTCCGGGTCGAGGGGGCGGGTCCGGTCGGCGTCGGTGGGCCGGTGGCCCGGGACGTCGTCCGGCGGGGCGGCGAGCAGGACCGCGATCTCCTTGGCGTCCAGGGTGAGGGCGGGAGCCGCGTCGCGCAGCATCAGGGCGATCCGCTCCTCGGGATAGGCGGGATCGACGGGCAGGAACGCGGCGCCGGCCTTCGCCACCGCGAGCTGCGCCAGCACCATGTCCGCGGAGCGGGGCAGCAGCAGCGCGACGAGGTCGCCGGGGCCGGCACCGCGGGCGATGAGCCGGTGCGCGAGCCGGTTGGCCAGCTCCTCGGTCTGCGCGAACGAGAGCAGCGTGCCGGGCGCGTCGAGCGCGGGGCCGGGCGGCCTGCGGTCGACGGCGGCCTCCACGAGGGCGGGCAGGGTGGTGGCGGGGACGGGGCCGAGCGCGGGGCGGGCCGGTCCGCGCAGCAGCCGCTCCCGGTGGGCGGGCGGAAGCACGTCGAGGTCGTCGAGGCGGGCGGTGCCGTCGGAGGCGGCCAGCGTGCGCAGGGTGTGCAGCAGCTGTCCGGCCAGGGAGTCGGCGGTGGCCGCGTCGAAGTACCGCGAGTCGTAGCCGAGTTCGACGGCCAGCCGGTCACCGGGCGAGACGACCACGGTGAGCGGGTAGTTGGTGGCCTCCCGGGCGTCCAGGTCGCGCAGGGCGAGGCCGTGCGCCCCCGCGGTGGCGTCGCCCACCGGATAGTTCTCGAAGACCACGAGGCTGTCGAACAGCGGTGTCCCGGGTGGCAGTTGACCGAGGGAGTGCAGCGCGTTGAGGGGCAGGTGATCGTGCCGGCGGTCCTCGGCCCGGGCCTCCTGCACCGCACGCAGCCAGGTGTCGCAGCGGGCCCCGCCGTCGACCCCGGTCCGGGCGGGCAGCGTGGTGATGAACAGGCCGGTGATGGTGTCGGCGCCGGGCAGGTCCGCGGGCCGTCCTGAGACAGTGGCGCCGAAGCACACCTCCCGCTCCCCGCTCCACCGGGCCAGCAGCAGCGCCCAGGCGCCCTGGACCAGGGTGTTGAGGGTGAGGCGGTGCCGGCGGGCGAACTCCTGGAGCCGGCGTGTCTCCTCGGCGTCGAGCCGCCGCGACAGCCAGGTGCCGGAGCGGGCGGTGTCGCCCGGGGCGGGCCGTCGGTCGTACGGCAGCGGGGTCGGGGTGCTCAGGCCGGCCAGGACGCCCCGCCAGTGCTCCTCGGCCCGGGCGGTGTCGCGGGCGGCCAGCCAGGCGGCGTAGTCCGCGAACGGCCTGCGCTCGGGCAGCCGGGGCCGCTCACCGCGGGCGAGGGCGGCGTACGCGGCGGTGACGTCGGACAGGACGTGGAAGACGCTCCACCCGTCCAGCAGGACGTGGTGGAAGGTCCACACCACCCGTACCGCGTCCGGGCCGAGCCGGACCAGGGCCAGCCGCAGCAGCGGCGCCCGGTCCAGCACGAGGCCCCGGGCCCGCTCGTCGGCGAGCAGGCGCTCCAGCTCCGTGCCGTGCCGCCCGGCCGGGATGCCGCTCCAGTCGTGTTCGGTGACCGGCAGGGAGGCGTCCCGGTGGACGAGCTGGAGCGGTACGGGCACGCCGTGCAGGGCGACGGACGTGCGCAGCACGGGGGTGCGGTCCACGACGTGCTGCCAGGCCGCGGCCAGGGTACCGGGGTCGTGGGCGCCGTCCGCCACGAAGGTGATCTGCTCGACGTACAGGCCGTGTTCGGCCTCGTCCAGGCCGTGCATCACCATGCCGGCCTGCGTGGGGGTGAGCGGGTACACGTCGGTCACGTCCGCTCCGGAGCCGACGAGCCGGTCGACGGCCGCCTGGTCCAGCGGCGCCAGCGGGAAGTCGGAGGGGGTACGGCCGCCGGCGCCGGGTTCGGCGCAGTGCCGGACGATCGCGCGGAGTTCGTCGGCCAGCTCGGCCGCCAGCCGGGCGACGGTCTCCCGGCGGTGCACCTCGCGGGAGTACGACCAGGTGAACTCCAGCCTGCCGTCCGTGACCCGGCCGAGGACGTCGAGGAGGTGCGGCCGGTCCGCCGAGCGGTCCATGCCGCCGGTGAGGCCGCCGTGGGGGGCGTGCAGCAGTCCGCCCGGGGCGGGCGCGGGGTCCGGCCGACCCAGGTAGTTGAAGCAGACCTGCGGCAGGCCGGGCAGCCCGGCTCCGGCCGTGGGGTGCAGGTGGCGCAGGGCGCCGTGGCCGAGTCCGCCGTGCGGTACGGCCCGCAGGTTCTCCTTGACGGCCTTCAGCACGGTGCCGGTGTCGGCGTCCCGGGGCACGTCCAGGGCGACCGGGAACATGGCGGTGAACCAGCCGACGGTCCGGCCGAGGTCGGTGTCCTCGAACAGCTCCTCGCGGCCGTGTCCCTCCAGGGTCACCGCGACGCGGTCCCGGCCGGTCCAGCGGGCCAGGACCCGGCCCAGCGCGCACAGCAGGACGTCGTTGACGCGCGTGCGGTACACGGCCGGCACGTCCTGGAGCAGCCGGCGCGTGTCCTCGGTGTCGAGTCCGGCGCTCAGGCTCTCCTCGACGGCGACGGTGTTCGCGCCGCCGGTGTGGTCGGCCGGCAGGGTGGTGCCGGTGTCGATGCCCTGCCAGTAGGCGAGTTCGCCGTCGAAGCCGCCCGCCTCGGTGTGCGCGGCGAGCCGGCGGGCCCAGGCGCGGAACGAGGTGGTCTTGGGGCCGAGACCGGGCCGCTCGCCGTCGCGCAGGGCACGGTAGGCGGCGTCCAGGTCCTCCACGATCGGCCGCCAGGACACCGCGTCCACCACCAGGTGGTGGGCGGCCAGCAGCAGCACCGGCCGGCCGCCGCCGTCGGGCCGGCACAGCGCGGCCCGCAGCAGCGGCCCGCGGGCCAGGTCGAAGCCGGCGCCCAGGCTGCCGGCCACCTCGTGCGGGACGGCCCCCTGGTGCGACTCCAGGTGCGGGGCGCAGTCGCCGGGCGCGGCGCCGGACTGCCGCCACCGACCGTCACCGGCCCGCTCGAACCGTGACCGCAGCGCGTCGTGCTGCTCCAGCACGGCGGCCAGGGCGGCCCGCAGCAGCGTCTCGTCGGGGTCGGTGGCCAGTTCGAAGGAGACCGTCTGGCTGAAGTCGGCGGGATCGCCGGTGAGGGTGTCGAGGAGCCAGTGCTGTACGGGGGTGAGCGGCATCTCGCCGGTCACCGGGCCCTGCTCGGCGGCGACGGCGGACACAGCGGGATCCGGGGCCGGCTCGGCGACGGCGGCGAGTTCGGCGAGGGTCTGGTGGGTGAACAGGTGCCGGGGCGTGAGCAGGAGCCCGGCCCTGCGGGCGGCGGAGACGATCTGGATACCGAGGACGGAGTCGCCGCCGAGCGTGAAGTAGTTGTCGTCGGCGCCGACTTCGGGCACGCCGAGCACCTCGGCCCAGATCGCCGCGAGGGCCCGCTCCGCCTCGGTCCGCGGCGCCCGGCCGGCGTCGCCCGTGGCCGGGGCGGCCCACTCGGGCGCGGGCAGCGCCCGCCGGTCGAGCTTGCCGGTGGCACCGAGCGGCAGCCGCTCCAGCGGGACGACGAGGGCGGGCACCAGATGGTCGGGCAGGCTGCGGGCGAGGAAGGCACGCAGCTCGGCGGGTTCCGGCAGACCGTCCGGCCAGGACGCCCCGCGGCCGGCGGGATCCGGCGAGCCGGACGGGCCGGGCGGCACGGGGCCCGCGGGATCCGGCGAGCCGGACGTCGCGAGGCCGGCGGCGTCCGGTGAACCGGCCGGATCGGACGTCACCGGGCCGGCGGGGTCCGGTGAGCCGGGCGGTCGGGGCACCACGTAGCCGATCAGCCGGCGGTGGCCCGCGTGTTCGACCACGCGGGCCGCTGCCGCCGCCACGGCCGGGTGGCGGGCCAGCGCGGCCTCCACCTCGCCCAGTTCGATACGGAAGCCGCGCACCTTCACCTGGTCGTCGCCGCGGCCCAGGTAGACGAGGTCTCCGTCGGCCGTCCAGCGGACCCGGTCGCCCGTGCGGTACATGCGGCTGCCGGGCGGCCCGAACGGGTCGGGCAGGAAGCGGGACGCGGTCAGACCGGGCCGGCGCAGATAACCGCGGGCGACGCCGGTCCCGGCGAGGAACAGCTCGCCGGGCGCGCCGACGGGCACCGGACGCATCCGCTCGTCCAGGGCGTAGGCGCGGGCGCCGCCGAGCGGCCGGCCGATCGGCGGGTCGCGGTCGGGGTCGGCCGGATCGCAGGTGAAGGCGGTGGCGTAGACCGTGGCCTCGGTGGGGCCGTAGATGTTGCGCACCTGGCTGCCGGGGACGGCCGCGCGGACCCGGCCGACGGTCCGGGCGGGCAGCCCCTCCCCCGCGAGGACGACCGTGTCCGCGGTGATCCGCACGGCGTCCTCGGCGAGCAGCCGGTCGAGCGCCGACGGCACCGCGCTGAGCAGTCCGGCCCGCCAGGGTCCGGGACGCTCGGCGAGGGCCAGCAGGTCGCGGACGATCTCCACGCAGCCGCCGGAGAGCAGCGGCGAGAAGATCTCGAAGACCGACACGTCGAAGTTGAGCGAGGTGGAGGCCACCACGTGGGCCAGCCCCCGGCCGGTGAACTCGGCCGCCGCCCAGTCGGTCAGGGCCAGCACGGAGGCGTGGCTGACGACCACGCCCTTGGGGCGGCCGGTCGAGCCGGAGGTGTGGATGACGTAGGCCGGGTGGCCGGGCAGCAGGGTGCCGCGGCGCTCGTCGTCGCCGAGGGGGGTGTCCGGCGTGCCGGGGTCCGGCTCGCCGTCCAGCAGGATCCGGGTGAACGGGCCCTCGGGCAGCCGGCCGGCGGTCTCCGTGGCCGTGATCACGGCGTCGGGCCGTACGTCCTCGAAGAGGAACGCGACCCGCTCGGCCGGGTACTGGGGGTCGACCGGCAGATAGCCCGCGCCGCTCTTCAGCACCGCGAGGAGCGCCACCACCAGGTCGGCGGTGCGGGGCAGGCAGAGGGCGACGAAGCGCTCGGGTCCGGCGCCGGCGGCGACGAGCCGCCGGGCCAGCCGGCTGGAGCGGGCGTCGAGTTCGCGGTAGGTGAGGCGGGTGTCGCCGTGGCGGACGGCCGGGGCGTCCGGGGTGCGTCCGGCCTGCCGCCGGAACGCCTCGGGCAGGGTGTCGCGGGGTGCCTCGGCCGGCCGGCCGCCGAACCGGTCCACCAGCGCGCGCCCCCCGGCGGGGTCCAGCAGCGGCAGGTCGGCCAGCCGGCGTTCCGGGTCGGCGGCCATGCCGGTCAGCAGGGTGCGCAGGCTCTCGCCGAGCGCGGCCACCGTCGTGGCGTCGAAGGCGGCCGGGTCGTAGTCGAGGTTCACGGCCAGGGTGTCCCCGGGCGCCACGACCACGCTGAGCGGGTAGTTCGTGGGCTCCAGGTCCCGCTCCTGCTCCATGGCGAGGCCGTGCCGGGCCAGTGCGCCCTCGTCGAAGGGGTAGTTCTCGAAGACCACGATGGAGTCGAACAGGCCGGTGCCGCCGGGCACCTCGCTCCACGACTGCACCTGGGCCAGCGAGACGAAGTCGTGGCGCCGGGCCTCCGACTGGGCGGCCTGGAGTTCGCGCAGCCAGTCCAGCAGCGGACGCCGTTCGTCGACGTGGACCCGGGTGGGCAGGGTGTTGATGAACAGGCCCACCATCGAGGTGACGCCCGGCAGGTCGGCGGGCCGGCCGGAGACGGTCGTGCCGAACACCACGTCGGCGCCGCCGCCGTAGCGGGACAGCAGCAGCGCCCACGCCCCCTGGAGGACCGTGTTCAACGTCAGTCCCGCCCGCTGCGCGGTCTCCCGCAGCCGTGCCGACACGTCCGGGCCGAGGGTCGTGCGCACGGATCCGGAGGAGGAGGTGCGGTGGGCCTCGGCGGGCCGCCGGTCGCGGGGCAGCTCGGTGGGGGCCGGGAAGCCGGCGAGGGCCGCGCGCCAGTGCCGCTCGGCCCGGCCGGTGTCCCGCCCGGCCAGCCAGCGCAGATAGTCGGCGAAGGGCCGGCGCTCGGGCGGCTGCGGGCGGCGCCCGGCGGCGAGAGCGGCGTACCGCTCGCACACCTCGTCGAAGACCTGGGCCGCGCTCCAGCCGTCGAGCAGGACGTGGTGGAACGTCCACACGAGGCGGACCCGGTCGGGGGCGAGCCGGATCAGCGTCAGCCGCATCAGGGGCGCGGCCCCCAGGTCGATGCCCGCCTCGCGGTCCTCGGCGAGCAGCCGGTCCAGCTCCCGGGCGCGGCGGTCGGCGGGCCACGTGGTCCAGTCGTGGTGGGTGACGGGCACACCGGCCCGGTGCCGGACGACCTGGAGCGGTTCCCGGGTCTCCCGCCAGACCAGGCGGGTGCGCAGCACCGCGTTGGCGTCCGCGGTCTGCTGCCACGCCTCGGCGAGCGCGTGCGGGTCGGTGACGCCGGACAGCACCAGCTGCACCTGGTTGACGTAGGTGCGGCCGTCGGGGTCCAGCAGGCTGTGGAAGAGCATGCCCGCCTGCATCGGGGTCAGCGGGTAGACGTCCGCGACGTCCCGTCCGTCCCCGGCGATCCGGTCCACGGCGGCCTGGTCCAGCCGGGCCAGCGGGAAGTCGGACGGGGTACGGCCGCCCGCGTCCGGGCGGGCGCAGTGCGCGACGATGCCCTCCAGCGCGCGCAGCATGCCGTCGGCGAGCGCGGCGACGGTCTCCTCGCGGTGCCGTCCGGCGCTGTAGTGCCAGGTGATCTCCAGCCGGTCGTCCTCGATCCGGGCCACGACGTCCAGCTGGTGCGGCCGTTCGGTGCCGGGAGCCTCCGCGCCGCCCAGGCCGCCGGGCACCGCCCCGATCAGGGTGCCGCTCTCGGCGGACCAGTCGAAGCGGCCCAGGTAGTTGAAGCTGATGCCGGGCTCGGGCGCGCCGGTGATCCGCGGCTCGCGGGCGAGGTGGCGCAGCAGGCCGTAGCCGAGCCCCCGGTCGGGTACGGCCCGCAGCTGCTCCTTCACCGACTTCAGGGCGGTGCCCCAGTCCCCCGCCGGGACGGTCAGCGCGACCGGGAAGAGCGAGGTGAACCAGCCGACCGTGCGGGACAGGTCGACGTCCTCGAAGAGCTGGTCCTCGCGGCCGTGTCCCTCCAGGCCGACGGCGACGGTGTCGCGTCCGGTCCAGTCGGCGAGGACCCGGCCCAGCGCGGTGAGCAGGACGTCGTCGATGCGGGTGCGGTAGACGCCGGGGACGCGGCGCAGGAGGCCGTCGGTGCGCTCGCGGTCCAGCCGTACGGTCACCTCGCGGACGTCGGCCATGGTGTTGCCGCCGGCCAGGTCCCGGGGCAGCGGGGCGGCGCAGTGCCGGGCGGCGCTCTCCCAGTGGTCCGTCTGTGCCGCGAGGGTGCCGGCGCGCTCGCGCAGCCGCCGGGCCCACTCCCGTACGGAGGTGGTGCGGGCGGGCAGCCGTACGGGCTGTCCGGACACGGCCTGCCCGTAGGCGGTCTCCAGGTCCTCCAGCAGGATCCGCCAGGAGACGCCGTCGACCACCAGGTGGTGGGCGGCCAGCAGCAGCCGGGCGGGCCGGGGGCCGTCGGCGGTGAACAGGCGGGCGGTGATCAACGGGCCCGTGTCCAGGCACAGTCCGGCATGGGCCGCCGCGGTGACGCGCTCCTCGTCCGCCGGGTCGTGGACCTGGAGCAGTTCGGGCGCCGGGCCGTCGGCGGCGGCGATGTCCTGCCGCCAGGCGGCCTCGCCGCCGCTGTTGCTGTTGCTGTCGCTGTTGCTGTTGCTGTTGCTGTCGCTGTTGCTGTTGCTGTCGCTGTTGCTGTTGCTGTTGCTGTCGCTGTCGAGGGCGAACCGGGCGCGCAGGGCGTCGTGGTGGCTCCACAGGACGGTGAGGGCGTGCCGCAGGGCGTCCTGGTCGACGGCACCGGCCGCCTCGATCACGACGGACTGGTTGAAGAACGCGGGGTGCGCCGGGCGCGGGTCCAGGAACCAGTGCTGGATGGGCGTGAGGCCGGCCGCTCCGTCGACCGGTCCGGTGCCGGCGACGGCGGGCGCGGTGGCACCGGTGGCGGCGGCCAGCTCGGCCACGGTGGGGTGCCGGAAGAGATCGCGGGGGGTGAGGGTGAGTCCGGCGGCCCTGGCCCGGGAGACCACCTGGATGCTGAGGATCGAGTCGCCGCCCAGCACGAAGAAGTTGTCGTCCGCGCCGACCCGTTCCACGCCGAGCAGTTCGGCCCAGATCCCGGCGAGGGTCCGCTCGGTCTCGGTGCGCGGGGCACGGTGGTCCCGCGCGCCGCCCGCCGACCAGTCGGGGGCGGGCAGCCGTCGCCGGTCGACCTTGCCGTTGGCCGTCAGGGGCAGCTCGGGCACGGTGACGAACGCGGCGGGCAGCATGTAGTCGGGCAGTCCGGCGGCCAGGTGGGCACGCAGCCCGGCGGCGGCCGGTAGCGCGCCGGTGCCGGCGGGTACGAGGTGGGCGGCCAGCCGCTTGCGTCCGGCGTCCTCGTACAGCGAGACGACGGCCTCGGCGATGCCGGGGTGGGCGGTGAGCCGGGCCTCGATCTCGGCGGGTTCGACGCGGAAGCCACGGATCTTGATCTGGTCGTCCGCGCGGCCGACGAAGTGCAGTTCGCCGTCGGCGCTCCAGCGCACGATGTCGCCGGTGCGGTACATGCGCGTGCCGGGCGGCCCGAAGGGATCGGCGACATAGCGGGCGGCGGTCGCCCCGGGCCGGCCCGCGTAGCCCCGGGCCAGCCCCGCGCCCGCGATGTACAGCTCGCCGGGGATGCCCGGGGGCTGCGGCTGCAGGGCGCCGTCCAGGACGTGGACACGGGTGTTGTCGAGCGGCCGTCCGATGGGCAGTACGGCGGGCAGGGGGTCGCCGGCCCGGAAGACGCGCCGGGTGGCGAAGGTGGTGGTCTCGGTGGGACCGTAGCCGTCCACGACGGTCAGGCCGGGGCAGGCGTCCAGCACCCGGCGCACCACCGCGCCCGGCACGGCCTCGCCGCCCGTCCAGACCTCGCGGGCGCCGCGCAGGCAGCCGGGATCCTCCTGGGCCAGCAGGCGGAACAGCCCCGCGGTCAGCCACAGGCAGCTCACCCCCTGCTCCGTCACGGCGTGCCGGACCCGGCCGGCGTCCAGGTCGGCCGGCGGGGCGAGCACGGCCGTGCCGCCGCGCAGCAGCGGCACCCAGACCTCGTAGGTGGCGGCGTCGAAGGCATGCGGCGAGTGCACGAGGACCCGGTCGTGTCCGGTGAAGGCCCGGTCCAGGGCGAGCGCGGCGACGTCCCGCTGGCGCACCGCGACGCCCTTGGGGGTGCCGGTGGAGCCCGAAGTGAACATCAGGTACTGGACGTTGTCGGGATGGACGGCCGGGGCGGGCGCGGGACCGCCCGCGCCGGTGCCGTCGTCGCGCGCGTCGGTGGTGCGGGCCGGCGTCGCGGTGGTGCCGCCGACGCGCAGGACGCCGTCGCCGGGCAGCACCTCCCGGGCCGTCTCCTCCCATCCGGCGTCGGTGAGCAGCAGTCCGGCTCCGGCCTCGGCCAGCATCCGGCGCAGCCGCTCGGCCGGTGCCCTGCCGTCCAGCGGCACGTACACGCCGCCGGTGCGCACGAGGGCCAGCTGGACCACGATCAGCTCCACGGAACGGTCCATCAGGACCCCGACGGGGCGTTCCGGCCGTACGCCGTGCCCGGCCAGCCGGGCCGCCAGCCGTGCGGCGCGGGCGTCGAGTTCGCGGTAGGTGACGTGCTCGTCCGCGGCCTGCACGGCCACGGCGTCGGGGGTGCGGTCCGCCTGCGCGGCGAAGAGGTCCGCGACGGTGCCGCCGGGGAGGTCGGTGGCGGTGTCGTTCCAGGTGCGCAGGACCTGTTCGCGGCGGTCGGGGGTGAGCAGCGGCAGCCGGGCGGGCGGGCGCCCGGAGCCGGTGGCCAGACCGGTGAGCAGGACGGTCAGGTACTCGGCCATCCGCTCGGCGGTCCCGGCGTCGAACAGCTCGGGGTCGTAGCCGAGGCGCAGGGCCAGCTCCTCGCCCGGGTAGGCCGTGAGACTCAACGGGTAGTTGGTGGTCTCGATGCCCTCCAGGCCGCTCAGGCGCAGGCCGTGGGCGGCGGCGAGGTCGTCGTCCACCGGGTAGTTCTCGAAGACGACGATGCTGTCGAACAGGCCGACGCGGTCGGGGAGCGCGGTGAACGTCTTCATCCGGGTGAGCGGCAGGTGGTCGAAGCGCCGGTCCTCGCTCTGGTCGTCCTGGAGCGCGCGCAGCCAGTCGAGCAGGGTGCCGTCGTCCGGGACGGCGACCCGGGTGGGCAGGGTGGTGATGAACAGGCCGGTCATGGCCTCGGCACCGGGCAGCTCGGGCGGCCGTCCGGACACGGTGGTGCCGAACACCACCTCGTCCCGGCCCGCCTGCCGGCCCAGCAGCAGCGCCCAGGCGCCCTGCACCAGGGTGTTCAGGGTCAGACCGGACGTCCGTGCCAGCTCCTCCAGGGTCCGGGTGGCTGCCGCGGGCAGCACGGCCCGGACCGCGTGCGTGGACTCGGCGCGGTGGGCTTCGCGCGGCTCGCGGTCGTACGGCAGCGGTGTGGCCTCGGTCAGGCCGGACAGGCGGCGCTCCCAGTGCCGTTCGGCCGCCGCGGTGTCGCGCTGCCGCAGCCAGGCCACGTAGTCGCGGTGGGGCGGGCGGTGCGGGAGGGCGTCGGCGTCGGTCCCGGCGGTTCGCGCGAAGACGTCGGAGAGCACCTGGAACAGGCTCCAGCCGTCCAGGAGGAGATGGTGGAAGGACCACACCACGCGCACGGCGGTGGCGGAGACCCGGGCGAGCAGCAGGCGCTGGAGCGGGGCGCGCCCGAGGTCGATGCCTTCGGCCCGGTCGCGGGCCAGCACGTCGTCCAGCCGGGCGCGGCACTCCCGCGCCGTGAGGTCCCGCCAGTCCAGATGGGTGACCGGCAGCTCCGCACGGCGCTGCACCACCAGCAGCGGCTCGGGCACGTCGTGCCAGACGACGCGGCCGCGCAGCACCTCGCTGCGGTCGCTCACGTGCTGCCAGGCGGCGGCGAGGGCCTCCGGGTCGGGCACCCCGTCCAGGACGAACGTCAGCTGCTGGAAGTAGACACCGCGGTCGTCCTGGGACAGGCCGTGGAAGAGCATGCCGGCCTGGGTGGGGGTGAGCGGCAGGACGTCCGCGACCGCCGCCGGGTCCGCGCCGGCGATCCGGTCCACCGCGGCCTGGTCGAGCCGGGCCAGCGGGAAGTCGGACGGGGTGCGCCCGGCGGCTCCGGGCCGGGTGGCGTGCCGGGCCAGGTCGGCGAGCGCGTCCGCGAAGCCCCGGGCCACCGCCAGGACCGTGTCCTCCCGGTGCCGCCGGTCCGAGTAGAACCAGGTGAACTCCAGGCTGTCGTCGTCCAGCCGGCCGACGACCTCCAGGGCGTGCGGGCGCTCGGCGGCCGGGTCGGCGTCCAGCTCCAGCGGCCGTACGGTGCCCCGGTAGAGGCCGTCGGAGTCCGTGGGCAGCCCCATGCGGCCCAGGTAGTTGAAGCTGATCCGCGCGGCCGGGGTGTGCGGTGCCGCCCCGGGACCGGCCAGGTGGCGGAGCGCGTCGTGGCCCAGGCCGTGCCGGGGTACGGCGCGCAGCTGCTCCTTGACCCGCTTCAGCACGGTGTCCCAGCCGGCGTCCTCGGGGACGGCGAGCGCGACGGGGTACCGGGTGGTGAACCAGCCGACCGTGCGGCTGATGTCCAGCTCGGCGAAGAGTTCCTCGCGGCCGTGCCCCTCCACGTCGACCACCACCCGCTCCCGCCCGGTCCAGGCGCACAGCGCCCGGCCGAGGGCGCTGAGCAGGACGTCGTTGGCCTGGGTGCGGTAGGTGTCGGGCAGGGTGCGCAGCAGGGCGGAGGTCGCTTCGGGGGTCAGGCGGACGGTGACCGCGCGCTGCGAGGCGTAGGTGTCGGCGCCCCCGGTCAGGTCGGCGGGGAGAGCGGGTTCGGTGCCGGGGACCGCCTGGTCCCAGTACGCGCTCTCGTCGTCGAAGCCGCCGTCCGCCGCGTGCGCGGTCAGCCGGCGGGACCACTCCCGCAGCGGCGAGGACTTCGCGGGCAGCGCCGCCGTACCGTCCTCGCCGGCCCGGCGGGCCCGGTAGGCGCGGTCCAGGTCCTCCAGCAGCACCCGCCAGGAGACACCGTCGACCACCAGGTGGTGGACGGCGAGGTGGAGGACGCCCGGCTCGCCGGGCCCTCGGTCGTGCAGCACGGCCCGCAGCAGCGGTCCCCGGGCGAGGTCGAAGGGGCCGAAGTGGGGGGTGTCCGTCTCCGGGCCGGTGTGGCGGGCCAGCCGGACGCGGGGCATGTGCTCGTCGATGCGCCAGCTCACGCCGTGGGCCGTGTCGTCGGGGACGAAGCGGGAGCGCAGGGCGTCGTGGTGGGCGGCCAGGTCGTTCAGCGCGGCCTCCAGGGCCGCCGGGTCCAGGTCGTCGGGCAGCCGGACGGACAGCGCCTGGGCGTAGTGGCCGGCGCGCTCGGCGGCGGTGCCGAACAGCCAGTGCTGGATGGGGGTCAGGGGGGCCGTGCCGGTGGCCGTCTCCGCTGCCGGGGCGGTCCGGCGGGGGCCGCCCGCGGCGTCGGCGCAGCGGGCCAGGGCGGCGACCGTCTGGTGCTGGTAGACGTCCCGTGAGGTCAGCGGCAGGCCCTCCTGCCGGGCGCGGGCCACCACCTGGATGCTCAGGATCGAGTCGCCGCCGAGTTCGAAGAAGTTGTCGTCGACGCCGATCCGTTCGACGCGCAGCACCTCGGCCCAGATCGCGGCGAGCGCACGCTCGGTGGGGGTGCGCGGCGTGACGTGCCGTACCGCGCGCACGGCCGGGCCCGGGTCGGGCAGCCGGCCGCGGTCGACCTTGCCGTTCGGGCTGAGCGGCAGGCCGTCCAGCACGACGACGACCGTCGGCACCATGTAGTCGGGCAGCGTCCGGCCCAGTTCCCGGCGGACGGCCTCGGGTTCCGTCCGTTCACCGGCCGCCGGGACGACATAGCCGACCAGGCGCCGGTGGCCGTCGCCGTCGGTGGCGGTGGTGGCCGCCGCCTCGGCCACGCCCGCGCAGCCGCGCAGCGCCTCCTCCACCTCGCCGAGTTCGATGCGGAAGCCGCGCACCTTGACCTGCTGGTCGATCCGGCCCACGTACTCCAGTCCGCCGTCGGCGCGGCGGCGGACCAGATCGCCGGTGCGGTACATGCGCTCCCCCGGCGCGCCGAACGGGTCGGCGACGAACCGGGCGGCGGTCAGCCCGGCACGGTGCAGATAGCCGCGGGCCAGGCCGCCGCCCCCGAGGTACAGCTCGCCGGTGACCCCGACGGGCTGGGGCCGCAGGGAGCGGTCCAGGACGTAGGCCCGGGTCTGCGCCACCGGCCCGCCGATGGGCGGGGCCTGCTCCGGCAGCCGGTCGCCGGCGAACCAGGCGGTGGCGTACACGGTGGCCTCGGTGGGGCCGTAGATGTTCGCTATCCGGGAACCGGGCAGGGCGAGGCGCAGTTCGTGCACCGTCTGCGCGGGCAGCGCCTCCCCGGCCAGGACGACGGTGTCCGCGCTCAGGGGTGCCGTGCCGCCCGCGATCAGCCGGGAGACGACGGACGGCACCCCGCTGAGCAGTCCGGCCCGCCGGGGGCCGGTGCCGTCGGCGAGGGCCGGCAGGCCGGGGACGACCTCGACGGTGCCGCCGGCCGTCAGGGGGCAGAGCAGTTCGAAGACCGACACGTCGAAGTTGAGCGAGGTGGAGGCGATCACATGGGCCAGCCCCGCGGTCCCGAACGTCTCCGCCGCCCATGCGGCGAGCGCGGCGGCACTGCGGTGGGTGACCACGACCCCCTTGGGGCGGCCGGTGGAACCCGAGGTGTAGATGACGTAGGCGGGATGGTCCGGCAGCAGGGGCCGGAGCCGGTCGGCGTCCGTCGGCTCCGTGTCGGCCGTGCCGGGTTCGGCGCAGTCCTCCAGGAGCAGCGGATCACAGTCCGCGGGCAGGGCGGAGGCGGTCTCCCGGGTGGCGATCACGAGGGCGGGCCGGGCGTCGCCGAGCATGAGGCTGACCCGGTCGGCCGGATAGCCCGGGTCGACGGGGAGATAGGCGGCGCCCGAGGCCAGCACCGCCCACAGCACGGGCACGAGGTCGGCGGAGCGTGGCAGGCAGAGGGCGACCAGGCTCTCCGGACCCGCTCCGCGCGCGATCAGCAGCCGGGCCAGCCGGTGGGCGCGCCGGGCGACCTCGGCGTAGTCCAGCCGGACCGGGCCGCAGATCACGGCGGTACGGCCGGGGGTGCGGGCCGCCTGGGCGGCGAACAGCGCGGGCAGCGTGGGCTGCCCGGTGTCCCGGGCCCGGCGGGCGGGCGGGTTCCACGTGTCCACCAGGGTGCGCTGTTCCTCGGCCGAGAGCATGGGCAGCTCGGCCAGTCTGCGGCCCGGGCCGTCCGCCATGCCCTCCAGCAGGTGGTGCAGATGAGCGGTCAGGCGGGCCACGGTCGCCGTCTCGAACAGGTCCGTGTTGAACTCGGCGGTCAGCAGGCAGCCGCCGTCCGTGTCCGGGGTGAACTCCAGGACCAGGTCGAAGCGGGCGGCCGGGCGGGGCAGCGGGTGCTCCGCGACGCGCAGCCCGCCGGCGCGGGGCGGGACGGCGAACGGGGTCTGCTGTACGACGAGGGCCTGCACGAGCGGGGTCCGGCTGGGGTCGCGGGGCGGGGCCAGCTCCTCCACCACCCGGTCGAACGGCACCCCGTCGTGGGCGAAGGCGTCCAGCACCGTGGTGCGCATGCCCTCCACGAACCGGTCCACGGTGGCCCTCTCGTCCACCTCGCCGCGCAGCACCACCGTGTTGGCGAAGAAGCCCGGCACCTCCTCCAGGTCCCGTCGGCCGCGTCCGGTGGTGACGGTGCCGAACGCGACGTCCCGCTGCCCCGAGTAGCGCGAGAACAGCAGTGCGCAGGCGCCCGCGAACAGCGTGAACAGGGTGGTGCCGCGGCCCGCGGCGAGCTGCCGCAGCCGGGCCACCAGCTCCGCGGGGAGCGTGTGCCGGTGGGCGGCTCCGGCGGTGGTGCGCACCGCGGGACGCGGCCGGTCGACGGGCAGCTCCAGGTGCTGGATGCCGCTCAGGTGCCGTTTCCAGTAGGCCAGATCGGCGGCGTCCCCGCCGGTGTCCCGCTGCCGCCGCTCCCACAGGGCGAAGTCCGGGTACTGCACGGCGGGTTGCGGGAGTCCGTCGGGTTCGCCGGTGGTCTCCGCGTGGTACAGGGCGGCCAGTTCACGGGTGAGGATGACCACCGACCAGCCGTCGGTGACGATGTGGTGCTGGGCCAGGAGGAGCAGGTGGTCGTCGGCGGCGAGCTTGACGAGCAGGGCCCGGGTGAGCGGGCCGGTCGCCAGGTCGTAGGGGCGGCTCAGTTCCTCGGCGACCGCTTCCTCGGCGGCCTCGGCGCGGCGTGCGCCGGGTACGCCGGTGAGGTCGGCCGTCCGCACCGGCAGGTCCGGCTCGGGTGCGACACGCTGTACGCCCTGCCCGTCGGCCGAGGCGAACGTGGTGCGCAGGGAGGCGTGGCGGGCCGCGAGGCGGTGCAGGGAGCGGCGCAGCGCGTCCGGGTCCAGGGCGCCGCGCAGCCGCAGGGACACCCCGGTGTTGTACTCGGTGCCGCCCGCGGTGAGGTCGTCGAGGTACCAGAGCCGGCGCTGGGCGCTGGACAGCGGCAGGGTGCCGTCGGCCGGGGCCGGCGGGATCGGGTCCGCGGGTGCGGCGGCCGACGGGTCGGCGAGCAGCGGGGCCAGGGCGGCGATCGTGCGCGCGGTGAAGACGTCCCGCAGGGTCAGCCGGACGCCCAGCTCGTCCCGGATCCGGGACAGGGCGCGGGCGGCGAGGATCGATTCGCCGCCCAGGTCGAAGAAATCGTCCGTCACGCCCACGGCGTCCACGCCGAGGACGTCCGCCCAGATCTCGGCGAGGGCCCGCTCCCCGGCCGAACGCGGCGCCACCCGGCCCGCTACGGCCGTGCGCTCCGGGGCCGGCAGCGCCCGCCGGTCGATCTTGTGCTGCGGGGTGAGCGGCATCCGGTCCAGGACCACGACCGCCGACGGCACCATGTGAGCGGGCAGCACGGCGGCCACGGCCGCGCGCAGGGCCGCCGGGTCCGGGGCCGGGGCCGGGTTCGTGGCGGTGGCGTCGCTCTGGTCGGCGGTGGCGTCGCTCCGGTCGGTGGCGTCGCTCCGGTCGGCGGTGGCATCGCTCCGGTCGGTGGCGTCGCTCCGGTCGGCGGTGGCGTCGCTCCGGTCGGCGGAGTCGCTCTGGTCGGCGGTGGCATCGCTCTGGTCGGCGGAGTCGGCGCCGCGCTCGGCGGGCGCCGGCTGCCCCGCCGGAGTGACGTACCCGACCAGCCGCTGGTGGCCCGGTTCGTCCTCGCGGACCACCACCACGGCCTCGCCGACCGCGCCGGCCCGGCGCAGGGCCGCCTCGATCTCGCCCGGTTCGATGCGGAAGCCGCGCAGCTTCACCTGCCGGTCCAGCCGGCCCAGGAACTCCAGTTCCCCGTCGGCGGTCCAGCGCGCCCGGTCGCCGGTGCGGTACAGGCGGGCGCCGGGCGGGCCGAAGGGGTCGGCGACGAAGCGCGCGGCGGTCAGGCCCGGACGCCCCAGGTAGCCGCGGGCCACGGCGTCGCCGCCCACGAACAGTTCGCCGTCCGCGCCGGGCGGCACGGCGCGCAGCGCGGCGTCGAGGACGTACACCCGGGTGTGCGGCAGGGCACCGCCGATCGTGGGGGTGCCCTGGCCGGCGGTGAGCGGACCGGTCCAGGTGGCGACGATGGTGGCCTCGGTCGGGCCATAGGAGTTGATCATGCGGCGGCCGGGGGCCCAGCGGTCGACCAGCTCCGCGGAGCAGGCCTCGGCGCCCACGATCAGCGTGCGCAGATACCGCGCGGAGCCCTGTGCGGGGTCGGACAGGGTGGCCAGCGCGGCGGGCGGTATGAGCGTGTGGGTGATGCGGTGCTCGTCCAGGACCGTGGCGAGTTCGTCGCCCAGCCAGGGGCCGTGCGGCGGTACGACGAGTGTGGCGCCGGCCAGGACGGAGATGAACAGCTCCAGGACGGAGGCGTCGAAGCTGGGCGAGGAGAACTGCAGCACCCGGTCGCCGGGGCCCACCGCGTACCGTTCGGCGGCGGCGGAGGTGAAGCCGCCGATGCCGCGGTGCGTGACCGTCACGCCCTTCGGGGTGCCGGTGGAGCCGGAGGTGTAGATGACGTAGGCCGCGTGGTCGGCCGCGACCCCGGCTCCGGTCGCGTGTCCCGCGGTGCCCTCGGCGTCGCAGGTGCCCTCGGCGTCGCAGGTGCCGTCGGCGTCGTAGGTGCCCTCGGCGTCGCAGGTGCCCTCGGCGTCGCAGGTGCCGTCGGCGTCGTAGGTGCCCTCGGCGTCGTAGGTGCCGTCGGTGTCCAGCAGCTCGCTCACCCGGCGCGGATCGTCCAGGGTGACCGCGGGCGCGGCGTCGGCGAGCATCAGCGCGCGGCGCTCGGCGGGGTAGGCGGGGTCCACGGGAAGGAAGGCGGCACCCGCCCGGGCGACGGCCAGTTCGGCCGCGATCAGTTCCATGGAACGCGGCAGCACCAGGGCGACCACGCGGTCGGGCCCGGCGCCACGCCGGGCGAGGTGCGCGGCCAGACGGTCGGCGCGCGCGGCGAGTTCGCGGTAGGTCCAGGTCCGTCGGCCGTCGGTGAGGGCCGGTGCGTCCGGGGTGCGGGCCACCCAGGCGGTGAACAGCTCGCCGAGCGTCGGATACGCCGGAGCCGCGGTGCTCTCCGGCACGCCGGCGGTGGGGCCGGCCGCCGGCAGGGAGGACGCCGGTGCGGGCTTGTCGTGCAGGTCCGTCATGGGTGAAGTCCTTTGGAGAGCGGGACGTTGCGGCGCGGTGGGTGGCGAGCTGCTCCGGCCCCTCGGCGAGGGCGGCGCGCTGGTTCGGGAGGGCACACCGGGTGTGCGGGACGGGTTGCGGTGCTGCCGTGATCGCGGTCTCTGCTGCCGTGCTTGCCGTACCGCCGTGTCCGGCGGCCGGCCCGGCCGGCGGGTGCCCGGAGTCTCCGGTCCCCGAGCGGTCACCGGCGGCCCGGGACCGCGCCCCGCGGCGCGGCGCGGCGGAACGCGGGACCACCCGCCGGAGGGTTTCCACGGGGCCGGGACCGACGGTGTCCACCGGACCGGACCCCGCGGCCGTACGGGCCCGGGCACGGTGCGGACCGGGCACCTCAAGAACCAGGCACCTGGGAACCGGACACCTCAAGGACCAGGCACCGTGGGAGCCGGGCACCTCAAGGACCAGGCAGGCACCGTCGGGACCGGGCACCGTGAGGTGCCTGGCGCCGTGAGTGACCCGAGACCGTGGGGACCCGACACCGCGGAGACCCGGTACCGCGGGAATCCGGTACCGCGGGAACCCGGCGCCGCCGAGCGGCCGGCACCGTGCGGGAGTCGGCGGCGCGCGCCGCTCAGCCGTCGTCCGTGCGGCGTGCCGTGCGCCCGGATATCTGCACCCGGTCGACCGTGCCGGTGGCCGGATCGCGGTGGAAACGGCCGCCGGGTTCGAGGCGTCCGGTGGCCGGATCGCGCAGATCGCACGCCAGATCGGCGTAGCCGACCAGCGGCAGGGACAGGTCACCGTCCACGGACAGGCCCAATGTGCCGTCCGGTCCGGGCGCGACGCGGTACGTCGTGGTGCCGTTGCGGTAGGTGCCCAGGCAGTCGTCGGGCAGGGCGACGGGACGGCCCCGGTCCGCGGCGTACGCGCCCGCGGGCACGCGTATGCCGGTCAGCGAGGCCAGTTCCTCGGTGAGGTCGCGCCAGAGCGCCGTGGCGCCCCCGGCGTTGCCCGTGAACGCGACCACCACCCCGCCCTCCGGGTCGGCCCGCAGATGGCAGGAGGTGCCCTGGGCGTTGCCGTCGTGGCCGCACCACACATCCCCGTCCCGCTGGTACAGGGCGAGCCCGGGACCCCAGCCGTCGGCCAGCGCGCCCGGGCGTGCGGCGCTCTCGGGGCGGCGCATCTCCTTGGCGACAGCGGGCGGCAGCAGATCGGTGCGGCCGATCAGCGCGTTGCCGAACGCGACCAGGTCCGAGGCGCTCGCGAGCAGCGCACCGGCCGGCGCCTCCAGCGGCGCGAGGTTCTGCCGGGCCGGACGCGCCCGGCCCGTGCTGGTGTTGACGGCGTGTCCGGCGGCCACGGGACGGGCGGGCGCGGCGTCGCCGATGAACGCGGCGGTGACGCCGAGGGGTTGGAGGAGCAGTGCCCGGACCGCCTCGGCCCAGGGCATGCCGGTTATCTCCTCCACCAGCCGGCCGGCCGCGACATAGCCGGCGTTGGAGTAGGAGAAGTCGGTGCCCGGCGCGAACAGCGCGTCCTGGGCGGTGCAGACGGCAGCGAGATAGCGGGCGGCGGTGGTCGCCGCGGCGGTGTCCGAATCGGGCCCGGTGGGCAGACCGCCGGTGTGGGCCAGCAGGTGACGGACCGTCACCATGGGCAGGGCGCTCAGCTCCGGGAGGTGTTCCGCGGCCGGCTCGTCCAGGTCCACGTCGCCGTCGTCGGCCAGGAGCATGACGAGCGCGGCGGTGTAGGGCTTCGTGAGCGATCCCAGGGGGACCGCGGTGTCGGCGGTGCAGGCGTCGCCGGTCGTGACGTCGGCCGTACCGGTGTGCACGGTGATGACGTCCGTGCCGGTGTCCAGGGCGAGTTGGGCGCCGGGCACCCGGTGGGTCCGGGCGAGGTCGTCGAGACGGTCTTGCAGCTCCCGGCGTAACAGGGACGGCGTCCGGGAGGCGGCCGGAGCGGCGGGGATGATGTACGGCATGAGAAGGGGACTCCCGTTGGGTGGGTCTCATGTGCGGGTGTGCCGGTCAGGCCCGTGACAGAGCGGTGTGGGGGGCCGGCCGGAGGGGCGCGTCGCGCCTCGGGCTACGGTCTGCGGACCTCGACGGGCAGATGCCGTACGCCGATGATGACGGCCGGGTTCTGATGGACGATGTCCTGGTAGGAGGGGATCACCAGGTTGCGGAATCGTTCATGCAACATGTGAAGGGCGATCCGGGCCTCCAGCCGGGCCAGTGGCGCGCCGAAACAGAAGTGGATGCCGTGCCCGAAGGTGAGGTGCGGATTGGGGTTCCGGCTCACGTCGAAGACGTCGGGCGCCTCGAAGCGGCCCGGGTCCCGGTTGGCGGTGCCCAGATGCGCCATCAGCAGAGCGTCCGCGGGGATGTCGTGACCGCCCAGGACCACGGGCCGGGCGACCCGGCGGCCGAGCTCCGGAAAGGGCGGCAGCCAGCGCAGCACTTCCTCGACGGCGGCCGGGATGCGATCGGGGTCGGCACGCAGCGCGGCGTCCGCGGCGGGGTGCCGGTCGAACATGACGACGGCGTTGCCCAGCAGTGCGGTGGTGGTGATGTGCCCGGCGACCAGCAGCAGGGCCACGAAGCCGACCATCTCCTGGTCGGCGAGGCGGACGCCGTCCACCTCGGCGGCTATGAGTCTGCTGGTGAGGTCGTCGCCGGGGTCGGCGCGGCGGGCGCGGATGTGGTCCAGCATGTAGCCGTTCATCTCGCGCACGGTGGGGGCGATGGCTTCCAGCGCCCGCTCCAGGTCGGCCATGTCGGGCGCCTCGCCGAGCTGGTCGCCGCCGAACAGGACGCTCGCCCACTCCTGGAAGAGCCGGTGTTCCTCGGCCGGGATGCCGAGGAGTTCGGCGATCACGATGATCGGCAGCGGATAGGCCAGGGAGTCGACCAGGTCGAACCGGTCGCGGTCGGCGACGGCGTCCAGCAGCCGGGCGCAGACGGCCTCGATGCGGGGGCCGAGACCCTGCACGACCCGCGGGGTGAACGCCTGGCTGACCAGGGCGCGGAGCTTGCGGTGCTCCGGCGGGTCCATGCCGACGAAGTTGCCCTGGCGGAAGGTCTCGAAGTCGGCCTGGGTGGGGGTGAGCGCGGAGAGGTCCGAGGAGTACGTCGCCGGGTCGGCGAGCACGGTCCCGACGGTCGCGTGGTCCAGCACCTGCCAGACGCCCTGCGTGTCGTCGTACCGCACCGGTCCGGCCTCGCGTAAGTCGCGCCAGCGGTCGGGTAACTCCTCCAGGAGGAGCCGGTCGGCCGTCGGTTGCTTGCTGATCACCTTGTCTCCTTGCTGGCGCGTGCGGGCATGGTGGCGTGGCGTACGCGGGGGATGCCGGGACGACGCCGGCCGGGGCCGCGGGCGGTCCCGGGCACGGCTGTGCCGCCGCTGCCATGGCATACGGACGGGAAGAGCGCGAGTCGCGCGTGACTCGCTCGTGCACGACGGGGAGGGGCGGTCAGCCGTCGTCGGTCGGCCGGCGGGGCGGGCCGGAGGCCCTCAACACATGCGGTGAAGGACGTGGCGGCTGCGCGGCCGGCCCTGGCCCCGCAGCGAGCCCCATAGTGCGGCACGCCAACCCGACATAACCCATCCCCTCGGCGACACCTCCCGCGCAGCGGTCGCGCGGGACCCCTCCGGCTCGTGAACGGACAGCGGGGCGCTTGCCCCGCCCGTTGGAAACGCGGTGTGAGAATACGCAGTCACAGCGCATGCCGCCCCATGATTGGCATGATGCGCAGTCGCAACACCTTCGTTTCGATGGAACTCGGCCACAGTCTTCACGGTGAGTCACGCACAAGCAACCCCCTGAAGTTGAACGGAGAGTACTCTGACGGTGCTTTTGCGTCACCGATCGGCCACTTGCCAAGGCCCCCCGCGCGCAGGAGGCCACGGCCGGATCGACGCCCCCGCGTGTGCCCCGGCGCCTCGCCCGCAAACCGGGTGTCCGCAAAAAATCTGCGGCCGTGCCGCTGACCGGAATGTCGTTCACCCCCCGGCCGTCCCCGCCCCACGCACCACAACGGTGTCCCGAGTGTCCTCGGACCCGCCCCTGATCTGGGGTGATGATTCGGCCAGCCGACACGCCGGGCGCGCCGCCCGCGGGGAAGACGGAACACGCCGTGGGCGGCCCCGGCACATCGCCGGCACACCATGGCCGCTCCGCGCATCCCCGCCCCGGCAGTCGGCCGCACCGGCGCCCGGGGAGTCCCCACGCCGGCCGATACGCATGGATTCGGCCATCCAGGCGCGACAGGGGCGCACACAAAGAGCCCGTACACCACCTGTGCATCCCCGACCACGCCGGGCGCCCGACGGGCAGCGTGTATGACACAGCTGACCAGGGCTTACGGCATCCGCGAAGGCCGGTGTGCGACGGCCACACCCCCCTGGCCGAACGGCACACATGTCCGAATCCGGCGGGACACATCCGGAACAGGTCCGGCCGGACATCGTGCCTCGTCGGCCGTGTCCCGCACCGGTCCGCCCGGACACCCTGTTCCCGAGGGGCACATCCCCCACCGGTGCGGCCGGACAGCAGGTTCCTTACGGGCACATCCCCCCGGTCCGGCCGGTACCCGGCGCCGGCCGACGGCTCGACACATGGCCGAAGCACATCTGCCGCCGTCGCGCCACGCCCCCCGGCTCGCCCGCTCCGTCGGCGCCGGGGACCTCGCCCGCTCCGTCGGCGCCGGGGACATGGGGACGGTCGAACGGGGATGTCCGAAGCCATCACCCGCTCGGGAGCGCGACGGCGGCGGCGAGAGCGCTCGCCGTGCGCGGGGCGCCGCCCCGAGGGAGTCTTGTGCCCGAGACGCGACGCGCGGCCGTAGGAGGAGGTGGTCGGCGTGTCCGACGGGCCGGGACCGGCACCGACTGCCGACATGACCCTGTCCGCCCAGCCGGTGCTGTCGCTCGCCCTGGTCGCGATGATGCACGGGGTGGGCGCGCACTCCGGCGCGATGTACCTGCTCAGGCCCGACGAACCAGTCCTGGAGATGGCGGTGCACGCGGGCATGCCCCGGGCGTTCGCGGCGCCCTGGGAGCGGGTCGGGCTGAGCGCGCCGATCCCGGTCGCGGACGCGGCGCGCGACAGACGGCTGGTGTGGGTGGGCGGGGAGGAGGAGATGGCCCGTCTCTATCCGCGGGTCGCCGTGGTGCTGCCGTACCCCTTCGCGCTGGCCGCGCTGCCCGTGGCGACGGAGCGGCGGCTCTACGGCGCGGTGTTCGTGACCTGGCCCGGCGCGCATCCGCCCGAGCTGTCCGACCGGGAGCGCGACCAGCTGTGGGCCGCCTGTGAGCGGCTGGCACTGCGGCTGGAGCGGGCCGAGCAGGAGGGCCGGCCGATCGGCCGGGAGGACGACGTGCTCGCGACCTCGGTGTACGGCGTGTCGGAGACGCTGGGCTCGGTGGAGGCGGCGCGGATGGTGTCCCGGCTGCCGTACGGGCTGGTCTCGATGGATCTGCACGGCCGGATCCGGTTCGTGAACGCGGCCGCCGCCGAGCTGCTCGGCAGACCCGCCAAGGAACTGCTGGGCACGCCGCCCTGGGCGTCGGTGCCGTGGCTGAACGACCCGATGTACGAGGACCGTTACCGGGGCGCGCTGCTCAGCCAGCAGGTGGCGTCGTTCGTGGCGCTGCGCCCGCCCGGGGAGTGGCTGTCGTTCCGGCTGTACCCGAGCACGAGCGGACTGAGCGTGCGCATCACCCGGGCCCGGGCGGTGGCGGACATGGCGCGGGGCGCGCCACGGACGGGGCGGGGGCCGTCCCGGCTGGTGACGATCTCGCAGGTGCTGAGTCTGGCGAGCGCGCTGACGGAGGCGGTGGGGGTGCAGGACGTGGTGCAGCTGGTCTGGGACGAGGTGGCGCCGGCGGTCGACAGCCGGGCGCTGGCGCTTCTCGGTTCCCAGGGCGGGCGGCTGCATGTGCTGGGGCACCGCGGCTACCCGGACCCGCACGTCGTGGAGCGGTTCGACGGGCTGCCGCTGTCCGAGCGCACCCCGGGCACGCAGGCCCTGAACAGCGGTGTGCCCGCGTTCTTCGACTCCCGGGAGGAGCTGGAACGGCTGTACCCGAGCCGGCACGAGACCCCGGACGGCTTCGCGGCCTGGGCCTATCTGCCGCTCATCGCGTCCGGCCGGCCGGTCGGCACCTGTGTGCTGGCCTACAACGAGCCGCGTGTCTTTCCCGCCGACGAGCGGGCGGTGCTGACCTCGCTCGGCGGGCTGATCGCGCAGGCCCTGGAACGGGCCCTGCTCTACGACGCCAAGCACCGCCTGGCGCACGGCCTCCAGCAGGCGCTGCTGCCGCACACCCTGGCGTCGCTGCCCGGCATCGAGGCGGCGGCCCGGTATCTGCCGGCCACCCACGGCATGGAGATCGGCGGCGACTTCTACGATCTGGTGCCGACCGGGTCGCTGGCGGCGGCGGTGATCGGGGACGTCCAGGGGCACAACGTGACCGCGGCGGGTCTGATGGGGCAGATCCGTACGGGGGTGCGCGCGTACACGACCGTGGGACAGGCGCCGCACGAGGTGATGAGCAGCACCAACCAGCTGCTGATCGATCTGGGGGCCGACCTGTTCGCCAGCTGTCTGTATCTGCGGCTGGACCCGGCGCACGGGCAGGCCGTCATGGCGCGGGCGGGTCATCCGCCGCCGCTGCTGCGCCGGCCCGACGGGCGGGTGCGGGTGCTGGATCTGGCCGGGGGCCCGCTCCTCGGGATCGACGCCGCGGCCGTGTATCCGACGACCGAGGTGTCCCTGGCCCCCGGCTCGGTGCTGCTTCTCTACACCGACGGCCTGGTGGAGTCCCCGGGCGTGGACATCGAGGACGCGCTGGTCGACCTCGGCGAGTTGCTCGCGGACGCCGGCGGCCGGCCGCTGGAGCGTCTGGCGGACGCGGTGGTCCGGCACAGTGCGGCGGCCGGGGAGCGGGTGGACGACGTGGCGGTGCTGCTGCTGCGGGCGGGCGACGACGGCTGAGCCGCGCAGCCGTGGTCCGGCCCTCCCGCCGGAGGGCCGGACCGGTCCCCGCCGGCCGGACCGAGGGGGGAGGGCCGTCGGGGAGTCGGAGTGCCGGCCCGTTCAGGGGGAGCCGGCGGGTCCGGTCAGTGGCTGTCGGTCCCGGACGACGACCCGTCGTCCGCCGCGCCGGCGCCGGACTGGTCACCGGCCGAGCCGGACGGGTCGGCGCCGCCGCCGATCTGGTCACCGCCGGCACCGGCCTGGTCACCGGCACCCGCCTGGTCACCCGCGCCCGCCTGGTCACCCGCACCGGCCTCGTCACCCGCACCGGCCTCGTCACCCGCACCGGCCTGGTCACCCGCGCCCGCCTGGTCACCGGCACCCGCCTGGTCACCCGCACCGGCCTGGTCACCCGCGCCCGCCTGGTCACCCGCACCGGCCTGGTCACCCGCACCGGCCTGGTCACCGGCACCCGCCTGGTCACCCGCGCCGTTGCCGCCGTCGCCGAGGGTCGCGCCGGTGGCCTGAAGGGCGGTGGTGACCGGCTGGAAGAACGTCTCGCCGCCGCTGGTGCAGTCGCCGCTGCCGCCGGAGGTGAGGCCGAGGGCACTGCCGTCCTGGGTGAACAGCGAGCCGCCGCTGTCGCCGGGCTCGGCGCACACGTTCGTCTGGATCAGACCGGTGACGGTGTCGACGCCGTTCGGGTCGGTCTCGCTCTGGAAGTTGACGGTGGCGTCCAGGCCGGTGACCTGGCCGTCGTGCAGCCCGGTGGTGGAGCCCATCCGGAACACGGTCGCGCCGACGGTGGCGTCCGCGGCCTGCTTGATCTGTACGGTCTGCCCCTTGCCGACGTTGACCTCGCTGGGCGCCTGGGTGTTCGCGTCGTTGTACTTGACCAGGGAGAAGTCGCCCTCGCCGGGGAAGGTGGCCTGGTCGACGGTGGCGATGGGCTGGCCGGTCTGGGAGTCGGACCAGTCCTTGGCGGCGACCCCGCAGTGACCGGCCGTCAGGAAGGCGGGACTGCCGTCGGAGGCGGTGACGTTGAAGCCGAGGGAGCAGCGGACGTTGCCGCCCTGCACCTGGGAGAAGATGGCGTCGCCGCCCGACACGAACGTCTTGAAGGTGCCGGAGGACTTCTTCAGGGTGGCCATGCCGGAGCCGAGGCCGCGCACGGTGGACTGCAGTCTGTTCCACTTGGCGCCGGTGACGGTGGAGTCGGCGGTGACGAGGACCTTGTCGGTGCGCGGGTCGACCGCCCAGGAGGTGCCGGGGATGGTCGCCTTGGTCTTCAGCGTCCGCGCGGCGGCCTTGAGTTCGGCGGCGCTGTTCTCCACCTGGCGGACGACCGCGCCCGCCTTCTTCGCCTGGACGATGACGTTGTCGTCACCGCTGACCACGTTGACGACGAGCTGCTGCTTGCCGCTGTCGTAGTAGGAGCCGGCGAAGGCGTCGCCGAGGATCTTCTCCAGCTGGGCGGCGAGGCCCGAGGCCGCCGTGGCCTTCAGGGTCTTGGCGTCCGCCGTGCCGCCCGCGGCCGCGTCGTGCTGATCCTGGGAGGCGTTGGCGTTGGGCAGCAGCAGGGCCGCCGCCCCGAGCGCCGCGACACCGCCCACCGCTATCGCAGCCTTGCGCTTGGGCATTCGCTTGTGACTCAAACTTCTCGACCTCCTGGGGACGGGGGTCTGCCACTGACGGGCAGTCGGTTTTCCGGGTTGTCATCGGGGCGCCTGGATGGCCGTAGGTACGCACCGGCCGCGTGGTGTGTTCAATTCCGTTTCCCGCCGGCGGTACGGGCGCGGTGAATCGGCCATGCTCCGCGTGGCGCGGCGGGCGGCCGGGAACAATCCCCCATATGACGATGACCACCGCCGAAGCCGACAAGATCCTCTCCGTCAACTTCGCCCCGTGGGTGCTCGATCTGGGGCTGACCGTGCAGGCGGTGGGCGAGGACCGGGCCGTGTTGCGTCTGCCCTGGTCGGACCGGCTGGCCCGGGAGGGCGGCGGGCTGTCCGGGCAGGCGTTGATGGCGGCGGCCGACACGGCGACGGTCATCGCGGTGTCGGCGGCCCGGGGCGGGTTCGTGCCGATGACGACGGTGCAGCAGTCGACGTCGTTCCAGCGGGCGGTGACCGGTTCGGATGTCCTGATCGAAGCGGTCCTGACGAAGCTGGGACGGCGGACGGCGTTCGCGGACGTCACGTTGAGCGATGCCGCCTCGGGCGCGCTCGCCGCCCGGGCGAGCACCGTCTATGCGATTCTGGGCTGACACACTCAGCTACTGATCGGTAACGGTCAGTTTCGAACGCGAAGCGGAATCCTCCCTTCAGGGAATCTGCACATCCACCCCTCAGTCACGTCACCGGCGCCCGGGGATCTGCACATTCGCGCGCCCCCCGGGCGCCCTTTGGCGAGGAGTGCCGGATTCGCGGTCCGGCGGACAAGACACCCGACGCGACGATGCCGTGCGGCATGTGAAGGAGTCGCCGACATGCCGTGCGCGCGCCTGCACGTATGAACCGCTTCGCGCGGCAAGTGCCCAGGTGAGAGCCCTGATTGATTGGAAGCGCGCCCTGCCTGCGTGCTTTGATCCATCGCACCGCGGGGGTCCGGCGGGCCTCCGGAGACGGAGCCCGGCGCCCGTGGCCGCGGCCGTCCGTCTGTCCCCAGAGGGGGCCGCTCTCCCCCTTGTGAAATATCCATACGAAGGGAAGTTCCATCATGAACTCCACCCCCCAGGTTGAGACCGTCGAGATCTCGGACGCCGAGCTGGACAACGTTTCCGGCGGTCTGTCCGTGAACACCCTCAACAGCACCCTCGGCACCGTGAACGAGATCGCCCCCGGCGTGAACGGTCTGGTCAACACGGTCGTCGGCACCGTCGAGGGCGTCACCGGCCTGAACACCGCCCCGGTCAACGGCCTGGTCGCCGGTCTCTGATCGCACCTCGGTGTCACCGAAGTCCCGGAGCCGTCCCTCGGCTCCGGGACTCTCGGATGTCCTGAAACACCTACGCCGGTGCCCGCGCGCGCCGTGGAAACACACGCGTCCGTGCCCCCACACGCCTTCGACACACATGCGTCTCCCCCACAGGTGAGGGAAGTCCCGTGCAGTTCCGCCAACAGGCCCTCGCCAAGCTCCAGTCGCCGGAGGAGCTGGACCTCCCGGTGCGGCTCGCCCGCCCGCAGGGCTGGCTCGCGCTCGGCGTCACCGTCGTCGTCATGGCCGCCGCCTCGGTGTGGGCGGTGACCGGCTCCGTCGCCTCCACGGTCGGCGCGCCGGCCGTCCTCACCCACGGGCAGGGCAGCTATCTGCTCCAGAGCCCCGTCGCCGGGCAGGTGACGGCCGTCCTGGCCGAGCAGGGCCAGCGGCTGCCCGCGAACGCGCCCGTCCTCAAGGTCCGTACGAGCGAAGGCGACTCCCTGGTCCGGACCGTCGCCGCGGGCCGGGTGACCACCCTCGCCGCGAGCATCGGGCAGATCATCCGGACCGGCACCACGGTCGCCGCGGTCGAGAAGGTCGCCCACGCCTCCGACCCGCTGTACGCGACCGTGTACGTGCCCGCCGAGAACGCCGCCGCCGTCCCCGCGCACGCCTCGGTCGACCTGACCTTGTCCTCCGTACCGTCGCAGCGGTACGGGGTGCTGCGCGGCACGGTGAAGTCGGTGGACCGCGCCGCGCAGTCCGCCCAGTCGATCGCCTCGTTCCTCGGCGACAGCCAGCTCGGTGAGCAGTTCACCCGCAAGGGCCGCCCGGTGGCCGTGCTGGTGGAACTCGACAAGTCGTCGTCCACGAAGAGCGGTTACCGGTGGTCCACCGCCGGCGGCCCGCCGTTCCGGCTCGACTCCATGACCCTCGCCACCGGCTCCGTCCGGCTCGCCGACCAGCACCCCGTCGATTGGCTGCTCCCGTGACCGTCCAGCCTGCCCCTGCCCAGGAGACCCGTGGCCGCAGACGGGCGGCTCCCCCGAAGCGGCCGGTCCCCAAGTCCCGCACCGGCACGGTCCGCACGCCCACCGTGCTCCAGATGGAGGCCGTCGAATGCGGCGCGGCCTCCCTCGCGATGGTCCTCGGCCACTACGGCCGGCACGTCCCGCTGGAGGAACTGCGCATCGCCTGCGGTGTCTCCCGCGACGGCTCACGCGCCTCCAACCTGCTGAAGGCGGCCCGCGGCTACGGTCTGACGGCCAAGGGCATGCAGATGGACCTGGCCGCCCTCGCCGAGGTGCGGGCACCGGCCATCCTGTTCTGGGAGTTCAACCACTACGTCGTCTACGACGGCGTGGGCCGCCGTTTCGGCCGGCGCGGGGTGTACGTCAACGACCCCGCCAAGGGGCGCCGTTTCGTGCCCATGGAGGAGTTCGACGGCAGCTTCACCGGTGTCGTGCTGGTGCTGGAGCCGGGTGACGGTTTCAGCAGGGGCGGGCGCCGGCCGGGCGTGCTCGGTGCCATGCCGGCCCGGCTGCGCGGCACCGCGGGCACCCTGCCCGCGGCGGTCCTGGCCAGCCTGCTGCTGGTCGCGGTCGGTGCGGCCGTGCCCGCGCTCAGCCGCACCTACATCGACATGTTCCTCATCGGCGGGCAGACCTCGCTGCTGAGCGTGCTGTTCACCTCCATGGCCGCCTGCGTGCTGCTCACGCTGGTGCTGACCTGGCTCCAGCAGGCCAATCTGCTGCACGGCCGGATCATCTCCTCCACCCTCTCCAGCGCCCGTTTCCTGCGCCATCTGCTGCGGCTGCCGGTGACGTTCTTCGCCCAGCGCTCCCCCGCCGACCTGGTCCAGCGCCTGCAGTCCAACGACCAGGTCGCCGAGACCCTGGCCCGCGACCTCGCGGCGGCCGGCGTGGACGCGATCGTGGTCGTCCTGTACGCGGTCCTGCTCTACACCTACGACCCGCAGCTGACGTTCGTCGGCATCGCCGTGGCCCTGCTGAACGTGGTGGCCATGCGGCTCGTCGTACGGCTGCGGGCGACCCGGACCGCGAAACTGCGCGCGGACACCGCCCGGCTCACCAACACCTCGTACACCGGCCTCCAGCTGATCGAGACGCTGAAGGCGACCGGCGGCGAGGACGGCTACTTCCGCAAGTGGGCCGGGCAGCACGCCACCACGCTGGAGGAACAGCAGCGGCTCGGCGTGCCGAGCGCCTGGCTCGGCGTGGTCGCGCCGGCGCTCGCCACCTTCAACAGCGCTCTCATCCTGTGGATCGGCGGGCTGCGCGCGGTCGAGGGACACATCTCCGTCGGTCTGCTGGTCGCGTTCCAGGCGCTGGTCACCCGCTTCACCGCGCCGCTGACCCGGCTCAACGGCGTGGCGGGCCGCATCCAGGACTTCGCGGCCGACGTGGCCCGGCTGAAGGACGTGGAGAACTTCCGGACCGACCCGCTCTACGCCCGCCCCGGCGGCGGCGACTCCACCCGCCGGCTGCACGGGCACATCGAGCTGGAGAACCTCACCTTCGGCTACAGCCCGCTCGACCAGCCGCTGCTGACCGGCTTCGACCTGACCGTCGGCCCCGGGCAGCAGGTGGCGCTGGTCGGCGGCTCCGGCAGCGGCAAGTCCACGGTCTCCCGGCTCATCTCCGGCCTCTACACGCCGTGGGACGGGGTGATCCGCATCGACGGCCGGCGGCTGGAGGACATCCCGCGCGGCGCGCTCGCCGCCTCCGTCTCCTTCGTCGACCAGGACGTCTTCCTCTTCGAGGGCTCGGTCCGCGACAACGTCGCCCTGTGGGACCCCTCGATACCCGACGAGGCCGTGGTGGAGGCGCTGCGGGACGCGGCCCTGTACGACGTGGTGATGCGCCGGCCCGGCGGCATCCACAGCGGGGTCGAGCAGGACGGCCGGAACTTCTCCGGCGGACAGCGCCAGCGCCTGGAGATCGCGCGGGCGCTGGTGCGCCGGCCGAGCATCCTCGTGCTGGACGAGGTGACCAGCGCGCTGGACGCGGAGACCGAACTGGCCGTGATGGACAACCTGCGGCGGCGCGGCTGCGCCTGTGTGGTGATCGCGCACCGGCTGAGCACGGTCCGCGACAGCGACGAGATCGTCGTCCTCCAGCACGGCACGGTCGTGGAGCGCGGGCGGCACGAGGAGCTGGTGGCGCGCGGCGGCGCGTACGCGGCACTGGTCAGGGAGCGGTGAGATGACGACTGTTCAGGAGGGGTACGAAGGGGACCTCGTCCTCGGCGCGCTCGGCTCGCTGGGCACCCGGCTGGACTGCGCGGGGCTGGCCCGGCTGGACCTCCAGGGTCCGCAGGTGCTGTGGCTGGTCGAGGCCGGCGCCCTGGACCTGTTCGCGGTGGACGCCGCCCAGCAGGGGCACTGGCACCACCTCGGCCGTCTGGAGCCGGGCGCGCTGCTCCTCGGTCCGGTCGCCGGCCCCCAGCACACCCTGGTGGCCCGCCCGGTCCGGGACTGTGTGGTGCACCGGGTCAACCTGCGGGAGCTGTACCAGCCGGCCCAGACGCAGACCTGGTCGTACGACGAGTACGGCAACCCGCAGTACCTGCCGCCCGCCACCAGCCCGCTGGAGTACGCGGTCGCGCTCGGTGTGGGCCGGGGCCTGTCCGTCCTCTTCCAGGCCCCGATGGCCGAGGAGCGCCCCGCCACCCCCACCGACGACGACGTGTTCTGGATGCAGGTGCCGCCGGGCAGTGTGCAGTACGGCTCGCTGTACGGCGCGGAGGCAGCCGCCGATCTGCTGATGGACCCGGCGCTGTGGCAGAGCATGGTGGACCAGCAGTACCGGCTGCTGACCGCGCTGGACCGGTGGATCGAGCAGCTGGAGCGCGCGCACGAGACGCGGACGGCCGCCGGGATCAAGGCGGGTGAGGCGGTGCGCGCGCAGGCCGACCGGACCCTGCTCGCCGCCATCGGCAAGCGCTCGGCCCGCCGTACGACGGCCGCCGACGCGGATGCCTCGTACGCGGCCTGCAAGCTGGTCGCCGAGGCGGCCGGGATCACGCTCGCCGAGCCCGCGCAGAGCGGCGCCGAGAGCGACCGGCTGGATCCGGTCGAGCGGATCGCGCTGGCCTCGCGCGTGCGTACCCGGGCCGTCCGCCTGGACGGGCGCTGGTGGCGGGAGAACCTGGGCCCGCTGGTCGGCCACCGGGCGCTGTCCGGGGCGCCGGTCGCGCTGCTGTGGCGGCGCGGCGGCTATGTGGCCGTGCAGCCCGCGACCGGCCGGGAGGCGCCGGTCGAGAAGGCGAACGCGGAGGAGTTCGAGCCGCGCGCGGTGATGTTCTACCGGCCGTTGCCAGACAAGCGGCTCTCGCCGTTCGCACTGCTGCGGTTCAGTCTCCGCGGCACCCGCGCCGACCTGGTCAACCTGCTCCTCGCGGGCCTGGTGACGGTGGCGATCGGCGCGCTGGTGCCGATCGCCACCGGCAAGGTGCTCGGCGAGTACGTGCCGCGGGCGCAGGAGGACCTGATCGTCCAGGTGTGCCTGGCGGTGATGGTGAGCGGAGTGGTCGCGGCGGCGTTCACCCTGCTGGAGAACCTGTCGATCCTGCGGCTGGAGGGCCGGATCGAGGCGGCGCTGCAACCGGCCGTCTGGGACCGGCTGCTGCGGCTGCCCACCCGCTTCTTCACGCACCGCTCGACCGGTGAGCTGGCCAGCGCGGCGATGGGCATCAGCGCGATCCGCCGGCTGCTGGCGGGCGTCGGTCCGGTGGTCGCCCAGTCGGTGACCGTCGGCGCGATGAACCTGGGGCTGCTGCTGTGGTTCAGCGTGCCGATGGCGCTCGCGGCGATGGGGATGCTCGTCGTCATCGCGGCCGTGTTCACGGGGCTCGGGCTGTGGCAGGTGCGCTGGCAGCGGCGGCTGGTGGTGCTCGGCAACAAGCTGAACAACCAGGCGTTCCAGACCCTGCGCGGACTGCCCAAGCTGCGGGTGGCGGCGGCCGAGAACTACGCGTACGCGGCCTGGGCCCGGGAGTTCGCGCGCAGCCGGGAACTCCAGCAGCGGGTCGGCCGGATCAAGAACCTCACCACGGTGCTCGGCGCGGTCTATCTGCCGGTGTGCACCCTGCTGATGTTCATGCTGCTGGCGGGCCCGGCCAGGGGCGCGATGTCGGCGGCGGACTTCCTCGCCTTCAACACGTCGGTGACGATGCTGCTCACCTCGGTCACCCAGCTGACCGGCGCGTTCGTGTCGGCGGTGGCGGCGCTTCCGCTGTTCGAGGAGATCAAGCCGGTGCTGGAGGCCACGCCCGAGGTCCGGACGGGGAGCACCCGCCCCGGCCCGCTGTCGGGTGCCGTGGAGACGCGCCGCCTCTCCTTCCGGTACGCCGACGACGGCCCCCTCGTCCTGGACGACGTGTCCTTCGTCGCCCGGCCGGGCGAGTTCGTCGCGATCGTCGGCCCGAGCGGCTGCGGCAAGTCCACGCTGCTGCGCCTGCTCATCGGCTTCGACCGGCCGGTGTCCGGCAGTGTCCTGTACGACGGCCAGGACCTCGCGGCGCTGGACCAGTCCGCGGTGCGCCGCCAGTGCGGGGTGGTCCTCCAGCACGCCCAGCCGTTCACCGGCTCGATCCTGGACGTCATCTGCGGCACCGAGCCGTACACGCCGGAGGAGGCGATGGCGGCGGCCGAGCTGGCGGGGCTCGCGGAGGACATCAAGCGGATGCCGATGGGGCTGCACACGATCGTCGCGGGCAACGGCGCGATCTCCGGCGGCCAGCGGCAGCGCCTGATGATCGCCCAGGCCCTGGTCCGGCGCCCGCGCATCCTGTTCTTCGACGAGGCCACCAGCGCCCTGGACAACGACACCCAGCGCATCGTCATCGACAGCACCCGCAAGCTGAACGCCACCCGGATCGTCATCGCCCACCGGCTGTCCACGGTCCTGGACGCCGACCGGGTGATCGTGATGGAGGACGGCAAGGTCGTCCAGCAGGGCACCCCGGCGGAACTCCTCGCGGACACGGGAGGCCGACTGCACGAGCTGGTGCGCCGGCAGCTGGCCTAGGGGCCTGTCTGACAATTCCCGTCTGCCGCGCTTCGGGCGACGACGCGAATTGTCAGACAGGCCCTGGGGGCGCCCGGATCCGCGTAGGCGCCGCGAGCCTTGAGTGATCGATTAGGGTTGCCCGATGTTCGAAGGAAAGCTGGTGAGGCTGCGCGCGCTGCGCTCCGAAGACGCCGCGCATCATTTCCGGTGGCGCAATGACCCGGAGGTGGTCCGCTGGGCCGCGGGAGGCGACCCGTGTTTCGGCCCGGTCACAGCGGAAGCGATCGGGCTCGGCTTCGACACCATGCTGCGGCTGAGCCCGAGGGAGTCGGCCGTGTTCACGGTCGAGGACCTGGCAGGCGGGAAAGTGATAGGCATGGCCGACTACCGGGACCTCGACCCCTACGCCGGAGTGGCCACGCTGGGAGTCACCATCGGCGAGCGGGAGTTCTGGGGCCGCGGCCACGGCAGTGAGGCGTTGCGGCTGCTCGTGGACCACTTGTTCGGTGCGTACTGCCTGAGCCGGCTGGAGCTGGACACCTGGAGCGGCAACGAGCGCGCCGTGCGCGCCTTCACCAGGCTGGGCTTCCGCGAGGAAGGCCGCCGCCGGTCGGCTGTGCTGGTGGAGGGGGAACGCTACGACCGCGTGCTCTTCGGAATGCTGCGCGAAGAGTGGGCGAACCCCGCATGACGCCGTGAATGCCCTTGCTGAAGTACTTCCTCGCGCCGACGGCCACGGTCCGGCACGACGACCGCACGGGACAGCCCGTCCTGCGCCCACCGGCCGCCCACGACCACTGAATCCCTTGGACTCGATCGTCTAGAGCCGCTCCTCGTCCTCGCCCGGACCGTCCGGCTCGTCGTCGTGGGACGGCGTCCAGTGGTGTTCGGTGAACCAGCGGCCGAAGAGGGCACCGCCGTAGATGACGAATCCGACGCCGATGAGCCAGGACTCCACGACGAGGACGGTGCCGACCGCGCCGTAGCTCAGCGCGTTGGTGACGATGAGCGGGGTGAAGACGAGGTAGGAGAAGGCCCGCAGGCCGACCAGGCCGATGATCGTGGCCAGCGCGCCGGGCAGCAGCGACCGCCACTGGACCTGGCCGCCCAGCAGGAAGCGCTGCCCCCACCAGAAGAAGAGCACGCCGCTGATGGTGGACAGCGTAATCCGCTGGCCGCCGTGGAGTGCCGTCTTCGTCGCCACCTCCTGGTAGAGGTACCCGGTCAGCACCACCAGCCAGGTCGCCTGCCGCCACACCCGGTGCCAGGGGCCGGACGCCAGGCCCCAGATCCGTTCGTAGGCGTTCTGCACACTGCCCCCGAAGGCCACGCCGAAGACGGCGAGCAGCACGGCACTCCAGACGCTGGTGGTGCCGATGACCTTGCGGGGCGGGCTGATGACATCGGTGAGCACACGCGCGGACCGGCCGGACAGCCCCATGCCGTCGGTGAGCCAGGAGGCGAAGCCGCCGCGCGCCAGGGGGTCGGCCGCGGCCACCACGATCAGCAGCGGGGCCAGCGTCACCAGGGCCAGGGTGGCGAACCCCATGGCCCGGTGCATCAGCTCCAGTTCCCGCCCGTGATCGAACAGGGCCCGTACCCGCAGCCACTCCCACGCGCGGTGCAGGCCGCGCCGCAACCGCCTCACGGCTCCTCCCGTGCTCGCCGCCCACACCCTCTCGCGTACCGATTCCTCCAGCGTGGCACGCGCCGGGCGACTCGCAGCCGGAGGACGGGCACCGACCCGGTCCGCTGGTGCGCTCGGGTGACCGGGCCCGCTCGCGACACGGCGGCCGAGGGGTCCGGCGATCACGCGCCCTGTCGGCGGACAATCGGGAGCCGTGCGCACCACGGACCACGAGACGACGGGCGGCCGGCGGCGAACGCTGATCGTGAGCGCGAGCATGGGAGCCGGTCACGACACCGTGGCCGCCGAACTCGCGCGGCGGGCCGCGGCCCGGGGGCACGAGGCCCAGGTGGTCGACGTGCTGCGGCTGCTGCCGTACGGCCTGGGCACGGGGCTGTGCCGCGGCTACCGGACGTCGGTGCGCCATCTGCCCTGGGTGTACGCCGGGATCTACGGCGCGTTCCTCCGCGAGGGCCGCGGACCGCGTCCCAGCGGGGTGCCGCTGGCCCGGCTGGCCGGGGACCGGCTGACGGAGCTGGTGGACCGGCTGGGTGCGGACGTGGTGGTGTCCGTCTTCCATCTGGCCGCGCAGCTGACCGGTCATCTGCGGGAGCGGGGCAGGCTGCGGGTGCCGAGCGCCGTCTTCCTGCTCGACTTCGCCGTGCACCGGCAGTGGCTGCATCCGGGCAACGACCGGTATCTGTGCCTCACGGACGCGGCGGCGGCGCAGGTGCGCCGGACCGTCGCCGCGCCGGTGATCACGACCGGCCCGGTGGTCGCGCCCGCCTTCCGTGCGCCGGCCCCCGGCGCGGACGGGTGGCGGGAGCGGTTCGCCGGCCGGGCGCCCGGCCGGCCCCCGGTGCTGCTGTCCGCCGGCGCCTGGGGCGCGGCGTCCCGTCCGGTGGCCACCGTCCGGTCACTGGCCGCGGCCGGGTGGCTGCCGGTGGTGCTGTGCGGCCGCAACGCGCGGCTGCTCGCGCGGCTGTCCCGGGAACCCGCGGCGATGGCCCTCGGCTGGGTCGACGACATGCCCGGGCTGCTGGCCGCCTGCCACGCGCTGGTGGACAACGCCGCCGGCCAGACCGCCGTGCAGGCCCTCGCCGCGGGCCTGCCCGTGATCGGCCACCGCCCGCTGCCCGGCCACGGCGCGGAGGGTGTACGCCGGATGGCCGACCTGGGCCTGTCCGCACTCGCGCCGGACGGTGCCGCGCTGCTCGCGGCGCTCGACGCGCTCGGCGAGGCCGGCGGGGAGCGCGCGGACCGGGTGAGCCGCGGCCGTGCGCTGTTCCGGCGCGATGCACTGGAGTGCGTGACGGATCTGTGAGACGGCCGGCCCGGGAGAGGGAGTGCGGCCATCTTGGCCGGCCCGGCCCGGAAGGGCGGGCGCGGCCGCTTCCGTCGGCGGCCTGGGGAAGCGGGTGCAGTCACCCTGGTCGGCCCGGGAGGGGCGCGGCCGCCCTGGTCGGCCCGGGAGAGAGGGTACGGCCGCCCCGGCCGACGCCCGGGTGACGTCCTCGCCTCAGTCCGCCTCTGCGTCCGGGGGCTCCGCGTCCGTGGGTTCCGTGCCCGGGGACCCCGCATCCGCGGGGTGGGCGTCCGGGGGCCCGGCATCCGCGGGCCGGGCCGCGGCGGAGGACGGGCCGTGCTCGCGCAGGGGGCCCACCGTCAGCCCCGCCGCGCGGCAGTCCCGGACGATGGCCGGCAGGGCGCCCAGGGTGGCGTGCCGGCAGCCGGGAAACGCGTACCGGTCGGAGTCGTGCAGCAGGACCGTGCCGCCGCCCCGCAGGTCCGCGGCGACCCGGGCCCGTACGGACGCCGGCGTGGCGTCGGCGGTCCAGTCCCGGCCCCACGCCGACCACAGCACCGTCCGCAGCCCGGCCCGCCGGGCGGCCCGCAGACGGCTCGTGGTGAGGATGCCGTACGGCGGGCGGTACCACCGCGGGCGCTCGCCGGTGAGGTCCCGCACCGCGCGGACCGTCCGGGCGACCTCCTCGGCGTCCCGGGCGGGCGCGGGCCGCCAGGGCCGGTCGTGGTGCCAGCCGTGCACTCCCAGCTCGTGCCCGCGCCGTACGGTCTCGCGGACCACGGCGGGATGGCGGACCACGTGCTCGCCGACCACGAAGAAGGTTGCCCGCACGCCGAGCCGGTCGAGCGCGTCCAGAAAGCCCGGGGTGGACGCCGGGTCCGGTCCGTCGTCGAAGGTCAGCGCGATGTGCCGGCGGTCGCCCGTGCCGGCGAGCCCGGGGAAGAGCGGCAGCCGTACGCCCGGGAGCCAGGTGGCCGCCGGGCCGATGTGGGCCGCGGCGGCACCGGCCGGCAGCAGGAGGGCGGCCGCGCGCCAGGAGCGGCCGGGCACGGGGGACATCGGGGACCTACCTCCTCGGGGTGCGCGGAAGAGCCGTGGAGGAGCGGGAACGCGCGGTCTCGGTGGCGTCCCACTCCCCGCCGACGGACGGGCTGTGGGCCAGGCCGACGCTGCCCGCGCCGATCAGGGCGATGCCGATCGCCTCGGGCAGCAGGCTCAGGCCCAGGTGGATGGTCTCGGCGAACAGCACACAGCCGAGTACGACGCTGGTGAGCGCGTCGCCGAGGGTGAGGGCGGGTTGTGAGGCCGTGAGGGAGCCGGCGCCCAGGGCTCCCTGGAGCAGCAGGAAGGCGACGAGCCCGGCGGCCCCGGTGGCGTACAGCGACCAGTGCGCGAACATCGCCCCGGGCCCGTGCTCCAGCCGCCCCACGGCCTCCTTGAGCAGCGCCGCGGTGGTGGCGAAGCACACCGCGGAGGCGAGTCCGAGCAGCGCGGCCCGGGACGCGCCGCGCGTCGGGCGCGCGGCCAGCACCAGCAGTACGACGGCGCCGAGGGCTCCGCCGCCGCCCAGCAGCCAGTCCCCGGGCCGCGCGGTGGTCCGGCCGGGGGACGGGGCCGCCGCCAGCAGGAACAGGGCGAGCCCGCCGGCCAGGGCGAGGAACGCCAGCCAGGTCCGCGGGTCGGGGCGGCGCCGGAAGACGACACTGCCCACGGCGAGGGTGAACAGCAGCTCGGCGGCGAGCAGGGGCTGGACCAGGGACAGGCTGCCCACGGCGAGCGCCCCGGCCTGGAGCAGGCTGGACAGGGCCAGCAGGGCGGTGCCCGCCAGCCAGTAGGGGCGCCGCAGCAGCCGGGCGAGCCTGCGCACGGCCCGTCGCGCCCCGCCGCCCCGGTCCCGCCCCTTCCCCCGCTCCGCGTCCCGCTCGGCGTCCCGCTCCTCGCTCCGCTCCCGCTCCCGTCCTTCGCCTCGTTCCCGTTCCTGCGCCTGGACCTGGACGGCGGCGCGGCGCTGGAGCACCGAGGCGGATCCGTTGGACAGCGCCGCGAGCAGGGCGAGCAGCACCGTGACGGCGGTCATGGCAGCTCACCCGTAGCGGGCGGCGAGCCGCCGGTAGAGTCCGGGCGCGGCCCCGCGTACCAGCGCGGGCAGGCGCAGCCATCCGGGGACGTACACCTCGTCCCTGCCGTGCAGGACGGCGGCGCAGACCGCGTCCGCCACGCGCTCGGCGGGCACGGGCCGCGGCCAGGACCGGGTGTACGGCGCGCCGCGCCGGTCGGCGAACGGCGTGTCGACCACACCGGGGATCACCAGGCTGACGCCCACGCCGGTGCCGCGCAGCTCGTAGCGGAGGGCGTCGGCGAAGGTGGCCACGGCGGCCTTCGCCGCGGAGTAGACGGCTTCCCCGCGCACGCCCACGCTGCCGGCGACGGACCCGATGAACACGATGCGTCCCGATCCGGCCGCGACCATGTGGGGCAGCAGGGTGCGCACCAGGTGCACGGTGGCCAGCAGGTCGACGCCGACGACCTCGTCGATGCGGGCGGCGGACATGCCGGTGAAGTCGCCGGCCCAGCCCACCCCGGCGCCCGCCACGAGCAGGTCCAGCCGTCCGAGGTGGTCCAGGGCGAGGCCGGCGAGCCGGCGGTCGGCGCCGGGCCGGGTCAGGTCCCCGGGCAGGGCGACCGCACCGGCCTGTGCGGCCACCTGCTCCAGTCGGGTGACGTCGCGTCCGTTCAGCGCCAGCCGCCAGCCGCCCTGGGCGGCCAGCCCGCGGGCCACGGCGGCGCCGATGCCCGAGGAGGCGCCCGTCACCAGAGCGGCACCGCCCCGGCCGTTCCCGCCCCGGCCGGGACGCGGGGCCGCGCCCGTCTCGGCCCCGGCCGGTACCGGCCGGGTGTCGTTCGACGGTCCTGCGGGAGACGGGGCATGGGACATGATGACGACCTCACTGCGACGGGGTGCACGGGCTCGCGAACTCCGGGGCCGAACCCTCGCGGTGTTTCCAGGGCGCCACACACTGAAACGCCGCGCACGGCGGAGCCCCGGCCACGGGCCCGCACGTGCCCGCGTGGACCTCGGCCAGTGGAGCGACGCGGGTCCGGGGCCGGGGCCGGGCACGGTCGTCCGCCGCCGGCCGGCGAGGCCGGCCTCGCGCAGCGCCTCCGGACGCCGGCCGAGGGTCGGCCGGAATAAAGAAACGTTGCCGTTTCGTTCGTTCTGGCATAGGCTCCATGTGTACGAAACAGTTTCGTTTACGAGTTGTTTGCCTTTCCGCACTCGAACGACTTCCCTGGAGTGGTTCACCATGTCCGAGAAGACCCTGGCCGACGCCTCCCGCCCGGGAGCGGCGACCACAGACCACACCGCCGGGCCCGCGCCCAGGCGGTGGTGGATCCTGGCGGTCGTCGCCGTCGCCCAGCTGATGGTGGTCCTCGACGCCACCATCGTGAACATCGCCCTGCCGTCCGCCCAGACCGACCTCGGCTTCTCCGACGGCAACCGGCAGTGGATCGTCACCGCCTACGCGCTGGCCTTCGCCTCCCTGCTGCTGCTCGGCGGCCGGATAGCCGACCTGTTCGGCCGCAAGCCCGCCTTCCTCGTCGGCGTCGTCGGCTTCGCCGCGGCCTCCGCGCTCGGCGGCGCCGCGAACGGCTTCACCATGCTGGTCGCCGCCCGCGCGCTCCAGGGCGCCTTCGGCGCGCTGCTCGCCCCCGCCGCGCTGTCACTGCTCAACACCACGTTCACCGACGCCCGGGAGCGGGCGCGCGCGTTCAGTGTGTACGGCGCGATCGCCGGTGCCGGCGGCGCGGTCGGCCTGCTGCTCGGCGGCGTGCTGACCGACGCCCTGGACTGGCGCTGGACGCTGTACGTGAACGTGGCCATCGCGGTCGTCGCCTTCGCGGGCGGCTGGCTGCTGCTGGGCAACCACCGCGACGCGGCGCACGCCAAGCTCGACGTGCCGGGCACGGTCCTGGTCGCCGCCGGTCTGTTCGGCCTGGTCTACGGCTTCTCCAACGCCGAGACCCACGATTGGGACTCGCCGCTGACCTGGGGCTTCCTCATCGCGGGCGGTGTGCTGCTGGTGGCCTTCGCCTGGTGGCAGACCCGGGCCGCGCACCCGCTGCTGCCGCTGCGCATCCTGCTCGACCGCGACCGAGCCGCCTCCTTCCTCGCGGTGCTCATCACCGGCGCGGGCATGTTCGGCGTGTTCCTCTTCCTGACCTACTACCTCCAGCTCAACCTCGGCTTCAGCCCCACGAAGACCGGCGTGGCGTTCCTGCCGATGGTCGGCGCGCTGATGGTCACCGCGCAGGCCGGCACCACCCTGCTGCTGCCCCGCCTCGGCCCGAAGGCCGTCATCCCGCTGGGCTTCGCCATCGCCACGGCCGGCATGGCCTGGCTGACCGGCATCGGCGTCGGCTCGCACTACCTGGGCGCGGTGCTGCCGCAGCTGATCGTGATCGGCGTGGGCCTCGGCCTGGTCATGCCGCCGGCCATGCAGCTGGCCACCGGCGGGGTCGCCGCCGAGGACGCGGGCGTGGCCTCGGCGACCGTCAACGCCATGCAGCAGGTGGGCGGATCGATCGGCACGGCCCTGCTGAACACCCTGGCGTCGAGCGCCGCCACGGACTACCTGTCCGGCCGGGACGCCACCAGCCCGCTGGTCCGGGCGCAGGCCACGATCGAGAGCTACACCACCGCCTTCTGGTGGTCGGCGGTCCTCTTCGGGGCCGGCGCGGTCATCGCCTTCCTCTGCTACCGGCGCGGCGTGCCGCGGCAGGACGCGGACGCCGCACCCGTCATCCACATGTGACGACCGCCGCAACCGGACCCGAGGGGCCGCCGTCCGCAGGGAGACGGCGGCCCCTCGCCCCTGTCCGGCGGGACTTTTGGGACGGCGCCGGCGGGTAACTCGCAGGGGAGATCATCCGCCGACGGAAGGAGAGGCCATGCCCGGGGGCAACGACCACGAGGACCGGCCGGAGACCGCCCTGGAGGAGGTGCTTCGGGAGGTCGAGGAGGCCGAGCGGCGCGACGAGGACAAGAGCGCCTCGGGAGAGGCCGGGGACGCCATCACCCCGAACACCGGCGCGCAGGAACAGGCGGAGGGCGACTGACGGGGCCGGGCGGCGCGCCCGCGGGGCGTTCCGCCGGCCCCCGGGGCCGCTCGGCACGGGTGCCCGGCCGGGCGCCGGTGCTTTCGCGCCGGCCGGGTACCCGAGCCGCATGAACGACCACCTGCGAGGACCTCGGCTGCCCGCCCCCCGCGGACCGCTCTCCGCGGCGGTGACCGCCTCTCTGCGCGGTACGGGTCCGCTCCCCGACCCCGTCGGCGCCCGCTCCGCCGACCCGTACGGCGACGATCTCCAGCTCGCCCTGTACGTCTGCTACGAGCTGCACTACCGCGGCTTCGCCGGTGTGCCGCCGGAGGCCGAGTGGGACCCGGATCTGCTCCGGGTGCGCGCCGCCCTGGAGCACCGCTTCCTGTCCGCGCTGCGCGCCGACACGCCGGGCCACGACAGCCTGGACGACGCGCTCGCCGCCCTCCTGGTGGAACCGGCCGAGGGCACGGGGATCTCGCACTTCCTCTGCGCCCGGGGCGAGTTGTGGCAGCTGCGGGAGTACGCGGCCGTGCGCTCGCTGTACCACCTGAAGGAGGCCGACCCGCACGCCTGGGTGCTGCCGCGGCTGTGGGGGCGGGCCAAGGCGGCGATGGCCGCGGTGGAGTACGACGAGTTCGGCGGTGGCCGGGCCGAGCGGGTGCACGCCCGCCTGTTCGCCGACCTGATGGCGGACCTGGGCCTGGACACCGCGTACGGCCGCCATCTGGACGCGGCCCCGGCCGAGATGCTCGCCGTGGTCAACCTGATGTCCCTGTTCGGCCTGCACCGGGAGCTGCGCGGCGCGCTGGTGGGCCACTTCGCCGAGGTGGAGATCACCTCCTCGCCCGGATCCCGCCGGCTGGCCGAGGCGATGCGCCGCACCGGTGCCGGCCCGGCCGCGGAGTTCTTCTACGACGAGCACGTCGAGGCGGACGCGGTGCACGAGCAGGTCGTCCGCCACGAGGTGATCGACGGACTGCTCGCCGAGGAGCCGGAGCTGGCGCCGGACGTCGCCTTCGGGATCGACGCGACCGAGTACCTGGAGGACCGGCTGGCCCGGCGGCTGCTCGCCGACTGGCGGGCCGGCCGGTCGTCCCTGCGGACACCCCTGGCACGGCAGATGTCTCATACATCCTGACTCCCGGGGTACTCGCGCGGCGTGATCGCATTGCTGCTTCCGGGCGTGTACAGCCCTCAGGACGACACGCACCTGCTGGCGGAGGTCCTCCGCGAAGAGGCCCCGCTGGCCGGCGCGCGGGTGCTCGACGTCGGGACCGGAAGCGGCGCGCTGGCCCTGGAGGCGGCGCGGCGGGGCGCCCGGGTGACCGCGGTGGACGTGTCCCGGCGGGCGGTGTGGACGGCCCGGCTGAACGCGTGGCGGTCCCGGCTGCCGGTGCGCATCCGGCGCGGCAATCTCTTCGCGCCGGTGCGGGGGCGGACCTACGACCTCATCCTGACGAACCCGCCGTACGTGCCGGCGCCCGACGCGGGGCGTCCCCGGCGCGGCCCGGCCCTGGCGTGGGACGCGGGGCACGACGGGCGGCTGGTGCTGGACCGGATCTGCCGCGAGGCACCGGCGCTGCTGCGCCCCGGCGGGCTGCTGCTGATCGTGCATTCCGCGCTGAGCGGTCCCGACCGCTCCCTGGAGCTGCTGCGGGCGGCGGGCCTGAAGGCCGGGGTGGTCCGGCGCCGCTGGATCGCCTTCGGTCCGGTGGTGCGCTCCCGGGAGGACTGGCTGCGCCGGTGCGGGCTCCTCGCGCCGACCGACGACAGGGAAGAGCTGGTGGTCATCCGTGCCGAACGACCCTGCTGACTCCACTGCGGCCTCGCGCACCGGCCCCGCGCGGGACGAACCCGCCGACCCCGCGCAACGCGAAGCCGCCGGCCCCGCGCCGTGCGAAGCCGTCGGCCCCGCGCCGGACGAGGCCGCCGGCTCCGCGCCGCGCGCCCGTGCCGGCCGGGCCCGCCGGATCACCGTGCAACGACGCGGGCCCCTCCTGGTGGAAGGGCCCGTGGAGATCGAACTGGAGGACGGGAGCACGGTCTTCTCGGACCGGTTCCGTGTCGCTCTGTGTACCTGTCGCCGCAGTCGCCGCTATCCCTGGTGCGACACGAGTCACCGTCGCAAGGGCTCGACCCCGGGTTGAAACCGCTGGTTTTTCGCCGCTCCCCGGAAGGCCCCCCACGGACCTGCCCGGGGAGCGGCTGTGTGCCCAGGACCGGCGGGCGGCCCCACTCCGCCCGCCTGCCCCGGTGCGAGATCGCAGGTTCCTCGCTCCAGGGGCCGCACTCCCCAGTTGCGAGCCTGATCCGGTGTCCACGAGGACCCGTGCGATCCCGGCTCTCAGAACGCGAACACGGTGCCGCCGACGGCGTCCCTCATGCACGCGTTGCCGAAAGTGCGCTCGTAGGAGACGCGCTTGCCCTGCCAGACACCCTGGGCCGTGACGACGACGGGGTCGTAGACCTTCGTGCACATCACGTCGCCGGCCGGCTTCAGGGCGTCGAGTTCGCCGCCGACGCCGCGCAGTTCGGCGCAGGCCTGGGCCGCGGCAGGGTGGGTGCCGGAGGCCGACGGGGCGCAGTTCAGGGTGACGGCGCGCTCGGGGGTTGCCGTGGCCGCGTCGTTGCCGTGGCCGGTGGTGAGCACCAGGGCCGAGGGGGCGTAGAGCGACGACGGGGCGGCGCCCGGTGCAGCGACGGCGGCCCCGGTCAGGGGTCCGCAAACGGCGGCGGCCGTGAGGCCGATGGCCGCTGCCCAGCGCGCGGTGTTCCGCATTGTGTGCATCCTTCCGCTCGAACAGACGAGACGCCGGCTCCGGATCCGGTCGGGCACCGGAGCGGCGAGCGCCACTCTGCCGACTCCACGGGCGAAACTCACATCGAACCCATGGGTTTCAGTAACCTTTCGTGTTGAATCAGTGGCGTGAAGTCACGGAAATCGAACGCCGTGACCCCGGAACAGAGCCGTTCCCTCTTCCTGGGAGCGCTCAGATGGCTGAAAATCAGCGCTTCGTTAATCGTCCTGAAACATTCCGGGTCAGCCCGCGAAACGACCGTTCATGACTCCCTGTGTTCATCAAGTGATCACCGGGAGCGGGTCCCTCCGCCATCCGGACAGGGGGGCGGTTCACCCGTCGCCGGTCCCGAAGCGGGATGAGCCGATCACCGGTCCGGGCACGACGCCGGGCACCCCGGCCGCGGCCGGCGCGGCCGGTACAGGCTGACGCGGCCGGCGATGTGCACCGGCCGCGCGGGGAGTTGCCCGACGTGTTACGCCGGGCGGGCCGACGGGCCGGCCGTGCCGGCGATCGACAGCGAGCCGGGGCTCGCCGTCGGCGTGCCGGCCGTCCAGCGCTCGCCGGCGGAGCCGTCCCGGACCTTGACGACGACGTCGGCGCCGGCCTGGTCGCCGCCGGCGGCGAGGGCGAGGGTCCGGTCCCAGCGGGGCGGCAACTCGCCCCGCGGGGTGAGGTCGTAGCGCACGTCGTCACCGCGTGCCGACCCGGCGCCGGCGCAGCTGCCGAGGAGGACCACGCCGGCGTCGGCGTGCGAGTCCAGGCACAGGCCGGTGCCGGCCGCGCTGCGCAGCAGCCCGTCGGCGGCGTACGTCCACTGCTGTGTGGCCACGGTGGAACAGACGGCGAGGACCACGCTCGCCCCGGCCTCGGGCGTGCCCTCGACGTCGAGGCACAGGCCGGTCGCGGCATTGCGCAGCGGTCCCGTCCGGCCGGCGGCGGGCAGGCCGGCGGCGCCCGGCGCGGTGGTCGCTCCCGGCGGGGAGGACGAGGCACCGGGGGCGGTGCTCGTGGTGGCGACCGGGCCGGTTCCGTCGTCGCCGTCCGGCCACACACCGACCGCGAGGACGGTGGCGAGCAGCCCGGCCGAGGCGACGCCGACGCCGGTCAGCAGCGTCCGGGACGACCAGGCGGTGCCGGCTGCCCGGCGCGCGGGCCCCTCGCCGGGGAACCGGGCCGGCTGACCGGATCCGTCTCCGACGGCGCGGCGACGGCCGCCGGACGCGCTCGCGCGGGCCAGGAGTCCCGGTCCGCCGCCGCGCCGGCGCCCCCCGGAGCGCCGGGAGCCCCCGCGGGCGCGGGCGGGGTCCGGACGGCGGCCGGGACGCGAGTCGAGGTAGCGGCGGGCCCCCCAGCCGAGCACGGCCTCGGCGAGCAGTACACCCAAGGCCGCCTCGGAGTGGCCCAGTTGCTCGGCCGCGTGCCGGCAGTAGGCGCAGCCGGACAGATGCTCCTGCACGTCGGGCAGCAGCGCGCCGCCCCGGCGGATCGGGACGTCCAGCAGGCGGTTGTAGTACCGGCATTCCTTGCTCGGCGCGAGATCCCGGTGGGCGCGCGCCAGGCCCTCGCGGAATTTCTCCCGGGCCTGATCGAGCGCGGCCGTCGCGCTGTCGATGTCCACGCCGAGCAGACCGGCGGGAACGTCCAGCGGCTCGGCCTCGACCTCGGTGTGCCACAGCAATGCCTGTTCCAGCCGGGAAAGGCCGTGGAACGCGCGCTCGGAGAGGACGCGGTTCTCCGGTATCAGCGTCTTCGCGGCACGCATCCCGCGACCGCCGGCGGGTTTTCCGAGGCCGGGCAGTACGGCGGTGATCCGGTCCGTGCCGGACCAGTTCACGACGGTGTCGCGGACGGCGACCAGCAGGCGCGGCCGCAGCGAGTCGGCGGGTTCACCGAGCGCCAGCCGGCCGAGGACCTGGTGGAAGGCCGTGGCGGTGACCATGTGGGCGAGAGGCCCGGAGGCGGCCAGACAGACGACCGCGTACTCCTGGGCCGACGGCCAGTGACGGGCCATCAGCAGGGCGGTGGACCGCGACGCCTCCGCGTCGGAGCCGGCCCGCAGCGGGCCGGCGAGGAATTCGTCGGATTCCCCGGGATCGGCGCCGGACGGCGGATAGGGGGGACGAGGGGGGTGGGGGGTGGACACTGAGCGGATTCCTTTGGCGCGTGGTGCGTCGATACGTGTCTCGTGCGCTCTCTCGCGCTCTCTCGCGCTTTCACGCGCGCGGAGGGAGCGGAAATGCACCGCGCTCGACCCTTGCACAACTGCCACACGAGCAACAAGGCGCGCGTGCGACATCACCGCTATTGAAAGAAAGTCAGAAATACGGTCTCGGCCAGGCGTTGTCCCACGCGCGGCCGGAAACGTCATGCGCCCCGTGTGAAGCGCGCGCACGCGCCCTCCGGACACACACGCTCCCGCAGCGTGCGGCCCGGTGGTGGACTGGGAGCCGGTCCTCCTCCAGAGGCCCCGCCCCCGGCCGGCGACCTCGGCGGCTTCCCCCGCCGGCCGGGAGCGGCGTGGTCAGATCTGCCAGGAGCGGAGCCGGTCCGCGGCCCCGTACACGTCGGCCTTGCCGGAGATCAGGTCGCGGGCCAGGTCGACGAGAGCGCCGTAGGGCGGGTCGATGCCGACACCGCTGACGAACATGTAGGCCACGGCCGTGGCGCAGGCGAAGCGGGCGTTGGCCGCGGGCAGCGGCTTGAGCACGGCGAGGGTGTGCAGCAGCGCGGCGGCGCGCCAGGCCGGGTCGGAGTCCACGCCGAGCCGGGGCGGGTCCACCCGGTGCCGGGCGACGGCGGCGACCAGCGCGGAGAAGTCGTCCACGGCGGGCTGGTCGGGCAGGACCTCCTCGTGCCGCTGGAGCAGCCACGGGACGTCGATATGGATGACGGAGGGCATCGCTCAGGCGGCCTCGCCCCGGGCGGGGCGCTCGTCGTCGGGGAAGGCGGCCGCGAACTCCTCGGCGTGGCCCGCGAAGAAGCGGCGGAAGGCCTCGGCGCCCTCCTGGAGGGCCCGGTGCCGGGCGATGTCGGCGGCGGCGGCGTCCCGCACGAGGGCCTTCATCGACGTACCGCGCTCCTTGGCGATCTGCCGCAGGTCCTCTAGTTCCCGTTCGCTGAACTCCACATTCAGAGCTGGCATGCCCTCACGGTACCGCTCGGGTACTCACGCGTAAATACCAGCAGGTCAAGCGGCATCCAGCACGGTACCGGACGGGGCGGAGAGCCATGTCCGGATTCCGCCGGTGACGGGGTGCGTGGCGCAGCAGACTCGACAGCGCGAAGACACGACAAGCCGAGGAGGACCGATGCCGACCCGCACCGCCCCCACCGTGCACACCGTCCACCCGAGCCCGCTGGGCGACCTGCTGCTGACCGCGACCGTGTCCCCGGCCGGGCACGCCACCCTCGTCTCGCTGTCCCTGCCCGGGCAGCGCGGTGCGCCGGAGGTCCGGGCCGAGGACCGCGACGACGGACCGTTCACCGAGGCGCACCGGCAGCTGGACGCGTACTTCGCGGGCCGCCGGTCCCGCTTCGACCTGCCGCTCTCCCCCGCCGGCAGCCCGTTCCAGCGGGCCGTGTGGCAGGCCCTGGGCGACGTTCCGTACGGCACCACGACCACGTACGGCGAGCTGGCCGCCCGGCTCGGCGTGCCCCGGCCGGAGATCCGCGCGGTGGGCGGGGCCCTCGGCGCGAATCCGCTCCTGCTGCTCCGCCCGTGCCACCGGGTGATCGGCGCGGACGGCTCGCCGCGCGGGTACGCGGGCGGCGTGGAGCACAAGCTGTGGCTGCTCACCCACGAGGGCGCGCTCCAGCCGACGCTGCCGTGACGGGAGGATCCATGACGCTCACCCGCGCCGAGGCCCGCCGCCGGACGGCCGGCACCGACTGGGCCGCGCTCACCGCCGAGCTGGACGAACACGGCTGCGCCCCCACCGGCCCGCTGCTGACGCCCGCCGAATGCGCGGACCTGGCCGCCCTGTACGAGCGGCCGGAGCTGTTCCGTACCACGGTCGACCTGGCCCGGCACCGGTTCGGCTCCGGCGAGTACCGCTACTTCAGCCACGATCTGCCCGCCCCGGTGGCCGCGCTGCGGGCCGCGCTCTACCCGCGTCTGCTGCCGGTCGCCCGGGACTGGGCGGCCCGGCTGGACCGGCCGGCCCCCTGGCCCGACGCGCTCGACGCGTGGCTGGCGCGCTGCCACGCGGCCGGCCAGGACCGGTCGGCGCAGATCCTGCTCCGCTACGGCCCGGGCGACTGGAACGCCCTGCACCGGGACGTGTTCGGCGAGCTGGTGTTCCCGCTCCAGGTGGTGATCGCGCTGGACGAGCACGGCACGGACTACACCGGTGGCGAGTTCCTCCTGGTCGAGCAGCGTCCGCGGGCCCAGTCCCGGGGCACGGCGAGCGTCCTGCGGCAGGGACACGGCCTGGTGTTCACCACCCGCGACCGCCCCGTGCGCACGCGGCGCGGCTGGTCCGCGGGGGCCGTGCGGCACGGGGTGAGCACCGTGCGGTCGGGGCGGCGGCGGACGCTGGGGCTGGTGTTCCACGACGCCTCCTGACCGCGCACGCTCGTCCGCGTCCGGCCCTCATGGGCGGCTCCCCCGTCCGGACCCGGAAGCACGCACAACCGATCGCGACCGAGCAGGTTCTGACGACCCGGTACACACGATCGTGAAGGGTTCGTAAGCCGAGGCTGCCCCCCGGCCCCGGACAGGCCGTATTTCCCGCCCGGCCGCGCCCCTCACTGTGTTCGACCGGCCGGCCGGGCGGCCCGGATCGGCGTCCACGCCGGTGCGCGACGCACTAGGCTGGAACACGAGTGGTGCCACCTGTTCACTGTGAGTGTGCGCTTGGGAGCGGCGACGATGAGCCGGGTCTATCCGTTCGACGACACGACGACGGCCCGGGCCGTCATCGGCGAGGACGGCACGCTGGTGGAGTGGAACGAGGGGGCCCGGCGCCTGCTGGGCCACCCGGCCGACGCCGTCCTCGGCCGCCCCGCCACCGAACTGCTGGCCGGCACGGGGGCGCCGGTGCTGTCGCCGCCCGACGACTCGCGCTGGGACGGAACGCTCGGACTGCGCCACCGGGACGGCCGTACCGTCTCCGTGTGGCTGCTCGCCCACCGCCGCCCGCCGCGGAACGGACAGCCCGGCGACTGGCTCGTGGTCACCCCGCTCGCCGGCGCGGAGCCGTCCGCCACGCACGACCCGCTCGCCGACGCGGGCCTGATCCAGTCGCCGTGCGCGATCGCCGTGTACGACGACCGGCTGCGGCTGCGCCGGATGAACGACGCGATGGCCACCGTCGTCGGACTGCCCGAGGAGCGGGTGCGGGGGCTGCGGCTCACGGAGATCGGCGGCAAGCAGCAGAGCGAGGAGCTGGAGGACGGCCTGCTCCGGGTGCTGACCTCGGGCCGGCCGCTGGACGTGCAGACCTTCCTGCGCACCGGCGGCCAGGACCGGGCACACGCCTGGCTCGCCCGGATGGCACCGGTCCGGGACACGGCGGGGCGGGTGCGGGGCGTGTCCATGGCCGCGCACGACATCACCGACAACTACCGCGCCCGGCAGCGGCTCCAGCTGGTCAACGAGGCCAGCGTGCGGATCGGGACCACGCTCGACGTGCCCCGCACCGCACAGGAGCTGGCCGACGTGTGCGTGCCCGCGCTCGCCGACTTCGTCACCATCGACCTGCTGGACCCGCAGGAGTACGGCGGCGAGCCCCCGGCCCGCCTCTCCGCCCCCGTGCGGCTGCGGCGCACCGCCCACCAGTCGGTGTTCCACGGCGTACCGGAAGCCGTGATCGAGCCGGGCGAGGCGGAGGAGCACGCGGCCTTCTCCCCGCAGAGCGACGCGCTGACGGCGGGCCGCACGATCACCGCCTCGGTGGCCGCCGGCGACCTCGACCGGTGGCTGAACGCGCACGGGCAGCGCGGCGAGCGGGTACGCCGGTTCGGCATCCACTCCGCGATGTCGGTGCCGATCCAGGCACGCGGCCTGACCCTCGGAGTGGCCGTGCTCGTCCGGCACCGGCGCCCCGACGCCTTCACCGCGGACGACGTGCTGCTCGCCGAGGAGATCACCGCGCGCGCCGCCGTCTGCATCGACAACGCCCGCCGCTACTCGCGCGAGCGGGAGACCGCCCTGGCGCTCCAGCGCAGTCTGCTGCCCCGCTCGCTGCCGCGCACCGCCGCGCTGGACGCCTCCTCCCGCTATCTGCCGGCCGCCCGCGCCGGGGTGGGCGGGGACTGGTTCGATGTGATCCCGCTGTCCGGGATGCGGGTCGCGATGGTCGTCGGCGATGTCGTCGGGCACGGCGTCCAGGCCTCGGCGACGATGGGCCGGCTGCGCACCGCGGTCCGCACCCTCGCCGACATCGACCTCGCCCCGGACGAACTGCTCACGCACCTGGACGACCTGGTGGTGCGGCTGTCGGAGGAGTCCGGCGGCGACGGCAGCCCCGGCGAGGTCGGCGCGACCTGTCTGTACGCCGTCTACGACCCGGTCTCCCGCCGCTGCACCCTGGCCCGCGCCGGCCATCCGCCGCCCGTGCTGCTGCGGCCGGGCGGCCGGCCGCACCTGCTCGACCTGCCCGCCGGTCCCCCGCTGGGCCTCGGTGGCCTCCCGTTCGAGTCCACCGAGCTGGAACTGCCCGAGGGCAGCGTCCTCGCCCTGTACACGGACGGCCTGGTGCAGTGCCGGGACCGGGACGGGGACACCAGCCGCGAGCTGCTGTACCGGGCGCTCGACCGGGCCGCGGACTCGCTGGACGCGACCTGCGACCGCGTGCTGCACGCCCTGCTGCCGTCCGGCGGCGCCGCCGACGACGTGGCACTGCTGCTCGCCCGCACCCAGGGCCTGCCCGCCTCGCAGGTGGCGACCTGGGACATCCCCGCCGACCCGGCACTGGTCGCGCCGATCCGCAAGCAGGTGGTGGAGCGGCTGGACGCCTGGTCGCTGAGCGAGGCGTCGTTCACGGCGGAGCTGGTGGTCAGCGAGCTGGTCACCAACGCCATCCGGTACGGCTCGCACCCGATCCGGCTCCGGCTGATCCACGACGCGACCACGCTGATCTGCGAGGTCTCCGACACCAGCCACACCGCCCCGCATCTGCGCCGGGCCAAGATCTTCGACGAGGGCGGGCGGGGCCTGCTGCTCGTCGCCCAGCTCACCCAGCGCTGGGGCAGCCGGCACAACCCCGAGGGCAAGACGATCTGGGCCGAGCTGCCGCTGTTCGAGGAGGAGGCATAGGGCGGGCCCGACGAGCCCGTCCGGCGGCTCTCAGGAGACCGCCAGCCAGGGCCGTACCTGCTTGCGGGCCTCGTGCAGCCGGGACTTGAACGTGCCGAGCGGGATACCGGCCCGCTCGGCGGCCTGGGCGTAGTCCAGCTGGCAGATGTCCCGGTAGACCAGCGGCGCGACCAGGTGCGGATGCTCCCGCTCCAGGCGGTCCAGGGCCTCCAGCAGGTCCACCCGGGAACCGGCGATGACGCTGGTGGTGCGCGGGTCGACGGCGTGCGCGGGCTCGATGACGACGGGCTGTTCGACGGCCCGCCGCTTCAGCTCGCGGTACTTCTGCCGGCAGCAGTTGGCGACGACCGTGTACAGCCAGGTCCCGAAGCGGCTGCGGCCCTCGAACCCGCCGACGTGCCGGGCCACCTGGAGCAGCACGTCCTGGGCGGCCTCCTCGGCGTCCTCCCGGCACGGCAGGAAGCGCGCGCAGCGGCGCACCACCTCGGGCCGGATCTCGGTCAGCAGCCGGTCCAGAGCCACGCCGTCGCCCGCGGCGGCGTGCCGGGCGAGGTCTTCCATCAGCGCCTGGTCCTGCACGGACGGCCCCTCCTCCAAGTCGATCTCAGGCCAGGCATGATAGTCGTATGCACCCCCTGGAGCGGATCGGCCGCCACCGCCTCGAACGGCCGCTGGGCAGCGGCGCCTTCGCCACGGTGTGGCTCGCCCACGACCCCGAACTCCAGGCGCCGGTGGCGGTGAAGGTCCTCGCCGAGAACTGGGCGCACCGGCTCGACATCAGGGAGCGCTTCCTGTCCGAGGCGCGGCTGCTGCGCCGGGCCGGTTCCAACCGGGTGGTGCAGGTCTACGACATCGGCGAACTTCCCGACGGAAGGCCGTACTTCGTGATGGAGTACGCCGGCGGCGGGACCCTCGCCGATCTGCTGGCGGACGGTCCGCTGCCGGTGCGGGACGCGCTGGCGCTGACGGCCGAGGCCGCGCGCAGCGCCGCCGCGCTGCACGAGGCGGGCATCGTGCACCGGGACATCAAGCCCACCAACGTGCTGCTGCACACCGCCCCGGACGGCACCCGGCGGGTGCTGCTGGCCGATCTGGGCCTGGCCAAGAGCCTCGCGCAGGCTTCGGTGCTGACCCTGGCCGCGGGCTCGGCGGGCTACCAGCCGCCGGAACAGGCCGAGCCCGGCGAGGGCATCGACGAACGGGCGGACGTCTACAGCCTGGGCGCGGTCGGGTACGAGCTGCTGACCGGCACCGTGCCGGGACCGCCCGGGAAGGTGCTGCCGCCCCGGCGGCTGCGCCCGGAGCTGGACGAGGCCGTGGAGCGGGCGCTGCTGCGCGCGCTGGAGCCGGACCGGGCGCGGCGCTGGCCGAGCGCCCTGGCGTTCGCGCGGGAGCTGGACCGGCTGGCCTCGGGGGCCCCGGCGCGACCGGCGCGGCGGCTGGACGGGGTGCGCGGCCGGCTCAACACCGTGACCCTGGCCCTCGCCGCGGTCCTCGCCGCCACCGCCGCCGCGGTCGCGGTGACCGTGGCGCTGCACCGGGACGGCAACGGGGACGGCGAGGGGGTGCGGGTCGCGGACAGCACGGGGCGGGTGACGCTCACGGTGCCCGCCGGCTGGGGCCGCGAGCTGCGCGACTCCGGCTGGGACCCGCGCGCGCTCGGGCTGACGGCGGGGCACGAGCCGGGGCTCGTGGTGGCCGGCGACCTGTCCCGCTGGCCCGACCTGAAGGCCGCCGTCGACGGGGTGTTCGTCGGGGTCAGCGCGCACGGTGACGTCACCGCCAAGGTCAAGGCGCTCGCCCACGGCGGCTGCCGCTACGCGGGCGCCCGCACCTTCACGGACGCCGACTGGCACGGGCTGGTCCGGGCGTGGACGGGCTGCCCGGACGGCGGCTCGGTCACCGAGTCCGCGCTGGTCCCGGCGGGCGGTGCCGCGCAGCCGCAGGTGTACGTGCAGGTGCGCCAGCGGGGCGACGACGCGACCGACGGCGTACTCCGTTCGCTGCGGGTCACCTGAAAGTGACGCCTGCCGGGGGCCGGGGCGGGGAAAAGAACCTCACGTGTTCCGAACTTTTCCCGTGCTCCGCGCATCGGACGGTGGTGACGGCGCACCCGGCGCCGCAGGCACGCGTCCCGGTCGCGTGCCGTGACTCTCCAGGAGTGTTGAGCGACATGGTGTACGAACCCCGGTCCGTGCGGCACGGGGCCCTGCTTGTGGGCACGGTCGCCGTGCTGGGCCTCCTGACCGGCTGCGGCAACGGCAGCGACATCCACAGCGACCCCCCGCGGACCGCCGCCGGCACGGCCGCGCCCGCGCAGGACGGCAAGAGCGGCGCCGCGTCCGCCTCGTCGTCCTCCTCCACGTCCTCCACGTCCTCCACGGCCGCCGGCACCGCCGGCTCCACCGCCCCGCGGGCCAGCGCCTCCGCGGGCGGCGGCGGTACGGCCGCGGCCCCGACGGCCGCGGCGAGCTCCCGCTGCCACACCTCGGAGCTGCGCGCCTCCGTCGGCCGCAACGACCCGGGCGCCGGCCAGGAGAACTTCCCCCTGGTGCTCACCAACAGCTCCGGCCGGACCTGCACCCTGCGCGGGTATCCGGGGGCGGCCTTCGTGAGCGCCTCCGGCAGCCAGCTCGGCGCCGACCCCAAGCGGGAGCCCGGCTCGGCGGTGACCGTCACGCTCCGGCCCGGACAGAGCGCCTGGGCCGGGCTGACCTTCTCCAACCCCGGGATCAGCGGGGCGAAGCCGGCCACGCCGAGCGCGCTGCTGGTCACCCCGCCGGACGAGCGGGACCAGCTGAGGGCGGGCTGGCCGGGCGGAGCCGTGCCGGTCTCCGGGAACTCCTCGTCCGTCCGGCTGACGGTGCTCAGCCCCGGCACCGGCCCCTGACCCGGCGCCCCTTCCGCGCGAACCCCGCTGCCACCACCCCCGAGGCAGCGGGGTTCGTCATGCCGGCGCCCCGACTGTCACAGGACGGCAACAGGCGCCGCCGGCCGCGATCTTTCCCCGGTCCGCCGTCATCGAACCCGGTCGACCGCACGGCGAACGGGCTCCACAGGGGCCATGACCAGGGAATCGGGGCAAAGATGAGCGGGATCTCACGCAGGCGGGTACTGACGGCGGGGGCGGCGGCGGGCGCCCTCGGGACGCTGGCCGCCTGCTCCTCCGGCACCGGCCTGTCCATCGGCGGACCGGAGCCCGCGGACGGCAAGGGCACCGCGCAGGCCCGGCCGGCCAAGCCGATAGGTGACGGCTCCACCGCCGACACCGGCGCCCAGCCGCACCAGCCGAAGGCGGAGCGGCTGGAAGCGGGCCGGCGGCCCCCGCAGTTCGTGGTGTTCTCCTGGGACGGCGCGGGCGAGGTGAGCAGCAGGCTTTTCTCCCGGTTCCGCAAGGTGGCCGCCGACCACGGCGCGAAGATGACGTTCTTCCTCAGCGGCATCTACACCCTGCCCGAGTCCAAGAAGCACCTCTACCGGCCCCCGCAGCACCCGGTCGGCGCCTCCGCGATCGGCTACCTCGCCGACCGCCACATCCACGCCACGCTGCAGCAGGTGCGCGCGGCCTGGCTGGAGGGCCATGAGATAGGCACCCACTTCAACGGGCACTTCTGCGGTGCGACCGGCGTGCGCAACTGGTCCCCGGCCGAGTGGCGCAGCGAGATCGACCAGGCGGTGGACTTCGTCACGCGGTGGAAGACCAACACCGGTTTCACCGACCTCGAACCGCTCCCCTTCGACTACCGCAAGGAGCTGATCGGCGGGCGCACCCCGTGCCTGGAGGGCCAGGCGGCCCTGCTGCCCACCGCCGCCGCGCTCGGCTGGAAGTACGACGCCAGCTCCTCCGGCGGGCTGCAGATCTGGCCGGGCAAGGTGCAGGGCGGCCGGATCTGGGACTTCCCGCTCCAGTCCATACCGTTCTCCGGCCACTCCTTCCAGGTGCTCTCGATGGACTACAACATGATGTACAACCAGTCCGGCGGCAATCCGCTGGGCGACCGCGCGCAGTACGACACCTGGCGCGCCCAGGCCCGCGACACCTATCTGGCCGGTTTCCGCCGGGCCTACGACGGCAACCGGGCCCCCTTCTTCGTCGGCAACCACTTCGAACGCTGGAACGGCGGCATCTACATGGACGCCGTGGAGGAGGCGATCGGGAAGATGGCCGCGTACGACGACGTCCGTTTCGTCTCCTTCAAGCAGCTGGTGGCCTGGCTGGAGGCGCAGGACCCGGCGGTGCTGCGCAAGCTGCGCACGCTCTCCCCCGGCCAGTCCCCCACGGGCGGCTGGGCCCAGTTCCTGGGCGCGGCGGGCAGCCCGTCGTCGTAACGCGGTCCGGGTCGTCTGTTTTCATGGGCGGGCACCCCCTGATCACTTCCGGAAGGACCCGCCCTGAACACCCCCCTCGCCGAGGCCCTGTCCGCCGTTCTGCTGGCCGCCGTGCTGGCCTGGGCCGTCGTACGGCCCTTCGGGTGGCCGGAGGCGGTGACGGCCGTGCCCGCCGCCGGGATCGCCGTCGCCACCGGCGCGATCTCGCTCGACCACGCCCGGGCCGAGGCGGAGCGGCTCGGGCCGGTGGTCGGGTTCCTGGCCGCGGTGCTGGTGCTCGCCCACTTCTGCGACGTGGAGGGGCTGTTCCAGGCGTGCGGGGCGTGGACGGCCCGGTGGGCGGGCGGCCGGCCGGTGCGGCTGCTGACGGCGGTGTTCGCGCTGGCGTCGGCCATCACCGCCGTACTCAGCCTGGACGCCACGATCGTGCTGCTCACCCCGGTGGTGTTCGCCACGGCCGCGCGCACCGGCGTACGGCCCAAACCGCACGTCTACGCCTGCACGCATCTGTCGAACACGGCATCGCTGCTGCTGCCGGTGTCCAATCTGACGAACCTGCTGGCGTTCGCGGCGAGCGGGCTGAGCTTCACCCGGTTCGCGGCGCTGATGGCGCTGCCGTGGCTGGCCGCGATCGGCGCCGAGTACCTGGTGTTCCGGCGGTTCTTCGCCCGGGACCTCGCGGCGGCGGCGCCGGCGGACCGGGACACCGGCGAAGCACCCCGGCTGCCGCTGTTCGCGCTGGTGACCGTGGGCTGCACCCTGGCCGGCTTCGTGGTGGCGTCGGCGTTCGGGGTCGAACCGGCCTGGGTGGCGGCCGCGGGTGCGCTGGTGCTGGCCGGGCGGGCGCTGGCGCGGCGGAAGGCGACCCCGCTGAGCGTCGTACGGGCGGCGGCCCCGGCTTTTCTCGCCTTCGTCCTGGCGCTGGGCATCGTGGTGCGGGCGGTGGTCGACAACGGGCTCGCGGACGTGCTCGGGCATCTCGTGCCCAGCGGCACCGGGCTGCCCGCGCTGCTCGGCATCGCCGCGCTGGCCGCCCTGCTGGCCAATCTGATCAACAACCTGCCCGCGGTGCTGGTGCTGCTGCCGCTGGCGGCGCCGGTCGGACCGGGGGCGGTCCTCGCCGTGCTGCTCGGGGTGAACATCGGCCCGAACCTCACCTACGCCGGGTCGCTGGCCACCCTGCTGTGGCGGCGGATCGTGCAGCAGCACGAGCACGACGTGGACCTCGGCGAGTTCACCCGGCTCGGTCTGCTCGCCGTGCCGTCCTCCCTCGCCGTGGCGGTGGTGGCACTGTGGGGGTCGCTACAGGTTCTGTAGCGGTGCGCGGGAGCCGAAGGAGGCCGAGGATGCGGGTGATCGCCTGGCTCGTGGAGGGCACCTGGCCCGCCTGTGTGGACGCCGTGCGCGCCCATGCGCCGGACGACGCCGAGGTGGTGCTGCTCCATGTGAGCGGGCCCGACGTGCCCGCGGTGGCCCACGGGGCCTTCGCCGGGCTGCTCGGCAGGGGCCACCCGGCGGGGCACCGCCCGGCCGGGGACTGGGGCAGTGATCCGGGTGACCGGCTGGAGGCGCTCGGCGGCACGTCGGCGGCCGCGCTCCTCGACGCGGCGGCCGAACGGCTGGGCCGGCCCTGTGTCCGCGAGGAGCGGTCGGGGCGGGTCGAGCGGGAGGTCGTGGCCGCCGCCGAGGGGGCGGAGCTGCTGGTGCTGGCGCGGGACGGGGACCGGTCCCGGCTCGGGCCCAAGAGCCTCGGCCCGGCCGTCCGGTTCGCCGTCGACCACGCGCCCTGCCCGGTGCTGCTGGTGTGGCCGGAACCGGCCCCGGCACTCGGGACGATCCCGCCCCCGCCGCCGCACCGTCACTGAGTCAGCGGTGGCGGCGTCCGCCGCCCCCGCTGTGGCCCCCGCCGCCCCAGTCGCAGTACTCGGGATACACGGTGCACGGGTCGGCGGTGCCGGTCGGCGAGGGCGCCGGTCCGGTGGCCGTCGCCGTCGGCCCGGGACCGGTTGTCGCCCCGGGACCGGCCGTCGCCCCGGAACCGGCCGTGGGCGTCCTGGACGGCGCGGGGGCGGCCGTCGCGGGGGCGGCCGGACCGGACGTCGCGGCGGGGGTGCCGGGGGCCGCCGGGACGGTGTCACGGCCCCAGTTGACGTTCTCCATCCGCAGATCCGCGTGGGCGGTGTCCACGGCCCAGCGCTGGGCGGTGCCCGCGGCACGGGTCTTGAGCACGAGGGCGCCGGAGCCGTCGGTGGCGGCCGGGGCGAGGGCCAGCCGCCGGTCGGCGTGCGGTACCAGGGCGCCCTGGGGGGTGAGGTCGTAGCGGATGCCGCGGGCGGCCTCGCCGGTGGCCGAGCAGGGGGCGAGACGCACCGAGTAGCCGAGGCGGGAGTCCAGGCACAGGTCGGGGGCGGCGGCGTTGCGCAGCAGTCCGTCGGTCTCATACGTCCACTGCTGGCCGGGGGCGGCGGCGCAGTCGGCGAGTTCCGTCTCGGCACCCTGGACCGCCCGCTCGCCGACGACGCCGACGCACAGGCCGGAGGCGAGGTTGCGCAGCCTGCCGTGCAGGGCGCCGCCCTGGACGGCGGCGTTCGACCCCGCCCAGGACGTGCCCGGGGAGGGCGCGTCCTCGCCGGGGGTCCGGGAGGGCGTGCCGGCGGCGCCGGGAGCCGGGCCGCCGCCGGCACCGAACGCCGACCACAGCACCAGGGGCAGGACGACCAGACCACTGACGCAGCTCGCGGCCAGGGCGAGTTTGCGGCGCCGGGCCCGTCGGGCGGCGCGCTGGGCGGAGCGGCGGGAGCCCGGGGCGGGGGCGGCGCCGGGGGCGGCCGGTCCGGCCGGGGCGAACGCCTCCCCGGCCGGCGGCACGACCGTGGCGGCCGGCGGGGCCGGTTCGGCCGACGGCTCGTCGGGGGTCGCCCGCGCCTCCAGATAGCCGCGGGCACCCCAGCCGAGGACCGCCTCGGCGAGCCCGAGGCCCAGGCCGCCGTTGAATTCGGTCAGTTGCTCCGCGGTCCGGCCGCAGTGCGCGCAGCCGGACAGGTGCTGCCGCAGATCGGGGTCGACGTCGGTGCCGCCGCGCCGGAAGGTGACGTCGAGCATGCGCAGGTAGCGCCGGCACTCGCCCTCGGGGGCGAGTTCGCGGTGTGCCTGAAGGCATTCCTCGCGCAGCCGCTCGCGGGCCCGGCGGAGTTCGACGCGGGCGTCCTCCTCGTCCAGGCCGAGCAACGCGGCGGGCACGGCCAGGGGTTCGGCCTCGACCTCGGTGTGCCAGAGCAGGACGCGGGAGGTCTCGGGCACCCGCTGGAAGGCGCGGGACAGCAGCCGCCGGCCGGACGGGGGCAACAGCCGGGCCGCGGCCCGCTCGCCGGTGTCCTCTCCCGCGCGCAGCCCGGGGTGGAGGAGTTCCCGGCGGCTGTCGGTGTCCCATTCGGCGGCGATACGGCGGACGGCGACCAGCACATGGGGCCGCCAGGCGGCGGTGGGGCCGGACTGCCGGAGGGACGCGCCGAAGAGGCGGGTGAAGGCGGCGGTGGTGAGCATGCCGGCGGCCCGCGGTCCGTCGGTGCACAGCCGGGCGTAGGCGAGGGCCGCCGCCCAGTGCCGGTCGAGGAGTTCGCCGACGGGGTGCAGTGCGGGTGACGCTCCCGTCCACTTCTTCAGTTCGGCGCTCAGTCGTTCGTCCGACAGACCTGCCTCGGTCACGGCCGCTTTCCTCCAGAAGAAATACCGGGATTAGTCCATACCATCAGGTATGGGGAGGGCATGAGGCAGCTCGAACGTCCACCTGAGGCGGCTCTTTTGAAGCGTGGGGGGTGTACGGGAGCGGCCTGGCGCATACAGAGGGAATGTATTTGCCTGCGCGCCGACAGCGCACACTTTTGCACAGCCGAACACGCCCGAACAAGAGATCTCTCGATTCTCGGCATTCGCCGCCGCATTTTCTTTATTGACGTTTCGTCAAGGGCGGCCATTTCTTCCGCCCACGGACGTCCGCCCGCCCGGCGGCCGCCGGGCGGGACCCCGTACCGCGCGCGGAAGACCCGGCGCACGGACCGCGCCGACCGGTCAGTGACCGCTGATCGCGCGCGGGGTGTAGGGCTGCCGGAGTTCCTCGATCTCCTTCTCGCTCAGCTCCAGTTCGACGGCGGCCACCGCGTCCTCTATGTGCCGGGGCTTGGCCGCGCCGACGATGGGGGCGGTCACCGTGTCCTGGTGCAGCAGCCAGGCGAGGGCCACCTGGGCGCGCGGCACGCCCCGGTCGGCGGCGATCCGGGTGACGGCCTCGACGATCGCCCGGTCGCCCTCCTGGTACAGCCGGCTGCCGAAGTCGTCGGTGGCGCTGCGTTCGGTGACCGCGCCCCAGTCACGGGTGAGCCGGCCGCGGGCGAGCGGGCTCCACGGCAGCACGCCGACACCCTGGTCCGCGCACAGGGGCAGCATCTCGCGCTCCTCCTCGCGGTAGAGCAGGTTGTAGTGGTTCTGCATGGACACGAACTTCGTCCAGCCGTGCCGCTCGGCGGTGTACTGCGCCTTGGCGAACTCCCACGCGTACATCGAACTGGCCCCGATGTAGCGGACCTTGCCCGCCTTGACCAGGTCGTGCAGTGCCTCCATCGTCTCCTCGACGGGGGTCGCGTGGTCATAGCGGTGGATCTGGTAGAGGTCGACGTAGTCGGTGCCGAGGCGGCGCAGGCTGTGGTCGATCTCGCTCATGACGGCCTTGCGGGACAGGCCGGCCCCGTTGGGCCCCGGGCGCATCCGGCCGTTCACCTTCGTCGCCAGCACGATCTCGTCCCGGTCGGCGAAGTCCCGCAGGGCCTTGCCGACGATCTCCTCGCTGGTGCCGTCGGAGTAGACGTTCGCGGTGTCGAAGAAGGTGATGCCCGCCTCCAGCGCCTGCCGGATCAGCGGGCGGGACGCCTCCTCGTCGAGGGTCCACTCGTGCGTGCCGCGGTCCGGCAGCCCGTAGGTCATGCAGCCCAGACAGATCCGCGAGACGTCCAGGCCCGTCGAACCGAGCTTCACGTACTGCATCGTTGCTGCTCCTGCCTTCGAGGCGACGGTCGGGACCGAGCCTACGACGCGACCCGGGGCCGACTTGACGGGTGGAACGCGCGGGCGATTTGATCCTGACACGTGCCGCGCCGCCCGGCGTGGGCAGGATGGAGTGGACTTGCCCCCCATGGGTGTCTTCCGCGCCTCGGGGTCGCGCACGGCCCTCGGCGCCTCGGCGGCGGCCCTGATCGTCGCGGTGTCGGCCCTGGCGGGCTGCGCCTCCGGCGAACGGGAGAAGACCGGTTCCCCGGCACCCGCCGCGGTGCGGCTGCCGCCGCGGGGCGCCGGCTTCGACTACCAGATCGGCGGCGCGTATCCCCCGCCCGCGGGCGTGCGGATCGTCAGCCGCGACCGGTCCGACTCCCCCGCCGGGGGTCTGTACAACATCTGCTACGTCAACGCGTTCCAGGCCCAGCCCGCCGAGCGTTCCTCCTGGCCGGCCGATCTGCTGCTGCGCGACGCGCGGGGCAGGGTCGTGATCGACGAGGACTGGGACGAGCCGCTGCTGGACATCCGCACCCCGGACAAACGGAAACGGGTGGCACAGCGGGTGAACCGGTGGATCGACGGCTGCGCGGACAAGGGCTTCGACGCCGTCGAGCCCGACAACTACGACAGCTACACCCGCTCCCACCGGCTGCTCGACGCGGCCGACGCGACCGCGTTCATGGCCCTGCTCTCCCGGCACGCGCACGCCCGGCACCTGGCCGTCGCGCAGAAGAACACGGCGGAACTGGCCGGGCGGCGCGGGCGCGCGGGGCTGGACTTCGCGGTGGCGGAGGAGTGCGGCCAGTACGACGAGTGCGAGGTGTACGCGAAGGCGTTCGACGACCGGGTGGTGGACATCGAGTACACCGACGGCGGTCTGCGCGCGGCCCGCGCCCGCTGGGGCGACCGGCTGAGCATCGTCCGCCGGGACCGGGACGTGTCCGTGCCGGGCCGTGCCACGTACGTCCGCAAGGTGCGTTAAGGGCCCGGCGCGGCCGGCCCGTCCGGGACGGCCGGGGCGGTTGCCGCCCGCGGGTGACCGTCCGGCGCGGGAGCCGGTCCGGGCCGACCCTGGCTCCGGTACGGCGGTACGGCGGCCGTGGCCGCCGTACCGCCGGGCCGTCAGCCGGTGCGCTCCCGCACGGTGATCGCGCTCACCGGGCAGGCGCGGGCCGCCTCCCGGACCATGGGATCGTCCGCCCCGTCCTCGCGCCCGGGGAGGATGGCGCTGTAGCCGTCGTCGTCCTGGGTGAAGACGTTCGGCGCGGCCAGCGCGCACTGCCCGGCGCCGATGCAGACGTCTGTGTCGATATCGATGTCGATGTCCATGCGCAGAGCCTCTTACCAGGTCACGGGAAGTTCCAGCATTCCCTGGATCGTGTCGCCGGGTTTGAAGGGGATGTCCTCGGCCGGGGCGGCCAGTCGCAGCCCGGGCAGCCGGGTGAGCAGGCTGCCGAGGGCGATCTCCAGTTCCGCGCGGGCCAGGTTCTGGCCGAGGCACTGGTGGAAGCCGAAGCCGAACGCCAGGTGGTGGCGGTCGGGGCGCTGGAAGTCCAGGGCGTCGGGGTCGTCGTACACGGACGTGTCGCGGTTGATCACCGAGGTCGAGAAGAGCACGCCGTCGCCGGCCCGGATGGTGCTGCCGGCGATCTCGATGTCCTCCAGCGCCACCCGCTGCATGCCCTCCGCGATGGACAGCATCCGCATCAGCTCCTCGACGACGGCGGGCAGCAGCGCGGGGTCGGCGCGCAGCTCGGCCAGCCGTTCGGGGTGCTGGAGCAGGGTGAACGTGCCGAGGGAGATCATGTTGGCGGTGGTCTCGTGACCGGCGACCAGCAGGATGATGGCGAGCGACACGACGTCGGCGCGATCCAGCTCGCCCGGGCGCAGCCGCTGGTGGACGAGGTCGTCGAGGATGCCGTCGCCCGGCTCGGACTCCTTGGCCTTGGCGTCGATCAGCCCGCCGAGGTACTCCTCCAGCCGGTCGCGGGCGGCGATGGTGTCGGCGCCGGTCGGGCCGCGCAGCAGCCTGCGGGACTGCTCCTCGAAGAACTCGTGGTCGGCGTAGGGCACCCCGAGCAGGCCGCAGATCACCATCGACGGCACGGGCAGCGCGAACGCGGAGACCAGCTCGGCGGGCGGCCCCTGGACGATCATCGCGTCCAGCAGCTCGTCCACGATCCGCTGGATCCAGGGGCGCAGGGCGGTGGCGCGTTTGACGGTGAACGACGGGATCAGCATCCGCCGCTGGCGCTGGTGCTCGGGGTCGTCCACCCCGAGCAGGGCCACCTTGCGGTCCCGGCCGGCCTCGAACCGGGGTGTGGGGACGGGGAAACCGGGGCGGCGGCGTTCGGTGGACAGGCGGGGGTCGGCGAGCAGGGCGCGCGCGGTGGTCTGGGCGGTGACCAGCCAGACCTCGCGGCCGTCGTAGAGGGTGACGCGCGACAGGGGGCGTCCGTCGCGCAGCGGGGTGTATCCGGCGGGTGGGTGGTAGGGGCAGGTGCGGTCCTGGGGAAAGGCGACGGGTGCGCCTGGGGCGGCCGGTCCGGTGATGTCCGTCAGTTCCGTCATGGAAAGACCTCGCAGACGAAGAAGTGCGTCGTGCCGATCTTCATTAGATGCCCCAGGCATCTATGGGTCGACGGCAAGTTCAGCCACTTCAGTGTCTCTCGTGATCTGGCTGGAGCAATGCGGGTGGAGGGGCGGGAACCGGCCGCCGACCGGGACGGCCGGGCAGGGGGGGCGAACCGGGCGGAACGGGCGCGCCCGGCCGGCGTACCTGGATTGGCCCCTTCGCGGGTGGGCAGTGATCGGGACGGCGAGCACCGTGCCGCGGGATGCGGAACGACACCGGGACCCGCGCGGCGATCACTCCGTCGGCGGACACGGCACGCGGTACGGATGCATCGAGGGGCCACCGGTGTTGACTCGGGTGGCACACGTTCGTTGGACCGACGAAGGGACGACATCCCATGCCTCTTGAGGGCGAGTACGAGCCCAGCCCGACGCAGTGGGTGCGCGAGCAGGTCGAGCTGTACGAGAGCTCCGGCGGGACGGAGGGGACGACGCTGCGCGACACCGGGCTGCCGGTGATCCTGCTGACCACCCGGGGCGCGAAGAGCGGGAAGATCCGCAAGACGCCGTTGATGCGGGTGGAGCACGAGGGCCGGTACGCCGCGGTGGCCTCTCTCGGCGGTGCGCCCAGGCATCCGGTCTGGTACTTCAACGTGAAGTCCGACCCGCACGTCGAGTTGCAGGACGGCTCGGTGAAGCAGGACATGCGGGCCCGCGAGATCACCGGGGCCGAGAAGGCCGAGTGGTGGGAGCGGGCGGTGGCCGCGTTCCCGCCGTACGCCGACTACCAGGAGAAGACGTCCCGGGAGATCCCCGTCTTCGTGCTGGAACGCCTCACCGAGAGCTGATCCGGCGGAAGCCGATTCGGGTCGGCCACCGGTCCATTTCAGAAAAATCTGTTCCGGAGGCGTGTGAACCGGCTTCCGCGCGGGCACTGGTGCGTCAGGCCCCGCCGCGTTCCCCCGTCGCGGCGGGGCTTTCTCGTGCCTCGCCCGCGGGCCGGTCGGTGACGTCGAGGAAGATCTGGTCGGCGTCCGGAAACGTCCGGGCGAGGGACCGCTTGATGCGTACGGCGACCTCCTCGACACGTTCGCTGTCCAGGCCCGGCACCAGGTCGATACGGGCGGCGACCAGGGTGGAGTCGAGGCCCATCTTCATGGTGAACAGCGCCTCCACGCTGTCGATCTCCGGCTGCGCCCGCAGCAGCGCCCGGATCCTGCCGCTCTGCTCGGGGTCGGCTGCCACGCCGATCAGCTGATCGCGGGCGTCACGGCCGAGCCGGTAGGCGACGTAGACCAGCAGCACACCGATGGCCAGCGAGGCGGACGCCTCCCACACCACCTGTCCGGTCGCCATGTGCAGCGCCATGCCGATCAACGCGAGGGTGACGCCGAGCACGGCCGTGCCGTCCTCGGCGACCACGGTGCGCAGCGCGGGGTCGCTCAGCGCGCCGAGGCCGCCGCCCTGCCGGCGCACCTGGTGCAGGGCCCGCAGCAGCGAGGCGCCCTCGGCGACCAGGGCCACGCCCAGCACGACCAGACCCGCCACATAGCCGCTGAACTTCTCCTCCGCGCCGCCGCGCAGGGCCTCGAAGCCCTGGAAGAAGGAGAAGCAGCCGCCCATGACGAAGATGCCCACGGCGGCGAGCAGGGACCAGAAGAAGCGTTCCTTGCCGTAGCCGAAGGGGTGCCGGCTGTCCGCGGGGCGGCGGCTGCGGCGCAGCGCGGCCAGCAGGAAGACCTCGTTGAGGCTGTCGGCGACGGAGTGCGCGGCCTCGGACAGCAGCGCGGGCGACCCCGCGAAGACGCCGCCGACGGCCTTGGCGACCGCGATCACCAGATTGGCCGCGAGGGCCACGAGGACGGTGACCCGGGTGTGCCGGTCGGCCTCGGCACCGGCCCCGCCGTCGGGGGCGGCGCCGCCGCCCCGGTGGCGTGCCGGGGGCGCCGGGCCGTCCGGTCCGTGTTCCGGTGGTGCCTCCGGGCCCGTGGCGTGTGCCGGTCGCGCCGCGCTGTCCTCGGCCGGGTGTGCGGCCGTCTTGTGTTCCGAAGGTGTCCCGCTCACCTAACGCCGGTTGCCCCGGACCGGGCGGCTCACACCGTGCGGTCCGCGCGAAACGGGGAACGCGTCGGCCAGGAGGATCCGGGCAGCGAGGAGTCGGCCAGGAGGATCCGGCAGCGAGGAGGAGACATGGGCGGCGACGGCAACAGGGCCTACGGCCACCGGAAGTTCACCCGGTCCAGGAGCCACTTCGCGGACCGGATCACCGCCGACGGCCGGGACGGCTGGCCGGTCGAGGCGGGCCGCTACCGGCTGGTGGTCTCCCGTGCCTGTCCGTGGGCGAGCCGGGCGGTGATCTCGCGCCGGTTGCTGGGGCTGGAGGACGCGCTGTCGCTGGCGGTCGCCGACCCGGTCCAGGACGACCGCAGCTGGCGGTTCACCCTGGATTCCGGCGGCCGGGACCCGGTGCTCGGCATCCGGTTCCTGAGCGAGGCCTACGACAAGCGGGAGAACGGCTACCCGGGCGGGGTGAGCGTGCCCGCGATCGTGGACGTGCCCAGCGGGCGGCTGGTCACCAACGACTACCAGCGCATCACCCTGGACCTGGCCACCGAGTGGACGGCGCTGCACCGCGCCGGCGCCCCGGAGCTGTACCCGGCCGGGCGGCGCGACGAGATCGACCAGGTGATGGCCGAGGTGTACCGGGACGTGAACAACGGTGTGTACCGGGCCGGGTTCGCCACGGAACAGGAGGAGTACGAGGAGGCGTGTGCCGGTGTGTTCCGGCGGCTGGAACTGCTCGGTGAACGGCTGTCCGGGCAGCGGTATCTGGTCGGCGACACCCTTACGGAAGCGGACATCCGGCTGTTCACGACGCTGGTCCGGTTCGACGCGGTCTACCACGGCCACTTCAAGTGCAACCGCTGGAAGCTGGCGGAGCACCCGGTGCTCTGGGCGTACGCCCGGGACCTGTTCCAGACACCGGGCTTCGGCGACACGGTGGACTTCGATCACATCAAGCGGCACTACTACCGGGTTCACACCGGCATCAATCCCACCGGCATCGTGCCGCTGGGCCCGGATCTCGGCGGCTGGCTGAGCCCGCACCACCGCGAGGAGCTGGGCGGCCGGCCGTTCGGGGACGGCACGGCGCCGGGTCCGGTGGCCCCGGGCGAACGGGTGGCCGCGCAAGGACGGCCCGCATGAGGCCCGCATGAGGAGGAAGTAGTCACACATGGCCAAGAACAAGAAGATGAAGCTCCCGCTTGTCTACCAACCGGTCGGATTCGTGCTCAGCTGGGCGGGCGGTGCGCTGGCCGGAATGGCCTTCCGCAAGGCGTGGATGGCGATCCGGCACGAGGAGGACGCGCCCGACGCGCTGGACCCCGACCGCGGATGGGGGGAGATCCTGCTCGCAGCGGCGGTCCAGGGCGCGATCTTCGCTGCCGTGCGCAGCGCCGTGGACCGCACGGGCGCGAAGGCCATCGCCCGGTCGACGGGGGTGTGGCCGGTGACGGAGAAGGGCGGCGGCCGGGACTGAACCGGCCGGCCCCACTGCGGCGCGCCGGGGGTTCTGCCCCCGGCGCCGCAGCCGGCCCCGTGGCGCCGGGGGTTCTCCCCCCGCGCCGCGGCCGGCCCCGTCCGCCTCGCCCCGAGGCCGCCGCTCAGCCCTGTTCCGAGGCCGCCGCTCAGCCCTGTTCGGCTGCCGCTCAGCCCTGTTCCGGGGCTGCCGCTCAGCCCTGTTTCGGGGCCGTCGGGGGTTGCAGACGCAAGGTGAAGGAGTGTCCTGCGGGATCGGCGTACCCGCGTTCCTCGTACGGCCCCGCCGCGTCCCTCGTCTCGATCGGCCGGCCGCCGAGCGCCACCACCCGCCGTTCGACCTCGTCCAGATCCTCGACCAGGAAGTCGAGATGCGCCTGGAGCGAGTTCTCCGGACGCGGCCAGCTGGGCGGGGTCGCGTTGACGTCGCGGCGGAAGGCCAGCCGGACGCCGTCGGCGCCCCGGATCTCCACCAGATTGGCCGACGCGACCGTCCGCTCGCCCTCCAGCAACTCCCTATAGAACTCGGCGAGTTTCTCGGGCTCGGCGCAGTCCAGCACGACCACGCCCGCTTTCACCAGAGCCATGGATCCTCCCGGGATGTGTCCTCTTCCCAGCGGATATCCCGGGCCGCCGGATTCAGTCGGCGAGCAGCCACTGCCCGTCGCGCATCACTTCGCGCCCGCGCAGCTCGTTCTCCTCGCGCCAGGCCTGGATCCGCTGCGGGAGAACCCTGAAGTACAGGTAGCGGGTGGACAGTTGACGAGGGTCGAAGCCGGTCTTGCCGGCGAAGACCTCGGCGTCCTCCTCGGGCAGGTCCTCGGGCGTCACCGACTGGACGGTGCCCTCGATCAGGACGACGTCCCGCGTGGGACCGACACCGAGCCGGGCCTTGCCGGTGGCCACCAGATTGCGGCCGGTGGGGCTCTCGGCGGGGGTGGCGATCAGCAGCGTGGCGCCGTCCCACACGAACGACAGCGGCACGAGATAGGGGGTCGCGCCGTCGGGCCCGGCGGTGGCGACCCACACGTCGACGTCGTTCTCCAGCCGGTGGAGGGTGTCCTTCTTGCGCTGCCCGGCGGGGCGGGCGGGGGGCGGGGTCATGGCGTACGGCCTCCTGGGGTGATCGTTTCCGTTCAGTGTGGCCGTGGATGCCCCGTTCCCGCACGGAGTTCCTCCAGGCGTGTCCGGGCGGCCGTGAGCAACAGGTCCAGGGCGGCCGGGTAGGAGCTGGCACGCATGGTGGCGACGAGATGGCGGGAGGTGGCCGCGATGTGCGGATGGGTCTCGGCGGGCAGCCGCACGTAGGTGGTCCGCCACACCTCCGCCTCGGCCTCGCGGGCGGCCCGCGGCAGGGCGGTGCCCGCGGAGTCCAGGGCGCCGAAGGCGAGGGCCTGGTCCACGAACGCGTGGTAGATCCGGACCGCCTCCGGATCGGGGAAACCGGCCCGGCGCAGCACGCCGAGGATGCTCTCCACGGCCTGGATCTCGTGCGCGCGGCCGGTGACACGGTGGGCGCTCAGCATCGCGGCCCGGGGGTGCGCGAGGGCACCGGCGTGCATGCGGAGCCCGAGTTCGCGCAGGTCGGCGGCCCAGTCGCCGGTGGGCCGCCAGGACCGCAGGGTGCGGCCGATCAGCTCGTCGGCGATGGCGAGCATCAGGTCGTCGGTGTGCCGGAAGTACCGGTACAGCGAGCTGGGGTCGGCGCCCAGGGCGCGGCCGAGGCGGCGCACGGAGAGGGCGTCGGCACCGTGCTCCTCGATCAGCCGCAGCGCGGTGCCGACGATCAGCTCGGCGGACAGGACGACGCCCTGTTTCGTGGGGCGTCTGCGCTGCCGGGCGGCGGGCGGGACGACGCGGTCGCTCATGGATGCCTCCCTGGGACGTGCCCGGCACCTTATGACAACACCGTTGACCTGTTAAGTGCCGCGGCAGTTTCATGTCCGCTCACCGGGGCCGACCGGGGCCCCCGCGGTGCGAGCGGAGAACCGGCCATGAACGACAGATCCTTCGGAGCGGACGATCCCGCGCGGCCCGGGCTGCGCAGGTCCCTGGGCGTGGTGGACGGCGTCGCCGTCGCCGCGTCCAGCACGGCGGCGACCACCAGCATCGGCATCGGGCTGGGGGTGACCGCGTCGGTGGTCGGCCCGCATCTGCCGGCGATCATGCTGCTGGCGTTCCTGCCGGTGCTGGCCATCGCCGGGGCCTACGGCCGGCTGAACCGGGTCGAGCCGAACGCGGGCAACGGCTATGTGTGGGTGGGGCGCTCGCTCAGTCCGTGGCTGGGTTTCACGGTGGGCTGGGTGAACATCGTGGCGAGCGTGGCGTTCCTCGCCTACACCACGGCGGTCACCGGCTCGGCGCTGATCCAGCTGGCCGGCCGGGCCGGCCTGCACCGCATCGGCTCACTGGGGCTGGACCCGGACTCGACGGCGCAGACGACGGCGCTGGGCGTCGTGGTGCTGGCCGTCGTCACCGTGACCGCCGTGACCGGGGTGCGCACCGCGGCCCGGCTCCAGACCTGGCTGCTGGTCTTCGAGTACGCCGTCCTGCTCGGCTTCTGCGGCTACGGCATCGCCACCGGACCGCACCCCTTCAGCCTGTCCTGGTTCGACCCGTTCGCCATCCCCTCGGCGACCGCGCTGTCGCAGGGGCTGCTGCTGTCGGTGTTCTGCTACTGGGGGTTCGAGGCCGCGTTCACCGTCACCGAGGAGGTGCGCGATCCGCGGGACGCCTCGCGGGCCGGGCTGATCACCCTGGTGACGATGCTCGGGCTGTTCCTGCTGGGCTCGGTGGCCTTCCAGCGGGTGCTGTCCGAGGAGGAGCTGGCCGGACACGGCGCGCAGGGACTCGCCTACTACGGCGACCGGCTGGCCGGCGAGCCGCTGGCCGCGCTGCCCCTGGTGGCGCTGATGTTCTCCGCGGTCGCCTCGTTGCAGGCCGGGGTCATCCCGACGGCCCGGGGGGCCTTCGCGATGAGCCGGGACCGTACGCTCGGCCCGGTGTGGTCCCGGGTCAGCGCCCGGTACGGGACCCCGGCGGCCGGGACGCTGCTGATCGGGGCGCTGGCCGTGGCCGTGGCGGCGGGCGCCCTGGTGATCCCCCGGCTAGCCGACATGATCATGGCGACGGTGAACGCGGTCGGGATCGTGGTCGCCGTGTCCTACGCCCTCACCGCGCTGGCGGCGGCCGTACGCTTCCGCTCACTGCTGCGCACGGACCGGCGGCAGGCGCTGCGGGCGGTGCTGCTGCCCGCGCTCGGCGCGCTGGCGCTGCTGGCTCTGGGCGGCTACCTCGGCTGGTCCTTCTACACCTCCGCCGACCATCTGGAGGTCAGCGCGGACAACGGCTGGTTCCTGCTGCTCATGCCGCTGGTGATGATCATGTCGGGAGTCGTGGTGGCCGGCTGGGCGAAGTGGGTGCGCAAGTCGCCCTACTTCCGCACCGGCGCGGGCACCGACGCCGACGCGCCCCAGCTGCTCACCCACTCCAACTGACCGACCAGGAAAGGCATCATGCACGCTGACCTGCTCTTCACCGGCGGCCCCGTCCTCACCCCCGAGGGCCGTACCGCCACCGCCGTGGCCGTCACCGGCGACCGGATCACCGCCGTCGGGCACACGGAGGTGCGCGCGCTCGCCGGGCCGCGCACGGAGGTGGTGGACCTGGCGGGGCGGCTGCTGCTGCCCGGTTTCCAGGACGCGCACGTCCATCCCGTGCCGGCCGGGCTCGAACTGTCCCAGTGCGATCTGACCGGCCGCACGACGGCCGAGGAGACCGTGGCCGCGGTACGCGCCTACGCCGACGCCCATCCGGAGCGGGAGTGGATCCTCGGCGGCGGCTGGTCGATGGAGGCGTTCGCGGGCGGTACACCGACCAAGGAGCTGCTGGACGCGGTCGTCCCGGACCGGCCGGTGTACCTTCCCAACCGCGACCACCACGGCGCCTGGGTGAACAGCCGGGCCCTGGAACTGGCCGGCATCGACCGGCACACCCCCGACCCCGCCGACGGGCGGATCGAGCGGGACGCCTCCGGTGCGCCCGGGGGCACGCTTCAGGAGGGCGCGATGCAGCTGGTCGGGCGGCTCGCCCCGCCCGCCACGCCCGCCGACCGGCTGGCCGCGCTGCTGCACGCCCAGCGGCATCTGCACGCGCTGGGCATCACCGCCTGGCAGGACGCGCTGGTCGGTGACTTCCTCGGCATGGACGATCCAGTTCAGGCCTATCTCACGGCCGCCGAGGAGGGTTCGCTGACCGCCCGGGTCGTGGGTGCCCTGTGGTGGGACCGGGAGCGCGGGGCCGAGCAGATCCCGGAACTCGTGGCGAAGCGGGAGGCGTCGAGCCGGGGCCGGTTCCGGGCGGGCACGGTGAAGCTGATGCTGGACGGCGTCGCCGAGAACCACACGGCCGCGCTGCTGGACCCGTATCTGGACCGGTGCGGCTGCGCCACGGCCAACCGGGGCAAGAGCTTCCTCGATCCGGAGCGGCTGCCCGCGTACGTCACCGAGCTGGACGCGCTGGGCTTCCAGTGCCACTTCCACGCGCTGGGCGACCGGGCCGTCCGGGACGCGCTGGACGCGGTCGAGGCGGCCCGGGCGGCCAACGGACCGCGCGACACCCGTCACCACCTCGCGCACCTCCAGGTCGTGCACCCGGACGACGTGCCCCGGTTCGCCCGGCTCGGCGCCACCGCGAACATCCAGCCGCTGTGGGCGGCGCACGAACCGCAGATGGACGAGCTGACGATCCCGTTCCTCGGACCCGAACGGGCCTCCTGGCAGTACCCGTTCGGGGCGCTGCTGCGTTCCGGCGCGCGGCTCGCGGCGGGCAGCGACTGGCCGGTGAGCAGCCCCGATCCGCTCCAGGGCGTCCATGTCGCGGTGAACCGGGTCGAGCCGGGCGGCAGCGGGCCGGTGTTCCTGCCGGGGGAACGGCTGAGCCTGGCCGACGCGCTGACGGCGTACACGGCCGGGTCGGCGTACGTGAACCATCTGGACGACGGCGGCCGGGTGGCCGTGGGCGCGCTGGCCGATCTGGTGGTCCTGGACCGCGACCCGTTCGCCGGGCCGCCGGAGGCGATCGCGGAGACGACCGTGGCGCTCACCTATGTGGGAGGCGAGTGCGTCTACGCCGCCGGGTGACGCCCCCGCGGCGAGTGCGCGTCGCCGCCGGGTGACGCCCCCGGTGGCCCCCCGTGACGCCCCCCGTGGCCCCCCCGTGGCGGGCACGCCTGCCGTGCGCCGGCGGGCACGCGACGGTCCGGGCCGCGGGTGAGGGGGCCGGCCGCGCGGTTGCCGTGCCCCCGCGGCCGCGGGCGGCGGGCGCTCCGCCGGCGCCGGCGCCGGTCAGTCGCAGCCGGCGCTCTTCTTCAGCAGCGGCCAGGCCTCCACGCCGGCGGCCGTCCGGACGTAGGCGGTCCGCCTGTCGTGGGTCAGCCACAGCCGGCGGCCGTGGCGGTGGTATCCGGTGTCGCGGGCGTCGGCGGGCATGCGGACCCCGTCGCGGTACGGCGCCCGGAGCAGCCCCTCCCGGCCCAGTACCGCGTCGGGATCGCGGGCGTACGTCCGGCCGTCCAGGCGGAGGAAGTCGGCGGACTGCCAGCCGCAGTGCTCCGACCCGGACGAGCTGTCGAGCCTGCTCACCGGGACCCGCCGGCCCGCTCGGTCGCTCCACACCTGCCAGCCCGTGGCGGCGGTGAAGCTCTCGGGGAATTCGGCGGGGTCGCAGGAGGCGTCGGTCTCCGGGCCCCAGCCGGGCCGGTCCTTCTGGTCCTCGGCCACCACCACCGCCACCTTGGTCCGGCCGCCGATGTCGTAGGAGTACAGCACCCGCTCCCGCTCCCGGCGCTCCACGCGGTAGCCGTGGTCCGGCAGGTCCGGCTTGGCCATGTCGAAGTAGCGGGCCAGCCCCTCCTCCGGTGTGCCGCCGCCGTCGGACGTGCTCCACGCGTCGGGTCCGGAGCCGTCGAAGATCTCCCCGTCGCACTCCAGCGCACGCCCGGCGGCACCGGAGGCCAGCCGGAGCGCACGGGGGCTCCGCTCGTCCAGCTGTCTGGTGGGTTCGTGGAGCGGACCGCTGTACGGGGTCGCCGGCGGGGTGCCCTCGACCACCAGATCCGACCGGGGGCCGTCGTCGCAGCCCACCACCGTCACAGCCGTCAGCACCGCCGCCGCCACGAGTCCTCTGCGCATTCCCGCCCCTGTTCTCCCCTGCCGCGTACGGTCCTTCGACGCCGGGGCGGCCCGGAACGTTCAGCGGGTCCGCTGGAAGGTGCGCCGGTAGGTCACCGGGGACACGCCGATCGCCGCGTGCAGGTGCTGGCGCAGGGAGGCTCCGGTGGCGAAGCCGACCTCGGCGGCGATCCGGTCCACCGGCAGGTCGCTGGCCTCCAGCAGGTGCCGGGCGCGGGTCACCCGCTGCTGGATCAGCCAGCGGCCGGGACTGAGGCCGACCTCGCCCTGGAAGCGGCGGGCGAAGGTGCGCAGGCTCATCCGGGCGTGCCCGGCGAGGTCGGCCAGGGTGAGCGGTTCGTCCAGGCGCTCCAGGGCCCAGGCGCGGGTCGCGGCCGTGCTCGCGGCGCCGCTCTCGGGGACCGGCTGCTCGATGTACTGGGCCTGGCCGCCGTCCCGGAACGGGGGGACGACGCAGCGGCGCGCGACGGAGTTCGCCAGCTCGCTGCCGTGATCGGTGCGGACGATGTGCAGGCAGATGTCGACGCCGGAGGCCGCGCCGGCCGAGGTGAGCATGCGGCCGTCGGCGACGAAGAGGACGTCCGGGTCGAGGTCCACCTGGGGGTAGCGGCGGCGGAACAGGTCGGCCACCTGCCAGTGGGTGGTCGCCCGGCGGCCGTCGAGCAGTCCGGCCGCGGCGAGGACGAAGGCGGCGGTGCAGATGGACACGATCCGGGCGTCCGGGCGGATCCGGGCGAGCGCGGCGGCGACCTCGGCGGGCAGCTCGGTGGGAATGTGCGTGGGCGGCACGGAGGTGACGATCACCGTGTCGGCCGTCCGGAGGATCTCGGGGCCGTGGGCGACGCCGATGGTGAAGTCCGAGTTGGTGCGCACCGGCCCGCCGTCGACCGAGCAGGTGAGCACCTCGTAGTGGCCGTCGGCCGCGCCGAAGATCCGGCTGGGGATGCCCAGCTCGAAGGGGTAGACGCCGTCGAGGGCGAGGACGACGATCCGCTCCGGGCGCCGGCCGAGCAGCTGCATGTCACGCATGGCACGATCCTATCGAAGGTTGGCAATCATGCCATTTCCCGGTCGTGCGGGCTCCGGCAGGCTGGGTGACCATGAGCGATGTGAACACCATGCGAGTCATCAGCCAGGACGTCCTCGGCGGTCCCGAGGTCCTCAAGGAAGTACAGGCCGAACGGCCGAAGCCGGGCCCCAACCAGGTGCTGGTCCGGATGCGGGCCGCCGGTCTGAACCCCACCGACTGGAAGCACCGGGCCTTCGGCATGTTCCTGGGACAGCCGCCGTTCGTCCTGGGCTGGGACGTCTCCGGCGAGGTCGCCGAGACCGGGATCGGCGTGGTCGCCTTCCGGCCCGGCGACGAGGTCTTCGGCATGCTTCCCTACCCCTACGGCCACGGCTCGCACGCCGAGTACGTGATCGCCCCGGTCCGTGCCCTGACGCACAAGCCGGCCTCGGTCGACCACGTCCAGGCCGGCGCCCTGCCGCTGGTCTCCCTGACCGCCTGGCAGGCGCTGACCGAGCACGCGAAGCTCCAGCCGGGGCAGCGGGTGCTGATCCACGCGGCGGCCGGCGGGGTCGGTCACGTGGCCGTGCAGATCGCCAAGGCGCGCGGCGCGTACGTCATCGGCACGGCGAGCGCGGGCAAGCACGACTTCCTGCGCGAGATCGGCGTGGACGAGCCGGTCGACTACCGGTCCACGGACTTCACGGAGGCGGTGCGCGACGTCGACGTGGTCCTGGACACCATCGGCGGGAAGACGGCCGTCGACTCCCTGCGCGTGCTGCGGCCGGGCGGGATCGTGGTGTCGATCCTGCCGGACGGGTCCCGGGCGTTCTACGAGGAGGCCGAGCGGCTGGGCGTGCGGGCCGTGCAGATGCTGGTGGACGCCGACCGGGCCGGGATGGAGGCGATCGCGGAACTGGCCGAGTCCGGGAAGCTGAAGGCGACGATCGCGGGGACGTTCCCGCTGGCCGACGCGGCGAAGGCGCACGAGCTGGGCGACACCGGCCGGACGACGGGGAAGCTGGTGCTGCTCGGCGACTGAGCGAACCGCACCGAAGACACGCGTCAAACCCGAAGACATATGTCAATCGAACATGCTCAAATTCCTTCCATCGAGGGTAACTTGACGATCGGGAAGCGACGTCGGGGCGCGGGGTGGGAGGTGGTGGCGAGGTGCGACACGATCCCGTTCCTCTCACCCGGCAGCTGGGCATGTACGCGTACCGCGGACACACGGTGCTGGAATTCCGGGGCGAGATCGACATCGTCGCGGCCACGGAGATCGGCCCGTTCCTCGACCGCGTCACCGGGCGGGCCGGCGTCCGGGCCGTCATCGACCTGCGGCCGGTGGAGTTCTTCGACTGCTCGGGGCTGCGGCTGCTGTACCGGGCGCGGGCCCGGGTGCTGGCCCACGGCGGGCAGTTGCACGTGGTGTGCACGCACCCGCTGACCCTGCGCGTCTTCCGGGTCACCGGTCTGACCCGGCTGCTGCCTCCGCAGCCGAGCCTGGACGCGGCCCTGGCCCGTTCCGAGGCCGCGTCCGGCTCGCTGTGAGACCGGGCGGCCGCTGACGATCCGGCCGGCGCGCGGGTCTGGTCCGGCGTCCGGCGGGCATCCGGTCAGCAGGAAGGAGGACCGTCGCGATGACGACTTCCGTGAGGCGCCTGCCGGGCTGGGCCAAGGCCGTGGCGGCGTTCGTGCTGGTGCTCGCCGTGCTGTTCGCCGGAATCCGGCTGGCCGTACTGCCGGGCATCAAGGACCTGTTCGGCACCGAGACCCACGACCGCTCCGGCCCCGCGCTGCTCAAGTCCATCCAGGACATGAGCCGTTACGATGCCGCGTCGGGCAACTTCCAGGTCGTCGTGGACCTGGACAAGGACGCGAAATTCCTGCCCGACGCCATCCGCGGCACCCGCACCCTGTACGTCGGCGCGGGCACCGTGGACGCCTATGTCGACCTCGGGCGGCTCGGTGAACGGGACGTGACCGTCGACGCCGACCGCACGTCCGCCACCATCCGCCTGCCGCACGCGCGGCTCGGCAGGCCGGCCCTGGACCCCGACCACTCCTACGCCGTGTCCAAGCAGCGCGGGCTGCTGGACCGGCTCGGCGACCTGTTCTCGGACAACCCCAACAGCGAACAGGCCGTGCAGAAGCTCGCCGTCCGGCACATCGGGGACGCGGCGAAGAGCAGCGGGCTCACCGCCCGGGCCGAGAGCAACACCACCGGCATGCTCCAGGGCCTGCTGCGCTCGCTCGGCTTCCAGGAGGTGCACCTGTCGTACGGCACCGCAGGCTGATCAGGAGCCCAGCACCCCCGGCAGGGCCAGCGCCCCCAGCACGGTCGCGCCCACCAGCAGCCAGGCCACGTAGTCGCCGACGTGCCCGGACTGCAGGCGCCTGAGGGGCCCGGCCCAGTCGGGGGCGGCCACCCAGCGCGGGCGGACGACGGCGAGGCCGGCGAGCGCCACGGCGAGCGCGGTGGAGGCCACGCCCAGCAGGGCGCCGTGCAGGGTCCAGTGCACGGAGACCCGGGCGCCACCCGACCCCGCCTCGTTGACAGAGCGGGCCACCAGCTCGCCGAAGCCGGGGGCGAGACCGACAGCGAGGGCGGCGGCGAGCAGCACGGCGGGCACGGTCGTCATGGTGTCCGGGATGCGGCGCAGCAGGCCCGACGTCTCGGGTTCCTCGTCGGAGCCGCTGGTCTCGTACTCCGCGTCCTCGGGGCGCGGCCCGAGCCCCAGGAACACGCGCGCGGTCACCCGCAGGGCCGCGCCCGCGGTGATCGCGGAGGCGGTCACGTAGACGACGGTGAGCGGACCGCCGACCGCCTCCTCGGTGACGGCCTTGCCGAGCGCCGTGCCGAACGGCGGCAGGCCGGCGAGGCCGAGCGCGCCGATGCCGAACATGACCGCGGTGGCGCGAAGTTGCCGTGCCTGGCCGTGCAGGGCGTGCTCGTCGACACTGCCGAACCGGTCGAGGAGGACGCCCGCGCAGGCGAACAGCGCGGCCTTCACCCCCGCGTGCCCCAGGATGTACAGGGCCACACCGTCGTCGCCCTCGGGGGTGAGGATGCCGAGCCCGATGAGGAACAGGCCGGTGTGGGCGACGGTGGAGTAGGCGAGCAGCCGTTTGATGTGCCGCTGGTACCAGCACATCACGGCGCCGATCGCGGCCGTGAGCACACCGAGGGTCACCAGGGCCCGGGTGAGGTCGGCGGCGGGGATGCCGCCGGGGCCGGCGAAGACGGTGCCGTACACACGCCAGACGCCGTAGGCGCCGAGTTCGACCATGACCCCGGACAGGATCATGCACACCGGGGTCGGGGCGACGGCGTGCGCGTCCGGGAGCCAGAAGTGGAAGGGCACCGCCGCCGCTTTCACCAGCAGCCCGGTGAGCACCAGGACGAACGAGGCGAGGACCAGCGCGTCCGGACCGCCGTGCCCGGCGTCGGCGTCCAGTCCGCGGCCGATCATCGTCATGGCCAGTTCGCCGGTTCGGGCGTACAGCAGGGCGATGCCCATGAGCATGGCGTACGCGCCGAGGGAGTTGACGACGCCGAAGGTCAGGGCGCCCTGGACGGCCTTCGCCTCGTCGATGCGGTAGCCGGTCAGGGCGTACGCCACCACGCTCATCAGCTCGAAGAACACGAACGCGTTGAACAGGTCGCCGGCGATGGCGAATCCGCACATGGCGCCCTGGAAGACCAGCATCAGCGCGGTGAACGCGCCCCGGTGTCCGACCGGGGGCTCGTCGAAGTAGCGCCAGGAGTAGGCGAGGGCAGCCAGGGTCAGCAGCGAGGCGAGGGCGGCCATGCCGAGCGCCGGGCCGTCCCCGACGACCAGGATGCCGACGCTCTCGCCGCCGATCGGCCGCCAGCCGCCGACCCACTCGACCATGGGGGGCGTGGAGTTCAGCAGCAGTACGAGCGCGAGGGCACCCGTACCGCCGGAGACCACGAACCCGGTGATCTCGGCGGCGGCCCGGGGCAGGCGGCGGCCGCCGGCGACCAGCAGGGCGGCGCCGAGCAGCGGCAGGGCGACGAGCAGCGGGAGCAGATGGTGCATCAGCCGCGCAGCTCCCGCAGTTCGTCGGGATCGACGGTGCCGTGCCGTTTGGCGATCTGGAGGACGAGGGCGAGCAGCAGCGCGGTGACGGTGGCGCCGACGACGATGTCGGTGAGGGTGAGGGCCTGCACCACCGGGTCGACCACCGGCCGGGAGCCGGGCCTGATGTCGGAGAAGACGGGCGCGGTACCGCCGTCGCGGTAGCCGACCGCCAGCAGCAGGACGTACGTGGCGGACTGGCAGACCGCGAGACAGCCGACGGCATGGACGAGGTTCCGGCTGGTGGCGAGGCCGTAGCAGCCGGTCAGGAAGACGTATACGGCGACCAGATAGGGCAGGACGTGCATCACGGTGCTCAACTCCGGTGCTCCTCCTCGATCTCGACGGCCTGGTCGATGAAGTGGGCCAGCAGGACGACGACGGCGCTGGCCACCTCCATGCCGACGGCCGCGTTCAGCAGGGGGACCGAGCCGCCGGAGGACAGGGTGTTGAAGGTGCCGTACGGCAGCAGTGTGTTGGCCAGGAACGCGGTGCCGGCCAGGACGGAGGCGAGGCCCAGCACGACGTAGGCGCAGACGGCGACCGCGTCGGAGATCTCGTGGACGCCGAGCGGGCGGACGCGTTCGAGCGCGCTGTAGTCGGCGCCGAGGTACAGCAGGTGCAGGGCGGTCGCGGCGACGACACCGCCCTGGAAGCCGCCGCCGGGGCTGAGCTGGCCGTGGGCGATCACGTACAGGCCGGTGACCAGGGCGACGGGCAGGGCGAGCAGGGCGTAGCGGCGGACCGGCCGGGCCACCTCGGCGGGCCGGGGACGGGCCCGGTGCTCGTCGCGGGCCTGGCGCAGCAGCACCGCGCAGCCGAGGACGGCGGCGAACAGGATGCTCATCTCGCCGAGGGTGTCGTAGGCGCGCTGGTCGAAATTGACGGAGGCGATGGTGTTGGCGGTGTGCCGGGCGAGCGAGGCGTGGACGGCACGGTCGCCGTACGGGTGCCGGCGGCCGCCGAAGCCGGGCAGGTCGAGGCAGGCGGCGACGAGCAGCGCGGCCAGTCCGGCGCCGCCCAGGGCCAGCAGCCAGAGCCGCAGCCGGTTCACCGCGTGTCCTCCTTCGAACGGCCGCGGCGTCTGATCTTGCGCACCGAGAGCATGATCAGCAGCGGGGTGAGGGCGGAGCCGACGGCCAGCTGGGACAGGCCGACGTCCGGGGCCTGGAGCACGGTGAACAGCGTGGCCAGCACCACCCCGGAGAAGGACAGCACGAGCGCCTGACGGGCGGGGTCGCGCTGGACCACGGCCGCGGTGGCGGAGGCGGCGACCAGCAGCAGGGCGACGACGATCACCGCGTCGTACACGTCGCCCCCGCCCACCGCGCTCCGGCCGCTCCGACGGCTCCGACGGCTCCGACGGCTCCGACGGCTCCAGCCGACCCGTATCCGGCGCCGGGCGTGCCCGGCGTTCCGTCAGCCACCCCGTACCCCCTGGAATCCGCCGGCCAGCGCCCGTGAGGCGATCAGGTTGCCTCCGATCAGCAGAACACCGATCGCCAGCAGCTTCACCATCGCCCGGCCCGGGCCGCCCGCCACGCACAGCGCGACCACGACCGCGGCGCCCAGTGCGGCGGCGGCCCACGTCAGCCCCCACGCGCTGGTCCGTTCGCGCTCCGGTTCGCCGGAGAGCAGCCGGGCGAAGACGAGCGTGCCGACCGGGCCGAGCAGCGCGAGCAGCAGGGCGAGATCGACGTAGGCCGGGCGGCCGTAGCCCTGGGCGAAGAGGAGCAGGGCCGGGCAGACGGCGGAGGTGGTCAGGTTCTGGGCGATCACCCGGCGGGCCGGCGGACCGGTGGTCACGCCCCAGAGGGCGGCGGCCCCTCCCCCGCCCAGCACGATGCCGGCCGCGAGGATCCATCCGTTCACCGCCAGGTCACCGCCCGCCGGCCCATCCGGGCCAGCAGCGCGCCCAGCGCGGCGCAGCTCGCGCCGACGATCCGTTCCAGGGTGTCGACCGTGCTGATGAGCACCAGCCACAACAAGGCCAGCGCCACCCACCAGGCCAGCAGTTCACCGACGGCGAGGAGGACCGCGCGGGGGGCCGTACGGCGGGTCATGCAGCACCTCCTCGGTCCGCTGTGCACGATTATGCGGCGAGATGCCCGGAGTGCCGCTGGAGGCATCCAAACACCGCCGGACCCGGCCGGGAGCGGCGGCGCGCGGGTCCGCCCCCGGAGTGCCCCGCGTGCGTGAACGGAAACCGGCGATGCGCGCCCGCCGCCGTCCGGGGGGTGGCATCCCGGGCCGAGGCGCGGGTAACCGGCAGGGGAGACCGGGAAGTTGACGACTGGAGGACCGCATGGCCCGCACCGTCCCGCGCCTGCCCGAGGCCCTGCGCGCCCCCTGGAAGGGACGGCCCGCCACGAAGGCCGCCCGCCCCGCTCCGCGCCTGCCCGAGGTCCTGCGCCTCAACCGGAAGCGGAGGCCCGCCACTCAGGACGGGCCGGCCGGGGAGGCACGGCCGCGGCACGCACTGCCGCTCCCCGTCCGTGCGCTCGCCGTCCTGGCCGCCTTCGCGTTCATGGTGGCGTTCGCCGTCGTGCTGGCCCGGATCACGCTCCAGCCGTCCCCGGCGTCGGTGCCCCTGACGCACAGCAACCTGCACCCGGGGCGCTCGCTGCGGGCCTATCTGGAGCAGGCGCCGCTGCGGGACGCGGTCCGGCAGGTCGGCGGGAACGTGCTGCTCGGCGTGCCGTTCGGGGTGCTGGTGCCGGTGCTCGCACCGCGCGCCCGGGGCGCCCTCCAGGTGCTGGCGCTGACGGCCCTGGTGATGCTGATGGTGGAGCTGGTCCAGGGGGCGCTGGTGACCGGGCGGGCCTTCGACATCGACGACGTCATCCTCAACACCTCCGGAGCGCTGCTGGGTTGGCTGCTGCTGGGGCGGCGGCTCGGGCGGGGCGTGCACCGCCGGGTCCGCGAGCCGTCGGCAGAGTGACCGTCACCAGCAGGTCTGTACCAGAGTATTGACGCCCTCTTATCTCACTCCTTAAATCAAGAGCCGTCACACCCCCCACCGGAACGGAGAGCCATGGCCTCCCGACTGCTCCGCAGATGTCTTCTGGCCGCCCTGTCCGCGGCCCTGGTCGGCGCCGCCGCCGTCGGCCCCGCGCAAGCCGGGACCGACGCCCCGGCCGCGGCGGCCGTCACCACCTTCTCCGACACCTTCGACGGACCCGCGGGCTCGGCGGTCGACGGTGCGAAGTGGACGCTGGAGACCGGCGACAACGTCAACAACCACGAGCGGCAGTACTACACCTCGGGCACCAAGAACGCGGCCCTGGACGGCCAGGGCCATCTCGTGATCACGGCCCGCAAGGAGAACCCGGCCGGCTACCAGTGCTGGTACGGCAGCTGCCAGTACACCTCGGCGCGGCTGAACACCGCCGGGAAGTTCACCGCCCAGTACGGCCATGTCGAGGCGCGCATGAAGATCCCGCGCGGGCAGGGCATGTGGCCCGCGTTCTGGATGCTCGGCACACCGGTCAACTGGCCGGACTCGGGTGAGATCGACGTGATGGAGAACGTCGGCTTCGAGCCCTCGGCCGTGCACGGCACCATCCACGGCCCCGGCTACTCCGGCTCGGGCGGCATAGGCGCCGGCTACACCCTGCCGAACGGGCAGGCATTCGCGGACGCCTTCCACACCTTCGCCGTCGACTGGGCGCCCGACTCGATCACCTGGTCGGTGGACGGCAACGTCTACCAGCGGCGCACCCCCGCCGACCTGGGCGGGAAGACGTGGGTGTTCAACAAGCCGTTCTTCCTGATCCTGAACCTCGCGGTCGGCGGCTACTGGCCCGGCGACCCCGACGGCTCCACCCAGTTCCCGCAGCAGCTGCTGGTGGACTCGGTGTCGGTGACGACGAGCGGCAGCGCCGCCGGTGTGCCGATCCGCGGTCTGGCGGGCAAGTGCGTGGACGTGGCCGGCGCGAACTCCGCGAACGGCACCCCGGTCCAGCTCTACGACTGCAACGGCACGGGGGCGCAGACCTGGACGGCCGGCCCCGACGGCACGCTCCGGGCGCTCGGCAAGTGCCTGGACGTCACGGGCAACGGCACGGCGGACGGCACGGCCGTCCAGCTGTGGGACTGCACCGGCGGCCCGAACCAGAAGTGGACGGTCACCGGGGCGCACGACATCGTCAATCCGCAGGCGAACAAGTGCCTCGACGTCACCGGGAACAACTCGGCCAACGGGACACGGTTGCAGATCTGGACCTGCTCGGGCGGTGCCAATCAGAAGTGGACGCTCGGCTGAGCCCTTCGCTCAGTGCACCGTCCAGGTGTACTTGTCCCCGCCCACGAAGCGGACCATGTCCGGGTCGTCGAGGTCGTGGATGGTGACGCCGTGGGAGGCCGCCGCCTCCAGCACGTCCGTGACGGTCCTGGCCTGCCCGACCACCTGACCGTCGATCTCCATGATCCGGAACGGCGGCTCGCCCGGCCTGCCCGGGCAGACACCGTGGACCAGGACCCGCGGATGGGAGATGTGGGGAGCTGCTTGTTCGGTCATGCAATCGAGGGTAGAACGCAACCCGCGTCAGCGGCTCCCCACGCACCCCGCCCCGGTGCTCACCCTGTCTCGGGTGAGCACCGGGGCATGCCCGCGCCCGGCGCGGCAGCGGTGCCGCGCACGGCCGCGCCGGGTCAGGGACGGCGCCAGTCGTCGCCGGTCAGATGGGAGCCGGCCTGCGGGCCCATGCGCAGCATGCCGCCGTCGACGCTCCAGGAGGCGCCGGTGACATAGGAGGCGTCCGGGCTCGCGAGGAACGCGATCACCGCGGCGACCTCGCGGGCGTCGCCGGGACGGCCGAGCGGCACTCCGGGGCGGTGCTCGGTGTGCACGTCGATGTCCTCCTGGCCGGTCATCGGGGTGGCGATCTCGCCCGGCGCGACCGCGTTCACGGTGATGCCGTACTCGGCCAGCTCCAGGGCCATCACCTGGGTGAGCAGGCCGAGGCCGCCCTTGGCCGCGCAGTAGGGGGCCGCGCCGACCCGGGGCTGGTGCTCGTGCACCGAGGTGACGTTGACGATCCGGCCGCCGTCGCCCTGCCCGATCATGCGCCGCGCGGCCCGCTGCCCGAGCAGGAAGGGGCCGACGAGGTCGACGTCCAGGACCCGGCGCACATCCGTCAGGGTCAGGTCCAGGAAACGGGTCATCGTGCCCGTACCGGCGTTGTTGACCAGGACGTCGAGCCGGCCCAGCTCCTCGGCCAGCGCGTCCACGGTGTCGGCGGCCTCGGGCAGCCGGGTCAGGTCCAGCCGCGCCACGGCGGCCCGGCGGCCGTGCGCGCGGACCTCCGCCGCCGTCTCCTCGGCGCCCTTCTCGTCGGTGTGCCAGGTGATGCCGATGTCCAGGCCCGCCTCGGCCAGACGTACGGCGGTGGCGCGGCCGATTCCGGAGTCGGCGCCTGTAACGATGGCTGCGCTGGGCATGACCGGCCTCCTCTGGTGAGCGTGGGCATCGCAGTACCCGGGCGCCGGACGGACAAACGGGCTGCGTCCGCCCCCCCGGCGGGCACGGTGGTCGCTCGCGCGGTTCCCCGCGCCCCTGCCGGGCGCCTGAGGCAATCTTGGTTCCATGGAGCCTGTGGCCGCTCTGGAGCGGATCGCCTTCCTGCTGGAACGCGCGCTCGCCCCCACGTACCGGGTGAAGGCGTTCCGGACCGCCGCCCGGGTGCTCACCGCGCTTCCCGAGGACGAGGTCGCCGAGCGGGCGGCGGCGGGGACGCTGGAGTCGCTGAAGGGGGTCGGGCCGAAGACCGCGCAGGTGGTGCGGGAGGCGCTGGCCGGTGAGGTGCCGGGATACCTGCGCAGGCTGGAGGAGGAGGCCGGCGCGCGGGCCGGCGAGGACGTGGCCGGGGCCGCCCTGCGGGCGCTGATCCGAGGGGACTGCCACACGCACTCGGACTGGTCCGACGGGGGCAGCCCCATCGAGGAGATGGGGCGGGCCGCGGCGGAGCTGGGGCACGAGTGGACCGTGCTCACCGACCACTCGCCCCGGCTGACCGTGGCCCGCGGGCTGTCGGCCGAGCGGCTGCGCGAGCAACTGGAGACGGTGGCGGAGCTGAACACGCGATGGGCGCCGTTCCGGCTGCTCACGGGCATCGAGTGCGACATCCTGGAGGACGGTTCGCTGGACCAGGAACCGGAGCTGCTGGAGCGGCTGGACGTGGTCGTGGTGTCGGTGCACTCCAAACTGCGGATGGACGCGCGGCCCATGACCCGCCGGATGGTGGCCGCCGTGCGCAATCCGCACGCCGACGTCCTCGGGCACTGCACCGGCCGTCTGGTGACGGGCCGGGGGCGGCCCGAGTCGCGGTTCGACGCGGACGAGGTGTTCGCCGCCTGCGCCGAGTCGGGCACGGCGGTGGAGATCAACAGCCGGCCGGAGCGGCTCGACCCGCCCCGGCGGCTGCTGCGCCGGGCGGTCGCCGCGGGCGTGCTGTTCTCGGTCGACACCGACGCGCACGCGCCCGGCCAGCTGGACTGGCAGATCCTCGGCTGCGCCCGGGCCGAGGAGTGTGCGGTGCCGCCCGAGCGGGTGGTGACCACCTGGTCGGCCGAGGAGCTGCTGGGCTGGACGCGGCAGGGGCGGCTGCCGGCACGCGCGGTGGGTTCCTGAGCCGCCCGGCGTGGTACCCGGCGCACGAGCGAGCGCCAGGAAGGGACCCCGCATGGAACGAGCCGCCGTCTTCGATGTCGACGGAACCCTCGTCGACACCAACCATCTGCACGTCGTCACCTGGTGGGAGGCCTTCCGCCAGGCCGGACACGAGGTGCCCATGCACGCGGTGCACCGGGCCGTCGGTCTGGGCTCCTCGGACCTGATCGCCCACCTGCTCGGCGACGACCGCGACAAGGACCGGGACGGCGAGCTGAGCGCCGCGCACAAGGCGCTGTACGGCCAGTACTTCGACCGGCTCCCCGCCCTGCCCGGTGCCGGCGAACTGCTGCGGCGGCTGCACGGGGCCGGCTGGACCATCGTCCTCGCCACGTCGGCGAGCGGCTCCGAGCTGGGTGCGCTGCGCCGGGCGATCGACGCGGACGACGCCATCACCGACACGGCGAGCGCCGAGGACGTGACGGAGGGCAAGCCGGCCCCCGAGCCCGTGGAACACGCGCTGGAGCTGGCCGGCGTGCCGGCCGAGCGGGCGGTGTTCGTCGGGGACACCGTGTGGGACATGCGGGCCGGCAGCAAGGCCGGGGTGCGCTGTGTGGGTGTGCTGTGCGGCGGGATCCCGCGGGCCGACCTGGAGGAGGCGGGGGCGGAGCAGGTGTACGCCGACCCCGCCGATCTGCTGGCGAGGCTGGCCGGGAGTCCCCTGGCCTGAGCGGTGACCCGGGTGACGCAGCTCACCCGCACGGCCGGAACACCCGGGGATAGTTGCCCGTTTAACCAACCGTGGGTGCGGATGGGACAGTGTCCCCGGGCCTCACCTTTTGCCCACAGGGACGATCGTTCGGCTGAAGCCCTGTGGAGCCGTTCGCCGAGAGGCGACCGCCATCCGCGCCCGCCCACCGGACCGCCCCGGCCGTGATTCCCCCGTCACGGCCGGGGCTTTCTCCTGTCCCGGGCGCCTCGGGAGTACCGCGTGTGCCGGCCCGGCGCCCGGGTACCCGGCCGCTCGTCACAGCTCCGCCGTACCGACGAGAGGAGCCGAAGGTGAGCAGCTCAGCGGGGAGCAGGGTGATCGTGACCGGCGCCACCGGCAATGTCGGGACGAGCGTCGTACGCCTGCTGTCGGAGGACCCGGGGATCAAGTCGGTGCGGGGGCTGGCCCGGCGGACGCCCGCATGGTCGCCCGCGAAGACCGAGTGGTCCGCCGTCGACCTGGGCGCGCAGGAGGCGAACCTCGCCGAGCGGTTCGAGGGCGCCGACGCCGTGATCCACCTGGCCTGGGCGTTCCAGCCGACGCACGACCCGGCCACCACCTGGCGGACCAATGTCCTCGGCGGCATCCGGGTCTTCGAGGCGGTCGCCGCGGCCCGGGTGCCGGTGCTGGTGCACGCCTCCTCCGTGGGCACGTACTCGCCGGGACCGAAGGACCGCCCGGTGGACGAGTCCTGGCCGACGCACGGCTGGCCGGACGCCGCGTACTGCCGGGAGAAGGCGTATCTGGAGCGCACGCTGGACGTGTTCGAGCGTGATCACCCCGAGGTGCGGGTGGTCCGGATGCGCCCGGCGTTCCTGTTCAAATGGGAGTCGGCGAGCGAACAGCGGCGGATCTTCGGGGGGCGGTTCCTGCCCGGTCCGCTGGTGCGGCCCGAGCTGCTGCCGTTCCTGCCGGACGTCCCGGGCCTGCGGGTGCAGGCGCTGCACACGGACGACGCCGCCGAGGCCTACCGCCTCGCGGTGCACTCGGACACCGCCCGCGGCGCGTTCAACCTGGCCGCCGATCCTCCGCTGGACGCCGGAGTGCTCGCCGAGCTGCTCGGCTCCCGGCCGCTCCGGCTGCCGCGTACGGCGGCCCGTTCGGCGATCGCCGCCGCCTGGGGACTGCGCCTGCTGCCCGCCTCCCCGCATCTGTTCGACGCCGTGCTGCGGCTGCCGCTGATGGACTGCACGCGGGCGCGCACCGAACTGGGCTGGACGCCCCGGCGCACGGCCACGGAGGTGCTCCGGGAGTTCCTGGAGGGGTTGCAGCAGGGCGGCGGGATGGACACCGAACCGATGCGGGGACGGAAGGCCGGATGAGCCGGCCGCGCCCGCGGTCGACGGAAGGAGCGGAGTACGCCATGGTCATGCGGCGGCGTGAGGAGCCCGGTGCCGGCTCCGGACACGGATCCGGCGAAGGATCCGGCAAGGGGCCGGTGCCCAGGGACATGCCCGATCAGCAGGTCCGAGACGAGAAGGACCCGTGGGACGTGGACCCCGGGCGGGCGCGGGGCGACGCGCCGGAGGACGACGCGCCGGACCCGGACGAGGCCGGCACCGGCCCCCGGGGCGCGCCCCGCGCGGGCACGGTGCACGAGGAGCACCCCGTGCCGGACGAGCCGTCGGCCTGACCCCGTTTCCGGGGACGGGACCGGTCAGTGCGGGGCGCGTTCCTGGAGCGCGGCGCGCCAGGCGGGCAGCCGGTCCTCGGCGGCCGGCTCGGGGCGTCGCCCGCCGCTGGCGAAGAAGTCCGCCAGCGGCAGGATCGCGGCGCCGACGGTGACCGCGTCCGGACCCAGCCGGCCGAGGTCGATGGTCACCTTGTCCGCCGGGTGCCGCAGGGCGTAGGTCGTCGCGTGCCGGCGTACGGCGGGCAGGAAGCGCGTGCCGAGCTGGAGCCCGGCCCAGCCGCCGATCAGGATCCGCTCGGGCTGGAACAGGTTGATCAAGTCGGAGAGCCCGGCGCCCAGGTACTCGGCGGTCTCCTCCAGGACGGCCAGCGCGACCGGGTCGGGGGTGCCGCCCTCGGGCGGGTAGGCCGCGGCGAGCATCGCGGTGAGCGCGGTCTCCTCGTCGGTGCCCTCGGGCGGCCGGCCGCCCTCCTCGCGCCAGCGGGCGAGCAGCGACTCGGCACCCGCGTACGCCTCCAGGCAGCCGGGCGCGCCGCAGCGGCAGCGGCGCCCGCGCACCCGTACCGTCAGATGGCCCCACTCCACGGCCTTCCCGTGCTCCACCTCCGGGGTGACCAGGCAGGCGCCGACGCCGGAGCCGAACAGTACGACCACGGCGTTGCGGGCGCCGCGCCCGGCGCCGAACCACATCTCCGCCTGGCCCAGGGTCTTGGCGCCGTTGTCGATGAAGTACGGGACCTCGTCGGGAAGGCGGGAGGCCGAGCGGAGCAGCTGCTCCAGGGGGACCGCGTCCCAGCCGATGGTCTGTCCGTGGACGACGGCGCCCCGGTCCGGGGTGTGCTCGACGATGCCGGGCACGCCCACGCCCACGCCGAGGAGCCGGTCGGGGGCGGCCTCCGCGGCGGTGAGGACCTCGGCCACGCCATCGCGGATGTGCCCGGCGATGACCTCCACGTCGTAACCCTGGGGGGTCAACGGGCGTTCGGCGCGTGCGAGTTCGGTGAGCGCCAGATCGAAGAGCTCGACCCGGACACGGGTCTCGCCGACGTCGACGCCGATCATCTGTCCGCTGCGCGGGGCCACCCGCAGCAGCGTGCGGGGCCGGCCTCCGTCGGAGTCGACGCTGCCGGCCTCCTCGACCAGCCCGTCGGCGACGAGGTCCGCGACCACGTTGCTCACCGAGCCGGAGCTGAGTCCGGTGGCCGGGCCCAGCTCGAATCGGCTGAGCGGGCCGTCGAAGTACAGCCGCTGGAGCACCGCCGTGCGGTTGCCTCGTCTCAGGTCGCGTACTGTGCGCCCGTTGCGCGCCGCCATGTGGCTCCCTTCACGAACCCTGCCCGACCTGCAACATACCCCTTCGGGCAGCAAGCACGCGACATTTCTCCAAGCCTTAGTTCACGCTATGAGCTAAGACGGAGGTGCTCGCGGCCGTCCAGCGCGGTGACCGGCTGCCGCGCGGCGGTCCCCCCGGTCCACCGTCGCCGGTCCGCGCCGGCCGGTCGGGGCACCGTCCCGACCAGCGCGACCGGACGGGGACGGGCTCCGCCGACGGGCCGGCCGGAACGCGATCCGGCCCCCGCCGTCCCGCTCCTCTCCGTCCCGGTCCTCCCCCGTCCCGGTCCTCCCCCGTCCCGGTCCTCCCCCACCGCGCCCCTCCCTCGCGGCTCACCCCGCCGCGTACACGTCCTCCACGTAACGCCCGTCCGTCACCAGCGCGTCGAGCCACCGCTGGGCCGCCGCCTCGTCGGTGCCGGGGGTGCGTTCCCGGTACAGGGTACGGAAGGCCGCGCGGACGCCGGGGGCCATGCGGGCGCCGTCGCCGCAGACGTACACACGTGCGCCCGCGGTCAGCAGCCGCCACACCTCGTCCGCCTCGGCGGCGATGCGGTGCTGGACGAAGAGCGCGCCGTTCTCGGGCGCGGCGCTGAACGCCGGGCGCAGCGAGACCGCGCCGGCCTGCTCGGCGGCCCGCAGCTCGTCGGCGTGCAGATAGTCGGCGTCCGGGGCGTCGCAGCCGAAGTACAGCAGGGCCGACGGGAGTTCGGTGCCCGCGCGGCACGCGGCCAGGCGGTCGGCGACGGCGCCGCGGAACGGGGCGAGGCCGGTGCCCGCGGCGACCATCACGACGGGAGCCGAGCCGTCGATCCGGAACGCCTCGCGGCAGGGCTGCACCCGGGCGTACACGGTGTCACCGGGGCGCAGGGAGGCGAGGTGTCCGGAGCCGGTGCCCCGGTGGCGGCCCTTCCCGGACCGGGCGGGGGCGTCGAGCACGGACACCATCAGGTCCGCGTGGCGGGCGTCGGCCGCCGGAGCGGAGGAGATCGAGTAGTGGCGGGGGCGCAGCGGGGTCAGCAGGTCGAGCAGGAGCGGCCAGCCCAGGGCGCCGCGCAGCGCGGGGTGGTCCTCGGCCAGTTCCACCAGGGTGCGCGGGTCGTCCTCGGTCAGGGCGGCGAGGGCGGCCCGTTCGGGCGGGCAGGGATCGGCCTCGGCGAGGAGGGCCAGCTGCCGGGCGGTCGGCCGTTCCCGCAGCTCGACGTGGTGGGTGAGGAGGTCGCGAACCGTCAGCGGCCGGTCCACGGCGAGGGCTCCCCCGCGCTCGGCCCCGCTCACGTGGGAGGACCCCTGCCTGCGAGGGCGGGTGGCGCGGATGTCCAGGACCGCGTCGGGATCGAGGCCGAGCGCGGCGAGGGCGCGGTCGACGAGGCCGGGGGCGTTGGCCGGCAGCACGGTCAGGTGGTCGGCGGTGCGGTAGGTGACGCCGTCGGGGAGGGCGACGCGCAGGAACCGCTTGGTGCGCGGGTGGTGCGCGGCGGTGAGGTCGTACGCCTCGGTGACCGTCATCGGGACCAGCCCGTGCCGCTCGGCGCGGGCGTCCAGCGGGCCGCCGGTCAGCGTGCGCACCTCGTAGGCGTGGGCGGGCCCGGCCGCGGTGTCGTGCTCCGCGTCCGGGTCGCCGTACTGCGTGAGCAGCGCGGTGCGCAGCCGGGCCGTGAACTCCCGCACGGCGCCGGTGAGGTCGCCGGAGGCGTCGGCGGCGACGCGTTCGGTCAGCCGGGTGGCGCCGAGTTCGGCGAGCCGGGCGTCGAGGCGGGTGGGGACCTGCTGGTAGGTGGCGGCCCAGTTGCGGTCGCCGACGCCGAGGACCGCGTAGGTCACGCCGGTCAGGTCGGGCGTGCCGTCGAGCCAGGCGGTGAAGGCGACGGCGTCGTCGGTGGGGCGGCCGTTGTAGGAGGCGGCGGTGACGACGACGGGCCGGTCGGTGGGCAGGCCGTCCGCGTGGGTGTCCAGGGCGGCGACCTCGGTGGCGCAGCCGACGGCCGCGGCCTCGTCGGCGAGCTGGGCGGCGAAGTCCCGGCAGGTGCCGTAGTTGCTGCCGTGCAGGAAGAGGGCGCGGGTGCCGGGGCGGACCCGGGCGGGCAGGGCGTTCGGGGCCGGCGTGCCCGCGGCCGGTGCGGCGGCCGTGCCGGGCAGCGGGGCGTGCGCGCGGTCGGCGGGGGTGCGCGGGGTGAGCGTGAGGGTGAAGCCCTCGGGCTTGAGGGTGAGGGTCTCCTTCACGGTGAGCCGGTAGTCGGCGTGGTCGTGCAGCCGGTAGCGGTGGACCAGCAGGGCGAGCAGCATGGTCGCCTCGTGCAGCGCGAACTGCCGGCCGATGCAGGCGCGTTCCCCCGTGCCGAAGGGCTTGAACGCGTGCACCGGGCGGGCCGCCTCGGCCTCGGCGGTGAACCGCTCGGGGTCGAACAGCTCCGGGTTGTCGCCCCAGACGTCCTGGCGGTGCAGCATCGGCGCGAGCACGGTGACGGCCTGTCCGGCGCGCAGCGGGATCCGGCCGCCGAGCAGGGTGTCCTCGCGGGCGTGCCGGCTGAACGCGGCGGCCGTCGGCCACAGCCGCAGGGCCTCGTTGAGGACCTGACGGGTGTAGGTGAGCCGGCCGATGTCGTCGTACGTCGGCTCCGGGTCGGGCGTGTCGCCCCACAGCGTGTCGGCCTCGCGCTGCACGAGCCGCAGCACGGCGGGGTGCTTGGCGAGGTAGTACAGCGCGAAGGACATGGCGCCGGAGGTGGTCTCGTGGCCGGCGATCAGGAAGGTGATCACCTGGTTGCGGATGTTGGCCGCGTCCAGGGTGGTGCCGTCGGCGGGGTGCGGGGCGCTGAGCATCAGCCCGAGCAGGTCCTCGGCGCCGCTCTGATCGGTCCCGGCGCGGGCCGCGATGACGTCGTCCACGACCCCGGCGAGGTAGTCGGCGTCCCGCCGGAAGGCGGCGTCGGCGGCCGTGTGGTCCGTGCCCGGGGTGCGGGCCAGCCGGGTCATGCTCCACTCCAGGCAGCGGACCATCGCCTCCACGAAGGGGTGCGGCTCGGCGCGTTCGAAGGAGCCGAAGTCGTAGGCGAAGCCCGCCAGTCCGATGGTGTCGAGGGTCATGCGGGTCATGTCGTCGGGCACGTCGACGGGGTGTCCGGTCCCGGCCGCCCGGTCCCAGGAACCGATGAGCCGCCGGGCCACCTCCAGCATCACGGGGTGGTACGTGCGCATCGAGCCGAGCGCGAAGGCGGGCATCAGGATGTCGTGCGCCTTGGCCCAGTTGGGCTCGTCGTCGTACGCCGTGAACAGGCCGTCGGCGGCGAACTCGCGCACGTTCTCCAGGGCGGGCCCGACGTGTTTGGCGAACCGCTCCTCGTCGGCGAGGTCGGCCACCAGGCCGGCGTCGGCGACGAACAGCGCGTCCCGGCCGTGCAGCCGGCGCACCAGCACCGGGCCGTGGGTCCGCATCAGCTCCATGACCTGCTGGATGGGGGTGCGGCCGGGGCCGGTGGCGGTGATGTCGACGACCGGGACGCCGGGCAGGGTGCCGGCCGGATCGGGGTGCAGTGCGGTGGGGGGCATGACGCGACAACTGCCTTTCGCCGGAAAGCGGACTACTGCGATCCAGGGTGGTGGACGGGCAGACCGCGCCGACGCCGTGGCACTACACGATCGTGCAGGGGAAAGCGGGCCGCGGCACTTGCGCGAGCCGCCCGGCACGACCACGGCGTCACGGCGAGCCGGGGGCCGCCGCCGCGCACGGGCCGCCGGTGCCGGGGCGAGCCGACCACCCCCGCCAGCCGCCGGTGCCGGGGCGAGCCGACCACCCCCGCCAGCCGCCCGTGCCGGGGCGAGCCGACCACCCCCACCGACCGCCCGTGCCGGGGCGAGCCGACCACCCCCACCGACCGAGGGGTCGGGGTGGGCCGAGGCGTGCGGAACTCCCCGCATGCGGTGCCGGTCAAGCCGTACGCTGCGGGGGTTCCACCGAACCGGAGCGAAGGAGTGGGGAGTTGGCCGCACCACCGGCGGGTCCCGTCGCGGACTTCTGCGCGGAACTCCGGCGCCTCGTACGCGCCTGCGGGGTGTCGCAGTCGGAGATCGCCGCGTCGACGCACCTGAGCGGTCCCTCGGTGTCGGAGCTGCTGAACGGCAGGCGGCGCAGGGCACCGCGGTGGGACGTCGTCCGGCGGATCGTCGCCCTGTGCGCCGCGGCACAGGGTCCCGGGTCGCCGCCACCCGCCGGCCTGACCGTGGACTCCGCCTGGTGGCGCGCCCGGCACGCCGAGCTGGAGCGGACCCTGGAGGTGGCCCGGACACCGCTCCACGGGCGCGCCCGGCCGAGGCGGGCCGCCGAGGCGGGGCGAGCCGTGGAAGCGGGGCGGGCCGTGGAAGCGGGGCGGGCCGTGGAAGCGCCGGGGCCGGCCCGGGACGGTCCGGCCGGGGCACCCGGCGCCGGCTTCGGCCTGCGCGCCTGCGTGGACATGGACGTGACGACCGCCGTGGTCCTCCTGACGGAGGAACACCCCGCGACCGGGCGGGAGTTCCTCCGCCTGCTGGCCGACGTGTACGACGAGCCGAGCGTGCTCCGCCTGCTGAAGGAGGTGCTGCGCGGATTCCCGCGTCGGGTGCGGGCGGCGCGCGGGACGACGCGCGGCGCACTCCTTCAGGCAGCGCGCGTCGTGCTGGTGGCCTGCGCGGTCACGCGGCACGTCCCCGGCCTCCCGGCCGAGGGCTCCTATCTGGTCGAGACGCTGGCCGACGGCCTCTACCCGGCCTACGCCCACACGCCCGCGGACGGAGACGGGGACGACGGCCGGCCCCGCCCCCTGCCGCCTTCCCCGAACACCGCCAAGGAGCAGCTGATCACGGACACGTACCGCCGGCTGGCGGCCCCCCTTGCCGAGCGCTGCCCCGAGTTCGCGCTGACGGCCGGGCTGCCCTGCGCCACGGTGAGCGCACTGGCGGACACCGGTGCCGCGACCGGACTGGCCGGGCTGGGGGCGTTGTCGGCCGAGCTCTCGGGCGGGGCCGTGCCGGTCGCCACGGGTCGGGCCCGGCTCCGCAGGCCGATCGCCGCGCTCGACGCTCCCGGCCCCCGGTTGCCGTCGCTCGGCGAAGGGTACGTCCATCCGCGCTTCCGGCTCGCGTCCGCCCGGGCGGGCGGCGGTGAGCAGGTCGCCTCGGACAAGTGGTGGGCGCGACAGCCGTCGTACCGTGACATCGAGCGGTTCCTGGCCGCCCATTTCCTCGGCCTCCCCGCGCTCTTCGCCCCGCTCGTCGTCCTCGGTCACCCCGGTGCCGGCAAGTCGCTGCTCACCGAGCTGCTGACGGCCCGGCTGCCGGCCACGGAGTTCCGTCCGCTGCGCGTGCAGTTGCGGCACACCCCGGCGACGGACGTGCAACGCCAACTGGAGCACGCGCTGCGGCAGACCACCGGTCGGCCGCAGAGCTGGCCCGACTGGTCCGAGGCGGAACCCGGGACGATCCCGGTCGTCCTCCTCGACGGCCTGGACGAACTGCTCCAGGCGGGTGCGCAGAACCTGGGCCCCCAGTGGCAGTGGAACTACCTGTCGGAGGTGGCGGCCTTCCAGCGGCGGGAGGCGGACCAGCACCGCCCGCTGATCGTCGTCGTCACCAGCCGCACGGTGGTGGCGGACCGGGCGGCGGTCCCGGACCACGGCATCGTGCTCCGGCTGGAGCCGTTCGGACCGGCCGAGACCGATCGCTGGCTGTCCGTCTGGAACACGGTGAACCAGGGGTACTTCGCACAGCGGGGCCTCCATCCGCTGACCCCGCGGGCGGTCCTGCGGCACTGGGTGCTGACCGCCCAGCCGCTGCTGCTGCTCATGCTCGCCCTGTACGACGCGGTCGACAACGCGCTGCACCGGCTCGACGACGCCGACTTCAGCCGGACGGAACTGTACGAGCGGCTGCTCACCGAGTTCGTCCGCCGCCAGGTCGACAAGGACGGCGCGCTGCCGCCGGCGGAGCAGGCCGCGGCCGTCGAACGGGAGCTGCACCGGCTGTCCGTGGTCGCGCTCGGCATGTTCCAGCGCGGCGCCCAGGCCCTCAGTGCGGCGGAGGCGGACCGGGATCTGGCGGCGCTGGTCCCGGTGGCCGCCGAGGCGGACCGGGACCCGGCGGCGCTGGACCCGGTGCCCGCGGAAGGGGACCGGGGCAGCGATTCCGGGCTGCTGTTCGGACGGTTCTTCTTCGTCCACGAGGCGCAGGCCCTGGTCGCCGAACAGCGCCTGCGCAGTTACGAGTTCATGCATGCCAGCTTCGGCGAGCACCTCGCGGCGCGGCTGATCGCACAGGCCGTGCGGCGGCTGCCGGCGGCCGGCCCCGTGGACGACGGCGAGCTGTACGCGCTGCTGTCCTTCACTCCGCTCACCGACCGGGTGCAGATCCTGGACGATCTGGGGGACCTGCTGGCCCGGCGGACACCGGCCGGACTCGTCGACGCCCTGGCCGGGCTGTTCCGCACCGCCGAGTGGGAACCGGAGGGCCGCAGGCTCCTCGGCCACGTTCCCGCCCGGCTGAGCGGGACGTACCGGAACTCGGTGTACCAGGTCAATCTGCTGCTGACCGCCGTCGCGGCGGCGGGCGACGTGCTCGTCTCCCGCTTCCTCGGGGGCGACGAACTGGTCGACGAATGGCGGCGGCACACGCTGAAGTGGCGGTCGCAGCTGTCCGGACCGTCCTGGGAGCTGTTCTCGGGCACACTGGCACCGGAGCGCCGCCGACGTGCCGACGGGCGGCCCGATCTCAGCCTGCGCATCGGCGATCCGCCGGCCGACGGCCAGCAGCTCGGCTGGACGCTGGGACTGCCGGCCACCCCGCGTGCCACGCACTGGACACACGAGGAGTCCGCCCCGGACCCGCTGGCGAACGTCCACCACCGGATCACCTTCACCGGGGACCCGCAGGCCGAGATCCTGCTGCACACCGCGGACCCCCTGCTGCGGTCCATGCCGGGCACCCTCACCACGTACCGGATCGACTCCGGCGACCGGCCGCGATCGGCCGCCCACGCCCTCCTGGCCCTCCTCGCGAGCGCCTCGGACGTCCCCGCGCCGGACGAGACGTACACCCTCTGTCTGGACATGCTGAAGTGGCTGGATCCCGTCGACGCGGGGCGGTACGCGGAAGCGGTGTGCCGCCGGCTGGCGCAGGACGTTCCGCTGCTGCCGGACGCCTCGCTGGCGGACCATCTGCGCCGGCTCCGGGTCTTCCTGGAGGGGACGCCCATCGGTTCGGGCCTTCAGGAGCACCTGTCCGAGTGCCTGTTCCTCACGGCCGGCCGAGCGGACCCGGCGCTCACGGCGGCGGCGTCGGAACTCCGCCGGCTGCTCCAGCGCGAACAGGGCCACGTCGCGTCGGGGCCCCGGCTCGACCCTCTGCTGATCCTCGTCCACGCCGCCCGGTCCAGCACGACGTGGCTGTCCATGAGGATGCCTCACGGCGCCGAGGCCGCCGCCCGCCTGGACACGGTCCTCGACGGACTCGACCTGCCGGAGGTGACGGCCCGGCGCCCCTCCGCGCTGATCGCGATCCTCCGTGCCGCCGTCGACCTCGGTCTGGACGACTGGCTGGCCGCCCGGGCGCCGGAGGTGCTCGGCGCCCTCCCCCGGGAGGGCTTCGGCCTGCTCCGCCCGTCCGATCTGCCGCCTCTGCGGGCGGCGCTGCCACCCGGTGCCTTCGCCTCCGAGTTCGCCGGTGTGGAGCAGGCGTGGCGCTGACGTCCGCCCCCTGGAGTTGCCGCTGACCTGCCTCTTCCTCTTTGATGGCGAACGGCGTCGAGGGCGGGCGGCCGGCGGACCGGGAGGTGTGATGGAGACGGAACGGGCCGATGCGGTGGTGTGGCGCAACCGTGCGCTGATGGTGTTCGACCGGGTGTCGGTCCCGGTGGCGGTGTGCGACGTGTACGGCCGGGTGGCACTGGCGAACCCGGCGATGGCCGCGGAGTGCGGCACGACCCCGGGCCGGCTGCGCGGCCGGCAGGTGCTGGAGCTGTTCCGGCCCCAGGAGGCCACTCAGGTGGAGCGGATCGCCGAGGCGCTGCGGCTGCGGCACCGCTCCCGCTACCAGGTCTCGGTGTGCTGGCGGCAGAGTCCCGGCGGGACCGAGCGGTACGGGGAACTGACGGCGGATCCGGTGAGCGACACCGTGCAGGAGACACCGGCGCTGCTGGTGATGCTGCGGGTGCGGGGCGAGCGCCCCGCGACGCGGCCGGAGCCGGCGCGGGCCAGCGCGGTGGAGGGGCGGGTGCTGGCCCTGCTGGCCGGGGGCGCCACCACCGCCCGCGCCGCCCGCGAACTGGGCCTGAGCAGGGACGGCGTCACCTATCATCTGCGCCGTCTGTCGGCGCGGTGGGGTGCGGCCAACCGCACCGAACTGGTCGCCCGCGCCTACGCCCTGGGCGTGCTGACACCGGGCGTCTGGCCACCGGAGGCAAGCCCCGCCGACCCGGAGTAGCCGAAGCGGGGCCGCGCCGACCGCCTGACGTGGATGTCCGGCGCGCCGTGCACGGGACGCCCGGCGGGGGCGGCTTCGTCGTGGGCACCGGCGGTCACCTGGTCCAGCGGGCGCCGGACGCGGGACGGCAGCCCGCGGAAATCCATTGGCCCACCCTCCCCAGGCTAAATAGAGTAGCCACTCACCTAGGCCCCCTAGGTAATATGGCCACTGCGGCACCGAATCCGGAAGGACTCCCCCATGAGACCGCTCACCGAGCAGGACATCCGCGACTCGTTCATCAACTGCTCCAAGGGCGAGGCCGGACGCCTGGCCGTGCCGCGTGATCTCGGTGAACGTCCCTGGGACGACCTGGACTTCCTGGGCTGGCGTGATCCCGGGGCCCCCGACCGCAGCTATCTGGTGACCGAACGGGAGGGCCGGCTCGCGGGCATCGCCCTGCGCTTCCCCGCCTCGCAGCGCGGCTTCCTGCACCGCAGCATGTGCTCGGTGTGCCTGACCACGCATCCCGGCGGCGGCGTGTCCCTGATGACCGCGCGGAAGGCGGGAGCGGCGGGCCGCGAGGGCAACTCCGTCGGCCTGTACATGTGCACGGACCTGGCGTGTTCGCTGTACGTGCGCGGCCGGAAGGTTCCGGAGTCCGGCGCCCGGTTCGAGGAGAGCCTGACCCTGGAGGAGCAGATCACCCGGACGCGGGGCAATCTGTCCGCCTTCGTCGAGAAGCTGTACGCCTGAGCGCCGCTCGGCCCGCGCCGAGCACAAAGCTCGCGAAGATGGCCGGATACCGCCCGCGCAACCGGACCGCCGGAGGGGCGGAACTCCGGCCACCTGGCCGTACACGATTCCATTCGAACAGAAACAGCCCGCAAACGGCCACGTTCGATGCACCCGATGAGCGGGAACAGGCCAAGGGATGCTCGACGTACGAAAGAGGACCGAGGGACTGCTGCGACTGGTGCGGCGGCGCCGGGAGCCGGTGGTCGTCCAGACGCTGCGCTCGGCCGCCGCCGCGACGGTCGCCTATGTGATCGCGCTCCGGCTGAGCCCCGAACCCGCCCCCCTCACCGCGCCGCTGACCGCGCTGCTGGTCGTCCAGGTGACCTTCTACGCCACGCTCACCAACGGCATCCGCCGGGTGAACTCGGTGGTCGCCGGTGTCCTGGTCGCCATCGCCTTCAGCGTGCTGGTGGGGCTGACCTGGTGGAGTCTCGCCCTGCTGATCGTCGCCTCGCTGGCCGTGGGGCACCTGGTGCGCGTCGACGAGTACGTGGCCGAGGTGGCGATCAGCGCCATGCTGGTGCTCGGGGTCACCACGGTCGGCTTCACCGCATGGGCGCGGATCGTGGAGACGCTGATCGGCGCGGTCGTCGGCACCGCCTGCAATCTGCTGCTGCCGCCTCCGGTCTGGGTGGAGGAGGCGGGGCGGTCCATCGAGGACCTCGCGCGGCGGGTGCGCCAGCTGATGCTGCGGATGGGCGAGGAGGCCGCGGGCCGGATCCCCTGGCAGCAGGCGGCCGAGCGGCTGCACGAGGCGCGCCGGCTCGATCACGACATCGTGCAGGTGGACGCGGCGCTGCGGCAGGCCGAGGACAGTCTGCGGCTCAATCCGAGGGTCAAGGAGGGGCTGCTGCACCGGGTGGTGCTGCGCACCGGTCTGGACACACTGGAGATCTGCACGGTGGTGCTGCGGGTGCTGGCCCGCTCGTTCACGGACCTGGCGAAGGCCCGCGGACCCGAGGAGCTGTTCCCGCCCCGGGTGGCGGCGACCGTGGAGCGGCTGCTCGCGGAGATCGCCGACGCGATCGTCAGCTTCTCGGTGCTGGTGACCACCCATCTGAGCGAGAACGCCGAGTCGGCGGAGGCACGGCTGACGGCCGAGCTGCACACGGCGGCCGGCACCCGGGACCGGCTGGCCGAGCTGCTCCGGGAGGAGATCCGCGAGGACTGGGCGAACTGGCAGCTGCTCGGCGCCGTGCTGACCGAGACGACCAGGATCATCGACGAGCTGAACACCGAGCACCGCACCCGTCGCCTGCTGGAGGAGCTGGACCGGGTCTCCCGCGAGCACCGGGCCAAGCTGCCCCGGATGGCCTGGCTGCGCGACCGCCTCGGCGTCCAGGAGGAGCTGTGGCGGAACCGCGCGGGGGTCGGCGGGCGTTCTCGGTGAGGAGGACGCCGGGCCCGGCCGGCGCGGGAGGCGAGGGGGCGAGCGGATGACCGGTTCCGGAGTCCGGATCGACGGGAACACACTGCGGCTGCCGGGCGGGGTGGCGGTGCGGTTCGTCCGCACGCTGCGGCTCCCGGAGAACGGCACGCATCCGCTGCCGCCGGGACTGGGCGAGTTCCCCGTCCGGCGGGTGGCCGACCACGCCGACCGGGTGCCGGAGGAGTGGCGGGCGCGCGGCGGTGTGATGCTGCCGGTGTATCTGCGCGAGGCGATGTGGCTGAGTTTCGCCGGCACGGCGGAGCCGGCCGCGCTCCAGGTCGGCGTGGGCAAGGTGTGCGCGGTGTCCGGCAAGCCGTGGCGCGACCGGCTCTCCCGCCGTCCGCAGAACTATGTGGTGCTGCCCCGCCAGCCCTGGCTGGACGGCATCAACTCCGGCAAGGGCACGGTCCGCCAGTTCGTGGCCGTGCCGCTGGGGCTGGGCGCCACCGTGGAGGGACAGGTCACCGGCGAGGAGGTGTGGGGCGGGGTCCAGCTCCAGTCGTTCCCGCTGAAGGAGGACGTCCTCGCCGAGTGGCGGCGACGGGAACGGGAGCGGGAGCGCGCGCGGCAGGCGGGCCCGGCGGGCGTGTTCGGCGGCTACGGCGCCGCGCCCCTGGCCGCGGCGGCGCCCGGCGGACCCGCGCCGGGCGGGGCTCCCGGCGCGCCGCCGCCCCCGCCCGCCGCGCCCTTCGGCGCACCCCCGCCCCCGGGAGCCGCACCCCGGCGGCGCGCCGCGGCCATGGGCCTGGGCGTCGGCGGCTCGATGCGGCAGGAGGTCTACCGGGACGACCGGCCGCTGCGGGACTGGGCCGGGGAACCGGCCGGGCGGGTGTTCGTACATCTGGTCACACCCCCGGAGTGGCGCCGGATCACCGGCGAGGAGCCGCCGCCGTCGCCCGTGGACCGCGCGGCGTACACCCGGGCGGGCCTGCCCTGGTACGACTACTACGACGAGGACGCCGAGGACCTCGCTCCGACCCGGACCCTGGAGGGCGTCAAGCCGGTCGGCGAGTGGCTCGGGGACGACCTGGACCCGTGGCAGGCGCCGTCCCCCGGCCAGGTGACCCCGCTGAAGGACGCACCGGGCGAACCGGTCGAGGACGGGGAGTGGTAGGACCGCCGCCACCCGCCGCCACCGTTGCACGATACGCAACGCCCGTTGCCGGTCTTGCCCTTGGCGGGGCACGCACGCCAAGGTGGCTGTCACGAGCGGGGCGACCGACGACCTGAGGTGTGGCATGGACACGGAGGCATGGACGGCGGGCGAGGGATCGCCCGCCTCCCGGGGGAACCGGGCGCGCGGCGGCGGCTGGACCAGGCGCCGGTTCGTCGGGGCCGCGGCCGGCACGGCGGCCGTGGTGGCGGTGCCGTCCCCGGCGGCCCCGCCCGAGGCCGCCCCGGCCCCCCGAAGCGGGCCGGAGGCCGCCGCCCCACCGGAGAGGCCGGCCGGGCCGCGCCCGCTGTTCGTGGGCACCTACACCTCCGCCGACGGCGGCGGCACCGGCATCGGCCTGGCGTCGTACGACCCGGAGACGGGCACGGTCACGGGGGCGGGCACGGCCACCGGGGTCCTGGACCCGTCGTATCTCGCGGTGCACCCGGACGGCCGCACGCTGTACGCGGTGGACGAGCGGGCGGACGGCGGGGTGACGGCCGTCCGCCTCGCGGACCGGCGGGTCCTCGGCACCCGGAGCACGGGCGGCGCGGCCCCCTGCCATCTTTCGGTGCATCCCACCGGGCGCTGGCTGCTCAGCGCCAACTACGGCTCGGGCAGTGTCGCCGTGCATCCGGTCGACGCCTCGGGTGCCCTGGGCGAACGCACCGATCTGGTCTCGCACTCCTCTCCGGGGCCGGGCCCCGGCCAGCAGGGCCCGCACGCCCACCAGGTGCTGACGAGTCCCGACGGCGGCCACGTCCTCGCCGTGGACCTCGGCACGGACACCGTCTACACCTACCGCCTCGACCCGGCGAAGGGGACGCTCACCGAGGTGGCGCAGGCGCACACCCGGCCCGGCGCGGGGCCGCGTCATCTGGCCTTCCATCCGGGGGGCCGGTACGCCTATCTGGCCAACGAGGTGGACGACACCGTGGCGGTGTGCGGCTACGACCCGCGGTCCGGCCGGCTGAGCGTCGGCGACCCGCAGCCGACCGGGTCGGGCGGCGGCACGAACTATCCGGCGCAGCTCCTGGTGACGGCGAACGGCCGGTGGGCGTTCCTCGCCAACCGGGGCCACAACAGCCTGGCGCGGTACGCCGTCGAAGCCGACGGGGCCCGGCTGCGGCTGCTCGGCACCGTGCCGGTGGGCGGGGACTTCCCGCGGCAGATCGCGTTCTCGCCCGACGGGCGGCTGCTGTTCGCGGCGAACCAGCGCTCCGGCACGGTCACCGTCTTCCGGGTCGACGCGGACGGCGGCGGACTCCGGCGGGCCGGCGAGCCGTTCGCGTCACCCGTCGCCGTCTGCGCGCTGCCGCTGTAGCGCGCGGGGGCAGGCGGCGGCGACGGACTGGGCCAGCAGGGCGTGCATGCGTTCGGTGAGCTGGGCGACGTCGTCGGCGGGCGCGTGGAAGGGCAGCCGTACGTCACCGTGGGCGCGGGTGCGCTCGATGCGCAGGGTCAGTCCATGGCGGTCGACGGCGAGGGGCACCACGCGGGTGGCGGCGTGCAGGCTCTCCGGCCGCACCAGGCGGGTGAGCCGTTCGACGGCGTCCGGGTGGGCGTCGGCGAGGTGGGTGAGCAGCCGGGCCTCGGCGCCGGCGAGGGGGTCGGGCCGGGCGGCGGTGAACTCGTCCAGGTCGACCACCACGGGCCCGGAGGACCGGCGGAGCACCACGCGGGTGGGCCGGAAGAGCAGGGCGCCCTCGGACGGGGCGAACCAGCCGGAGAGCCAGAGCCGGGCACGGACGCGATGGCGCACGGGCACGGGGGCGACGTCGGCGAACTCCAGCAGGGCGGAGGGCTCTTGGCGCGGGGCGCACAGGACCGCGCCGAACAGGCCGCTGTCGTCGGGCACCGCCAGCCGTACCGCGCCGTCGCCGGTCACGGAGTGCGCGCCGACGTACTCCTCGCGCACGCCGTCCGCGGTCACCGCGCACGACCATGCGGCGGCCAGCACCGAGCGTGCCCGTTCCGCCGCGCCGGGGGCGGCCGTCCAGTCCTGCGTGTCACCCATCCCGAGACCTCCTTAGGTAAGCCTTGCCTAACTTATCGGAGATCGGGGCGCGCGCCAACCACGCACCACCGGCGGACGGGATTACGCGAGGACGCCCAGCAGGGCGCGAGCGCACAGGTCGCGCACCTGCTCCCGGGTCAGCTCACCCTCGCCGCGCAGCCATTCGAGACAGACGGCGGTGGTGAAGGCGAGCCAGCCGCGCACCGCCAGGCGCACCTGCGCGGCGGTCTCCACGACGGGCCCGAACTCCGGGTCGGCGGCGAGCGCGGCCAGGATCTGCTTCTCCTGCGCGGCCAGCGCCTGCCGGTAGACCCGGCGCACGGCCTGGTCACCGGCCGCGTCGGCCCGGTGGAAGGCACGGAAGCCATGGGCGTGGGCCTGGACGTAGCCGAGGTAGACGTCGAGGCCGGCGGTGAGCTGCTCGCGCACCGGCACCCCGGGCACGGCCTCCGTCATGCGCAGCATGCGCGCGCTCTCCCGCTCCACGACGGCGGCGAAGAAGTCCCGCTTGGTCGGGAAGTAGTGGTACAGCAGCCCGCGTGAGACCCCGGCGATCTCGGCGACCTGCTCGATCCACACGTCGTCGTACGGGCTCTCCGAGAACAGCCGTGCGCCGACCGACAGCAACTGCTCACGACGTTCCCCGGTGCTCAGTCTGCGCCGGGCGCGCTCCCCCTGGTTCGCGGGCATGCCGTCACTTTACTTGACGTCGATTCAACAAGGGGACCACACTGGATCACGTTATTGAACCCACGTACAACACGAGCGCGTCACTGCTGCAACCATCCGCTGGATCAAGGGAGATCGCGCCATGGCGGAGACGACGGAGACCACGGGGACCGGGCTGCCGAAGGGTTTCCGCAGCGCCGAGCAGGGCTGGCCCGAGCTGCACCGCATCCCGCATCCGCCGCGCCGGCTGCCCCTCCTCGGCGATGTGCTCGGCGCCGACCGGCACACCCCGCTCCAGGACTCGATGCGCTTCGCACGCGAGCTGGGCCCGATCTTCCGGCGCCGGGCCTTCGGCAAGGAGTTCGTGTTCGTGTGGGGCGCGGAACTGGTCGCCGACCTCGCGGACGAGAACCGGTTCGCCAAGCACGTCGGGCTGGGCGTGGCCAATCTGCGGCCGGTGGCCGGCGACGGCCTGTTCACCGCCTACAACCACGAGCCCAACTGGCAGCTGGCGCACGACGTCCTGGCGCCCGGGTTCAGCCGGGAGGCCATGGAGGGGTACCACGGGATGATGCTGGCGGTCGCCGGCCGGCTGACCGACCACTGGGACCGGCGGCTGGCGGCCGGGCACACCGTGGACGTGCCCGGCGACATGACCCGGCTGACCCTGGAGACGATCGCGCGGACCGGCTTCGGGCACGACTTCGGCTCCTTCGAGCGGGACCGGCCGCATCCCTTCGTCACGGCGATGGTCGGCACGCTGACCTACGCGCAGCGGCTCAACAGCGTGCCCGGACCGCTGGCCCCGCTGCTGCTGCGTTCCGCCGCGCGGCGGAACGCGGCCGACATGGCCCATCTCGACCGCACGGTCGACGGCCTGGTCGCCGACCGGCGCCGCTCCGGCGGCGGCGAGGGCGACCTGCTGGACCGCATGCTGGCGACGGCGCATCCGGTGACCGGGGAGAAGCTGTCCGCCGAGAACGTCCGCAAGCAGGTGATCACGTTCCTGGTGGCGGGCCACGAGACCACCTCGGGGGCGCTCTCCTTCGCCCTCCACTACCTCGCCCGGCACCCCGAGATCGCCGCCCGCGCCCGCGCCGAGGTGGACCGCGTCTGGGGCGACGCCGAACAGCCGGGCTACGATCAGATCGCCAAGCTGCGCTACGTCCGCCGGGTGCTGGACGAGTCGCTGCGGCTGTGGCCGACCGCGCCGGCCTTCGCCCGCGAGGCCCGGCAGGACACCGTGCTCGCCGGTGCGCACCCGATGCGCCGGGGCGCGTGGGCGCTGGTGCTGACGCCGATGCTGCACCGGGAGCCGGAGGTGTGGGGCGAGGACGCCGAACGGTTCGACCCGGACCGCTTCACCGCGGCCGCCGTACGGGCCCGGCCGCCGCACACCTTCAAGCCGTTCGGCACGGGCGCGCGGGCCTGCATCGGCCGCCAGTTCGCGCTGCACGAGGCGACCCTGGTCCTCGGCCTGCTGCTGCGCCGGTACGACCTGCACGCCGACCCCGCCTACCGGCTCGCCGTCGTCGAGCGCCTGACGCTGATGCCCGAGGGGCTGCGGCTGCGGCTGGAGCGACGGCGTCCGGCGCCGCCGGGGACGGCGTCCGCGGCGGGACCCGCGCCGGAGGACGCCTCGGAGCCCACCGCGGAGCCCGCCGACCGCTGCCCGGTGCACCGCGCCGGTGCGTGACGCGCCGCCTCGACCGCCCGAGCCCGCCCGGCCCCCGCTCCCCGAGACGGCCCGCGGGCCCGTCCGGTTCGTCGTTCACCACGAGACGGTCGTCCACGCGACTGCCGTCCACGCGACTGCCGTCCGCACGAGCTTCGCCCCTGCGTCCGGCGGTCCCGGCGCGGCCGCGGAGAGACGCGTGCCGCCGGACGACCCCGGTCACGCGGGTGCGCCCCGGTGTCCCGCCGCCGCCCGTTCGATCGTCCTGAGCACCAGTTGCGCGCCGTCCTCGCCGCTCATCCGCCGTGCGGCCCGCGCGGCGGCCGTGCTGTACGCCTGCCGGCTCGTGACGAGATCGAGTGCGGCGGCAAGCCGTTCCACGGTGAGCGCGCGCAGCGGGACCGGTTCGGGAGCGGCTCCGAGCGAGGCGAGCCGGGCGGCCCAGAACGGCTGGTCGGCGGTGACCGGCACGGCGACCGCGGGCACGCCCGCGCGCAGGGCGGCGGCCGTGGTGCCCGCCCCGGCGTGGTGGACGACGGCGGCCAGCCGCGGGAACAGCAGGGCGTGCGGCACCTCGCCCACGGTGAACACGTCGTCGCCGTCGGCGGCCAGCCCGGCGGCCCCGGACTGCAGGATGCCGCGCAGCCCGGCGCGCCGCAGCGCCTGTACGGCGATCTCGCTCAGCCGCTCGCCCTCCGCGGACGCCATGCTGCCGAAGCCGACGAGGACGGGCCGGGGCCCGGTCCGCAGGAAGTCCTCCAGATCCGCGGGCAGCCGTTCCTCCGGGCCGACGTGCGGCCAGAAGGTACCGGCGACCTCCAGGCCGGTGCGCCAGTCGGCGGGCCGGGGGACGAGGGCCGTGCTGAAGCCGTGCAGCACCGGCCAGTTCTCCCGCTCCCGGCGGCGGCGCATCGCGGCGGCGGACAGCGGGGGCAGCCCGAGCCGGCGGCGCAGATCGCCGATCGCCGGCTCGTAGACGCGGTCGGCCATGCGCAGGGCGAAGCGGCCGGCCGCCCGGTTGCCGGCGCGGCCCAGCGACCGGGTGCCCATGACGACCGGCGGGAAGTCGCCGGTCGGCGCGGTCGGCTGAAGGTACACGCCGAGGCCGGGGATGCCGGTGGCCTCGCTGAGATGCCAGCCGAGCTGGGCCGTCGTCGCCGACAGCAGCAGCAGTTCCGTGCCGTCGGCGACCGCTTCGGCGAAGCCCCGGCCCAGTTCCGTGACGAACGCGGCGGCCGTGCGCATCAGCTCCCGCCGGCCGCCGGCGCCCCCGGGCCCCCGTCGGTCGCGGACTTCCCCACGCCCCTGCCGGCCACCGCCTCCCCCGCTCCCCCGCCGGCCGCCGGCGTCCTCCCGCTCCCCTCGGCCATCTGCTCCCCCGCGCGCCCGCGGGTCGCCGGGCAGCCGTCGGAAGCCCAGGCCGGCGCCGTGGGCGAGGGAGGCGAAGCCCTCGGTGGCGGCCAGCGTCACCTCGTGCCCGGCGCGGGCCAGTTCGGCGCCCAGGCCGGTGTAGGGCGCGACGTCGCCGCGTGATCCGGCCGTGGCGATCAGGATTCTCATGGGTGCTCCTCGGGATCGGTGCGGGAGCCGTCACGGCGGGAGGCGTTGGCGTGGATCGCCTTGCTCACATAGGCGGCGAGGCCGGGGCACTGCTGTGACGGCGGGACGAGGAGGGCGAAGGCGCGCGGGTCGGCGGCGAGGTCGTCCGCGATGCGCCGGTGCGTGTCCGGCGGGCAGGAGGTGAACCAGCGGGTCAGGTGACGGCGGTGCTCCTCGGCGAGGTCCATGGCCCGCTCACCGTCGGCGGGCTCGGCCGCCTCGAAGGCGGCGAGCAGTTCGGCCCGCCAGGCGGCGGCCTCACGCATCAGCTGCCGCCAGTCCTCCTTGGTATGGGCCTCGGCCCGTGCCATCGTCTCGCGGTACACTGCCGAGTCCTGCCATTTCAGCTGTGCCTCGGTGGCATAGCTGAGATCGAAGGAGATCTCGCCGAAGACCTCGAAACGCTCCTCCGGGGTCAGCGTCACCCCGGTCCGCTGCACCTCGATGGCGTGCTCCGCCACCTCCGCGAGCCGTTCCAGCCGGGCGATCTCCGCACGCAACCGCCCCTGCCGCTCCCGGAGCCGGCGCAGGGCGGTCGCCTGCGGGTCCCGCAGGATGACAGCGATCTCGTCGAGCGGGAAACCCAGTTCGCGGTAGAAGAGGATCTGCTGGAGCCGGGCCAGGTCGGCATCGCCGTAGAGGCGGTAGCCGGCGGGACTGCGCTCGCCGGGCGAGAGCAGCCCCGCCTTGTCGTAGTGGTGCAGCGTCCGCACGGTCACCCCCGCGAACCTCGCCACCTGCCCCACCGAGAAACCCATCCGCCCGCCCTTTCGTCCGGCCACAGCCTCAAGCCTGACGTAAGGGGAGGGTCAACCCGGAAACCCGGAGCGGGCGCCCGGCCACCGGCGGGACAGCCGTGCGCGGTGGGGCTGCCGGGGAGCGGGCTCAGGGCGCCGCGCGGGGGCATGGGGCACCGCCGCCGCTCGGCTTGCGCCGGCACCGCGTCCAGGGCGCGCCCCGCCCCGTGCGACGTCGTACGAGGGCCCCGGAGGTTACCCCCACCACGACCTGACCGGGTAGCACGATCGTCCTGCCGGGTCGCGTCCCGGGATGCTGGGTCCGGCACGGCCGGCCGGGTGCCCCGTCATTCCCCGATTTCCCACTTCCCCGATCATCCCCAGGAGTTGACTCGTGCATGAGCAGGCATGGCCGAGGTTCCGTTCGTCCGGGCGCCGCGCTGTTCGGCGCGGCATCGCAGCGGCCACGGCCGCGGTGGCCCTCGGCGTCATGACGACGGGCGCCGTGGCGCCGCCCGCGGCGGGGGCCGCGGCCTGGCCGGACTCCGTCCAGCGGGGCCTGGACACGCTGGTGCGCACCGACGGCGTGCCTGCCGCGCTGGCGAGCGTGCGGGGCCCTGACGGCCGCACCCGCACCTACACCGCCGGGGTCGGTGACCTGGCCACCGGCGCGGAGGTGCCCCGGGACGGGCAGGTGCGCATCGGCAGCAACACCAAGACGTTCACCGCGGTGGTGGTGCTGCAACTGGTAGGTGAGGGGAGGATCCGGCTCGACGCCCCGGTCGACACCTATCTGCCCGGCCTCGTCCGGGGGAAGGGGATCGACGGACGCCGCATCACCGTTCGCCGGCTGCTCCAGCAGAACAGCGGGCTTCCCGACTACAGCAAGTACCTCGGCGACGACATCCGCTCCTACGACCCCCGCGAGCTGCTCGACCTCGCTCTCCGGCACGAGGCCGACTTCGCCCCCGGCGCGAAGTGGGCCTACAGCAACACGAACTACCTGGTGGCCGGCCTGATCGTGCAGCAGGTCACCGGCCGCCCGCTGGCCGAGGAGATCGGACGGCGCGTCATCGAGCGCGCCGGACTGCGCCACACGTACTTCCCCGCCCCCGGCGAGGTGTCGATCCGGGAGCCCCATCCCTCGGGCTACTACCGGGATCCGGCAGGCGGGTCCCTGGCCGACGCCACGGAATGGGACCCTTCCTGGGCCTGGGCCGCGGGTCAGATGGTGTCCACCAACTCCGACCTGAACCGGTTCTTCACCGCGCTGCTGGCCGGCCGTCTCCTGCCGAAGGCCCAGCTCGACGCGATGCGGACCACCGTCCCCGCCGGTTACCCCTTTCCCGCCGGTGCCCGGTACGGGCTGGGAATCGTCAGCACGCCCCTGTCGTGCGGCGGGGTGTACTGGGGTCACGGCGGCAGCATGACGGGGTACGAGACCCGGGGCGGCGTCACCGAGGACGGCCGGGCCGCCGGGATCGCGGTGACCGTCCAGCCGGGCCAGGCGACCAAGGACCGCATGGGCGCTGCCGTGGACGCGGCCCTGTGCCGCTGACCCACACGCCCCGACGAAGGACCGCCGCCCCCTCGGTGCCGGACCGGCTCGCTCGTCCGGCCGCGGCCGGACGAGCCTCACCCGTGGCGAGTGGCGCCCCGGTGCGGGCTCTCGGTCACCGGCCGAACACCTCGAAGGCCACCGCCGGTCTGCCGCCGAACCGCTTGCCGGTGGCGGTGGTGGTCTCGGTCATGAAGTCCCGGACGTAGGCCTCGGGGTCCTGGTCGGTCAACGCCTCGATGTAGGTGCGGTGTTCGAGCAGCGAGCGCACCGCCCGTTCCAGGCCGGGCGTGGCGTCGACGGCGTGGGTGGGGCTGCTGGAGCCGGCGACGGCCACCCAGCGGACGCCGTTCCACGGTTCGAGGCCCTGCTCGGCGAGTTCGGGGAAGATCCAGCGGTTGCCGGCGTCGGCCGCGGCGTCCAGGGTGGCGCGGCCGACGGCGACGTGGTCGGGGGTGTTCCAGGCGACACCGCCCCAGGTGTCGCGGTGGTTGAGGGTGACGACGAGTTCGGGACGGTGGCGGCGGATCGCGGCGGCGATGTCGCGGCGCAGCGGGAGGCCGTACTCGATCACGCCGTCCCGGTGGTCGAGGAACTCCACGCTGGTGACCCCGACGACGGCCGCGCCGGCCCGCTGCTCGCGTTCGCGCAGCGGGCCGCAGACGGCGGGGTCGACGGTGTCGATGCCCGCCTCGCCGCGGGTGGCCAGCACGTAGGAGACCTCTCGGCCGGCGTCGGTCCAGCCGGCGACGGCCGCCGAGCAGCCGTACTCCAGGTCGTCGGGGTGGGCCACCACGGCCAGGGCGCGCTGCCAGTCGTCGGGCAGGGGCTGCAGCTCGATGATCTTCGCCTCGGTCATGAGCGGCACCCTACGCTCCGCCGGGAGCGGCGCGCTGCGGGGTGCCGCGCCGGGCCGTCGTTCGTCCGCGGTGTCGTCGTGGCTGGTCGCGCGGTGTCCCGTGCCCTCGTCGGGGTGCCGCGCGCCGCCTCACACCTCGTCGCGGGCGAGCGCGAGCAGCCGGTCCAGGACCCGGGGCGCCCCCGTGCGCAGGCCGTCGTGCTCGAACTCGTCGGTGACCCAGGTGCGCAGGCCGCGGATGGCGCGGGCGGTCTCCAGCGCGTGGGCGGTGTCGACGTACATGTCGTCGTGGTAGACGGCAGCGGCGACCGGGACCTCGTTGGCGGCGAGGCGGGCGGGGTCGTACAGCGGGCGCCAGTCGGTGCGGGCGGCGAGCAGCTCGGCCGTCTCGCGCAGGGGCCTGAGTGCCGGGTCGGCGTCGAACATCCAGGGGTGGACGGTCTCGCCGGTGAAGAGCACCGGGCCGTCTCCGGTGAGCGCCTTGGCCGCGTCGAACTGCGGGAACCGCGCGCGGACGCGTTCGGCGGCCCAGGCGGTGGCGCGGGTGTCCTGACCGTAGATCGACTCGTGGACGAGCGCGTAGAGGGGGTGCGCGGCGTACGACAGCAGGGCCTGCGCCTGTTCCTGGAAGGCGTCCGAGAGGTCGAGGCCGGCGGGTGTGCGGACGAAGGCGTCCTCCAGCAGGTGGTGCAGTCGGTGGCTGCCGTCGCTCGCGCCGAGCATCAGGCCCAGGGACTGGAAGGCCTCCACGGTGAAGCGGTAGCCGTTGGGCAGGACCACGTCGTGGCTGAGGAGGTGGTCGGCGATCCGGCGGGCCCGCTCCACGTCCTGGGGGTAGCGGGCGTAGTGCGCGGCGACCTTGCGCTCGACGCGCGGGTAGGCGGCCCGGTAGACGTCGTCGGCGTGGGCGTGCAGGGACGGCAGGCCGCCGGTGACGATCGCGGTGTGCACGCCCTCGGGGGCGAGGGAGAGGTAGGACACCGTGCAGAAGCCGCCGAAGCTCTGGCCGAGTACGGTCCAGGGGGCGCCGCCGGTGACCTGGGGGCGGATGGTCTCGCAGTCGCGGACGATCGAGTCGGCGCGGAAGCGGGTGAGGTAGTCGGCCTGGGCGGCGGGGCCGCCGCGCAGCGGGAGCGTCTGCCGGGTGGCGGGCGTGGAGCGGCCGGTGCCGCGCTGGTCGAGCAGCAGGACGCGGTACTCCTCCAGGGCCCGGTCGAGCCAGGCCTGACGTCCGACGAAACGATTCGCCCCGAAACCCGGACCGCCTTGCAGATACACCAGCCAGGGCAGGTCCTGCCCCGCCTTGTCGCTCGCCACCGCCTCACGGGCGTACAGCTCGATGGTCTCGCCGCCCGGGTCGGCGTGGTCGAGGGGCACGGTGAAGTGGCGGTCGGTGAGGACGACGCCGGGCTGGCGGTAGCTGAGGCTCAACGGGGCTCCTGGGCCGGACGGAACGGACGCGTCCCAGTTCAGCACATGTCCGCGGACGGGCCGAACCCCGGGATCATGGATTGTTACTGAACTTCCGGTCAGCGCGCGACCAGGCCGGACCGGCGCACCGCCCGGCGGTGCTCGCGCCTCCGGAGACGCCGGGGGCGAGCAGGCCGTGGGCGCGGAGGACGGCGGTGGGACGGTCGGCGAGGCCGAGCGGGCGCGCGTCCCGGCCGGCGGCCGCGTCGAGGCGTTCGGTGGGCGGCCCGCGCGGCGGCCCGGGCCCGGCCCGCCGCGCGGTGAACGGTGGTCTCCCGCCCGCCGGAACCCGCCCATTACCCTGCACTCGTCCGATGACCCGTACCGAGGAGCCGCGATGCGTGTCGCCCTGTTCCTGACCTGTGTCAACGACACGCTGTATCCGGACACGGGCCGTGCCGTGGTGAAGCTGCTGACCAGACTGGGCGTCGACGTCGACTTCCCGGCGGCCCAGACGTGTTGCGGGCAGGCCCACTACAACACCGGCTACCGGCATGAGGCCGAACCCCTGGCCCGGCACTTCTCCGATGTCTTCGGGGAGTACGAGGCCATCGTCAGCCCGTCCGGATCGTGCGCGGCGATGGTGCGGGAGCTGTATCCGCGGATGGGCGAGCGGGCCCGGGCCGAGGGACACGGGGACGCGCTCGCCCGGACACTGGCGCCGGTGGTGCCGAAGACGTACGAGCTGACGGAGTTCCTGGTGGACGTGGTCGGGGTGACGGACGTCGGCGCCTGGTACCCGCACAAGGTCACCTACCACCCGACCTGCCACGGGCTGCGCGGCCTGGGCCTGGGCGAGCGGCCGCGCCGGCTGCTGGAGGCCGTGAAGGGGCTGGAGCTGGTGGAGCTGCCGGGGGCCGAGGAGTGCTGCGGTTTCGGCGGGACGTTCGCGGTGAAGAACTCCGACGTCTCCGCGGCGATGGGCGCCGACAAGGTGCGCAACGCCGTGTCGACCGGCGCCGAGGTGCTGTGCGCGGCCGACAACTCCTGTCTGCTGCACCTCGGCGGGACCATGACCCGGCTGGGCACGGCCCTGCGGCCGGTGCACATCGCGGAGATCCTGGCGAGCACGGAGGAGGAACCGGCGGTATGAGCGGGACGTATCTGGGCATGCCCGCTTTTCCGCGGGCCGCGCGCGACGCCGTCAACGACCGGACGCTGCGCGGGAATCTGCGCCACGCCACGCACACCATCCGCGCCAAGCGGGCGCGGGCCGTCGCCGAGGTCTCCGACTGGGCCGCGCTGCGGGAGGCGGGGAAGCGGATCAAGGATCACACCCTCCGTCATCTCGACCGTTATCTGGTCCGGTTGGAGGAGTCGGTGACGGCGGCGGGCGGTACGGTCCACTGGGCCGCCGACGCCGAGGAGGCGAACCGGATCGTCACGCGGCTGGTCAAGGAGACCGGCGAGTCGGAGGTCGTGAAGGTCAAGTCGATGGCCACGCAGGAGATCGGGCTCAACGAAGCCCTCGAAGCCGAGGGCATCCGCGCCTACGAGACCGATCTCGCCGAGCTGATCGTGCAGCTGGGCAAGGACCGCCCCTCGCACATCCTGGTCCCGGCCATCCACCGCAACCGGGCCGAGATCCGGGACATCTTCCGCACCGAGATGGGCGCGTGGGGCCGCCCGGCCCCGGAGGGTCTCACGGACACGCCCGCCGAACTCGCCGAGGCGGCCCGGCTGCACCTGCGGGAGAAGTTCCTGCGCGCCAAAGTCGGCATCTCCGGTGCCAACTTCATGGTCGCCGAGACCGGCACGCTGGTCGTGGTGGAGTCCGAGGGCAACGGCCGGATGTGCCTCACCCTGCCCGAGACGCTGATCTCGGTCGTCGGCATCGAGAAGGTGGTACCGGCCTGGCGGGACCTGGAGGTCTTCCTCCAGACCCTGCCCCGGTCCTCCACGGCCGAGCGGATGAACCCGTACACGAGCATGTGGACCGGTACGACCGGCGAGGACGGGCCGCGCGCCTTCCATCTGGTCCTGCTCGACAACGGCCGCACCGACACCCTCGCCGACCGCGTCGGCCGCCAGGCGCTGCGCTGCATCCGCTGCTCGGCCTGTCTGAACGTGTGCCCGGTGTACGAGCGGGCGGGCGGGCACGCCTACGGCTCGGTCTACCCGGGCCCCATCGGCGCCATCCTCAGCCCCCAGCTGCGCGGCACCGCCAGTGCGATCGACGCCTCCCTGCCGTACGCGTCGAGCCTGTGCGGGGCCTGCTACGAGGTGTGCCCGGTCGCCATCGACATCCCCGAGGTGCTGGTGCATCTGCGGGAGAGGGTGGTGCAGGGCGGTCCGGCGGTGCGGGAGGGCAACCGCGTGGTGCTCCGGCCGGCGAAGGGACACGCGGCCGAGCGGGCGGCGATGCGGGCGGCGGGCTGGGCGTTCACGCACCCGCGTGCCCTGCGCGCGGGCCAGCGGCTGGCCTCCCGGACCCGGCGGCTGCACCCGCGCACCCTGCCGGGCCCCGGCCGGGCGTGGACCGGCACCCGGGACCTGCCGGTCCTGCCGCCGGAACCCTTCCGGGACTGGTGGGAGCGCACGCGCGGCGGAAAGGACGAGACCAGATGAGCAGCAGGGAGAGGATCCTGGGCCGGGTGCGGCGGGCGCTCGCCGACGTGCCCCCGGACGGCGCTCCGTACGAGGAGGCCGTGCCCCGGGACTATCTGCGCGAGCACGGGGAGCGGACCCCCGCGGAGGCGGTGGAGCTGCTGGCGGAGAACCTGGCGGACTACCGGGCGGTCGTGCACCGGACCGGCGCGGCGGACCTGCCGCACCTCGTGGCGCGGCTGCTGGCCGCACGCGGCTCCCGGGAGGTGCTGGTCCCCCCGGGACTGCCCGCGGGGTGGCTGTCCGCCGCCGGTCCCGTACGGGTCGACGACCGGGCGGAGAGCACCGTCGAGCGGCTGGACCGGGTGGACAGCGTGGTGACGGGCTGCGCGGTGGCGATCGCCGAGACCGGCACCCTTGTTCTTGACGGCTCCCCCGACCAGGGCCGGCGCCGTATCTCCCTCGTCCCGGACCATCACATCTGTGTCGTGCGCGTCCCGGAACAGGTCGTCTCCTCCGTCCCGCAGGCCCTGGATCGCCTCGACCCCGCGCGGCCCTCCACGTGGATCTCGGGCCCGTCGGCCACCAGCGACATCGAGCTGGACCGGGTGGAGGGCGTGCACGGCCCGCGCACGCTGGAGGTGATCCTGCTCGGCTGACCGCTCCACCCTTGCTTCGATCGCCATCAAAGTTTGACAGTGATCGAACTATCCCGCAGAGTGGTCCGTGATCACGGTGATCACGGTGATCACCGTGGGAACGAGGGGGAGCCGACATGGCGAGGACCGTGCTGTTCCACGAGACCGGCGGGCCCGAGGTACTGCGCCTTGAGGAGCTGGAGCCGGGTCAGCCGGGCCCCGGCGAGGTGCTGCTGCGCATCGAGGCGATCGGCGTCAACCGGGCCGACGGGCTGTTCCGCAGCGGCCGGTACATCGAGCCGGTCAAGCGGTTCCCGGCCCGGCTCGGCAACGAGGCGGCGGGCGTGGTGGAGGCGGTCGGCCCCGGGGTGACCACGGTCGCGCCCGGTCAGCCGGTCAGTGTCGTCCCGAGCTTCTCGCACAACGACTACGGCGTGTACGCCGAGCGCGCGCTCGTCCCCGCGTCCGCGCTGCTGCCGCGCTCCCCCGAGGCGGACCCGGTCAGCGGCGCGGCGGTGTGGATGCCGTATCTGACGGCCTACGGGGCGATGGCCGAGGTCGGGGGCGTGCGGGCCGGTGAGGTCGCCGTCGTGACCGCGGCCTCCAGCAGCCTCGGTCTCGCCGCGATCCAGACGGCGAACCGGCTCGGCGCCACGCCGGTCGCCGTCACCCGGACCCGCGCCAAACGGCAGCGGCTGCTGGACGACGGCGCCGCCGAAGTGATCGTCTCCGACGAGGAGGACGTGGCCGGGCGGGTGCTGGAGCTGACCGGCGGCCGGGGCGCCGAGCACGTCTTCGACGCCGTGGCCGGACCGGGCGTGCGGGACCTGGCCCGGGCCGTGGCCGCCGACGGGACGCTGCTGCTGTGGGGGATGCAGAGCGGCGAGCCCACTCCGTTCCCCGGGTTCGACCTGGGCATGCCCCCGCTGAACATGCGCACCTACACCGTGACCCGCGAGGTGCTGGCGATCCCCGAGCGGATGCGGCGCGCCGTCGCCTTCGTCGACTCGGGGCTGCGCACCGCCGCCCTCCGCCCGGTGGTCGACCGCACCTTCCCCCTGGCGGACGTCGTCGAGGCCCACCGGTACCTGGAGGCGGGCGCGCAGTACGGCAAGATCGTGCTGACGGCGGGGTGGTGAACGCGGGATCCGCCGGTCGGGGCAGGGCGGGATGAGGCCCGGGGCGCGCTGCCGTAGCGTGGGGGAATGATCCGGTTCGAGCAGGTCACCAAGCGGTATCCGGACGGTACGACGGCCGTGGACGACCTCTCCTTCGAGGTGTCCGAGGGCGAACTGGTCACGCTGGTCGGGCCGTCCGGCTGCGGCAAGACGACGACCATGATGATGGTGAACCGGCTCATCGAGCCGACCTCCGGCCGGATCTTCGTCGGCGGCGAGGACATCGCGGCCGTCGACCCGGTGCGGCTGCGCCGCCGCATCGGGTACGTCATCCAGCAGGTGGGGCTCTTCCCGCACCGCACCGTCCTGGACAACACCGCGACCGTGCCGGCGCTGCTGGGCTGGAAGCGGGCGAGGGCGCGGGCCCGGGCGGCCGAGCTGCTGGACCTGGTGGGTCTCGATCCGCGGACGTACGGGACGCGTTATCCGGAGCAGTTGTCCGGCGGGCAGCGGCAGCGGGTCGGCGTCGCGCGGGCACTGGCCGCGGATCCGCCGGTGCTGCTGATGGACGAGCCGTTCGGCGCGGTCGACCCGGTGGTGCGCGAGCAGTTGCAGGACGAGTTCCTGCGGATGCAGGCCGCCGTGCGCAAGACGGTGCTGCTGGTCACGCACGACATGGAGGAGGCCGTACGGCTCGGCGACCGCATCGCCGTGTACGGACAGGGCCGCATCGAGCAGTTCGACACGCCCGGCGCGGTGCTCGGGGCGCCCGCGACCCCGTACGTCGCCGAGTTCGTGGGCGCCGACCGGGGGCTGAAACGGCTGTCGGTGACCGCGATCGAACCGGACGACCTGGAGCAGCCGCCCGTGGCCCGCCTGGCCGAGTCCGCCGCGCGGGCCCTGGAGCGGCTGCGGGCCGAGGGCGCCCGGTGGGCGGTGGTCCTGGACGCGGACGGAGACCTGCACGGCTGGGCCGGCATCGAGGAGCTGGGCGCGGGCGGCACGGTCGGTGACCTCGTGCACCGGATGACCGCCTGGGTGCCGGTCGGCGCGCCGCTGAAGCAGGCGTTCGGGACGATGCTCCAGTACGACGCCGGGTGGGTCGCCGTGCTGGACGGGGCGCGGTTCCTCGGTGTGCTGACCCCGGCCAAGCTGCACGAGGCGCTGCGCCGCTCCGTGGACGCCGACGCGCGGGGCGTGGCCCGGGGGCAGGTGCCGTTCGACTCGGTCGCGGACGCCTGAGACGGGCTACTTCAGCAGGCCCTTGTCCTTCAGATAGGTGCGCGCCACGTCGGCCGGCAGCCGGCGCCAGCTGTCCACCTGCCGGTTCATGGCGGCCAGGTCGGCGGTGGTGAGGACGTCGCCCAGCCTGCCGAGCGCCTTGGCCACGCCCTCGCTGCCGGCGCGGGAGCGGTTGACGACCGGGACGACGTGGTCGGCGTTCTGCAGATGTCTGTCGTCGGCGAGCAGGACCAGGCCGAACTGGTCGAGCGTGGCGTCCGTGCTGGTGGTCAGCACCATCTGGTCCCGGCCCTCCTGGACGGCTCGCTTGGCGGGCGTGGTGCCGACGCCCTTGGGGTCGACCGCGGTGATGTCGATGCCGTACACCTTCCTCAGCCCCGGTGCGCAGTAGGGGCGTTGCACGCACTCGTCGCCGGCGGCGAGCCGCACCTTCAGCTTGGAGGCGCCGAGGTCGCCGAGGGTCTTGAGGCCGTGCCGGCGGGCGTAGTCGGCGCTCACCGCGAAGGCGTTCTGGTCGACGGCCCGGCCCGGCGGCAGGACGGTCAGGCCGCGGGGCGCGGCGAGTCTCCGCAGCGCCTTCATGGTGGCGTCGAGGTCGGGCGAGCCGACGGGCCGTGCGTCGGCGCCGTGGGCCTTGGCGTTCAGCCAGTCGGCGAAGGTGGCCGCGTACTCCGGCACGACGTCGATCCGGCCTGATTCCAGGGCCGGTTCGTACAGCTCCCGGTTGGCGACCGTGAGGACCGAGGTCCGGTAGCCGGCCTGGTTCAGCAGCAGCGCGTACATCTGCGCGAGCAGGTCGCTCTCGGTGAAGCCGGCCGAGCCGATGGTCAGGTGGTGGCTGTCGCCGGGCGGTGCGGTGACCGCGCCGCGGTTCTCCAGGGAAGGGCCGGTGGAGCAGGCGGCGAGGAGGAGAAGCGCGGCCGGCGCCGCCGCGGCACGGCCCCTCACCGGCCGCCCCGGGCCCACGCCGGGGCCAGCCGTTCGACGGCCTCGAAGACGCCCTCGACGAGGAGGGCGAACACGGCGACGAGCAGCGCGCCCGCCACCACCTGGGGCGTGCTGGCGAGGTTGAAGCCCGCCGTGATGATCCGGCCGAGGCCGCCGCCGCCCGCGAGCGCGGCGATGGTGGCGGTGGCGACGAGCTGGACGGCGGCGATCCGCACGCCGTTGAGGATCAGCGGGAGCGCCAGGGGCACCTCCACCTGGAACAGCGTCTGGCGCCCGGTCATGCCCATCCCGCGTGCCGCCTGTACGACGCTGCGGTCGACCTCGCGCATGCCGACGTAGGCGTTGGTGAGCAGCGGCGGCACGGCGAACAGCACCAGGGCGACCACCGTGGGCCCCTCGCCCCATCTCCCGACCGGGGTCAGCAGGAGCAGCACCAGGACGGCGAAGGTGGGGACGGCCCGGCCGACGTTGGAGATGTTCACGGCGAGCGCGCCGCCCCTGCCCAGATGGCCGAGGACGAGGGCGACGGGCAGGGCGATCAGACAGCTCAGGAACAGGCAGACGACGGTGAGCGCCAGGTGCTGGAGCAGCCGGTCCCGGATGCCGTCGTCGCCGGTCCAGTGCGCGGGGTCGGTGAGCCAGGCCCAGGCGGCGGTGAGCGTGCTCATGTGCGGGCCGCCCCGGCCCATGGGGTGATCAGCCGCTGCGCGCCCAGCAGGAGCAGGTCGGCGGCGACGGCGATCAGCACGCACAGCACGGACGCGGTGAGGACCTGGGCCTTGAAGTAGGTGTTCATGCCCGCGTAGATGAGGTTGCCGAGGCCGCCGAAGCCGACGATCGCGCCGATCGTGACCAGGGAGACCGCCGAGACGGTGGCGATGCGCAGGCCGGCCATCGCGGCCGGCAGGGCGAGCGGCAGCTCCACGGCGAGCAGCAGACGGACGGGACCGTAGCCGAGGCCGCGCGCGGCCTGCCGGGTCTCCTCGGGGACCGCGCGCAGACCGGCGAGGATGTTCCGCACCAGCAGGGTGAGCGAGTACAGCACGAGCCCGGCGACGACCAGGGTGGCCGAGAGGCCGTAGAGGGGCAGGAGCAGGGAGAACATGGCCAGCGACGGGATGGTGTAGAGGACCGTCGTCACGGCGAGGACCGGTCCGGCCGCCCAGCCCCAGCGGCGGGCGAGGACCGCCAGCGGCAGCGCGACGGCCAGGCCGATCAGGACCGAGAGGAAGGTCAGCTGGAGGTGCTGGACGACCGCGTCGAGCAGGATCTGGCGGCGGGTGCTCAGATAGGCGCCGCAGATCCATTCGTTGCGCGCGAGGCAGTCGTCCGGGGGCGCGGTCACGGCTCCATTGGACCGGGCGGGAGAGGGGATCGGCGCGTTGTGCTGGCCCGTACGGGGGTGGCCGTACGGGGAGGACGGCGGCCCGTGAGGCCGGCGGGGCGGGTGTCAGCTCGTGGTCCTGCGGACCTCCGCGACGAGCGCGTCGGCGGCGAGCAGACCGAGAGCGTGGGAGGCGAGCGGGCTGTCACCGGTGAGCAGTCTGCGGTCCTGGTGGGTCCTGCCCGTCATGTCGTCGTTGACGACGGTCAGTCCCTGTTCGCGCAGCAGACCGGCGACGAGCCACGGCAGACGGCCGGGGAGGTAGCCGATCTCCAGGTTGGGGCCTTCGTCGAGGGCGTCGGGGAAGACACACACCTCGTACCCCTTGAACGGTGATTGGTCCTTGCCCAGGGAAGCGGCGAGCAGCGAGGCCGGACCGTGGCACAGGGTGATGACGAATCTGTCGTGCGACAGGGCCCAGTCCAGGGTCCCGGTCACGGCCTCGGCGGTCGGCAGACCGACCACGGCGCCGTGTCCGCCCGGGATGAAGACGGCGAGGTAGTCCGAGTCCTCACCGAGGCCGTCGGCGACGACGTCGGCGAGGTCCCTGGGCTGCTTGAGCTTGGGCTTGAGGGCTTCGTAGGTGGACGTGACCGCCTCGTCCTCGTCCGGCATGGCCCACAGTTCGAGCTTCGCCGGATAGCCCCCCACCGTGGCCACGTCGATGCCGAAGCCCGCCTCCATCAGGTGGTGGGCCGGCAGGAGCATCTCGACGGGATGGTTCCCGGTGGAGAACATCCTGCCGTTCTCCAGCAGGACGTACCGCTCCGCGGCCGCGATCATGAGGACCTTCCACTTCCCCCCGGTGTAGGCGCCCTTGTGCCGTACACCGTCGAAGTCGGTCTTCGAGGCCGTGTACTGACTCAGCGAATACGGTGACGGGAAGAACGCGTTGTCCTCCGCCGGATCCGGCTTGGGTTCCCTGCTCAGTTCGTCCGTGGCGGATGACATGCCGACGACCTGCTTTCATGACCGGCTGAGGGGCTCGGCAGCGGCTGTGTGACGGGTGTGCCACCGAAGGGAACGGATTCGATCATCCATTCGAAAGACGCTGCCTCGATGCTAACGCGGCCGCCTCGCCCCGTCAGATGGATCTTGCGCTCGCGCACGCGGTCTAGCGCATGCCGGCGGCGTCCATCAGCGCGGTCACCGTCACCGTGGCGAGTCCGTCGTCCAGGCGCTCCACCCCGGCGCCGGCCCGGGCGCTGGCGCCGTCGAAGACCAGCAGGAGCTGGCGGGCGAGCAGCTCGGGGTCATGGGCGCCGCCCCGCTCCGCATCGGCGCGGAAGGCCGCCGCCAGCCGCTCCTTGACCTGGCGGGCGACCTCGCGCGCCGGGTGCTCGGGATCCTTCAGCTCGACCAGCGCGGCCAGATAGGGGCAGCCGTGATAGTCGGCCTCCTGGGAGCCCTGCGTCAGCCGGTCGAAGACGTACAGGATCCGCTCGCGCGGGGTCGCGGACTCGGGGTCGGGGTGCGCGAGCCGGGCCTCGTACCACGGAATGCGCCGCTCCAGGCTCGCGGCGAGCATCGCGTCCTTGCTGTCGAACAGCTGGTACATCGACCGCTTCGACACCCCCGCCGCCCGGCACAGGGCCTCGATGCCGACGGAGACGCCGTCCTGGTAGGAGAGCCGGGCGGCGGCGTCGAGCAGCCGGTCGCGGGGGGACGCCTTCTCAGTGGTGGCCATAGGGCGAGGTTACCGCGACGCGGCAGGACGGAAACCGGTCGGTGTATACCGTGGCGCGGTAGCTGAACAAGCGCTTAGATAGGAGCTCGGCACCCGCCGCCCGCCATCGGACCCCGCTCCCCCGACCCGCCGGAGGCCCCGTTGTTCACGTCCGTCGACGACGTCTCCGCCCGCCTCGCCGAGACCGGCTATCTCGCCTCGCCCGCCGTCGCCACGACGGTGTTCCTCGCCGCCCGGCTGGGCAAGCCGCTGCTGGTGGAAGGCCCCGCCGGGGTCGGCAAGACCGAGCTGGCCAAGGCCGTCGCCCAGGTGGCCGCGGCCCGCCTGGTGCGGCTCCAGTGCTACGAGGGCGTGGACGAGTCCCGGGCCCTGTACGAGTGGAACCACGCCAAGCAGCTGCTGCGCATCAGCGCGGGCCGCGACGAGAGCTGGGACGAGACCCGCACCGACATCTTCAGCGAGGAGTTCCTGCTCCCCCGCCCGCTGCTCACCGCCATCCGCGGCGACGAGCCGACGGTGCTGCTCGTCGACGAGACCGACAAGGCCGACATCGAGATGGAGGGGCTGCTGCTGGAGGTGCTCAGCGACTTCCAGATCACGGTCCCCGAGCTGGGCACGGTCACCGCGACCCGCCGGCCGTTCGTCGTCCTCACCTCCAACGCCGGCCGCGAGCTGTCCGAGGCGCTGCGCCGCCGCTGCCTGTTCCTGCACATCGGCTTCCCGGAGGAGGAGCTGGAGCGGCGGATCGTACGGCTGAAGGTGCCGGGCCTCGGCCAGGCGCTGACCGAGTCGGTGGTCCGGGTGGTCGGGGCGCTGCGCGCGATGGACCTGCGCAAGGCGCCCTCCGTCGCGGAGACCGTCGACTGGGCGCACACCCTGCTGGCCCTGGGCGCCGGCACCCTGGACGAGACCGTCGTACGGGACACGCTCGGGGTGATCCTCAAGCACCAGGACGACATCCAGAAGGCGGCGGCCAAGCTCGACCTGGACGCGCTGTGACCGCCGTCGCCGACCGGATCACGGGTCTGGCCGGGGCGCTGCGCGCGCACGGGGTGCGGATCGGGACCGGGGAGACCGTGGACGCGGCCCGCGCGGTGGAGGCACTGGGACTCGCGGACCGGGAACTGCTGCGCGAGGGGCTGGCCGCGACGCTGCTGCACGGCCCGGGGCAGCGGGCGCTGTTCGACTCGGTCTTCGACCTGTACTTCCCCCGCGGCGTGGGCGGTCCGCGGGAAACCCCCGGGGACCGGGAGGACTTGCGCGACCGGCTCGCCCGGGCGCTGGCCGAGGACGACCGGGCGCTGATGGGCCGCCTGGCGGCGGAGGCGGTCGACGGCCTGGGCGGATACGGGAGTTCACCGGGCTCGGACGGCTGGTCGGCGTACCAGACCCTGGACCGGCTGCGCCCGCAGACCCTGCTGGCCCGGGTGCGGGCCGACGTCCGGGGCCGGGACGGGAACGGCGCGGGGTTCACGGACCGGCTGCTGGACGACGAGATCCGGCGCCGTATCGAGGAGTTCCGGCGGCTGGTGGGGGCGGAGGCCCGGCGGCGGGTCGCGGAGCGGCGCGGCCGGGACGAGATCGCGCGGCGGGGCGTCCGGCCGACCGCCGACCGGGTCGACTTCCTGTTCGCGAACCGGGACCAGCTGGCCGAACTGCGCAGGACCGTCGCGCCGCTGGCGCGCAAGCTGGCCACGCGCCTCGCCGCGCGCCGCCGGCGGGCCGCGCGCGGCACGGTCGACCTGCGCCGCACCCTGCGCTCCTCGCTGTCCACGGGCGGGGTGCCGATGCGGCCGGTGCTGCGCCGGCGCCGCCCGGTCCGCCCCGAACTGGTGCTGCTGTGCGATGTGTCCGGCTCGGTGTCGGGCTTCTCGGACTTCACCATGCTCCTCGTCCAGGCCCTGCACGACCAGTTCGGCAAGGTCCGTGTCTTCGCCTTCGTCAACCGGCTGGACGAGGTGACCGGCCTGCTCGACCACGGTCGCGCCGACCCCGACGGGCTGGGCGCCCGGATCCGCGCCGAGGCCACGCTGACCGGCTGGCACGGCAGCAGCGACTACGGCGTGGCGCTGGGCGAGTTCGCCGAGCGGTACGGCGGTGCGGTCGGCCCGCGCACGACGGTGTTCGTCCTCGGGGACGCCCGTACGAACATGAGCGACCCGAACCTGGCCGCGGTGCGCGAGGTCGCCCGGCGGGCCCGGCGCGTCTACTGGCTGAACCCCGAGCCGCACGCGCAATGGGGCACCGGCGACTCGGCCGCGCCCGCCTACGCCGACCTGGTCGAGATGCACGAGTGCCGCACGGCACGGCAGCTCGGTGCGCTGATCGCCCGGCTGCTGCCGGTGTGACACGGGTGACGCCGGGCGCCCGGCCGTGATCGACTGGCCACGACGCCGGCCACCGCCGGCCACCGACCACGGAGACGCCGCCATGAACCACCCGCCCGTGCCCCTGGGCACCTTCCCCACTCCCGTCGAACCGGCCCCCCGGCTGGCCGCCGCGCTCGGGCTCGGGCCGGACGACCTGTGGGTGAAACGGGACGACCTGACCGGCCTGGGCGGCGGCGGGAACAAGATCCGCAAGCTGGAGTGGACGGTGGGCGCGGCCCTCGCCGAGGGCGCGGACACCCTCGTGACCACCGGCGCCCCGCAGAGCAACCACGCCCGGCTGACCGCCGCCGCGGCCGCCCGGCTCGGGCTGGACGCCGTCCTCGTCCTGCGCGGCACGCCGGGCGTGTCCCGGTCCGGGAACCTCGCTCTGGACGGTCTGCTGGGGGCGCGGCTGCACTGGGCGGGCGACGTGGACCGGGCGGGCCTGGACACGGTGGCGGACGAGGTCTGCGCGCGGCTGCGGGAGAAGGGCGCCCGGCCGGCCCTCATCCCGTTCGGCGGGTCCAGCACCCTGGGCGCGCAGGGCTATGTGCGGTGCGGCGAGGAGCTGCGCGCCCAGGTCCCGGGCCTGCGGACCGCGGTGGTCGCGCTCGGTTCGGGCGGCACCATGGCGGGGCTGGTCGCCGCCCTCGGCGCGGAGTCGGTGCTCGGTGTCGACGTGGGGGCGCTGGCCGACCCGGCCGCCGCGGCGGCCCGGTTCGCGGCACCGCTCACCGCGGAGCGGGTCACGGGAGACCGGCTGCGGGTGCGCCGCGACCAGGTGGGCGACGGGTACGCGACGCTGACCGGTCCCGCGGCCGACGCGCTGCGGCTGGCCGCCCGCACCGAGGGGATCGTCCTGGACCCCGTCTACACCGGGCGCGCCCTGGCGGGGCTGGCCGCCGCGGTCCGGGACGGCGGGGTACGGCCGGGCGAGCGGACCGTGTTCGTGCACACCGGCGGGCTGCCCGGCCTCTTCGGGCACGCCGAGGCCGTCGCGTACGCCGAGGAGGCGGCAGCCGGCCGGGAACTCTGACGGTCTCGGCCCCTTGCCCGCGGGCGCCCCGCGTCTTCCTGGGGTGCTCCGCGCCTCCACGGGGTGCTCCGCGTCTTCATGGGTGCTCCGCGTCTCCTCGGAGGTGTTCGGCGTCTCCTCGGAGGTGTTCGGCGTCTCCTCGGAGGTGTTCGGCCTCTCCTCGGAGGTGTTCGGCCTCTCCTCGGAGGTGTTCGGCCTCTCCTCCGAGGTGTTCGGCGTCTCGCCGCGGGTGGCTCGCGTCTCCGTGGGGATGCCCGGCTCTCCGTGCGTCCCCGCACGGGTGCCCCGCGGTGACGGCCGCACCGCGGGGCACCCCGGGAACGGCTCAGGCCCCCGCGGCCTTGGCATAGCCCTGGGCCATGCCGCCCGCGAAGTCGTACACCACGACCTGCTCGTCGCCGACCACCCAGGCGTCGTGGCCGGGCGGGCAGACGAAGACGTCGCCGGGGCCCACCTCGACCTCCCCGCCGTCGTCCATGCGCAGATGCATCCGTCCCTGCACCACGTACCCGTTGTGGTGGACCATGCAGCTCTCGGTGCCCGCGATCGGTGCCACGGACTCCGACCAGCGCCATCCCGGTTCGAAGGTGCCCACCGCGAAGTCGAGCCCGGTCAGGTGGAGCGCGTCGAGGTGGCCGCGCGGGAAGTCACGCCGTTCGTCCGGCTTGTCGACCGTCTTCACTTCCAGCATGACGGTGTCCTCCCTTCCGGCCGCTGACCGCGGCCGGGGCCGGCCCCCGTCCCCCGGCGGCCTCGGACGGCGCCGGCGCTGCGGCGGCCGTACCCCACGACACCATCGTCGGCCCCGCCGACCGGCCCCGCCATCCAGGGCGGACCGGCCCCGACGGCCCGGCCGGCCGCTCGTGCGCGATGCCCGGACCGCACCCTCGCACACCGGAACTCCCGCCGGGGGCCGCCCGCGTCGGGCTCCCTGGAAGCCGGCCGTCCGCGCCCGCCGGTCAGTACCCTGACCCGGTGACAGCAGGCGACACCGCGTCGATCGCGACGGACGACACCACCGATCCACCGCTGCTCCCCCTGCCCGAGCGGGCCGCTCTGCTCCTGGAGCGGGTCGACGCCCCGCCGCGGCTGGTGGCCCATCTCCGGGCGGTGCACGACGTCGCGGCGCAGCTCGTGGCCTGGGTGCGAGCGCACTGCCCGGAGCTGGAGTTCGACGCCGAGGCCGTGCTGTTCGGCGCCGCCACGCACGACATCGGCAAGGCACTGCACCCGGCCGAGCTGTCCGGTCCCGGCGCCCGACACGAGTCGGCGGGACGGGAGTTGCTGCTGACGCACGGGGTACCGGCCGCGCTGGCCCGCTTCGCCGGCACCCACGCGTCCTGGACGGTTCCCGGGACGGGGGCCGAGGACCTGCTGGTGAGCCTGGCCGACAAGATCTGGAAGAACCGGCGGGTCACGGAGCTGGAGGACCTGGTGGTCGCCCGGCTGGCCGGCGCCGGCGGGCGGCGGCCCTGGGAATGGTTCATGGAACTGGACGAGGCCCTCACGGCCATCGGGGAGAGCGCCGACCGCAGGCTGGCCTACCAGATGTCCCACCCGCTCACCCGGAGGTGATCATGTTCGCGACCGTGCTCGGTGACGATGACGACGGCGCCGAGCTGCGTCCTCTTCAGCCCTGGCGGGCCGAGGAGTTCCCCGCGCACACGGACCGGGGCTGACCGGTCGACACCGGGCGTGCGGTCACCAGTCGCGTGCCGTCCGCAGCAACAGGGCGCGGACACGGGCCACGTCGGGGTTGTCGGAGGCGCCGGGGCGCTGGACGAGGAAGCCGGTGTTGATCGGCGGGTCCTCCGGTTCCAGCAGCGCCACGAGGGCGCCGGACTCCAGCTGGTCCTGGCACAGATAGCGGGGCAGCACGCTGAACCCGGCGCCCGCGGCCACCGCCGCGAGGACCCCGCGCAGGTCGGGCACGGTCACGGCGGCGGTACGGGACAGACGCCGGCCGAAGACGTGCCGCCAGTAGCGGCGGGCGATGGGCAGATCCTCGGCGTAGGTGACGAGCGGGACGCCGTGCAGGAGGGCGGGGTCCAGGGAATCCCGCGCGACGGAAGCCTCCGCGTCGGAGCTCCGCGCGGCGGAACCCCCGGCCGCGGTGTCCGGGGCGTGCCGCCGGGCCGTCAGCCGCTCCGCCCAGACCGGGGCGGCGACGAGGACGAACTCCTCGTCGGTGAGGGGCACGGCGTGCAGCGTACGGCCACGCGGGCGGGTGGTGGCGATCACCAGGTCGTGGCGGCCCGCCCGTAGTTCCTCCAGCAGCGGATCGGTCAGCCCGGTGGACACCCGCAGCCGTACGCCCTCGGCGATCAGCGGGGTGAGGGCCGGCAGCACCATGGTGCACAGCAGCTCCGCCGGTCCGGCCAGATGGACGGGCTCGGCCCGGCCGCCGGCCGGCGGGGTGGAGCCGGCGACGGCGTTCAGTTCGTCCAGCGGCGCGGCGATCCTGGCCGCCAGCTCGTCGGCGACGGGGGTGGGCGTGACGCCGCGCGGCAGTCGTTCGAACAGCTCGCGTCCGGTCTGCCGTTCCAGCGCGCGCATCTGCGTCGTCACCGTCGGCTGCGACAGTCCGAGCAGACGGGCGGCGCCGGTGAAGGAGCCGGAGCGGTACACCGCGAGGAAGGTGCGCAGCAGGTTCAGGTCCAGGGAAGCGGTCTCCACGGTCCGAGTATCGGGCCCCGGCGGCACCTGCCGGCATTCCCCCCGACCCATAGGGGATCCAATGTGAGCCATTCGGTACTTCATTGGATGCCTATGGGCCGGGTCGCCTACGTTCTTTCTCGCAGGCACACGCTTTCCGAAAGAGAATCCCATGTCGAAGATCCTGTTCGTGATGACCGGCGCCGATCACTGGACGCTCGCCGACGGCACCGCACACCCCACCGGTTTCTGGGCCGAGGAGGCCGTCGTCCCGTACCGCGCCGTCAAGGCCGCCGGTCACGAGGTCGTCGTCGCCACGCCGGGCGGTGTGGTGCCGCCGGTCGACCGGGCGAGCCTGGCCGCCGAGGTCAACGGCGGCCAGGAGAAGGCCGACGAGATCGCCCGTGCGCTGGAGGAGATGACCGAGCTGCGGACGCCGGTGAAGCTCGCGGAGGTGGACCTCGCCGACTTCGCCGCCGTGTTCTACCCGGGCGGGCACGGCCCCATGGAGGACCTGGCCGTGGACGCCGAGTCGGGCACGCTGCTGGTGACGGCCCTGGACTCGGGGACGCCGCTGGCCGTCGTCTGCCACGGTCCCGCGGCCCTGCTCGCGGCGGTCCGTTCCGACGGCACCAACGCCTTCGCCGGCTACCGCGCCGCGGCCTTCACCAACGAGGAGGAGATCCAGGGCGGGCTCGCCGGACAGGCGAAGTGGCTGCTGCAGGACCGGCTGACCCAGGCGGGCGTCGACGTGCGGGCCGCCGAGCCGTGGGCGCCGCACGTGGTCGTGGACCGCAACCTGGTCACCGGCCAGAACCCGGCCTCCTCCGCCCCGGTCGCCGAGGAACTGCTGAAGCTCCTGGGCTGAGCGGCACGGGGCCGGAACGGGCGATCGCGGGTGGCGGAAAATTCTTCGGCCGCCACCTGCAACCTCGCCCGGGGTCGGACGTCTGTCGGGGTGGAGGCCTCCACTTCGACCAGATGTCCGATCCCGAGCGACCGAAGGAACACATGTCCGCACACCGTGCCCCGCGCCCGAACCGCACCCACCGGCTGCGTGCCGTGCTGGGGGTCTCCGCCGTAGGCGCGGCCCTGGCCGTCGCCGGCACCATGACCGCCCAGGCGGCCCAGGACGGCAGCCGCGCCACGGCCCGCCCCGCACCCCACTCACCGGCTCACACCGGGCCGGCCGCCGCGCCGGCCCCGGCCCCTCGGGGTGACCGCACGGCACCCTCCCCCGTGCCGTCTCCGGTCCGCACCGCAACCCCGTCCCCGGTCCCCTCTCCCGTGCGTACGGCCACCCCCTCGCCGGTCCCGGCCACGCCCTCCCCGGTCCCGGGCACTCCCCGTCCGGTGCCGTCCACCCCTTCCCCGGTCCCGGGCACTCCCCGTCCGGTGCCGTCCACCCCCTCGCCGGTCCCGGGCACTCCCCGTCCGGTGCCGTCCACCGCCGCTCCCGCGCCCCGGCATCCCGCCCCCGCGCCGGAGCCGGCCCGCCCGGCGCCCGTACCGCACCACCGTCACGCCACCCCGGCGCCGGTTCCGCAGCACTGAGGCAGGGCCGGTGCGGGGGAGCCGTCGCGCGGCGGCTCCCCCGCTCCCGGCTCCGGGAGATCCATGACGACAGCGACACCACCGGCGACGGCCCTCCCCTGGGAGAGATCCGGCGCACCGGCAGCCCCGGCGCCCTGGCGGCGGCTCACCCGCACCCTGCGGGAGCGCCTGCTCGCCCGCACCCGTGCGGGTGCGACTCCGGCCGCGTCCGGCACCGCGCCCCCGGGCCCCACCCGGCCCGCGGCGGACGCCGGGTGCCCGCCGGGCATCGAGGAGCTGTACCACCACCGCCGGCTGTCCCTCGTCCGCCTGGCGGTGCTGCTGGTGGACGACCTGCCCACGGCCGAGGACGTCGTGCAGGACGCGTTCACCGCGCTGTTCCGGCGGCACGGCCACCGGCTCGCGGCGCTGGACGACCCGGAGGCGTATCTGCGCACCAGCGTCGTCAACACGGCCCGCTCGGTGCTGCGTCGGCGCAGGACCGTACGGGCGCACACCCCCGCGCCCGAGGAACACGCGCCGGCCCCGGAGGAGGACGTGCTGCTGCACGAGGACCACCGGGAGGTGCTGGCGGCGCTGCACACGCTGACCCGGCGGCAGCGGGAGGTGCTGGTGCTGCGCTACTGGTCGCATCTGACCGAGGCCGAGATCGCGGCGACGCTCGGGCTGTCGCGCGGTGCCGTCAAGTCCACGGCCAGCAGGGCCCTGGACGCCCTGGGCCGGCGTCTGGAGGGGCTGCGATGAACGATCCCGGTACGGGAACCACGGCGACGCCGGTCGAGGAACGGCTGCGGGCCGCCCTGGCGGCGCGGGCACACTCCGTCGGCCCGGCCGACCTGCGCCCCCTGCGCCCGCCGGCCGGATCGGGGCGGTTCCGGCGGGTGCTGGTACGCCGGACGGTGGTGGGCGCGCTGGTCCTGGCCGCCGTGGCGGCGCTGGTGTTCTTCACGGTGCGCGACGGCGGAACACGCCCCGCCGAACCGGCCCGCTCCCCCCACCCGCCGACCGGCACACCGTCCCCGGTCCCGGCCCCGGTGACCCCGTCCGCGTCCCAGCCGTCCCCGAGCGCACGACACCCGTGAACCCGCCCACGCCCCCACCACCCCCGAACACACGACACCCGTGAACCCGCCCACGCCCCCACCACCCCCGAACACACGACACCCGTGAACCCGCCCACGCCCCCGACCGTGTCCCGGCGCGCGGCCCGCACGACGGTCCGCGCGCCGGGGCCGCCGCCGGACCACCCGAAAATCGGCGCTTCGCCGCACCCCGGTCCGGGTTCCGCACCGCTAAGTTGGGCGGTATGAGCAACCTTGACCGCGCGCCGGAGCCCAGTGTCTGCGGTGGCCGTGGCTTCGTCGTCGCCGAACCCGTACGCGAACTGCTGAGTCCCCGCAGGGTGCGGCTGGGTGAGTCGACCGAGGTGCGCCGGCTGCTGCCGAACCTGGGCCGGCGCATGATCGGCGCGTGGGCCTTCGTCGACCACTACGGGCCCGACGACATCGCCGACGAGCCCGGCATGCAGGTCCCCCCGCACCCGCACATCGGGCTGCAGACGGTCAGCTGGCTGCACGAGGGCGAGGTGCTGCACCGCGACTCGACCGGCAGCCTGCAGACGATCGGGCCCCGGCAGCTGGGCCTGATGACCTCGGGCCGGGCCATCAGCCACTCCGAGGAGAGCCCGCGCCCGCACGCCCGGTTCCTGCACGGCGCCCAGCTGTGGGTCGCCCTGCCCGACGAACACCGGCACACGGAGCCGAAGTTCGAGTACCACCCCGAGCTGCCGACGGTGACCGCGCCCGGTCTGACCGCGACGGTGCTCCTCGGCGGCCTGGACGGCTCGGTCTCGCCCGGGACGACGTACACCCCGATCGTCGGAGCCGACCTCACCCTGCGCCGGGGCGCCGACGTCGGCCTCCCCCTGGAACCCGACTTCGAGTACGGCGTGCTGGCCATGTCCGGCGAGGTGCACGTCGAAGGCGTCCCGGTACTGCCCGGCTCGCTGCTCTACCTCGGCTGCGGCCGCTCCGAACTACCGCTGCGCGCCGAGTCGGACGCCGGGATCATGCTGCTGGGCGGCGAGCCGTTCGCCGAGGAACTGATCATGTGGTGGAACTTCGTGGGGCGCACCCAGGAGGAGATCGAGCGGGCTCGGGAGGACTGGACGAAGGGGTCCCGGTTCGGGGAGGTAAAGGGCTACGACGGCAGGCCTCTGCCCGCACCCGAGCTGCCGGCCGTGCCGTTGAAACCACGCGGCAGGGCGCACTGACCTGGGGAAACGCCAGAAATCGCTGTCCAGGATCCCCGACAGCATGCCGGGAGGATCTGAGGAGCAATCGCGCGGCATGCTCCTCGTACTCAGGCGCCCTCGTCTACCAGCGGTACCAGCGGCCCCTTCGACCACCGCCGCCCGCGGAGCGGACGACGAAGCCCAGCAGCCACACAATGAGCACGATCACTGCGATCGTCGTGGATGTCGGCGACGTCGCCTCGGTGCATGACCGTCGGCAGGTGCACCGCCCACAGCTGGGAGACGCGGGCGCGCCCTGGTGGAGCTACCGGGCGCTGAGGGCGCGCAAGTTAGTCCTGCTGTCGCTACCGGTGCCGTCGCAGACCAGGATGTCCGGCGCGGCATCGATGCCGGCGGCGATGGCCAGGCCGTCGGTGCTGAGGACGATCCGTGCCACCGAGACGGGCAACGCCTGAAACTGCTCGGGCAGGCCGGGGTCGGTCGGGCGCAGCAGCTTCGGGAGCGCGGTCTGGCTACCCATTGCCTCGCCCCCTTGAAACTTCGCCTCCGGCACTTCTCCCGACACCGGAGGCCGCCTTCCGACATGGCACTCCGCCGACCATGGTGAGTCTCTGTACGTCGTCGAGGGAGTTGTGCCGGCACGTCAGCCGAGGCAGAGGCCCAGCAGGCAGAGCTGGGCGGGTGACGTCGCCGCCGGGGCGGGCGTGGTCCCGGAGGTGTCCGGTTCCATGCCGCCGGTCGTCGGGGCTGGGGCCGGTGGGGTCGCCGTGTCGGTGCGGCCCTGGGCCGGTCCGTTCGTGCTTGCCGTATCACCGGAGGACGAGGTTGTGGTGGTTCGCTGCTGCGGGGCCGACGTGACGGTCGGGCGGGGAGAGGGGACCGCGTTCAGCCGGGTCACCCGGGGCGCAGTGCTGGGTGCGGCCCGGAGAGTCTGGTGCTGAGGGGTGGCGCTGATCGGCGCGTGCCTGTCCGGTGCGGTGTGGGGCGCGCGATGTTCGGGGGCCTGCGGGGCTGGCTGAGTGGGTTCCGTCTCTACCCGCTCCTTCACGGCACCCATGCTTCGGTCGTCCGGTGCGGTGGCCGCCTGGGCCTGGCTGGTGGTGTGCCGGTCCAATGTGGCGAGCGAGAGGCCGCCGCCGACGAGTGCGAAGGCGGTGGCGACCATGGCCCGCCGCTGGTGTTTCTTCAGGCGGGCAAGCTGGCGGCGGCGTGCCGCCCTGCCCGGCCGCGCGGGTGATACACACGCGGTGTCGGCGGACGGCCCGGTGGCGGGCCCCGTGTCCGGTTCCTGCTGGGGCTCGCCTTCCCAGTCGATTCGGTCACCGCCGTGGGTCCCGGCAGGCGTGACGGTGGACGCACCCGTGGCCGTCGGCTCGGCGGACCGGTCGGGGCCGACTCGCCCCGTGAGGAACGGCGGCGCGATGTCCGGGGCGTACGCACCACACCCGGGGCAGACCAGGGCGCCATTGAGATGCCGACGACACGTGGAGCAATAGTCCATTTGCGGTCTTCCTGGGATTGACTGCGCCGTCGGCCCGCCCGGGCCACGGCCTGGTCACGCTCGTACAAGGAGTCGAGCGGCCAGTAACGCTAACGATCTCTTTGCAAGGCTGTGTGCAGTCCGTGTGGTGCTCCTGCGCAGATCCCGAGACCCGGTGACGGGGCGCCGAACGGCTCGGGCATGGTTACGCGCTCCGTGGGTGAGTGCCTCGTGACAGCCGTGGGTGAGCTTCTTCACGAAGGTGCCGGTCCGGCAATGATGCTCGTGTCCCCGTGACATGGCCGCGGTGCGGTGGGCTGGTCAGAGTGCCCCTGGGCGGGGTCATGCTGCTCCTCCTCCGGGGGAGGCGCGGGGGTAGCGAAGTGCAGGGGCAGTGCCGGTCTTCCCTCGTGGCCGGTCTGCCCCTGCACCTGACGATCAGGCGTAACACTTTTCGGCATCCTCGCGCTCCTTATAGTGGACCCGCGCCCAAGTGGACCCATGACCGCAGGTTCCGTGGTGCTCGCTCATGCCCTTCTGAGTGGGCAGTCGCGTGCCGGGCACTGGCAGGCTCATTCACCGTGGTCTGCCCTGCCTTGTGCAGATCGTGGGCGTGCAAGGACGTACGGTGTCGTGGTGATCGGGGTGGGTGTGCAGGGGTTGGTGGCCGACCGTTACCAGCTACGGGACCGGCTGGGGAGCGGCGCGATGGGCGAGGTGTGGCGGGCCGACGACCGCCTCCTCGGCCGACCCGTGGCGGTCAAGCTGCTGCGGACCGACGAGGCCGCCGACGCGGAGCGGTTTCGGCTGGAAGCCCAGACCGCGGGCAGGCTCAACCACCCCAACGTCGTCGGCATGTACGACTTCGGCTCGCACCACGGCCGCCTCTACCTGGTCATGGAACTCGTCGACGGCTGGAGTCTGGCCCAGGAGCGCTCCCTGCGCGGCGCCCTCGCCCCACAGGAGGCGGCAGCCCTCGCGGCCCAGGTGGCCTCCGGCCTGGCCGCCGCGCACCGGCAGGGGGTGATCCACCGGGACGTCAAGTCCGCCAACGTGATGCTGAGCGCCGACCGTACAGCGAAGATCGCCGACTTCGGCATCGCACGCTTTGCCGACGAAGCGGCCGCCGGCCTGACGGCCACCGGCAAGATCGTCGGTACCGCTGACTACCTCGCCCCTGAACGGGCTCTCGGCCGCCCCGCCCAGCCCGCATCCGACGTCTACTCCCTCGGCTGCGTGCTCTACGAACTCCTCACCGGCCGACCACCGTTCCGTGGTGCAACCCCCTTGGCCGTGGTGCAGCAGCATGTCGACGCCCCGCCCGCGCCGCCCGTCCGGCTGCGCACCGGCATTCCCCAGGAGCTCTCCGACTACGTACTGTTCCTTCTCGCCAAGGAACCGGCGCAGCGTCCCACCGCCGACCAGGCGGCCGACTGGCTCACGTCGTACCTTCGGGTTCCCCGTGCGCCCGAGCCGGACGACACCGCTTTCGTGTCGGCACCGGCCCCTGTCGCACCCACCACTTCGGCACTCACCCCGCGATCCCGCAGGGCCCGCACCGTGACGCACACCCGTCCGCAGGCACGCCGCAAACTGACCGTCAGGGCAGCGGTCGGAGGTGCCGGCCTGGCCCTCTTCGCCGCGGCGACTGCCCTCGGCGCGTCGCTGAACTCCAGCGAGGAGACCCCTCCGTCCCCACCTGCTTTCGTCCCCACCACGGCCGCCACGTCAGTGGCGACAACCGTGGCACCGACACCGGCTTCGACGCCCACCTCGGCACCCACGTCGCGGCAGACACGCGAGCAAGATGCTGACCAGCAGGGGGGACGCAAGGACAAGCATCACAAGGGGAAGGGCAAGGGCCACGGTTCCGACGACTGAACGCCCGCCCCTCCCCCTCCCGCGACACGGGTTCCGCCACCTGGCCCGACCACTTCTCCAGTTCGCGCACGGACGCCGCCTCCGACCCCTGCTTTGCTGCGGCTGCGGGGGCGCATCGCCCACTGCCAGGCGTCACTGGCCTCTCGCAGGAGGAGAACGCGACGAGGGTCTGCGCCAGGCCCGCCTCGGGATTCTGCGCGCCCTGCCACAAACGCTGCTGGAGTACTAGTACTCCAGCAGCACTTCGCTGTTTTCCCAGGTCAGAGGTGGTCTGGGTGAGTGTAGTGGGCTGTTTGCCGGCTCGCGTTCTTTTTCCC
>NZ_JAINRE010000169.1 GCF_020400595.1 Streptomyces naphthomycinicus | reverse complement strand
CCCCGCCCCCGACTACACGGATGCACAGCGAGCACGCGGTCCGCGCGATGCCCGTGAAGAGACCCTCTGCGCCATCTTCGCCGAGGTGCTCGGGCTGGAGCGGGTCGGCATCGACGACAGCTTCTTCGACCTGGGCGGCCACTCGCTCCACGCCACCCGTGTCATCAGCCGCATCCGCGCGGTCTTCGGCGTCGAGGTCCCCCCGCGCGCGCTGTTCGAGGCGCCGACCGTCGCCCAGCTGAACGCCCGCATGACAGGCGCCGAGGGTGCTCGTCCGCGGCTGGAGCCGGTGCGTCGTCCGGGTGAGGTGCCGTTGTCGTTCGCTCAGCGGCGGTTGTGGTTCCTGAACCGGATCCAGGGGGCGGAGTCGGCGACGTACAACATGCCGATCGCGT
>NZ_JAINRE010000168.1 GCF_020400595.1 Streptomyces naphthomycinicus | reverse complement strand
GCCAAGGAGAAGCTGGTCGTCAAGGACGTCGTCAAGGACGTCGACGGCACGGTCCACACCCGCTACGAGCGCACCTACGCCGGCCTGCCGGTGCTCGGCGGCGACCTGATCGTCCACACGGCGAAGTCCGGCAAGTCCGAGGGCGTCACCAAGGCGAACAAGTCGGCCGTCAAGGTCGCCTCCCTCAAGCCGCAGATCACCGCCGCCAAGGCCGAGAAGCAGGCGGTGTCCGCCGCCAGAACCCTCGGCTCCGCCAAGGCCGCCGCGGACGGCGCCCGCAAGGTGATCTGGGCCGGTTCCGGCAAGCCCGTCCTCGCCTACGAGACGGTCGTCGGCGGCCTCCAGGACGACGGCACCCCGAACCAGCTGCACGTCATCACCGACGCGGCCACCGGCAAGAAGCTCTTC
>NZ_JAINRE010000167.1 GCF_020400595.1 Streptomyces naphthomycinicus | reverse complement strand
CGGCGCGGTCGAGCTGCTGACCGAGGAGCGCGAGTGGGTCCGGCAGGACCACCCACGGCGGGCGGGCGTCTCGTCGTTCGGTGTGTCCGGCACCAACGCGCACGTCGTGCTGGAAGAAGCACCCGAGGACACCGAACCGACGCCTCCGGCCGAACTGCCCGCCGTGCCCTGGCTGGTGTCGGCGCGTTCCGAGGCCGCTCTGCGCGCACAGGCCGCACGGCTCGCGGACTGGCTGCGGGACGACACCGACCTCCTCGGCACCGCGTACTCCCTCGCCACCGGCCGGGCGGCGCTGCTGCACCGCGCGGTCGTCGTCGGCACGGACCGGGCCGAACTCGCCGACGGACTGACCGCGTTGGCGGCCGACCGGATCGCCGCACACGTGGAGACCGGCCGTGCCCGCGACAACCGCACC
>NZ_JAINRE010000166.1 GCF_020400595.1 Streptomyces naphthomycinicus | reverse complement strand
GTACGAACACCAGGACGTGCCGTTCGAGCACCTCGTGGAGGTCCTCAACCCGGCCCGTTCCCTGGCCGCGCACCCCCTCTTCCAGGTGATGGTGGCCCTCCAGAACAACGCGCAGGCCCGGCTGCACATGCCCGGACTGGACGCGGCGGCACTGGACAGCCCGGGCTCCGCCAAGTTCGACCTCTTCCTCAGCCTCGCCGAACGGACGTCCCCCGACGACGCACCCGTGCCCGGCATGACCGGCGTCCTGGAGTACGCCGTCGACCTGTTCGACCGGGCGACGGTGGAAACCCTGGTGGAGCGGTTCACCCGCGTGCTGGCGGCGGTCGTGACCGACCCGGATGTACGCGTCGGTGCCCTGGCGGTGCTCTCCGAGGACGAGCGGCACGAGCTGGTGACACGCCGCAACGACACC
>NZ_JAINRE010000165.1 GCF_020400595.1 Streptomyces naphthomycinicus | reverse complement strand
GCGCCCGTGATCGGTCGGCCGATCGGGGGCACGCCCGACCCGGGGGAGAGCGGGTCGCTCATGGTCGCGCACACCGTCGTCTCCGTCGGACCGTACGCGTTGATCATCCGGCGGCCCGGCGCCCAGCGGTCGACCAGTTCCGGCGGGCAGGCCTCGCCCGCCACCACCAGTGTCGACACGGTCAGCGCGTCCTGCGGCAGCGTGGCCAGGACGGACGGGGGCAGGGTCACATGGGTGACCGCGAGGTCCCGGTCGGTCAGCGCGGCGACGGGCTCCGAGGCCGGGGGCAGCACCAGGGCCGCGCCGCGCAGCAGGGCCGTGTACACCTCCGACACCGAGGCGTCGAAGCTGGGCGAGGCGAACTGGAGCACCCGGCTGCCGGGTTCGATCGCGAACCGCTCGATCTGGCCGGCGACCAGACT
>NZ_JAINRE010000164.1 GCF_020400595.1 Streptomyces naphthomycinicus | reverse complement strand
AATCCCGCGACCGGTCGGCCGATCGGGGGCACGCCCGACCCCGGGGAGAGCGGGTCGCTCATGGTCGCGCACACCGTCGTCTCCGTCGGACCGTACGCGTTGATCATCCGGCGGCCCGGCGCCCACCGGGACACGAGATCCGGTGTGCACGCCTCACCCGCCACCACCACGGTGGTGGCCGTGACGTCGGCGCCGTCGAGTGCCGACAGGGCAGAGGGGGGCAGTGTCAGATGGGTGATGCCGAGCCCGCGGTCCGTCAGACCCTCCAGCGGGGCCTCGGCCGGGGCCAGGACGAGGGCGGCACCGGTGAGCAGCGCGCTGCACAGGTCCCAGAACGAGGCGTCGAAGCTGGGCGAGGCGAACTGGAGCACCCGGCTGCCCGGCGCCACACCGAGCCGCTCGATCTGTGCCGCCACCAGGCC
>NZ_JAINRE010000163.1 GCF_020400595.1 Streptomyces naphthomycinicus | reverse complement strand
CGCCACGCCGGCGTGGCTGACCACGACGCCCTTGGGGCGGCCGGTCGAGCCCGAGGTGTAGATCACGTAGGCGGGGTGCCGGGCGTCGGTCGGGATGCCGGGGTCGGTGTCGGGCCCGTCGGCCTCGGCGATCGTCGCCGGGTCGTCGACGACGACGGTGGGGCGGGCGTCGTCGAGCATGAAGGTGATCCGTGCCCGGGGGTAGGACGGGTCGACCGGCAGGTACGCGGCTCCGGCCTTGAGGACGCCCAGGATCGCGACCACGGACTCCAGGGATCGTGGCAGGGCGATCGCGACGGTCTGCTCCGGGCCGACGCCCCGGGCGATCAGTGTGTGCGCGAACCGGTTGGCCCGCGCGTTCAGCTCGCTGTAGGTCAGCTCGACGTCACCGCGGACCAGGGCGACCGCGTCCGGTGTCGCCGCCACCTGCGCCGCGA
>NZ_JAINRE010000162.1 GCF_020400595.1 Streptomyces naphthomycinicus | reverse complement strand
TGACTTCTTCGAGGGACCGTCCGTAGAGCGGCTGGCGGAAAGGCTGGCCGCGGTGGGTGGCGTGGTCAGGGCCGCGCTCACCCCGAGGCCGCGTCCCGCCGAGACCCCCCTTTCTCCCGCTCAGCGCGGACTGTGGCTCCTCAACCGCATCCAGGGTTCGACGGCGACGTACAACGTGCCCATCGCGCTTCGGCTCACCGGCCGGCTGGACCGGGAGGCGCTTGCGGCGGCCCTCGGTGACGTGGTCGCGCGCCACGAGAGCCTGCGGACACTGTTCCTGGAGAACGCCGACGGCACCCCGTATCAGAAGGTGCTGGACGCGGAAGAGGCTGCGCTGTCCCTGCCCGTGGCAGGGATCGCGGAGGACGGAGTCGCGGCGGCGGTCGCGGAGGCCGTGGCGCAGGGCTTCGACCTGAGCGCCGAAGCCCCGGTGCGGGTGCGGCTGTTCGCGGTGGCT
>NZ_JAINRE010000161.1 GCF_020400595.1 Streptomyces naphthomycinicus | reverse complement strand
ATAGCAGGACGACATCTGCGGGTGGCGCGTACCGGAGTTGAACAGCGTGGGGGAGGACGGCAGGTAGTCCAGGCGGCTCATCAGCCGGTAGAGCGCCGCGACCTCCTCCACGGAACGGATCGTGTCGTCCTCGGCCAGACCGCTCGCCACGCGCAGCATGAAGTGCTGGGGCGTCTCCACGACCTTGCGGGTGATCGGGTGGCGCAGCAGGTAACGGCTGTGCAGGGTGCGCAGGCCGAAGTAGCCGAACCGGTCGTCGGCCGTGCCGTCGATCAGCGCGTCCAGCCGCTCCGCGTGCTGCCGGACGAAGTCCGCGGTGCGGTCGGCGACGAGCCCCTCCAGGTACCCCACCGCGATGGACTGGGTGAAGGACGTCACCCCCTGGGAGGCGGCCTCGTCGCGGATCGCGAGGGTCAGCAGCCGGGCGGCCAGCTTCGAGTAGGCGGGGTCCTCGGAGATCAGC
>NZ_JAINRE010000160.1 GCF_020400595.1 Streptomyces naphthomycinicus | reverse complement strand
CCCTCGGTGAGGGCGGGCTCGACGCGCTTGGCGAGGACCTTGCCCAGTTCCACGCCCCACTGGTCGAAGGAGTCGATGTTCCACACGGCGCCCTGCACGAACACCTTGTGCTCGTAGAGGGCGACGAGCTGGCCGAGCACGGAGGGGGTCAGCTCGCGGGCGAGGATCGTCGTGGTGGGCCGGTTGCCCTGGAAGGTCTTGTGCGGGACCAGTTCCTCGGCGACGCCCTCCGCGCGGACCTCCTCGGCGGTCTTGCCGAAGGCGAGCGCCTGGGTCTGGGCGAAGAAGTTGGCCATCAGCAGGTCGTGCTGGGCCTTGAGTTCACCGCTCAGCTCGGCCACCGGCTCGGCGAAGCCGATGAAGTCCGCCGGGATCAGCTTGGTGCCCTGATGGATCAACTGGTAGTAGGCGTGCTGGCCGTTGGTGCCGGGCGTGCCCCACACCACCGGACCGGTCTGCCACTCGAC
>NZ_JAINRE010000015.1 GCF_020400595.1 Streptomyces naphthomycinicus | reverse complement strand
GCGGGCGGGGCGGGACGGTCACCCGTTCACCGTGATGCTGGAGTTGCCGCTGCTCTGGTAGCCCTCGGTGGCGAGGAGCATGTAGTAGCTGAAGCTGCCGAGGGGCATGCCGGCGCGGGCCCAGGCGTCGAAGTGGTTGCCGGTGGTCAGCGTGCCGCCGGTCCGCCTGGACTGCCGCACGCTCCAGTACTGGTTGAAGGTCCTGGTGCCTTCCACGGAGGGGGCGTTGTACCGGGTCGTCTGGTAGATGTCGTACGTGCCGCCGTCGCTGGTGACGGTGCCCTTGTACGTGCCGGTCGGCCGGTAGGTGCCCCAGTTGTCGACGACGTAGTACTCGACCAGCGGGTTCGAGGTCCACCCGTACAGGGCCAGGTAGGCGTTGCCCGACGGGTTGAAGCCGCCCGAGTAGGTCACGGTCCTGCGCCCGCCGTTGCTCCAGCCCTTGCCGGCGACGAAGTTCCCGGTGTTGCGCCACGAGGTGCTGTAGTTGCCGCCGGAATTCAAGGTCATGGAGACCGTTCCCGGCGCGTCGGTCCAGAAGGAGTAGAAGAAGCCGTTGTCGGTGCCGGTCTGGTTGGTGGTGATGGTCGTGGCGGCGTGGGCGGTACCGGGCAGCAGCAGCCCGGATGCCGACGTGGCCAGTGCCAGGGCGCCGGCGCGGTTGATGAAGCCCCTGCGGCTCATCGGGCGGGACTGGGCGTTGTCCATGCTTGTCTCCTGGGTGAGGGCTGGTGAGCGGTGGACCCGGGCGGACACGGCCAAAAAAATGGCATGTCCGCGTCATGCGACGCGGAGGGGCCGCCCCCGCGGGGAGGGCTCGATTGCTGGAGAGTATGTGGCCGTTCCGAAAGGGCGGTCAATGCGTCTGTTTCCGAAACTTCATCGAAAGTTGGCGGGCGCTATGCCACTAGATATTCGAAACTTTCGAAAGTGCTCCGGAGTTGGCCGGAATGATGAGCGCTCGCATGGTTGACGGCGTAATGGTGTCCGTTCCGGGGTGACGCAACGCTCGTCGTGTGCAGGGAAACTTTCGAAATGCCGCTCGGGCCGAGAACGGCGCCGCGTTCGGGGTGTGCCCGCGCCCCGGACTCATCTCGCAGCCGTAGCGGGGCCGTGTCCGGGTAGCCGGAGGGAAGGAAACGGTCCGGTCGGCACAGACAGGGAAGATCGTGGACGAACGTTCGCTTCGCGCGGTGGGCTGGGCGCGCTCGCTGCCGCTCGACAGTCAGATCAAGACGGCGCGCGACTGGGCGCGGGCCCGTCTGGACGAGCTGGGCTGGGCCGCCACCGACACGGCGGACGACGTGCTGCTGGTGGTGTCCGAACTGGTCACCAACGCGCACGTCCACGCGCACAGCACCGCGCAGTTGGTCATGTCCTGGGACAACGAGTGCCTGCACATCGCGGTGCACGACTCGTCCCCGGTGCTGCCCGAGCCCCGGCACCCCGGCGCGTTGCAGCCGGGCGGGCGCGGTGTGCTGCTGATGGACGCCCTGGCCGACCGCTGGGAGGTCCACCCCTGCCCGCACGGCAAGACCGTCCTCGCCTGCTTCCGGCCGCCCGCCCGAGCGGAGGCCTGACCCGGCGCCGGGCGGGGTCCGGCCGGCCGCGCTTCTCGGCGACGCTCTCCGTGCGGCGGACCCCGGAGTGGCATCCGAACGTCCGTTGAGAATCTTCGAAACTGTCGAATGGGGGGGCGTCGGGCCCTCCGGTTCCGGCTGTCACGGTCGCTCCGCGGCCGATCTGGGCTTCTGCACGCCCGGCCGCGGGACGGACCGCGGCGCCGCATAACGGTTTGGCCGCGTCAGTGCACGACCGTTGACCCCTTCTTCTCCCGCCTCCTACTGTCCAGCCGCAGGACTTTCGGTCCCTGGTCCGAAACTTTCGGAAGGCGGATGACCATGCGTACACGGATGCCCCGCGTGCTCGCTTGCGGAGCGACGCTCGCCCTGGCGGCGAGCCTCGCCGCGTGCGGGAACGGAAGCGGCGGGGGTTCCTCGGACGACGGCAGGATCCACGTGCTGGTCTACGGGGACGCCAGCAACAAGGTCGAGAAACGGATCGTCGAGACCTTCAACAAGACCTCGAAGACCAAAGCCGTCCTCGACACCATCCCGGGCGCCGACTACCAGCAGAAGCTGCAGACGATCATCAACACACCCCAGGCGCCGGACGTCTTCTTCAACTGGGGCGGCGGCAGCATCCAGCCGTTCGTCAAGGCCGGACTGCTGATGCCGCTGGACGACTTCGTCAAGAAGGACCCGGACCTCGACGGCAAGTTCCTGCCCAGCGTCTACGACAGCGCGGTGGTCGGCGGAAAGCCCTACGGCATTCCCATGCGCGGCACGCAGCCGGTGCTGCTGTTCAGCAACAAGAAGGTGCTCGACGAGGCGGGCGCGCGGCAGCCCGAGACCTGGGACCAACTGCTCGACGCCGTCAGGAAGCTCAAGTCCGAGGGCGTCACCCCCATCGCCCTCGGCGGCGGCGACCAGTGGCCGACGCTGATGTGGTTCGAGTACGTCTACGACCGCGTCGCCGGCCCGGAGCTGTTCCGGAAGGCCCTGGACGGCGACAAGGACGCCTGGGCGAGCGCGGACAGCAAGAGGGCGCTCGGCATGCTCCAGGAACTGGTCGACACCGGTGCCTTCGGCAAGAACTACGACTCGGTGAAGTACACCAACGGCGCCTCGCCCGCACTGGTGGCCCAGGGCAAGGCCGGCTTCGAGCTGATGGGCTCCTGGTACTACGCCCAGCAGCAGCAGGACGCGCAGGACTTCGCCGCCGACGGCCTGGGGTACGGCACCTTCCCGAGCGTCCCCGGCGGCAAGGGCGACCCGTCGGACGTCGTCGGCAACACCAACAACTTCTACTCGGTGCTGAAGAAGACCAAGCACCCCGAGGCGGTCGCCGAGTTCCTGAAGCTCATGTACTCCGACGAGTTCGTCAAGGCGCAGCTGGCCATCGGCAACCTGCCCACCACCACGAACACCCCCAAGTTCCTGGGCACGTCGGCCAGTCCGGAGTACTCCCGCTTCCAGTACGACCTCGTCGCCCGGGCCAAGTCCTTCCAGTTGTCCTGGGACCAGGCCTACCCGCCGTCCGCCATGACGCCGATCCACCAGGCCGTCCAGCAGTTCTTCAACGGACAGCTGGACACCGACGGCTTCGTCCAGGCCATGCAGGCCCTCCCGACCGAATGAACGGCTCATGACCACACAGCTCACGAGCGCTCCGCCCACCGCCGCGGCCACAGGGAAGGCCCGGAGGCGGCCGGCGGACTCCCGCGCCGCCCACGGCACGCGCCCCGGCTTCCTCTGGGCCCTGCCCGCCACCGTGTTCTTCGCCGTCTTCGCCATCGCACCGCTGATCATGGTGGCGGTGCTCTCCTTCATGAGCTGGAACGGCCTGGGATCGCCCCGGTTCGTCGGGACGGACAACTGGAAGCGCATCCTCGACGACCCGGTGATGATCAAGAGCATCTGGCTCACGCTGCTGCTCACCGCCCTGGGAGTGGTGATCCAGACCCCGCTCAGCATCGTCCTCGGCGTCTGGGCCGCCGGACACCAGCGCAACCGCGCCGTCCTCTCGGCGGTCTACTTCGTCCCGCTGCTGCTGTCCGCCACCGCGGTCTCGGTGCTCTGGCGGGCGCTGCTCGACCCGAACTTCGGCATTCCCGCACGGATGACCTGGCTGTTCGGGGACGGCAACCTGTTCGGTGAACAGGCCACGGCCCTCGGGGTACTCGCCTTCGTCAGCACCTGGCAGTTCACCCCGTTCCACACCCTGATCTACCAGGGCGCCGCCCGGGCCGTCCCGCCGGTGCTGTACCAGGCGGCCGCGATCGACGGGGCGGGACGCTACCGCCAGTTCTTCCACATCACGCTGCCGCAGCTGCGCAACTCGGTCATCACCTCGATGATCCTGATGATCGTCGGCGGGCTCACCACCTTCGAGACCGTGCTCATCCTCACCCAGGGCGGACCCGGCACCGACACCACGATCAGCGCCTACTACATGTACCAGAAGGCCTTCAAGGGCTTCGACTTCGGCGCCGGCTCCGCCATCGCCCTGTGCCTGGTCGTCGCGGCCACGGTCGTCTCGCTGATCGTCGTCCGCGTCTCCGGCTACGACAAGATGCGCAGCGACATGGAGGGGGTGTCATGAGACGCCGCCCCCACTACCTGGCCGGAGCCGGCTCGATCGTCTGGCTCGTCCTGGTGGGCCTGCCGCTGTACGTGATGCTCGCCGCCACCCTGCGCACCCGGCAGGACTACGCGAAGAGCGGCCCGGTCTCCTTCCCGGGCGACTTCACCCTCGACAACTACACCGGAGCCTTCGACTCGGGCTTCGGCCGGTACTTCCTCAACACCATCGTCGTCACCGTCTGTGTCGTCGGCGTGGTGCTGCTGCTCGTACCGCCCCTGGCCTACGCGATCGTGCGCAGCCGCGGCCGCGTCACCTCGCAGATCTTCCGGCTGTTCCTGCTGGGCCTCGCCATCCCCGCCCAGGCCGTCATCGTGCCGATGTTCTACCTGATCAGCGAGGCGGGCCTGTACGACAACCTCCTCGGGGTCATCCTGCCCACCGCCGCGTTCTGCCTGCCGATGTCGGCGCTCATCCTCAGCGGCGCCATGCGCGACATCTCCCCGGAGCTGTTCGAGGCCATGACGATGGACGGAGCGAGCCCGAGGCGCATGTTCTTCCAGCTCGTCGTGCCGCTCTCGCGCGGCGGCCTGTCCACGATCGTGGTGTTCTCCGCGCTCCAGGCATGGAACGGCTTCCTGTTCCCGCTCGTGCTGACCCAGTCCGACTCCACCAAGGTCATCACCCTGGGTCTGTACAACTTCCAGACCGAACACGGCGTCGACATCCCCGGCCTGCTGGGAGCCGTGACGCTGTCCGTCGTGCCCGTCCTGCTCGTCTACCTGTTCGCCCGCCGGGCCCTGGTCCAGGGGCTGATGGGCATGGGAGGAAAGTGACCGCCAACGTGGCCGTAGAGACCACCCCCGAGATCCCCCTCTGGAACGACCCGACCCAGGACATCGGCACCCGCGTGTCCGCCCTGATCGACGCGATGACGCTGGAGGAGAAGACCGCCCAGCTGTACGGCGTGTGGGTCGGAGCGTCCGACGAGGGCGGCGAAGTCGCCCCGCACCAGCACGACATGGAGGAGGCCGTCGACCTCGACGCCCTGCTCCCCTCCGGCCTGGGCCAGCTGACCCGCCCCTTCGGCACGGCGCCCGTCGACCCGGCGCTCGGCGCGCTCTCCCTGCTGCGCACCCAGGCCCGGATCGCCGCCGCGAACCGCTTCGGCATCGCCGCGCTGGCCCATGAGGAATGCCTGGCCGGATTCGCCGCCTGGGGCGCCACCGCCTACCCCGTCCCGCTGTCCTGGGGAGCCACGTTCGACCCCGGCCTGATCCGCCGGATGGCCGCCGCCATCGGCCGCGACCTGCGGTCCGTCGGCGTCCACCAGGGGCTCGCGCCCGTACTGGACGTGGTGCGCGACGCGCGCTGGGGCCGCGTCGAGGAGACCATCGGCGAGGACCCCTATCTCGTCGGCAGCATCGGCACCGCCTATGTCCAGGGCCTTCGGTCCGCCGGTGTCGTCGCCACCCTGAAGCACTTCGCCGGCTACTCCGCCTCCCGCGCCGGCCGCAATCTCGCACCCGTCGGCATGGGCCCGCGCGAACGGGCGGACGTTCTCCTGCCCCCCTTCGAGATGGCCGTACGCGAGGGCGGAGCGGACTCCGTCATGCACGCCTACACCGACACCGACGGGATGCCCTCGGCGGCCGACGAGGAGCTGCTCACCGGGTTGCTGCGGGACACCTGGGGCTTCGAGGGCACGGTCGTCGCGGACTACTTCGGCATCGCCTTCCTGAAGACGCTGCACGGTGTCGCCGGTGACTGGGCGCAGGCCGCGGCCACGGCCCTGCGCGCGGGTGTCGACGTGGAACTGCCCACCGTGAAGACGTTCGGCGCGCCCCTCGCCGAAGCCGTCGCCGCGGGCCGGGTCCCGGAGGCGCTCGTCGACCGGGCACTGCGCCGGGTGCTGGTCCAGAAGGCCAGGCTCGGCCTGCTCGACGCGGACTGGACCCCGGTCCCGGCCGTACTCGCGGGAGCCGACCTGGACGATCCCGCCGCCCTGCGCGGAACCGTGGACCTGGACACCGCCGAGAACCGCGACCTGGCCCGCACCGTGGCGGAGGAAGCGGTCGTCCTGCTGGCCAACGACGGCACCCTGCCTCTCGACGGGCCGCGCCGCATCGCCCTCGTCGGCCCCAACGCGGCCGCTCCCACGGCCGTACTGGGCTGCTACTCCTTCCCCCAGCACGTCGGTGTGCACCATCCGCGCACACCGCCCGGCATCGGCCTGCCCACCCTGCACGACGCGCTCCGGCGGGAGTTCCCCGGCGCGGAGATCACCCTCGTCCACGGCACCGGCGTCGACGACGGCGACGTCTCCGGCATCGCCGGGGCCGTCGACACCGCCCGCCGGGCCGACGTCGTCGTCGCGGCCCTCGGCGACCGCGCGGGCCTCTTCGGCCGGGGGACCAGCGGCGAGGGCTGCGACGCACCCTCCCTGGCCCTGCCCGGCGCCCAGCAGCGGCTGCTCGACGCGCTGCTCGACACCGGGACCCCGGTGGTGACGGTCCTGCTGGCCGGGCGGCCCTACGCCCTCGGCCGGGCCGCGGACGAAGCCGCGGCGATCGTGCAGTCCTTCTTCCCCGGGGAGGAGGGCACCACCGCGATCGCCGGCGTGCTGAGCGGCCGGACCGACCCGTCCGGACGGCTGCCCGTCAGCGTGCCGCGCGGCGCCGACGGCCAGCCCGCCACCTACCTGGGCCCCCGGCTCGCCCAGGCCGGTGACGTGTCCAGCATCGATCCCACGCCGGCCTTCGCGTTCGGGCACGGTCTGTCCTACACGTCCTTCGCCTGGAGCGCCCTGACGGTCGACCGGCCGGAGGCGGACACCGGCGGCGAGTTCTCCCTCGCCCTCACCGTGCGCAACACGGGGGAGCGGGCCGGCACCGAGGTCGTCCAGCTCTACCTGCACGACCCGGTCGCCTCCGTCGTGCAGCCGGTGCAGCGTCTCGTCGGCTACGCCCGGGTCCCGCTCGCCGCGGGCGAGGCCCGCAGGCTGCGGGTCACCGTGCCGGCCGACCTGGCCTCCTTCACCGGCCGTGACGGGCGGCGGGTGGTCGAACCGGGCGAGCTGCACCTGCGTCTGGCGGCGTCCAGCGCCGACGCCCGGCTGACCGCGACGGTGACGCTGACCGGTCCCGAACGCCCGGTGGACCACACCCGTCGGTTCCACGCGCGCTTCGAGCAGGAACCGGCGCGGCCGACGGCCCCCGCGGCCTGACTCCCCGGGCGCTGTGGCCCGTAGGCGCTGTGGTCCGTCCCCCTCGTCGACGGGGGGACGGGGACGGACCGCAGCGCCCGTGCGGCGCCGCCGTGGTCAGCCGCGCCGCACGGTGACGGTCACCAGGCTGCCCGGCGCCGCGAGGACCCGGGCGCGGCCCGCCGCCGGCCGGGCGACGGTCGCCCCGCCGTCGGCCCTGACGCGCCAGGTGCCCGGGGGCAGGGACAGCTCGGTCACCCGGGAGCCGTGCGACGCCGCCCGGTAGACCAGCCGGTACCTGCCCGTCGTGGGGTCGTGGGCGGCCGAGCGGACCGTGCCCGCCACGGTCTCCGCGTAGGGCTCGACGGTCAGCTCCTTGTTGGCGCGGAAGGCGCCGTCGTCGTCGACCGCGCAGTACCCGCCGCCGTAGCACCACACATAGCCCGCCCAGCCGGACGTGTAACGGCTGAGGGAGGCCATCGCGTCCCGGTAGAAGCGGCGCATGTTCGGCAGGGCACTGTCCGGCGGACCCCACTCGCCGACCACGACCGGGACCCGGTACCGCCGCGGATAGACGGTGACGGCCCGCTCGTACGCCTCGATCCAGCCCGCCCCGGGGTCGTAGTCCGCGCCCGCCTCCATGGCGGCGTTGTAGAAGTGCGGCGCGTACACCACCCGGGGATCGTCGATGCGGCCGAGTCCGGTCGGCACGCCCTCGCCCACGATCGGGGTCGGCTCGACGAACACCCAGGCGTCCCGGTCGGCCGGCCGGACGGCGTCGGCCAGCCGGTTGTACATCGGGGTGAGCTGGTCCCGTTCGATCCGGCGGGCGGCCGTCGCCAGATCCTCGCCGGGGCGCGACTCGCCCATCGGCTCGTTGATCAGGTCGTAGCCGAGCACGGCCGGATGGCCGGCGAAGCGGGCGGCGAGGGTCCGCCACATCCGGGCCTGGGCGCGGCGGAGGTCCGCGTCCTGGTAGAGATGGGTGAAGGCACGCTGCACGGCGGGCTCGAAGTACTCGGCGAACCAGTCGTCCGGGTGCGCGGTGAACGGCAGCCCGTCGGTCCGGGTCGCCCACTCGGGTATCCCGCGGTGGCCGAAGGCCGGCCCGAAGACGTCCTGGTGGGCGTCGATGACGACCCTGACGTCGTAGCGCTCGGCCCAGTCCAGGACGCGCTCGATCCGGCGCAGGTAACTCCGGCTGTAGTGACCGGGTGTGGGCTCCAGGTCGTCCCAGAAGACCAGCAGCCGCGCGACGTCGAAGCCCCGGGCCCGCAGGTCGCGCAGATGGCGCTCGGTGATGCCGGACAGGGCCTCCTCGCCGCGGTGGGTCTTGTCCTCGATGTTCCAGCCGTGCAGCGTGAGCACCCGCCCGTGGCGGTCGGTGAGCCGGGGTATGCCCGGCCCGGTCTCCTCGGCGTGGGTGGTGGCCGGGACGAGCAGCGCGGCGACGACCGCGCCCGCCGTCAGGATCGCTCGCAGCACAGGAACCTCCGGGTCGACGGTGTTCGTGGTGCCGGGCATCCCACCAGCAGCCGCTCGACACTTCAAGTCCCTTGACTTGGAGCGCACTTGAGGCTGAAGACTCCGGTTCACCAGCCATGCACGGGAGGATCCAGCATGAAGTACCGCACGATCGGCAGCGACCCGGCCACCCGCCGGGAGGTGAGCGTGCTCGCGCTCGGCGCGATGCTGTTCGGGTCGCGCACCGACGAGAAGACCTCCTTCGCCGTCCTCGACCGCTACGTCGAGGCCGGCGGGAACTTCGTCGACACCTCCGACAACTACGCCTTCTGGGAGGACGGGAGCCAGGGCGGCCAGAGCGAGGAACTGCTGGGGCGGTGGCGGCGCAGCCGGGGCATCGGTGACGAGATCGTCATCGCGACCAAGCTGGGCGCCCGGCCCCTCGCACCCGGCACGGGGTACATCGACAACGCCGAGGGACTGTCCGCGAAGGTGGTCCGCGAGTCGGCCGACCGCAGCCGGGAGCGGCTCGGGGTGGACCGGCTGGACCTGCTCTACGCGCACATCGAGGACCCCGCCGTCCCGCCGGCGGAGACCGTCGAGGGCTTCGCCGCGCTCGTCGCCGAGGGCACCGTGGGCCTGCTCGGCGTCAGCAACCACGCCGTGTGGCGGGTGGAACGCGCCCGCGCCCTCGCGGCAGCCGCGGGCCTGCCAGGCTACGACGTCCTCCAGTACCAGCACAGCTATCTGCGGCCCCGTACGGACGTACCCGGCGGGCTGTTCCCGGACGGCAGCCTCGGCGGCGCCGACGCCCAGCTGCGCAGCTATCTGCGGGCGGAGCCGGGCCTGACCCTGGTCGCCTACTCACCGCTGCTGGCCGGCGCCTACACCCGCGCCGACAAGCCGCTGCCGCAGGACTACGACCACCCCGGCACCCCGGCCCGCCTCGCCGTGCTGCGCGAGGTGGCGCGGGAGACGGGGGCGACCGTCAACCAGGTGGTGCTGGCCTGGCAGCTGGGCGGTGAGCTGCCCGTGATACCGCTGGCCGGTGCCTCCTCGGTGGCCCAGCTCGACGAGAACCTCGCCGCCGTCGACCTGGAACTCGACGAGGAGCAGCGGGCCCGGCTGGACGCCGCACACTGACCGCGCGGCTCCCGCGGTCGCACCCCGGCGCGGGTGCGACCGCGGCTGCGGGCGCGTCAGCCCTTGCTGGAGCCCAGGGTCAGACCGCTGACGAACTGGCGCTGGAGCGCGAAGTAGACGACCAGCGTCGGGATCGCGGTCAGCAGGGATCCCGCGGCGACCAGGTTGGGGTCGGTGAAGTACTGGCCGGAGAGGTTGTTCAGCGCCGAGGTGATCGGCATGTTCTCGCCGGTGGAGATCAGTACCAGCGCCCAGAAGAAGTCGTTGTAGATCCAGATGGACAGCAGGGTCGCCAGGGCCGCCATCGCCGGCTTGCACAGCGGCAGCGTGATCTGCCAGTACAGCCGCCACACCGAGGCGCCGTCGACCAGCGCGGCCTCGGTCAGCTCGTGCGGCAGCGAGCGCATGTAGTTGCTGAGTACGAACGCGCAGAAGCCGGACTGGAACGCCACATGGATGAGGACCAGGCCCAGCGCGGAGTCGTACAGCTTGCCGCTGGCGGTGATGCCCGGCAGGTCCGTGAGCAGGTACAGCCGGTACAGCGGGGTGATGATGACCTGCTGCGGCAGCAGGTTGCCCGCGGTGAACACCAGCAGCAGCGCGAGGTTGAGACGGAAGTCGAACCGGCTGACGTAGAAGGCGACGCAGGAGGACAGGAACAGCGTCAGCAGCACGGCCGGGATCGCGATCACCAGCGTGTTCCCGAAGTAGTGCGTCATGTCCGACTGCTGGAAGGCGTTCTCGAAGTTGTCGAAGTTCAGTGTGTCCGGCCAGGACACATAGCCCTTCGCGCTGGTCTCGCCGTACGGGCGCAGGGCGGAGAAGACCGCCCAGAGCAGGGGCGCCAGCCAGGCCAGGGCGGTGCCCGCGAGGAAGACGTGCAGCAGGATCCGGGCCGGCCGGACCGGGGCACGCCGCTTTCCCGCCGCGCTCACGGTGCTCATGCGCGCCGCTCCTTCCGGAAGGTGGCGATGAGGTACGGGATGATCACCGCGAGGGAGATCACCAGCAGGACGACGGCGATGGCGGAGCCGTAGCCGATGCGGCTGGACTCGCCGATGATGTTGTTGGTGACCAGGATCGACAGCAACTCGGTGCCCTGGGCGCCCTTGTTGAAGACGAAGACCAGGTCGAAGGCGCGCAGGGCCTCGATGATGGTGACGACGAGGACGACCGTGTTGGTGGGGCGCAGGGTCGGGAAGATGACGTGCCGGAAGGTCTGCCACTCGTTCGACCCGTCGAGCGCGGACGCCTCCCGCAGCGACGGGTCGACACTCTTCAGGCCGGCCAGGTACAGGATCATCATGTAGCCGGTGTGCCGCCAGGACGCGGCGATCAGCACGGCCCACAGATTGAGGTCGGGGTCGCCGATCCAGTCGATGTAGTGGCCCGGCTCGTTGGCGCCGATGACGCTGTTGATCAGGCCCGTGTCCGGGTTGTAGACCAGTTGCCAGACGAAGCCGATGCACGCCATCGAGATGACGACGGGCAGGAAGAACGCGGTCTGGTAGACCCGGGTGAAGCGGATCCGCTTGTCCAGCTGCACGGCGAGGAACAGGCCGAACGGCGTCGGGACCAGGATCAGCACCACGAACCAGATCACGTTGTGCTGGACGGCCGGCCAGAACTGCGGGTTGTCGGTGAAGAGTTGCCGGAAGTTGTCCAGGCCGACCCAGGTGATGGAGTCGAACCCGATGCCGTCCCAGGTGGTGAAGGCGAGCAGGATCGAGGCGATGGCGGTGACCCACACCAGCAGCACGTGCAGGACGGTGGGCACGCCCGCCATCACGGCGAGCGTGAACCGGTCACGGCGGGTCAGCAGGCGCCGGTGGCCGTGCGTGCCCCGCTTCTTCTCGGGCGCGGCCCCCGGCGGCGGCACGGCTGCCGCCTCCGGGGTCTTCGTCGTCGTGTCGGTGGTCATCGGGCCGCTCACGAGGACGCGAAGATGGTCTTCTTCTGGCGTTCGACGGACGACAGCAGGCCGTCCACGCCCTTGGGGTTCTGGAGGAATTTCTGCAGGCCGGGCTGCATCACCGTGGAGGTGAAGTCGGGGCGGCTGTCGCGGTCCATGAACTGGGTGAGGCTCTTCGCGCCGCCGATCATCTCGAACGCCTTCTTCTGGAGGGCGGAGTACGCGGAGGTGCCGGCCTTGCTGGAGGCGGCCACCACGCTCGGGTCGGTCTTGAGGTACAGCTCCTCGGCCGCCGGGCTGCCCAGGTACTCCAGCAGCTTCACGACGCCCGCGTGGTTCTTCGGGGACTTGCTCACCATGAAGCCGTCGGTCGGCGCCTCGACCGTGTCCTGGCCGTACGCGGAGTTGATCTCCGGGAAGGGGAAGAAGTCGAGGTCGTCCAGGTCGGCCTTGTCGGTGAACTGCTGGGCCACGAAGGAGCCCAGGAGGTACATGCCGGCCTTCTTGGCGACCAGGGTCTGGGCGGCGTCCTGCCAGGTACGGCCCATGAAGCCGTCCTGGTGATAGGGGAGGATCTCGGCCCAGTGGTCGAAGACGTCCTTCACCTTCGGGTCGGTCCAGGACGCCTTGCCCGCCATCAGTTCGACATGGAAGTCGTAGCCGTTCAGACGGAAGTTGATCTGGTCGAAGGTGCCCATCGCCGGCCAGGCGTCCTTGTCGCCGAAGGCGAGCGGGACCAGGCCGTCCTTCTTCATCTGCTTCAGCAGGGCGACGAAGTCGTCCCAGGTGGCGGGGATCTTGTAACCGTGCTGCTGGAAGACGCTTCTGCGATAGAAGACCGCCCAGGGATACGTCGTCATCGGCAGGAAGTAGTACTTGCCGTCCTCGCCCTTGCTGAGCTTTTTCATCGCCTCGGGGAAGTTGTCCCCGATCTTCGCCCACACGTCGTCGATCGGCGTGGCCAGCTTCTTCGCCGCGAAGAACTGCATGCGGTAACCGGCGAACCAGTTGAACACGTCGTCCGGAGTGCCCTGGAGATAGGAGTTGATCTGCTCCTGGAAGGTGTTGTGGTCCTTCGTGTTCACATCCACGGTGAGGCCGGACTGCTTCTTGAAGGCGGCGTAGACGCTTTCGAACGCCGCCTTCGGCACCGCGTCCGAGGCGTTGGAGCCGACGGTGACGGTCTTCGGGTCGGAGGCGGAACCGCTGCCTCCGCAGGCGGACAGCAGGGGTATGCCGGCGCCTGCGAGCAGGGCGGTGCCGCCGGCTCCGCGCAGCAGGGAACGTCGGCTGGGACCCGGGAGGGAAAGGCCGGAGGGGGAGAGGCGCATGGCTGCTCCTGAGGAAAACAGGGTTCGGCCAAGGGGGTGAGTTGATCACCGAAAGGTCGTCGAAACCGCTCAGAAACCAACTCGACCGAACATCGTGGGCGTAATAACAGCCCCCTGTCCGCGCGTGCGTCAATAGCTCCGCTCCGACTCGGGTGTCTCTTGCCCGAAACGTAATCGTCATCGTCACCTGCGCCGTTGGGGGGTGTACGGACGTCCCGGCCCCCGCCGCGCGAACGGCCGAGGGGGCTGTGTGAAAGCGGTGGATCCGCCCCGGGGGAGCCAGGCGGTTCCGGCCCAGGTGAAAGAGATGATTCCGTTTCGGGTGCTGACCAGCGGCTGGCAGTCTTCGGGTGCCGGCCGGCGGCTGGAAGCCGGAGGCGCGCCGGGATGCCCGGTGGACAAGGGCCGTCCGTCGGGCGGTCCGGTCGAGTGCGCGATCACCCGGTGCCGTTCGCCGCGGGGTGCGGTGTACTGGGCTCATGCCTGTCGGGTATGGGTCCGGGGAGGCGAGGGTGTCCGTCATTTGTACTTACATTCGGACCTGCATGTGAAATGATGTCTTAACAAAGTATTGACAGCGGGCTCGTCAGAGACTTGTATCCCGTCCCAACGCATCAGCGTCCCTTGCCCCGTCGCACGCACAGTGAGGTGCAGGAAAGATGGACCGCTCTTCTCGCCCCCGCTCCCGCGGACTGGTCACCGCCGTGGCCGTGGCCGCCGCGGCAGCCCTCACCCTGGCCGGCTGCTCCAGCAGTCACGGCGGCAAGAGGGCGGAGGAGGAAGCGGCGAACGCCGCCGCGGGCAAGGCGAACACGCCCCGCATGACCGTCGCGCTGGTCACCCACCAGGCGCCCGGAGACACCTTCTGGGACACCGTCCGCAAGGGGGCCGAGGCCGCGGCGGCCAAGGACAACATCAAGCTCGTCTACTCCGCCGACCCGAACGCGGGAACCCAGGCCAACCTCGTGCAGAACGCCATCGACCAGAAGGTCGACGGCATCGCGCTCACCCTGGCCAAGCCCGACGCGATGAAGGGCGTGATCGCCAAGGCGGAGCAGGCCGGCATCCCCGTGGTCGGACTCAACTCGGGACTGAGCGACTGGAAGAAGCTCGGCCTGCTGGAGTTCTTCGGGCAGGACGAGAGCGTGGCGGGAGAGGCGTTCGGCGACAAGCTGAACACCACCGGCGCGAAGAAGATCGTCTGCGTGATCCAGGAACAGGGCAACGTGGGGCTCACCCAGCGCTGCGACGGCGTCCGGAAGACGTTCAAGGGCACCACCGAGACCCTGTACGTGAACGGCACCGACATGCCGTCCGTGCGGTCCACGATCACGGCGAAGCTGAAGCAGGACACGTCCGTCGACACGGTCGTGACCCTCGGCGCCCCCTACGCCCTGACCGCGGTCCAGTCGGTGGGCGACGCGGGCAGCAAGGCGAAGGTGGCCACCTTCGACCTCAACAAGGAACTGGTGAAGGCGGTGCGGAACGGCACCATCGAGTTCGCCGTCGACCAGCAGCCCTACCTCCAGGGCTATCTGGCGGTCGACTCGCTGTGGCTCTACAAGTACAACGGCAACTTCAGCGGCGGCGGCGCGGAGCCGGTGCTGACCGGCCCGGCCTTCGTCGACAAGTCCAACGTCGACAAGGTCGCCGAGTTCGCCGCGAAGGGCACCCGGTGATGGGCATGGCACGGCAGGCCGGGCCGGCGGTGGGCGGCCCCCCGGCACCCCGCCCGAAGCAGACCGACGGCCGCACCGCCCGCCGTCCGCTGGCCCTGAGACTGCTGGCGCGGCCCGAGGTGGGCGTCTTCCTCGGTGCCGTCGCCGTCCTGGTCTTCTTCCTGATCGTGGCACCGCCGGTGCGCGACGGCAGTTCGATGGCCAACATCCTCTACCAGTCCTCGACCATCGGCATCATGGCCCTCCCGGTGGCCCTGCTGATGATCGGCGGCGAGTTCGACCTCTCCTCCGGCGTCGCCGTCGTCTCCTCGGCACTCACCGCCGGCATGCTCAGCTACCAGCTGACGCTGAACGTGTGGAGCGGAGTGATCGTCGCCCTGATCGCGTCCCTCGCGATCGGCGCCTTCAACGGCTGGATGGTGGTGCGGACCGGGCTGCCCAGCTTCCTGGTCACCCTCGGCACCTTCCTGATCCTCCAGGGCGTCAACCTCGCCGTGACCAAGCTGGTCACCGGCAACGTCGCCACCGACGACATCAGCGACATGGACGGCTTCGACCAGGCCAAGAAGATCTTCGCCTCCTCCTTCGGTATCGGCGGGGTCCAGGTGAAGATCACCGTGGTGTGGTGGCTGGTCTTCGCCGCGCTGGCCACCTGGGTGCTGCTGCGTACCAAGTACGGCAACTGGATCTTCGCCGTCGGCGGCGCCAAGGACAGCGCCCGCGCGGTCGGTGTCCCGGTGAACTTCACCAAGATCACCCTGTTCATGCTGGTCGGCTTCGGTGCCTGGTTCGTCGGCATGCACAACCTGTTCTCGTTCAACACCGTGCAGTCCGGCGAGGGCGTCGGCCAGGAGCTGATCTACATCGCCGCGGCCGTCATCGGCGGCTGTCTGCTCACCGGCGGCTACGGCTCGGCGATCGGCCCGGTCTTCGGCGCGTTCATGTTCGGCATGGTGCAGCAGGGCATCGTCTACGCCGGCTGGAACCCCGACTGGTTCAAGGCCTTCCTCGGCGTGATGCTCCTCGGCGCCGTCCTGATCAATCTGTGGGTCCAGCGCACGGCGACCCGGAGGTGAGACCCATGACCGACAACGGAACCGGAACCCACGGCGCCGTCCTTCAGGACGGCACACCCGACGAGGGCGGCCCCCTGGTCGAACTGCGCGGCGCCGGCAAGTCCTACGGCAACGTCCGCGCCCTGCACGGAGTCGACCTGCGGGTCCACGCCGGCCGGGTCACCTGCGTACTCGGCGACAACGGCGCCGGCAAGTCCACCCTCATCAAGATCATCTCCGGCCTGCACCAGCACACCGAGGGCGAGTTCCTCGTCGACGGACGGCCGGTGCGCTTCTCCACCCCGCGGGAGGCCCTGCACCAGGGCATCGCCACCGTCTACCAGGACCTGGCCACCGTCCCCCTCATGCCCGTGTGGCGGAACTTCTTCCTCGGCTCGGAGATGACCAAGGGACCCTGGCCGGTCCGCCGCCTGGACATCCACCGGATGAAGCGGACGGCCGACGAGGAACTGCGCAACATGGGCATCGTCCTGGACGACCTGGAACAGCCCATCGGCACCCTCTCCGGCGGCCAGCGGCAGAGCGTGGCCATCGCCCGCGCCGTCTACTTCGGTGCCCGCGTCCTCATCCTGGACGAGCCGACCGCCGCCCTCGGCGTCAAGCAGTCCGGTGTGGTGCTCAAGTACATCGCCGCCGCCCGGGACCGCGGCCTCGGCGTCATCTTCATCACCCACAACCCCCACCACGCCTACATGGTCGGCGACCACTTCAGCGTCCTGCGCCTCGGCACCCTCGAACTGTCCGCCGAACGCGGCGAGGTCGGCCTGGAAGAGCTGACCAACCACATGGCCGGCGGCGCCGAACTCGCCGCGCTCAAGCACGAGCTGGCCCAGGTCCGCGGCGTCGACGTCGAGGAACTGCCCGAAGAGGGCGACCTCACGGCCCCCGTGGCGCCCTCCCCGGAAGGAGACTCCTGACCATGGCGCACGCCTCCCCGCTCGACCGCATCCGGGTCGGCTCGGCCCCCGACTCCTGGGGCGTCTGGTTCCCGGACGACCCCCGGCAGGTGCCCTGGGACCGCTTCCTCGACGAGGTCGCCGAGGCCGGCTACGACTGGATCGAGCTGGGCCCGTACGGCTACCTCCCCACCGACCCGGCGCGGCTGGCCGAGGAGGTGGCCAGGCGGAACCTGAAGGTCTCGGCGGGCACGGTCTTCACCGGCCTGCACCGGGGCCCGGCCGTCTGGGAGGAGACCTGGGCGCACGTCGGGCAGGTCGCCGCGCTCACCCGGGCGATGGGTGCCCGGCACCTCGTGGTGATCCCCTCCTTCTGGCGGGACGACAAGACCGCCGAGATCCTGGAGCCGCCGGAGCTGACCGCCGAGCAGTGGGCGCATCTGACGAAGGGCATGGAGCGCCTCGGCCACGAGGTCAAGGAGACCTACGGCCTGGACATCGTCGTGCACCCGCACGCCGACACCCACATCGACACCGAGGAGCACGTCGTACGCTTCCTGGACTCGACCGACGCCGGCCTGGTCAACCTGTGTCTGGACACCGGGCACTACGCCTACTGCGGCGGCGACAGCGTCAAGCTGATCGAGACCTACGGCGAGCGCATCGGCTACCTGCACCTCAAGCAGGTCGACCCGGACATCCTGGCCGGCGTGATCGCGGGCGGGGTGCCGTTCGGGCCGGCCGTGCAGCGCGGGGTCATGTGCGAACCCCCCTCGGGGATCCCGGAACTGGGGCCGGTCCTCCAGGCCGCGCAGCGACTGGGCGTGGAGCTGTTCGCCGTCGTGGAGCAGGACATGTACCCGTGCGAGCCGGACAAGCCGCTGCCGATCGCCGTGCGCACCCGGCGTTTCCTGCGCTCCTGCGGGGCCTGACGGGACGACGGGCCGCGGTCCGGGGACCGCGGCCCGGTTCCTGCGGTACCCCGACGGATTCGGCCGCGCGGTGGCCGGGAACCAAGCAGGGGCACGCGGGCGTTGTGCTCGATGTCGGGGGATGCCCGCGCAGACGGGAGGACGAGATGACACACCGCACGGAACCTCGCACGACGTCCCAGGATCCGGCCGACGCGGCGGTCCGGCGCCGCGACCGCTTCGGCTCCCTGCCCGAGCGGATACACCCGCAGGACATGGTGGAGACCAGGCCGGCGACCACGCCGGACCCGGCCCGGGACACGTACAACCCGGACGAGTGGCTGATCCGGTACTGCGGCTGACCGGTCCGCCAGGACGTACGGCGCCGGGCCGGTGGCCCGGCGCCGCGGCGTGCGCTCAGCCCTCCCGCGCCTCCGCGAGCGTCACCGGCCGGTGCTCGTGCAGCGACCGGGTGCAGGCCTCCGCGATCCAGCCGGCCTCCAGAGCGTCCCCGACGGTGCACGGGGAGGGGCGGACGCCGGACACGACCTCGGTGAACGCGGTCAGTTCGGCGCGGTAGGCGGCGGCGAAGCGGTCCATGAAGAAGTCGTGCGGGGTGCCGGAGGGGAAGGTCACGCCCGGCTCCACCGAGCGGAGCGGGAGCTTGTCCTCCAGGCCGACGGCGATGGAGTCGGCGAAGCCGTGGAGTTCCATGCGCACGTCGTAACCGCGTGCGTTGTGGCGGGAGTTGGACACGACGGCGATCGTGCCGTCGTCCAGTGTCAGGATCGCGCCCGTGGTGTCGGCGTCGCCCGCCTCCTCGATGTAGGCGGCGCCCCGGTTGCCGCCCACCGCGTACACCTCGGTGACCTCACGGCCCGTCACCCAGCGGATGATGTCGAAGTCGTGCACGGAGCAGTCGCGGAAGATGCCGCCGGACGCGGCGACGTACGCGGCCGGGGGCGGCGCCGGGTCCAGGGTGGTGGACCGGACCGTGTGCAGCTTGCCCAGCTCACCGGCCCGCACGGCGGCCCGGGCGGCGGCGAAGCCCGGGTCGAAGCGCCGGTTGTAGCCGATCTGGACCGGCACGCCGCAGCCCTGGACGGCCTTGAGGACCGCGACGCCCTCGCGCATCGTCCGGGCGACGGGCTTCTCGCAGAAGACCGGGACGCCGGCCTCGGCACCGGCCAGGATGAGAGCGGGATGGGCGTCGGTGGCGGCGGCCACCACGATGCCGTCCACACCGGCGGCCAGCAGCGCCTCCGGCGAGTCCACGACCTCGGCGCCGAACCGCTCGGCGGCGGCCTTGGCCGCCTGGGCGAACGGATCGGTGACGACGAGCGACTCGACGGCGTCCAGGCCGGAGAGGGTCTCGGCGTGGAAGGCGCCGATGCGGCCGAGGCCGAGGATTCCGATACGCATGGAGTGCTGCTCCTAGGGTCAGGGGCGAAGTTCTAGTCGAGGCCGCCGAGCACGTTCTGGTCCCAGTCGATCACCGAGCCGGTGACCACGCCGGACCGGTCGGACAGCAGGAAGACCACGAAGTCGGCGATTTCCTCCGGCCGGCCGAGTCTGCCCATCGGCAGCCGGGCCGCGGCCCGCTCCCGCCAGTCGTCGCCTGCGCCGTGGAAGGCGCGCTGGACGGCGTCCTCGCCCTCCGTCGCGGTCCAGCCGATGTTCAGACCGTTGATCCGGATCCGGTCCCAGCGGTGGGCGTGCGCCGCGTTCCGGGTGAGACCCGCCAGGCCCGCCTTGGCGGCGACGTACGGCGCGAGGAACGGCTGCCCGCCGTGCGCCGACGAGGTGACGACGTTGACGATCGTGCCGGGCGCCTTGCGGGCCGTCATGTCGGCGACCGCCGCCTGCATGGCGAAGAACGGCCCTCTGAGGTTGACCGCGATGTGCGCGTCGAACAGCTCCGGCGTGGTGTCCAGCAGCGTCCCCCGCGAGGTCAGCCCGGCCGAGTTCACCAGGCAGTCGATCCGGCCGCAGGCGTCCACCACCCGGGCCACCACCGCCCTGGCCTGCTCGGCGTCCGCCAGGTCGGCGCGCACGTACCGCGCCCGGCCCCCGGCGGCCGTCAGCTCCGCCACCAGCGCCTCACCCGGCTCGGGGCGCCGCCCGCTCACCGTCACGGCGGCGCCCTCGCGGACGGCGGCCCGCGCGATCGCGGCCCCCAGCCCCTGGCTGCCGCCGTTGACGAGGACGACCTTGTCGTCGAGAAGTCCCATGCGTTCCTCAGCTCTCCCGGCGTTCCGCCGCCGCCCGCGGCGCGGAGCGGTCCTCCGTGACCCGCGGGCCACGGAGGCGGCGCAGCGCTGCCATTCTTGTCAGTACAAACCCCTCGAACAACCAGCAGTGAGCCATCAAAAACCCCTCAAGGAGACGTCCATGGGCCACCCGTTCCCGATCCGGGAGATCGCACGTCAGGCGGGTCTGAGCGAGGCCACCGTGGACCGGGTGCTGAACGGCAGGGGAGGGGTGCGGGAGAACACCGCGCAGGAGGTGCACCGGGCCATCGCCGATCTCGACCGGCAGCGCACCCAGGTCCGGCTGGTCGGCCGTACCTTCATGGTGGACATCGTGGCGCAGGCCCCCGAGCGGTTCACCACCGCCGTGCGGGCCGCCCTGGAGGCCGAACTGCCCGCGCTGCGTCCGGCGGTCGTCCGCTCCCGCTTCCACTTCCGCGAGACCGGACCGGTCGGGGAACTGGTCCGCACGCTGGACCGGATCGCCCGGCGCGGCTCGCAGGGCGTCGTCCTCAAGGCGCCGGACGTCCCCGAGATCACCGCGGCCGTCGGCCGGCTCACCGCCGCCGGCATCCCGGTCGTCACCTTCGTCACCGACCTGCCGGCGAGCGGGCGCGTCGCCTACGTCGGCATCGACAACCGCGCGGCCGGCGCGACCGCCGCCTACCTCACGGGCCAGTGGCTCGGCGACCGGCCCGGCCATGTCCTCACCAGCCTGAGCAGCGGCTGCTTCCGCAACGAGGAGGAGCGCGAGATGGGGTTCCGCGCCACCATGCGGGCCCGGCATCCGCGGCGCGCGCTGGTGGAGATCGCCGAGGGGCAGGGCCTGGACGCCACGCAGTACGACCTGGTCCGTGACGCCCTGCGCCGCGACCCGGAGATCCGCGCGGTGTACTCCATCGGCGGCGGCAACCACGCCACGCTGCGGGCGTTCGCCGATCTCGGCCGCGAGTGCGCGGTGTTCGTCGCGCACGACCTGGACCACGACAACACCCGGCTGCTGCGCGAACACCGTCTGTCCGCCGTGCTCCACCACGACCTGCGGCACGATGTGCGCGAGGCCTGTCACGAGGTGATGCGCCGCCACGGCGCGCTGCCGCCCGCGGGGCCGCTGCTGCCGTCCGCCATCCAGGTGGTCACCCCGTACAACATGCCTACGGGCTGACCCAGCCACCGGTCCGGGCCGACTCCGCCATGGCGTCGAGCAGGCGCGCGCTGTGCACCGCGTCCGCGAGTGTGGTGCCGTACGGCGTGCCCTCGGCGATGGACCGTACGAAACGGTGGGCCTCGATCACCTTCAGGTCGTCGTAGCCCATCGCGTTGGCCGCGCCCGGCTGGAACGCGGCGAACTCCCCGGCGCCCGGACCGACGTACACCGTGCTCACCGGCTGGTCCTGGTACGTCGTGCCGCGGCTCACCCCGAGTTCGTTCATCCGGCGGAAGTCCCAGAACACCGCGCCCCGGGTGCCGTGCACCTCGAAGCCGTAGGCGTTCTGTTCGCCGACCGAGACCCGGCACGCCTCCAGGACGCCGCGGGCGCCGGAGGCGAAGCGGAGCAGGCAGCCGACGTAGTCCTCGTTCTCGACCGGGCCCGGTTCGCCGCCCGAGGCCAGCGTGTGGCCGGCCGTCGCACCGGCCGGGCGGGCGCGCCGCGGCACGAAGATCGCGGTGTCGGCGATGACGGAGGCGATGTCGCCGAGCAGGAAACGGGCCAGGTCCGCGCCGTGCGAGGCCAGGTCGCCGAGCACTCCGCTGCCGCCGCGCTCGCGTTCGTACCGCCAGGTCAGGGCGCCGTCCGGGTGGGCGGCGTAGTCGCTGAAGAGGCGGATCCGGACATGCGTGACCGTGCCGATCCCGCCGGAGGCGATCAGTTCCCGGGCGGCCTCCACCGCGGGCGCGTTGCGGTAGTTGAAGCCGACCGTGCCCCGCACCCCCGCCCGCGCGACCGCGTCGGCGACCGCGCGGGCGTCCCCGGCGGTCAGGCCCACCGGCTTCTCGATCCAGAGGTGCTTGCCGGCCTCGGCCATCGCCACGCCGATCTCCCGGTGCAGGAAGTTGGGCGCGGTGACGCTGACGGCCCGGACGCGCGGGTCGGCGGCCACCTCGCGCCAGTCGCGGGTCGCGGTGGCGAACCCGAACCGCTCGGCGGCCTCCTCCGCCCGCCCCGGCACCTCCTCGGCGACCGAGACCAGCAGGGGCCGCAGGGGGAGCCGGGGATAGTGGTGCGGCAGCCGGGCGTACGCCTGGGTGTGCACCCGGCCCATCCAGCCGAACCCGACGACGGCGACACCCAGCGTTTCCACCATGACAGCCCCTCGTTGGACCGGTCCATCTCCTGTCCCGGTCACCTTTGTGCGGACATGGCAAGGGTGTCAACCCTTTGACAGGACGCCACGCCGCATGGAACGGTCCATGTCATGAGACCGCCGACGATCCGCGACGTGGCCGAACGGGCCGGAGTCTCCAAGTCGCTGGTCTCCCTGGTGCTGCGCGACTCCGGCCCGGTGCGCCCGGAGAAGCGGGAGGCGGTGCTGCGGGCCGTGCGCGAGCTGGGCTACCGGCCGAACGCGGCGGCCCGCAGCCTCAGCGAGCAGCGCACCAGGACCGTCGGCGTCCTCCTGGACGACCTGCGCAACCCCTGGTTCGTGGAACTGCTCGACGGGCTCAACTCCCCGCTGCACGCGGCCGGCCTGAACATACTCCTGGCCGACGCCCGGCTGAACCGGCGGCTGGGCCACGACCTCGCCGAACCCTTCCTGGACCTGGGCGCCGACGGCCTGGTGGTGGTCGGCACGGTCCCGGACGCGGGCGGGCTCGGCGCGCTGGCGCGCCGGATGCCGGTGGTCGTGGCGGGTGCCCGCGAGGCGCAGCCGCCGGGGGTGGACGTCGTCGCCGGGGACGACGAGCAGGGCGCCCGGCTCGCCACCGAGCACCTGCTGGGGCTCGGCCATCGCCGGATCGGGCACCTGGCGGGCCACGGCGCCGTCGGCGCGCTGCGCCGACGGGGCTTCGAGGCGGCGATGCGCGAACACGGCGCCGAGCCGCTGGTGGAGCCCGGGGACCTGACCGAGGAGGGCGGTTATCGCGGGACCGTACGGCTGCTCGGCCGCGCCGAGCGGCCCACGGCGCTCTTCGCCGTCAACGACATGGCCGCGGTGGGCGCGCTGTCGGCGGCGGGGGAACTGGGCCTGCGGGTGCCCCGCGACCTGTCGGTGACCGGGTACGACAACACGGGCATAGCCCGGCTGCGGCACGTGTGGCTGACCACCGTCGACACCTCACCGTACGAGGTGGGCCGGCGCGCCGCCCGCTGTCTGCTGGACCGCTTCGAGCGGCCGGCGGCCGAGGGACGGGTGCGGCTGGCCGCGCCGACGCTGGAGATCCGCGGAACGACCGGACCGCCCGGGGACGGCCTCACAGGTTGATGGCGTAGGCCTTGCGCAGCGTCTCGTGCACGGTCCACGTCGTACGGTCGCCCGCGCGGAGCACCGCCATGTCGCCGGGGCCCACGGTCAGCGTCGGCCCGTCCGCCACCTCGATCGTCGCCGACCCGCTGATCACCACGAACAGTTCGTCCGCCTCGGTGTCCGTGACCACGCCCGGGGTGATCTGCCAGATGCCCCGGATCTGCCGCCCGTCCGGCGACTCCCAGACCACCTTTCCGGTGACCTCCGGGTTCCCGGAGACGATCTGTCCCGGGTCCAGGGGCTCGGGTTCGAGATCGGCGTCGGGGATGTGAAGCGTGAAGCTGTGCGTCATACGGGCGACCCTAGTCCGCGCGCGAGCCGTACCGCCGTGGACAGTGTGTGGGGCATCGGGCCTGGTCGCGGGACACTTCGTCGGGGGCGTACGGAGTGGCAGCGGCGCGCGGGCCGGGTGATCGTGGGGACATGGCTGACTCCACGGCGGTCGGCACGGCACCGCCCCGGAACCACGACACGCGCGAGATGGTCCTCTTCGGCGGGGTGTACGGCGCCGTGCTCGCCAGCTCGATGGTCGCGGCGCTCACCCAGTACGGGCACACCTCCGCCGAGGTCCGCGGTTACGACGCGGCCTGGGTGCTGGTGACCGCGTGCGCCTCCGCCCTCGCCCACGGCTACGCCCACTACATCGCCGAGCGCACGCCGCACCACCGGTGGGACGTCCTGGTCGCGATGCGCAACGAGTGGCCGCTCGTCACGGCCGTGCTGCCCACCGTCTTCCTGCTCGCGGGCGCGCGCTGGGGGTGGTGGCCCGCGAAGGGTGTCGAGTACGCGGCGTTCGTGCTCAACATCGTGATCCTGTTCGTGCTCGGCGTCATCACCGCCCGCTGGACGGCACGGCGCTGGCCGGTCGCCGTCCTGATGGGGCTGGGGGACGCGACGCTCGGGCTGATCGTGGTGGTGGCGAACACACTGATCAAGTAGCGGCCGGACCGCTCGCTTCAGGGGGTGACGCGGACCCCGTCCAGGGCGATGGCGAGGACCCGGTTCCGCTGGGCGGTGTCCTCGAAGGCCGTCGCGGTGATCCCGGCGACCATCCGCAGCAGGTCCCCGAAGTCCATGTCCGTCCGGGCGGCGCCGGACCGCTGTGCCCGCTCCAGCAGCGGGCCGCCGGCCGCGTACATGGACTCACGGCAGGCCTGGAAGATGTCCGACTCGCCGTCCAGGGCCTCCCGCACCGCGCGCTTGGTGACCATGTACCCGGCGAACCGGTCGAGCCAGGACGTCAGCGCCTCCCACGGCTCCCGGTCCGCGACCTCCACGGCCACCCGGCACAGCGCGTTGACCTCGTCCGCGTAGACGGTCTCGAACAGGTCGCGGCGGGTGGGGAAGTTCCGGTACAGCGTGCCGATGCCCACGCCGGCGCGGCGGGCGATGTCCTCCAGGGAGGCCTCGGACCCGTGCTCGGCGAACGCCTCGCGGGCGGCGGAGAGCAGGGCGTCGTAGTTGCGGGCGGCGTCCTTTCGGTGCGGCCGGCGGGTCGCCACGATCTCGCTGACGGGGAACGGTGTGGCCGTCACTGCTGCCTCCCGGGAGGGTGTCGATTGAAACGGAGGGATGCCTCCGCTACAGTGGAGGAGTACCTCCACTTTAGCAGTGCGGGGTGGCTCCGCCGTGGCCGGACGCGGCCCGCGCCGCCGCCCCCGCGCTCCCGTGGCACGACCCGTACGACCGTGCCCCCTTCACACCCGACCCTCCGCTTCCCTGATTCCGGAGAGGCTTCCTCATGTCCCGCCCGTCCAATCGCCTCACCTTCACCGTCCTCGCGACCGGTGCCGGCGTGTTCGCCATGTTGCAGTCGCTGATCGCGCCGGCCCTGCCGACCGTCCAGCACGCCCTGCACACCTCCCAGTCCACCGCGACCTGGGTGATGACGGCCTATCTGCTGTCCGCCTCGGTCTTCACCCCGATCCTCGGCCGGGTCGGCGATCTCGCCGGCAAGAAGCGGACCCTCGTCGCCGTCCTGCTGACCGTCCTGGCCGGCTGCCTCGTCGCCGCGCTGGCCCCGAACATCGGTGTGCTCATCGTCGCCCGGGTGATCCAGGGCGTCGGCGGCGCCCTGTTCCCGCTCTCCTTCGGCATCATCCGGGACGAGTTCGCCCCGGCCCGGGTCAGCGGCAGCATCAGCAATCTCTCCGCCGTCATCGCCGCAGGCGGCGGTGTCGGCATGGTGGCCGCCGGACCGATCGTGTCCGCACTCGACTACCGCTGGCTGTTCTGGATCCCGGTGGGGATCGTCGCCGCGACGGTCCTGATCGCCCTGCGCTATGTCCCCGAGTCGCCCAAGAGGGCTTCCGGCAAGGTCAGCTGGGGCGGCGCCGTGCTGCTCTCCGGCTGGCTGGTTGCCCTGTTGCTGCCGCTGAGCCAGGCCGGGCAGTGGGGCTGGGGCTCGGCGAGGGTGCTCGGTCTCTTCGCCGCCGCCGTCGTACTGTTCGCGGTGTGGCTGACGGCCGAGGCCCGCTCGCGCACCCCGCTCATCGACCTGCGCGTACTGCGGCTGCCCGCGGTGTGGACGACCAACACCGCCGCCCTGCTGTTCGGCGCCGGAATGTACTCCATCTGGTCCTTCCTGCCCGGCTTCGTCCAGACGCCGTCCGCGGCCGGCTACGGCTTCGGTGCCAGCGTGACCGCCTCCGGCCTGCTGATGCTGCCGATGCTCGTCGCGATGTTCCTCTCGGGCGTCCTGTCGGGACGTCTGGAGCCCCGTGTCGGGGCCAAGGCTCTGCTCACCGCCGGTGCCGCCCTCGGAGCGCTGGCCTGCGGATTCCTCACCCTCTGGCATGACGCGCAGTGGCAGATCGCCGTCGTCGCCGCCCTGTTCGGCCTCGGTATCGGACTGGCCTTCGCCTCGATGGCCAACCTCATCGTGGGCAGCGTGCCGCCCGAGCAGACCGGCGCCGCGACCGGTATGAACGCCAATATCCGCACCATCGGCGGCTCCATCGGCGCCGCGCTCACCAGCGTCCTGGTCACCGGCCGGCTCCAGCCCTCGGGCCTGCCGTACGCCTCCGGCTACACCCACGGCTGGGCCCTGCTCGCCCTGCTCTGCCTGGCCGCGGCCGGCGCCGCGCTCCTCGTCCCGGCCCGCCGCCCCGGCCGCCTCGCCGAACCGGCCGCCGTGCCGGGAACGACACGGGCACCCGCGCGGGTGCGGTAGGGTTGACCTGCGTGATCACGCGGAACACCCGCGTGAGACCGCAACGGGACGTGGCGCAGCTTGGTAGCGCACTTGACTGGGGGTCAAGGGGTCGCAGGTTCAAATCCTGTCGTCCCGACTTTGTGAAGTCGCGGATCAGGGGCCGCTCCGGAGCACATCCGGAGCGGCCCCTCGGTCGTTCCCGGGTGTCCCCCCGGAGGCATCAGTCCCTGCGGGTGCGCGAGCGGAGTGCCATCACGCCCCAGAAGCGCACGAGTTCCTTCTTGCGGGTGTCCTGCCACGCCGCCCGGTGCCGTACCGGATTCTTGAGCCACCACAGCGGCCAGGACCACCGGGAGTACGGACGCAGCAGCGCCTGCTGCTGGCGGCAGAAGATCTCCGGGAACTCCGCTCGCTGCTGCTTCCCCTTCGCGGGATAGGGGCACATCTCGAAGGGGCAGTCGGGAGTGCAGGTGCTGCCCGGCGGGGCATCGTCGGCCCGACCCACCGTGCGGTCCGGGCACAGCGGTGCGCGGTTCTTGGTGAGGCAGGGCGGAAGAGTCGTCCGGTTGGCTCTCTCCAGCCGCTCGTCCACCTCGTCCGGCTCGCCCTCCCGTTCCGCGAGGTTGAGGAGCAGAAGGACGTCCGCGAGGAGCTGCTGGGCCCGGGGGTGGAGGCTGCCCCAGCCGACCGACGGCGGGATCCAGAGGTTGTGCCTGCGCGGGGCATGAGGGTTGGCGGGGGCGGAGCCGACGCTCTCCATGACGCCCTTCTCGTCGATCCACAGGTATCTCTCGGGGTGCCCGGTCCGCAGTGCCAGGGCGGCCAGTTCGGCGGCCTCCGCGACGAAGGGATGCAGTCGTTCCCTTCCGTCGCGGGCGACGTCCCCCGGTTTGACGCTCCGGGGATCTCGCTTGCTGCCCGCCATTCCCAGCCAACGGCCCACGATGTGCGAGGCGTCGGCGCGCGAGCCCTGGGTGCGGCCGTCCTCCGTTCCCCGCCCCAGGGCGTCGGTGAGCTCCCACAGGCACAGGGCGTGGATGAGGGTCACCTGGGAGTACCAGTAGCGGGCGCGGGCGAGCATGAACTCGGCGTGCTGCACCATGAACTGGCGGGTCTCCTCGTTGGCGCTGGGGTGCCGCCGGCGCCGGTTGGCCGCGAATTTGAAGCCCTGCGCGAGTGAAATTTCCAGCAGGAGAGGCAGTTCTGCCCGGTCGGCTTTCGGCCGCTCGTAGTCCAGGTGCTTCAGCCATAGTTCCAGTCTCTCCTTCGACTGCCTCCTGAACTTACTGCTGACCGAACCGACCATCATGGGCACGAGCCATGCCCTGGCGACGAACTCCCGGCGGATCCTGCATTTCTCGTCGTGATACTTCCGCTCGCACTCTCTCAGTCTGCGGTGGGCGTATCCTCCCGACGGGGAGCCGCTTCTCAGGCCCTCAAGCTCTCTGCCTTCCCTGATCCGTACGTCCTTGTACGCTTTTTTGTACTGCTTCCACGGATCGTAATCGGTCGGTTGCTGCGAGTCGTCGCCGGAGAGCGGGAACCGTTTGCGGAGCACCTCGAAAGCGTCATCGCCCGACGCGCCGAACTCCTGAACCACGGCCAGCCTGATGTGGTACATCGGTTCGAGGAGGGCTATGTCGAGAAGCTTGTCGTAGGCCGGCTTCTTTCCATGCGCGGGGTCACTCGGATCCCAGCCCGCCGCGCTGATCTCCCGAACGGTCTCCCCGAATCTGTTGACCAGGTTCTCCTTCGCCGCGCTGATCGACTGCGGGTCGCCGACGGTCACCTTGTCCCATTGCTGGAGGAGCGCTTCGGCGATTCTCTGGTGCGAGTCGGGGCCCGATTCGCGGTCCATGCGGTCCACTTCCAGCGCCGCGGCGTACATGTCGAACACCTTGGCGTCATTGCGTGACCTGACCTCGCGCAGCAGCACCGAAGCCGTATTCCTCCTGCGGCTCTGCTTCAGTGTCCGCCAGTCGGACGACTGAGTCAGCCACGTGCGTTCCTCCGTCGGCATCCGCGAGTTGAGGATCAGCGCCATGAGCATTTCGCGACCGGGGCCGGGCTCGTGCAGCGCACGCCGCAGGCGAGTGCCCAGGATCTTGCTCAGGAAGCGGGCGCCGAGATAGGCCTGGATGATGCTGTGATGGAACCTGACCTTCTCGCCCTTCACCTCCACCAGTCCCAGATGCTCCCCCTGGGACGCGTAGAGGGAAAGGGCGTTGAGGCATGCGGACGTGTCGCTGCTGTCGGGCAACGGGTTCTCGCCGTCGGCGGCGATTCGTTCCCGCAGCGCGTTCCAGAGTTCCGGGAAGCCGCGCCCCGGTCCGGTGGAGAAGGAGGAGAGCAGCTGACTGAAGCGCACCTCCAGAGCGTCCTCCAGAAGGCCCGCGCAGGCCAGCGCCGAGATCACTTCGATCGCCTCGTAGCGATGTCTGGCGCTCAGGGCGTAGTTTTCGTACAGCCGCCCCTTCACCAGGGCACTCTTCCACTCGTCGAGCAGCCGGAGGCGCAGTTCCCAGCGGCCGGCGCGGCGGGTGTCCAGGTCCTCCCACGCCTTGCAGTGCGTCAGATGCTCCAGGTGGTGATGCTGCCGCAGGCGTCGCGCGACCTGTAGGTACAGGGGAGACTCGGAAACCATCGCGGTTTCGACGATCCAGTCCAGTCGCGTCGCGTCCGGCACCGCGCTGTGGGTCATCAGGTAATCGAGTGCCGCTTCCTCGCTCAGCGGCTCCAGGTTGACGATGGCCGCGTCGGACTCCTCCAGCGGCGGATGGGGCCGGGATGCGATCACCAGCGGAAGGTGCTGCTTGTCCGCCAGCTCGATCGCGTTCCGGATGGCGATGTCCCGGTCCTTCTGCTGTTCCCCCTCCACGAACAGTTCCTCCAGACCGTCCGCTATGACCACGGCCCGCTCGTCGTTGAGGAGCTGCCGCCACGCCCGTTCGCCGTGCTGTCCGGAAATGAGATCGGAATCGACGATCTCGCAGAACCGGCTCCGGGCGGCCTTCGCGAAGTCGAGTGTCGAGTCACTCTGGCTGACGTCGCGCAGGCGAATGGGCACCGGCACGGCCTTCGCCTGCGCCAGCATCTGAGTGAGCTGCACGAGAACGGCCGTCTTGCCGGTCCCCACGCTGCCCACCACGATATGGGGCCGGCGCATCTTCCGGTCGTGGAGCGCGCGTATCAGGACCTGGCACAGTTCCCGACGGCCGACGATGTCCTCGATGATGCTGCCGGCCGTCGGTACCAGGGAGCGCGGATCCTTCCTGGCCATTCTGCGCACCTTGCGGGCTGCTCTCGTGTACAAGGTGAACAGGAAGACCGTGGTGGTGAACCCCAGCGTCAGCAACGGGCTCAGGGTGCCGCTGACGATGCCGCACGCCATGTTGCCGTCGCACCAGCTCTTCAGCAGGCTGTCGTCATATCCGATCACGAGTGCCTGGATCCCTATCGCGAACCAGCACAGGAACACCGCTGCCAGCAGCATCGCGATGAGCTTCCACGAACTTCGTCCGGACCATTTCATGCACCAGACCCTCAGCGTCGGCACTCGCCGGCGGGCCACCAGGTACATGAGTGCCGTGTTCAGCACGCGAGTGGAGCACAGTGCCCCCCGGTCGGTCAGGCGCCGTAGGAACAGGGGGACCCTGGACCGGTGCTGCCAGTCCTTCCCCTCGGGCTCCGTGAGAATCCTTCGCATGATCCCGACCCTCCTGCCGGGCCGAATGCGCGATACCGCTCCATGGGCCGAGCGGCCGCCGAGACGAGACGATCAGCCCGGGTGGCTGCCTACGGCGCCGCCCTCGCGGAGCGGCGGACCCCACACTCCCGAAAGGCGCACCAGTAGTCGTTGACGCATCAACTCTGTACTCGTCGAAGGAGATTGCGGTGCCCCCCCTCCTTTCCAGGATGCGACACATCGCAGACCGACGCATGTGCGCCCCGGGACCCGTCGCCCGGGGGCGGGGCGGTTCCCGGGCGCCGGAGAGCGGCCGCCGGAGAGCGGCCGGCGAAGGGCGGGGGCCGCCGGGCGGGTGGCGCTCGGCGAGCGGCGAGGCGCCGGCCCGTGACGGCGCGAGCCGCGGCGGCCGGGGCCGGAAGCTGTCCCTTTGGTTTCCTGATGCGTACACTCCACTGCGAAGTGTGATCTTCGCGGGCCGGAGGACGCGGTATGGGTGCACCTGGGACTCCTCGACGTGAAGTGGTCACGGGGACTCCGCGGGCCTCCCGCGCGGCCCACGGCACCGCCCGGGCGCACGAGGACGTCCCCCCGGCCGACTCCCTCGTCCTACGGTCCCTGATGCGCCGCCAACTCAGGCTCAGCGCGGCGACCTTCGGCCTGCTCGTCGCCCTCGTGGGGCTGCTGCCCCTCGCCTTCACGGCGCTGCCCGATCCCGCGACCTGGCCGGGCAGCGCCCTGGTCGTCTGGGCCGTCCTGGGTGTCGCCGTCTACCCCGCGCTCGTCGTCCTCGGCCGCTGGTACGTCGTACGCGCCGAACGCAACGAGCGGGACACCGCGCACCTCGTCGAAAGGCACTGACGGTGACCGGCGTTCGGCCGCGCGGACTGGGCCGCGCCCCCGGGGCCGCCGGGTGAACCAGACGTACGGCGTCGTGGCCGTGTCGGCGGCGGTCGTCTCGACCCTGGTGATCGGTGCGACGGGGCTGCGCATCTCCCGCACCACCTCCGACTTCTACGTCGCCTCCCGCACCGTCCCGCCGTACCTCAACGCCATGGCCATCAGCGGCGAGTACCTCTCGGCCGCCTCGTTCCTCGGCATCGCCGGACTCGTCGCCGCCCAGGGTGTGGAGATGCTCTGGTTCCCGGTCGGCTACGCCGCCGGCTATCTGGTCCTGCTCGCGTTCGTCGCCGCCCCGCTGCGCCGCTCCGGGGCCTACACGCTGCCCGACTTCGCCGAGTCACGGCTGGAGTCGCGGGCCGCCCGGCGCGTCGCCAGCGTGCTCGTCGTCGGTGTCGGCTGGCTCTATCTGCTGCCCCAGCTCCAGGGCGCGGGCCTCACCCTCGGCCTGGTCACCGGCGCACCGCGCTGGCTGGGCGGCGTGCTCGTCGCCGTCGTCGTCGCCCTGGCCGTCGCGGCCGGCGGCATGCGCAGCATCACCTTCGTCCAGGCCTTCCAGTACTGCCTGAAGCTGACCGCGCTCCTCGTGCCCGCGGTCTTCCTGCTCGTCGCCTGGCACGGAGACCCGCGTCCCGCCGACGCCCTGGACGAGCCGCCGAGCTTCCGCAGGCACACCCAGGTCACCGTCGAGAACACCGTACGCATCAGGATCGACACGCCGCTGCGGGCCGTGGCGACCGGCGCCGTGGACGGCAGGGGCTACGACCACGCCCGCCTGGAGCTGGACCCGGGCGTGCACGAGGTCCGGGCCGGCACGACGCTCCGGTTCCCGCCGCGCGCCCCGGTGCCCGTGCGCGAGAGCGACGACGGCCGTGGCGCCTCCAGCTGGGCGGCCCCCCTGTCGGGCGGCAAGGACGATCACCCGCTGTACACGACGTACGGGCTGATCTGCGCCACCTTCCTCGGCACCATGGGCCTGCCCCATGTGCTCGTCCGCTTCTACACCAACCCGGACGGCCGGGCCGCCCGGCGCACCACCGTCATCGTGCTCGCCCTGGTCGGCGCCTTCTACCTGCTGCCGCCCCTCTACGGCCTGCTCGGCCGGCTCTACGCCCCCGATCTGCTGCTCACCGGCAACACGGACGCGGCCGTCCTCGTCCTGCCGGAGCGGCTCGTCGGCGGTGCCGGCGGCGACCTCCTCGGCGCCCTGACCGCCGCCGGCGCCTGTGCCGCCTTCCTGTCCACCGCCTCCGGGCTCACCCTGTCCGTCGCGGGTGTGCTCAGCCAGGACGTGCTGCCCACGCTCGGCATCCGCCACTTCCGGCTGGCCACGCTGCTGGCGGTCGCCGTGCCCGTCACCGTGGGCGTGGCCGCCAGCAAACTCCCCGTCGCCAACGCCGTGGGACTCGCCTTCGCGGTGGCCGCCTCCTCCTTCTGCCCGCTGCTGGTGCTCGGCATCTGGTGGCGCGGGCTCACCGCGCCCGGCGCGATCGCGGGGCTCCTCGCCGGCGGCGGCAGCGCCCTCACCGCGGTCGCCCTGACCATCGCCGGCCCCCTGAGCGACGGCTGGACGCACACCCTGCTCGCCTGGCCGGCGGTGTGGACGGTACCGCTCGGCTTCCTGACCATGATCCTGGTCTCCCTGGCCACCCGGGACCGGATCCCGGCCGGCACCGAGGCCGCCATGGCCCGTCTCCATCTGCCCGAACGCCCGGCAGCCCAGGGCGCGCCCCCCACCCGCCGAGGAGTGACGACCCCATGACGATCCACAGGCCCGCGGCCGACCCGGCCCGCGTGTGAACGGGCCCGCCCTCCTCGCCGTGGCGGCCCCCCTGCTGTTCGCCGCGGGTCTCGCCGCCGGACGGCTGCCGGTCCGCCGGGCCGTCCGGCACGGCACCGGCCCCGGCACCCCCGTGGAACGCGCCACCTTCCACACCCTGCACACCGCGTCCGTGGCCGCGCCCCCGCTGCGCGCCGGACTCACCGAGGACGCGGCCCGCAAAGCGGTACGACGGCTCCGGCCGCTGTTCGGCACGGCCGCGCTCGGCCTCACCGCCGAGGACCGGCTGCTGGCCTGGGACGGGCCGGGCCGGCACCACGAGGACGCGGCCCTCGACCGGGTCCGGCAGGTGCTGGACACCGGCCGCAGCCGGACCTTCGCCGTGGGCTGCGCGGACCCGGCGTGCCCCGTGCGCTGGGGCGCCGTCGCCCCGCTCACCGTCGACGAGCGCGTGCTCGGCGCCCTCGTGGTGCTCGGCGTGAGGGAGTCGGCGTCCGCGGTCCGGGCCACCGAGGAGGTGGCGCGCTGGGTCTCCGTACAGCTCGAACTCGCCGATCTCGACCGGACCCGGACCGGACTGATCGAGGCGGAGATCCGGGCGCTGCGCGCGCAGATCTCCCCGCACTTCGTCTACAACTCCCTGGCGGCGATCGCCTCCTTCGTCCGCACGGATCCCGAGCGGGCCCGGGAACTCCTGCTGGAGTTCGCCGACTTCACCCGGTACTCGTTCCGCCGGCACGGCGAGTTCACCACCCTGGCCGAGGAACTGCGCTCCATCGAGCAGTTCCTGGAACTGGTCCGCGCCCGGTTCGGCCGGCGGCTGGAGGTGACGCTGCAGATCGCCCCCGAGGTGCTGCCGGTGGCGGTTCCCTTCCTGTGTCTTCAGCCGCTGGTGGAGAACGCGGTCAGACACGGTCTGGAGGAGAGCGTCGAGCGCAGCCGTATCACCATCGCCGCGCAGGACGAGGGGGCGACGGCCCGTATCGTCATCGAGGACAACGGGGTCGGCATGGAGCCGGACCGGCTCCGCCGGATCCTGCGCGGCGAGGACGGCCCCGCGACGGGCATCGGGCTGCGCAACGTGGACGAGCGGATGCGGCAGGTCTACGGCGACGACCACGGCCTGGTGATCGAGACCGGCGTCGGAGCCGGCATGAAGATCACGGTCCGGGTCCCCAAGTACCGGCCCGGAGTGCGCAGCGCGCCTCCGCGCACGGCCTCCGGGAGCACATGACGGGCCGGACCGGCCGGGCCGGCCACCGCATCACGGCGTCTCGGTCGCCGCTGCCGGCTTCCGCTGCCGCCGTGCCGCCATCACCGCGTAGACGATGACCCCGGCGAAGAGGAACAGCACGCCCTGGTAGACCGCCGCGTAACCGGCGCCGGCCATCAGCCAGAGCGAGAACCCGGCGGCCACCGCGGTGATCACGCAGTCCCGCACCAGGCGTGCCCGGTCGACCGCCTCGGCCCGGCCGGAGACGAGGTGGAAGATCTGCGCGGCGGCGGCCAGCAGATACGGCACCGTCGCGGTGAACGTGGTGACGAGGACCAGGACCTCGAAGACCTTGCCCGAGCCCGAGACGTAGTTGTAGACGGTGAGCAGGGAGGCGAGGACGACCGTCACCCCGACGCCGACCGTGGGCACACCCCGCCGGCGGCGCGCGAAGGCGCTCGGGAACAGGCCGTCGCGCGCCGCCGCGTACGGCGTCTGGGCGCTCAGCAGGGTCCAGCCGTTGAGGCAGCCGGTCATCGACACGAGAGCGGCGAGCGCCACCGCCGTACCGCCCCAGGCGCCCCCGAACATGGTGTTCACGGCGTCCGAGAACGGCGCGGTGGAGGTCACCAGCCGGTCGTGCGGGACGGTGCCGAACACGGACAGCGTGCCCAGCAGGTACACCAGCGCGGCACCGGCGGTGCCGATGACGGTGGCCCGCCCCACGTTGCGGCGGGCGTTCTCGACCTCGCCCGCGCTGACGGCGGCGGACTCCACCCCGAGGTAGGAGAAGAGCAGCAGGGCGGCGGCGGCGGACACCGCGCCGATCGCGCTGTGGCCGCCGGGGTTGAACGGCCCGAGCCGGTCGGGGTCGAAGAAGAACAGCCCGCCGACCGCGACGAGCAGCAGCGGCACGAACTTCAGCACCGTGGACACCAGCTGGACGGCGCCCACGTACCGGGTGCCGGCGAAGTTGGCGAGGGCGGGCAGCCATTGCAGGGCCAGCGCGGCCAGACAGGCCGACCAGCGGTGATCGTTCACCGGGATCAGCACGTCCAGGTAGCCGACGGCGGCGACGGCGAGCGCGGCGTTCGACACCCAGGTGGTGATCCAGTACGACCAGGCCGCGAGGAAGCCCGCGAAGTCGCCGAACGCCTCGCGGGCGTAGACATAGGGGCCGCCGGTGCGCGGGTCCCGGGCGGCCAGCCGGCCGAAGACCAGGGCGAGCGCGATGGCGCCGACGGTCAGCACGCCGAAGGCGATCAGGCTGACCGTGCCGTAGGGGGCGATGGAGGCGGGGAGCAGGAAGATGCCGCCGCCGATGATGTTGCCCATGACCAGCGCGGTGGCGACGGGCAGGCCGAACCGGCGGGCATGCCTGCCGGTGTCGCCGTGCGGGTCCTCGACAGGAGTGGGGGGCGTCTCCGCGGGGATGTCCGCGGGGGCCGGAGCCGGCTGCGGGACGGTTCCGGTGCTGTGCATGGGTGGTGCGCCTCTCATGGAACTGACGTGCCCGGGATCACCGGGACGTGGCCCATGGTCGGGGATGCGTCGATCTGACGCAAAATCGCCGTTCGTTGTCCCGTACAAGGCCCTTGATCACGCAAAAAGCCTCGTCACGCGGCCTCCGTGCCGCCAGATGTACGGCGCTGTCCGGGGTGGCGCGCGTCGCCGGACGCGGTCAGTCCGGCGACGCCCACAGGCTGCGCACATGCCCCAGATGCCGGGTCATGATCGCGTGCACGGCCTTGCCGTCCCGCTCCAGCAGGGCGTCCAGCAGCTCCAGGTGCTCCTCGGCGGAGGCCAGCAGCCGGCCCGCCTCCACCAGCGCGGTCAGACCGTACAGACGGGAGCGTTTGCGCAGGTCGGCGACGACCTCGACCAGATGGGAGTTGCCCGCGAGAGCGAGCAGACCGAGGTGGAAGCGGGTGTCGGCCTCGACGTAGGCGATCAGGTCGCCCGCCACCGCGGCCGTGACGATCTCCCGGGCCGCCGGCCGCAGCGCCTCCAGCGAGACCCGGTCGGCCGTGCGGGCCAGGTCCACCACCGTGGGGATCTCGATGAGCGCCCGGACGTGCGTGTACTCGTCCAGTTGCTGGTCGGAGACGGCGGTGACCCGGAAGCCCTTGTTCGGCACGGTGTCGACCAGCCCCTCCTTGGCCAGGTCGAGCATCGCCTCCCGCACCGGCGTCGCCGAGACGCCGAACCGGGCGGCCAGTGACGGAGCCGAGTAGACCTCGCCCGGTCGCAGCTCGCCCGCGATCAGGGCGGCGCGCAGCGCGTCCGCGACCCGCTCGCGGTAGCTGCTGCGCCGGCCGCCGAGCCGGGGCAGCGCGGGCATCTCGGCCCCCCGCGTGTTCTGTGCCATGTCACGCATCACCGGGGTGAGTCTAGAGGACGAATCCTTCCGGGAACGGATCGGTGGGGTCCAGCAGATACTGCGCGGTCCCCGTGATCCACGCGCGGCCGGTGAAGCTGGGCAGCACGGCCGGTACCCCGGCGACCTCCGTCGTCCCCAGCAGCCGCCCGGAGAAGCGGGTGCCGATGAACGACTCGTTCACGAACTCGGTGCGCAACGGCAGTTCACCGCGCGCGTGCAGCTGCGCCATGCGCGCGCACGTCCCCGTGCCGCACGGGGAGCGGTCGAACCAGCCCGGGTGGATGACCATCGCGTGCCGGGAGCGCCGGGCCGTGGCACCGGGAGCGTAGAGGTGGACGTGGTGGCAGCCGCGGATCGACGGATCCTCCGGATGCACCGGCTCGTCCTGCTCGTTGATCGCGCGCATCAGCGACAGGCCCGCCGCCAGGATGTCGTCCTTGCGGGCGCGGTCGAAGGGCAGCCCGAACGCGTCGAGCGGCAGGATCGCGTAGAAGTTGCCGCCGTAGGCGAGGTCGTAGGTGACGGTCCGGCCGCCGGGCAGGGTGATCGTACGGTCCAGGCCGACGGCGAACGCGGGGACGTTCCTCAGTGTCACGTGCCGGGCGGCGCCGTTCTCCACCGCGACCTCGGCGACCACCACCCCCGCCGGGGTGTCGAGCCGGATGGTGGTCACCGGCTCCACGACCTCCACCATCCCGGTCTCGACCAGCACGGTGGCCACACCGATCGTGCCGTGCCCGCACATCGGCAGACAGCCGGAGACCTCGACGTAGAGCACCCCCCAGTCGCAGTCGGGGCGGGCCGGCGGCTGGAGGATCGCGCCGCTCATCGCGGCGTGGCCGCGCGGCTCGTTCATCAGCAGTCCCCGGACGTCGTCCCGGTGCGCCCGGAAGTGCAGCCGCCGTTCGTTCATGGTCGCGCCGGGGACGGTGCCGACCCCGCCGGTGATCACCCGGGTCGGCATGCCCTCGGTGTGCGAGTCGACGGCGTGCAGGACGAGTTTGCTGCGCATGGTCCGGCTCCCTACGCCAGGCCCGCGGCGACGGCCTTCTCGGTGGCCGCGCGGACCGCGGCCTCCTGCTCCGGCGTCAGCGGGACGCGCGGCGGGCGCACCGGGCCGCCGTAGCGGCCGACGACGTCCATGGAGAGCTTGATCGCCTGGACGAACTCCACCTTCGAGTCCCAGCGCAGCAGCGGGTGCAGCTGCCGGTACAGGGGGAGCGCGGTGGCGAGGTCGCCGGCCACCGCGGCGCGGTACAGCTCCGCCGAGGCGCGGGGGAGCGCGTTGGGGTAGCCGGCCACCCAGCCCTTGGCGCCGGCCACCGCCAGCTCCAGCAGGACGTCGTCGGCGCCGATCAGCAGGTCCAGCTCCGGAGCCAGTTCGGCGATGCGGTAGGCGCGGCGGACGTCTCCGGAGAACTCCTTGACGGCGTGCACGAGCCCCTCGCCGTGCAGCCGGGCGAGGAGCTCGGGCACCAGGTCGACCTTGGTGTCGATCGGGTTGTTGTACGCCACCACCGGCAGGCCCGCCTTCGCGACCTCCGCGTAATGGGCGAGGACTGAGCGTTCGTCGGCGCGGTAGGCGTTGGGCGGCAGCAGCATCACCGACGCGCAGCCGGCCTCGGCCGCCCGCTCCGCCCAGCTGCGGGCCTCGGCGGAGCCGTACGCGGCGACGCCCGGCATCACCCGTGCGCCGCCGATCGCGGCCACGGCGGTTTTTACCACCCGGGCGCGCTCCTCGGGGGTGAGTACCTGGTACTCGCCGAGCGAGCCGTTGGGCACGACGCCGTCGCAGCCGTTCGCGACGAGCCAGGCGCAGTGCTCGGCGTAGCGGTCGTGGTCGACGGAGAGATCCGCGCGCAACGGGAGGGCGGTGGCGACGAGAATGCCGCGCCAGGGACGGTTCTGCGGGTCGGTCATGGTGTTTCCCCGATCGGTAGAGTGTGACATATCACTGCTGACTGCTGACTGCTGACTGCTGACTGCTGACTGCTGACTGCTGACTGCTGACTGCTGACTGCTGACTATCGGCTGTGGGCTGTGGGCTGTGGGCTGTGGGCTGTGGGCTGTGGGCTGTGGGCTGTGGGCTGTGGGGTGGTTCGGCGGGGTGCGGAAGGGGGCTCAGTCCGATTCGGGCAGGGCGGCGAGCACGCCGAGCGGCACCGGCCGGGCGAACGGCCTGCGGCCCGCGGTGAGCGGGCATCCGGTCAGGCCCGCCACTCCGGGCGCGCACATCCGGCCCTGGCACCAGCCCATTCCGGCCCGGCTGAGCAGCTTCACGGTGCGCAGGTCCGCGGCGCCGAGCCGGTCGACGGCCCCCCGCACCTCCCCGGCGGTGACCTCCTCGCAACGGCACACCACCGTGTCGTCCGGGACCCGCTCCGCCCAGCCCGGCGGCGGTGCGTACACCGCGTCCAGGGCCGCGGCGAACTCCCGCAGCCGGGTCCGGGACCGGGCCGCGGCGGCCCAGCCGCGGGGGTCGGGGGCGGTGCCGCGCAGCCGGGCGGCGGCCGAGCGCCCGGCGATGTGCCCCTCGGCGAGCGCGAGCCCCGCCCCGCCCACGCCGGTGGCCTCCCCGGCGGCCCACACGCCGGGCACGTCGGTGCGCTGCTCGGCGTCGACGCGTACGGCGGTGCCGGACAGCGTGCAGCCGAGGGTCTCGGCGAGGTCGGTGTGCGGCAGCATGCCGTGGCCCACGGCGAGGGTGTCGCAGCGGACGCGGCGGGAAGCGCCGGGCCGGACGCGTCCGGCCCCGTCCAGCGCGGCCACCGTGACCGCCGTCAGCCGCTCGGTGCCGTGCGCCGCCACGACGGTGTGCCGGGCCAGCGTCCGCACGCCGTGCCGCAGCAGCCGGGTCGCGTATCCGGCACCCTCGGCGAGCTTGCCGGGCTGCCCGGCCAGGGCGGGAGCCCGGCGCAGCAGCGCGGCGGGGCCGGCGGACTCGACCAGGGCGGCGACCCGGGCACCGGCCGCGGCGAGCCCGGCGGCCACGGGCAGCAGCAGCGGCCCGGTCCCGGCCACCACGGCCGTCCGGCCGGGCAGCACCAGGCCGCCCTTGAGCATGGCCTGCGCGCCGCCCGCCGTGACGACCCCGGGCAGTGTCCAGCCGGGGAAGGGCAGCACCCGCTCGTACCCGCCGGTGGCGAGCAGCACGGCGTCGGCGCGGACGGTGACACCCTCCTCCTGCGCGGGACCGCGCAGGGCGTGCACGCCGAACGTCCCGTCGCCGGTGAGCCGCTCCACGCACCACACATGATGATCCGTCAGGTGTTCGATCCGGCCGGCGCTCCGCTGCCGGTCGAGGCCGTCCCGCAGCCGTTCCCAGGTGCGCCACTGGTGGTGCAGGGCTTTCGGCCGGCGCGCGCCGAGAGCGGCGGCGGGCTGCCGGTAGAACTGTCCGCCCGCCTGGCCGGCCGCGTCCACGAGGGTCACCCGGACACCCCGGGCGGCCGCCGCCAGCGCCGCGGCGAGGCCGGCCGGGCCCGCGCCGACGACGGCGAGGTGCGGTCGCTCAGTCATCGTCCCGCCCCGTCCCCTCCTGTGTACGGATCACGTCTCCCGGGCGCACCGGCACCAGGCAGGCCCGTTGCCCGGGGCGGTCGTTGACGGCCACCAGGCAGTCGAAGCACACCCCGATCCCGCAGAACAGCCCGCGGGGCCGGCCGGTGCCACGCGTGCTGCGCCAGGCCGGGACGCCCGCCGCCCACAGTGCCGCCGCGACCGTCTGGCCCGGCAGTGCCGCCAGCGGCCGGCCGTCGAAGGTGACGGTGAACGCCTCGCCCGGCCGGGCCCGGGCCAACTCCAGCGGGTTCACGGCGTGCCGCCTTTCTCGGTGTCGAACCGTTCCGGCCGGAACGGCGTGAGATCCAGTTCGGGCGCCTCTCCGGCGAGTGTCCGGGCGATCAGCCGCCCGGTGCCGGGGGCGAGTCCGATGCCGGCGCCCTCGTGCCCGCAGGCGTGGAACAGGCCGGGCACCCGCGGGTCCGGGCCGATGGCCGGCAGATGATCGGGCAGGTACGGCCGGAAGCCCGCGTACGTCCGCAGCGCGCGGACCCGCTCCAGGAACGGGAACAGCCCGATCGCCCCGGCGGCGAGCGCCCGCACCGCGGGCAGCGACAGCGAACGGTCGAAGCCCACCCTCTCCCGGGTGGCGCCGATCAGCACCGGTCCCGCGGCCGTGCCCTCCACGACCGGTGAGGTGCGCAGGGCGGCGGAGTCGCTGGCCACATCGGCCACGTAGTCCGCGGCGTACACCTTGTGCCGGACCCTCCGCGGCAGCGGCTCGGTGACCAGCACGAAGCCGCGCCGGGGGAGCACCGGCAGCCGGGCACCGGCGAGCGCCGCCAGGTCGCCGCCCCAGGTGCCGGCCGCGTTCACCACCGCCGGCGCGTGCAGGTCCCCCCGGTCGGTGCGGACCCCGCGCACCGCCCCCCGTGCCGTCCGCAGCACCCCGGTCACGGTCCGGCCGGTGTGCAGGACGGCGCCGGAGGCGCGGAGCAGCTGGGCGGCGGCCAGCGCGGGCATCACCTGGGCGTCCTGCGGATAGCGCACTCCGCCCGCCATGCCGGGAGCCAGATGCGGCTCCAGGTCGCGGAGCCGGTCCGCCTCCACCGGCTGGGCCGTGACGCCGGCGGTCCGCTGGGCCGCGGCGAAGTCCCGCAGCGCGGCCAGTGCGCCGGGCGTCGAGGCGACCACGAGGCCGCCCTTGGGCTCGTACTCGATCGCGGGGCCCAGCTCCTCCGCCAGGCCGGTCCACAAGCGGGCCGACAGCAGGGCGAGTTCGAGCTCGGGGCCCGGCTCCTTGTCGGAGACGAGCAGGTTGCCCTCGCCCGCGCCGGTGGTGCCGCCGGCCACCGGGCCCCGGTCCACCACCCGCACGTCGAGGCCGGCGCGCGCCGCGTACAGCGCACAGGCCGCGCCCACCATTCCGGCCCCGACGACCACGACATCGCAGGTCAGTCGCTTCGTCACGGCAGTACTATGTCACATGTTTCTCACTCTGAGGAGACCCCCGATTCCCAGGCGTGGACGCCCCCTTGACGTCGTGCGGAGCCCGATCGACACTCCAGAGAGGGAATCCTAGTGAACAGGTAGGGAACCATGGCGCGCCTCGAAACGGGCACCGGCCGTACGGCCCGGACGCCGTTGCGCGCACCCCTGCTCACCTCCCGCCGCCACATCGACCTGCAGCGCGTCTGCAGCGCGATCAGCCGCCACCTCTGAACCCGGCCCCCCGCCGATCCCGTTCACCCGCCGGCCACGCCCGCTCCGGCCCGCCCGTCCGCACACCCACGCCCCGGGGAGACGCATGTCCATCACTCCGCTCGCCGCCGTCCCGTCCGCCCGCCGCACCACCCCCGTCTTCCGCGGCCGCATCGGCCGGGACGCGCGCAGCGGCCACTACGCCGTGCCGCACCGCTACCGGCTCCATCTGTCCACCGCCTGTCCCGACGGGCTGCGCCTCGCCATCGGCCACAGCCTGCTCGGCCTGGACACCAGCTGTCCGGTCACCGTGCTGCCCGCCGTCCCGGACGGTCCCGGCGGCGGCCACGCCGCGCTGCGCCCGCTGTACGAGGCGAGCGCCCACCACTACACCGGCCCCGCGCTCGCGCCCGTCCTCAGCGACGACTGGTCCGGACGCATCGTCAGCACCCACGCCCCCGACATCCTGCGCGACCTCGACCGGTTCCGGCACGACGGCCGGGCCCGCCTGTACCCCGCCGGGCTGGAGTCCGTGATCGAGGCGGTCGAGCGGATGTGCGCCGAGGGCATCGAGGAGGCCGCGCAGCGTGCCGGGCGGGCCGGAGCCGACGCCGACGAGCGGGCCGCCGCCCTGGACGTGCTGCTGGACACCCTGGGGCGGCTGGAGCGGCGGCTGAGCGGAGACGAGTACCTGGCCGACGACCGGCTCACCGCCGCCGACATCGAGCTGTGGACGGCCCTGGTGCAGCTCGACACCGTCCACCGCTGCCATCTCGACGCCTCCGCCGTCCACCGCATCGCCGGTCACCGCGCCCTGTGGGCCTACGCCCGCCGGCTGGCCGCCCACCCCGCCTTCGGCCGCCGGCTGGATCTCGACGGCATCGCCCGCCGTCACCACGGCCGCTGCCGGGGCCTGGAGGCCGCCGGAGCCGCCGTCCAGATCCTGGACTGGGCGGCCCATGCGACGGACGGCTCGGACGTTCCTCGCAGGTGAGAGCGGTCCACGGACGTCCATTGAGCGGACGGCCGTTGACATTCGAACGGGCAACTGCCTTACTTACGGCTCAGAACGGTCATGAGCGTCAGCGCCAAGCCCTGGCTGGCTGACCGGCAACCCTCGCGTCGCGGTGGGGTGCCCCAGGTGACGACCGGACCGGACGACGTATTCGGTAAGCGCGAGGCCCCCTCCGGGGGCCGGAACAGTGACAGGTGACGCCATGTACGCAGCTCCCAGGACGGCCGCGAGCCGCCCCCAGGGCTGCGTACCGTCGTACGCCGCTCTCCTCGTCGCCGACCGCGCCGTCGATCTGCTCCGCGTGAACAGCGCGCTGTGTACCGCACCGGGCTCTGCCCGCTGTCAGGGCTGACGTCTCCTCCCAGCCCCCGCGTTCCCGCCGCACACCCTCCGTCCGGTGTGCCGTTGTCCGCCCAGCCCCCGGTTCCGCGCGTGCCCGTGCGCCGCCTCGTGCCCCCGTGCCGACGCGGCCCGCCCGCCCGTCCGCGTCCCCGGGGTGTCCGATTCCGCCGGAGCCCCTCATGAGTGAACCCCCAGGCGCCGCCGTCTCCCTCGCCGAGGCGCCGACATCCACCGACACCCCGTCAAGACAGCTGTCCGCCCAGCGGGTTCAGCCGCTGCGCCGGCCCGGCCGGTGGATCGTCACCGCCGTCGTCCTCGTCCTCGTCGCGCAGATCCTGCACGGACTCGTCACCAACCCCTTCTACCAGTGGGACCGCTTCCGCTACTGGTTCCTGCGCCCGACCGTCCTCGACGGCCTCCTCGTCACCCTCGAAGTCGCCGCGTTCAGCGCCGTCCTGGGCCTCCTCGGCGGCATCCTGCTGGCACTCGGCCGGCTCTCCGGAAGTCCGGTGCTGCGGGCGGTCAGCTGGACGTACACCTGGCTGTTCCGCTCCATACCGCTGATCGTCGTGCTGATCTTCCTGTACAACTTCAGCGCCCTGTACAAGACGCTGAGCCTGGGCGTGCCCTTCGGACCGGCCTTCGTCAGCTTCGACGAGTCGAAGCTGGCCACCGACATGACCATCGCCGTCATCGGCCTCAGCCTCAACGAGGCGGCCTACGCGGCCGAAGTGGTCCGCGGCGGCGTCCTCTCCGTCGACCAGGGACAGCACGAGGCGGCTGCCGCGCTCGGCCTGCCCCGTGGCTACCAGTTCCGCAGGATCGTCTTCCCGCAGGCCCTCAGGTCCATCACCCCGAACTACGTCAACCAGCTGATCGGCCTGATCAAGAGCACGTCCCTGGTGTTCTACGTCTCCCTGCTCGACCTGTTCGGCTCGGTGCAGTCGATGGGCAACACCTACCCCGGCGACATCGTGCCGCTGCTGATGGTCGCCACCGTCTGGTACCTGATCCTCACCAGTGCCGTGTCCGTCGTCCAGTTCTACGTCGAGCGGTACTACGCCCGGGGCGCCACGCGCTCCCTGCCGCCGACCCCGTTGCAACAAGCCCGGGCCGCACTGGCCGAGTTGCGGGCCCGGCTGCGCAGGGAGGCCGCCGTATGACCACCGCCCAGATCCTGGAGAAGACCGCCCCCGCCGCGCTGGAGGTGCACGACGTCCACAAGTGGTACGGCACCCACCGCGTGCTCGACGGCATCGACCTGACCGTCCGCCCCGGCGAGGTCACGGTGATCCTCGGCCCGTCCGGCTCCGGCAAGTCGACCCTGCTCCGGGTCGTCAACCACCTGGAGAAGCCCGAGATCGGCCACGTCAGCGTGGGCGGCGAACTCATCGGGGTGAAGCGGCACGGAGGACGGCTGAGGGAACTCAGCGAGCGCGCCATCCTCGCCCAGCGGAGCCGCATCGGCTTCGTCTTCCAGAACTTCAACCTCTTCCCGCACCTGACCGTTCTCGACAACGTCGCCGCCGCCCCCGTCGCCACCGGCCGGCTGAGCAGGCCGGCGGCCCGGGAACTCGCCCGCGAACTGCTCGAACGCGTCGGCCTCGGCGACCGCACCGGCGCCTACCCGCGGCAGCTGTCCGGCGGTCAGCAGCAGCGCGTGGCCATCGCCCGCGCACTCGCCCTGCGGCCCGGGATCATCCTCTTCGACGAGCCGACCTCGGCGCTCGACCCCGAACTCGTCGGCGAGGTGCTGGCCGTCATCAAGGACCTCGCGACCAGCGGTACCACGCTCGTCATCGTCACCCACGAGATCGGCTTCGCCCGTGAGGTCGCCGACCGGGTCGTCTTCATCGACGCCGGCCGGATCGTCGAACAAGGGCCGCCCGCCCAGGTGCTGGACAAGCCCCGGCACGAACGGACCCGGGACTTCCTCAGCAAGGTCCTCTGACCCCTCCCCGCCTCCACCCGCCCCGCCCGCAGCGAGACTCCCGAAAGACAAGGACAGCCATGCCCAGCCAGTTCTCCCGACGCAGCCTGATACGCGGACTCACCGCGGCGACCGCGACCCTCTCCCTCGCCGGCGCTCTCGCCGCCTGCGGCGGAGACAGCGACGCCGCCACCACCACCGAGTCGGCCGGCACGGTGACCGTGGGACAGCTGTCCAACGGAGCCGCCAAGGAGACGAAGCTGAACGTCTCCGAAGTGAAGTCCATCAGCGCCGAACTGCCCGCCTCCGTCCGCAAGAGCGGCAAGCTCGTCATCGGCATCGGAGCCCTGCCGTCGGGGTCCGCGCCGCTGAACTTCGTGGGCAGCGACCAGAAGACCCTCACCGGCTCCGAGCCCGACCTCGGCCGGCTCGTGGCCGCGGTGCTCGGCCTCAAGCCCGAGATCAGGAACTCCACCTGGGAGAACCTCTTCGTCGGGGTCGACAGCGGCAAGGTCGACGTGGCCTTCTCCAATGTCACCGACACCGAGGAGCGCAAGAAGAAGTACGAGTTCGCCTCCTACCGCAAGGACAACCTGGCCTTCGAGGTGCCGAAGAAGAGCACCTGGAACTTCGACGGCGACTACCGGAACCTCGCCGGCAAGACGGTCACGGTGGGATCCGGCACCAACCAGGAGAAGATCCTCCTGGAGTGGAAGGCCAAGCTGGCCAAGGAGGGCAAGAAGCTCACCGTCAAGTACTTCCCGGACCAGAACGCCATCAACCTGGCGCTGAGCAGCGGCAAGGTCGACGCCTACTTCGGTCCCAACCCCGCCGTCGCCTACCGCTCCCGGCAGACCGCGAACACGCCCAACCCGACCCGCAACGCGGGCACCTTCTCCGGCGCCGGCGAGACGCTCCAGGGGCTGATCGCCGCCACCTCCAAGAAGGACAGCGGCCTCGCCAAGCCGGTCGCCGACGCCATCAACCACCTGATCGAGAACGGGCAGTACGCCAAGTGGCTGGCCGCCTACAACCTCTCCAACGAGGCCGTGGCGAAGTCGGAGATCAACCCGCCCGGACTGCCGCTCGACAACTCCTGACCGGCCGTCACCGCCCCCTGTCCCGCACCGAGCACCAGGAAAGGACTCCGCCTCCGTGGCACACCCGACCGACGTCCGCGGCGGCGGAGCCCCGTCCCTGCCCGATGCCCCCGTCCTCGACAACGCCGTCTGGGCCGCCCTCACCGGACCGCACACCCACCTCGCCGAGCGGCACGGCCGCGCGGCCCGCTACCGGGCGGACCGCTACGCCTTCGCCGCCCTGGAGGACCCCGCGGACCCGGCCGCCTGGACCGACCTGCACACGCTCCTCGGACCCGGCGCCCGCGTGCGGGTCAAGCCCGTCGACGAGGTGCCGGACGGCTGGGCCGTCCTCGGCGGCGGCGAGGGCGTCCAGCTCGTCGACACCGCGCTGCGGGCCGAACCGGCCCCGGAGGCGGTACGGCTGGGTCCCGACGACGTCCCCGAGATCCTCGGCCTGGTGGCCCGCACCCGGCCCGGCCCGTTCCTGAGCCGCACCATCGAGATGGGCACCTACCTCGGCATCCGGCACGAGGGCAGACTCGTCGCCATGGCGGGGGAGCGGCTGCGGCTGCCCGGCTGGACCGAGATCAGCGCCGTGTGCACCGACCCCGCACACCGCGGCCGGGGACTGGCGACCCGGCTGGTGCGCGCCGTCGCGGCGGGCATCCGGGACCGGGGGGACACGCCGTTCCTGCACGCCGCCGCCGACAACGCGACCGCCATCCGGCTGTACGAGTCGATCGGCTTCACCCTGCGCCGCCGCAACCGCATCGCCGAACTCCGCAGCCCGGGAACACCGGGCGCCGGCCGGACGTTGAGTGTCACGACGAGATCCGCCAGGCGGACGCCGACCCGGCCCGCCGCGCCCGACGGAGGGAGGTGACGGCCGTGACCCGAGTGCCCCCGCGGACCCGCCCCCAGCGCGTCCCGCACCCGTACCGCTCCGTCCGTCTGCACTCCCGGCCGCACATAGATCTCCAGCGCGTGTCCGCCGCGCTCTGTCGCCACTGACCTCTCCCCGGCCCCCCGGCCCGGGTCTCCCCCCGCCGCGCCCGCCCCCGCGCCGACGCCGCCTGCCCCGGCCGGCGCCCGCCCCGCGAGCCGGTGTTCCTCGTACGGACATCAAGGAAGGCACCGCCGTGTCCTCGACTTCCCCCGCGCACCTGCATCTCGCCGTGGCCCTGGACGGCACCGGCTGGCACCCCGCGTCCTGGCGCGAGCCGGTCGCCCGCCCCCAGGACCTGCTCACCGCCGGATACTGGACCGATCTGATCACCGAGGCCGAGCGCGGCCTCCTCGACTTCGTCACCATCGAGGACGGCCTCGGCCCGCAGTCCTCCCGGATCCTCGCCCCCGACGAGCGCACCGACCAGGTCCGCGGCCGGCTCGACGCGGTCCTCATCGCCTCCCGTGTCGCCCCCCGTACCCGGCACATAGGTCTGGTCCCGACCGTGGTGACCACACACACCGAGCCGTTCCACATCTCCAAGGCGATCGCCACCCTGGACTACGTCAGCGCCGGGCGCGCGGGCGTGCGTGTGCGGGTCACCGCCCGCCCCGACGAGGCCGCCCACTTCGGCCGGCGCACCATCCGCCGGATCGACTCCTTCGACGGCCCGGCCGCGCAGGAAGTGATCACCGAGCTGTTCGACGAGGCCGCCGACTACGTGGAGGTGGTGCGCCGGCTCTGGGACAGCTGGGAGGACGACGCCGAGATCCGGGACGCGGCGACGGGCCGCTTCATCGACCGGGACAAGCTGCACTACATCGACTTCGAGGGCCGCTTCTTCAGCGTCAAGGGGCCCTCCATCACCCCCCGCCCGCCGCAGGGCCAGCCGCCGGTCACCGCCCTCGCCCACCGGCCCGTCCCGTACCGGCTGCTCGCCCGCCAGACCGACATCGGCTACGTCACCCCGCACGACCGGGCAGAGGCCCGCGCGATCGTCGCCGAGATCCGCGCCGGGCAGGAGGAGGCCGGCCGCGCCGACGAGACGCTGCACGTCTTCGGTGACCTCGTCGTCCTCCTCGACGACAGCCGGGCCGAGGCCGAGGCCCGCCGCGAGCGCCTCGACACCCTCGCCGGCGAGTCGTACACCAGCGACGCCCGGATCTTCACCGGCACGGCCGCCCAACTGGCCGACCTGCTGGAGGACCTGGCCGCCGGCGGCCTGACCGGATTCCGGCTGCGGCCCGCGGTCGCCGGCCACGACCTGCCCCGGATCACCGGGGACCTGGTGCCCGAACTGCAGCGCCGCCACCGCTTCCGGGACGCCTACGAGTCCGGCACCCTGCGCGGCCTCCTCGGCCTCGCCCGCCCCGCCAACCGCTACGCAGCAGTCTGAAAGCCGGAGAGGACGACCGTACGCCATGAGCAAGCCGTTGAAGCAGATCCACCTGGCCGCCCACTTCCCCGGCGTCAACAACACCACCGTGTGGAGCGACCCGGCCGCCGGCAGCCACATCGAGTTCAGTTCCTTCGTGCACTTCGCGCAGACCGCGGAGCGCGCCAAGTTCGACTTCCTGTTCCTCGCCGAGGGACTGCGGCTGCGCGAGCAGGGCGGCCGGATCTACGACCTGGACGTGGTCGGCCGGCCCGACACCTTCACCGTGCTGGCCGCGCTGGCCGCCGTCACCGAGCGGCTCGGCCTGACCGGCACCATCAACTCCACGTTCAACGAGCCGTACGAGGTGGCCCGCCAGTTCGCGAGCCTGGACCACCTCTCCGACGGCCGCTCCGCCTGGAACGTCGTCACCTCCTGGGACGCCTTCACCGGCGAGAACTTCCGCCGCGGCGGCTTCCTGCCGCAGGACGAGCGCTACTCCCGCGCCAAGGAGTTCCTCGCCACCGCGCACGAGCTGTTCGACTCCTGGCGCGGCGACGAGATCCTCGCCGACCAGGCCACCGGCACGTTCCTGCGGGACGCCAAGGCCGGCGCGTTCGTGCACCAGGGACAGCACTTCGACATCCACGGCCGGTTCAACGTCCCGCGCTCCCCGCAGGGCCGTCCCGTCATCTTCCAGGCCGGCGACTCCGACGGGGGCCGCGAGTTCGCCGCCTCCGGCGCCGACGCGATCTTCAGCCGCTACTCCACGCTGAAGGAGGGCCAGGCGTTCTACACGGACGTCAAGTCCCGCCTCGCCAAGTACGGCCGCCGCCCCGACCAGCTGCTCATCCTGCCCGCCGCGACCTTCGTCCTCGGCGACACCGACCAGGAGGCCGCCGAACTCGCCCGCGAGGTCCGCCGCCAGCAGGTCAGCGGCGCCACCGCCATCAAGCACCTGGAGTTCGTCTGGAACCGCGACCTGTCGGCGTACGACCCCGAGGGACCGCTGCCCGACGTCGACCCGGTGGTCGCCGAGGAGCACATCTCCCGGGGCCGCGCCCAGGTGCGGATGTACCGCGACCCCGTCGCCATCGCGCGCGAGTGGCGGCAGCTCGCCGAGGCCAACAAGTGGTCCATCCGCGACCTGGTCATCAACACCGGCAACCGGCAGTCCTTCGTCGGCTCCCCGGCCACCGTCGCGCGGACCATCAACGACTTCGTGCAGGCCGACGCCTCCGACGGCTTCATCCTCGTCCCGCACATCACCCCCGGCGGGCTCGACGCGTTCGCCGACCAGGTGGTCCCGCTCCTCCAGGAACAGGGCGTGTTCCGCACCGAGTACGAGGGCACGACCCTGCGCGACCACCTGGGCCTCGCCCACCCCGACGCGGACACCGGCGCCGCGCCCGAGCGGGCCGCGTCGTGAAGTTCCTCGCGATCACGCTGATCGTGCACCGGCCGGACCCGGCCACCGGCACACCCAAGCCGACGCACGACCGGTTCCGCGAGGTCCTGGACAACGCGGTGCTGGCGGAGGAACTGGGCTTCGACGGATTCGGCGTGGGGGAGCGGCACGAGCGGCCGTTCCTCTCCTCCTCGCCGACCGTGGTGCTCAGCCATGTCGCCGCGCTCACCCGCCGGATCCGGCTCTTCACCGCCGTCACCACGCTGAGCCTGCTCGACCCGGTCCGGGCCTACGAGGACTACGCGACCCTGGACCACCTCTCCGACGGACGCCTCGACCTGATCATCGGCAAGGGCAACGGCACCGCGCAGCGTGAGCTGTTCCGGGTCACCCCCGAGGACCAGTGGGAGCGCAACGCGGAGAGCTACGAGGTGTTCCGGCGGATCTGGCGGCAGGACAGGGTGACCGCCGACACCCGGTTCCGGCCGCCGCTGACGGACGCCGAGGTGTGGCCGCGGCCCTACCAGCAGCCGGTCCGGGTCTGGCACGGCAGCGCCACCAGCAAGGAGTCCGTCGACCTCGCCGCCCGCTACGGCGACCCGCTGTTCTCGGCGAACGTCACCCACCCCGTGGAGCCGTACGCCGAGCTGATCCGCCACTACCGCGAGCGCTGGGAGCACTACGGGCACGACCCGGCGGCGATCGCGGTGGGCGCGGGCTCCGCGGGCCTGCACGTCGCCCCGACCTCGCAGGAGGCGGTGGACGCCTACCGCCCGGTCTTCGAGAGCAATCTGGCCTTCCAGCGCAAGGCCGGACTGCCGGTGGTCTTCGAGACCCTGGAGGACTTCGTGGCGCGCAGCTCGGCCCTGATCGGCAGCCCCGAGCAGGTCATCGACAAGGTCCACCGCTACCACGAGCAGTTCGGGCACTCCGTGCTGCACGTGAGCGCGGACGCCGGCGGGCTGCCGGCCGGCCGGCACCGGGACTCGCTGGAGCTGTTCCAGTCCGCGGTCGCGCCGGTGCTGCGCCGGGACCTCCCCGACCCGCCGTTCCCCTGGGCACCGGTCCGGCCCCGGCCGGACCCGGCCACCGCGCCGCGCCGTCCACGGTCCCGGAGTTCGGCCTGACCGACGCCCCGCACCCCGGCCGAACGGGCCCGGGCCCCGGCCGCTTGGCGGGCGGCGGCCCGCAGGGGAGCCGCGCGCAGGGGAGCCGCGCGCAGGGGAGCCGCGCGCGTCGGAGCGGCAGCGCGGACAGGGCGGAGGCCCCGGCTCACGCCTCCCGGTCCGGCCGGTACGCCGGGGCCTCCACCCCGCGCGGGCCTACGCGAGGGGAAGCGGCAAACCCCCCTCGTCCGCCGCCGCCGACACGGCCGCCAGCAGCGGCGGCAGGCACTCCTCGGGCCCGCGCCCGGCGGTGTCGATCACGAGGTGAGCACGGTTCCACGGCTCGTACTCCCGGCCGGTCACCTCCCGCCAGCCGGGCAGCGGCAGCCCCGCGACATCCGTCGTCCGGGTGGCCACCCGGCGCCGGTGCTCGGCGCGGTCCGAGCAGACGACCTCCGCCTCCACCACGGGCACACCCGCCCGGACGGCCGCGTCGCGCCAGGCGTCCCGCGTCACGGCCAGCGGATTCACCGACTCGGCGATCACCCGCAGGCCCTGCCGCACGTGCTCCTCGGCCAGCGCGTAACCCACGGCATAGCCCGCCGGGCCCACCGGATGCGCGGCCGGGCCCGAGCGGACCAGCGCCTGTTCGATCGTGTCGACCCGCAGATGCACGGCGCCGGTACGGGCCGCGAGCAGACGCGCCAGGGTCGTCTTGCCCGTGGCCGGGAGGCCCCCGAGAACGATGAGCATGGCGTCATCGTGCCCCCGGCCGGCCCGGACACGGGCGGGGCGGGCGAAAGTTCACGCGAGTGCAATGGTGGGCGCTGGCCCGGGAAGGGGGGCTCTGCCTACCGTGGTGGAGTGACCACCCCGGCGTTGTCCCGCAGACTGCACCTGGACCTGGCGCGCACCGGCGCGTCGGCCTGTCGACACGCCTGACTTCTCCCACCGCCCCGGACCCGCACGGAGTTCCGAGCAGCAGCTCCTCCGTGTGCCGTCCCGGGGTGCCCCGTCCGCACGGCGATCCAAGGAGATGGGCATGACCACTGTCACGCATCCCGACACCAACCTCGCCATCCACCGGGCCGGACCGCGCTTCGGCGCGGAGGTGACCGGCGTCGACCTGACCCGCCCCGTCGACGAGACCACCGCCGACGCGCTGCGCCGGGCCTTCCGCGACCACAAGGTGCTGGTCTTCCGCGACCAGCGGCTGACACCCGAGCAGCACGTCGCGGCGGTACGCCTGTTCGCGGAGGCCTTCGACCACCCCACCGCCGTACGCCACCCGGACAGCCCGCTGGTCTACCCGTACAACGTGCGGCAGACCGGCAAGGCCAGCACCTGGCACATCGGCGGCCTGTGGCGCACCCCGGTCTTCGCCATCGAGTCACTGACCTACCAGGAGGTGCCCGACCTGGGCGGCCACACCCTGTGGGCGGATCTGCAGGCCGCCTACGACGATCTGTCCGAACCCTTCAAGACACTGCTGGCCGACGTGCGGGCGGTGTACGACGGCAATCCGCAGAACTACGCGCAGGGCAGCAAGAAGACCGCGGTGGGGGAGACGACGGTCGAGCACCCCGTCGTACGGGAACACCCCCTCACCGGCCGCAAGGGGCTCTTCCTCAGCTCCTCCGCCCTCCGGCTCACCGGTGTCACCCCGCAGGAGGGCCGGGCCCTGCTCGACCATCTCCTGCGGCACGCGTCCTCGCCGGACTACACGATCCGCTTCGGCTGGCGGCCCGGCGACTTCGTCCTCTGGGACAACCAGGCCACCTGGCACTACGCCGTGGACGACTACGGCGACGGCGCCCGGGCGTACCGCAAGGTCATCGGGGTGGAGCCGCTGCGCACCGCTCCCTGAGCCGGTCCAGCAGCCCCCGGCCGCGCGCGCCGGTGAACCACTCGGCGTGTCCGACGTAGTACGCGTACGCGAGCCGGGTGTTCTCCGGCGAGCGCGTCACTCCGTGGAAGTAGCCCATCTCGGAGAGCGCGAACTCGGCGTGCACCAGGGGCAGCAGCTCGGGCAGGGCCGCCGACTCGGCAGGTGAGAGCGGCCGCACGGACCGATAGCCGTCGAGCAGGGCGAGGGCGTCCGCCGTACGCACCGGGAAGCCCGGCTCCAGCCATTGCACCGCGTTGCGTTCGATCGCCGTGGCCAGGTCGTGCACGGCGGTCGTGCGGTCGCTCATGCCGAAGTCCAGGACGGTGGCGACGTCGCCGTCCGCGTCCCACAGCAGATTGGAGGCGTGCCAGTCGTTGTGGGTCCACAGCGGCTCCAGGCCCGCCAGATGGGGGGCCAGCCGCTCGTGCAGGGGCAGCAGCACACGGCGGGTGTCCGCCCGCCACGGATACCCCGCCAGCGCCCGCCGGAGCGCCGGCCGTTCGGCCACGTACCGGTCGAGCCGGGGCGACGGGTCCCCGGCCGCGGCGAAGACCGTGAACGAGGCGACGAGCGGCTGCGCCCGCCGGCGGGGCGCGTCGAAGCCCTCGGCCGCCCGGTGCAGCCGGGCCAGCGCCGCGCCGGCCGCCCGCGCGTGGCCCGGGGAACGGAAGGGGGACCAGGACAGCGCGTCCCGGTACAGATCGGTACCGGTCCCGGCCGAGTGCACCTCGTACGTCCACACGCCCCGCCGGACCGCGTCCAGCACCTCCACCACCGGCGCCCCGCGCCCGCGCAGATGGCGCAGGAAGGCGTGCTCCTCCGCCAGCCCCTCGGCCGACCGCACGCGGACGTGGTGCCGTTTCACGAAGAGCCGCCGCCCGTTCCGCTCCGCCACGGCCGCCGCCGACAGCGGGCGCGGACTGCGCCACACCACCCGGGCCGGGCCGACGACGGCGGTCACCTCGGCGTCGGTCAGCGGCGGCCAGTCGGGTGCGACCGGGTCGGTCCCCAGGCCGTGGGCCAGATGCGCGCTCACCCCGCCGTCACCGCCGTCGGGCCGCGCAGCGCGTCCAGCACGCGCCGCTCCGCCGCGGCGAACCCCGGGGCGGTGAAGTCCCGCTCGCCGCGCGGAAGACCGGTGCCGATCCGCTCGACCACCGTGGCCGGGCGGGGGGAGAGCACGTGCACGGTGTCCGCGAGGAGCACCGCTTCCCGGATGTCGTGGGTGACCAGGACGACGGTCCACCGATGGCGCTGCCACATGTCCGCCAGCCACAGCTGCATCTCCGTGCGGGTCAGCGAGTCCAGGGCCCCGAACGGCTCGTCCAGCAGCAGCACGGGCCGCTCCAGCACCACGGTGCGCAGCAGCGCGGCCCGCTGCCGCATGCCGCCGCTGAGCTGGGCGGGGTAGGACTTCTGGAAGCCGTCCAGGCCGAAGTCCGCGAACAGGGCGCCGGCCCTGGCCCGCGCCTCCTTCCGGCGCACGCCCTGCGCCTCCAGGCCGAGCGCCGTGTTGTCCAGCACCGTCCGCCAGGGGAACAGCAGGTCCTTCTGCGGCATGTAGGCCACCTTGCCGGACGCGACGCCGGCCGGTTCGCCCTCGACCAGGACCCGGCCGCGGGTGGGCCGGTCGAGTCCGGAGACGAGATTGAACAGGGTGCTCTTGCCGCTGCCGCTCGGGCCGATGACCGCGGCGAACTCGCCCTCGGCCACGGCGAGGTCCAGATCGCGCAGGACGTCGAGCGAGCCGAAGGACTTCGAGACGCCCTCGATGCGCAGCGCGCTCATCGCCGTTCCTCCCGCAACGCCTGCCGCCAGGGCAGCACCAGCCGCTCCAGCAGGTACGTCGCCCCGAACAGGGCGATGCTCAAGCCGGCCGTGACCGCCACCGCCGCGAACACCAGGTCGGTGCGGAACGCGCTCTTCTGCGCCTGCATGTAGATCCCGAGGCCCGCCTCGGCGCCCGCGTACTCGGCGAAGACGGCGCCGACTACGGCGTAGGTGATGCTGACCCGCAGCCCGGCGAAGAAGTACGGCATCGCACTCGGCACCCGGACCAGCCGGAACGCCCGCCACCGGCCGGCGCCGAGCGAGCGCAGCAGCCGCATGGCCTCGCGGTCGGTGGCGGCGAACCCGGCGGCCAGGTTGGCGGCCAGCGGGAAGAACGTCGTCAGCGTGACCACCAGCATCTTCGGCAGCAGTCCGAACCCGAACCAGATGATCAGCAGCGGGGCCACGGCCACCACGGGAACGGTCTGCGAGGCGACCAGCAGCGGATACAGGCCCCGGCGGGCCGCGGCCGAGAAGTCGAGCACCACCGCGACCAGCCAGGCCGCCGCGAAGGACAGCGCGAAGCCGAGCAGGGTCTCCTCCAGGGTGGGCAGGGTCTGGTCCCACAGGTCCCGGCGGTTGGCCCAGCCCTGGGTCACGACCCGGGCGGGCGAGGGCAGCGTCGTCGGGTCGACGCCCGCCGCCGTCACGTACAGCTGCCAGCCGGCGACCACGGTGGCGAGGACCAGCAGCGGCGGCCACGACGACCGCAGCACGGCCCTCACGCGGCGTCCGGGAGGTAGGCGTTGGTGAAGAACGACGAGGTGTCCGGCGCCTTCGTCAGCTTCTCGCCGTTCGCGTCCGTCAGCAGGCCCGCCCGGTACTCGAAGCCGGCGAACGCCTTCCAGCGTGCGGCGCTCTGCGTGCCGATCGTGCCGCCGGCGCCCCGGTAGTACTCCTTCGCCAGCAGCCGCTCGCTCTCCCGCACCAGTGCGGTGTTGGTCAGCACGCCGCGGTTCGCGTCGATCAGCAGGCCGGCGGCCTGCTCGGGGTGGTCGGCCGCGTACCGGTAGCCGTGGTCGACGGCGGCCAGGAACTTCTTCGCGACCGCCGGCCGCCGGTGCAGGAACCGGTCCGAGGAGGCGATGAGCGTCGAATAGATCGCCGGGAAGCCGTAGTCGGACAGCCGGAATTCCTTCAGCGGCTTGCCGCCGAGCTTCGCCTCCAGGCCCTCCCAGGTCGGCATCGGCATCGCGAAGTCGGCCTTGCCGGCGTACAGCGCCGCATAGGCCGAGGTGTTGAGCGAGACCTGCCGGAAGTCGCCCTCACCGCCGGCGTTCCGGATCACCTTCCGCAGCAGCGGCTTCTCGTAGGGCGCGCCGAAACCGGCGTACGTCTTGCCGTCCAGGTCCTTGGGGGAGGTGATGTCGGAGCGGCCGGCGCGCACGGCGATGGTGACGTTCGTCTTCTGCGTGACCGCGTAGACGGAGGTGATGTCCTGGCCGGCGGCGCGCGCCGTGGTGACGCCCTCCTGGTAGGAGATGCCGAAGTCGGCCCGGTGATTGGCGACCAGGGTCTCGGGCGCGGTCGAGCCGTAGGGGACGATCCGCAGGTCGATGCCGGCGTCCTTGAACCAGCCCTTGCGCTGGGCGACGTAGATACCGGTGTGGTTGGTGTTGGGCGTCCAGTCCAGGGCGAGCGTGACCGTGGTGAGGCCGTCCTCGGCGGCGGCGGTTGTACCGGCGGAGCAGCCGGTGGTGACGGCCAGGAGGGTCAGGGCGGCCAGGGCCGGCGGTGCGGTGCGGCGGAGCATGCGGGGGATCCTTCGACGTGTCGGGGAGTCGGGGCGGCGGTGCGGGCGGTCAGGCCCGACACAGCGCGCTGTCCACCCGCTTGAAGTCGATGGCGAGGCGCCGGGTGAGCGCCCGCGCCTGGCAGGGCAGCCGTCTCACGCGGCCACGCCCAGCAGGGAGTTGGTGAACGACCGCGTCCAGTCCCGGTCGTGCGCGATCACGCCGTGTACGGCCAGCCAGTGGGCGTAGGGGCCCATGCGGGCCTCGTCGATCACGCCCCAACGGCCCGCCGGATCGGTCCAGGTGGGTGCGATCAGGGCCAGGGAACGGGCGATCAGGGGACGCGGGAAGTACGGGATGACGGCTTCCAGCAGTTCCAGGGTGCGGCCGGGTTCCCGGGCGGCCGTGGTGTAGCCCCGGCCGGTGAGCGTCAGGAACTCCTGTACCAGGCCGGGGTGTTCGGTCAGGGTTCGCTCGCTCGTGCCGAGCAGATAGCTGTGGTAGCGGGGCGCTCCGATCTCGTCCACGGGCCAGGTGAGCCGCCGCGCCTCGGGGAGATCGCCGCGCAAGGCGTCCCAGGACCAGTAGTTGCCGAAGGTGGCGTCCGCCTCGCCCGCCTCGATGTCGTCGACCGTCAGCTCGCGGGTGCCCGCGTCGACGGTGACGACCGCGTCCGGGTCGCCGCCGTCGGCCGCGACCAGATGGCGGACCATGGCCCGGCCGCGCGGGGTCGGGTTGTAGGCGATCCGGCGGCCGGCGAGGTCGCGGGGGCGGGTGATGCCGGTGGAGGCGGTGGTCTGGATCGCCTCCAGGGCACGGTGGTTGACGGCGGCGACCGCGACCAGCGGCTGTCCGGCCGAGGCGCGGCGGGCGAGCAGCCGGTTCGGCGGGAAGATCCCGAAGTCCACTTCCCCGCGGGCCAGGTACTCCAGCGTGTCGCCGCGTCCCGGGTCCTGCACCACCAGCTCGACGTCCAGGCCCGCGTCCGCGTACCAGCGGCGGGACCGGGCGACGTACAGGCCGGCGGAATTGGGCCAAGGATGGAAATAGTCGAGCATGACCCGTATGTGTGGCATGGGGGTACTCCGGGAGGTGCGCAGGCGTGACGGCGCCTGGAGGGAAGAGGGGAGCGGGAAGGGGAGGTCAGCGTGTGCGGCGACAACAGGAGGGCGCCGCCGGTGTGCTGACCACCGGTGGCGTCGACTCGACTGCTGCTGAGGACACGTGAACTCCTACGCGGGGCGCCGGGCGGCGCGGTTGGTGCGGTCGGCGTCCCCATGGGGACCGCTCGCCTGCCCGGCGGCGCGGATCCCAGACGCCCTCTCAGCCCGTTCGGGGAGGGGCTCCCGCGTAGATGGCCGAAACCATAACGGCAGTTCCCCGGGCCCGCGCAAACCGCGTCCGGAATATGGGATGCCATCGCCCGACAAGCGAGACGCCCAGCTCACGGGCGTACGATCGGCCGCCATGACCTCCCTGCTGCCCGGCCCCCTCGTCGACGCCACCTGGCTCGCGGACCATCTCCACGACCCCCGGCTGGCCGTCCTGGACGCCACCGCGGTGCTCCCCTCGCCCCGCCACGACGGCGACCACCGCTCCACGAGCGGACGCCCCGGCTGGGCCGAGCGCCACCTCCCCGGCTCCGGGCACGCCGATCTCACCGGGGACCTCTCCGACCCCCGCGCGCCGTACCACTTCGCCGTGCCGGCCCCGGACGCGCTGGCCGCCGGGCTCGCCCGGCTGGGCGTGGGGGAGGGCAGTGAGGTCGTGGTGTACGACACCGCGGGCGGCATCTGGGCGGCCCGGCTGTGGTGGATGCTGCGCGCGATCTCCGTGCCGGCGGCCGTGCTCGACGGCGGGCTGCGCGCCTGGGAGACGGCGGGGCATCCGCTCGCCTCCGGCGACACCGCCCCGCCGCCCGCCGCCGCCCCGCCGATCCCCGTTCCCCGCCCCGGCCTGTGGACCGGCGTCGAGGAGGTGGCCGCGATCAGCGCGGGCGTCCGTCCCGGCACGCTGGTCTGCGCCCTTCCGCCGGGCGGGTACGACGGCTCGGCGCCCACCCGCTACACCCGGCGCGGCCACATCCCCGGCAGCCGCAGCCTGCCCGGCCGGAGCCTCATGGACGACACCGGACGGCTGCTGCCCCGCGCCGAACTGGCGGCCAGGGCCGGCACGGTCCTCGCCGGCGCCGACGCGCCCCTCGTGCTCTACTGCGGCGGCGGCATCTCGGCGGCGGGCACCGCCCTCGCCCTGACCGTGCTCGGCCACGAGGACGTCTCGCTCTACGACGGCTCCCTGGAGGAGTGGTCCAAGGACCCCGCCCGGCCCATGGAGCAGGGCGGCTGACGGCCCTGGCACGGCGGGCGCGCACCGACCGCGCCCACGGGCCCCCGCACCTCCGGGGGCCCATGGACCCGGGGGCGCGGTCGGTGCGCGGCGCCCCGGCTAGGCCGGCTCGCTCGGGGACCGGTCCCGGGGCCCCGGCACGGTGTCCGCGTCCGGCGGCCGGCGGGGACGCGTACCGACCGCGGACCGGTCCGGCCGGGTCGGCCGCGGGACCAGCGACAGGAGCAGGGCGGTGGTGAGGAGACCGGCGCACACCAGCGACGCCTGCGCGTACGCGGTGCGCGGAGGACCCGCCGGGCCGGCCGCCGCGCCCCGCAGATAGATCCCGGAGACGGCGCTCAGACACACCGCGGCCGCCACCCGCTGCGCCATCTGCAGGATGCCGCCCGCCACCCCGGCCGCCGCGGCGGGCGCGTGCTGGAGCACGCGGGCCTGGTTGGGCGAGACGGTCAGCCCGGACGCGGCGCCCGCGGCCAGCTGGACCGCGGCCAGCGCGAACGGGAGGGCGGCAACGGGGACGACGGCCGCCGCCAGCGCACCGGCCAGCAGAGCGAGCACGCCCAGGGCCAGGCCCACCGTCACCGTCCGCTCGCCCAGCCGCCGTACGGCCCGCCAGGCCACCGCCGACGCCACACCCATCGCGACGGCCGACGGCAGGGTCACCGCCGCCGCGGCCAGCGCGGACAGCCCGAGGCCCGACTGGAGGAACAGGGTGAGCACGAGGCCGGCGGCCAGCGTCGAACCGAACTGCGCCATCGCCACGGCCGTACCCAGCGCGTAGGGCACCGAGCGGGCCAGGGACGGATGGACCAGCGGTGTCCGGCCCGCCCGCACCCGCCACCACCGGCCCAGCACCAGCGCGCCGGCCGACCCGGCCGCGGCCGCCGCCCACAGGGCGGCCCCGCCGGCGCCGCCCGGCGGCCGGATGAACGGCAGCATCAGCGACAGCGTCAGCGCCGCCACGCACCCGATGCCCCACAGATCGAGCCCACCGTGCGGCGCCACCCGCCGGCCCGGCGGCAGCCACCGGGCCGCCAGCCACAGGGTGAGCAGCCCGCAGGGCGTGCTCAGCAGCAGACACAGCCGCCAGCCCCCGTCCGGCCCGCACACCGCGACCAGCACGCCGCCCAGGGCCGGCCCCAGGGCCGCGGCCACTCCCGCCGTGACCGCGTACAGACCCAGTGCGCGAGCCCGGTCCAGGCCGCGGAAGACGTCCTGAAGGGTGCCGATCACCTGGGAGTTGACCAGTCCCGCGCCCGCCCCCTGCGCCAGCCGCGCCGCCACCACCGTGCCGGGCGTGCCGCCCGTCGCGGCGACCAGCCCGCACAGCACGAACACCGAGAGGCCCAGCAGGAACAGCCCTTTGCGACCGCGCACATCACCGAGGCCGCCACCGGGCACCAGGACCAGACCGAAGGAGAGCGAGTACCCCGCCACGATCCACTGCACATCGGTGGCGCCCGCCGACAGCGACTGACGCAGCGCCGGGACGGCGATGTTGAGGACCGACTGGTCCAGCAGGGTGGTCACCCCGGCGGCCAGACAGACCGTCAGCACCCGCCGGGCGGCGCGATCCTCTCCCGGGAGCATGCGGTCATGCTCACACGCCCCTCAGGCCCCTGTCGCCGTTCCGGAGCCCGCGTTCGCACGACGGACACACGCGCGTCGCGCGCCGACACACCGCGTTCGCGGGCGGACACACCGGCTTCGCGTACCGGAACAACGGCGTGGGCGCGGACGTCACCTCCCCGGACACTATGCACAGTCACATCCCATGGCGGTAGAGTTCCGCCATGCCGTACGCGCCCGAGTACCTGCATCTCGTCTTCACCAACACGGAGTTCGAAGCCCTGCTCTACGGCCGCGCATCCCGCGACCCACGCAAGCAGGGCTACTCCGTCGCCGACCAGATGACCGACGGCCGCTCCCTGTGCAACCGCTTCAACTGGCACATCGGCGAAGAGTTCAAAGACCTCGGCCTCTCCGCCTCCCGGCACGCGACCAAGATGCGCGACGACTTCGAAGAGCTCCTCGAAGCGATCGAGCAGGGTCCGTCCCGGCCGGGCGTCACCCGCATCGTCGTCGCCTTCGAGGCCAGCAGGTACTACCGCGACCTGGAAGCGTACGTCCGCCTCCGCAACGCCTGCTACAACGCCGGCGCCCTGCTCTGCTACAACGGCACCGTCTACGACCTCTCCAGGCGCGAGGACCGCAAGGCGACCGCCCAAGACGCCATCGCCGCCGAGGACGAAGCCGAGGGCATCGCCGAACGCAACCAGCGCACCGCGCGGCTCACAGCAGAGGCAGGCGGGCCGCACGGACGACTCCAGTACGGATTCCTCCGCGACTACGAGGTCGTCAGCGGCAAGCTGAGGTGCGTCCGCCAGTACGAGGACCCCGTCCGCGGCAAATACGTCTTCCAGTCCTTCGAGCGCGTCGACTCCGGCGGCTCGGTTCGCTCGGTACTGCGCTGGCTGAGGGCCACCCCGGAAGCGGCCCGCCCGGACGGCAGCGAATGGACCGACATCATGGTCCGCCGCATGCTCACGAACAGGGCCTACATAGGCGAGCGGGTCCACCATGGCACCGTGCGGCCGGCGACGTGGGCGGCGATCAAAGGCCTCGACACCCCGGCCGGCCGTGCGATGTTCAACCGGGTCCTCGCCAAACTCACCGACCCGGACCGAAGGATGCAGCGCGGCTCCGAAGTCTCGCACCTGCTCACGCTGATCGGCCTGTGCGGGCAGTGCGGGGATCATGCTCTGCTGGAGCCGACCAAGATGCACGGCCGCGGCTACCTCCGCTGCGAGGCGAAGAACGATGTGTCGATCAGGGAGGACTGGATCGACGGCTTCGTCGAGGAAGCCGTGATCAGCTGGTTCACCGACAAGAAGAAGGCGCGCGCCGCGCTCGTCCCGGACAGTACCGATGTCGAGGAAAAGCTGGCCGCTGCCGAGCTGCTCGTCGGCCGGTACGAGGAGCAGCTACGTGAGGCCCGGGCGCTGGCCCAGGAGTTCGACGAGGCAACGGGCCGGTTCAAGCTGTCGCCCATGTCGCTGGCGTCGATGGAGCAGACGCTGCTGCCGAGGCTGGAGAAGGCGCGTGCGCAGCAGCGGTCCATCACGGGGGTCTCGCCCCTGCTGCTGTCGATGCTGCAGGACCCGGAGAACACCTGGAACGGCGTGGTCGATGACGACGGCCAGGTGGTGAGGCCCGCGCTGACGGTGGAGCAGAAGCGGGAGGTCATCAAACTGGTGGTGACGGTTCGGTTGTACAAGGCGGAGAAGCCGGGTGCTCACCGTCTGGACCCGCGGCGGATCCGGCTGTCCTTCGTGGGGGAGGAGGGGTTCAGGGAGCGACCTCTCCGTGTTCCCGAGGCCGGGTCCGCCCGGTAGCGGGGGCAGGGGCCGGCTCGCCCTGCTTGGGGAAGTGGATCAGGCGGCCCGTCGTCGGGGCGGCGGCGGGCGCGAACTTCCCATTATGGAACATGCGGACGGTGGCTTCCATCGTCTCGACAATCAGCTGGGCCTTCTGCTCTTCGAACTCCGCCCGCATGGCTTCGCGTTCCCTGGCGAGGGTGGAGGCCATCCGGCGCTGCTCGGCGCGAACCTCCTGCAGAAGGCGGCCCCGCTCGCTTTCCGTGGCGACCCGGGCGGCGAAACACTGGTCCCGCTCGGACTGGGCCGTGCGTTGCATGGCGGCGAGTACGCGGCGCTCTTCGCGGGTGTCGGTGATCCACCGGTACACGAGGAGCAGAGCGAGCACGATGAGCGCCGTGATCGTCAGGCAGGTGCCACCGACGACCATGGGCAGGTCGGCCGTCAGTACGCCGAGGAGGGTGACGCCGATGCCTGCGAGGGTGCTTACTCCTGTGGCCCCTGCCACTGTCCGCGTGCCGTCGGTGACGAGTTGCATTCGTACCCCCGCATCACAGTTGTGCTGCTGTCCCTCCGTGGTCACCTGGCTGATCGGTGGCCTCGTCTTCTTCTAGACGCTTCAGACGCTCAACCGTTGCGTAAAAAAGCTCGCGTCCTACCTCGTCCTTGATGCCTAGGCCGTCAGCCGCTTCCTGCGGAGTGAGGCCAGAGCCTACCCGCGTCCGATCAGTTTCGGACAGTGACTGAAGAGATTCGGGTGACAGAATCCCGCCCTCCACTAGGAGGGTACCCAGGTCGATGCCGACGGCCTCGCTGATCGCAGCGTAGAAGCGGGCGTCGGGAAGGGCTGTTCCTTGCCACAGGCGGGTGACGCTGGCCTCGGCCATGCCCGTAGCGCGGGCGAAGCGCGCTTTGGCGCCGTGCCCGGTGTAGCCGGCGCGCTCGGCATGGGGGACGACGATGGCGGCAAATCGCTGCGCGCGCGTGGGGGTGTCCGTCATGTCCGGGGACTCTATCGCCCTAGGTAGGGAGATAGCTAGAAACTTCCTTGCCCGCAAGGATGCTAATCGGGCCACTGACCAGCATTGATACTGGCCGGCCCCTTATTCGAACAGAGATTCGGACGTGGTTCTCCCTGGAACCTTCCTTGCGCGCAAGGAAGGTTCGTGGCAGAGTCTTCCTCGTGAGCAAGGAACTTCCTTCCACCAGCGACAACACCTGCCAAAACCCCCTTGAGGGAGGTGACTACGTGTTCCGTCTCGACGTCCCCAAGCTCCTCGAAGCCGTCCGCGCCCACGGCGACACCCGCAACGCCGCCATCGCCCGCCGGACCGGAATCGCCGAATCGTCGGTGTCCCGCATCCTGCGCGGCGAGGCCCAGCCTGACCTGAACTCGGCCATGCGCTTCGCCGAGCAGTACGACCTCGACCTCCGCACCGTCATAAAGCGCGTCCCCATCGAGGTCGCCGCGTGACCCGCGAAGAGCGCCACGCGCTCCTCGGCCCCGAGGTCATCGCCCACATCCACGCCCGCGTCGCCGAGGCCCCCGAGCCCAGCGACGAGGTGGTGGAGAAGCTCCGCCGGATCATGACCCGCCCCGGGCATCGCGCGATCAGCCCGCGGCCGGCGGCCCGCGCCGCCTGAACCCCCTGAACACGCCGAAGGGCCGCCCGACTTTGCCCGGCCTGGCGACCCCCGATCGGCGAACCCCTACCAGAAGGAAGAGAGGCCCTCGATGGCCACATCATCGCAGACCCCGATCGACTTCCGCGCCCGGCAGGAAGCCCGCGAGCACAACGAGCTCTGCTACCAGACGACCTGCTCGTACCACGGGCTGCCGGACTCATCGCACATCGCGGTGCAGGCGACGCCGGACGCGGTACTGGTGACCGCTACCGACATCGACGTGCTGGCCGAGTGGCTGTACGTCATGCGCGGCACGGTCACGACCGTGGACCTGCCGTCGGGCCAGAAGGTGTGGACGCTGCGCACGCAGACGTGGACGGACTCGCCGAAGTTCCCGCCGGTGCCGGTGTTCGTGACGGTGGTGCTGCCGTCGGACGAGCCGGTCATGCACGAGATCACCGCGGCGGTGGCGGCATGAAGCGCGAGGAGCTGCTGGCTACGGCCCGCAGGAACATGTGGACGGCTTGGGCGCTGTCGGCGGAGGAGATGGGCTCGCAGGCCGCCGACACGCTGTACGGGCTGGGCATGCTGGTCGCGCCCGGCGAGGCGGCGGAGTTGGTCCGGCTGCGGAAGCAGGTCGACGAGCTGGAGGCGCAGCGCGACCGGCGCCGCGTCCGTCTGATCGCCGCCGAAGCCGACCTCCTCGGGGTACGGGGGCTGCTGGCCCCGGCCGACGGGCCGCGCCGCATCCCGGGCGACATCGTGATCCACGAGCGGGTGGCGCCGGCGGTCGAGTGGCTGCTGGACCGTGTCGCCGAGTTGGAGGCGGAGCGGCACTCGACGAACGAGGCCCTGTCCGACGCTGCCGAAACGCTGGGCGTACAGCGGGATCGGATCGCCGAGCTGGAGCGGCATCTGGCCGGCAAGGACCGGCCGGTGGACGAGGACCCGATCGCGTACGCGCTGACCGACAAGGCCGCGCAGCACGAGTCGCGACCGCTGCCGTCGGACGAGGTCCGCTGCGGCTGCGGCCACCCGGGAAGCGAGCACCACCACGTGGGTACGTCGTGCTGGGCGCGTTTGCCGCGTGAGCTGGGTCAGCCGGTGCGGATCTGCCCGTGCAAGGCGTTCGCGCCGGTGTCGGTGGAGGAGTCGGCGGAGCGGCTGGCGCGGTTCATCGCGCCGCTGGAGGACCCGCACGACAGTCCGCTCTCGCACACGTACCGGCTCGGCCGGGACCTGCCGCAGACGGGGGGTGCCTGATGGCCACCGACCCCACCAAGCACCTTGTCGGCTACGGCCGACGGGACCCGGCAACGGGCATGCTCCACGGTCACATCCGCTGGCCGCACGGCACGACGCCGCCGCCCTTCGGCTGCCGCTGGTGCGGTCAGGAGCAGCGCTTTCACGGGCGCCGGTTCCTGCCGCGCCGGGGCATCCACATCTGGGCGCAGCCGACGCCGGCACAGATCAAGGCCCGCATGGTGGCCCGCCGCGCGGCCCGGACGGGTGGTGCGCGATGACCACCACCCTCACGGACTTGGCCGCGTTCCTGTCGCTCGGCGCCGGCGTGAGCGCTGCCGTGTCCCTGCCGTTCGTGCTGTGGGTCGACGCCGACTACCTCCTCGTCGAGAACTGGCAGGCCGTGGGTGACCGCGTGCTGGTCGAGGTGACGAACCTGCGGCACGCCACGCGGGACGCCCGCCGGTCGGCCGCTGTGACTGTCGCCGCGCTGCTCCTCCTTCTCTCCGCTCCCACCGCCGAGGTGACCCGATGAACCACTCCAAGAAACCGAGCCTGTCGTTCGACCTCGGCGCGAACGATCTGCACGGCGTGCTCCGCGTCGACCAGATCCGCAACGACACCCTCGTCCAGCTCGTGCAGCACTGGGCCGAGCCGAAGGACCGCGACGCCATCATCGACGCGCTCGACGAACTCGCCGAGGTGGTGTGCGGCCCGCGCGGCGAGGGCGAGCTGGACGCCGCGATCGAGCAGGTCGAGGACGCCTGCGGGATGGACACCGCGCAGGTCGAGGTGTCGATCCCGGACTCGCGTCGGCTGCTGGACGAGTTGACCGAGGTGGTGCAGAGGCTGTCGCGGTTCAACCCGAAGCGGCTGCTGCCGGGTCAGCGGGGTGCGGCGTGAACGCAGCACTGTCACTGCACACGGTCCTGTCCCTCCGGCTCGACGCCAGCGAGGCGTACCGGCTGGCGCACGCCTACCGGGACGAGGAGCTGCAAAAGTACGCCGACCGGCTCGCTTCCCGCGCCTCCCTGTACGGGGACAGCGCCACGGTGGGCGAGGTCATCAAGGACCTGCGGAGCATCGCCACTCGGTCGGCGGGCGATGAGGTCGCTCCGGACTTCTTCCAGCCCGGCCGCACCTACGCCTACGACGCCGACGGATTCACCGCGCCGGAACTCCTCACGCTGTTCCGCGTCGTGGCCGACACCACCCACCCCGACACGGGCAAGCGCATGGCGTTCGGCTGGATCCGCACCGCCGAGGACGTGGCCTGGTCGCCCTACGCCGAGCCCGCGGACGAGTGGCCCGGCGGCTGGACCGACGTCACCGAGGGTGGTGGGGGCCAGTGACCGCCCGTCGCACCGTCCGCTGGGCCCTGCACTGGGCCATCACCACCACGGTCGCCGTGCTGGCGTCCATCGCCTTCGCGGTCCCGTTCACCGGGCTGGCCGCCCAGGCCGCCGGTGTCCTCGCCGCCGCCGCGGTCTGCCTCATCGGACTCGCCTGCGCCCCGCACCCGGGAGGTGCACGCCGATGAGCAGCGCCAAGGAACGCCGCAAGCGACTCATCCGCACCATGCGCCGCCAGCCCGGCCAGTACCGCACCGGCGAGGTGATGCGCCTCTACCGCGAGAACGGATGGGGGCCGTCCCGGGCCACCGCGCGGGCCGATCTGCAGTACCTCGCCCGGCAGGGCGTGCTCGCCGAGCACGGGTTCTCGAACTGCCGGTTCTACACGCTCAACACCAGGAAGGACGGCCGCCCGTGAGCGCCGACGACACCACGCAGGAAAAGTTCACCGCGGTGGCCAGCCCCGTCGAGGTCGGCTACGTGATCGCGGTTCGGCGCGACCCTCACCCGGCCGGGCACGTCCCCGTCTCGTTCCCGCGGCTGGACGTCGCCGAGTGGTCCCCGGAGGCCGCGAGCGAGTTGCTGCACGCCGACTACGGATACACGACGGCCCCGGGTAGCTACTGGCAGCCGCTGGGCGAGGGCCGGTACGGCATCCGGCTGCGCCGCACTGCGGGCGGTGATGCTCGATGACGACGACCGCGCAGGCTGGGGCCAACACGGCCCCGGCCGCCGGCCGGAAGGTCACCCCCACCGGCCGCCTCATCCTCCCCGCCGACGCCGACCGCGCCGACTGGCTCACCGCCCGCCGCTCCGGCATCGGCTCCAGCGACGTCCCCGCCATCCTCGGCCTGATCGAGAAGAAACCGCCGATCAAGGTCTACTACGACAAGACCGGTCACGACATCGACGACGCCGGCGAGGCCGCGTTCTGGGGCACCGTCCACGAAGAGCCCGTCGCCCGCGTCTGGGCCATGCGCAACCGCTCGGTCATCCGCCGCGTGGGCCTCGTCTCCCACGTCGACCACCCGCACTGGATGACCACCCTCGACCGTCGCGTCACCGAGTGCCCGCTGTCCGAGGACGAGCGGACCCCGTGCGCGCTGGAGGTCAAGACCCGCAGCGCCTTCAAGTCCGCGCAGTGGCACGCCGGGGCCCCCGACGACGTCACCGCCCAGGTGTTGTGGCAGATCGCCGTCAACGGCTACGAGCACATGCACTACGCCGTCCTCATCGGCGGCAACGAGTACCACCAGGGCGTCATCCGCGCCGACCAGTACACCGACGTCATCGACGACATCACCACGGCCATGGACAAGTTCTGGGCCGAACACGTCCAGGCCCAGGTGCCGCCAGAGCCGACTGGCGACGGCGAGGCGGTCGCGCAGATGTTCCGCCGCCTGCACCCCACCCGCTCCGGCGCCGTCGACATCGACCGTCACCCCGACGCCCTCGACGCGCTCCTGGACTACAACCGCCACCAGCGCGAGGAGTCCGAGGCCCGCAAGGCGAAGGCCGCCGCGAAGGCCCGCATGATCGCCGCCCTCGGCGAGGCGCAGGAAGCCCGTATCGGTGGCGAGCGCGCGTACGCGCTGGAGCCCACCAGCGCCGCGCCGAAGGTCGACCTCGAACTCCTCGCCGAGCGCTGGCCCGACGCCTACGAGGCCTGCGTCAAGGCCAACCCGACCGAACGCATCGACATCTCCAAGGCCTTCAAGGGGGGCATCTGACATGGGCCTGCGCGAGAACGCAGCCGCAGCCGCCGGCCGCACCGTGACCACGGACGAAACGGATCCCGGCGAGTACACCGGCACCATGGCGGAGCCGCTCCCCGACCTGAGCGACTACGTCCCGAAGGACGGCGAGGACTGGGACATGGTGCCCGTCCACATCGCCTGGCTCCGCGTCCGCCGGGACATCTCCTGGATCGGCAAGGGCGACGCCTACGTCGAGAACGGCAAGAAGAAGTACGACTTCCGCGGCTACGAGCGCGTCGTCGCCGCGTTCGGGCCCATCACCCTCAAGCACGGCGTCTCGGTCATCCCGCACCGCGTCGTCCCATCCCACCGGGACGCCAAGAGCGGCAAGGGCACGCCGATGCGCGAGGCCACCACACTGATCACCTGGCGGATCTACGGTCCCAAGGGCGACTTCTTCGAGATGGAGTCCGAGGGCGAGGCTCTCGACTACGCCGACAAGGGCACCGCGAAGGCTCAGACGATTGCGCAGCGCGTCGCCCTGTTGGTCGGCGGGCTGATCCCGACCGGGGCGCCGGACAGCGACGAGTCGAACATCGAGCGCGGTGAGACCCCGGTCCGGCCGGCCGCGAGCTACTTGGATGAGATCTGCAATCCCCACACGAGCGCCGGCCGGTTGCGGCAGATCCACTTCGAGTTGCGCACCACCCGCCAGCTGGGGGCGCTGGTCACCAACGAGGTCGGCGACGAGGAGCCGATCGGCGACATGGTCGTCCGTATCGGCAAGGAGCGCGCCGCCGGGGGTGCCCAGTGAGTACCTTCGCCGACGTCCGCAAGACGGCATGGGACACCGAGACAACCGGCCCCAACCCGACCGAGGACCGCATCGTCACTGCCGCGTTCATCGTCCGCGGCGGCGGCCGGGAAGACCGCGTCTTCTCCTGGCTCATCAACCCGGGCATCCCCATCCCGGCCGAAGCCGCCGAGGTCCACGGCATCACCGACGCCAAGGTGCAGGCCGAGGGCCAGGACCCGAAGACCGCCCTGGACGAGATCGCTACCCACCTGGTCCGCGCCATCGAGTGGGGCATGCCCGTCATCGCGTTCAACCACAGCTTCGACTGGACGATCCTCCACCACGACCTGGTCCGCAACGGCCTGCCGACCGTCGAGGAGCGCGTGGGCCTGCACCCGCTGCCGCTGCTGGACCCGCACGTCATCGACAAGCAGTGCGTCCCCCGACTGCGCGGCAAGGGCATGCGCAAGCTGAAGCCGACCGCCGAACGGTACGGCGTCCAGCTGACCGACTGGCACACCGCCGAGGCCGACGCGCTCGCCGCGCTGCTGATCGCGGAGGCCCAGTTCACCCGGTACCCGCAGCTGAACGACATGGGCCCGCAGCAGCTGTTCGCCGCGCAGAAGACGTGGCGAGCCGAGCAGCAGGCCTCCCTGCAGCAGTGGTTCCGGACGAAGGCCACACCCGAGCAGGGCGGCGACCCGAACAAGGTGATCGACGGCTCGTGGCCGCTGATCCCGGCACCGCGCGGGGGTGAGTCCGCATGAAGTGGCCGCTCGTCACCCGCGCCCGCTACGAGGAAGCCGTCGGCCACGCCGGCTACGCCACCGAGCAGGTCATCGACACCCGCATCGTCAACGACTGCCTCACCGACGCCAACCTCGCCGTCGCCCGCCGCCTCACCCGCGCCCTCCGCGCATGCGCCCGCTACCGGAAGGCGCTCGCCGCCGAGCAGCGCCGCGCCGACCAGCTGCAGCGCCGCCTCGACGACGACCTCGGCCTCAACACCCCCGCCATCGCCGTCGGCGAGACCTGGCAGGACCGCCGCGAGCAGAAGATGAGGTACGACAAGTGATCACCGATCTCGTTCGCCGCCTACCTCGCCCGCTGCGCGCCCCGCTCCGCCTGGTCGGCGTGCACACCGGTAAGCACCGCGGTCCACGCGCCGTGCCGGGCGCCATCGTCATCACCGAGTTCGTCACCTGCACCGCGTGCGGCGGCGTGGAAACCGCGGCCACCCGGCACGGCGACATCGTCCGCTGCGCGGAGGGCCACGAGCAGCCCGGGACGGGGGCCGCCTCGTGAGCACCGCCATCGCCATCGCTATCGCCACCGCCGCGGTCGCGGTTGCCGTGGTCGTCGTCGCCTTCCGGGTCCGGCGGGCGTGGGCGGCCGCGACGGCGAAGGTCGACGCCGCCCTGGCAGCGGCCCGGGATGCCGGTCCCAGCCGGGACACGACCGCGCTGGCCGAGTGCGAGCGCATCTGGACCCTGCCCGCTCACGACGCCGGCCTTGACCAGCTGCGGCAGACCATCCGCGACGAGCAAGAGAAGGGGGACTGAACCATGAGCGAGACCACCATCACCGCTATCGACGGCACCGACGCTCTCGCGTTCGTCATCATCCGGCCCGGCCAGAGCGACGGCAGCGTCTCGATCGAGGCTGCCGCGAAGGGCCTGAGCAAGCCGGCCGCCGCTCACCTTCTGCGGCAGGTCGCGGACCTGTGGGATGCGGAGGTTGGGCAGTGACGACACTCTTCGACATCACATCCGAGGCGCCGGCCGCCACCGCGGCGGCCGGGCCCCGGCCCCTCGAACTGCCCACCGTGTACGGGCTGGACCTCTCCCTCACTTCCACCGGCATCAGCGACGGCAGCACCGCCGAGGCACTCATCCCCGGCAACCGCGACGGACACGACCGACTGGAGTTCCACCGCCGGTCCATCCGCGAACGGATCCCGGACGACACGAGCCTCGTCGTCATCGAGGGCGTGGCCATGTCGGTGGGCTACCGACCGGGCGTCGAGGAGATGACCTACCTGCGCGGCATCATCAAGCACGACCTGTGGCGCCGTCGCATCCCCTTCGCGACGTGCCCGCCGCAGCACCGGATCATCTACGCCTGCGGTGTCGCCAACCCCGCCAAGGACCACCCGCAGAACCGGCGGAAGACCATCGCGAAGGGCATGGTCCGCGACGCGGTCGTCGAACGGTACAAGGTGCCGTGCGAGGGCCGCGGCCGGTACGACCAGGCCGACAGCGTCGTCCTTGCCGCCATGGGACTCCACTGGCTGGGCTACCCGCTCGTGGTACTGCCGGACACCCACCGGCGTGCCCTTGACGGTGTGCAGTGGCCGCTGAACCTGCCGGCGGTGGCCCGATGACCCGACTCACCTACCGCGTCCACGACACCGACCGCCCCGACGACTGGCGCGACGAAGCAATCTGCCGCCAGTACAACCCCGACCTGTTCTTCACCGACGGCAAAGGCCAGACAGAGCAGATCCGCGCGGCCCAGGCCATCTGCCACGGCTGCCCCGTTCGCATCCGGTGCGGCGAGTACGCCATCCAGGCCGGCGAGTACTGGGGGATCTGGGGCGGCATGAACCAGACCCAGCTCCGCACCGCTCGCCGCCGCCGGGAGCAGAGGGCGGACCTGCAGCGCGGCAGCGGGACGCAGAGCCCGGCCGGCCGCGCGAAGAGGGCCGACGCATGAGTAGCCGGATCCCGCAGCCCTGCGATGCCCCCAACGGTGGTCACACCGGTGAGCTGCGTTTCTACATCTCCGGCTGGAAGTGCGACGCCCACGCCCCGTGGGCCGCCAAGGGCCTACCGAAGCCGCAGCCCGGGCCGGGACTGCCGGCCGGGGCGTGGGCGACGCCGTCCCCGATCAGCGACAGCCGCGTTCACGACGACCGGGCCGTGGCGTCGGGGAAGCGGCGGGCAAACCCGGCCACGTACCGGGCGGCGCAGGCGGCTGTGCAGAAGCCCACCTGACCAGCGGCCCCGCCGAGGTGAATTCGGCGGGGCCACCCACCACCAAGGAGAACATGACATGGCGTACATCGGACACCGCTGCGGCTGCGGCCACACCGACCTCCAGCACATCCACGACGGCACGGAGACCAGCCTCGGCGGCTGCACCGCGGGAGCCGGAGCCTCCTGCGGACGGCCCTGCGGGCCCGTCCCGGAGCCTGAGGTCATCCCCACCTTCGACCTGAAGGGCCGACCCGTCGAGCGGGTCATCGCCCCCGGTGGCGGCCTCACATCCGAGACCGGCGTACCGATCGTCAAGACCTGCCCGTGCGACGCCTGCCAGGCCCTGTACGAGCAGACCGCCTGACCATCTAGCCGGCGGCCGCACTTTCCCCCCGGCCGCCGCCACCCGGGCCCGCCACCCAACCACCGCACCACCAACAACCCGAAGAAAGGCACACCGTGGCACTCCACGACATCGACGCCGACGTCAAGTTCGACAGCAAGGTCCTCACCGACGTCGCCGAAGCCCTCGAACCCCACGCCACCGAAATGTTCAAGCAGCGCCGCGGCCGGTGGATCGCCATCGTCGAACTCGCCCATGTCGAGCGCACCGAGCCCGGCCCCGACGAGGACAAGAACCCCGCCGTCAAGCTGCGCGTGACCACCATCGAAGTCGCCGCCGACGAGATCACCGGTGGCCGGCTCCGCGGCCTGCAACGGGAGATGTACGACCGGCGCACCTCCGGCGGCACCCTCTTCGCCGACGACGAAGACGTCGCCTGACCGCCATGCCCAACCAGCGCAGCCAGGGCGCGTCACGCCGGTCATGCGACCGGTGCGGCGCCCCTGTGCTGCGCCAGCTCGTCGGCCACCGGGCCGCGCTGAAGGTGACCGCGGATGCCGAACCGATTCCCCTGCCCGAGGCGCGGGCGCTGATGGAACCGAACCGGCTCGCCTGGTGCCTTGTGACGCTGCACAGCGGCGACCCGGATCTGCGCTGGCAATGCCGCAGTAAGTGCGGCCACTCAACGGTGATCGAGCACCGGTGCCCGCTGCAGATACAGGAGTTCGGCCAGAAGCCGGAAGGAGCGATGTGGTGAACGCATCAGATTCCGTCGCCCTCAAAGACCTCGCGCCAGCGCGGCAGCTTCTTCTCGAAGGCGCTGGCGAACTCGGGGTCGTTGAGAGCCTGCCGCAAGTCGGAGACCAGCTCGTCATAGATCGGGCGGATCTCGGCGTCGAGGACCGCTGCCTTCCATCGGTCCATGGAGATCAGCATCGCCTGTGGCTTGTCCCGGCGAGTGAGCGCGACGGGTTGGCCGAGGAGGCGTACCTCGGCGATGACCTCGGTCATGTTCGCGCGGGCCTCGGAGACGCCCAGCTGTCGAATCCCGGTCTCACTCATGCGCCCAGCATACACATCAGACCTCTTGTAATGTCCGACGGGTTGTACAATTCAGAGGAGGGTGAGGCGCACACAAACCAAGCGATGACCTGCTAAATCGCGCTGCCCAACTACCGCACTCCCGGCAAGGAGCACCACCCGAGTGGCCATCAACCCCGAACAGCACCGCCGCCCCGGCGAGTGGCCCGTCCAGCCCGTCGACCTCGACACGGCCGAGACAGACCACGACCAGCTGTACGTGCAGCGCGCCCAGGAACGCGCCCTCCACGAAATGGTCCTCGGCTCCATCCGCCACCACCTCACCCAGCAGCCCACCCCGGCCGCCATCCGCGCCGCCGCCACCACCTGGAAGACCGCCATCACCGAGATCGCCGACGAACTGATCAACACGCGGAGGAACGAACGATGACCACCACCGCGATCCTGGCCCTCTTCGGCGACACCACCGACCCCACACCGGTACCGCCCCCCACCGCCACCGAGCAGCCCACACCCACCCGCGGTCTCAAGCCCGCACCCGCCCGCCTCATCGCAGCCCACGACGCCGACCCCCACGACGCCGACCGCCGCCCCAAGCTCTACCTCGTCGTCACCTGCTGCCCGTACTGCGACCACCAGCACGTCCACCCCGCCGGCCACGTCGGCGAGCCCCGGCTCTGCCCCCGCAACGCACGCTGCATCGGCACCCCGGGCGGCTCCTACTACTTCCCGGCGGTGGAGAAGTGACGACCGCACACGAGGCAGCGACGCACGTCGCCGCGGACATCGACCTCGTCCGCACATCCCTGGCCTTCCACTACCAGGACGTGCCCGGCCTGCTCTCCATCTGCTCAGACGCGGACCGCTGGATCGGCCGCCGCTTCACCACCGACGAAGTCGGCATCGCCGCCGCCACGCGGTACGTCGCCGAACTCGATGCCCGCCAGCCGAAAGGCATCTACGCCCAGGTCACCACGCTGCGCGAACACCCGGCCAAAGGACGCGGCGGCAAGGACCTGGCGCACGGCCTGACCTTCCTGTGGGCCGACGGCGACTACGGCAACGTCGGCCACAAGCCCGGCCTCGACGACATGCCCCACCCCATCGACGCCGCCCACGTCGAGGAGATCGTCCTTGCCTCCGGGCTGCCCGCCCCCTCCGGCTGGTGGCACTCCGGCGGCGGCTACAACCCCATCTGGGCCCTCGCCGAACCCCATGTCATCCACAGCGACGAAGACCGCGCCGCCATCGAGCAGTTCACCATGGCCCTGCAGGCCGTCCTCGGCGCCGCCGCCTACAGTCACGGCTGCTCGTGGGACACCCAGATCGGCAACCTCGACCGGCTGATGCGCGTCCCGGGCACCGTCAACCGCAAGGCCGAGCCGCGCCCCACCGGCTCCTACCCGGGCAGCGGCGAAGTCGTCGACCTTGCCGAACTCCGCGCCACCGTCGCCCAGCTCGAACCGCAGGCGCGCACCCTGCTGGAGAAGGCCGCCGCCGAAAAGCGGGCCCGGCACGACGCGCGCACCGGGCACACAGCCCCGCAGCCGCCGCGCCGCGCCTCCCCGTTCCCCCGCTCGGCCAACAGCGGCACCGGCGTCTTCGACATCATGGCGGCGCAGCTCACGTTCCGGGACATCCTCGAACCGGAAGGCTGGACCTACCGCGGCACCGCCGCCGACGGCCGCCAGAAGTGGCTCCGCCCCGCCGGCACCGAAGGCGCACCGGACAGCGACTACAGCCTCGTCTGCGACGACCACGTCGCCGTCAACTGGAGCGAGCGCTCCGGGCTCCCCGTCGGCACCCAGGCCACCGGCAAGAAACTGACCATCCCCACCGTGTGGGCCCACCTCCACTACGGCGGCGACGAGCGCACCGCGGTCCTCGACGTCCTCGCCGCAGCCTTCGGTAAGGACGCCGGCCAGGCCGCCCGCCAGCTCCCCGGGGCCGTCCTCGCCGAAGTCCGCCGACGCTGCAACCCGCCCCGGCCCGAAGCACCGGCAGAGGACATGTGGGCCGCAGGCACTGACACCGAGCCCGAGGACGAGCCCACCCCGAACGACGATGCCAGCACCGGCGCTCGGCCGGGCCTCCTGCCCGAAACGTTCTGGGCCGCCCGCCCCGTCTTCCAACACATCCGCCAAGCCGCCCACTCCCAAGGCTGCTCCGGCGACACCGTCTTCTACTCCACCCTCGCCCGCCTGTCGGCGATGGTCTCCCACCACATCCGGGCCACCACCGGCATCGGCGGCCGCGCCAGCCTCAACATCTTCGCCGCCATGGTCGGAGCATCCGGCGCAGGCAAATCCATCAGCGCCGGCTGCGTCCGCGACCTCATGCACGCACCCGACGACGACTTCCGCGACGGCCTGCCCATCGGCTCCGGCGAAGGCATCGCCGAGACCTTCATGGGCACCGTCGACGAACCGACAGGCGAACTCCACCAGAAGGGCCCCTACAAGGGCGACCCGATCATGGCGAAAGTCCGCAAGCAGGTCCGCCACAACGCGTTCTTCTACGTCGACGAAGGCCAGACCATGGCCAAGCTCACCGAACGCACCGGCTCGATCCTCGGAGAGACCCTCCGCCGCGCTGCGATCGGCGAGGCCCTCGGCCAGACCAACGCCTCCGAAGAGCGGACCCGGTACATCGCACCGGGCTCATACAGCCTCGGCCTCCTCGCCGGCTTCCAGCCCTCCATCGCGACCGTCCTCCTCAACGACGCCCACACCGGCACCCCACAGCGCTTCTTCTGGGGCTGGGCCGACGACCCCACCATCCCCGAGGACCCGCCGGCGTGGCCCGGCCCGATCGAGCCACACCCCGGCCGTATCCGGCCCGACAGCCCGGTCGACATCGACTTCCCCGTCTCCATCAAGCAGATGCTGTGGCGCGAGCGCGTCGCCCGCGGACGCGGCGAAGTCGAGATCAACGAACTCGACGGCCACGCCGGCCTCATGAAAGTCAAGCTCGCCGCACTGTTCGCCCTCCTCGATGGCCGCACGGACGCCACCGAAGAGGACTGGGAACTCGCCGAAGTCGTCTGGCAGTCCTCCTGCGCCGTCCGGGACTCCCTCGTCGCCCGGGCCAAACGCGAGGCCGCAGCAGCCAAGCAGCAGGCCGAGGACGCCAAGGTCCAGGCCGAACTCCGCTCGCACGTCGCGAAGAAGGGCGCAGACCTCACCTTGGAGCGCGTCGCGCAACTCGTCCTCCGCCACGCCTCCCAGGTCGGAGGCATCACCTACGGGGCGTTGAAGAAGGCCCTCGCGTCCCGGGACCGGCCCGTCGCGGAGAAGGCCGTCGATCTCGCCGTCGCGCGCGGCTGGGTGTTCGAGGAAGGGGACCGGATCTGTGTCAAAGCGGACTAACCGGAAGGTGGACAAGTCCGTGTCCACGTCCACCTTTTCACCGAGGTGGACAGGTGGACATCTGTCCACCACCCCCTGTCGCGGAAAACGAGACCCCCAAAACTACCCCCCTAAATATAAACAAAATGGACATCTACTCTCACTCGCGCGCTACGCGAGACAGGGGGTGGTGGACACGCGTCCACCTTGTCCACCTGTCCACCTCTTTTACTCGTGAAATATCTCCACCCCTCCATACGGCCACCACACCACCAGGCCAAGACACCAACTGACCCCGGAGTAAGAACCATGACCAAGGTCGACCCCAACCCCCACAGCCCCTACGCCGACGCCGACCCGAACTACCGGCACATCTTCGCCACCATCGCCTTCTTCGGTGACCCGGCGCCCGGCCGTCTCGTCCCTACCGCCTGCGAGCGCCTGGCCGTCGTTCCCGAGGAGGCACTGCGGGACACACACGCGGGCGACGGAACGCTGCCTGACGGCCTGTGCCCCATCTGCGTCGCCGTGATGCAGGGCGGAGACGAGCTCAGGCACCCGGTGACGGGCTGCCGCGAGTGTGAGGCCGTCACGGACCACGACGGCTTGTGCGCTCTGTGCCGGCAGGAGAAGCACGACGCCTGGTGGCCCACCCGGGGCGACGTGGGTCCGGCCCGGCAGCCGTGACGATCGCCGCGTTCCGCGCCCTGCTAGACGAGATCGACACCCAGGGCGGCCCCGAAGCCGCCCGCCGCAACCTCCTCCACCTCCCCAACGAAGGAACCCAGGCCATGAACACTGCACCCGCACACACCGGCCAGCCGCCGACGCCGCTCGTCTCCCTCCGGCCCGCCGACACCGCGGGCTCCGAGACCCTGCCTGTCGGGAAGCTCCTCGCCTGGGGCGACCAGCACGACGACCCGGACATCCAGGCGCAGGCCGGCCGGGCCCGGGCAGCGCTCGCCGGCCTGCGTCAGCGGTACGCCGCGGACCAGGAGTTGACCGCGCTCACGAGCGAGGAGGAGCAGCTGGCGCAGCGCTTGGAAGCGATCCGGGCGCGGAAGGGCGAGTTGGAGCCGGCCAAGCCGAAGAAGCGGAAGACGCCGCGGGACTACGACGCCGCGATGGTGCGTGCCTGGGCCCGGGAGCACGGCGTCGATTGCCCGGAGCGGGGGCGTGTACCGAAGGCGGTGGTCGACGCATGGAAGCAGGCCACCGGGCTCGCTGCCTGACCCCGCCGTACACCCACACACCACGGAGACACCGATGAGCACTCACCCGACCGACGGCCCGATCCACGAGTGGTTCAGCCTCAGCTACAGCAACCACCTCGTCCTCCCGCGGACGCTCCTGCAGTCCATGCCGATCGAGTTCCAGGAGCGCATGGTCGCCTGCCTCACGGAGCTGCACGCGGCATTCGAGCACGTCCCCCAGGCCGAGGTGTACGAGGTACACGCCGCCACCGAGCACATCATCAGCGAGATGGGCTCCGACCTCCTCGAAGAAGCAGGTATCACCGAGGACTGGTACGACGAGCCGGTCCCCGAAGACCTGTCCCCGTTCGACCTCGCCGAGTGGAAGGCCGAGCACGAGAAGGGCGAGCCGACCTACTACGACCGCGACGGCAACGAGGTCGACCCGCACTCGCGCGTCCTCCTGCCGGCCCCCGACCCGGTGCCGCACTACAACCGCGGCCGGACCTACATCCAGCCTCGCAGCGCGGGCCCGGACCCGTGCTCGGGCTGCCGCTACGCCACGTGCGCCTCATGCCGCGTAGCCGCCCCGTCCGACCTGTGACTGCCCAGCCCACCGTCTGACCGCCCGCTACACCGCACACCACCGCAACGGAGGGACCCCATGACCAGTACCGACCCGCAGCTCACCTCCGCGATCTACGACTCGATCACCGAGTTCCAGCAGACCGCGCAGTACTCCAGTCTTCAGCACGCCCAGATGCGGCAGTACCTCGCCGAGCACCTGGCCGGCACGGTGGGCGCCGAAGTCCGCCGCCTGAGCGCCCGCGTCTGGGAGCTGGAGCGGCCGGCCGTCGAGGCGAAGCGCAACGAGATTCGCCAGTCCTTCACCGAGCTGATCGCGGCGGCCGAGGAGACGAAGGACTACGAGGGCGCCTTCGACGTCCAGTGCCGCCTCCGCGAGCGCGAGGAGCAGTGGGCCCGCGAGGACGCCGCCGCCCCCGCTGTCCGGTCCGACGCCGACTGAGGAGCCACACGTGACTGCCGCTATCCGTCCGCCCGTCCCGTACTTCGGCGGCAAGAGCCGCATCGCCCAGTGGATCGCCAGCCTGCTGCCCGACCACGACCACTACGTTGAGCCGTTCGCCGGCGGCCTGTCCGTCCTCCTCGCCAAAACCCCGTCGAAGATGGAGACCGTCAACGACCTCGACGGCGAGCTGGTCACATTCTGGCGCGTCCTCCGCGACCGGCCCGCCGAGCTCGTCCGGGCCTGCGCGCTCACCCCGCACTCCCGCGCCGAACAGGACGCCGCCTACGAACCGGCTGCCGGCGACGAGTTGGAGACCGCCCGCCGCGTCTGGGTGCGCCTCACCCAGGGCCGCGGCGGCACCCTCCGCCGCACCGGCTGGCGGCACTACGTCGACCCCAACGCGTCCGGCACCTCCCTCGCCGGACAGCTCGACGGTTACGTCGACCGGCTCGCGGCCGCAGCCGAACGCCTCCACGCCGTCGCCCTCGAAGCCCTGCCCGCCCTGGACCTGATCGCCAAGTACGGGGCCTGCCCGCGGGTGCTGCTGTACGTCGATCCGCCCTACCTCGGCAGCACGCGGTCGTTCGCGAACTACCGGCACGAGATGCGCGGCGACGACCAGCACCGGGAGTTGGCGGCCGCGCTCGCCGGCTGCAAGGCGACCGTCGTCCTGTCCGGCTACGACAGCCCGCTGTACGCCGAGCTGTACGACGGCTGGGACCGGCACACCACCCAGTCCACCGCCGACAACGCCACCAGCGACCGCGGCCGCACCGAAGTCCTGTGGTCGAACCGCCGACTCGGCAGCCAGCTTGACCTGCTCAGCCTCGACGCCACCGCGTGACCACCAACGCCACGGCCGGCTGTCACACCCCACCGCTACCGTCCCAACCCGCCACAAACCAGGAGGAAATGAACATGCAGATCACCGACGAGATGCCCGACGCCTGGGTCCGCGAGACCGTCCAGGCCATCGAGGTCTACGACCACACCGTGGCCGACGCCCACGAGTCCGCCATCGCCATCGAGCTCACCCCCACCGCGATGCGCGTCCTGGACGCCGACCCGGGCGAGCAGCTGGTCATCGGCTGGACCGAGCGGTACGGCGTCGACTGGGGCCTCGGCCGCCCCGACCACGTCCCCGACCCGCAGCCCCTGGACGCGCAGACGCCGGCCGAGATCGCCGCCCGGGTGCACCTGCTCCTCACCACCGGGAGCGCCGCGTGATCCAGCACGCCATCCCCTACGCCCAGCCGTCCTGGGCCTGCCGCTGCTCCGTGAAGGCGTGCGGCGGGATCATCCCCGACCCCGACTGCCCCGACCACGGCGCCCGCAAGGAGCCGGCCATGGAGTGGCACGAGGCCGACGGCGAGCGCTGCCGGAACCTGGCCTCGGCCCGGCCCCGCTACCGCTGCGACCGCGGGCACATCCTCCCCGCCAACTTCCGGCTGCCGGCCACGGAGCCGGACGACTGGGACGACTCGTGCGAGCTGCACTGCCGGCGGCCCGCCCGGTGACCACCCACACGAAGGCCGCCCGCCGCTGTGGCTACCAGCGGCGGGCGTGCCCCGACCTTACCCCTGGAGTTTTCGTGAACCAGACCGACCCGACCATCCCGCCCGCCGCCGAAGGTCTCCCGGCCGGAACGCTGGAAGCCGCCGAGATCGGCGCCAGCGCCCTCGACGCCTGGGCCCGCACCCCGCACGGCCGGAACTTCCTCGCCCACGCCCTAGTCCAGCTGGCCCGCACCGGCTGGCTGCGCACCGAGCCGGGGGAGGGGTTCGAGCCGGTGCAGGACCGGGAGACGCCGGAGCCGCTGCCCGCCGCCGCGTCTGATGTGGTGTCCCCGCCGACGAGCCGGGCCGCCGTGCTGAGCGCAGCCGAGCGCACGATGCTGACCTACGCCCTCGACCAGGCGCAGGAACGGATCTGGTCGGAGGGCGGCTTCACCGACGAGGACCAGACCGCGCTCGACTCGCTGCGGAGGCTGGCTGGCGAGGCGCACGACACCGGGACACAGCAGCCCGAGACCGATGCCGAGTACGGCCCTTCCGCCGAGGAACTCGCGGGTCACCTGGCTGCCCAGCGCATGAGCGTCCTCCAGGGCGCGTTCCGGATCCTCGGCTGGCCGCCGCTGCGCTTCGAGCTGGTCGAGGACGACGAGCCCGCCCCCGTCGAGGCGCACGGAACCGAGACACAGCAGCAGGAGCCCGAGGCGCAGCGCTGCGATGCCGGGTTCGTGTTCGGCGGCCGATGCGTGAAGCCCGCCGGACACCAGCCGCCCCACGTGACCGCCCCCGCCGAGCAGCAGCCCGCGGCAGAGAGGCCGAGCGGCTGCACACACCGTGGACCGCACCCCGGCTTCACGTGTGCCGAGGTTGACCAGACCCGCCCGTTCTGGGAGGGCCGCTGGGACGAGACGGCCGCCGAGCAGCAGCCCGCGGCAGCCGACGACGAGGAGACGCCGACCGCGCTCCGCTGCAACTGGGCGTACCTGCTGCACGAGCACGAGCCGCACGACTGGGAGCCGCAGCCCGGCATGACCCCGGTGCGCTGCCCCGGCTACAGCAACTGACCCGCCCGGCCCCGGCTGTCACCGTGCGGACGGCCGGGGCCGAGACGGGGCCTGAACGCCCCTCACGCGCCCGCGCAGCCCCGCGCGCGACTCCAGCGCCATCGAACCCGGCAACAGCCCCTCCAGCGCCCGCACAGGCGCCCGACGAACGGAACCCGCGTGACCGACACCCTCCACGCCTGGTGCTTCGACCACGGCATGCTGCACCACTTCACCGGCGAACCCTGGTGCACCGCCCGCTGGGTCGCCTTCACCGCCACCACCGAGACCGACGCCCTCGACGCCAAGCAGCACGCCTACGGCGACGCCCGCTTCCTCCACGAACTCCCCGCCCAGCAGCAGCTCGACGTCATCGAGATCAGGAGGGCACGCCCGTGACCGACACCCCGACCCCCGCCCCCGGCCAGATCTGGCAGGACAACGACCGCCGCGCCTACGGCCGCAAGCTGCGCATCGTCGCCATCGACGCGACCCACGCCACCTGTGAGCTCATCGTCCCCCGCGGCGCCGGCCACCAGCAGGCCAAGCCCGGCCGCCGTACCCGAATCCGCCTCGACCGCTTCCGGCCCACCGGCACCGGCTACCGGTACATCAGCGGAGGCCCCCAGTGACCCACAGCCCCAACGGCCGCGGCACCTGCCCCGTCTGCCACCGCGAAATGAACCTCACCAAGGACGGCACCCTCCGCCACCACGGCGGCCCCACCGGCAGCGGCTACATGCGGCCCCGCGCCTACCGCTGCAAGGGCGCTGGACAGAAGCCCGTTGCCCGTCCCGCCTGACCCCCGCCCGTCGGCCGCCCCCACGCGGGGCGGCCCCCACCCACGGAGCACACCGTGACCCACCGCATCGAACCCGGCCAGGTCTACCGGAGCTGCAAGCCGATCGATAACGGCTTCCGTATCCGGATCACCCACGTCAACGACTACTCCGTCCGTGCTGTTGACGCCGCCAACGGACGCCCGCTCCTCCGTCGAGTGCTGTCCAGCAGCCTCCACGACAGCCCGACAACGCGCGACGGCCAGCCCCGCCGCACCGGATACGCACTGGAGCAGCAGTGACCGACCGCCGGACCGCGTCCACGATCACCGACACCGAACTCGACCAGCTCTACGCAGAGCGGGACGCGCTCGCCGCTGACTTGGCCGAGCTGACCCAAGCCCGGCAGCACAGCGCGTTCACGTTCTGTCCGCAGCTCGTCGGGCACGTCACCGTCGCGGAGTTCGCGAGAAAGATCAGCGAGAAGCGGACCGCGCTCGCACAGCGCGAGGAAGCAGTCCGGTACGCCAACCAGCAGAAGCAGCGCGCCGACCAGGCCGAGGCCAAGGTCACCGACTACGAGAACCGCATCACCTGGCACACCACCTGCGGATCCTGCGCCCGCATCCTCGACTCCGCCATCCAGGAGACCGACCGCCGTGAGCGCGCCGAGGCCGCCATCGCCCGCGTCCGTGAGGCCGTGCAGTGGATCCACCGCAACTACCCCGGCCTCACCCACGTCAACGACCGGCTCACCACCGCCCTCAACCAGCCCGCGCCGGCAGCGACCCAAGCGACCGACCACCAGGAGCAGCAACCGTGACCGACGACCCCCTCCACACCGCCCTCACCGAAGCCCTCCGCCCCCACGGCATCACCAACCCCGCCGCCATCCACGCCGCCGCCCACGCCGCCATCCAGATCCTCGGCCGCGACCGCTGCACCCACTACCGCGCCACCCACGACGACCACCACCACACACCCGTCGACGGATGCCCCTGGCGCACCACCCACAGCCCCGGCGACCGGCACCCCCAGCCGGCCGCCACCACCATCCCCACCGGGAACCACCTATGACCGGCCCGAGCAGCACGCCCCGCGGCGAGCACGCGCCCCGCCCGGGCGTCACGTGGGAGACCGAACTCGTCCGCGCCGAGCAGGTCATAGCCGATGACGCACCCGACCCGCTGCCCAACCGGGTCACGCGGCGCGCTCTGGCCCGCGCCGCGCGAAGGAAGAAGTAACCCGCTCGGTGTGCATCCGTTCGGTACGTGACCGAGCCCACGGCTGTTGTGGTCCACGGGAGCACACCGGGCCCGCGCGCGCCGACAGCATGGACCCGACGACACGCGCGCCTACCCGGAGGACCCCGATGACCGACAACCCGCTCGCCGACGCCGCCCGCAGCCTCACCCAGTCCATCCACGACGCCGGCGCCGCCTTCCGCACGCTGGCAACGGAGATCGAGGCAGGGGAACAGCGAGCCGCCGCCGAGATCGCTGAGCACCCCGACATCGCCAACCTCGGCCACGCCTGACATGACGCGGCCCGCCGGTGTGCACCCCTACAGCCGGCGGGCCAGACACCCAGAGGGTGCCCCTTCGCGGGACCACGATCGTACGCCCGGGCTGGCCCGATAGACCCCCGTCAGTCCAAGATCCCCAGCTCGGTGTCCGGCCGGCAGTGCGAGCACGCATTCACGCCCTCCGTCAGGGCGCGGACCGCGGCGTCCCGGCTGATCCCGCGTGACCGCTGGCTCGCCATGTGGCAGCCGCCTACGTGTACGTACACCGGGGGTGAGTGCCCGGTGAGGCCCTGCTCCAGTAGCCAGTCCGGGGCGGGTGGCCGGGCCTGGGCGCCTTGCTGCCGTTCGGCTTCTCGCCGCTCGGCGTCGGCGATCTGCTGCCGGACCCGGTCGAGGGACAGGGCGAGCCAGGTCTCCAGGGTGCGGAGGCGGGTCAGATCCGGCGGCAAGTCGTTCACGTGTTCGATTGTAGGCGTGTCGGTGGCGCCTGCCATCCTTGGGGCATGGACGTACACGGCATGCTGCACCTGCTGAAGGCGGAGCCCACCCTCCTGCCCGTCGCGCCCGACGACGCCTCCGGTGAGGACATCGAGCGGCGACGCCAGGAGGCGCACTCCTGCCTGTCCTGCGGACAGCGCGCCACGACGGTGCTCATCGTGGCGGACCCGCAAGGGGCCTGGCAGGGGAAGCGGTGGTTGGACTTGTGCTATGCCCACTTCAACGCGGTCCGCGCAGGTGCCTGACCCCAGCCGCTACCACCTGCTCCTCGCCTCCAGCGGCCGGCCGGTGCAGCACGGCTGGTGGGCCAATGAGGCGACCGCCCGCCGGAAGCTGACCCGCTGGGTCGGCGAGTACGGCACCATCCCCGGCGCCCGGATCACCCTCACCGACGAGGAGACGGCCGAGGAACTCGCCGCATGGCCGGAGGAGCCGTAACGCGCCCCGGGCTCTACTCGGCGGGGTCTTCCTCCGCGTGTCGGGCGGCCTTCTTCACGGCCATCTCCAACTCGTACCGCGGCTGCCCGCTGGCTGCGGCGTGATCGGCGATCGCTGCCTGCACGGCCTGTGCCGCCTCACGCCAGGCCCGGAGCTGCGCCTCGTGCTCCTCACCGCCGAGGCCGGCCAGCTTCGCGCGCTGCTCTTCCGCGGCGCGCTCCAGTGCGATCAGATCATCGGGAATGTTCACGGCGGGATCTTAGGTCGGGCGTGACGGAGCCCCCGCCTCGACCCGCGAGACGGGGGCTGAACGGGCGTGGCTATGGCCGCCACTCCTCGCGGTAGCCGGGCCGGTCCGCGTATACGACGGCCTTGCGCTTGGCCCACCGATCCAGCACATGCAGCATCGCGGGCAGGTAGTCGGCTTCGCGACGCAGTGCGGCGTGCCGGGTCGGGTCGTCGTCGCCCTGCTCGGCGAGTCGTGCGGCTTCACGCTGGTGGGCGTCGTGAGCGGTCAGCAGCCGCTCGTACTCGGCGAGCAGCTCGCGATCGACGTCGATCTCGCGCAGCACCCGAGCCGGATTGTGCGCAGCGATGAAGTCGGCGTCGGCGAGCCCCTGCTCGCTGTCCTCGGTTTCGACTCCCGCGCCGGGGCGGCCGAAGTCGACGGTCCAGCCGTACTCACCGATGCCGCTCTGCACCCATGGCCCAAGCGTCGCGGCTCGCGCGGTCCGCTCGTCCTCGTTGAGCTGCTCGCCGAGCCACCGCACCAGCTCATCCATCCGACGCCTCCCGCTCGTCGGCCTTACGGCGCAGCTCGGCGATCACATGGTCCAGCGCCTCGTTGTAGCCACGCACGCGGTCGTCGTGGTTGGGCTCCTCGGCGCCGATCCGCATCTGCTCGATGTCGTCGGCGGCCCCGTGCAGGACGCCCGCCCGGTAGGTGTCGAGCATCTTCACCGCCTCAGCCCACGGCACGCAGCGCTTCTCCGCCACCCCGTTGTACGGCGGGTCGTTCAGGGCGGACAGGATCGCGATACGCGGGTCCACAGTGGTCGACACGTTCTCTCCTTGCTGCCTGGGCGGGAAGGTCCGCTTCTTGCGTGGCTGCTTGGGGTTCGCCTTGAAGAACGCGGCCACCTCGTTCTCCCGGAACCGAAGCCGCGTACTGCCCTCACCCTCGACGGGAGAAGGGAAGACGCCAGCGCGACGGTACGAATGGATCGTCTGACGGCTGACCCCGTGCTCCGCCGCGATCTCGGTGACAGTCATCAAGCGCGGGCTCCCCTCGTGTTCGGGGTTCTTGGGCACGGCAACATCCTCCCTGATCTGCTTGACGTTTGTAAAGCAGATCGTGCACTGTGGAACGGCACCAACAAGTACGGCCCCGGCGGGAGGTGCTACTCCTGCCGGGGCCGGCCCTCCAACCTGCCGTGAACAGGAAGGACAGCCGTGACACACGGTACAAGCCCCACGCCGCAACAGCCCAGCCCCGCACTGCAGGCATACACGCAGGCATCCCAGAACTGCCGCGACATCGCCGCCGAGGTCGGCGTCCGCAACTGCGACGACGACCTCAACTGGCGCGCCGCCGAACTCGTGGCTGAGGACCGCTTCAGCGACGCCCAGGCCGCCGGCCACAGCATCGACGAGATCCTGAAAGCGGGACGCGCCCGATGACCTGCAACGGCTGCGGCGGCCAAGGCGGATTCCCCGACACCACCCCGAAAGAAGGCGGCGGACACGTCACCGTGTGGCGGCGCTGCACCACCTGCGACGGACGAGGAACCCGCTGATGCGCTGGCTCTACCTGCTCGCCATGGCCTGGCCGCTGATCATCGGCGCCCTCCTCCTCGGCCGCCACCTCCACTGACCCACCCCAGACCGCCGGCCCCCGCGCACCGCGTCCCCTCGCCCGTCCGCGGGGGCCGGCTCCTCTTCCCGCTCCCGGAGGAGCACCGTGAAGACCGAGCGCATCCCGCGCACCCGGACCGTCCCCCACACCGTGGACGGCGAGACCGAATACATCGAAGAGACCGAGTACGACGAAGCACCCGCCGCGCCCCGCGACTGGGACCAGATCGCCCGGATCGCGGTCACCGTCATGGCCGTCGTCCTGCTGCTCGCGGCAGTCTCCTGGTCCACAGCCAGTATCGGCTCGCTGCTCAGCAGGATCACCGTTGCCGCTGCCGCCTACAGTGCCGCGTCCGCGTTCGATCTCCTGTGGATCATGGCCACCGTCGCGCGGTGGCTGCTGCGCACCGACCCGGTCCGTGTCCAGGCCGCGATCCGCTTCGGCCGGGTAGCGCTCGCCGTCGCCATGGCCGCCATCATCGCGGACGGCTACGCCAGCGGCGAGCTGGTCATCGGAGCCGTCGGCGCGTGCGTGTCCGCGCTCGCCAAGGGCGGCACCGAACTCGCCATGCTCGTCCACGACAAGCCCCTCGACCCGCGGACCCAGCAGTGGCTGAACAAGCGGCGCGCCCGCCTCAACGCACAACTCGGTCTGCTCCCGGTCCGCCGTGAACTCGCCCGCGGCGAGGCAGCCCTCAGCGCCGAGCGCCGCCGCCTCGAACTCCTCTCCGCGGACTCCGGATCCGCGGATCCGGACCGATCCGAGGAGTCCACAGGCGATCCGGACCCGAACGTTGTCCCGCTCAACGGCGGCGCCGCGACCACGAAGGATCTCGTCCGGATCGCCTGGGACAGCGGGATCCGCGACGACGATGCCGTGATCCGGTACATCAAGGGGCGCACGAGGAAGGCCCCATCCCCGGACACCGTCGGCCGCTACCTCCGTCTCCTCCGCAGCGGCGTGGCTGGCTGATGACTGCCGCCGCCGGCCTGCTCCTGGCTCTCGTCTGCCTCGCGATTGTCGCCGCCGGCCTCGCGCTCGCCGTCACCGCCGTGCGCCCTCGGCCCGACGGCGGTCCCGCGGCTGCCCTTGCCGTCGCGGCTGGGCTCACCGTCGGCGGCATCAGCCTCCTCACCGGCGCCCTCCACTGGCTCGCCCACCTCCTGACCTGAGAGACCCCGATGTTCCTCGCCATACTCGCCGCCGTCACGCTGGCGCCCGGCCTCGCCACCGCCTGGTCCCTCCGCCACCGCGGCTGGCCCATCGCGGTGCTCGCCGGCGTCGGCGTCACCGCGGCCCTGCCGTTCCTCCTCATCGTGGGCATCCTCGCTTTCCCCCCGCTCGGCGTCGTGGTCGCCGTGGGGTCCGCCATCGCCGCGCTTCAGTCGTACGACCGGGGCAGCATCGTGGCCGGCGCCAGCTGGGCCGCCGTGGCTGTCCTCGCGACCGTGGGCGTGGGGTGGCACCTGTGAGCAGTCGCCGGCCGACCACACCGTCCCGGGTCATCCCTGCCGGGCAGCCGCTGCCGGTCCCCTCGGTGCCGCCTCCGCCGCCCGGGCCCCCGACCCCGCCCGCGCCTCCGGCCGTTCCGGACTGGTGGAGGACCGGATCCGGACCGTCCGGACCACCCCCGCCGCCCCCGGTGGACGTCCACGTCACCGTGACCATCGACGCTGGTGGACCGCCGGATCCGCCCCCGGATCCACCGTGGTGGCGACGGATCCGCTGGGCCTACCACGCGGCCATGTGCGCGTGCGCGTTCCCCCTGTCCGGCCCGTGGGCGTGGATCCTCGCCGACGTCCGCGAAGACACATCCCTCGCCGGCGCCTGGGTGATCGCGGTCATCCCGCTCGCCATCGCCGCCTGGTGGGACAACGCAGCCCGGATCCAGGCCCGCCACGCGGATCCGGACCTGTGGGGCCCCCGGATCCGCGCCACCGCCGCCCGGCTCGCCCTGTACGCCATGGCCGAGGCCACTGCCCTGACCATGCCCGTCTTCTCCCTCGTGATCATCCTGACCGGAGTACGCCCATGACCACCGCGTTCACCCTCGCCGCCGGCACCAGCCAGTTCACCACCAGCACCGTCACCACAGCCGGTGCCGCCGTCGGACTCGCCCTCCTCGGCACCGAGCACTGGCGGTGGTACAAGGGCGGCGCCAGCGCAGGCCCCGGCGGGGGAGGAGGCCGAGACCCCAAGGCCCTGATCCCCTTCTGGTTCGGCCTCACCTTCGGCATCCTCATGGTCGCCTGCCCCTCCGGCGCCCTCGGTGACCTGGCCGGCATCCTGCGCTGGGGCGGCAACGGCGCCGGCGGCACCGTCATGGGCTTCTTCACCGGCCAGGACCCCGCCACCATCGCCACCGCGTCCGCGCCCACCCTTGACGGCTACGGCGCGACGGTGGTCACCGCGCTGGTCATCGTGCTGTGGCTGCTCCGCAAGCAGTTCGCCAAGCTGATCAAGGGCAAGTGGTGGAAGGGCGTCGCCACCGGCGCGCTGCTCTGCTTCAGTACCGGCGTGGCCGCCACCGTCGCCCAGCTCGTCATCGGCAACACCAACGGCCTCGGCCGGTACCTGTTCGACAGCATCGTCCACGGGACACCGCTGTGAGCGCCCCGACCACCCTGCAGTGGCTGCGCACCGCCGTCGACCGGATCGCCATCGGCAGCGGCCGGTTGGCCACCGACCGGGCCGGCCGCACCGTCCAGTCCGCGCGCCGCACCCACGCACGAGCACGAGCGTGGGTGACGGAATCCTCCGGCCTCGCCAAGGCCATCCGCATCACCCTGCTGGTCGCCGCCGCAGCAGGCATCCGCAAGGCCGGAGGACACGTTGCCCACTGGGCATACGACCGCATCGAGTCCGGCGCCTGGTGGCAGCTGCTCGTCGCATCCGCGGTCGCCTGGCTCGTCGGTGCCTACCGCGCCGGCCGGGACGACTGGCAGCCGAAGCAACGCCCCGAGCCCGCTGCCCTCCCCCCGGGCGAGACCCAGCCGGCCGACGAGGAGCAGCCAGAGTCCCCCATCGAGCAGGCCCCGCCCGGGCCGCCCCCCATCTCCCCTGTCGCGCTCGTCGCCGCGGTCCGGGATATCGGCACCCCCCACGCCCAGCTGAAGCCCCTCGCCGAGTACCTCGGTACGACCACCGACGTGGTGCGCTCCGTGGCGGCCGGGATGGGGTGGCCGGTGAAGGACGTGCGGATGGCCGGCCGGTCGGCGTCGGCGGGGCTGCGCTGGGACGAGGTCCCCTCCCCGCCCCCTACCGACCCCTCTCCGGGTGTCGTCGGTGCAGGTGAGCGCGCCGACGACAACGACGACGACAGCGGCGGGGAGGGGCCCGGAGAGGGGGTGCGTGTAGTGCGCACCGACGGCGGACTGATCGTTTACGACCTCGCTGACACCCACCGCCGTCGCGGCACCGTCCGTCGATAAGCCCCCCGGGGCGGCCGGCTGCTGCCAGCCGATCCGACCGCCTCGGTCCCATCCGACCGAAGGGACCTACCAGTGGACGAGATCGAGAGCCGCATGGCCGAGGCAGGCCAGGCCGAGGAGGAGGGCAACTACCGGCAGGCTGCCCGCCTCTACAACCGGCTGGGCCTGGACATCCAGGCCGAGCACGGGCAGCTCGACCCCCGCGCGCTCAGCGCTTTCGAGGGCGTGGCCCGCTCGATCCGAAGCATCACCGCGTAGCCCCGGGGCGGCCGTCCGCCTGGCAGCTAGCCGGCCGCCCCGGTCCCCATCCCGAACACGAGACAGGAGCGCCATCATGGCACTCGGCTGGAAGAAGCAGCCCACCCAGGACGACCCCCGCTTGAAGGGGCACGAGACGACGTACCAGGCCTCCCGCGGCGGCCACTTCCCGGAGCCGAAGAAGCCGGTGGCCGGCAAGTCGAAGAAGCCCCGCAGAGGCTGACCGGCTGCCACACTGGAGCCGTGCCCCGCTGTCGCCCCCCGTCGACGGCGGGGCACAGCCATGTAGTCACAGTCCGATGACGACACCTTCACTCCTCTCCCGCAGCGCAGATGATGCTCGGATCAACAACGCAAGGGGGGCACTATGCTGTTCAACCGAGACCCAGAGAAAGCAGCCGAGCGCGCCGCCGCACGCGAGGAACGCCGCAAGCGGCGGCAGGCAGCAGCCGACCAGCGAGCGGAGGAACGCCTGGAGCTCAAGACCTGGCGAGAGGGCCACCCCGCCGAAGCGACCATGAACCAGGCGGCCCTCATGCGGCCATGGCCGTCCTCGAAGATGGGGCAGACCAGCCTGGGGCCGATCCGTGGAGGGCGGGCCGAGTTCATCGACGCCGGCGCGCACAAGGCGTGGACGGCCACGCGGCTGATCGCCGGCGCGGCAACGTTGGGTGCGTCTGCCGCGGTGACGGGCCGGAAGAACAAGGGCGCCGCGATGATCAATGTGGTGTTCGGGAACGGGGCGGCGCAGACGTACAAGGTGACGCCGGAGGCGGCCACACTGCGGGCGGCGAATCAGTGGGTGAACGCGTTCAACGCGCTTGCGGCGCAGTTGGACGGGGAGTAGCAGCCGACTTAGCGGCCCCGCTCCGGTCCGGGCGGGGCCGTCGTCATGCGGTGGGCTACCAGGGTGCGGGCTCGGCTGCTCGCTTCAGCCGCGCGACTTCCGCGCGCAGGCCCTGGATCGTCCGCACGAACTGCTCGGTGGTGTGCGTGGCCAGGTGCTCCCGCAGCGCCGCCTCCGTCCGCTGCCCCTCGGCGAGCACGGCGCTGCTGACGATCGAGTGCACTGCCTCTTGAAAGTCCCGTGCCGTCGGATCGAGCCTGGCGCCCAGCTCGATTGCGCGGTCGGGGCTGGGCGGCGGGACGTCGTGGTGCCAGCCGCATTCGAGGGGGCACAGGTAGCGGGTCGTGCCGGAGATGGGCGCACTCATGCGGTCTTCTCCTCGCTGCTCGCCGGGCGCTCGTTGACCTCGGTGGCGTCCAGCCCGAACAAGCCGTCCAGTACGGCCGCCTTAGTCAGGCGAACTACCCCGGTCAGCTTGCCCGGGATCTCGTCGCCGCCCATCTCGTACTCGTAGCGGTCGAACTCCACCTCGGCCACGACTCCCGGCGCGAGCCGGATCCACGTTGTGTCGCTCATCGCTCGGTCTCCTTGCTGCTCTTGCTGCTGATGCCGGGGCCGCCGACCTGCTCGGGCGCTCGGGTCGGCTGAGTGTTGCCGGGCCAGCGGAGATGCCAGCGGATGTACTCGCGGATCAGGCGGGCGCGGTTGCGGTCGCCGACGGCTTGACCGAGGGCTTCCCACTCGTCGTCTGGGATGCGGATCGGGCGCATGGGCGTGTGCCCTTCGGTCTTCTGCTTGGCCATGGGGCCATCGTAGTGGTGTATATGCATGAGTTCCACCGTAGGGGTTGCCGTGTATATGCACAAGGGTCTACAGTGCATATACACGCACCGACCGAGGGGGGACCAGATGAACGCCGCAGCCACCACCACCACCCACAGCCACTGCCTCCGCTGCGGCCGCGCCCTCCGCTCCGCCAAGTCGCAGGCCACCGGCTACGGCCCCACCTGCGCCCGCCACATCCGCCGCGCCGAGGTCGAGCTCACCGACTACAAGCCGCACCAGGTGCAGTCGGCCCGCGAACTGATCGAGGACGGCGCGATCATCCCCCTCCGCTCCGTCGTCTTCATCGCCGTCTCCACCGACGGCACCGAGACCTACAAGACCGCCCCCAACGCGTGCAGCTGCCCCGCCGGCCTCAAGGGCGGCCGCTGCTACCACCAGCTCGCCGCCCGCATGCTGCTCGCCGCCTGAGAGGAACCACACCATGACGAACGACGGATCGCGCTTCTGCTGGACCTGCGGCGAGGTCTTCGAGACGACCGCCGCGCTCGACGCCCACCGGATGGAGACCGGGCACGAGATGGACCAGGAAGACCACCCCCTCCGCACCGCCGCGCTCGCCGCTTGACCCCCGCCATACGCTCAACCCACCGAAAGGACCCCGCCGTGACGGACCTGCCCTCCCGCTTCAACGCCACCCCCGCCGAGATCGACGCGCACCTCCGCTCGATCCTCGCCGAGGACGTCTACCTTCGCTTCCAGCAGACCATCGGCGAGCACGCGATCGCCCAGACCGTCGAGGACGCGGGCGCCGTCCGGGCGGCAGCGGACAACGAGGGGCTGTACAACAACGACTGGCGCGAGGGTTGGGACGACGCCATCGACCGCGCGCACCCTGACCAGAACGGGCCGTACCCGGTGAAGCTGATCGAGTTTCATGTCGCTGTCGAGCCGCAGCCGGTCAGTCGCGCGCTCCCGCCGCGTGACGCGGTCTGCGCGAACCCCGAGTGCCGCCACTCGGGCGCGGATCACCACCACGGCGACACGAAGTGCTGGGCCCGCCTGCCGAGGACGCGTCAGCCGAACGGCGCATGGAGCGCTGTCCCGATCTGTTCCTGCGCCGCCTTCCAGCCCTCCGCCTGACCGCCCGACACGACAGGACGAACCCCATGACCGAACTCGCCCACCGCCAGCAGCCGCAGACTGGCCCGATCGTCTGGGTCCTCTCCACCGGCGAGGACTACGAGGGCGGCACCGTCCTCGGCGTCTACGCCGACAAAGAGACCGCGAAGGGACCGTTCGTGGAGGCGGCAAAGAAGATCCCGTTCGACCTCGACCAGGCATGGCAGGACGAGGAGAGCGGCGCGGTCCACGCGCATGGCGGCTGCGACTGGGTCTCCCTCGAACCGCACCCGCTGATCACCGCAACACAGCTCACCTGACCCCGGGCGAACTGAAGGCCCCGCACACGCCAGTGCGGGGCCTTCGTCCTGCACAATCAGTCGATGAACGACCCATCCGCCCGCCGCTGATGCCGCGACTGCAAATGTCTGCACTGCGGACAATGCCGCTGCGAACCCCGCTTCACCACCCACGAGATCCCGCACGTCATCAAGTGCAAGAACCCCACCGCCCAGTCCTGCCCGAGCCGAGTGAACCCCGGCATCGTGCACGTCCCACAGTCCCGACACCCACCAGCCATCACAACCCCCCTGCCATGGCGCACGCTCCCCAGCGCGCGCGGTCCGGGGATGCTACCGCCGGCCGCTGACAGCGGGCAGCCGTTCACCGGATCCGACACCGGAACGCGTGAGGCCCCGGAGCCTGTCACGCGCTCCGGTGCCTCTGCCGGCCGCCACCTCAGTGACGCTTCCGCCCCCGCGTCTGCCGCGTGCGGGCCGCCTTCCTCGCCATCGCGCTCCGTTGGATGTGAGTCCGGCCCGCGTTCGAGATCTCCGCCGCGCGGGCCTTCGGCATCCCCTTGCGGCGCAGCGCCCGGTAGACCTTCTGCCTCGACCGGTACACGAACCCGTACCGTCCTCCCCGGTCGGACACCATAGCCAGCACCCCATCTCTGCCAGAGAATCGAAGACGCACCAGGACTTTCGCCTACGATTCAAAGGTACCCGGGATGAGGAGGTGCCACCATGGCAGACGACGGCAGCACCGACAAGAGCCGCGACGGCAAGGGTCGATACATCCGCACCATCGAAAACGCTGAACGGGACGCCGAGGCCGCCCGCCTCTACGCCGCCGGCGGATGGACGTACCAGGCCATCGCCGACCACCTCGGCTACGCCGACCGCGGCGGCGCCGTCCGCGGCGTGCAGCGCGCCGTGCGGCAAGTCGTGCAGGGCCCGGCCGAGCAGGTGCTGCAGCTGTACACCAGCCGCCTGGAGTGGGCCTACATGAAGGCGGTGGAGATCGCCGAGACAGACCACGTCGTCGTCTCTCACGGCAAGGTGATCACGGATGAGACGGGCAACCCCCTCCGCGACCACGCCCCGGTACTCGCCGCACTCCGCGAGGCCCGGCAGACGCTGGAGTCGTTCCGGACGATGATGGGCCTCAACCAGCCCCTCCGCGTGGATGCCACCGTCCACCAGGTCACCCAGCAGGATCTCGAACTGCAGGAGATGCTCCGCGAGGCCAAGGCCCGCACGCAGGCCGAAGAGCAGCAGATCCTCGACGGCGGCGCCGATGCCTGACCAGCAGATCGGGCAACTCCTCGACACCCTCGGCGTCACCGCCGACCTCACCGAAGACGACATGCCCACCGACGCCGTCGTCCTCCTCAAGGTCGTACGCCGCGACGGCACCGTCGCTCTCGTCCTCGCGTGCTCCGAATCGCTGGACTGGATCGGACAGACCGGCATGCTCCGCGCCGCCATCGACATCAACTCCGGCATCACCCGGGCCGCCGACGAGGACTGACCCGGTGACGACCGCAACCCGCACACCGGGGCCGTACCTGGAAGGCCTCGACGCCGAGACGTTCGACCTCGACACCTACCTCGCCGCCTTCGACCCGCGGCTCCTCGCCGACCCCGAAGGCCGGCGCATCCTCACCCGCCTCGACCCCCTGCTGTTCGCGCTCGTGTACCTCCGCCACCACCTCAAAGACGAAGACGGCCGCATCACGTTCGGCGACGCCCACCTCGACTGGTGCCGCGCTGCCCGCCGCTGGATCCGCCCGCCCGCGGGCCCGGCCGAGGAACGGGACGCGTGGATCGCGCCCCGGAACACCGGGAAGACCACGTGGTGGTTCCTGATCCTGCCGATGTGGGCCGCCGCGCACGGACACGTGCGGTTCGCCGCCGCGTTCGCCTCGGCCGCCACCCAGGCCGAGCGCCACCTCAGCACCTTCAAGCGGGAGCTGGACGGCAACGCCCTGCTGCGCCGCGACTTCCCCGACCTGTGCACCGCCGCCAAGCGGCCCTCAGGGCAGAACGTCGCCGACACCCAGTCCATGTACATCGCCAAGAGCGGGTTCATCTTCGCCGCCCACGGCATCGACTCCAGCGCCCTCGGCATGAAGGTGGAGGAGAAACGCCCCGACCTGCTGCTGTGCGATGACATCGAACCCGACGAAGCGTCCTACTCCGCGGCCCTCGCCGCGAAGCGCCTCACCACACTGCTCGACGCGATCCTGCCGCTGAACATCTACGCCCGCGTCGCGATCTGCGGCACCGTCACCATGCCCGGCAGCATCATCCACCAGCTGGTGAAGGCCGCGAAGGGCATCCAGGTCACCCAGTGGATCCGCGACGAGGGGATCCGGGCGCACCACAGCCTGCCCATCGTCGAGCGCCCGGACGGTACCGAGCGGTCGATGTGGCCGGCGAAGTGGCCGATCGGCTACCTGCTGGAGATCAGGCACACGCGCAGCTACGCGAAGAACATGGCCAACGATCCCCTGGCCGCGGACGGGGCGCTGTGGACGCCGGACGACTTCCGTTACCCGGAGCCCCCGACCGCGCTCGACCTCGCACCGCCCCTGAACATCGCTGACCGCGTCGATCCGGTCACCGGCGCTGACCCGATCACCCACATGATGCTGTCCATCGACCCGGCCACCACCGCGAAACGGGCATCCGATTTCACCGGGCTCGCGGTCGTCTCGTGGTCGGTGCAGCACCGGCGGTGCACCGTGCACGCCGCGAGCGCACTGAAGCTCCGGCCGGGCCCCGAGCTGCGCGAGCGAGTGCTTGCCCTGCTGGACGAGTTCCCCCGCATCGGCCTGATCCTGATCGAGGTCAACCAGGGCGGCGACGCCTGGCAGGCGATCCTCCACGACATGCCGGTGAAGGTGAAGACGGTCCACCAGAACGAGCCGAAGTTCTCGCGCGCGGAGGGCCTGCTGGGGCTGTACCAGCGGGGCCGGGTGCTGCATGCGCGGCGGCTGCCGGAGTTGGAGCAGCAGATGTGTGTGTTCCCGAAGGGCCCGAACGACGACATGGTCGACGCGGTGGGGTCGGCGGTACGCCGGTTCATCCCGCCGGTGCGGAAGGCTGCGCCGTCGGCCTCGAAGGCGGCGTACGGGTGACGCCTTCGCTTTGAAGGTGCACGGCTTCAGCGGCGGGGTGTGACGCGCTTCAATCGACGGTCTATCCTTCGATTCAAAGGTCCAGGGTGGGAGGCGCATTGGAAGACGAGGCACTCGACCCCCGTGCCGACCTCATGTACGGGATCGAAGAGCTACAGGAAGCCCGCCCCGGCTACGATCAAGCCGCCCTGTACTACGACGGCAAGGTCCCCGAGGTCTTCACCAACGCCCGCCTCCGCCGCGCCCTCGCCGCACACCGCATCGACTTCGACCTCAACTTCGCCAAGACCCCGGTCAACGCGGTGACGAACCGGCTCAAGGTCGCTTCCGTCACCAGCCCCGAACCGGACGTCAACGACCTCATCTCGAAGATCTGGCAGGACAACCAACTCAACATCGAGCTGCCGGACCTGTTCCGCCGGGCCGGCGAGTACGGCGACGCCTATCTGATGGTCCTGCCCGTCGAAGACGACCAAGGCAACGTCGTCCGCGTCGAGATGTTCTACAACAGCCCGCAGACGGTCCGTGTGATCTACGACGAGGAGAACCCTCGCCGGAAGAAGTTCACCATCAAACGCTGGTGCGACGGCCCCTACCACCGCGCCGAGCTGCTGTACGACGACCGCACCGAACGCTGGACCACCGGCGCCAACTCCCGCGGCGACCAGCCGAAGGACTGGATCCGCTGGCCCGCCGACCCTGAGGACCCCGAGTCGTGGCTCCTCGACGGCTGGGGCGAACAGCCGGTCTTCCACTTCCGTAACGATCGCCCCTACGGCACACCCGAGCATTTCGGAGCCTTTGGCCCGCAGAACGCCGTCACCAAGCTGCAGGCCACCCACATGGGCACGGTCGACTACCAGGGCGCACCCCAGCGGTACGCACTGACCGAGACGTCCACGACGGACACCTCCGACCTGGAGCCCGGCGACTTCGACGATGACGACTGGCCCCTCGACGAGAACGGCCGGGGCCCCAGCGACTCCGGCGACGACAGCAGCCTGAAGGCCGGCCCGGGTGAGATGTGGCTCCTCCGGGGTTACAAGGCGGTCGGCCAGTTCGACGCGGCCAACCCCTCGGTGTTCCTCGACCCCATCATGTTCAACGTGCGCGCCATGGCACAGATCACCGAGACCCCGCTGCGCATGTTCGACCCCCAGTCCAGCCAGCGCTCGGGCGAGTCCTACCGCGAGGAGGACGGCCCGTTCATCTCGAAGGTGGAGAACAGGCAGACCAGCTACGGCGCCGCCTTGCATGAGGCGTTCACATTCGCGCTGCGCCGCCTGGGCGTCGACGATCCGGTCGTCACAGTCGACTGGGTGCCGGCCCGGTCCGTGTCCACCGCCGAGGGCTGGCAGACCGTCAAGGCGAAGATCGAGGCGGGCGTACCTAGGCGCCAGGCGCTGATGGAAGCCGGCTACCGCGCCGAGCAGGTCGACGCCTGGCTCGCCGGAACGGACGACGCCGAGCTGCAGCGCCGCGTCGATGTCCTCGCCAGCCTGGCCGACTCCGCGCAGAAGCTCGGCGCCGCCCAGGCACTGGGGGTCATCACCAGCGACCAGGTCACCGCGCTCATGTCCGGCGCGATCACCGACCTTGAGGCCCTGGCCGTGACACAGGAGGAGGGCTGATGCCATACGACAGCGACCACCTCGCCCGGCTCGTGCAGGACGACCACACCGGCGAAGTCGTCGACCTGGAGAACCAGCTCGCCGGCCGCGCCCTCCTCGGCAGCGACCGCGCGTTTGAGGAGCTCATCCGCCGCACCCTCACCGCCTGGACCCGCGCGTACGGCGGACCCAGCCAGCCCGCACTGCCCGGCGACATGCTCCGCCGGATCATCGCCGTGGCCCGCGCGGCCGCCGCCCGGCTCCTCGACGACCTCGCCGACCGCACGCCCGGCATTCTGGCGGACGGCCTCGGCCCGGCTCTCGCGATGGGCGTCCGCCAGGGGGCAGAGTTCGTGCGGACCGCGTCCGGCCGCCGACGACGTACTCCCGCCGTGCCCCGCGCCGGCCGCGTCCTGCGGGACGAGGCGCGCCGTATCCGCGACCTGGTCATCGAGCGCCGCGACCGCGCCCTGTTACTGCTGCATCCGGACCGGGTCTCGCGCTGGTCGCACATGCTGGCCGGGCTCGGCGCCGCCCGCGCAGCCCTGCCGGCGATCCGCGCGCACATCGCGTGGGTCATCAACGCCGCGGTCCACGAGGGCCTGGACGCGGTTGTCCGGGCGACGGCTCCGCTGCGGGTGTGGGTGTCGGAGGCGGATGCGTGCGTGCGCTGCCTCGCCTACACCGGCAGGGTTGTCCGGCCGGACGAGCCGTTCCCGGGCGGCTTGTCCTGGGACCCCCGCCAGCGAAAGGCGCGTGCGGCCGGTGTGGACGGTCCGCCGCTGCACGCGCACTGCCGCTGCCGCACCGTCCCCTGGGACGACGCATGGCGGGCGTCCGGCACCCCGTTCCCGGAGGCGCTGCGCCGGGAGGCCGAGCGGTCGATCGGCTACGGCACCGGCCGGCCGTCGGAGTCCCGCGCGGTGCGGCTGCGTGCCGCGCGTGAGCTGCTGCGCACGGTCGACGATCTGCTGCCCGCGGTCGAGGCCCGCGCCCGCACCGCCCTGAGGACGGGCCGCTTCCCGGCCGCCGCCTGACCCCCAAGGAGCTGAACCCCATGCGAAGTTCCGCAAGAAGCCCGTCGAGATCGAAGCTCGCCAGCTCACGCCGGAGACCCTCAAGAGCATCAAGCGATGGATCGGCGCATCGGCGCGTATCCACACAGACGGCGTCCCGCTTGGCGCACCCGTCAAACTGGCGATCGACACTCTTGAAGGCGTCATGCTGGCTGATTTCGGTGACTTCATCATCCGGGGCGTGCAGGGCGAGTTCTACCCCTGCAAGCCGGACATCTTCGAGGCCACCTACGAGCCCGTGCCGTAGACCGGCCGCATGAACCCCCGGCGCCCGCCGATGGGCCGCCGCCAACCCCGTGATGGGAGAACACCATGGGCATCCACCCCACCGACCCGGCCGACGGCATCAGCCTGCCCCCGGGCACCATCCTCGGCTACCGCACCGACGGCCGGCCGATCTACGTCATCGCCGGCGGCGCCGAACCCGACGACGAGCCGGACATCGAGGTCGACGACGATCCGGAACCCGACCCGGCCGACGACCCCGAGCAGGACCCCGAGCAGGAGCCGGAGCCCGACGGCGACCCGGAGCCGGACGACAAGCCGAAGCCCAAGCCGCCGACGAAGAAGTCCGAGGACGAGTACAAGCCGCCGTCCAAGGATGAGTGGGCGCGCACGCAGGCCGCGCTGAAGAAGGCCAACGAAGACGCCAAAAGGCACAGGTTGAGGAACCGCGAGCTGGAGGAGAAGGCTCGCGGCGACGAGACCGAGCACGAGAAGGCGCTGCGGGAGGCCCGCGAGGAGGGCGAGAAGCGGTACCGGACACCCCTGGTGCGGACCGCCGTGCGCGGCGCGCTGGTCGAGGCCGGGGCTCTGGCCTTCCTCCAGGACGAGAAGGACCCGAAGTCCGAGGACGCGGCGAAGAAGGGCGAATCCCGTCTGGCCCGGCTGATGAAGCTGGTCGACCTCGACGCCCTGGATGTGGACGAGGACGGATCCGTCTCCGGGCTGGAGTCCGCCGTGGCCGATGTCATCCACGACTTCCCGGACCTGTTCGCTACAGCGCCGCGGAAGCCGAAGGCGCGGCCGACAGGCGCGCCCCGGCAGCCAGTGCAGGAGAAGCCGAAGTCGACGGCGGAGATCCACGCGGCCAAGCTGCTGGGCAGGGCTTGACATTCGAAGGTACAGTTGCGTTCATAGCTTCGATTCGGTGATCGAATCGCCCTGAGACCTTTCTTGCGAAGGCGCCCGTGATGGGGCCCGAGCCGACCAGCTTCCCCATCACGCGCCCGCAGGAGGGCACCCGTGGCACGCAACACCATGGAAGCCTGGATCCCGGAAGAGTACGAGACCAGCCGGGTCATCCAGAGCATCACCCAGATCAGCGCGGTCGAGGCCCTCGCCTCCCGCATCCCGATGGGCTCCGACACCAAGCACGTCCCCAGGACGGCCGGCATGGGTGTCGACGTCGTCGCCAAGGGCGGCGCCTACGGTGAGGACACCTCCCTCAACGACGAGGTCTTGCTCACGGCCCGCAAGTTCGGCAAGGCCGCGCGCATCGCCGAGGAGGACATCGACGACTCGGTCGCGAACGTGATCGAGGCGAAGATGGTCGGCTGGGGCAAGTCCTACGCCAAGATGATCGACAACGCGACCCTCGCGGTGTCGGCCGCCGAGAACGGCACCACGGTCCCGTTCACCAGCCTCTACCAGCTGCTGAACACCACCGACGCCACCCTCGGCTACACCGGCGGCACCAACATCACCACCGCCGCCAGCGCCAACCTGCCCAGCTACAACGAGTTCTCCACCGCCATCGGCGGCGTCGAGACCGGCGACTACTTCGACCCGGGCAACATGTACGCGATCGCCCACCCGGCGTTCCGCAAGAGCCTCCGCGGCGTCCTCGACACGCAGAACCGGCCCATCTTCATCGAGGGCCTCAACGGCACCCCCGACACGATCTTCGGCGTCAACGTCCGCTGGAGCCTCGGCGCCCGCCTCTCGGCGACCGCGACGAGCGCGCCGACCGGCCGTCCGATCATGGCGTTCGTCAACCCCGAGCTGATGCTCCTCGGTGTCAGGTCCGGCCCCGAGTCGGTGTTCATCGACGGACGCGACGGCCTCAGCGCGCTGACCGACGAGTCGATCCTGAAGATGCGCGCCCGCCGCGGCTGGGCCTACGGCCACCCCAACGGCGCCAGCATCCTCGTCGGCTGACACCCCCAGTACGCCGTACCGCCCGCCGGCTCCGGGCGGTACGGCCGCAGCAGGGAGGTGAGCCATGGCAGCGAGGAAGACCACCAGCAGCAGCAAGGCGGCCAGCACCGAGCAGGAGCAGGCCACCAAGAACGAGGACACGGAGCAGGTCCGGCAGCGGCAGTTCCCCGCGAAGGCCGGCGCGCCCGACGTCGAGGTCGACGAGCGGTCCCCGGACGGATCCGAAGGCACGCGGCACGTCAAGGAGTTCGTCGTTCACGGCGACACCTGGACGGGCGAGGAGTACCAGCACGAGGCGAACAAGGCCGCGGTCGCCAACGAAGCGATCCAGCGCGGACTGCACCCGCGCGGTGACGTCTCCTTCGACGGCGCCGAGGACCACCCCGACGGCGTCTCCGTCGTCCTGACGTACTCGGTCGAGACCGTGCCGTCCTCGGTGGACCACGCCCCGGAAGACACCACCACGCCACGCGACGTCATCGAGGCCGACGGCAAGGACACCAGCAGCAGCAAGCAGGAGCCCTGACATGGTGAACGCCTGGGCGACGGCGCAGCAGGTCATCGACACCACCGGTGTGTCCGTGACCGACGCTCAGCTTGCCCAGGCGCAGGACGACATCGAGATCTTCACCAACCGGATATACGAGGACACTCCGCGGATCCGGACACGGGATCTCTACTGGCTGGGCCGGGCCGTCGCCCGACAGGCAGCGTGGATCGCAGGCCAGTTCGGGCTGGAGACGCGGCTGGATGCCACGCAGATCCAGCAGGACCAGGTCTCCACCACACTGCAGGGCGACGGCCTGGTCCTCGCTCCGATGGCGGCCCGCGCGCTGCGCCGGGTTTCGTGGATGCGGTCTCGGACCGTGCACATCCGCTCGGCGGTGGAGGGCGCGGGCCCGCTCGTCGGCAACCCGCTGTCCGACGGCAGTGACGACTCGCTCGTGTGGGCGCCGTACACCGGGGGGCCGTGATGCAGGCCATCGCCACTACCCGTATCAGCATCCTGCGCGGCAGCACCACCGACGGCTACGGCGACGAGGTGGACACCGACACCCCGATCGCCAGCAGCATCCCGGCCGCGCTGACCGAGCAGTCCCGCCGGGTTACCACCCGCGACGACCCCACCCCGCGGATTGTCCGCTACGCCGTCGCCCGGGTCCCGGCCCGGACGGAGGTCACTGACCAGGACCGGGTGCGTGACGAGCGCACCGGCGCGGTCTACATCGTCGACGCCGTCTCCTCGATGACGAACCCCGCAGCCGCAGCCGATCTCCGGCTCGACCTGCGACGCACCACCTAACAGCACAGGCCACCAGCGCCCGGGGAGACCGGGCCGGCCACCGTACGACCACCTTCGGAGAGGAGGCGGCCATGGCGCGATCCGGCATGCGGATCGACCCTTCCGCGCGCGAGCACGTCGACGCAGCCATCGGCGACTGGCTGGAGAACACCATCGGCCGCGACATTCTCGCCGACGCCCGAGCGCTGGTCCCGAAGCAGACCGGCCGCCTCCAGGAAAGCCTCCGCGCCGAGGTCCACGACAAGGTGCTCCGGGTCGGCTCCCTCGACGTCAACTACTGCACGGCCATCGAGATGGGCCTGCCCGCGATGACCATCTTCCCGAAGCACAAGAAGGCGCTGTTCTGGGAGGGCGCCGACCACCCGGTGAAGAAGGTCAATCTCCCCGCACGTGAGCCTCAGCCCTTCCTCCGTCCAGCCTTGTACCAGCGGAGGACCGCATGAGCCTCCGCCTGCGGCCCACCCCCGAACTCGTCGCCACCGCCTGGCTGAAGACCGTGGTCGGCGACCGCGTCGCCACCACCCTGCCGAAGGACAACGCCACGTGGGCGGCGTCCGGCTTCTGCACGCTCGTCGTGGCCGGCGGCACCCCGAACTTGTACACCCCGTTGCGGGAGCCCGCGATCGGCGTGGATTGCTGGGCAGTCACCCCGCAGTCACAGAAGCCGCCGTGGAACAAGGCCGCCGCGCTCGCGGAGGCTATCCAGGCCGCCTGCTACGACCACGCACAGATTCCGCAGACCCTGACGCTGCCGACCGGCTACCCGGCCGCGCGGGTGCTGTCCGCGTACACCACCGGCGAGCACCGGCGTATCCCCGACGACCCGTCGTCCTACGCCCGCTACTCGATCCCCGGGCTGGTCATCGCCTGGACGGAGGTCCCGTCATGAACCGGATGTGGGCGATCCAGGAGGACACCCCGCACGGGCAGCTCCTGTCCTGGAACGGCCGGACCATCGTCCACGGCGACAAGGGCGAGCTGGAGTTCCTGCTGACCGGGCCGATCCGGATCGTGCCCTGCCCGCCGAGCATCCCGCCCGAGCAGACCATCCAGCTGAAGTTCCACCCGCACTTCGCCCACCACCGGTTCCCGCTTCGCCGAGAGGACTACCGCTGATGCCGACCGTCCGCACCACCATGCGCCCCGACCAGGAGATCGAGGTCGACGACGCCGAGTACCTCGACCTGCAGCGGCAGGGACTCCTCGTCGAGGAGGACGCCACCGCCGAGGTGCCGCCCGCGACCGCGGCCCCGACCGCCCCCGAGGCGCCCCCGCAGCCCGCGGCCGTCGCGCCGAAGAAGCCCGGCACCAGCAAGGAGAGCTGACCCATGGCCGTCACCACCACCAACCTCATCCAGGGCCCGGCGAGCCTGTACTCGGGTGCATTCGGCGCGACCGAGCCCACCGACACCCAGGTCAACACCACCCCGGCCGCGTCGTCGTGGACGGACCTGGGCGGCACCCAGGACGGCGTCAAGCTCAGCGTCGACCAGACGTACAGCGAGCTGGAGGTCGACCAGATCACCCTCCGCGTCGGCTCCCGGCTGACGAAGGCGGACTTCACCATCGAGACCAGCCTCGCGGAGGCGACGCTGGAGAACCTCTCGATGTCCCTGAACGGCGGCACCGCCGCGTCCGGCGCGGGCTGGAAGTCCTACGACCCGAACGTGTCCAGCTCGGCGACGCAGCCGAACTACTTCGCCGTGATCATGGACGGGTACGCGCCCAGCCAGTTCCGGCGCCGGGTCATCGGCCGGCGGATGCTCAACACCGACTCCACCGAGCTGGCCTACACCAAGGACAAGCAGACGCTGATCCCCATCAAGCTCAGCGGCCACTACGTCTCGGCGTCCATCGCCCCGTTCCACATCGTCGACCAGACCAGCTGAGCCGACACCCCACCCCTGTCCGTAGCGAGGAGCACCACCCATGGCATCCACCCCCGCCCGTACCCGCCAGACTGCCGCGGCCCGCAAGCGCTCCGCGGCCAAGCCCACCGGCACCGCCGCGGCCCTGGACTTCGAACCGGTCCGGATCGCAGCCGACGACGACGTCGAAGAGGAGCGCCTGCCGCTCTTCTACATCGGCGACACCGAGTACACGATCCCCAAGGACATCCCGCCCGGCGTGGCCCTGCAGTACCTGCGCACCGCCGGCGAGATGGGCGAGCAGCTCGCCGCGCCCGTCCTGCTGACCCGGGTGCTCGGCCAGCACGCCTACGAGGCCCTGGAGTCCTCACGCGCGCTGACCGACGACCAGCTCCAGCAGATCATCCAGATCGTCGTCGACCTGTCCCTCGGCCGTGGGGAGAAGAAGGAGGGAAAAGCGACGACGACCCGGTAGTCCCAGCCTGGCTACGGCTCCTCCGCGACGGCTTCGGCCGGCCGGACCTCTCGGAGCCCGTCTGGGACCGCATCGCCCAAGTCGCCTGGGTCCTGGACTACCTGGACGACCTGGACGCCGACTTCCTCGCCATCTACGGCATCGACCTTGAGCAAGCCGACGCCACCACCGTCAGTGCCCGCCGCTACTTCGCGCTGGCGCACCGGCTGACCGCCTACACCGGCGTGATGGCGGCCCGCGCGGACGCCGAGCGCGACGGCCAGCAGCCGGCCCGCAGCACTACCCCAACCCGCACGAGCACCGCCGCCCCGGCCGGGCGCGGCGACAGCGAGGTCCACGAGGTCTCGCTGACCCAGTTCCGGGCCAAGTTCCCGGGGCTCGTGAGCGTTGGAGGAACAGAGGGTGGCGGGTAGCTTCAGGATCGCCGAGGGCTACGTCGAGGTCACAGCTGACGAGTCCGCCTACGACCGCGCCATGGACCGCCTCAAGTCCAAGCGGAACCAGGTCAAGGTCGGCGTCCAGCTCGACGACCGCGACGCCCTCGCCCGCCTCGAACGGCTCACCCGCGACCGTCTCACGACCATCAAGCTGCGCGTGGACGATGCCGCGCTGTCCCGGCTCCGGCTTAGAGACATCGAAGTCACCGTCACCCCCAAGATGTCCGACGCCGCCTACCGGCGTGTCCAGACGCAGCTTGACCGGCTCGCCGCCGACCGCAACATCATCATCCGGCCGAGCGTCGACACCCGGGTCGCCGCGGACGAGATCCGCAACCTCACCTCCCGCCGACAGGTCCGAATCGGCATCGACGTCGACACCCGCGTCGCCGCCGACTCTCTCGCCAACCTGACCCGGCGCCGGGACATGACCGTCGGCGTCAACCTCAACGACACGGCCGCCCGCACCCGCCTCGACACCCTCACCCGGACCCGCACCGTCACCGTCCGCACGGACGTGGACCGCAGCGCCGCATCCCGGCTGTCGTCGATGTTCAGCGGGGGACTGTCCGGCGCCCTGTCCGCGATCAGGAGCAGCCTCACCAGCGTCGTCGGCCTGGCGATCAGCGCGCTGCCCACCTTGGCCTCGCTGGGGCAGGCCATCATGCAGATGGGCCCGGCAGCGGCCGTGGCCGCACCCGCGCTGCTGTCGCTCGGCACAGCACTCGCCGCGATCAAGATCGGCACGTCGGGGATCGGGAACGCATTCAAGCAAGCCTTCGCGCCGGCCACCTCCAGCGCGGGCGCCGCCGAAAACGCGACGAAGAAAGTCGAGGCCGCCCAGCGTTCCCTCGCCAAGGCACAGCAGGCCGTCAAGGACGCCGAAGTCAACGCCGCCCGCGCCCGGGTGCAGGCCGCCCGGGACATCGCCGACGCCCAGCAGAACCTCAAGAACACGGTGAGGGACGTCGCCGACGCCAACCGGCGCGCCGCCGAACAGGTCGAGCAGGCAGAACGGGACCTCGCCGACGCCCAGCGCGCGGCCCGGCAAGCCCAGATCGACCTCAACGACGCCCGCAAGGAAGCCGCGGAGGATCTCCAGGATCTGAACAACCGGCTGGCCGACGCCCAACTCGACCAGCGGCAGAAGGTGCTGGACCTCCAGGACGCCGAGAAGGAACTCGCCGCGGTCAAGGCCAAGGGTGCCAAGGCCACCCAGGAGGAGATCGACCAGGCCCAGCTGAACTACGACCGCGCCAAGCAGGCCCTGGAAGAGCAGCAGATCGAGACGCGGCGTCTCCAGGAGCAGACCGCCGAGGCGAACCAGGCCGGCGTCGAAGGGTCGGAGAAGGTCAAGGACGCCAAGGACAAGGTCCGCGACGCCAACCAGGAGGTCCGGGACAAGACCCGGGAGATCAAGGACGCCGAGATCGAGGCGGCCCGTACCCAGGAGGACGGCGCCCAGCGCATCGCGAAGGCGCAGCGGGACGTCGCCGACGCTCAGGCCGCGGCAGCGCAGGCCGCAGCTGACGGGGCCCGGGCCATCGCGGACGCCCAGGAGTCCGCGCGGGAGGCAGCGCAGGCGTACGCAGACGCGCAGACAGCCGGCGCCAGCGCAACGAGCAAGACCGCGGACGCACTCGCGAAGCTCTCGCCGAACGCGAGGGCGTTCGTCGACGCGGTCCTCGCCCAGGCGGGCGCCTGGCGGTCGCTGAAACTCGATGTGCAGGACGCGCTGTTCGCCGGGCTCAGCAGCAAGTTCAGCCAGCTCTCCACCGCGGTCATCCCGTCACTCCGGGCCGGGCTGGTCGGCATGGCCGACAACCTCAACCTGACGGCCAAGAACGCCGCCACCGCAGTGATCGAACTGGCCAAGACTGGCCAGCTCAAGGCCATGTTCTCCGGGATCAACGCGGCCACGAGCCAGCTCACCCGGATCCCGGGCCAGGTCATCACAGCGCTTACACAGATCTCCATCGCCGCGTCTCCGGCGTTCGAGCGGCTGGCGACAGCGGCCGGCTCTGCCGCCGATCGGATCTCCCAGCGGGTCAGCGACGCCTTCAAGAGCGGCGCGCTGGAGCAGAGCATCAACAACGGCATCGACCTCGCCAAGCAGTTCGGGAAGCTGCTCGGCGACGCCCTCGCCACCGTCGGCAACATCATGAGGGCTGCGGCGGCTGGCGGTGGTGACGCGCTCGGCTCGCTGGGCGCGGTGTTCTCCGAGCTGCGGCGGATCACAGCGATGCCGGAGGTCCAGCAGGCCCTCACCACGATCTTCAGCGCGGTCCAGTCGATCGCGAAGCTTTTCGGTACGACGCTGGGCGCGGTGATCGAGGCGGCGCTGCCGCTGCTCGCCGCGCTCGCCCCGGTCGTTCAGGAGCTCGCGGAGGAGTTCGGGCCGGTCCTGGTTGACCTGGCGGAGACGCTGGGCGAGGCGCTGATGCCGATCGTCGACGCGCTCCTGCCGGTCGTGGAGGACATCGGTGGCGTCGTCGTCGGCCTGGTTCAGGCGGTGCTGCCGCTGCTGAAGCCGCTGGGTGACCTGATCGCGGCGATCATCACAGCGGTCGCGCCGGTCCTCTCGGCCATCGGGTCAGCGCTGGTTCCGCTGGTCGCCGCGCTCGCGCAGGGCCTGACGCCGGTGGTGGCCGCGCTCGTCCCGATCGTGGAGGCGTTCGGTGGGTTCCTGGCCCAGATCGCGCCGCTGTTCCCGCCGATCATTGAGGCGCTGCTGCCGCTGATCCCGCCGCTTGCCCAGCTGGCGGTTGCGCTGCTGACGCTGGCGTTGCAGGTCATCGAACCGCTGCTGCCGCTGATCGTTCAGCTGGCGGAGTTGTTCACGACGGTCCTGACCGGCGCGATCACCGTGCTGGTGCCCGCGATCACCACGGTCATCGGGTGGATCACCACGTTCACGACGGCGGTCACCGATGCAGTGAAGTGGATTGTCGACAAGTTCACTTGGCTGTACGACGTGCTGGTCGGCCACTCCATCATCCCGGACCTCGTCCACGCGATCACCGGTTGGTTCACCAGCCTGTGGACGGACACCAAGCAGATCTTCACCAGCTTGAAAAAGGGCGTGGTGCAGATCTGGAAGGACACGTGGAGCGCGCTGTCGGGAGCGTGGTCCACCTTCTGGAGCGGACTGCGGAACTCGATCACGGGTGCGTGGACGAGCCTGAAGAACTCGGTGTCCGGGCTGAAAACGTCGATCTCCAATACGTGGAGCGGGCTGTGGAACGGCGCCAAGAACACGATCAGCGGTATCCTCACCACGATCAACGGGAAGATCGGCGCGTTCGCGTCGGGCATGCGGTCCGCGTTCTCGAACCTGAAGTCCGGGCTCGGCACGATCTGGGACGGCATCAAATCCAAGATCGCCTCACCGGTGAAATGGGTCATCAAGAACGTGTACGGCGGCATGCGCAGCATGTGGAACACGATCGCCGGGAAGATCTCCAGCAGCCTCACCCTGCCGCCGATCAACCTCAACTTCAACAAGGGCGGCATCGTCCCCGGCAGCGGCAACACCGACACCGTCCCCGCGATGCTCACCCCCGGCGAACGCATCCTCTCCAAGAGCCAAGTCGCCCAGCTCGGCGGACACCGCGGCATCGACGCCATGCTCGGCCAGGACCACCCCACCCGCACCGGAGGCAACCCCACCCGGCAGCAGGAGCGGCAGCGCGAGCAGGCCGGCGGGCAGCACTTCGCGTCCGGCGGCATCGTCGGGTCCATCACCTCCGGCGCCAAGGGCCTGTTCGGCGGCACGCTGGACTGGGCGAAGGACCTGGTGATCGGCGGGCTGAAGAAGGCCGCGCAGAAGGCGATCAACTCGCTGATCCGGCCGCTGGTCAACGCCATCCCCGGCGGTGGGTTCGGTGGCCTGCTCAAGGGCCTGACCAACCGCACTCTCGACAGCATGCTCGGCTTCCTCGGCAACGAGGACAAGAAGGCCGTCGGCGGCCCCGCGGTGCAGCGGGCACTGTCCTGGGCCAAGAGTCAGTCCGGCCTGCCGTACCAGTGGGCGGGCAACGGCAACCCGTCGTGGGACTGCTCGGGTTTCATGTCCGCGATCGAGTCCGTCATCCGCGGGGAGAAGCCGCACCGCCGTTGGGCGACCGGCGCGTTCGTTGGGAACTCGGGCCCGTCCGGCTGGGTCCGTGGCCTGAAGTCCCCCTTCGAAATCGGGATCACCAACGCGGGGGTGGGCCACACCGCCGGCACGTTGGCCGGGGTGAACTTCGAGTCCAGCGGCGGCCGCGGTGTGCACTACGGCAGGACGGCCCGGGGCGCCGGCGACTCGATGTTCACCAGCCGGTGGGGCTTCAAGCCGGCCACCAAGTACGACAGTGGTGGCCTGCTCCAGCCCGGCGCCACGATGGCCGTCAACGCCACCCGCCGGCCCGAGCGCGTCCTCGACGCGCAGCAGACCGCGATGTTCGAGCAGCTCGTCTCCGGCAGCCGGACCGGGGGCAGCGTCACCATCGAGAACATCACCGTGTCCGGGACGTTCGACTTCTCCAGCCCGGCCGCCCGCCGCGCGGCCGCGAACGCGCTCGTGAAGGACATGAAGGAAGCCCTCCGCCGATTCGACCGGGAGCGTGCCTGATGGCCCAGTACGGATGGGGCGACGTCCAACTCGGCCGGATCCCGCTCCGCGAGACCTTCGCCGCGACCGAGTCCGGCGGCGACGACCGCGGCCTCGACCTCGAAGGACAGGAGTCCTCCCCGCCACTCACCCGCGCCCAGGTCATCGCCCGCCACGACGGCATCAACGCCCTGACCGCGGGCCAGGTCGTCCCGGTCACCTTCACCGACAAGCCAGAGCGGAACGGCTACTACACGGTCAAGACCGCGACGTCGACGTACACCGAGTACCGCACCGAGGTGGTCACCGCTGACTGGAAGGTGTCCCTGGACCGGGTCGGCTCCGACGCCGAAACCGACCTGCAGTCCCGGCTCACCGGTGCCGTGAGGCTGAATGACTTCTCCCTGGCGGGCGAACGCTGGCACGCTCCACCGATCGGGCACTACGGCTACGTCACCGGCACCACCAACCCCGGCACCCTGGCCCGCACCGGCGCGGACGGCACCATCACCGTGTACCGCGGCGTCCCGGCCAACATCTCCCCGCGGTGGGGGTGCGCCCCGACCAGCTACCTGACCGGCCGGGTCCGCGTCACCACCACCGGCGGGCAGGAGGTGTACGGCACCGACGTGCCGCTGGCCGCGGCCGGCTGGTCGCTGACGAACGGGCTGGTGAACGTCACCTGGTCGGCGTCCGGCGGGGGATCCTTCGACGTGCAGTCCTTCACCGGCGGCGCCTACCGGTCGAAACTGTGGACCCCCTTCTCCAGCTCGGGCGGCACCATCAGCACCTGGGACGGGGCCACCCTGCTCCGCAACGACCCCGAGATGGCGATCCTCCGCCTCACCAAGAGCCTCTCGCCCGGCCGGTACACCGTCGACCTCACGCTGCGCCGAGGCTCCCGGTTTGTCGAGGGCTACATGCAGCGCAACACGTCCGCGGACGAGCTCAAGGTCCGGCTCAACACGGCGGAGACCAACGTCACCGCGCTCGCGTCAGCCGGCTACGTCACGGCCACCAGCAACGACAGCGACGGCAACCGGTTCGTGGCCGGCAGCGCCCGCACGTTCACCGGGCACGCCAACGGCGGTGTCGTCCGCACGAACACCACCGCGCTGGACTTCTGGATCGGCGTGGTCGCCGGTGGCGGGTCGGCGGTGGCTGGTGACACGGCGACGGACCTGCGCAACCAGTACATCGCCTGTATGCCGGAGGCCGTCTACGGGGTGCGGAGGTAGCGGGTGGCTGTCCAGGAAGTCCTCAAGGCGCTCGGCTCGTGGGAGGTCAAGCTCCTCCCGAACACGCCCCGCGATGTCCTCGATGCCCTCGACTACTTCGGGCACGTCGCGATCGTCCCGGGCCGCCTTGACCCGGCGCAGTACGGCGACAATCTCCTCACCGCGGCCCGCTACGTCGGTGTCCTCCGCACGAAGACCATCGGCGACGACGGCCGCACCAACGCCCCGCAGGACGACCTGTCGGTGGGCGGCGTCGGCATGGCGATGTGGCTCGGCGACGAGGACGGCAAGGGCGCCGTCTACGAGAACGCCATCACCCCCGCCAGCGCAACGTTCGCCGACACGATCAACATGCTGCTGCCCGCCAGCGGGGCTTACCCGGTCACGGTCGGCACGGTCTACCCGGTGGCCGGCCAGTACACCGGCCGGCACCAGTACGAGACACCACGCGAGGCGATCACCTACGTCTGCGACACCATGTCCACCACGTCGGTGCCGGTGTCGTGGCGGGTCAACGGCGACGGCACCCTTGACGCCGGCCCCGATTCCAGTCTCTTCGTCACCAACCCGACGTGCGTCATCACATCGAAGGCGGCGGGCGAGGATATGGCGCTGCGGGCGCTGCCCGGCAGCATGGACGTCACCCGGGACGTCGAGGACTACAGCACGCGGGTGGTGCTGCTCGCCGAGGGCGAGGGCTCCAGCATCGCCACCGGCGCCGCGGACATCTCGCCGGCCACCCCGTACAAGGACATCCACGGCAACCTGCTGAAGCTGACCCGGCTCGTGTCCGAGTCGGACACGGCAACCGCGAATGCCGCCACCCGCGCGCAACTGGCGCTCGCGCAGTTCACGTCCATCCGCAACCAGCTCAGCCTCAGCACCAGCGACTACGACATCCACGGCACCTTCGCCGTCGGCGACCGGGTCTGGGTGTACGACCCCGACAGCGGTCTGGTCGACACCACCACCGAGATCACGTTCCGGGGCCTGCGGATCAACCCGATCAAGCTGCAGGTCACCGAGACCAACTGGGCCATCACCAAGGCGTACACGGTCGCCTACCGGGCCGGAGACGGCACGTGGATCGACCTCACCCAGTACGTCGAGTGGGAGACCGACGGCACGTCCACGGTGACCGTCGGCGACTTCTCCCGGCAGCTCACCAGCACCAGCAGCGAGCCCGTCGGCTCCCGCCCGAACGCCGACACCAGCATCCCCGGCGTCCCCACGTTGATCGAGCCGTTCGTCGGCTCCGCCTACCTCGACAGCCGGGGCTTCACCCGGGCCCGGGTCGTCCTCTCCTGGAACGCCCCGAACAACACCGACGGCTCAACGGTCAGGGACGGCGACCACTACGAGATCCGGTACGCCGTCGACACCGACATGATCTACCCAGCCTCGTGGGCGTCCGTCGCTCAGATCCGCTGGGCCGACATGCAGGTGTGGACGCAGCCGTTCGCCGCGCCCACCGCCAAGTGGCAGACGATGATCGCGGGCTGGGACACCACCACGGCGCAGCTGCAGGATCTCTCCCCGGGCATCGGCTACGACGTGCAGATCCGCGCGGTCGACAAGGCCGGCAACCGCGGGGCCTGGTCCGGGACGACGACGTTCGTGGCGTCCACCGACAACATCCCGCCGTCGACGCCGGCGCCGCCGTCGGTGGCCGGGTCCCGGATCGCGGTGCAGATCACCCACCAGCTCGGCAAGTCCAGCGGCGGCACCTTCAACCTGGAGTCGGACCTCGACCACCTGGAGATCCACGTCTCCTACGAGCCCACCTTCACCCCGGACACCACCACCCTGAAGGGAAAGGCGCCGGCGAACGCGGGCATGATCCAGGCCCAGATCCCCGTCGTTTACACGGTGCAGGTCGAGGAGACCAGCGCGCGGTATGTCCGGATCGTCGCGGTCGACAAGACCGGCAACAAGAGCGGGCCCTCGGACGCGGCCACCGCGACCGCGCTCCTCATCGACGACGCCCACATCTCCGACCTCACCGTCTCCAAGGTCACCGCGGGCACGATCAACGCGGACTGGATCGTCGGCGCCCGCATCAAGACGGCCGACACCGGACCGCGCGTCGAGCTGAACTCCGCCGGCATCCAGGCGTACAACGCGAGCGGCACGCAGACCGTCAACATCGCCAGCGCCGACGGCTCGGTGACCATCACAGGCACCCTGAAGAGCGGGCCGACAGGACGCCGCGTCGAGATCAACCCCACACTGGCGCCCGAGATCCGGTTCTACTCCAACGACGGCAACAGCTACGCCTTCATCAACGGTTGGGACAACACCCACACACCGGCCTCGGCCACGTCCATCCAGATGGCGACCGCGTCGAATGCCAGCGGCGTCGTCTCCACCATCTCCATGGACGAGACGGCGACCATTCACGGCCGGTACAAGTACGACGCCGTCGATGACCTGTACTACGCGACCGGCGGCCACATCGCCACCACCGACTCGTACCTACGGTCTGCCTGGCACTCGGGGAAGGGCGGCTCCTACGGCGGTTCTTTCTACGCGCAGAACACCTTCGCGGAGGTCGGCTGGTTCGGCGCGGACACCAGCCGGTGGAACTGGGCGACGTTCAACTCCGATGGCTGGACGCGCCTCAACGGCAAGGTGCAGGCGCAGTCCTGGGCCATCGGCAACGTCAACATCGTCCCCGTCCCGAACACGCCGACCTCGGTGACCGTCACCGGCCTCAACGTCCCCGGCGACAGCTACTACGCCATCGTCACACCCCGCACCAGCGTGCCGGGCACGCAGGTCACCGGCGTCGGCACAGCCAGCCCGAGCAGCAGCGGTCTGACGATCTGGCTGACCCGCACCAACAACACCTCGACCGCTGTCGACTATTTCCTGATCGGATGGGTCTGATGCAGATTGCACAGAATGAGAATGGTGACTGGCCGACCCTGGAGGAGTGGCCGACCGTCGACGCCGACGTCACCTGCCGCACCCCCGGCTGCCCCGTCGAGGGCATCACCTTCCGGGTCACGATGTACCGCAACGCAGACAACGTCCTGCGCGCCCACTGCGGACGCTGCCTCACCCCCAACGACGACATCATCGAGGTAACCCATGGCTGAACTCTCCTACCCCTACTACGAGATCAACGGCGACACCGAGGGCGGCGGCATCGCGGTCCGCCTCGACATCAGCGCCGACGGCGCCACCATCGACCCGGCGACAGTGATCGACGCCGTCCGTGCGGTCCTCGCTGCCACCCCGGGCGTCACCGGCACCCGCGCTCACCGGTACGAGATCACCCATACCTCCCTCTGACCACGCTCCCTGAGAGGTGACCCATGCCCGACCCGTCCACCACCCGGCTCGCCCTGTACAAGTCCAAGTCGGACGGGTCCGAGCTGGTCAACTACAGCCAGGACATAGGCCAGAACCTCGACAAGCTCGATGCCGCAGTCGGCTTCCAGGCGTGCACGTCATCGACGCGTCCGTCGTCCCCATACTCCGGCAAGCCGATCATGGAGACCGACACGTCGTACCGGACGTACTTCTCCAACGGCACCAGCCCCGCCAGCGGCAGCTGGGTCGAGATCCCCAACAGCTCGGCCACCTACAACAACAACCTGAAGCTCGCGGCTGGCAAGCAGCTCGTCGTCGGCGGCAGCACCAGCCCCGCCAACATCGCCGTCCTCAACACCAGCGCCGGTGACGACGTGCTGTCCAGCCGCCTCACCGGCGACACCCAGAGCAGATTCCTCATCGACGCCGACGGCACCCTCAACTGGGGCGGCGGAGGATCCTCTAACACTGACGTTAATTTGTACCGGTCCGGCGTGAACATTTTGTCGACCGACGACTCGCTCATCGCCGCCGGCAGCATCACCGTGGGCGGCGACCTCAAACTCAACGGTGGGACCACCGTGCACCGCAATCGGCTGGCCGTGGGCGCCGGCACTACGGTCGCCAACACGGCCGCCGAGACGGTCGTCGGCACTATGACCATTCCCGCTGTCGACGCCGTGGCGGGGGCCGTGTACCGGGCGCGGCTGGTCGCCAACGTTAGCTTCCTCGCATCGGCGACGCTGACCTGGCGGGCCCGCCTCGGGGGCGTCGCGGGGGCCCTGATGGCGACGGCCGGCCCGACCACCCTGAGCAGCAGCGCCCAGACCAACAAGGAGAGCGCGGTCGAGGTCGACCTGATCTGCGCCACGGTCGGCGCGGCAGGCACCTGGTTCTGCATGCTGCAGGAGGTCCGCAACACCCAGGACACCGGCGCCGTCGGGCCGTCCGGCGCGCAGCTCGGTTCCAGCGACGGCACCATCACCCGCGACACCACCGTCGCCCAGGACTTCGTGGTCACGGCACAGTGGGGGGCGGCCAGCGCGTCGAACACGCTGACCGCCCGTGTGATCTTCGAGCGGATCGCCTAGGGCAGCGAGTCCGGGTCGACGCACGTGAGGGCCTGCGCCGGCTGGCCCTTCACGGGCTGGGCTCGCATCAGCTCCACTTCCCGGCGCGCTTCGGCGAGCTGCTGCTCCAGCTCGGTGGCCCGCTTCTCCGCGGCGGCCTTCTCCTGCTCCAGCTCGGCGCCTCGCGCCCGCAGCAGGATGGTCTCGTCGTGGAGTTCGCTGCACCGCTGCCGGAAGTACGGCAGCGCGCTCTCGGCGCTGATCTTCTGGCCCGCCATGTCAGGCCACCGCCTTGTCTGCGATCTCCCGGTACCGGTCCAGGAGGGTGGTGTTGTTGAGGAACGGGTGCTGCGGGAAGAACGACCAGTGCGCCACCACAGCGTCGCCACGGAGGATGTTCGGGGCGCCGGTGGCGAGCGGCCGGTGGATGGTGTGCCAGGACTCTTCCTCGTCGGGTACGAGGACGCCGGGCTGGTCGAGGCCGGCGTACATGCTGCCGAGGCTGGCGAAGCAGCTGACGGAGAACTGGGTGCCGGGCTGGATGGGGAAGTCCTGGTACAGGTACAGGTCCGGGATGGCGCCACGCTCGATGTGGTCGAGGAGCAGTTCGTGCAGGCGCACCGCGAAGGGCCCGTTGGCCCAGCCAACCGGGTCCATGCAGTAGGCGTTGACGACGCCCCACTCCATGGGCACCTTGCCGCAGGCCTGGAGGAAGTGGGAGCAGATTGCGTTGTTGAAGATGACCGGGAAGACCGCGGTGGGCGCGGGCATCTGGATGCGGGCCCGGACGAGGTTCTCGATCGCTGCCTCGTGGACGTAGACGATGTCGTCGTCGAACCGCAGGTAGACGGTGTCGGGGTCGGTCATCTCGCGGTAGGCGAGGCCGGTGTAGCGCTGCTTGGGGAGCTGGCCGAGGTCGACGCCTTCGGGCCGGTGCTTGATCCGGAACCAGTCGGGGTGCTCGGCGGCCAGCTGGCGGGCGTACGCGATGTCGTCTTCCTGGCCGGTGGGGTCGGTGTTCATGTAGGCCCAGACCTCGTCGATGAGGCCGCGGTGGACGTCGCGCTGGAGGTGGCGGATGAGGATGCTGTAGGTGCGGCGTCGGCCGTAGGGGGTCCAGGCGATGACGCGCTTGCCGTCGATCACGGGGTGTCTTCCTCTCGAATGGGGGTCTCGCTGGCGTCCTTCTTGCGCGCACCGCGCGGTACCGCCTGCAATGTGCGAACGCGGGCGAGATTGGCCTCGGTGAAGCCGAACGGCCGGAAGCGGTCGCAGACTGCGCACCGCCCGTAGCCGCCGCCGTCCAGGACGGGCAGGTCGCAGATGCAGGTGGCGTGCGCTCGTTCGATGGCCGAGCAGTCGTGGTGGAAGAGCCCGGGCTCGCCCTGCCACCAGTGGCCGCGCCGCCCGTTCCACTGGTGGGAGACGTTGACGGGGTCGCCCTTGCGGTGTCGGCCGTGGCACCAGGCGCAGCGGGTCAGGACGCGGCGGCGGAGTTGCTGGAGTGGATGGATCTGGATGTGCCAGTGGTGGACGTGGAGCCGCCATCGGCGCCTGCAGACCGTCAGGCTGTCCCGGCTTCCGGGCTCGCGATGCCAGACGGTGATGAGACTCGGCCAGTACAGGCCGTGTCCGGCGAGCACCCAGAAGGGGCCGCCGATCCGCCAGCGGGTGCCGGTGCGGGCGGCTTGCTCGGTACGCCAGTCGGCGGTCTCGGGCCAGGGGCGGCGGATCTCGAATGCGACGGTCAATGGATCATGCATGACCGCTCCTCTTCGTGGTGCGGTGTCGGGGCGGCCAGACGCCAGAGTCCGCCGTCCACGGCAGGTCAGGATGGAGCTTGCGGAACAGGTCGACGGTGGCCCCATGCCACTCACCGCGATCGTGAGACAGCTGACCCGGGTGGACACGCACGAAGTACAGCGGCTGCTCCACCACCGCGTACCGGGTCAGCCCTGCCTTCCACACCCGGATCCAGAACTCCCAGTCCTCCGCCGAGCCGTACGAGCCGGGCAGCGTGGCCTTCGGGCTGTACCCGCCCACCGCCTCCCACGTGGCCCGCGCGATGAGCGCCTTGTCGATCAGCGGCGGCCACACCACCAGATCATCCAACCCGCAGTCCGGCAGCGACGCCTGCACGTGGTCCGCCTCACCGAACTGCTGCGCCCACGGCACAACGAAGTCGCGGCCTCCGTCCGCGCCCAGCACCGCGACGCAGCGGGCGATGCACTCCGGGTGCAGCCGGTCGTCCGCGCTCGCGGTGAACAGCGCGTCGCAGCCGTCGGCCAGGGCCAGGCGCGCGGCGGCGTTGAGGCTGCCTGCCCAGCCCTTCCGTGCGCGGTTCCGGGACATCTTGGCGTACAGGCCCGGGTGCTCGCGCAGCCACTCGAAGGTGCCGTCGTCGGAGCGGTCCTCGGCGAGGTAGGCCTGCGCCGGGTGCGTCTGGGCCTGGATCGATTCGAGCATCTCCCCGATCCACGGCCGGGCGTTCCGCACGGGGATGATGACGCCGACCTTCACCACTGCCTCCCCAGCCAGTCGAGGGTCTCGCGGACGCCGGCCGCCCAGTCGGTGGTCGGGGCCCAGCTGCGTACGGCGGTGATGGCGGTGTTGTCGGTGACGACGCGCTGGAGGTCGCCGGGCAGACGCGCGTCGTGGGTGACTGGGTGCTGGGTGCCGGTGGCGTCTTCGAGGGCCTTGATGAGGTCGAGGAGGCTGACCTCGTTGGCGGGGCCGCCGCCGACGTCGTACGGCTCGGCGCGGTTGTAGTTGGGGAAGTGCTCGACGATGTCGACCAGCAGCTCGGTGAAGTCGGCGATGTGGAGGATGTCGCGGGACTGGGTGCCGTCGCCGTGGATGGTGATGGGCTGCCGGGTGAGGAACGCGCGGAGGAACCAGGTCACCCAGCCGCTTTCGGCGGTGCCGGTCTGGCCGGGCCCGTACACGGTGGACGGGCGGAGGATCACGGACGGCAGGCCGTACAGGGAGCGGTAGAGGGTGAGGTACTCCTCGCCGACCTTCTTGGAGAGGCCGAGCGGCGCGACGAGCCCGTCGGCGCCGGGGTAGACCTTGACGGTGCTGGTGTAGAGGACGGGGATGTCGCCGGCCCGGCGGGCGGCTTCGGCGACGTTGAAGGTGCCGACCGCGTTGTCGTGGAAGTCGGTGGTGGGGTCGGTCAGGCTGTGGCTGGTGGAGCAGGATGCGCCGAGGTGGGCGATCATCTCGGCGTGGTGGTACTCGATCGTGCGGAGCAGGCAGTCCAGGTCGGTGGTGGGCGTTCCGGCCCAGCTGTCCATGGGAATGGGGGTATGGCCGCGTGCGGCGAGCTGGTCGTACAGGTGGCCGCCGATGAACCCGGATGATCCGGTGACGAGGATGTTCACCAGCCCACCGCCTTCTGCCAGGAGACGCGCTCGGTGAACTTGTCCTCGGCGTGGACGGCGACGAGTGCGGCGAGGATGTGCGCCTGTGCTTCGGCGGCGAGGTGCCCGCGTGCGTCGGTGCCTTCGTCCATCTCGGCGCAGCGGTGGAGGAGGCGTTCGCCTTCGAGGTAGTGCTCTGGCCCGGTCATAGTTCCTCCGGGTACTTGTTCACGGTCGCGTTGGGGTGTGTACTTCCTGGCGCTAGGCCCTCGCGGCGCGCCCTGTACAGCCAACTGCGGATTGTCCCGACGGAGACGCTGTAGCGGTCGGCCAGAAGCAGCGCCGGGTTCGCGTGGCCAGATGCAGCGACGCGACCGTACTCCTCGGCGGCCTTGGCCAACCCGACGAGCGATGACCATCGGCGTCTGTCGTTGCCGTGGCTGTGAGGACCAAGCTCCGGGTGGAGCGCTTTGACGCGGGCGAGCGCGAGTTCTTCCGGTGACTCAGCTTGATTCGTGGCGGCCTGGAAACGGGCGCTTCGTTCCCAGCGGGCGAGCGGGAGGGGCCCCAGGTTGCCGACGCGGAGGGTGCCGCCTTGTGCTGCGCGTACGCGGACCTCGATGAGAGTGAATTCACCGCTATCGGCGCGTTCGTACACCATATCGGCGATGACTGACGGGTGGTGCTCGTCGCGTACAGGGATCACCACGGGGCCGGTCACGGCTTCCATTCCTCGCGGTAGTCGGGGTGGCTGGCGTAGGGCAGCGCGAGCAGGCGGAGGGTGGCGCAGCCGTATGGCAAGCCGGGGATACCGAGCGGAGCGTCGCACGTCATGCAGAACTCGCCTAGGGGCAGCCGCCCGTGCAGCTTCACGATCTCCTGCTTCGCGTCGAGGTCGGCGAGCACAGCCAGATCAGGCGAGGGCTCCCCGTACTCCCGGTAGAAGTCCTCCGTAGGCACGCGCCGCTTCGGCGGCCCGACCTCGACGTAGTCGCTCTCCTTGTCATAGACGTGGCTCCACTCGAAGTGCAGCCCGCCTCGGATGGTCCACTTGCTGTCCTCGACTGCGCGCGCCTCGGCGTACCGGGCGGTCAGGAACTCGTGCAGCTCCATCAGACAGCTACCCCCTGGGGCACGCGGACGGCCGCCTCCCACCGGTGATGCAACGCCTGCATGATCGACCCGGACGCCTCCCCGCGCGCGGCCATCCCGATCCGCTGCCGCAGGTCGGGATCATCCGCGAGGCGCTTGAGCCAGCGCCCCCACTCGTGCTCGTGGCGGACCAGGAAGCCGTTCTCACCGTGCCGGATCACCCGCCGGTACGCCTCCGTATCCGACGCGATCAACGGGATCCCCAACACCGAGGCCTCCAGCCACTTCGTCGGGAACTTCGCCCGGTTGAACTCGGTGTCCCGATACGGCGCGCACCACACGTCGAACTCACTGACCGCGTGCAGGTAGTGGTCGATCCGTTCCACCCATCCGAGCGCACCGACCTGCCGGCCGCGCAGCCCGAGCCCCATCGCCAGCTCCGGGCCGATACCGACGAGCCGGACCATCACCCCGCCCGGCCGCCCGTACTGGGAGATCCGATTCAGCGCGCGCACCGCCTCCGGCAGCTCGGCCACCGTGCTGCTCGTCCCAGCCCAGCCGACATACACCGGCCGACCCTCCGCCACGTAGTCCCGCGGGTGACCGAGGTACTGCGCAGGCAGCCCGTTCGGGATCACCTCGACCCGGGGCGCGTAGTCCCGAAGCACGGCCGCGAGGGGCTCGGAGCAGCAGGTGACGAGGTCGGCGATCTGCATGTTGTGGGCGAGCCGGCCGAGCATCTCCATGTCCCACACCTGGCGGGCATGCGCGTTCGACGGGTCGATGTGGAAGTAGTCGTCGTCCAGATCGAGGACGAGCCGCTTGCCCTCGTCCTTCAGCCGGATCCACATGCGGGACGGGTCGACCTGGGCGACGCGGCAGCCGACGATGGTGTCGTAGCTGGCCCAGTTGGGTGGGAGACGGACACCGTGAGTGGCGGTGTGGCCGAGCCAGGACAGGCTCATGGACGGCATGACGGCGCGGTAGAAGGCCGAACCTGCCATGTCGGCGGACCAGAAGTGGACGCGCACGTCAGACTCCGTCCTGCGCGAGCCGCACCGGCACGTCACTGGCAGCACGCTTCGCGGCGCGGACGCCGACGCCGTAGCCGTGCAGGTAGTCCTCCATCGGCGGGTGCCCAGCGGCCATCGCCTGCGGCTGCTCAGGCAGATCGAGAACGCGTGCGACTGCCCGTTGCCGCTGTGACGCCTCCTCCACGAGCTGCCGCCACGTCGTGTCGCGGGACAGGAGCAGGGCGTCGCACAGGTCGAGGCGGGTCCGCTCGTGCGCGTACACGATCGCGGTCGCCCCGGCCCCCTCGGCATCGTCGGTGCCAGCTGCGAGCGGCGGCTTGTTGGCAGGGATGTCGACAGTCATCCCGTGGAAGGCGGCGACGGCTTGCGCCCCGATCTTCTTGGCGATGCCGTCGGTGGCCTCTCGTGAGTCGAGGAGACGATCGGTCTCGTTGTCGCTGATCTCATCGATGACGAGGATGAACGGCGGCCGGTCATCGTCCGGCCCCTGCGGGAGTTCCAGGATCTGCAAGCGGGCCACCGCCGCCTCCTTCGTATGTCAGGCAGCCAGGTAGCTGGGCAGCCACTCGGTGGCGTAGTAGTCGACCGTCCGCGCGATGCCCTCCTCCAGCGGCACGAAGTCCGCCGCGGACATCCCGATCTGCGCCAGCGTGCTCGTGTCCGCCTTCACGACCGCGTTCGGTACCTCGCCCGGCCGCATCGGCAGATGCTTGATCCCGACCGGCTCCCGCGCGGTGACCTCGGCCGCCCGCTCGGCGACGAGGCGGGCGATGTCGTTGACGGTGACCGAGTCCATCGGCCCGACCTCGACCGGCGCCTGCGTCGGCCGGCCGGTCTCCGCGTTGTGCTCCAGCGCGGTCACGAACGCGGCGGCGACGTCACCGACGTACACGCAGTCGGACACCTGGGTGCCGTCGCCATACACCTCGATGTCGGTGCCGACCAGCGCCCGGCACGACAGAGCGGGGAGGATTTTCCTCACCTTGCTCGTACCGTAGGGCGCGGCCACGCTCTGGCCGGGGCCGTAGGCGTTCACGGGCCGCACGATCGTGATGCGGCCGCCGTCGCGGTAGAGGTTGTACATGCGGGCCAGGTCTTCGGCCGCCGACTTGGTGATGGTGTAGCAGCCGGTACCGATGAGCCGGAAAGCGTGGTTGCCGACGCCGGCGTACACGACGGGGAGGTTGTATTGGGAGCCGGCCTCGAAGACGTTGAGGCTGCCGAGGATGTTGGTCTCGGCCGAGGGGCGCGGGTTGCTGATCGTCTCCTGCGTGCCGAGGACGGCGGCCAGGTGGATGATCCCGTCGACGTGGGCGGCTGCCTCGGTCACGGCGGTGGCGTCGCGGACGTCGCCGAGGAAGAACTCCTCGCCGTCAGCGAGCTGGTGGCGGCGGTCCTGGTGGTCGAGGATGAGGACGGTGTGGCCGCGCGCGATCAGTTCCTGGCGGATCCAACCGCCGATGAACCCTGCACCGCCGGTGACGAGGCACTTCATGCTTGCTCCTTGAGTAGTTCGGGCCGGTAGGTCTGGAGAATCTCGATGGCCCAAGCGACCTTGTCCTCGACTCGTTGTCCCGGCGGCTGTACGCGTGACCAGAGTTCGAGGTTCTCGGGCCGGTTGTCGGCTCGGTCGCCGTTCTTGTGGTGGACGTTCTCGCCCTTGTGGAGGGGACGGCCCAGCGTCTGGGACATGACCAGGACGTGCTCGGCGATCTGTCCGACCGCGTTGGCGTTCGGATGGTCGTGGTGCCCGGAGAGGTATATGTAGCCGCCGGGCGTGGTGTGTCGGCCGCCCTTGTAGGCGTAGTGGTTGGAGCCCGACTGGCGCTTGCCGGTGCACGGCCTGCACCGCTTGATGCCAGCGCGGCTGACGAGACTTCCGCAGTCAGTGCAGGGAGTGGCCTTGGACTGCTTCCAGCGCTTGTTCCGTGCGCGGGAGCAGGGGCGGCAGTACTCGCGCCGGCCGTCTTTGCTGCGGGCCAGCTTGGTGAAGTCGTCCAGCGGCTTCGTCTGCTTGCAGTCGAGGCACTGCTTGCTGAGCGCGGCCACCGTCGTCATGGCTTCTCCTGTCCGCTGTGGCCGCAGTTCGGGCAGCGGGTGGGGTTGTGCTTGGCTTGGGCGACGTCGCGGACGGCGGTGATGAGGAGGCTGCCGAGGAGGAACGCGGCGACGATCAGGGTGATGGTGACGGCGGTGTTCACGGCTGCTCCTGTCGGTTGAGGACGGCGTCGACTCGGTCGATGAGGAGCCTCGCCACCATTGGGCTGAGGTTGAGGTAGGCCGCGGCGCCATTGGGTCCTGTGAGCGGGACGACGAGTACGCCATTGCTGTCGCGACCGACGGCATCCTCGGTGTAGGTGAGTTGCAGGACCGGCTCGGCGGTGCCGAGGGCTTCGCGTGCGCGGCGGATCTGGTAGCGGAGGGACTCGACCGTCGCCCGGGCGTCTTCCAGGGGCGTCGGCGCGGCCTGCTCATCCACCGGGCGCTGCTCTTCCTGGTCCGCTAGGAGACGTGCTTGCTCTCCCGCTGCGTCAATCGCTTCGCCGTCGGCGGTGAAGGCGTGTCCGCAGCGCTCGAACTGGATGTTCACGGTGTCGGTCACGAAGTTCGGCGACTTTGCGGTGGTCATCTCCGTAGGGGGTGCGCCGCAGGAGGGGCACCGAGGGAGCGGGTAGCGGAGGATGCCGTGTCCGGCTTTCTGGCCGCGCTGGCGCCGTTCCAGGGCTACGAGGATTGGCACGAGTTCCTCGACGGTCAACCGCAGCGGCTCGGCTGGTGTAGCCGGGCATTGGGTGGGGTTGCCCCAGCCGTCTGTGTGGGTTTCGCCGCCGCATTCCGGGCGCTGGCAGGGGCCGGTCATCGGCTGCTCCAGGCGGCGGGCGCGGGCTCGATGCGCGCCTGAGTGGGTGGAGCGAGGGCGACGAGCGCGAACAGGAACGCGAGCGCTGCGCAGATACCGGCCATGGGCTGACTCCTGTGCGGGTTTGTGCGGGTGGGGTGCGGGTGGTGGAGCGGCAGGGACGCGACCCGCACGGACACGTCCCTGCCACCGGGCCCTCTGAGCGGAAAGGCCAATCCGAACTGTAGCCTACGAATCGTAGGTTGAAGAGGCGTAACGGGCTACGATTCCAAGGGAAGCAACCCTCTGGGAGGACACATGCCCGACCTCTGGATGCCGGGCGCCACCCGGCTCGACATAGGCGACCACGCCCCCACCGACGGCGGCCCCGCCAAAGCCGTGAGCCACATCACCTGGGACCGCAACGCCACCGCCGCGAAGCCAGCGGACCTCGTCCCCTACGAGGATCTCCGCGCGTACTTCTCCGGCAGCGGCAAAGGGGTCGCACCACACATCCTCTGGGACGTCTTCACTGGCCGCTTCACTCAGTTCGTGCCAGCCAACTGCCGCTCCAAGAGCCTCGTCGACCAGGCCGGCGGCACCCGCACCAACAGGGCGGGCAGCGTGGTCATCCAGTTGGAGGCGTTGTACTTCCCGTACTGCCGGGTCGGGACGCAGGTCTACCCGCGGCTGGTCGACACCCCGTGCAAGGGCTGGCCCGAGCTGCAGGAGTACGTCCACTCGTGGGGGGTGCCCCTGGTCTGGCCCATGGGCCACCCGTCCAACTTCGTTCCGAACCGCAGCGAGTCGGTGTGGGAGACGACGGCCGGCTGGTACGCGCACTCGCAGGTCCCGGAGAACACCCACCAGGACCCAGGGAGTTGGCCCGGCTTCGTGGGCGTCGACAAGCCGAAGTACGAGCCGTTCCCCGGCACCAGCTTCTTCCGCGCCGGCCGCCGCTCCCCGATCATCGCCGCCATGCACAAGCGGCTCGCCGCCGAGGGCTGCAACCGCTACCAGAGCACCACCAACCTCGATGTGTGGGGCACCGGCGACGAGCGGTCCTACGCAGCCTGGCAGCGCAAACTCGGCTACAGCGGCCGGGACGCCGACGGTATGCCGGGCCCGACCAGCTGGTCGAAGCTCAAGGTCCCCAACGTCTGACCCACCCCCTCCGAGAGGAACTCACTGTGAGAATCTTCGGCCGCGAACCCGCTCTCGTACTCGGCATCATCTCCGCCGGCCTCAGCCTCGCCGTCACCTTCGGCATCGGCCTCAGCTCCGACCAGGCCGGCGCGATCGTCGCCGTCATCAGCGCGGTGTTCGCCGCTATCACGGCGGCGATGACCCGGCCGGTCGCGCCGTCCGCGTTCACCGGACTCGTCGCTGCGGTGGTAGCGCTGCTCGCCGCGTTCCACTTCAACGTCGCTCCGGAGACCGTCGGCTCGCTGAACGCGCTGGTCCTGGCCGTCCTGGTGTTCATCGCCCGCGGCCACGTCACCCCGGCCGGGCCCGCGGTCGGCGGGCAGGTCCCCCCGGCTAGGGGCATCTGAGTGAAGGCCCGCGCGGCACGCTGCTGGTTCAGCGGACGGCTGGGCCGCCGCGGGCCCTTCCTCGTCTTCATGGGCGTCGGCAAGGTCTGCTGGGGCATCAGCATGATCGTCGAACCCCCACGCACCGACGGGCTGCAACTCCTGACGCACGCCGCCCCCCTGCACTGCTGGGCAACGGTGTGGATCCTCTTCGGCCTGGCCACCTTCGCGTCCGCGTGGCTGCGCTTCACCCGAGACGCATGGGGGTTCGTCGCCGCATCGGTGCCACCCACCCTGTGGGCATTCGCCTACGGCTGGGCCGGCCTGATGGACGGCTACGGACGGGGCCTGTGGATCTTCATTTGGTACATGACATCGCACTGCGGGGTGATCTGGTGCGCATCACGAGTCCCGCCTGAGGCCGGATCACCGGATCTGCCCGGCCCGGTGGTCGAAGGGAGACCCGGGTGAACGGATGGGTGGGGCTGGCCGGCGCGGCGGTGACGGTCGTTGGGGTGATCGTCACTGGCTACTTCACGTACCGGGGTGGGCGGGCGGCAGCCTCGATCCAGACGGCGCCGCAAGCGAAGGCTCAGGACTTCGCGGTGCTGCAGGCGACGGTGGAGCGGGTCGACAAGGAGAACGGCGAACTGCGGACGAGGCAGTCCCGCACGGAGGCGATCCTCCGGGCGTTCTCGTGGAGCGCGGACCGCTGGTGCAGGCAGATGACGCGGGCGGGGATCGAGCCGGAGCCCGCCCACCCGTTGGTGGATGAGTACAACCGAACTGGAGTCTGAGATGGCCAGCATCGTCTTCAACGTCGCACTCGGGCGACTCGCACAGTACGCCGACCTGCCCGCCGCCGCCGACAGCCTGATCATGGTGCCGCTCGCAGCGGCCGGACTCCCGAACGACGCGACCATGCGGGACTACGCGACGCTCGCCGCGGTCAAGGCCGGCGCGACGGAGCAGACGTCGCTCGGCCGCAAGACGCTGGCGAACGTGACCGTCACCGTGGACAACGCTGCGGACCGGGTGGCGATCGACTGCGACGACGTCACCTGGACGGCCACCAGCGGGGCGGCGATCGGCGCGGTCGTCATCTGCTACAAGCCGGACACGGCCAGCGTGGACAGCGCGATCATCCCGCTGACCAAGCACGATGTCGCGATGACCCCCGACGGGACCAACTTCACCCTGTCCATCTCGGACTTCGCCCGGGCCAGCTCCGCCGCGTAGCGGCAGCTGGGCCTGCTGGGAGCGGTCATGGCCAGCTTCAGCGACGACTTCAACCGGGCCGACTCCACCGACCTCGGCGCCGGCTGGGTTGAGGTGTCCGGCGACTGGTCCATCGTCTTCAACCAGCTCTCCCCGGGAGCGGCAGGCGGCACGATCATCCTCCGGGCCGCCGGAGCGATGGCCAGCACCGACCACTACGCGCAGGTCACCGTCGCTGCCACCACCGCGGCGAGCCAGGGCGTCTGGTGCCGCGGCAACAGCAACATCAGCCAGGGCTACCTGTGGCGGAACAACGGCAGCTCGTGGGATCTCTTCTCGGTCGTCGGCGGCAGCTTCACCAACATCGGCACCTACGCCGCCGCAGCCGCGCCCGGCGATACCGCGAAGGTCCAGGCCGTCGGCAGCACCATCACGGCCTACGTGAACGGCATCCAGCGTGTCTCGGTGATCAACGCCGCTGTGACCACCGGCACCAGCGTCGGCATCCGCTCCGACTCGGCAGGCGCCATCAGGTACGACGACTTCGCCGCCGCGGACATCACCGCCGGCGCAACCCTCGGCGTTGCCACCGCGGCAGAGACAGCTCAGCCGCTCACGGGTGCCAAGTCGACGGTGCTCATCGCTGCCGTCCAGCAGGGCACTGCACAGGCACTGACCGGGGCCAAGTCGGCGGTCGTCGGGATCGCGTCGGCCTCCGAGTCCGCGCAATCTCTCACGGGTGTTGTTCCGACAGCACTCGGTCCAGCTACCGCCGTCGAGACAGCACTGCCGCTCACCGGCACCAAGACCGCGCCCCTAGTGCCCGCTACGGGGGTCGCGGCGGCCCGCCCGCTCACCACGCCGTCGACCACCGCGCCCAGCCCGGAGCGCACCTACAGGATCCCCGCCGAGGGCCGGCGACTCGCCGTGGCCGCCGAGCATCGCACCCTGACAGTGAGGTAGGCGCATGACCGACAGCTTCATCAAGGACCCGGCGGCGCTGCTGGACTACAGCTGGGACTGGTCGGCGTGGCTCGCCGAGGTCGCCGACACCATCAGCTCTGCGACGGTCACCGTACCGTCCGGACTTACCGCAGTCGGGGCACCCACCGTGGGGGACACCATGGTCACCCAGCGGGTCTCGGGTGGAACCGCCGGTGGCGCCTACACGCTGGTCTGCCAGATCATCACGGATGGGGGACTGATCGACGAGCGGTCGATCTACCTCACGGTCACGGAACGGTAGAGCACTATGCAGCCGTGGTGACGCCCTCGCGCTCCACCCTCTGCAGCTCCGCCAGCAGATGCTGATACCGCGCCCGCTGCTCCGGCGACAGCGGCAGCGTCGGATGCGCGCCCGGCCCCTGCCAGAACGCACGGATCTCCTCGTTGATCTCGTCGGCGGCAGAGCGCGCCGGGCCCGAGGGCCGAGAAGCGGGGGACATGACCCCAGCCTATCCGCCGCGCCCCGCCCACACGCACGCCGATCCCGCCGATTCCCAACCGCAGTACGGTGGACGCACACCTACTCTCTGGCGGGGGTACGACATGACCACATCGATCGGCGACCGCATCCGCTCCCTGCGGGAATTCCGCGACCTCACCCAAGAACAGCTCGCCGACCGGGCCGGCGTCCACGTCGACACGATCCGCAAGCTGGAGCAGGGACAGCGGCAGTCCGCCCGCATCAACACTCTGCGCGCGCTGGCCCGCGCCCTCGATGTCCAGCTTGAGCGACTGGTAGGACAGCCCACCGTGACTCAGCAACTCACCGACGACGGCGGTGGCCTGATCGCGCTACGCGACGCCATCCAGGACATCGCCGCTATCCCCGGCGTCCCCACCAATGACGACCTGGAGGACCCGCCCACCGAACAGACCTGGGTCGACAGCGTCAAGTCGGCTACGTCCCGGTACTGGCGCGGCGAATACTCGGAGCTGTCCAGCACTCTGCCGCTGCTCCTGCGGGACGGTCGCGCGGTCGCCCGCGAGACACCGACGGAACGGGTGTGGCAGCAGTTGGCTCTGGCGTACCAGCTTGCGGCCTGCCTGGCCACGCAGGCAGGCCATGCGGACTGGGCCTACACCGCGGTGGAGAAGCAGCTCGCCGCCGCGGCCCGGGCGTCGGACCCTCTGATGGAGGGCATGGGGGTGTCGACGCTGTCGTGGGTGCTGCTGCGGCAGGGCCGGTGGGAGCAGGCGCAGGACATCGCGGTGCGGAAGGCGGAGGCGCTGGAGCCCAGCTTCTTGCGGGGGACGCCGTCCCAGTTCGCCGTGTACGGCAATCTCCTCGTTGCCGCGGCGACGCCGGCCGCGCGCCGGGATGACCACGAGCGGGCCATAGACCTGCTGTCCAGCGCAGAGGCCGCCGCGGTCCGCTCGGGCCCCGTGCGCGCCTACGGCACTGCGTTCAGCGTGGTCGACGTGCGCACGCAGAAGGTCAACATCTCGCTGGCGGGCGAGGACTCACGCCCAGAGAAGGCCCTGGAGTTCGCGGGGGAAGTCGACGTCGAAAGGATTTCCCGGCCGGTGCACTCGGCCGCGTACCGCGTCGACGTCGCGCAGGCGCAGTACCAGACCGGAGACAGCGAGGCCGCGCTCACGACGCTGCTGGAGGTGGAGGAGGAGCAACCAGAGTGGATCAAGCTTCAGGCTCTGGCCACGGCCACCGTGCGGGAGATGCTCGAAGCGGAGCGCCGCCGCAACACCCCACTCCGGTCTCTGGCGGCCCGCCTCGGCGTCGACCCGGCACTGTAGGACACGAGTAGGACAACGCGTCCTACAGCGGGCAGAATTGACGGTGCGACTGGTGGCCTCGGTCACTGGGCTGTGATCACGCTCACACCTAGCGTGATGGCACATGAGGCGGCGCCGCCCACATCCCCGCCAGGCAGCGGGCGGCGCCGCACCACCCACAGCCCGAGGAGCGCGCCGTGTCCACCGCTGTCGCCGACTTGCTGCCCCTGCCCGACCTGGACGGACTCAATGCCGAACAGCGGCGGGGCGCGGCCTGCGTCTTCGATGGCCGCCACAGCGCGCTCACAGCCACCACCGCCGTCGACCTCGGCGAGCACCAGGACAGCGACGGGACCAACCTCTTCCTGCGGGCCTGCAAGGCGTGCACCCAGCGGCAGGCCCTTACCGAGCTCCAGACCCACTCGGCGTCCTGCGAGCCGTGCGTCATCGACCACACCCGGTGCCCCACCGGGCTGGGCCTGGTCCGGCTGGTACGGGAGACCCGTCGATGACCGACAGCACCCCCGTGCGCCCGGTCACATGGTGGGGTGGCATGCCCGTTCCCTGGATCGCCGCGTGGACACAGGAGTCCATCCCGCGGCAGCTCCTCACGGTGTACCACGGACCCGACGGTGACCGGCTCGGCCTCCAGCTCGAATCTCCGGTCGATCGGCACTACGGGGTGCCATGGGTGCGGATGCCCGCCGTCCGCCGCGGCCGCCCCCGCTACGAGCTGGTGCACGCACTGCGGCAGCGGCAGGCGATGAGCAGGCTGCTGTGCCAGCTGTGCGGCGGCCCCACCATCGGCAGCCGGCCGGACGACCGGTCCCTCTGGCTGATGGCCGCACGCGGCGGCGAGACGCTGGCCGAGGGACAGACGACGACGGCGCCGCCGGTGCATACGCCCTGCGCGCGCACGGCCACCGAGCACTGCCCGCCCCTGGGCCACGGGTGGAGAGCGGCGCTCGTTTCCTCCGCCCCCGTGTGGGGCGTGGCCGGCGTGATCTACGAGCCGGGCACACTCCGGCAACTCCCGGCGCGAGAGGACACCGCGGACGGACTGCACCGCGTGCCGTTTACCAGCAGCCTGATCCACTGGGTGCTCGCAGTTCGTCTCGTCGTCACACTCCACGGCGTGGAGCCCGTGACCGATCTGGAGATGCTCGACCTGGAGGCGCCCGAGCACCACTGATAGCTCCGTGCCCGGCAGCGCCGCCGACCGCGCCGGGCACGGTCAGACCTCCAGCGCAGCCCCGTAGATCGCATCGGGGCTAGGAGCTAGGCGCTGGAGAGCGGGTTCGCCGCCGGTGCTCCCCTCGGCACCGCGGCGGACCCGCTGCACCATCGCCAGTACCGTACGACGCGTGAGCGAGAAGACCATGAACCTGCCGGTGCGGTGCATCCAGTGCGGCGACATCCACGTCATCACGTCCCAGGAGAAAGACCCCGAGACCGGGCTCCCCCGGTGGAGGTACACCTGCCTGGACTGCGCGGTCGCGTGGTGGGTCGACCAGCATGGCGGCGCCCCCGGCGACTACGAGCGAAGGGAACCGTGGCTATGAACAAGATCGCGGCACTCGTCCGACGGCTGTCCACCCTGCGGAACTGCGAATGCGGCAGCGCATCCGTGTTCCAGCGGACGGACGGCACGAAGGTGTGCATGGACTGCGGACGGGAGTGGCAGTGACAGACCGCGTCATCCCCGGCCCGGCTTCGGACCAGATGGCATGGGGTGAGGTGTACGAGCTGGCGCTTCGAGTCGCCGAGGAGCACGGAGCCACCATCCCGCAGGTCGCACGCGACGTGGGTAGGTACGACTTCACGAACCGGGTGCACCGGTCCACTGACGAGATCACCCTGAGCTGGAAGGGCAAGGTGGCTCCGTGACCGAGTGGATCGACCCGCGGTACGCGAAGGTGGTGGCGGCGTGGAAGCGCGCGCAGCAGCCGGACTCGCGTAACCCGGAGCCGCAGCCGCGGCGGGGATTCATCATCCCGCCGAAGGGCTGAGGTTCGACCCGGGGCCCGGTCGGTGAACCCTGCCGGCCGGGCCCTGCTGCTCAGCGAACGAGGTCGGCGAGGGGCGTGTCCAGGGCGGCAGCGACTCTGATCACGTTGTCGAGGATCGGGCTCTGGTGGCCCATCTCGATTCGGTTGATGGCCAACCGGTCAAGACCGGCAAGCTCCGCGAGTCGCTCCTGGGTGAGGTTGCGGCGTAGGCGCGCTTCACGGATGGCGTCGCCGATGGCCCGGCGGCGGGCGATGACCCAGTCGGGCGGTGGGGCGGATGGCACCCGCCCACGCTTTCGTGATCATGATCCGATGTCTGTATCGTCAACCATACATTCTTGGATCATGAAGCTAGATCGTGCGCAACCCGCGCGAGATTAAAACACTCGTTCGAGTGGCGTGACATTCGACCTATAGCCAACCAGGAATATGCATGCCAATAATTTGATTGCATGATTCAACTATTGTCATATGTCCGCACCCGCCAGACCGAGCGAGAACCGAATGCCTGACGAGCAGTACCGCCCCCTCGCGGCGCCCCTCACCGCCCTCCAGCGCGCCCGCATCGACTACGCCCGCCAGGACCTGGAGTGCGCCCGCGACGAAGACCTTGCGCTGCTCGACCCGGCCAGCCTCATCCTCATCATCCAGCGGCTGCGGAGCCGCCTCGGCGACATGCTGGACCTCACGGACGAGATCGCCGGCCCAGAACCCAAAGCGCCCGGCCGCTAGGTCTCCCCAGCGCCCGGGCGCCCTGGACACGGCGCGTACGTCACCACCCCCGTCATCAGTGTCTAAACGACACTGTCCCCCGTAGGTGACGTCCGCGCCCGCTCCCCCGGTGCCGGACTGTGGCTCTGTGCGGTCCGTGTGCCGTCACCAGCACATGACCGCTGTCTCCCCCGACCCCCATGTGGAGTACAGGCGGATCCGGACGGTATAGCGGCGGCCCTTGACCAACCGGACCCGGACGGCGGCGTTGTCCGGCGTACCGCCGTCGTCGTGTCCCGCGAGGAAGCGCGGTTCCCCGTCGCGCTCCTCGAAGACGACCAGCACGGTGTCGGCGTCGCCGAAGGTGCCCACGGTGTACTCGCGGGTCTCCGGCGGGTCGACGGTGAAGTCGGCCTGCTCGCCCGGCCCGAGACCGAGCGGAACGGACCGGAACGGCACCAGCGCGGCCGGGCCGGACGGCCCGGACGGCGGGTACCAGCGGAGCACGAACTCCTTGTCGGCCGGGGAGGGGGTGCCGGGCGGACACAGTCCCCCGCGGTACTGCTCCGGCTCCAGCACCAGCCCCGGCCCGAACGGCAGCGCCATGACCGACTGCGGATCCCACACCGAGCCGCCCGCCTCACAGGCGTCCAGCTGGCGCAGCACGTTCGTGTCCGTCCTCTCCCGGCTCCAGAAGTTCGGCGGGCCCGCCAGCTCGGCGTAGACCGCCTCGTCGTCCCAGTGCAGCCCGGCGAACGGGCTCTGGTGCTCGTGCACCATGCCGAGCGCGTGCCCGATCTGGTGCAGGACCGTCCCCCGCTCCGCGGGCGCGGTCACGTCCCAGCCGAGGTTCATGGTGCGTTCGCCCCGGCCGACCGACAGCGCGTCCCGGCCGATCGCCGACCAGGACCCGGCACCGGCCTGGAACCCGATCCGCAGCTCCGCCTCGTGGCGGTCGCCGACCTCGGCGAAGGTGACGCCGATGCCGAGGTCGTGCCACTCGCGGAAACACCCGCGGACCACGTCCCGCTGCTCCTCGCCACCGCCCCACGGCACCCGGCGCAGCTCCCCGGTCCCGGGGACCGGGATCACCGAGGTGTCGGAGCGGGCGTCCAGGAAGCAGTAGTGCAGAACCGTGCCGTCGACCCACATCCGCCGCCCGGCGAGCAGCGCGCCCAGCCGCTCGGCGGTCAACCCCGGACCGAAGGGCGGGGCCGGCTGCCGCGGAAGCGAGCAGAGGCGTCGGGTCATGCGGCCAGCGTGCCGTCCGCGGCCGCCGGGCGCCTGAGTCGGGGGCTACTCAAGTCGCCCTGTATCAAAACTGAGTACGCGCGCTCTGAACGATGTGAGGACTTACGAGCAGGACGCGAAGACGCTGGAGCTGCCCTGGCCGTTCACCGGCCGGGCGGACGAACTGGAGCTGGTGCGCGGCGCGCTGACCGCCGGACGGCCCGGCATCGTGGTCACCGGCCCGGCGGGCCACGGCAAGACCCGGCTGATCACGGAGGCGCTCCGGGGCACGGACCACGTCCGGGTGACCGGCACGCCCGAGGCCCGGGACCTGCCCCTCGCGGCCTTCGCGCACCTGCTCCCCGACACCGTCTCGCTGCACCGCGCGCTGCGGATGCTGTCCGGTGTCCGGGTCCTCGTCGTGGACGACGCCCAGTGGCTGGACGAGACCTCCGCCGCCCTGGTGCACCAGCTGGCCGTGCACGGGCGTACCCGGCTGGTGGTGGCCGCGGCGGACGGTGCGCCCGCGCCCGGCGCGGTGTCCCGGCTGTGGACCGGGGAGCTGCTGCCCCGGCTGGCCCTCGACCCGCTGCCCCGCGAGGACACCGCCCGGCTGCTCGCCGGCGCCGGGCTGGAACCGCTCACCGTGCGCCGGCTGCACCAGGCGTGCCGGGGTGATCTGCGGCTGCTGCGCGACCTGGTGACCGCGCTCGCCGGGTCCGGCCGGCTGAGCCCCGTACCGGGCACCGGCGAGCGGGCCTGGCGGGGCCCGCTGCCCGTCACCCCGGCCGTCCGGGAGCGGCTCTCCGCCGCGCTGGAGCGGTCCGGCCCCGGCGAACGCGACACCCTCGAACGCCTCGCCTTCGCCGAGCCGCTGCCGCTGCCGCTCGACGCACTCGATCCGGACGTCCTCGACGGCCTGGAGACGGACGGCCTGATCCATGTCGACGACGAGGGCACCGTCACCCTCGCCCATCCGCTGCACGGTGCCGCGCTGCGTGCCACCACCGGCCGGCTGCGGGCCCGCCGGCTGGCCCGCGCCGCCGACGCGCACGGCCCCGCGCTCGCGGCGGAACAGCGGCTCCTGACCCGGCGGATGGAACAGCTCGACGTCCGGCCGGTGCCGACGCCGGTGGGGGAGTGGCTGCTGGCGGAGGGTGCTCCGCTGCCGGCCGGATACGCCGAGGTCCGCGCCCGGTTCGCGCGGCTGCGGGGGGAGCTGCGGGAAGCGGCGGCATGGGCCCGGGAGGGGCTGCGGGCGACTCCGGCGGACCCCGGGTGCCGGACCGAACTGGGGCTCGCCGAAGGCACGGTGGGCGAAGCGGCCGAGCCGGACGGCGTCCATGCCCTCTACGGCGCCGTACGGCGGGGCGAGCCCGAGCGGGCGGTCGGGCGGCTGCCGGCCGGGAGCGTGTTCGCACGGCACGCGGACGCGCTGGCCCGCGGTGACGGGGCCGCGCTGGACGGGGCCGCGGAGGACCTGGCCGAGCGGGGCTTCGTGCTGTACGCGGCGGAGGCGCACGCGCAGGCCGTCCGGGCGCACCGGGACCCCCGGGCCGCGCGGTTGTCCCGTACCCGGGCGGTCGCTCTGGCGCGCCGCTGCCAGGGAGCCCGCACACCGGCCCTGACCGGGCTCGTCCTCGGTGAACTCACCGCCCGGCAGCGGCAGATCGTCGCCCTGGCGGCGGCCGGGCTGAGCAACCGGGAGATCGCCCGGCAGCTGACGCTGTCCGTGCGGACGGTCGGCAACCACCTGTACAGCGCCTACACCCGGCTCGGCACGGGGGACCGGGGGGAGCTGCCCTGGCTGGTGGACGGGCCCGAGAGGGAGACGGCCTGAGGGGCTCGTCCGGACCTGACCGGACCGGGGCGGATCCGGTCGGATCCGGTCGGATCGGAGCGGGCCGGGGCGGGGTGGGGCGGGCCGCGGGGCCGGTGCGGTGCGTCGCAAGGCGGAGGATCACCCGCGTACCGGGTGTACCCGGGTGGTCCGCATCGTGGCGTGGGGGTCCCTCGGCCCAGGGCCGGCAGAGTGCCGTGGCGGATCACCCGCGTGCCGGGCTTGGCCGGATGCTCCGCCGACGCGGCGAGGTGCCGTGGCGGATCACCCGCGTACCGGGTGTACCCGGGTGGTCCGACATCGTGGCGTGGGGGTCCCGTCCGCCGGGGCCGGGGGAGTGCCGTCGCGGGCGTCGCGGACCCGGGCCGGTCCGGGCGAAGCCCCCTCGGTACTGCCGGGGTGCCGTCCTCACGCCGCCCCGAACGCCGCGAACGCCCAGCCCGTCGCCTGGTGGAGCGCGTCGCCCGGCAGGGACGCGCGGGCGTCGCGGAGGGCCTCGGCCAGGGACAGGCCCGCGCCGAGGCCCTTGTGCAGGGCGAGCATCAGCGGCACCACCGCCGCGTCGTTCACCGGGGCACTGCTCGCCACCACACCGGCCGTGCCCAGCGGCAGCAACGCCGTCACCACGCCCAGCAGTTCGTCCGCGCCGACCGAGGCGAGGCGGGCCGTGTCGCAGCTGGACAGGATGATCCGGTACGGGCTGCGGGCCAGACGCTCGAAGTCGTGGACGATCAGCGGGCCGTCGGCCATCCGGAGGGCGGAGAACAAGGGGCTGTCGGCGCGGAACGTGCCGTGCGCCGCGAGGTGCGCGAGGCCCGCGCCGTCGATCTCCGCCAGCACCCGGGGCACCTGGGCGTCGTCGCCCTCCAGGACCGTCGCCGTGCCGTACCGGTCGGCCAGTTCGGGCACCTCCGCGCCGCCCGTCGCCAGTCCGGGGCCGCGCACCAGCACCGACCGGCCGTCCGGCGGCGGCGCCGTCTCCCGGGCGCGCAGCCAGCTGCCCGCCGACGGCGACACGCTGAGCACCCGCTCCCGCAGCGCCGGCAGTAACGCCCACGGCACCCGGTGCAGCGCCCCCGGCGGCACGATCACCACCGGGCCCGACCCCAGTTCCGGCGCCGCCCCGGCCAGCAGCAGCTCCTGCAACCGCCGGCCGGCCGCCTCGACGAGGGGCAGCCGCGCCTCGGCGCCGGGGTGCGCGAGCCGCCGCAGCCCGGCCTGCACATGCTCGGCCTCGGCCATCGCCTCCGCCAACGACCCGCCGGCGAACCGCCGGACCCTGCCCTGTCCGCACAGCAGGACGTGCACCCGGCCGTCGACCACGGCCAGCTCCACCAGCCGTCCGTCACCGAGCCGGTCCAGCAGCCGGCCCACGTCGAAGCGGTCGCCCGCGCCGGCGGCGCCGCCGTCCGTGTGCCGGGTGCGGGACCGGATCTCCCGCTCCAGGCGACGCTGTTCGCGCTCCAGTGCCGGCACCGGACGCCCGTCCATGCGGGCGGCCTCCGCACGCGCGGCGATCTCCCGGTAGGCGGTCAGACCGCTCAGCAGCGCCGGATCCTCGGGCGGCCGGGCCGGCGGCGCGGACAGCACCGTCGCCCGCCACCGCTCGCTCCACACCAGCAGCCGCCGCGGGCTGCCCTGGTCCAGGGTCACCTCCTGGGCCAGCGCGGCAAGTTCGGCGCCCTGCGCGGTCGCGTGGGCACGCAGCTCCGGGGCGCCCAGCGTCATCCGGTGGTCGTCCAGCACGTCCAGACCGCGCCGGCACGCCTCCAGCACCCCCCGCCGGGAGCCGGCCGCCCGCGCCCGCAGCGCCTGTGCCGCCCAGCCGGTCATCCGGGCCGGCGGCGGTCCGCCGTGCCGGCTGCGGGCGGCCACCGCCAGATGCCGTTCCGCGTCCGCCGTCCAGCCCAGTGCCAGCGCCATCCGGCCCGCGAGCAGCGAGGCCTCCGCCGCGGCGGGCGAACCGAAGGAGGCCAGCCGCTCGGCGACGGCCGCCGCGTCCGCCACCATCCGCCCCGACCGCCGCCCCGCCGCCACCCGCGCCTCCAGCAGCACCAGCCGGGCGTGCGTCTCCCACCAGGTCCGGCGCTGCGCCGCGAACAGCCGTACGGCGACCGCGGCGCGGGCTATGGCGGTGTGCGCGTCCCCCGCCGAGCGGGCGGCCCACGAGGCGGCGAGCAGCAGCTCGGCCTTGCGGGTGGACTGACCGCCGATCCGGTCCAGCACCCCGATCGCCGCGTCCGCCTCGGCCAGCGCCTCCGGGGCGAGCCCCGCCGCCATCAGCACCTCGCAGCGCCGGATCGACAGGTTGTACGTGGGGGTGCCCAGCTTGGCGTAGCGCTCCTCGGCCTCGTCCAGCAGCCGCAGCGCGGCCGGGATGTCCCCGGACCGGAACGCGGCCAGCCCGCGGCTCTCCACCGCGTCCGCCTTGTCGTGTTCCTGGCCGGTGGTGTCCCACAGCCGCTCCGCCGCCGTGAAGTCCGCGACGGCCCGGTCCACCGCGCCGAGCGCCAGATGCACGGTGGCCCTGAGGGTCAGCGCCCGCGCGGTCCAGATGCCGTCGGCGAGCTGCCGCAGGACCGGCAGCGCCCGCCGTACGTCCTCCAGCGCCTCCCGGTGCCGCCCCAGGACCCACCAGACATAGGCCCGCCGGTACAGCACCCGGGCCCGGGTGTGACCGCTGCCGCGGGCCACGCCCCGCTCGAACGCCGCGAGCCCCTGCCGCGTGCGCCCCGCGTGCACCAGTGCGACCCCCAGCGTCGCCAGCACATCGGCCTCCCGGTCGGCCGACTCGGCGCGCGCGGCCAGGTCCCGGGCCCGCCGCAGATGCCGGAGCGCTATCCGCAGATCGCCGAAGTCCCGCTGCCAGATGCCGAGCACCTGGTGGGCGACGCTGGCGTGCAGCGGCGGCGGACCCGCGCGCAGGAGGTGTTCCGCGCGTGCCCGGGCCTCGCCCGGGTCGGCGAACACCATGGGCAGCAGTTCGAGAATCGACTCGCTTCCCGCCGTCACGTCTCGCATGGTAGTGGCCTGCTGTATCAGACGGCGGGTCCGGGACTCTCACTCTCGGACACCGTCACCAGGGGGAGGACACCACATGGCACCACAGCGATTCCACGAGCAGTTCCACCACATCCAGCGCTCCTTGCCGGACGTCCCGCTGACCATGGGACCGGACGACTCCGCCGGACTGCTCTACGAGAAGGGTGTCGTCCTGGTCCGGGACGGTGAGGAGGCCGGGTTCGTCGAGGACGCGGTGCGCACCCACTTCACCGAGACCGCCGGTCTCGTCCCCGACCACGTACGCCGCGTCGGCCCGCAGGCCGGACGCACCGGAGTGACCCGCATCCGGGTGGGCGACCCGGCGGAGGGCGAGGACAGCGTGCCGCACGCCCTGCGCGCCGTGCGGGCCGCCGAGGCCCGTCAGGGACGCCGGCTGGCCGGCCGCAACCACGTGGTGCACATCGCGCCGGTCAACGCCTGCCCCGGTGACGAGCCGGTGCCCGTCGCGCGCACCGAGAGCGCCAACCCCGCCGCCGCCGAGGGACGTTACGACCCGACCACGGCGGTCGACGTCCTCGTGATCGACACCGGCCTGATGCACGACCACCGCTCCTACCCGCTGCTCGCCCACACCACGGGCGACGCCCAGCTCACCGAGACCGACGGCGACGGAGTGCTCCGCCAGTACGTCGGCCACGGCACCTTCATCGCCGGTGTCCTCGCGGCCGTCGCGCCCAACACCGACATCACCGTGCGGGGCACGCTCAACGACGCGGGCGCCGTCCTGGAGTCCGAGTTCGGCGCCCTGCTCTTCGAAGCGGTCGACCGGGACGGCTGGCCGGACGTCATCAGTCTCTCCGCCGGCACTCCCAGCGAGGACACCGACGGCCTGATCGGGCTGCACGCGTTCATGCGCGAACTGCGCGACCAGCGCACCCTGCTGGTGGCCGCCGCCGGCAACAACGCCAGCGACACCCCGTTCTGGCCCGCCGCCTACGCCGCCCTGCCCGAGTACGCCGACAGCGTGCTGTCGGTCGGCGCCCTGCGCGCGGACGGCGAGTCCGGGGCCTGCTTCACCAACCACGGCCCCTGGGTACGCGTCCACGCCCCCGGCGAGCGCCTCACCAGCGCCCTCACCGGCTTCACCACCCCCGTGCCCTACATCTACCAGCACTCCACCTTCGACACCTGCCGGTTCGGCGACGCCGACTACGCCTGCACCTGCCAGTTCCCGCGCCACACCGGGGTGCTGAGCGAGGGCCGGGAGAGCTCCGGCGCCAAGCCGGACCAGGTGATGTTCGACGGCCTCGCGCAGTGGAGCGGCACCTCCTTCGCCACCCCGGTGGTCGCGGGCCTGGTGGCCGCCCGGATGTCGGCGTACCGGGAGCGCGACCCGCGTGCGGCGGGTGCCGGGCTGCTGGCGTCCACCACGGAACGGGCCGAGGTGCGAGGGGCGCGCGTCCCGGCGCTCCGCCCGCCCACCTGGCGCCCCGTGCCGGTCGTGATCCCGGCTCTGCCCGCATGAGGTCCGGAACGCTCCGCTCCACGGCGTACGATGACGTGCCGTACACAAGGGGTGGAGCCGTGGACCGAACAGAGGTCGGCGCGTTGGTCCAGTCCGCCGTCGACGGGGACGCCGCGGCCTGGAAGGCGCTGGTGGAAGGGATGAGTCCCCTGGTCTGGTCGGTGGTGCGCGCACACCGGCTGTCGGAGGCCGACGGGCACGAGGTCTTCCAGACCGTGTGGTTCCGCTTCGCCCAGCACCTGGGCGGCATCCGGGAGCCCGACAAGACCGGCGCCTGGCTGGCCAGTACGGCCCGCCACGAGTGCCTGAAGGTGCTCAGAGGGCTGGCGCGGCTGACCCTGACCGACGATCCGCGGGTGCTGGACCGGGCCAGCGAGGACCGCACGCCGGAGGAGTCGCTGATCGATTCGGAGGAGGCGGCGGACCGGGCCGAGCGGGTCCGCCGCCTGTGGCAGGAGCTGGACGGACTGGGCGAGCGCTGCCGGCAGTTGCTGCGCGTGCTGATGGCCTCGCCGCCGCCCAGCTACGGGGAGATCTCGGCCGCGCTCGGTATCGCGGTCGGCAGTATCGGCCCGCTGCGCCAGCGCTGTCTGCGCCGGCTGCGGGCCCGGATGGACGCACGGGGTGCGGTGTGAACGGCGACGACGGCAACCGGACGACCGGAGAGACGGGACCGGACGAGGACGCGTTCGCGGACGCCCTGCTGGAGGAGGAGCTGCGCCAGGCGGCCGCCGTCCTGGACCCGGTCCCGGCCGAGCTGCTCCAGACGGCCCTGGACGCCTTCGCGCTGCACGACCTGGACGCCCGGCTCGCCGAGCTGACCTTCGACTCGCTCGTGGACGCGCTGCCGGTCAGGGGGGTCATGGATCCGCCGCGCATGCTGACGTTCCGCGCGGGCGAGGTGACCGTCGACGTGGAGGTCACCGCGGACGGGCTGATCGGCCAGGTGCTGCCGCCGCAGGCGGTGCGGATCGAGGTGCTCGGCGGACCGCAGACGGCCTCCCCGCTCACCGCCGACACCCTCGGCCGGTTCACCGGCGAGACGCCACCGGCCGGCCCGTTCGCCCTGCGGCTGCGGACCGGCGCGGAGGTGATCGTCACCGAGTGGCTGCGGGCCTGAGCCCGCGCGCAAGGCCGCCCTCGGGTGACGCCGGGCCGGCGCGCGGCCCGGCGTCCACGGACACCGGGCCGCGCTACACGGCGTCCTCGGACACCGGGCCGCGCTACACGGCGTCCACGGACACCGGGCCGCGCTACACGGCGTCCACGAGCGCGGCCAGCGCGGTGGCGAGCCGCTCCAGCCCCGGCCCGGCGGGACCGCCGGGCTCGGCCATGTAGGTGTCCCGCCGGATCTCCACCATCAGCGCGCCGACCCGGGCGTCCGTGCCGTAGAACTCCAGCGGCACGTACGTCCCGGCGAACGGGCTGTCCAGACCCGTCTCCCCGCACCCGGCGAACGCCTTGCGGGCGGCCTCGGTCAGCTCCGGCGCGGTGTGGAAGGCGTCCGCGCCCAGGCACACCGGCGGGCGCGGCCCGCTCCCGTGCAGCTCGTAGGGGAGCGGCTCGGACGGATACGAGTGCACGTCGACGACGACGGCGCGCCCGGTGGCGGCCAGCCGCCCGGCCACCGCCTCCGCCATGGCCTCGGCGTAGGGCCGGAAGTAGCGGGCGAGCAGGGGCTCCGGGTCGGTGTCCGCGGGCCGCAGCTCGCCTCGGTGCGTGGTCCGCGTGTACACCGCGCCCATGCCCGCCGCGAGCATCTCCTCCCGTTCGTCCGGGAACCGCTCGGGATCCACGACCAGCCGCGACAGCCGGTTCACGAACCGCCAGGGCGTCACCCCGGCCAGCAGGGCGGCCCGTTCGGCGATCTCGGCCGTGTGCGCGTCCGTGATGTGGTCCAGCTCCCGCTCCAGCTCCGCGTCGCCCAGCACGATGCCGGCGCGCACGTCCCGCGGTACGGCCCGCGACGAGTGCGGCACATGCAGCAGCACCGGCGAACCAGGGGCACCGGGAAGGAGTTCGAAGGAGGCGGCGGGCTCGGTCACGGGCTGCTCCGGGAGGTGGTGTCGGGGGCATGGTGCACGCTCACGGTGTCACATCGGCACCGGGGGAGAGCCGGGCGGGGCCCGCCGGCCGGCAACGCCTCGAAGTCGTGGGACCGCGTGACAGGCCGCAGGACAGGTGATCTTGGAGTCTCAGCCGAGCAACTCCGCCACCAGCGCACCCACCTGCTCCGTCTCGATCAGGAACCCGTCGTGCCCGTACGGCGACTCCACCACGCGCAGCCGGTCGGCGCCCGGGAGGTGCGCGGCCAGTTCGGCCTGCTGGGCGAGGGGGTAGAGACGGTCGGAGTCGACGCCGGCCACCAGGGCGGGCGCGCCGACCCGGGCCAGCGCGCCGCGGACGCCGCCCCGGTCGCGGCCGACGTCGTGGGCGTTCATCGCCTCGGTCAGCACGACGTAGCTGCCCGCGTCGAACCGGCGCACCAGCTTCGCGGCGTGATGGTCGAGGTAGGACTCCACCTGGTAGCGGCCACCGCGCCACGGGTCCTCGGTGCCCTGGACGGTCCGGCCGAACCGGGTCCGCAGTTCCGGCTCGCTCCGGTAGGTCACATGTGCCAGGCGGCGGGCCAGCCCCAGACCGGTGACCGGCCCGTGGCCGGTGCCGTGATAGTCGCCGCCCTGCCAGTGCGGATCGCTGCGGATGGCGTGCAGCTGGACGCCGGCCCAGGCGATCTGCTCCGCGCTCGCCGCCGCGGTCGTCGCGAGCAGCAGCAGCGCACCGGTCCGCCGCGGATGCGACACCGCCCATTCCACCGCCCGCATCCCGCCCATCGAGCCGCCGGCGACCAGCGCCCACCGTTCGATACCGAGCGCGTCCGCGAGCCCGGCCTCCGCGGTGACCTGGTCGCGCTGGGTGAGGAAGGGGAAGGCGCCGCCCCAGGGCCGTCCGCCGGCCGCCCGGGCGGAGGACGGCCCGGTGCTGCCCTGGCAGCCGCCGAGGACGTTCGGCGCGACGACGAACCAGCGGTCCGTGTCCAGCGCCCGGCCCGGACCGATCAGGCCGTCCCACCAGCCGGGGGCCGGGTGGCCGGGCCCGGCGGCTCCGGCCGCGTGGCTGTCGCCGGTGAGCGCGTGCAGCACCAGCACGGCGTTCGAGGCGTCCGGCGCGAGCCGTCCCCAGGTCTCGAACGCCAGGCGCGTCCCGGGCAGTTCACCGCCCGCCTCCAGCGGCAGCGGCTTCTCGGCGGCGTACCACTGCCGCCGCCCCGGCGGGTCCCCCTCCCGCCAGGCACCGGTGACCGGTGGTCCCCCGGCGGACGCGCTCATCTACGCGCCTTTGGCCGCGCGGAAGCCGGCCTCCAGGTCCGCCTTGAGGTCGGCCAGGTTCTCGATGCCCACCGATAGCCGCACCAGGCCCGGCGTGGTGCCGGTGGCCGCCGCCTGCTCCTCGGTGAGCTGGCTGTGCGTGGTGGACGCCGGATGGATGATCAGGCTGCGTACGTCACCGATGTTGGCGAGATGGCTGAACAGTTCCACGGCGTCCACGAACCGCTTCCCCGCCTCCACGCCGCCGCGCAGCTCGAAGGAGACGATCGCACCGGCGCCGCGCGGCAGATACCGCCGGCCCGCCTCGTACCAGGGACTGGAGGGAAGGCCCGGGTAGTGGACGGCGGCGACCTCGTCGCGCTGCTCCAGCCACTCGGCGAGCGCCTGGGCGTTGGCGGAGTGCCGCTCCAGCCGCAGGCTCAGCGTCTCCACGCCCTGGAGCAGCAGGAACGCCGAGTGCGGGGCGAGCGCCGGGCCGAGGTCGCGCAGCAGCTGGACCCGCAGCTTCACCGCGAACGCGCCGGGGCCCAGCGCCGGCCAGTACCGCAGCCCGTGATAGCTGGGGTCCGGCTCGGTGAAGTCGGGGAAGCGGTCGGCGTGCGCACCGAAGTCGAAGGTGCCGCCGTCCACCACGACACCGGCGATCGCGGTGCCGTGCCCACCGAGGAACTTGGTCGCCGAGTGCACCACGATGTCCGCGCCGTGTTCCAGCGGCCGCAGCAGGTACGGCGTCGGGACGGTGTTGTCCACGATCAGCGGCACTCCGGCCGCGTGCGCCACGTCGGCGACCGCCCGCACGTCGAGGACGTCGCCCCGCGGGTTGCCGAGCGACTCGGCGAACAGCGCCTTGGTGTTCGGCCGGATCGCCGCCCGCCAGGCCGCCGGGTCGTCCGGGGCGTCCACGAAGGACACCTCGATGCCCAGCCTGGGCAGCGTGTGCCGGAACAGGTTGTACGTCCCGCCGTACAGGGAGGTGCTGGAGACGATGTGGTCGCCGGCCCCGGCCAGCGTGAGGATCGCCAGCGTCTCCGCGGCCTGCCCGGAGGCCACCGCGACCGCCCCGACGCCGCCTTCCAGCGCGGCGACGCGCTGCTCGAACACATCGGTCGTGGGGTTGTGGATGCGGGTGTAGATGTTGCCGGGCTCGGCGAGCGAGAACAGGTCGGCCGCGTGCCGGGTGTCCCGGAAGACGAACGACGTCGTCTGGTAGACCGGCGTGGCCCGGGCACCGGTCGTGGGGTCGGGGGCGGCCCCGGCGTGGATCTGCCTCGTCTCGAAGGACCAGGCGGCGCTGTCGGCGGTGTCGGGCTGCGTGCTCATGGTGCTCCTCGTGCGGGGGAGGGCGCTGACGTGCGACGAGGTAAGCACGCGACGGACAGCGCGAACAGACTTGCACGAAAGGTGACATGAGGACGTCACATACGACATGTCGCCGCAATGATCCGGATACGGCTCCGCCCCGGCCGGGCAGTGCCGACCGGGGCGGAGCCGTCAGGGACCGTCAGGCCACGGGGGCCTTGAGCCGCGGGTGTCAGCTCAGGGACGCCAGGGTCTCGTTCCAGGTGGCCGACGGGCGCATGACCGCGTCCGCCTTGGCCGTGTCGACCTGGTAGTAGCCGCCGATGTCGGCCGGCTTGCCCTGGACGGCGATCAGCTCGTCCACGATCTTCTGCTCGTTCGCGGCGAGCGTCTCGGCGAGCGGCGCGAACGCCTTCGCCAGGTCGGCGTCGTCGGTCTGCCGGGCCAGCTCCTGCGCCCAGTACAGGGAGAGGAAGAAGTGGCTGCCGCGGTTGTCGATGCCGCCGACACGACGGGTCGGGGACTTGTCCTCGTTGAGGAAGGTCGCCGTGGCGCGGTCCAGGGTGTCCGCGAGGACCTTGGCGCGGGTGTTGCCGGTGGCCGCCGCGTACTGCTCGAAGGACGGCACCAGGGCGAAGAACTCGCCGAGCGAGTCCCAGCGCAGGTAGTCCTCCTTGACCAGCTGCTGGACGTGCTTGGGCGCGGAGCCGCCGGCGCCCGTCTCGAACAGGCCGCCGCCCGCCATCAGCGGGACGACCGACAGCATCTTGGCGCTGGTGCCCAGCTCCAGGATGGGGAAGAGGTCGGTCAGGTAGTCACGCAGGACGTTGCCGGTGACGGAGATGGTGTTCTCGCCGCGCCGGATGCGCTCCACCGACAGCTTGGTGGCCTCGACCGGGGACAGGACCCTGATGTCCAGGCCCTCGGTGTCGTGCTCCGGCAGGTACTGCTCGACCTTGGCGATCAGGTTGGCGTCGTGGGCGCGGCCCTCGTCCAGCCAGAACACGGCCGGGTCGCCGGTGGCGCGGGCGCGGGTGACGGCCAGCTTGACCCAGTCGCGGATCGGGGCGTCCTTGGTCTGGCAGGCGCGGAAGATGTCGCCCTGCGCGACCGGCTGCTCGATCAGCACGTTGCCGGCCTGGTCGACCAGGCGGACGGTGCCGGCGGCCGGGAGCTCGAAGGTCTTGTCGTGGGAGCCGTACTCCTCGGCCTTCTGCGCCATCAGGCCGACGTTCGGTACCGAGCCCATGGTGGACGGGTCGTAGGCGCCGTTGGCCCGGCAGTCGTCGATGACGGCCTGGTAGACACCGGCGTAGGAGGAGTCCGGGATGACGGCGAGGGCGTCGGCCTCCTGGCCGTCCGGGCCCCACATGTGGCCGGAGGTGCGGATCATCGCCGGCATGGAGGCGTCGATGATGACGTCCGACGGCACGTGCAGGTTGGTGATGCCCTTGTCGGAGTCGACCATGGCGAGGGCCGGGCCCTCGGCGATCTCGGCGTCGAAGGAGGCCTTGATCTCGGCGCCCTCGGGCAGGTTCTCCAGGCCCTTGAGGATGCCGCCGAGGCCGTCGTTCGGGGTGAGGCCGGCCGCCTTCAGGGTCTCGCCGTACTTCGCGAACGTCTTCGGGAAGAAGGCGCGCACCACGTGACCGAAGATGATCGGGTCGGAGACCTTCATCATCGTGGCCTTCAGGTGCACGGAGAACAGGACGCCCTCCGCCTTGGCGCGGGCGACCTGCGCGGCGAGGAAGGTGTTCAGCTCGGCGACGCGCAGCACGGACGCGTCCACGACCTCGTCCTTCAGGACCGGCACGGACTCCTTCAGGACGGTGGTGGTGCCGTCCTCGGCGACCAGCTCGATCCTCAGCGCGCCGTCCTCGGCGATGACGACGGACTTCTCGGTGGAGCGGAAGTCGTTCTCGCCCATGGTGGCGACGTCGGTCTTGGACTCGGAGGTCCAGGCGCCCATGCGGTGGGGGTGGGTCTTGGCGTAGTTCTTCACCGAGGCCGGGGCGCGGCGGTCGGAGTTGCCCTCGCGCAGCACCGGGTTCACGGCGGAACCCTTGATCTTGTCGTAGCGGGCGCGGATCTCGCGCTCCTCGTCGGTCTTCGGGTCGTCCGGGTAGTCCGGCAGCGCGTAGCCCTTGCCCTGAAGCTCGGCCACGGCGGCCTTGAGCTGCGGGATGGACGCCGAGATGTTCGGCAGCTTGATGATGTTGGCCGCGGGGGTCTTGGCCAGCTCGCCCAGCTCGGTCAGCGCGTCGGGGATGCGCTGGTCCTCGTTCAGGTACTCCGGGAAGACGGCGATGATGCGCCCGGCCAGCGAGATGTCGCGGGTCTCCACGGACACACCGGCCTGCGAGGCGTACGCCTGGATCACCGGCAGGAACGAGTGCGTGGCCAGGGCCGGGGCCTCGTCTGTGTAGGTGTAGATGATGGTCGAGTCAGTCACCGGGTGCTCCGCTCCACGTCTGCAACATTGCTCGACATCAAGATATCTCGTGATCGGGGTCGGCTCGACAGGGGTCCTGGCCGGAAAACGTGCCGTCCGTCATCTCGCGCGCGATCCAGCGGCAGATCACGTCCACCACGTACAGATGTTCGGCGCGGGTCAGCTCGCGCCCCTTGGGGATCCCGTGCCAGCGCTGCAGGCAGCCCCGGCAGCAGGTGGCGGTCGCGTGCTGGGCCACGAACACCGGGTGGCCGCGGTACGGGGTCTGTCTGCCGTCCTTGTGGGGCCGGGCGGGCAGCAGCCGCTTGGCGATCAGGTCGTAGGCGTGCCACCGCAGGGTCGCCGGACCCTTCAGTCCGGCGGTCGCCCGGTCCCGCCCGCGCAGGTGGAACTTCGCCCGGAACGGCTGCCGCGCGAGGGCGTCGAGCCGTCGGTCGAGCGCCCGTGGATCGGTGGACGGCTGGTCGGGCGGGCCGGGGGCGGGGGCGGGGGAGGGGGTCATCTCCTTCGAGCCTAGTCCGTGGGCGAGGAGTCGCCCGCGGCCCATTCGACGAGCTGGAAGACGACACCGTTCGGGTCGGTCAGCTGGAACAGCCGCTCGCCCCAGGGTTCCTCGCGCAGAGGCATGGTGATGGGCGCGCCGGCCTCCCGCAGGCGCCGCTCCTCGGCCTCGATGCCGGTGACCGTGAGGGCGAGGATCAGGCCGGTGGCCTGGCGGTCGCGCTGCTCGGGCGGGAGTACCTCCGTGCCCCGGCGCAGCAGCACGATGCCGGCGGCCGCGTCGTCGCGGGTCAGGGACGCGAATCCGTCGGCGGCCATGGCCTGCCGGTAGCCGAGATGGGTGCAGAGGAAGTCACGGGAGGCGTCCACGTCGGCGACGGTGAGGGACAGGGTGGAGGCGGTGACGTTCAAGCGGACTCCTGACGGTCATTCCATGAGAGTAAATTTACGATCGACGTAACTTTATGGGCGTGGGTGATCGCGGTCAAGGCGAAATTTACGTCGGATGTAAGATTTTCCGGTGACCATCGAACCGGGGCTCCGCGAGTCCAAGAAGCGGGAGACCAGACAGCTGATCTCCGACCGCGCCACCAGCCTCTTCATCGAGCAGGGCTTCGAGCGGACCACCATCGCCGAGATCGCCGCCGCCGCCCGCGTCGCCAAGAAGACCGTGACCAACTACTTCCCGCGCAAGGAGGACCTGGCCCTGGACCACCACGAGGCGTTCACCCGGGGTCTCGCCCGCACGGTCGCCGACCGCGAGGCCGGCGAGACGCCCCTCGCCGCACTGGCGCGTGCCTGCCGGCTCGCCCTGCTGGAGCACAGCCCGGTCATCGGATTCACCGGCACCGCGTTCGCCCGTATGGTCGCCGACAGCCCCACCCTCACCGCCCGGCTGCGCGAACTGCACGACCAGCGCGAGAACGAACTCGTCGCGGCGCTGGCGACCGCCGCCCCCGGCTCCGCGGGGACCATCGCGCCCCGTGCCGCCGCCGCCCTGATCGCCGGCGCGGACCGGCTGCTCTTCCGGCGTATCCAGGAACTGACCCTGGCCGGCCGCACCGACGACGAGATCACCGCCGCCCTGGTCCCCGAGGCCGACCACATCGCTGCCCTCCTGGCCGCCGCGCTCGCCGACTGCCCCGCCGCGACGGCGCGCCGGACCCCGCCCGGTGCCTGATCAGGACGGGGGCCGCGCCGGGCAGGGCTCCGTGTCGTCCGCCCGGTGCCAGGGGCTCGGCCCCGCGCCCCGGTGCCAGGCCGCCAGTTCGTCGCCGTTCACACAGACGATCCCGCACTGACGGGCGTACTCGAGGGCGGGCGCCGTGAAGTCGCTCGTGGTGACGACGGCCGCGACCTCGGCCTCGTGGATGGTGAAGCAGGTCCCCCCGAAGCGCTGCATGTCCTGGGAGCCGACCTTGTTGCCGTCGCCGTACTGCTTGCACTGGATCACCACGCGCCGTCCGTCCGGGGCGATCGCGAGGACGTCCGCCCCCAGGTCGCCGGCGCCGCCCACCACCTCCACGTCCCGGCAGTCGTCGCGGACGCACAACTCCGCCACGGCCTGCTCGAAACCGTCGGGATCCAGCTCGGAGTAGCCGCCGTCGTCGAGCGGCAGGGTGTCCTCCGCGCGGCCCGGTTCCGGCGGCGCGGTCTCCTGCGCGGCGTCCGGCCGCGGCGGCACGAGGGCCGGGCGGGCCGGCCGCGGCGCGCGGAGGAGGTCCTCACCGGAGGAGGCGGACGCCTGCTCGGCCGCCTCCTCCAGCGCCCGCGCGGCCCGGCGCGCGTACCTCCCGGCCGACGAGCGGCGCCGCCTCGACCGGCAGCGCAGCGCGGTGGCCAGGCCGAGCATCGCCAGCACAGCGGCCCACAGCGGACGGCGCTCGACGATCCCCACCGCCGTACGCGCCAGGAACGCGAAGACGCACCAGATGATCGCGAGGAGGACGAAGAACATCGCGGTGGTGCGCAGATCGAAGCGCCGGCCGCGCTCCCCACGTCGAACCCGGCGCACGGGTATGGTCATGCCGGCCACCTCCAGGACAGCGAGGACGAAGATCTTTCCGTCTACGCATGCCCAAGATCGCCGCTCGCTCTCCCGCTCGCGCCCGGCAAGCGGCGGGGGTGCCCCGGCGGGACCGCTGGCACCGAAGACCCGACTGGCGCTCGGACTGTTGGACCGCCTGGCCGGGCAGGGCCTGACCGTGCCGGTGCTCGTGGCCGATGCCGGACCGCGAGGCGCCCCGCTCGCTGCCGGGCCTCGTTGCCGAGGCCGCCGTGTTCGAGGAGGTCACCTGGCGGCAGGGCGGCAAGGGCACGATGACCTCGCGTTTCGCCGTGCTCCAGGTGCGGCCGTCGGGCAAGGAAGCCTGCCGCGCCGCCCAGGAACAGGCCGGAGGGCGCGGCCGGTGGGACGGCGTGCTGCCGCTGCGGACCCTGCTGGTCGAACAGCCCGAAGAAGCCGGTGAGCCGACCGGCTACTGGATGATCAACCTGCCCGCCGCCACGGCCACCGCCGATTTGGTGCGATGGGCGAAGATGCGCCGGCGGATCGAGCACGACTACCGCGAACTCAAACACGGCCTGGGCCTGGACCACTTCGAGGGCCGCACCTGGCGCGGCTGGCGCCACCACGTCACCCTCGTCACCGCAGCCCAGGCCTTCCTCACCCTCAGGCGGCTCGACCCAGAAGCCCAGATGCCGGCCTGACCCTCTACCAGGTCCTGGATGCCCTCCGGGACCTGCTGAGGTGCTGGACCGGCACCTGTACCACCTGCGGCCGACCCCTGCCGACCAGCAGAAGAAGAACCTGACGAAGCACTACTAGTCGGCGACGGCCGAGTCGCCGGTGGCGACGCCCTCCCCGCCGCGCTGCTGCGGAATCACCAGCGACCCCTGCTGAAGGGCCACGGTACGGGCGGGTGCCGGGATGCGGATGCCCTCCGCGCGGTAGCGGCGGTGCAGGCGCTTGATGAACTCGTGCTTGATCCGGTACTGGTCGCTGAACTCGCCCACGCCGAGGATCACCGTGAAACCGATCCGGGAGTCGCCGAAGGTGTGGAACCGGATGGCGGCCTCGTGCTCCGGGACGGCGCCCGTGACGTCCCTCATGACCTCCGTGACCACCTCCGCGGTGACCCGCTCGACGTGCTCCAGGTCGGAGTCGTAGCTCACGCCCACCTGCACCAGGACGGTCAGTTCCTGCTCGGGGCGCGTGTAGTTGGTCATGTTGGCCTTGGCGAGCTGGCCGTTGGGGATGACCACCAGGTTGTTGGAGAGCTGGCGGACCGTGGTCTGACGCCAGTTGATGTCCACGACGTATCCCTCCTCACCGCTGCTCAGCCGGATGTAGTCGCCCGGCTGGACGGTCTTGGAGGCGAGGATGTGGACGCCCGCGAAGAGGTTGGCGAGGGTGTCCTGCAAGGCCAGGGCGACGGCCAGACCGCCCACGCCCAGGGCGGTGAGCAGGGGCGCTATCGAGATGCCGAGGGTCTGCAGGACGACCAGGAAGCCGATCGCCAGGACCAGTACGCGGGTGATGTTGACGAAGATGGTCGCCGAACCCGCCACGCCCGAGCGGGACTGCGTGACCGTGCGGACCAGTCCCGCGATCACCCGGGCCGCGGAGAACGTCACCACGACGATCAGCCAGACCTCCAGCACCTGGTTGACATGGTGCTGGACGCTTCTGGTGAGCGGCAGCACGGCCGCCGCCGCCGACGCGCCACCCGCGATCGCCGCCCACGGGACCACCGAGCGCAGCGCGTCCACGATGACGTCGTCACCGCTCCAGCGGGTCCGCTTGGCGTGCTTCGCGAGCCAGCGCAGCAGGGTGCGCGACATGAAGGCGAGCACCAGACCGGCCGCCAGGGCGATACCGGCGAGGACGAGGTCGTCCAGGGTCAGCGCGCGGTTCACCGGTCACCTCCGGGGCGTGGAACCGCGGCGGAGTGCCGGTTGTGAAGTCTCGTCACGTTGTCACCTGCTCGATGTCCGGGATGTGCGACCGCGCCGGCCCCGGAACTCCGGTGACCGGCGCGCTCGTTCATCCTGCCGTATCCGGTGCACCGGTCCGCACCGGGAGCGGCACCGCGCGGACAGCCGGCTCAGACGATGCCCTCCGCGAGTTCCGCCTGGTCACGGTCGGTGCCGTAGGCGGCGGTGGTGGGCGTGCCGTACGACCGGCGGGCGACGTACCACCAGACGCTGGCGAGGATCAGGACCACGGCGAGGGCGACCGAGGCGTAGTTCATCGTGTCGACCGTGACCGGGGACGCCTGCGGCAGGCAGAACAGGACCGTCACACACGCCACCCACACGACCGCGATCCAGCCGATCGGCCTGCTCCAGCGGCCCAGATGCCACGGGCCCGGTTCGAAGCGGTCGCCCGCCCGCAGCCGCAGGAACACGGGGATGGCGTAGGCCGGGGTGATGCCGATGACGTTGATGGCGGTCACCGCGTTGTACGCCGTCGCCGAATACAGCGACGGCAGCGCGAGGACGCAGGCCACCACCACGGACAGCCAGACCGCGGCGACCGGGGTCTGGGTGCGCCCGCTCACCTTGCGCCACAGGTGCGAGCCGGGCAGCGCCCCGTCCCGGCTGAACGCGAACACCATCCGGCTGGCCGCGGCGACCTCGGCGTTCCCGCAGAACAACTGGGCGACGATGACGACGAGGAGCAGCGCGCTGGCGCCGTCCGTGCCGAGACCGTCGAGCAGGATCTGGGCGGGCGGCACACCGGTGTCCGTGCCGACGGTTCCGGCGTAGTCCTGGATGGCGAAGGTCAGACCGGCCAGCAGCACGAAACCGGCCAGCCAGGACACCCAGATGGCGCGGACGATACCGCGGGAGGCGGCCACCGAGGCGTGCGAGGTCTCCTCGGACAGATGGGCGGAGGCGTCGTAACCGGAGAAGGTGTACTGCGCGAGCAGCAGGCCGATCGCCGCCACGTAGAGCGGATTGTCCCAGCCGGTCTCGTTGACGAACTTGGTGAACACGAAGGACGGCGACTGGTGGTGGTCGGGGACGATCGCCAGCGCGCCCACGATCAGCGCGACGCCCGCCAGATGCCACCACACACTGACCGAGTTGAGCAGGCTGACCAGGCGGACGCCGAACAGGTTCAGCACCGCGTGCAGCAGCAGGATGGCGCAGAAGATCAGCATGGTCTTGCCGGGAGTGGGCTCGAAGCCCCACTGGAGGTTCGCGAACGCGCCGGCGAACAGGGCGGCGCCGTAGTCGATGCCGGCGATCGCGCCGAGCAGCCCCAGCAGGTTCAGCCAGCCCGTGTACCAGCCCCAGCGCCGGCCGCCCAGCCGGTCGGCCATGTAGTAGAGGGCGCCGGAGGTCGGATAGGCGCTGGTGACCTCGGCGAGCGCGAGCCCGACGCACAGCACGAACAGGCCGACGCCCGCCCAGCCCCACAGCATCACGGCCGGGCCGCCGGTGTTCAGGCCGAAGCCGTACAGGGTCATGCAGCCGGACAGGATCGAGATCACGGAGAAGCTGATCGCGAAGTTGCCGAAGCCGCCCATGCGGCGGGCCAGCACCGGCCGGTAGCCGAGTTCGCGCAGACGCTGCTCCTCGTCCTGCTGCGGCAGCCCCGGGGAGGGCGCGGACGAGGGATCGGGAGTGGGGGACACGCGGAGACCTCCGGAGATCAACAATTATCGAACGGGACGTTCACGGGCGGTGCGGACGAGCGTTCACGGGTGGTGCGGAGGAGCGTTCAGGGGTGGTGCGGAGGAGCGTTCACGGGTGGTGCGGAGAAGCGGAAGCGGAAGCGGGAGCGGGAGCGGGGCCTGCCGGGCGGTGTCCGGCGGTCGGGTTCAGGGGCGGGGGCCGTCCGCCGCGGCCCGGCTGCGGTCCCGGGCCTGCACGAAGATCTCCACGGCACGCTCCCGGTCCGGGGTGCGGTACATCCAGGGCGGGGGCGTGAAGTACGGGCCGATCGCCTCGAACACCCGGGCGGCGTCCGGGAACTGGAGGGAGCCCCACAGCGCGTGGGCCAGGTGGTTGAGATCCGGCAGCGCACGCTCGACGGGCCGCGTCTGCTCGAACCAGGAGTGCAGCGCGCGCCGCGCCTCCCGGGCCGCCTCCTCCGCCACCCAGTGCAGGTCCAGCGCCGCGTCGTGCCCGCTGTCCCGGCGGTACCGCTCGACCCGCACGTACAGCGGCAGCAGATGCAGCGCGGAACCGGGCGGGGCCTGACCGGCGGCCCACTGCGCGTACCCGGCGGCCTCCGCGAGCCGGCCCGAGCCCCCGCGCACGTACAGGAACTGCAACATGCGGTGGTGGGCCTCGCGGTTGAACGGATCGCGCCTGCCGGCCTCGGCCAGCAGCCCCCAGGGGCCGGGCGGCAGCATCGGCTCCGGCGCGCCGGCCCGGTGCTCCTCCCAGCGCTGCTCCGGATCGAGCTGGGCCAGTGCCAGCAGACACACCCAGGGCACCGGGTCGTGCGGGGCGGCCGCGGTGGCCGTCTGGGCGGCGTCCCACGCCTCGATCCACAACTCGTGGGTACGGCGGTGCTGTTCCCGGCGGGCCCGCAGGGCCCGCTCCACGCCGACGCGGGCGTGCATCACGGCCGCGTGGGTGCTGCCGGGCTCCTCGGCGAGCCAGGCGCGCACCACGTCGGTGCCGGCCGCGGCAGCGGCCAGCACCTGGGTGCGCTGGGTCCACCGCCACCACTCGGCGGTCTCCGCGAGCAGGGTGCGCATGGCCATCCACCGGCCGGTCCGCAGGTCCTGCAGCGCGGCGCGGAGCGCCTGGTCGGGGCCGGCGGGGTCGTAGGAGGGGCGGGCGACGTCTCTGGCCATCAGCCGTCGGCCCCCGGCCACTGGCGCACGGGCGAGGTGGCGGGGTGACGTTGCAACAGCCCTCCCCTGGGCGATGATGGAGATGTCTCGTGTGGTCGGCGGTCACTATAGAGGCGGGAGTTGCGCCGTACCATTGTTGCCAAGTCAACCATCCTGTGGGCGAGTTGCCCGCAGGCGGGCGGACCTTGACGCCGGACCCCGCGCGGCGGCAGGCTGGCGCGGTGATCTTCAGGTCCGGAGCGGAGGACGCGCGATGACGGGGCCGGTGCTCGCCGTCGACCAGGGCACGTCCGGCACCAAGGCGCTCGTCGTCTGCCCCGAACGCGGTGTCCTCGGCACCGGATACGCCGAGGTACGGCCCCGGTACCTGCCCGGCGGACTGGTCGAGGTGGACCCGGCCGGACTGTACGACTCCGTGGTCGACGCCGGCCGGCGCGCGATCGCCGAGGCCGGCGAGGACGTCGTCGCGCTCGGCCTCGCCAACCAGGGCGAGACCGTCCTCGCCTGGGACCCCGCCACCGGCCGCCCGCTCACCGACGCCCTGGTGTGGCAGGACCGGCGGGCCGAGACCGTCTGCGCCCGGCTCGCCGACCACGCCGAGGAGTTGCGGCAGCTGACCGGCCTGCCCCTCGATCCGTACTTCGCCGCGCCCAAGATGGCCTGGATCCGCCGCCACCTCACCCGCGAAGGCGTCGTCACCACCTCCGACGCCTGGCTGGTCCACCGCCTCACCGGCGCCTTCGTCACCGACGCCGCCACCGCCGGCCGCACCCAGCTCCTGGACCTGGACCGCGCCGAGTGGTCCCCGCGCGCCCTCGACCTCTACGGCCTGTCCGGCGAGCGCCTGCCCGAGGTCGCCGACGCGGCCGGGCCGGCGGGCACGACCACGGCGTTCGGCCCCGAGATCCCCCTCACCGGACTGATCGTCGACCAGCAGGCCGCCCTGCTCGCCCAGCGCGTCACCGGACCCGGCGCCGCCAAGTGCACCTACGGCACCGGCGCCTTCCTGCTCGCCCCCACCGGCGACCGCCCCCGGCGCGGCGGCTCCGGCCTGGTCAGCTGCGTCGCCTGGCGGCTCGCCGGACATACCAGCTACTGCCTGGACGGCCAGGTGTACACGGCCGCCTCCGCCGTCCGCTGGCTCACCGACCTGGGCGTCATCTCCTCCGCCGCCGACCTCGACCCGGTCGGCGGCTCCGTCCCCGACAGCGGCGGAGTCACCTTCGTCCCGGCCCTCGCCGGACTCGCCGCCCCCTGGTGGCGCGGCGACGTGCGCGGCTCCCTCACCGGACTCGGCCTCGACACCACCGCCGGACACCTGGTGCGCGCCCTGTGCGAAGGCGTGGCCGCCCAGGTGGCCGAACTCGCCGAGGCCGCCGCCGCCGATCTGGGCGCGCCCCTGGACACCCTCCGCGTCGACGGTGGCCTCACCCGCTCCGCGCTCCTCATGCAGACCCAGGCCGACCTGCTGCAACGCCCCGTCGAGGTGTCCGCGCTGCCCGACGCCACCGCGCTCGGCGCCGCCGCCCTCGCCCGCCTCGGCGCGGACCCCGCGCTCACCGTGGAGGACGCCCTGCCCGACTGGAGACCCGCCGCCGTGTACGAACCCCGCATCCCGGCAGACCGGGCCGCCGAACGCCGCGCGGACTTCCGTACCGCCGTCGCGGCGCTGCTCGGCTCGTGACGGTCACCGCGGACGGCCCGCTGCCGTCGACGCCGTACGACGTGGCGATCGTCGGCGCCGGCGTGGTCGGCTGCGCCATCGCCCGTGAACTCGCCCGCCACCCCCGGCTGCGCATCGCCCTCGTCGAGGCCCAGGACGACGTCGGCCAGGGCACCTCCAAGGCCAACACCGCCATCCTGCACACCGGATTCGACGCGACCCCCGGCACCCTGGAGGCCCGGCTGGTCCGCGAGGGGTACGAGCGGCTCGGCGCCTACGCCGCCGAGACCGGCATCCCCGTCGAACGGGTCGGCGCCCTGCTGGTCGCCTGGGACGAGGAGCAGCTCGCCGCCCTGCCCCGGCTGGCCGGGAAGGCCGCACGCAACACCTGCCACGACACCGCGCTGCTCGGCCCCGCGGAGCTGTACGCCCGCGAACCCCACCTCGGCCCCGGCGCCCTCGGCGCCCTGCACGTGCCCGGCGAGAGCATCATCTGTCCCTGGACGACGACCCTGGCGTACGCCACCCAGGCGGTCCGCGCCGGAGCCGACCTGCACCTCGGCACGGCCGTACGGGACGTGCAGCGGTCCGACGGGCACCGGCTGATCACCGGCCGGGGCACCCTGCGCGCCCGCCACCTCGTCAACGCGGCCGGACTGCACGCCGACACCCTGGACCGCGCCCTCGGCCACGAGGACTTCACCGTCACCCCGCGCCGCGGCCAGCTCCTGGTGTACGACAAGCTCGCCCGCCCCCTCCTCCGGCACATCCTGCTGCCCGTGCCCACCGCCCTCGGCAAGGGGGTCCTGGTCGCCCCCACCGTCTACGGCAACGTCCTGCTGGGCCCCACCGCCGAGGTCCTGCACGACAAGCGGGCCACCGGATCCACCGCCGACGGGCTGGCCGGGCTGCGGGACAAGGGCCGGCGGATCCTGCCCGCCCTGCTCGACGAGGAGGTCACCGCCGTCTACGCCGGGCTGCGCGCGGCCACCGGGCACGAGGACTACCGGATCACCGTCCATCCCGAGCAGGCGTACGTCACCGTCGGCGGCATCCGCTCCACCGGCCTGACCGCCTCCCTGGCCATCGCCGCCCATGTCGCCGGCCTGCTGGCCGGCACCGGACTCGACCTCGGGCCGGTGCGGGAGCCGGAGCCGGTGACCATGCCCCAGCTCGGCGAATCCTTCCCCCGCCCTCACCAGCGGGCCGACCTCGTCGCCGCCGACCCCGAGTACGGGACCCTCGTCTGCCACTGCGAGCGCGTCTCCCGCGGGGAGATCCGTGACGCCCTCGCCGCCACCGTCCCGCCGCGCAGCCTGGACGGCCTCCGCCGCCGCACCCGCGCCCGGGCCGGCCGCTGCCAGGGGTTCTACTGCGGGGCCGCGGTGCGCGAGCTGTTCGAGAGGGGCCGGGGATGACGGGCGCGGGCACGGACACGCTCCACGCCGACGTCCTCGTCGTCGGCGCCGGTCCCGCCGGACTCGCCGCCGCCGCGCGACTGGCCGCCGCCGGTGCCGGGCGCGTGGAGGTGCTGGAACGCGAGGCGCAGCCCGGCGGCGTGCCCCGGCACTGTGCACACGGCGGCTTCGGCACCTGGACGCACCCGCTCACCGGCCCCCGCTACGCCCGCCTGCTCACGGAGGCCGCCGAGCGGGCCGGCGCCGGTCTGCGGACCGGCGTGACGGCACTGGACTGGGCGCCGACGGGTCCCGTGCTCACCACCGTCGGCCCCGGCGGCCCACAGACGCTCTCGGCACGCGCGGTCGTGCTCGCCACCGGCGCCCGTGAACGCCCGCGCTCCGCCCGGCTGGTCCCCGGCACCCGGCCCGCCGGCGTCTACACCACCGGTGAACTCCAGCAGGCCGTCCACCTCTTCGGGCAGCACATCGGCACCCGCGCGGTGGTGGCCGGCGCCGCGGACGTCTCCTACGCTGCGGCCGGCACCCTGCGCGCGGCCGGCACCGAGGTCGTCGCCCTCGTGACGGAACACCCCCGCGCCCAGACGAGCCGCGTCCGCGCCCAGGCCGCCCGGCTCCGCGACCGCGTGCCGCTGCTCACCGGCACCACCGTCACCGAACTCCTCGGTCACGGACGGCTGTCCGGCGTCCGCGTCCGCCACCGGGACGGGCGTACGGCGGTCCTGCGCTGCGACACCGTGGTCTTCACCGGCGACTTCGTCCCCGACCACGAACTGGCCCGGCGCGGCGGCCTCGCCCTGGACCCCGGCACCCGCGGTCCCGCCGTCGGCGGCACCGGGCACACCTCGCGGCCCGGTGTCTTCGCCGCGGGCAACCTCCTGCACGCCGTGGAGCCCGCCGGCACCGCGGCCCGCGAGGGCGCCCGGACGGCCGGCGCGGTCCTGGACTTCCTGGCGGGCGCGCCCTGGCCGGACCCGGGGGTGCCCGTCGTCGTGGACGCACCGCTGCGCTGGATCGCCCCGAACCGCGTCGTCCCGCACCGCGTCGCCCTGGGCCGCCGCACCCCGGCGGCCCCGCCCGCACCGCACTTCCTGCGCACCGGCATCCCGCTGCCCCGCCCCGTCCTGTACGTCCGTCAGGACGGCCGTCTCCTGCACCGCGAGCGTCCCGGCCCGGGCACCGCCCTGCCGGAGCGCACCCTCACCCTCACCGCCCGCTGGCACGACCGCGTCGACCCCGCGGGCGGTGAGGTACGGGTGAGCACCGCCTGAGCGGCCCGTGCCGAATGCCGGGCCGCCGCCGGGCGGGTAGCGAGCCGGCGCCGGAAGGCCGGGGAGCGCCGTTCACAGGTCCGTGACGGAGCCGTGCCGTCCGGCTCCGGCGGCGAACCGGGCGGCGCCCTCCGTGCTCTCGGCCAGCACCCCCATGCCGTACCGGAGTTCGCCGCGCAGTGCCGTCTCCTCGGCCAGCCCCTCCTGGTCCAGCACCGACGCCCGGTCGCTGCGCAGGCACGCCTGCGGGAACCGGGCGACGGCCGCCGCGAGCGCCTCCGCCTCGGCGCGGGCGGTGCCGGCCGGCACCACCCGGTCGGCGAGCCCCATCGCGTGGGCCTCGCGGGCCGGCACCGCGCGGCCGGTGAGGATCATGTCCAGGGCGCGGCCGGTGCCGATCAGCCGGGGCAGCCGGACCGTGCCGCCGTCGATCAGCGGTACCCCCCAGCGGCGGCAGAACACCCCGAACACCGCGTCCTCCTCCGCGACCCGCAGATCGCACCAGAGGGCGAGTTCCAGGCCGCCCGCGACCGCGTGCCCGGCCACCGCCGCGATCACCGGCTTGGACAGCCGCATCCGGGTGGGCCCCATCGGCCCGTCGCCGTCCTCCGCCACCCGGTTGCCGCGCTCCGTGCCGATCGCCTTGAGATCCGCGCCCGCGCAGAAGGTGCCGCCCTCCCCCCACAGGACCGCCACACGGGCGTCGTCGTCCGCCTCGAACGCCCGGAAGGCGGCCGCGAGTTCGGCCGCCGTGGGACCGTCGACCGCGTTGCGCGCCTCCGGCCGGGAGAGGACGACCGTGGTGACGTACTCCTGACGCTCGATCCGTACCGGCATACGGCAACCTCCTGCTACGGGCCCTCGGCCGGGGCCGGGACAGTGTCGTGCCGGTAGCTTCCCAGCGGCGGGCCGGTCAGGGGAGGACCGAGAGGACGATCTTGCCGGTGGTGCGGTTCGTCTCGCCCAGGGCGTGGGCCGCGGCGGCCTCTTCGAGAGGAAAGACACGGTCGGCGATCACCCGCAGACGCCCGTCCTCGATCAGGGAGGCGATCTCCCGCAGCCCCGTGCGGTCGTGCTCGACCAGCATGAAGACGGCCCGCGCCCCGGCCGCCTCGGCCCACCAGGGCCTGCCAGGCGGTCAGCGCGGCCAGCGGCAGGGCGGCGGCCTGGACCGGGGTGAGGCCTTGGGGGCTCGGGGCGAAGTGCCGGGTCTGGCGGACCTGGCCGCACACGCCGACGTCAGCGTGCGCACCTTCACCCGCCGCTTCCGAGAGGAGACCGGCACCAGCCCCGGCCGGTGGCTCGTCCGGCAGCGCGTCGGCCTCGCCCGGCAGCTGCTCGAAACCACCGACTGGCCCGTCGACGTGGTCGCGGAACGCGCCGGATTCGGCACCGGTGTCTCCCTGCGCCGGCATCTGCACGCGGCCCTCGGAGTGCCCCCCGGACCTATCGCCGGACCTTCCGGACCGCCCCGGACGAGCCCGCGGCCGTCGTCAGATGACCTTCAGCCGCACCAGTGCCCCCAGCGTCAGCGCCCCCGGCACCAGCGGCACCCACACGGTGATGATCCGGTAGGCCAGCACCACGGCCGTGGCCACCGCCGCCGGACCGCCCACCGCGATCAGCGCCACGATCAGCGCCGCCTCCACGGAACCGAGTCCGCCGGGCGTGGGGATCATGGCCACCGCGACCGTGGCGGCGAGGTAGGCCAGCGCCATGTGCGCGGCCGGCACCGGCAGCCGCAGCGCCTGCCCGACCGCCGCGAGACCGGCCGCCTGGAGCGCGGGAAAGGCCAGCGAGCCGCCCCACAGCGCCAGGGCCCGGGCCGGCCGGGAGTGCACCGACCGCGCCTCGCCCAGGGCGTCCCGCACGAAGGCGGCCACCCGGGTCCGCAGCGGCCGTACGAGCGCCGCCGCGGCCCCCATGACGAGCAGCAGCCCGGCGGCGCCCGGCAGCAGCCCGAGCGCCGCGCCGTCCGGCAGCAGGGCGCCGAGCCGCAGCGCGTCCGGGAAGGCGATCAGCAGCGCCCCCAGCAGCCCAAGCCGGCCCACGCACTCCGCCAGCAGGTACAGGGCGAGCGCGGCCGAGGAACGGGCCGGCGGCACCCCGCACACGGTCATGAAGCGCAGGTTCACGGCGCCCGCGCCGAGCCCGGTCGGCAGCAGGTGGTTCGCCGCGCCCGCCGCGAACTGGGTGGCCAGCAGCCGCCCCTTGGGCAGCGGCTGCATCACCGCGCCCTGCCGGGTGAAGGCGGCGGCCACCCAGGTCAGACAGGTGGCCCCGGCCGCCGCGACCAGCCACGGCCAGGAGGCGGTGCGCAGCTCGCCGAAGCCGTCGGCGAGGACCGAGCGGTGCCGTACGGCGGCGACGGCGACGAGCACGAGCGGGACCAGGCACAGCACCTGGCGGACGGGGACGCGACGGGGGAGGCGTCCCGGCGGGAGCGGGGGGAGGGGGACGGCAGTCACATCGGCACAGGTTTTCCGCACCGTCCCAACGGCGGGTGGCGGAATCACGGACGGCGGCTTACAGGGTGGGGTCATCGGTGCCTTCGGGCGGGGGGACGCCGGTGCGGGTGAAAAAGCGCGGACCTTGACCTCAACGAACCTTGAGGTTCTACGTTCTTCAGCATGAGCATGGAGACCACCGCCTGGACGCAGCTGCACAGCGTCATGAACGCGCAGTCCGAACACCGTCCCTTCGCCCGCGCCACGCTGCGCCGCATCGCCGCCTTCGCCCGCCCGCACCGCGCCGGCATCGTCCGGTTCGTGCTGCTCGGGGTGGTGACCGCGCTGCTCGCCGTCGCGACCCCCGTGCTCGCCGGCCGCGTCGTCGACGCGATCGTGGCGGGGCACGACTCCGGCACGGTGGTCCGGCTCGCCCTCCTCATCGCGCTGGTGGCGCTCGCGGAGGCGGGGCTCGGCATCCTCGGGCGGCGCCTGTCGTCGACGCTCGGGGAGGGACTCATCCTCGACCTCAGAACGGCTGTGTTCGATCATGTGCAGCGCATGCCTGTCGCGTTCTTCACACGTACGCGTACGGGCGCGCTGGTCAGCCGACTCAACAACGACGTGATCGGCGCCCAGCGGGCCTTCGCCAACACCCTCTCCGGTGTCGTCAGCAACCTGGTCACCCTGGTGCTCACGCTGGCGGTGATGCTGACCCTGTCCTGGCAGATCACCCTGCTCGCGCTGGTCCTGCTGCCGGTGTTCGTGCTGCCCGCCCGCCGCATGGGCCGCCGGATGGCCCGGATGCAGCGGGAGGCGGCGGCGCTGAACGCGGCCATGGGCACCCGGATGACCGAGCGGTTCTCCGCACCCGGCGCCACGCTGGTGAAGCTGTTCGGGCGGCCGGAGGAGGAGTCGGCGGAGTTCGCGTCCCGGGCCGCCCGGGTCCGTGACATCGGCGTGCGCACGGCCACGGCCCAGTCCGTCTTCATCACCTCCCTGACCCTCGTCTCCGCCCTCGCCCTGGCCCTCGTCTACGGTCTGGGCGGCTGGTTCGCGCTGCGCGGCAGCCTGGAGCCCGGCGCGGTGGTCTCCCTGGCCCTGCTGCTGACCCGGCTGTACGCCCCGCTGACCTCGCTCGCCGGGGCGCGGGTCGAGGTGATGAGCGCGATCGTCAGCTTCGAGCGGGTCTTCGAGGTGCTGGACCTGAAGCCGCTCATCGAGGAGAAGCCGGACGCCCGGGAGGTCCCCGAGGGCCCGGTGGCCGTCGAGTTCGAGGACGTCCGCTTCGCCTACCCCGCCGCCGACCAGGTCTCCCTCGCCTCCCTGGAGGAGGTCGCCGCGCTAGACAACCGGGGCGGCTCCGAGGTCCTGCACGGCATCTCCTTCCGCGCCCGCCCCGGCGAGACCGTCGCCCTGGTCGGTTCCTCCGGCGCGGGCAAGTCGACCATCGCCCAGCTGCTGCCGCGTCTGTACGACGTCGACGCGGGCGCCGTCCGCGTCGGCGGGGTGGACGTGCGCGACGTGACCGCCGCCTCGCTGCGGGCCACCCTCGGCATGGTCACCCAGGACGGCCACCTCTTCCACGACACGGTCCGCGCCAATCTGCTGCTGGCCCGGCCCGGCGCCACCGAGGACGAGCTGTGGGACGTCCTCGGCCGCGCCCGGCTCGGCGACGTCGTGCGGTCCCTGCCCGACGGTCTGGACACGGTCGTCGGCGAGCGCGGCTACCGGCTGTCCGGCGGTGAACGCCAGCGCATGACCATCGCCCGGCTGCTGCTGGCCCGCCAGCGGGTGGTCATCCTGGACGAGGCCACCGCCCACCTGGACAACACCTCCGAGGCCGCCGTCCAGGAGGCGCTCGCCGAGGCCCTGGAGGGCCGTACCGCCGTGGTCATCGCCCACCGCCTGTCCACGGTCCGCGCCGCCGACCAGATCCTGGTCGTGGAAGCCGGCCGGATCGTGGAGCGGGGCACCCACGAGGAACTGCTGGCGGCGGCCGGCCGGTACGCCGAGCTGCACCGCACGCAGTTCGCCCGGCGGGACGACACGGCACACGGGCCGGCGGAGGCCGGGGTGCCGGCGGCGGGGTGAGGGCCGCTCGCGTGCGTGCGGCGTGCGGTGCGGCGTGCGGCGGGGGACATGCGGCGTCAGGAGCACGGCGTGGGGCGTGAGGCGTGGGACATGCGGCGTCAGGCGTGCGGTGTGCGGCGTAGGACATGAGCCGTGAGCCGTGAGCCGTGAGGCGTGGGGCGTGGGGCGTGGGGCGTGCGGCGTGCGCGGGCGTCGGGCGTCGCGTCCCGATTCCTGCGCCCGCCTCTTGACGCCAGTGGTCCGGACCTTTAGTTTCACGCCTTAAACAAAGCCTCACAAGTCCCAACGGCCCGCGTTCCCGCAGTCGTTGGGGCCGCCCCACCCCCCACGCGAAAGGCCACCCGCACACATGGCCAGATCCCTCCCCGCGGCGGGCTCCCTCGCCGCCCTGTCCCTTGCCGCCGCCCTGCTCACGGCGGCCCCCGCGCCCGCCGCCCACGCGGCGTCCGCCGCCCTGCCCACCGGATTCGCGACCGTCGTGAACGCCGCGAGCGGCAAATGCCTGGACGCCAAGGCGGCCGGCACCGCGAACGGCACCGCCGTCCAGCAGTACGCCTGCAACGGCACCACCGCCCAGCAGTGGAGTCTCACCGCGACGAGCGACGGCTACGTGCGGATCGGCAACCGCAACGACACCAACCAGGTCGTGGACGTCTCCGACGTCTCCACCGCCGACAACGCCACGGTCCACCTGTGGACCTACGGCGGCGGCGCCAACCAGCAGTGGCTGCCCGTGGACGAGGGCGGCGGCGCCTACCACTTCGTCAACCGCAACAGCGGCAAGTGTCTGGACGACCCCGCCGCGTCCACCGCCGACGGCGTGCAGTTCGTCCAGTACACCTGCAACGGCACCGCCGCCCAGCGCTTCCAGGTGACCCCCGTGTCCCAGAACCCCGACGACCCCGACCTCGGCCCGAACGTGCTCCTGTTCGACCCGTCGATGTCCTCCGCCACCATCCAGAGCAGACTGGACACGGTCTTCAAGCAGCAGGAGACCAACCAGTTCGGCTCCCAGCGCTACGCCGTCCTGTTCAAGCCCGGCACCTACAGCGCCGACGTCAACGTCGGCTTCTACACCCAGGTCCTCGGCCTCGGCCTGACCCCGGACGCCGTCAACGTGAACGGAGCGGTGCACGCGGAGGCCGACTGGTTCCAGGGCAACGCCACCCAGAACTTCTGGCGCGGCGCCGAGAACCTGTCCGTCACCCCGAAGAACGGCGGCGACCGCTGGGCGGTCTCGCAGGCGGCGGCGTACCGGCGCATGCACCTGCGCGGCAACCTCGCCCTCGACGACGGCGGCTGGTCCTCCGGCGGCTACCTCGCCGACAGCAAGATCGACGGGCAGGTGAACTCGGGCAGCCAGCAGCAGTGGCTGACCCGCAACTCCCAGCTGGGCAGCTGGACCGGCTCGAACTGGAACATGGTCTTCGTCGGCAGCCAGGGCGTCCCGGGCACCAGCTTCCCGAGCCCCCCGCACACCACCGTCGCGCAGAGCCCGGTCACCCGCGAGAAGCCGTTCCTGTACGTCGACGGCTCCGGGAAGTACCAGGTGTTCGTCCCGTCCACCCGCACCGGTTCCACGGGCACCAGCTGGGCGAGCGGCAGCCCGGCCGGCACCTCCCTGCCGCTCGGCCAGTTCTACGTCGTCAAGCCCGGCGCCACCGCCGCACAGATCAACGCGGCCCTCGCCGCCGGCCAGAACCTGCTCGTCACCCCGGGTGTCTACCACCTCGACCAGACCCTGAAGGTGACCCGCCCCGACACCGTCGTCCTCGGCCTCGGCCTCGCCACCTTCGTCCCCGACAACGGCGTCACCGCGATGTCCGTCGCCGACGTCGACGGCGTCAAGATCGCGGGCCTGCTCTTCGACGCCGGCACCACCAGCTCCAAGACCCTGGTCGAGGTCGGGCCGGCCGGCTCCACCGCCTCCCACGCGGCCGACCCGACCTCCCTGCACGACGTGTACTTCCGCGTCGGCGGCGCAGGTGTCGGCAAGGCGGCCACCAGCCTCGTCGTCAACAGCGACGACGTCATCGGCGACCACATGTGGATCTGGCGCGCCGACCACGGCAGCGGCGTCGGCTGGACCAGCAACACCGCGGACACCGGGCTGATCGTCAACGGCGACGGCGTGACCATGTACGGCCTGTTCGTGGAGCACTTCCAGAAGTACCAGACCATCTGGAACGGCAACGGCGGCCGGACGTACTTCTACCAGAACGAGATGCCGTACGACCCGCCGAACCAGTCGGCCTGGACGAACGGCTCCACCCAGGGCTACGCCGCCTACAAGGTCGCCGACTCCGTCACCAGCCACCAGGCGTACGGTCTCGGCAGCTACTGCTACTTCAACGTCAACCCGAGCGTGGTCGCGGCGCGCGCCATCGAGGCGCCGGACAACGCGAACGTGCGCTTCACCAGCATGGTGACCGTCTCCCTGGGCGGCACCGGCACCATCAGCCACGTCATCAACAACACCGGAGGCCCGTCCAACGCCGGCAGCAACGTGGCCGACCTGAAGAACTACCCGTGATCCGAACGGAGGGCCCGCGGACGTGTGAGCCGGTGTGACCTGGATACGCGGAGGGGACGGCAGCCCCGTCCGTCCGGAAGGTCAGCCCCGCCATGACCAGCGCACCCAGGCCCGGCCAGCACTCCGAGGTCACCCTCCGGGTCAACGGCAAACCCCACACCCTGCGCGTCGACCACCGGCGCGTCCTGCTCGACCTGCTCCGTGAGGAGCTGGGCCTCACCGGCTCCAAGAAGGGCTGCGACCACGGCCAGTGCGGTGCCTGCACCGTACTGGTCGACGGCCGCCGCCTGAACAGCTGTCTGCTGCTCGCGGTCGCCCTCGACGGCAGCGAGATCACCACCGTCGAGGGCCTGGGCGGCGACGGCGAGGAGCCGCACCCCCTCCAGCGGGCCTTCCTGGACCGCGACGCCTTCCAGTGCGGCTACTGCACCCCCGGCCAGCTCTGCTCCGCCGTGGGCATGCTCGCCGAGGCCGCGGCCGGCCACCCCTCCCACGTCACCGACCCCGGGGCCCCCTCCGGCCGCCCCGTCCCGCTGGACCGGACGGAGATCCGCGAGCGGATGAGCGGCAACCTGTGCCGCTGCGGCGCCTACCCCCGCATCGTCGAGGCGATCGAGGACGTGATCCCGTGAACGGCTTCGGATACCTCCGGCCCGGCAGTGTCGAGGAGGCCGTCGAGGCGTACGCCGCCCACCCCGGCGCCCGCTACCTGGCCGGCGGCACCAACCTGGTGGACCTGCTGAAACTCGGCGTGGAGCGGCCCGGCACGCTCATCGACATCGGGCGGCTGCCGCTCGGCACCGTCCAGGAGCTGTCCGACGGCTCCCTGCGCGTCGGCGCCACCGTCCGCAACAGCGACCTCGCCGCCGACCCACGCGTCCGCGACCGCTACCCGACCCTCTCCCAGGCGCTCCTCTCGGGCGCCTCCGCCCAGCTCCGCAACGCCGCCACCACCGGCGGCAACCTGCTCCAGCGCACCCGCTGCCCCTACTTCCAGGACCTGGACAAACCCTGCAACAAACGCGTGCCCGGCAGCGGCTGCGGGGCCCGCGACGGCGTCCACCGCGATCACGCCGTCCTCGGCCACTCCGAGCAGTGCATCGCCACCAACCCCTCCGACATGGCCGTCGCCCTCGCCGCCCTGGACGCCCGCGTCGAGCTGTACGGCCCCGACGGCACCCGGCGCCTGGCCGTGGCCGACTTCCACCGGCTGCCCGGCGAGCATCCCGAGCGGGACACCTGGATCCGCCCCGGCGAACTCGTCACCGGCGTGCTGCTCCCGGCCGCCACGGCCGGTGTCCCCTCCGCCTACCGCAAGGCCCGCGACCGGGCCTCGTACGCCTTCGCCCTCGCCTCCGTCGCCGTCGTCCTGCGGGTCACGGACGGAATCGTCGACCAGGTGGGCGTCGCCTTCGGCGGGCTCGCCCACCGCCCCTGGCGGGCCCGGCACACCGAGCTGGCCCTGCTGGGCGCCCCCGCCACCCCCGCCGCCTTCGAAGGGGCCGTGGCGCTCGAACTCACCCACGCCGAGCCGTTGCGGGACAACGCCTACAAGGTGCCCCTCGCCCGCAACCTCGCGCTGGACGTCCTGAACCGTCTCGCCCCGGCACCCGCAACGGCCTGAGCCGTCACAGGAGGACCCCATGACCGGCACGACCGGCGCTGCCCTGGGCGCCCCCGCCGAACGCCGCGAAGGGCGCCAGAAGGTCACCGGCGCCGCCCGGTACGCCGCCGAGTACGCCCCGCCCGGCCGCGTCCACGCCTGGCCCGTGCCCGCCGCCGTGGCGCGCGGCCGGGTCACCGGGGTCGACACCTCGGCCGCGCTCGCCCTGCCCGGCGTCCTCGCCGTCCTCACCCCCTCGGACGCCGCCGGACTCGCCGCCCCCGAGGACGGCACGCTCGCCGTGCTCCGCACCCCGGACGTGCCGCACCGGGGCTGGTGCGTCGCCCTGGCCGTCGCCGAGACCCCGGAGACCGCCCGCGCCGCCGCCCGCGCCGTCCGGGTCGACTACGCCGCCAAGCCGCACGACGCCGGCCCCGCCGAGGGCCACCCGGACGCGTACGAGCCCGAGGACGTCGTCGGCCAGCCGGGCCGGGTCGAGTACGGCGACCCGGAGGCCGCCTACGCCGCCGCCGAGGTCCGTCTCGACGTCACCTACCGGGTGCCCCCGCTGCACAACCACCCCATGGAGCCGCACGCGACCACGGCCCACTGGGACGGGGACCGGCTCACCGTGTACACCTCCACCCAGGGCGGCACCACCGTGCGGTCCGTGCTCGCCGGGATGTTCCGGCTGCCCGAGGAGCGGGTCACCGTCGTCGCCGAGCACGTCGGCGGCGGCTTCGGCTCCAAGGGCACCCCCCGCCCCGACGTCGTCCTCGCCGCGCTCGCCGCCCGGCACACCGGCCGGCCCGTCACCCTGGCCTACCCCCGCCGGTACCTGCCCACCGTGGCCGGCCACCGCGCCCCCACCGTGCAGCGGCTGCGGCTCGGCGCGCACCCGGACGGCCGGCTCACCGCCCTGCTGCACGAGGTGACCACCCAGACCTCCCGGGTGAACGAGTTCGTGGAACACGCGGCCGTGGTCTCCCGGGTCATGTACGCCACCCCCAGCCTGCTCAGCACCCACCGGGTGGTGCCGCTCGACGTGCCCACCCCGTCCTGGATGCGGGCCCCCGGTGAGGCACCCGGCATGTACGCCCTGGAGTCCGCCGTGGACGAACTCGCCGACGCGCTCGGCACGGACCCCGTCGAGCTGCGCGTGCTCAACGAACCGAGGACCGAGCCGGCCGGCGGCAAGCCCTTCAGCAGCCGGCACGTCGTGGAGTGCCTGCGCGAGGGTGCCCGCCGCTTCGGCTGGGCCGGCCGCGACCCGCGCCCCGGCATCCGCCGCGAGGGCCCGCTGCTCCTCGGCACCGGTGTGGCCGCCGCCACCTACCCGGTACAGGTCGCCCCCTCCACCGCCACCGCCGAGGCCCGGCCCGACGGCACCTTCGTCGTCCGGATCAACGCGGCCGACATCGGCACCGGAGCCCGTACCGTCCTCGCCCAGATCGCCGCGGACGCCCTCGGCGTGCCCCTGGACCGGGTGCGCACCGAGGTCGGCCACAGCGACCTGCCCCCGGCCCCGCTGGCCGGCGGCTCGTCCGGCACCGCCTCCTGGGGCTGGGCCGTGCACGAGGCGTGCGCCCGGCTCGCCGCCCATCCCGAGGAGGGCCCGACGGTCCGCGCGGACACCACGGGAAAGGCCGACGCCGACAGCCCCTACGCGCGGCACGCGTTCGGCGCGCACTTCGCCGAGGTCGCCGTCGACACCGTCACCGGCGAGATCCGGGTCCGCCGGCTGCTCGGCGTCTACGCCGCCGGCCGGATCCTCAACGCCCGCACCGCACGCTCCCAGTTCACCGGCGCGATGATCATGGGCCTCGGCATGGCCCTCACCGAACACAGCACCCTGGACCCCGCGTTCGGCGACTTCCCCGAGGCCGACCTCGCCGCCTACCACGTGCCCGTCCAGGCCGACGTCCCGGACATCGAGGCCGACTGGATCGACGAGCACGACTCCCACCTCAACCCCATGGGCAGCAAGGGCATCGGGGAGATCGGCATCGTCGGCACCGCCGCCGCGATCGGCAACGCCGTCCACCACGCCACCGGCATACGCTTCCGCGAACTCCCCCTCACCCCCGACCGGATCCTCGCCGCGCCGCCGTACCAGGGGTGACGGTGACCGGGCCCACCTGGGAGTACGACGGCTACCGGCCCGCCGAGGAACGCCTTCGGGAGTCCCTGTGCACCCTCGGCAACGGCTACTTCGCCACGCGCGGGGCGCTGCCCGAGTGCATCGCGGACGACGTCCACTACCCGGGCACCTACGCGGCCGGCTGCTACAACCGGCTCACCTCCGAGGTCGCCGGGCGCCTGGTCGAGAACGAGGACATGGTCAACCTGCCCAACTGGCTGCCGCTGCGCTTCCGGCCCGCGGGCGGAAGCTGGCTGGGCCCGGACAGCGCCCCCGTCACCGAGCACCACCAGCTGCTCCACCTCGACCCCGGACTGCTGGAGCGCCGCACCCGCTACGGACTCGGCGACGGCACCCTCCTCGTCCGCCAGCTGCGTCTCGTCCACCTGGCCGACCCCCATCTCGCGGCCCTGCGCACCGAGTTCACCGCCGAGGGCCCCGCTCTCGACCTGGAGGCCGAGGCCGCGCTCGACGGGAGCGTCACCAACGCCGGCGTCGCCCGGTACCGGGAGCTGGACGGCCGGCACCTCACCCACGTCCACGTCGGCACCGCCGCCCCCGGCACGGTCTGGCTGCGCTGCCGCACCCGTACCTCCGACATCCGATTCGGGCTGGCGGGCCGGCTGACCGCCGAGGCGCCGGTCACGCACGCGAACGAGGTCCACCGCGCCGTACAGCTGCTCCGCCTGCGTCTGCCGCCGGGCCGGACCGTCACCGTCGACAAGACCGTGGCCCTGCACACCTCCCGCGACCCGGCGATCAGCGACCCGCTGCGCGCGGCCGTGGACCGGGCCGGCGCCGCGCCCGGGTTCGAGGAGCTGCTCCGGACGCACCGCGCGGCCTGGGAGCAGCTGTGGCGGCGCACCGCGCTCGACGTGCCCGGCGAGGCGGGCAGCATCCTGCGCCTCCACCTCTTCCACGTCCTGCAGACCCTCTCGCCGCACACCGCCGACCTGGACGTCGGCGTGCCGGCGCGCGGACTGCACGGCGAGGCCTACCGGGGCCATGTCTTCTGGGACGAGCTCTTCGTCCTGCCCTACCTCAACCTCCACCTCCCCGAGGTCTCCCGCGCCCTGCTGCACTACCGCCACCGCCGGCTGGACGCCGCCTGCCACGCGGCCCGTGAACTCGGCCGGCGGGGCGCGCTCTACCCCTGGCAGAGCGGCAGCGACGGCCGTGAGGAGACCCAGCAGCTGCACCTCAACCCGCGCTCCGGGCGCTGGCTCCCGGACCACTCCCGGCTCCAGCACCACGTCGGCTCGGCCGTGGCGTACAACGTCTGGCAGTACTGCGAGGCGACCGGCGACACCGGCTTCCGGCACGGTGAGGGCGCCGAGATGCTCCTGCACATCGCCCGTTTCTGGGCGGACTCGGCGGTCTTCGACGACCACCTCGGCCGGTACCGGATCCGCGGCGTGGTCGGCCCCGACGAGTATCACGACGCCTACCCCGGCGCGGCCCGGCCGGGCCTGGACGACAACGCGTACACGAACGTCACCGCCGCCTGGGTGCTCACCCGCACCCTGGAGCTGCTGCGCGGCCTGCCCGAGCCGCGCCGCCGCGAACTCGCCGAGCACGCCGGCCTCGCCGAGGACGAGCCCGCCCGCTGGGAGGCGGTCTCCCGCGGACTGCACATCCCCTTCCACGAAGGGGTGATCAGCCAGTTCGACGGCTACGGCGACCTCGCCGAGCTGGACTGGGCCGGCTACCGCGAGCGGTACGACGACATCCGCCGCCTGGACCGGATCCTGGAGGCCGAGGGCGACACCGTCAACCGCTACAAGGCGTCCAAGCAGGCCGACGTCCTGATGCTCGGCTACCTCTTCTCACCGCCCGAACTGCGCGCGCTCCTGGGCCGACTGGGCTACCGGCTGGACGAGCACACCTGGTCCGCGACCGTGGACCACTATCTGCACCGCACCAGCCACGGCTCCACCCTCAGCGGACTGGTCCACGGCTGGATCCTGGCCCGCGCCCGCCGCGCCGACGCCTGGAGCTTCGTCCAGGAGGCGCTGCGCGGCGACATCGCCGACCTACAGGGCGGCACCACGGGCGAGGGCATCCACCTCGGCGCGATGGCCGGCACGCTCGACCTCGTCCAGCGGGGGCTGACCGGGCTGGAGACCCGTGGCGGCGCCCTGGGCCTCGACCCGGTCCCGCTGCCCGAGCTGTCCTCCTACGGCTTCGCCCTCCGCTACCACGGCCACTGGGGCGTCCGGCTGCGGCTGCGCAGCGGCCTGCTGGAGATCGCCGTACCGGCCTCCCGCCGTTCGCCCATCGACATCCGCCTGGGGGACCGGGTGGTGCCGGTCGGACCGGGGGACACGGCCCGGCTGGTGCTGCCGGACTGACGTCTCAGCCCCCGGCGACCGGACAGCGGTGCACCGGCGGGAGGCCCGGCAGCAGTCCGGGCCACACCGTGTCGCCGCTCGCGTAGTGCGCGTCCCAGTCCTCGGGCTTCGGGTGTGCCGTGGGGCCTCCTCGTGCCGGTCGATCCGCGGACAGGGAGATCATGACCTGGTCACGACCGGGACACGCCGACGTCCGCGATCTCGACGGGGGGCGGCGCGCGGTACCACCATGGAGGAGCGGCCGAGGACGAGAGGAGCTGCTCCCTATGAGGGTGACCGACGTGCCCTTGCGTGTCCTGGCCGTGGACGACGAGGAACCCGCCCTCGACGAGCTGCGGTACCTGCTGGGGGAGGACCCGAGGGTCGGCACGGTCGTGCCCGCGCTGCGGAGCACCGACGCGCTGCGCCGGCTGAACCGGGCCATGGCGCAGGGCCCGGACGGCCCGGAGGGCTTCGACGTCGTCTTCCTCGACATCGACATGCCCGGCCTCGGCGGTCTCGAACTGGCCGCGCTGCTGGCCGGTCACGCCGCACCGCCGCTGGTCGTCTTCGTCACCGCCCACGAGGACTTCGCCGTGCGCGCCTTCGACCTCAAGGCCGTGGACTACCTGCTCAAGCCGCTCCGCAAGGAGCGCTTCGCCGAGGCCGTCCGGCGGGTGGCCGAGCTGGTGCGGGCGGGGCAGGGGCCCCGTCCCGCGGCGCCCGCGCCCGAGCCCCCCGCCGTCGGCGACCAGGTGCCGGTGGAGCTGGGCGGGGTGACCCGCTTCGTGCCCCTCGCCGACATCACCCATGTCGAGGCACAGGGCGACTACGCGCGGCTGCACACCGGCCGGGGCAGCCATCTGGTGCGGATCCCGCTCTCCACCCTGGAGGAGCAATGGCGCTCGCGGGGCTTCGTACGGATCCATCGCAGCCGGCTCGTCGCCCTCGGCCGCATCGAGGAACTCCGGGTGGACGGTGGGAATCTGACCGTCCGGATCGGTGACCGGGTGCTCGCGGTGAGCCGGCGCAACGCGCGGGAGCTGCGGGACCTGCTGGCCGGGCGCGCGGCGAGCCGGGTGCGCTGAGCCCCCGGACCGCAACGCCGTTTTCCGGCCAATGCCTCGGCGTGCGGGTTCGGTCACGGTGGCCGAACCCCGACGTCCCCGGGGCCGGTTCGTTCCCTCGGGGTGCCGTGGTGTTGGTCACGTTCACAAGGGCGTCGGCAGGGGCAGGGCTAGTTGCCGGGACGCACGCGGCGGCGAGCCGCCTTGCCGTGCGGACCGGGGCGGGACTTGTGTGGGGGAATGGTGAACGGTGACAGCGGCCCGAAGTTCTCTCGGGGAGTCGTCGAGGAGCGTTAACGGGAGCGTCACAGCGATTCGTGGTACTTCACCGAATGAATACGTATGGTTGTGCGAAGGGATCGATGAAGTAGGTGGCGAGGTGTTAATTCTCGCCAGCCTTGTGACGTTCGTGCGCGACTGCGGTTCACCACACGTGTAGGCAACACGGACAACTGGGTCACAGGCCAGGGGGGTTACTTGATGTCCTTCATCGTGCCGGATTGTGCCGGGCAGTGGCTGTTTCGGCGAGACGGGGCCCATAGACCGTTCGCCCGCGGAGCGAGGCCCGCCGAGCACTGAGACGCGAGCTGTGAGAGGCGTATTCGCGCCACGCGGCGGGCGCGGGCCGAGGCAAGACGTCTTTCGGCATTCCCGGGCCGGGTCCCGGGCTGCCGTACCAGGGGGCAGGGCACCCCCGCCGGCCGGAAGCGGCCGGATCACGTACGCCACAGGGGAGGCGAGGTGCTGCGTATGGATGATCCGGAAGAAACGGCAAGCGGGTCCGAGCGACACCCCCACGAGTTCAGAACGCCACCCGATTATGAGTCAGAGGTTGTAGTGCCCCCGCGATATTCAGTCATATCCGAGCAAACTCTTCTGGAATCGACCTCCGAACCCGGTCGATCTATTGCACAATCCGCGCTGTTCTGGCTCGACGGGCGGCTCGGGAAAAGCATGGAGTTAGCCGCCGCCGCGACGGAACCGGCCCAGGGGGAACGGGTCGGCCGGCCGGTGCTGGAGGCGCGTATCTGGTACGCGACGCTGCTGACGCGCGTCCGCGGCCTCAGGCCCGCCGAACGTCTCCTCCTCGGCGAGGCGCCCGCCGCGCACGGACCGCACCGCCCCGAGGTACAGGCGGCGCTGCTGCTGTGCGAGGCGGAGATCCATCTCGCCGAGGGCAGGCTCACCGAGGCGGCGGCGGCGGCCGAAGCCGGTCTCCGGCTGGCCGGCCAGGCCGGGAACCGGGGACTGCCCCCACGAGGCCACGTGGTCCTGGCCGTGTGCTCCGTCCGCTCCCTGGACCTGACGACCGGCCTGCTGTACGCGAACCGGCTGCGGGACGCGGCGCTCCTCGGGCAGGAGAACCTCATGCCGGGCCAGTGCGTCTGGGCCGCCGCTCAGGCCCTGGAGGCGCGCGACGGCATGGAGAGCGTGGCGCACCTGCTGAAGGGCATCGTCCACGACGACGTGCTCACCCGCGACCTGCTGGTCTCCCAGCCCGCGGCGGCCCCCTGGCTGGTCCGTGCCGGACAGCGGCTCGGCGACGAGGAACTCACCGGGCGCGCGGTGCGCACGATGAGCCGACTCGCCCTGGAGAACCCCGGTTTCCGCAGCATCCAGGCGGCGGCCGAGCACGCCGTGGGACTGTACGAGCGCGACGTGGCCGCCCTGGAGGCCGCGGCCGACCGGCACCTGGACCCGTGGGCCCGCGCGTCCGCCCTGGAGGACGCGAGCCGGATCTGCTCCACACACCAGGCGGAGCGCGACCGCGCGGTCGACCTGCTCCGCCGCGCGGCCGACGCCTACCTGGGCGCGGGGGCGTCCCGGGACCTGTCGCGGGTGCAGAGCCGGCTCCGCGAACTCGACGACCACGGCGGCCGGCCGGCCCGCGGCCGCACCCGGGTGAGCCGGCTCACCGACACCGAGTTCGCGGTGGCCGAACTGGTCAGCCAGGGCCTCACCAACGGCCGCGTCGGCAGCCAGCTGTACATCTCCCCCCACACGGTGGCGTTCCATCTGAAGAAGATCTTCCGCAAGCTCGACGTGACCTCCCGCGTCGAACTGGCCCGCTCCTGGAACCGGATCCTGGTGGAAGAGCGCGGCGACTTTCCCGGCGAGACCGAGCCCGACTTCCTGGTCCGCCCCCCCATGGCCCGGCAGGCCGGGTAGCCATCCCCCCCCGGGCGGGGCCGTCGTCGCAGGTGACGGCCCCGTGCCACCCACCACCACCAGTGCCCTACCAACCTGAGGGATGCCGCCGCGGGGGTCTTGGCCCGTAGCCTCGATCGAGGGGGACAACGCTCCTCACCGTGTTGTGCCGCCCCGTCGGCGAGCGCCGGCCGGAAGGGACCGGGCGGGTTGTCGGATCCGTTTCACCAGATTGCCAGGAGTCCTGCCATGAGCCATCTTCTGCACATCGACGCGAGCATCCGCTCCGACGCGTCCGTGACGCGGCAGCTCACCGCCGAGTTCGCCACCCAGTGGCGGCAGCACCACGCCGACGCCGGGTACACCTACCGCGACCTCGGGGCCGAGCCGATCCCGCACATCACGCACGAGGTGCGGGAGTGGCTCTTCGACCCGAGCGGCGACCTGCACGGTGTCACCCCCGAGGAGCAGGCGCTCACCGAGGCGCTCACCGCCGAGGTCCGCGAGGCGACGACGATCGTGCTCGGGATCCCGATGTACAACTACACGATCCCGTCGTCCGTCAAGGCATGGATCGACCGGCTGGTCACCCCGGCGCACATGCTGCCCCCGGGTGCCGAGTCCGGCGCGCTGAGCGGCAAGAACGTCATCGTCGTCACCGGCCGCGGCGGCTCCTACGCCCCCGGTACCCCACGCGAGGGCTGGGACTACCAGGAGCCGTACCTGCGGGCCGTGCTGGGCGCCATCGGCCTCGCCGACAACCTGAAGTTCGTGCACGCCGAGCTGACCTTCGCCGCCATCGTGCCCGCCATGGCGCAGCTGAAGCCGCTGGGCGAGAAGTCCCTCGCGGACGCCCGGGAGACCCTGCGGAAGCTGGCCCTCTGATCTTAGGCACCACCATTTTCGCGGGCAGGTACGTTCGCACACACTGTGGGGAAGGTGCTTCATGAGCGAGATGCTCTCCTTTGAAGAAGTCTGGTCGCGCACCCATCACTTCGATCCTCCCGCGATCTTCGACAAGCTCCGGGAGGAACGCCCGCTGGCGAGAATGGCGTACCCCGACGGCCACATCGGCTGGATCGCCACCAGCCACCGGATCGTCCGCGAGGTCCTCAGCGACCCCCGGTTCAGCCACAGCCTGGAGATCGGGCACTTCCCGGTCACCAAGTACGGCGCTCCCGTACCGCAGTTCCCGGCGATGCCCGGCATGTTCATCCACATGGACCCGCCGGACCACACCCGGTTCCGCCGCATGCTGGCACGGGAGTTCACCGTCCGGCGCATCGCCGAACTCGCCCCGCACGTCGAGTCGGTGGCCGCCGGGCAGATCGAGGTGATGCGCGAGCACGGCGCGCCCGCCGACCTGCTCACCACCTTCGCCAAGCCGCTCGTCCTGCGCGTCCTGTCCGACCTGGTCGGCCTGCCGTACGAGGAGAAGGAGCGGTACGCCGACGCGCCCGCCATCACCCACGACCCGGACGGCGACGCCGAGGAGTCGATGGCGGTCTACCAGCAGGTCGGCGCGCTCATCGGGGAGACCATCGAGCGCAAGCGCAAGCAGCCCGGCGACGACATCATCAGCCGGCTCCTGGCCGCCGGCGAGCTGACCGACGAGGAACTCTCCAACATCGTCGCGCTGTTGCTGTTCGCGGGCTACGAGACCACCGAGAGCGCTCTCAGTGTGGGCGTCCTGGCGCTGCTGCACCACCCCGAGCAACTCGCCGCCCTGCGTGCCGACCCGTCCCGGATCGACGCGGCGGTGGAGGAGATCCTCCGCTATGTCACCGTCAACCAGTACGAGATCTTCCGGACCGCGCTGGAGGACGTCGAACTGGACGGGCAGGTGGTGAAGAAGGGGGAGACCGTCACGGTGTCCCTGCCGGCCGCCAACCGCGACCCCGCGAAGTACGGCTGCCCCGCGCACCTGGACCTCGACCGTGACACCGCCGGACACCTGGCGTTCGGTCACGGCATCCACCAGTGCGTCGGCCAGAACCTCGCCCGCCTGGAACTCCGCACCGGTCTGCGCGCCCTGCTGCAGGCCTTCCCCGACCTCCGGGCGGCCACGCCGGCCGAGGAGGTTCCGCTGCGCACGCGCGGATCCGTCTTCGGCCTGAAGAGCCTCCCGGTCTCCTGGTAGTACCTCCGCTCCTCCGATCACGTCCGGCGGTACGACGGCCACCCGCGCAGCGTCGCGCGGGACGGCCCCGCCCGCCCGCTCCGGCCGCCCCGGACCGGCCTCCCGGCCGTCCGGGGCGGTGGGACCGGCAGCCCGGCCGCCCCGGCGGCGGGCACCCGCCGCTCCCGCCCCTTCCGGGCGCCTGACCGCCGCGCGCACCGCCGCGGCGGAGGGATGTCTGCTTCCGTCGTTCCGGACGACGGCCGGCTGTCCAGTGCCGTACAGCCGTCTGTGCCGTGTCCGGTGACCGCCCCCGACCTGCTGCTCCCGCTTACCGCTGCCGCCCTGTGGAAGGAGTCCGAGGCGTGCGTCCCGACCTGGTCACACCGCTTGCGGTCACGTTGCACGAGCACGCTGTCCGCATCCCGGAAAAGGTCGCCTTCGCCGACGACCGGCGCGCGGTCACCTATGCGGAGCTGGAGGCGCGCACGCGCCGGCTCGCCGGGCACCTCGTCCGGCTGGGGCTGCGCCGCGGCGACCGGGTGGCGCTCTGCCTGGGCAACTCCGTCGCCATGGTGGAGGGGTACCTCGCGGTCGTGCGCGCCGGCGGCGTCGGCGTGCCGGTGAACCCGCGATCCGCGCCCGCCGAGCTGGAGTACCTCCTCGCCGACAGCGGCGCGAGGTTCGTGCTCGCCGGGGCAAGTAGTGCAGTGACGTTTCTGCAAGGGGTGTCGTCCACCGCCCCGGACACGACCGTCCTGGTCGCCGGCACCGCCTCCGTCCCGCCGGGCGCCCACGCCTACGACGAGCTCGCCGTCACCGACCCCGGCACACCCGCCCCGGACGACCTCGGCCTGGACGAGGTGGCGTGGATGTTCTACACGTCCGGTACCACCGGGCGCCCCAAGGGCGTGCTGTCCACCCAGCGCAACTGCCTGTGGTCGGTCGCCGCCAGCTACGTCCCCATCCCGGACCTGCGCCAGGACGACCGGGTCGTGTGGCCGCTGCCGCTCTTCCACAGCCTGTCCCACATCGCCTGCGTGCTGTCCGTGACCTCCGTGGGAGCCACCGCCCGCATCACGGACGGCAGTTCCGCCGACGACGTGCTGGACCTGCTCCGCTCCGAGAAGGCCACCTTCCTCGCCGGTGTCCCCACCACGTACCACCACCTCGTCACCACCGCCCGCCGCACCGGTCTGTCCCTGCCCGACCTGCGCATCGGGCTCGTCGGCGGCGCCGTCACCGGCTCCGAACTGCGCCGCTCCTTCGAGGAGACCTTCGGCGTCCCGCTGGTCGACGCCTACGGCTCCACCGAGACCTGTGGCGCCATCACCATGAACCCGCCGGACGGCGCCCGCGTCGAGGGCTCCTGCGGCCTGCCCGTGCCGGGCGTCGACGTCCGCATCGTCGACCCCGACACCGGACTCGACGTGCCCACCGGCCAGGAGGGCGAGGTCTGGGTCAGCGGACCCAACGTCATGGCCGGCTACCACAACAGCCCCGAGGCGACCCGGGCCGCCCTGCGCGACGGCTGGTTCCGCACCGGCGACCTGGCCCGCCGGGACGAGGCCGGCTACTTCACCGTCTGCGGCCGGCTCAAGGACCTGATCATCCGCGGCGGCGAGAACATCCACCCCGACGAGGTCGAAGCGGTCCTGCGCACCGCCCCGGGGGTCGCCGACGCCGGAGTCGCCGGAGCCGCCCACGACACCCTCGGCGAGGTGCCCGTCGCCTGGCTGGTCCCCGGACCCGGCGGCCTGGACCTGCCCGCCCTGCTCGACCACTGCCGCGCCCGGCTCTCCGCGTACAAGATCCCCGAGCGGATCCACGAGGTCTCCGGTATCCCGCGCACCGCCTCCGGCAAGATCGTCCGCCGGCTGCTCGCCGCCCAGCCGTACTGGCCGCGGCACACGGCCGACGGCCACCACGACACCCTGCTGACCCCCGCGTGGGTTCCCGCCCCGGCCGGCCCCGGCGGCGAATCCCCGCGACGCTGGGCGCTGGTCGGCGAGGACGGCACCGGACTCGCCGACGCACTGCGCGCGGCGGGGGTGCACGTCGAACTCCATCCCGACCTGGCCTCCGCGGCCGGCACGGGCCCCGGCCCGACCGTCCTGCTGCCGCCGCCCGCCACCGCCGACCCCGCCGCCGGCGCCCGCCTCCTCACCGACCAGCTGACCGGCGAGGACGCACCCGCCGAGCCGGTCGTCCTCACCCGGGCGGCCACGCCCGCCGGCGACGTCACCCCCGACCCCGCGGGGGCCGCGCTGTGGGCCGCCGTACGGTCGCTCCAGGCGGACGGGCAGGGAAAGCCCACCGTCATCGACATCGACGCCGGCGGACCGCAGGACATCGCGGCGGCGCTCCGCACCGCCGTCGCCTCCGGCGAGCCCCAACTGGCCGTCCGGGACGGCGAACTGCTCGTACCCCGGCTGCTGCGCACCCCGGTCGACGGCCGCCCGCGCCCCGCCGCGGCCCTCGCCCGCCCCGGAACCGTCGTCGTCACCGGCACCGACACCCCTCTCGGCGCCGCCCTCGCCCACCATCTCGCCACCGTGCACGGGGCCGCTCGGCTGCTGCTCGTCCACGCACCCGGCACGGCCGACCGCACCGACCCGGACGCCTGGCCCGCCGGCACCCACACCGACGACGTCACCACCCACGCGGCCGGTCTGCGCGCGGCCCTGGCGGACGCCCACCCGGTGACCGCCGTGGTGCACACCGCCGACGACCCCGCCCTGGCCCGCGCACTCGACGAACTCGCCGACGACGCCGCGGAGTTCCTCACCGTCACCGACGGCTCCGCGACCCTGGGCGCCCCCGGCGACCCGGACCGCGCCGTGCGCGCCGCCCTCACCGAGGCGGTCACCCACGCCCGCCGGCTGCGGGGCGGTGCCGCCGCCACACTGGTCCGGGCCACCGATGACGACACGACCCGACTCGCCGACCTCCTGGCCGCGTTCGACGTGCTCCTCGCCGGACGGGTCCCGGCCCTCCTCGCGCCCCGCCCGGCCCTGCCCGACCCGTCCCGGCCGGTCCCCGCGCTCCTGCGCGCCCTCACCGAGCCGCCGGCCCCGCAGGCCCGCCCCGACGAGGCCGTCACCGCCGCCCTGCGCACCCGGCTGTCCGGCCTCGACGAGCGGGCCCAGCTCGCCCTCCTCGAACGACTGGTCGGCGAGCAGGCCGCCGGCGTCCTCCACGGCCCCGGCACCGCCCCCCTCCCGGCCGGCCGTGCCTTCCGCGACCTCGGCCTGACCTCGGTGGCCGTCGTCGCCCTGCGCGACCGGCTGACCGAGCACACCGGGCTCCGGCTGTCCACCACCGTGACCTTCGACCACCCCACTCCCCAGGAGCTGGCGGCCCATCTGCGCGGCGCGGTCCTCGGCCTGGACGACACCCCGGCCCGGCCGGAGCGGCCGGCGGCGGACGCGGACCCGCAGGAACCCATCGCGATCGTCGGCATGGCCTGCCGGCTGCCCGGCGATGTCAACACCCCCGAAGAGTTCTGGCAGCTGCTCGCCGCGGGCCGGGACGCCGTCTCCGCCTTCCCGGCCGACCGGGGCTGGGACCTCGACCGCCTGTTCGACACGGACCCGGAGAAGACCGGCACGTCCTACGTCGACCGGGGCGGATTCCTGCACGACGCCGGCGGGTTCGACGCGGATTTCTTCGGCATCTCGCCCCGCGAGGCGCTGGCCATGGACCCGCAGCAGCGGCTGCTCCTCGAAACCTCCTGGGAGGCGCTGGAGCGGGCGGGCGTCGACCCGCTGACGCTGAAGGGCACGGACGTCGGCGTGTTCGCCGGGGTCATGGGCCAGCAGTACGGCTCCGGCGGCGAGGTCCCCGCGGAACTCGAAGGCTTCGTGACCACCGGAACCGCCTCCAGCGTGGCGTCCGGCCGGATCGCCTACGTGTACGGCCTCGAAGGCCCCGCGGTGACCGTGGACACCGCCTGCTCCTCCTCCCTGGTCGCCCTCCACCTGGCCGCGCAGGCCCTGCGCCGCGGGGAGTGCACCATGGCCCTGGCCGGCGGTGCCACCGTCATGGCCACCCCGGGCACCTTCGTGGAGTTCTCCCGGCAGCGCGCCCTGGCCTCCGACGGCCGCTGCAAGTCGTACGCGGACGCGGCCGACGGCACCGGCTGGGCCGAGGGCGCCGGCGTCCTCGTCCTGGAGCGCCTCTCGGAGGCCCGGCGCAACGGCCACCGCGTCCTCGCGGTGGTCCGGGGCAGCGCGATCAACCAGGACGGCGCCTCCAACGGCCTCACGGCCCCGAGCGGCCCCTCACAGCAGCGCGTCATCCGCAAGGCGCTGGCCGACGCGGGACTGACCACCGCGGACGTCGACGCGGTCGAGGGCCACGGGACCGGAACCACCCTCGGCGACCCGATCGAGGCCCAGGCGCTCCTCGCCACCTACGGCCAGGACCGCGAACACCCTTTGTGGCTGGGCTCGTTGAAGTCGAACATCGGTCACACGCAGGCCGCCGCCGGG
>NZ_JAINRE010000159.1 GCF_020400595.1 Streptomyces naphthomycinicus | reverse complement strand
CCTCATCGCCGAGGACCCCGCTTATTCGAAGCTGGCCGCCCGGCTGCTGACGATCGGCATCCGCCGTGAGGTCGGCGCACAGGGGGTGACGTCCTTCACCGAGTCGGTCGCGCTCGGCCACCGTGAGGGGCTCGTCGCCGACGGCACCGCGGATTTCGTCCGGACCCACGCCGAGCGGCTCGACGCCCTGGCCGACTCCGCCGTGGCGGAGGGCGCCGACGACCGGTTCGGCTACTTCGGCCTGCGCACCCTCTACACCCGTTACCTGCTGCGCCACCCGGTCACCCGCAAGGTCGTGGAGACCCCCCAGCACTTCATGCTGCGCGTGGCGAGCGGTCTGGCGGAGGACCACTCGGAGCGGTCGGTGGACCAAGTGGCCGCGCTGTACGGCCTGATGAGCCGCCTCGACTACATGCCGTCCTCCCCCACGCTGTTCAACTCCGGCACCCCGCACCCGCAGATGTCCGCGTGCTAC
>NZ_JAINRE010000158.1 GCF_020400595.1 Streptomyces naphthomycinicus | reverse complement strand
CCACACCCAGCACCTCGGCGAACAGCCCGCACAGGATCTCCTCCTGCGGCGACCTCGGCGCACGCCCCGCACCCGCCGACACCTCCGGCACCGGCAACGCACGCCGGTCCAGCTTCCCGTTCGGCGTCAACGGCAACGCCTCCAGCACCACCACCGCCGACGGCACCATGTACTCCGGAACCACCGACGCCACCGACCGGCGCACCACACCCTCGTCCACCACCGCACCCACGGCCGGCACCACATACCCCACCAGCCGACGATCACCAGGCACGTCCTCCCGCACCACGGCCACCGCCCGGCCCACCCCGGCAACCGACACCAGAGCGGACTCCACCTCACCCAGCTCGATCCGGAAACCACGCACCTTCACCTGGCCATCGGCACGCCCCACGAACTCCAGCGCACCATCCGCACGCCACCGCACCAGATCACCCGACCGGTACATCCGCCCACCCGGACCACCGAACGGATCGGCCACGAAACGCTCCGCCGTCAGCCCCGGGCG
>NZ_JAINRE010000157.1 GCF_020400595.1 Streptomyces naphthomycinicus | reverse complement strand
GCACACGCAGGCCGCCGCCGGTGTCGCCGGTGTGATCAAGATGGTGCAGGCCATGCGGCACGGCGTGCTGCCGCCCACACTGCACGTGGACGAGCCGTCCCCGCACGTCGACTGGACCGCGGGCGCGGTGGAGCTGCTGACGGAGGCCCGCGAGTGGCACCGTGCGGGCCGCCCGCGCCGGGCGGGTGTGTCCTCGTTCGGTGTGTCCGGCACCAACGCCCACGTCGTCCTCGAAGAGGCACCGGACCACGCGGAGCCCACCGGACCGGCCGAACCGCCCGTCGTCCCCTGGGTGGTGTCGGCACGGTCCGAGACCGCGCTGGGCGCGCAGGTCGAGCGGCTGCGCGCGTTCGTCACCGAGCACCCCGAGGAGCGTCCGGCCGGCATCGGCCTCAGCCTGGCCACCGGCCGGGCGGCGCTGGCCCACCGCGTGACGGCGGTCGGCCGGACGACCGGGGAACTCCTCGCCGCCCTGGACACCGCCCTCCCCACAACCGCCGGCGAAGCCCGC
>NZ_JAINRE010000156.1 GCF_020400595.1 Streptomyces naphthomycinicus | reverse complement strand
GACGCGCCGCGAACACCGACGACGAACCCAGCAGATCCACCGCCATCCCCGCCCACTGCGCCCCCTGACCCGGGAACACGAAGACGGCGCGGCCGTCGCCCACGGCTCGGCCGCGTACGACGTCGGTGGAGTCGGTGCCGTCCGCGAGGGCGGCCAGAGCGGTGAGCAGCGCGTCGCGGTCCGCGCCCAGCACGACGGCGCGGTGCTCGAAGGCCGAGCGGGTGGTGGCGAGGGCGAGGGCCACGTCGAGCGGGCCGGCGTCGAGCGCGGGCCGGTGCGCGAGGAGGCGTTCGGCCTGGGCGCGCAGGCCGGCCGCCGTACGGGAGGACAGCGTCCAGGGGACGACCGGGAGGGTGCGGTCCGGGGCGTCGTCGGTGGGCTCGGTCGGCTCGGGTGCCTGCTCCAGGATGGCGTGGGCGTTGGTGCCGGAGACGCCGAACGAGGACACGCCCGCGCGGCGCGGCTGCTCCGCGCGCGGCCACTCGCGCTCCTCGGTGAGGAGTTCCACCGCGCCC
>NZ_JAINRE010000155.1 GCF_020400595.1 Streptomyces naphthomycinicus | reverse complement strand
GTACCCGGACACGGTGCTCCTCGCCGAGGCGAACCAGTGGCCCGAGGACGTCGTCGACTACTTCGGCGACTACTCCACCGGCGGCGACGAGTGCCACATGGCGTTCCACTTCCCCGTGATGCCGCGCATCTTCATGGCCGTCCGGCGCGAGTCCCGCTACCCGGTCTCCGAGATCCTCGCCAAGACCCCCGCCATCCCGTCGCACTGCCAGTGGGGCATCTTCCTGCGCAACCACGACGAGCTGACCCTCGAAATGGTCACCGACGAGGAACGCGACTACATGTGGGCGGAGTACGCCAAGGACCCGCGGATGCGCGCCAACATCGGCATCCGCCGCCGTCTCGCGCCCCTGCTCGACAACGACCGCAACCAGATCGAGCTGTTCACCGCCCTGCTGCTGTCCCTGCCCGGCTCGCCGATCCTCTACTACGGCGACGAGATCGGCATGGGCGACAACATCTGGCTCGGCGACCGCGACGCCGTCCGCACCCCCATGCAGTGGACCCCCGACCGCAACGCCGGCTTCTCG
>NZ_JAINRE010000154.1 GCF_020400595.1 Streptomyces naphthomycinicus | reverse complement strand
TGAGGCCGTCGTCCTTCTTGCGCAGGGACTGGGAGAGGACGGTGACCTCGGCGCCCATGGCGTGGGCGATCTTGACGGCCATGTGGCCGAGGCCGCCCAGGCCGACGACGGCGACCTTCTTGCCGGGGCCGGCGTTCCAGTGGCGCAGCGGGGAGTACGTGGTGATGCCGGCGCACAGCAGCGGCGCGGCCACGTCCAGGGAGAGGCCGTCGGGGATGCGGACGACGAAGTTCTCGTCGACGACGACCTTCTCCGAGTAGCCGCCGTACGTGGGCTCGCCGTCCTTGCCGATGGCGTTGTACGTGCCGACGTTGCCGCCCAGGCAGTACTGCTCCAGGCCGGCCTTGCAGTTCTCGCACTCGCGGCAGGAGTCGACCAGGCAGCCGACGCCCACCCGGTCGCCGGCCCGGAACTTGGTGACACCGGGTCCGACCTCGGCGACGACGCCCGCGATCTCGTGGCCGGGGACCATCGGGAAGATCGCCTCGCCCCAGCCCTCGCGGGCCTGGTGGATGTCGGAGTGGCAGATACCG
>NZ_JAINRE010000153.1 GCF_020400595.1 Streptomyces naphthomycinicus | reverse complement strand
TTTAACCTCCGTGCGCTTGGGGCTGCGGTGGCTCTCCGTAGGGTGCGGTTTCTGATCACACGGAAGGGGAGAGCTGTCCGCGCACCCATTCGGGGTCGGGGTTGGTGTGCGGCTGGTCCGCCACGATGACGGTCGGCACGGTCTCGTTGCCGTCGTTGGCTGCTCTCACCGCTGCGGCTCCTGCCGGGTCGCGCCAGATGTTGACCCAGTGCAACTGGCTGGCGCTGCGGCCCAGTCGGATGCGCAGTCGTATGCAGTACTTGCAGCCCGGCCGCCAGAAGACGACCGGTCGGCCGTCAACCGCGCTGCGGCGTTGTGCCTCCTGCGCACCGATGGACCTTGGGAAGATCAGGGGTGAGTTCACGCCGGCGAGCGCCAGGAACGCCAGCAGGAGTGCTGCGGCTGTGCCGGGGCTCCCCTGGAAGATCTGCCCGGCCGCGACGGCTGAGCCGCTGAGCACAAGCAGCATCGGCAGGATCCAAGCGCGCATCATGGTGATGCAGGTTATCGGTGAGTCGAATTGGTCCTCGAACTAG
>NZ_JAINRE010000152.1 GCF_020400595.1 Streptomyces naphthomycinicus | reverse complement strand
CTGGCTCGGCTCCGTCAAGTCCAACATCGGGCACACGCAGGCCGCCGCCGGTGTCGCCGGTGTGATCAAGATGGTCCAGGCCATGCGGCACGGCGTGCTGCCCCGCACGCTCCACGTGGACGAACCGTCCCCCGAGGTCGACTGGACCGCGGGCGAGGTGGGGCTGCTGACCGAGGCCCGGGAGTGGGCGCGTGCGGGCCGCCCGCGCCGGGCGGGTGTGTCCTCGTTCGGTGTGTCCGGCACCAACGCCCACGTCGTGCTGGAAGAAGCACCCGAGGACTCCGGGCACCCGGCTCCGGCCGAACCGCCCGCCGTGCCCTGGATGCTGTCGGCGCGCTCCGAGGCCGCTCTGCGGAGGCAGGTCGAGCGGCTGCGCGCGTTCGTCACCGAGCACCCCGAGGAGCGTCCGGCCGGCATCGGCCTCGGCCTGGCCACCGCACGCTCCCGCTTCGAGTACGGCGCCGTCGTCGCCGGCACCGACCGCGAGGAACTCCTCGCCGCGCTGACGGACCCGGAGCTGCTGCACGCACGTGACGGCCTG
>NZ_JAINRE010000151.1 GCF_020400595.1 Streptomyces naphthomycinicus | reverse complement strand
GCCGAAGTCGGGCAGTACGGCGGTGTAGTCGGAGACGTCGTAACCGCCGTCCCGCAGCGGCGACTCGAAGAACGGCGGCAGCCACAGGCAGTCCACGCCGAGCCACTGGAGATAGTCGAGTCTGGCGGTCAGGCCCTTCAGGTCGCCGATGCCGTCGCCGTCGCTGTCCTGGAAGGAGCGGACCAGCACCTCGTAGAAGACGGCGCGTTTGAACCACTCGGGGTCGCGGTCCTTGGCGGGGGTGTCCTCGAAGGTGTCCGGTACGGGGTCGTTGACGGTCATGACGCTGCGGGCCCTCCGATCTGGTGCGTCGCTCGCCCGACGTGGAGCACGTGCGCCGGCGTCCGGCCGGGCGTGAGACGCACGAAGTTGGTCCTGCCCCAGTGGTACGTCTCGCCGGTCAGTTCGTCGTGCACCGACAGGGTGGCGTCCCGGTCCAGGCCGAGTTGCCGCATGTCCAACGAGACCGTGGCCTCCTGGGCGTGGTGGGGGTCGAGGTTGGCGACCACGATGACCGTGTCCGTGCCCGTGGTCTTGCTGTAGGCGAGCACGGCATCGTTGTCGGTCTGATGGAAGCGGAGATTCCGTAGGCGCCGCAGTGCCGGGTGC
>NZ_JAINRE010000150.1 GCF_020400595.1 Streptomyces naphthomycinicus | reverse complement strand
ACCGAACTCCGGCAGCACGGCGGTGTAGTCGGAGACGTCGTAACCGCCGTCCCGCAGCGGCGACTTGAAGAACGGCGGCAGCCACAGGCAGTCCACGCCGAGCCACTGGAGATAGTCGAGCTTGGCGGTCAGGCCCTTCAGGTCGCCGACGCCGTCGCCGTTGCTGTCCTGGAAGGAGCGGACCAGCACCTCGTAGAAGACGGCGCGTTTGAACCATTCGGGATCGCGGTCCTTGGCGGGAGTGTCCTCGAACGTGTCCGGAACGGGCTCGTTGACGATCATATGGTGGGTGACCCTCCGGTCTGCGGGGTGGACGGTCGCAGGACGGTGAACACGTGCGCGGGCCTGTGACCCGGCTCGAGGCGCACATAGTTGGCCCTGCCCCAGTGATAGGTCTCGCCGGTGAGCTCGTCGCGCACCGGCACGGACTCGTGCCATTCCAGGCCGAGTTGTGGCATGTCCAACGAGACCGTCGCCTCCTGGGTGTGGTGGGGGTCGAGGTTGGCCACCACCAGAACCGTGTTCGATCCGCTCCGCTTCGAGTAGGCGATCACCGCGTCCTTGTCGGTGTGGTGGAAGTGCAGATCGCGCAGCCGGCGCAGGGCGGGACTG